>JAEZMV010000009.1 GCA_023414875.1 Bacillota bacterium | reverse complement strand
GCACAGATCGTTGGTGCGATTGACGTGAACCCTGCTGTGGTGGGTATGGACGTAGGCGACTTTGCTGAGCTGGGCGTGAAGACCGGCATCATAATCAGCAACGATGCCGATATGGTATTGGATGAGTGCGATGCCGATGTGGCAGTTGTGACCCTGTTCAGCTTCATCAGCGACATCTACAGCCATGTGGAGAAGTGTGTGTTACGCGGCATCAACGTGATCACCACTTGCGAAGAAGCCATTTATCCTTGGACAACTGCTGCTGCCCAGATTAACAAACTAGACGCTTTGGCAAAAGAGACCGGCTGCACAATAACCGGTTCCGGAATGCAGGATATCTTCTGGATTAATATCGTAGGCTTGGTGGCCGGCGGCATTCATAAGTTGACCAAGATCAAGGGCGCGTACAGCTATAATGTGGACGAATACGGATTGGCTCTTGCAGAGGCTCACGGTTGCGACCTGACAGCCGAGGAGTTTGAAGCCCAGATTGCGCACCCAGCCGAATTCGAACCTTCCTATGCATGGAATGCTGCTGAAGCAATCTGCAACAAGCTTGGTCTGATCATCAAGTCCATCAAGCAAGAGCATGTCCCTTATATTATCGACCATGACATCTATTCTTCCACCTTGGGGAAATCCATCCAAGCAGGCAGGTGCATTGGCATGAGTGCTGTGGTGACAATTGAAACCATGCAAGGCATTACAGTGGAAGAGGAGACCATCGGTAAGGTATACGGTCCCGAAGACGGCGATATGTGCGATTGGCAACTGACTGGTGAGCCTAACACCGAGTTCCATGTTGTGAAACCCGCTACCGTGGAGCACACCTGCGCCACCATCGTCAACCGTATTCCTACGCTGCTGAACGCCCCCACCGGTTATGTCACCGCCGATAAGCTTGAGCCTGTTTCTTATCTGACATATCCCATGGAGTACCATCTGTAATCAGAGAACCGTCTCCCGCACCTTCATCCGCCTTTTGGGCGGCGGCGCCTTCGTGTTCTACTTCCTCCATTCCATCACCAAAATAAAAAATCGGGACAAGCCCGATTTCTATTTTGGTGGAGGCGAGGGGAGTTCAACTCGCGTTCGGCGTCAACATCCATCATCATCTATCGTCAGATAGTGCTTAAAACCTGCTTACTTTTAGCCAATTAGTTATCTTTTAAACGATTTTCAAGATTCATATTTTCATAGTATTTGTTAATGTATTCCATCAAATTTCGTATGCCGGATATAGGAGGAGTATCCCTTCCAGAATTTTTCTCAAGACACAAGGAGGTGTTAATGATATTCTAATATCAGAAGGAGCGCAAACTGGTCACAGACAGTTTGCCTGCTTTTATTAATAACACATAGTCTGACGACCATAACTTGGCGAAAGGTTATGTATTTCCTCACGAGATGCGAGAAAAAGGCAAACCATATGAAAGCATGGGACGCAAAGCCGTGGGATCTAAAGCGAAAGCCATGGTAGCCCGGCTGCCGGTGTTTCGAGGACACTTTTCTTTATGAAAGGAGCTGAAAACATGGCAAAATTATTTAAAAAATTCTACGTATTTCTTCTTATTGGAATCATGTGCACCAACATGCTCAACGTACAGGCTTTTGCCAAGGAGACTCTGGAGTCCGGCAATATCTGGTACGGAGATGAAGTCTCTGTCGATGTAACTGCCGGTACCGAGGGCTATACCTACATAACATGCTTCCAGACTCCCCATCATGCTTATGAGATCAGCAATCATGCTGTGGATAATGCAATTCCCCAGACATTTGTTTTGGTCGACACGGTCGCATATGATGGCGAAACCTGGACTCCGGATGGACTTTATGTCAGCGGACAGAGCAACTATGAAGTTGTCTACTGCTGCGACATCGATACCGGAATCGAAAACGGTGTCTACTACAAGCGAATGAATCTGGAAGACAGCGAATACTACAGTGATAAAGCAGCTGCCCGTATTCGTGCAATCATTACCAATTCCTATCCCTATGTTTCCCTGGAAGAAATGATCGCAAATCTGGCTGCGGATGATTTTCCCAACGCTGATAAGCTCACCCGCGCTGATATCATTGCCGCTGTACAGGCTGCTGTTTGGACCTGTGCCAATGATACGACGGTTCAGTATTTAAAGTCCCACGATTTCGCTGCTAATCCTAGATGGGGTGGCGTGATGCACGATTACAGTGCAGAAATGGGAAAATTTGCAGATATCCCCACAGGAAAGTTTATCGTGGATGAAGAAGTCGGTGCACGTGTGAATGACCTAATTGACTATCTGCTTGCACAAGATGAAGTCTATGCAAATAAGAAGCAGGTCGTGATCACCGATCTCCAGATGGTGGGTTCTCCGGTGCTCACGGATAAGGATACCCAGACCTATAAAATCAAGCTGACTGTTACCCTCAACAACAGTGGCAGCGGCTCTGACGATAACATCAACATCACTGTGACTGCCGGTGATTCCGAAATGAACAAGGTGGAGCTCCCTGTTGTTTACGGTACCGAGAAGTATTCCTTCGAACTGGATGTTAAGCGCGGCGATGAGATCAAGGCCGTCGTGTCTGGTACGCAGGTCCTCCCTGAGGGTGTTTACTTCTATGCTCCCAAGCCCGCTGACGTAAACGGCGATGGCATTGCCACCGGACGGGAGGTGTCTCAGAACCTGGTGGGCGTTTCCATGGGTGAGACCCCCGTTTATTTTGAGGAGACGCTTTCTTCAACACCACAAATCCCAGTTACAACACCAACACCGGGGCCAACTAACGAACCAACTGATGAACCCTCAAATACACCAATACCTACAATATCACCAACACCGGGGCCAACTGACGAACCAACTGATGAACCCTCAAATACACCAATACCTACAATATCACCAACACCGGTAATATTAGACGACGATGAAATACCGGGTGGAAGTACAAATATTCCAACCACCAAACCTACTCCAATACCTGAAGTAAAACCGACAACATCGCCAACACCTACAGCCACACCTAAACCTATCCCCTCAGTTGTTCCACCGGAAATCACACTGGACGATGATCCAATACCCGGTGCACCAGCTAGACTTCCAAAAACAGGAGGAATACCGCCTTTGGTTTACTACGGACTTGGAAGCATCATGCTAGGTGGCGGACTACTTTGGAGAAAGAAAAAATAAAGAGTTAGATAAATAAATTATAAACATGGGGCTGCCGCAAAATGAATAGATTCTAAAGATTTTCACTACTTTAAAGAATAACAAGAGTAAAAGTGTCATCTTTAAGTGCAAACGAGAATCTTAATGGATTTGAAAAGTGTAAATACATTTTGCAACAGCCCCCATGTTTTATCCTTATGCTCTTGTGTTCGCGCGCGTTAAGGGAGTGATTTTAAATGAAAAAACTTAGAATTATAATAGTACTGGTTGGCTTGGTCCTTATAGCATACCCTTTAGTCGGTAAGCTTTATGCTGAAAAAAAGCAAAAGCTTATGTATGAAAATTTATATAAAACAGCTAATACAATTGACAGATCAGAAGATGAAAGTCTTCTTGCGTCAAATGAATACGAAGAGCTGCAAAGGGCTTTTGAGTATAATAATTCAGATATAGTAAATACGAATGGCTTAACTCCAGATCCTATGCATGAAGGTAAACCAGACCAGACAATAAAGACAGACCGTCCTGATAATGAATCCAAGCCGGCCATCCAATCGGGTCAGGTTATGGGAAGAATGCTTATAGATAAAATAAATATAGATATTCCGATTGTAGAAGGTGTTTCTCCAGAAAATCTGGAGATATCTTTAGGGCATCTACCGGGATCTTCATTAGTAGGGGAAATAGGTAATACAGTTATTGCCGGGCATAGAAGCCATACTTTCGGCTACTATTTTAACAGACTTGATGAAATGGATGTAAATGATGAGGTTTTAATAGATACTGGATCTCGAACCTACAGGTACGTTGTGTACCAAAAAAAGGTGGTAGAGCCTACAGACACTTCTGTTTTGAAAAGAAGTAAAACCCTTGGCATATTGACTCTTGTTACATGCCATCCCTTGTATTCCTCAAAGCAGAGGCTTATAGTTCATGCCTATCTTGTTGATTGAAATGAGTTATAAATTATTTTTTGTAAAGTAATTGACGAATAATAGATTTTATGTTAATTTTTTTATATATAAATAGAACTTTTCAATGATAACGGCAAACCTGTCGAAAGACAGGGACGCAAAGCTATAGGGCCTTTAAAATGGCAGCCTGGCCACCAAGTGAAGAGTTTTTTGTATATAAAAAATGCCGACAAGTTAATATCTAATAAACAAAAGATAAATAACTTTTAAGCGATAACGGCAAACCTGTCGAAAGGCAGGGACGCAAAGCTATAGGGCCTTTAAAATGGCAGCCTGGCCACCGAAAGGAGAGTTTAAATATGCGTAAGATAATTGCAATACTTACAGCAGTATTTATTGTGAATGCTAATTCATCGTTGGTAATTGCTAAAACAACAGATAAAGATCAGACATTAAATATAGATAGTCATAAAAACGGAGTAGTTGAATTATCCCACCGTTCCGAAGATGGTAAAAGAGTAAAGGTTCTCATTGAAAAAGAAGGTGTTAAATACCAATACAACTTGAACAATGAGGGAAAAGTTGAAGCATTTCCGCTTCAAATGGGGAATGGTACATACAATATAAGCATACTGGAGAATACCGAAGGAAATAAATACTTGCCGGTCTATACTGTAAAGAAGGTACTTGAGGTTAAAAACCAGAATACGGTGTTTTTAAATTCAGTTCAACAGATAACCTGGGATAGTGAATCTGAAGCCTCTAAGCTAGCAAGTGATATTACAAAGGGACTCAAAACAGACGATGAAAAAGTTTTTGCAATTTATAACTTTGTAGTAAATAATTTTAAATATGACTATGAAAAGCTTGCAAATCTTCCATCAACATACTTACCGGATGCAAATGCAATGCTTAATGATAAAACTGGTATATGCTATGATTTCTCATCGTTGTTTGCAGTGATGCTAAGGAGTCAGGGAATACCGGCAAAATTGGTTAAAGGCTATACGGATAATGTAGAAGGGTACCATGCGTGGAATGAAGTTTTAAATAGCAAAGGCCAATGGATTGTTGTTGATACTACATATGATGCTCAAATGCGTGAACACGGATATAACACAGCAATAGAAAAAAAAGCTGAAGAATATACAAAAAAATTAGAATATTAATAATGATTATCCAATAGAAAACATGGGTAAAAAGTTGTAAGTAATACTTTTTACCCATGTTTTTTATTTTATTATTTCAGATTATTGACAGGACTTATGCAGTTGCCCCCAGTAAATGGTAATATCTTTTTATTATCCATAATACTATCCTCATTTATAATAACTCTATTCCAAAATAACTTATATTCATTAAATATTATTTCACCTTATATAGCAGACAGCACGTCTCCACATGCCTTGAGTGCGTAAAAATGATGTCGTGAAGACCCACTAGTTCCTTGGTGGAGGGTTATTTTTCTCGAAAACCGATAACAGGCGATAACCTCTTTTTCTAAGAGCAACCCTCCACCCATACCTAATGCGATGAGCATCTGGTTAGGGGTTAATAGTAAAAGCCACCACCGTTAAGGACAAATTACCCGTGAATTTTAAACCGGATTAATTGTGGATGCGGTTGGATATGAATAAATTACACATCGTAAATCAGTCCTCATCCTTTTTATAAGTACCGCCAATCATCTCCTTTTCCTCCCCACCTTTCGATGGGTTTGCCCTTATCTATTTTGTTATTGATAGGTCCTCACGATTCTCGTTCAGGAATTACTTTGCATCATTACTTGGACTGTCTCACTCCGTTTTCATCCACCTTATAGCCGTCAATTGTAGTGTTGACCGCAAGGGAGCCGTCGGTGTAGAAGTAATACCACTTGCCGTCGTTTTCCAGCCATTTGTCAGTCACCATGACGCCGTTGGCATCGAAGTAGTAGCGCTTGGTGTTTCCGTTCTCTCCAATATCCTTCCAACCGGTAACAGCGCTGCTGTCAGAGGAAAGGAAGAACCATTCGCCTTTTGCGTTCTGCTTCCAAACGTTGGCGAAAGCGCCTCCGTTGCTGTCGAAGCAGTAGACCTTTCCATTGATGGTCTGCCAGCCGATGAGAGCTTTGCCGTCTTTGAAATACATCCACTGGCCGGAATCATTCTTCTCCCAGCCCAGCGCGGTAGCGGGGTCGATGGTCAGCTTGATATACCGGGTCAGCATAGCGGCGACTTCCGCGCGGGTGGCGCTGGAACCGGGGCTGAATACATTGTTGTTTTCGCCCATCATGATGCCCGCCTGCTGCATGGCTGTGACTGCATTTTTATAAACGCTGCCGATACTGGAAGCATCCGTATAGGCGGCCTCTTCACGGGTCACGGGCAGAGTATAGCCGGTAGCCTTGGCATAGTTTACAAAAATCACCGCAATTTCCTCACGGGTGATAGCACGGTCAGGTGCGAACTGCTGGTTGCCGATACCCTGAATGATGCCCTTTTTGTACGCCCACTCAATGTATGGGCGGAAAGTGCTGTCAGCTTTGACATCCGTGAAACTGTTGGTGGTGTAGAGCTTGGTATCCACTCCCGCCAGTCTGCCGAGAGCCGTTACCAGCACTCCCCTTGTCATGGCAGAATTAGGTGAAAATGCTGTTTCCGAGGTTCCGGAAAGCAGCCCTCTGCCTACCACATAGTCAATGGATTCCTTTGCCCAATGGGAAGAAATATCCGTAAACTTCGCTGACGGAGCAGTGTAGCCGATCGCGTACTGAGAGAAGTGGGTGGTAGTAAAGATGACACGGCCGCTGTTTTCATCATAAGCGGAGCCTGCGATGCGGGTTGCGTTGCCCTTTTCATCTACATATACGGCATACAGACCACCGACTGCTTCGTTTTTGCCCAAAGAGTACGAAATAGAAATTGTAACAATTCCGCCGCCGAAACTGGACACTGTTTTACCGCTGCCATAACCTACAGTAATGTCATAAACCGGTCTTCTGCCAATGATCTTTTTCGCCGCGTCGGAAAGGTTTGTCTTAGGTGCAATGGCAATACTAATATTGCCGGTGCTCTGCTTCAGGATTTCTGCCAGCGCTTTCTTGTCAATGCTTACTCTGACAAGGAATCCGTTGATTTCAAGGTTGCTTACCCCGGCGCTCACCAGACTGTTCAGAGAGCTGCGAGTGAGGACTACCGTCATAGCAGTTGCGCCCTTTGGCATTGTGACGTCGAGCCCCACGCAAATTCCATTTGCAGTTTTGCCTTGGCTCGCTGCATCGGATTGTGCTTTTGCAATGGCATCTGTTACCGCTTTATCCGGGACAGATGCTCTTGCCGTACCATTCGCCCCCGCTGTTGCCGTAACAGAAGCCGTTGCCGTTACCGGCTGGTTAGGCTTCTTTTCTGGTGTTCTCGTAGTAGTGGTCGAACTGCTGCCGGAGGAGGATGAACCTCCGTTACCACCACCGCCTGTAGTTTGCCCGGAGATGGTGATGGTTTTCTCACCATAGACGCCCGTTCCATCCTTCGCTGTGGCGCGTACTGTCACCGTGCCGTTACCTGTGGCGGTGAGCAATCCGGTTGCACTGATGGTTGCACCAGAGCCGGATACCGACCATGTGACCGCCTGTGTTGCTTCTATTGGCATAACTGCTGCCAGCATTTGCAGGGTGCCGCCGTTTGTGGTAATGCTGCTTTGGCCGCCTGTACCGCTAACCGTAATGGTGGTGACAGGGATGGGCAAGGTCAGCGAAGCTGTCGCGGCAGAGCTTTGATTATACGCGTCCGTTTCCATATAGCGCATATAGCCGGTAACAGAATCGCCTGGTGCCGCTGTTATGGTTCTTGTCTGACTGTAGGCAGTGCCGTCAAAGCTGTATTCTGCGTTCGTCCGCTCGGGAATCGTCACTATGAACTGATTTACATTCGTGTTGTAGGTATAACCCAGCTCAAAAGCGGGTGGCGCGGTTTTGTTCTGCTTTGCAAGGTTTATGCTAACGCTGTTCACAGAGGATGGATTGTGGGTGGCAGTCTTCGTATAACGGATTTGAACCATAACAGTCTGTGCACTGGTATAGCCGCCCTTGCTGTTGGAACTGTCCCAAGCGTCATCGCCAAACTTGTACTCGGCTCCGCTTACCGCCGTGATGGTAATGGTACAGCTGTTGTTCGTACCGCTGACGGTGTAGGCAAGATCAGGTGCCTGTGTGTTCTCCAGCTTTGTGAATGTCACTGCTGCGGTTTTCCCGACTGCGCCCGTTTTGTGCGTACCGGTTTCCTTGATACGGGCGTAGAAGGTAGTAGCCGGCGACGCAGTGGTAAATCCGGTGAACTCGTTGCTGCCCTGCCAAGTGCTGTTGTCCGTTGAATACTCCGCACCGGGAATGGCGTTCACCGTGTAGGTAAAGGTGTTGCCATTGCCGGTGTAAGCGCCGGTCACCGCAGGTGCGATGGGACCGTCTGCCTTTACGATCTGAAAGGTCACGCCGGGTTTCGTTCCCTGGAAATTTCCGATTCCTTTGATTTCTAAGGTGACGGTTCCCACATTTGTACCTGCACTGGTTCCCGTTCCGTCCGTGCTGGTTACGGTAACAGTATAATGCTGATCCTTCACTAGCGTTGCACCATCAAAGGTAACGGTTAAGGAAGGGAGGATGGGATTGCCAGTGTAGGTGTAGGTATCTTCATTGAGCGTTACCGCAGCTCCCGCAATATCACGTAAGGTCAGGTACAGGCCACTTTCGCCGGACTGCGTGCCGCCCACATTTTGAAGGACAGGCAGTTTGCCGTCTTGGATTGTCCAGACCGAAGTATCCCAGCCGGAGGTATCCCAATTGCCCGCCGTTGTCCAGAAGCTGGCGGTGTTCATCTGCCTGCTGTTTACATTCGCGCCGTCAGGATTGCCAGCACCCGTGCTGCTCCCACCGCCCGTCATGCCGGAAAACGCCACGTTACCGAAGAGGGTAATGTCTTTATCGGCAAAACCCACCACGCGCCTGACATTGCTGCTGCCGCTGACGCTTGGGTTCAGTGCGGCGCAGTTTCGTACGATACTGTATACTCGAGCAACGCCCACCACGCCGCCAACCTCGCTGTTGCCGCTGACCGCACCCGTGGCGTAGCAGTTTGTCACGATACTGTATGCTTGAGCAACGCCCGCCACGCCACCAACTTCGTTGCCTATACCACTGACGGATCCGGTGGCATAGCAGTCTGTCAACCAACCTTTTAAAACACCTCCTGCAATGCCGCCGACTTCGTTGCCGCCAGTGACGGAGGCGTTGGCATAGCAGTTTGCCACTTTATTTTCTTCATCGAAGAATCCGTCAACTCTGCCTACAATGCCGCCTGTATCTGTTCCCAGGCTGGTGACTGAGCCGGTAACATGGCAGTATGTAACGCTGCTTCCACCTTTAACAAAGCCTGCCACACCGCCGACATAATCGTGACCACAGTTAATACTTACCTTCTCAAGCCCAAAGTTTTGCACCGTACCACCGTCTATAAAGCCGAACAGGCCAGAGAACTGTTCCGTACGGAAGATGATAGAAAGCCCGGCGATTTTTTTGTTGCCGCCGTCAAAGTTTCCCTTGAAGGGAGTTGTTTTGGTGCTTCCAATCGGTACCCAGCCCTCACCGTTATTAAAGTTTTTGCCGTAAGCGGAAAGGTCAAGATTGGCGGTAAGCTTGTAGTATATGTCCTTGCCGCCATAGGCCGCGTTGGTTGCCGAATCATTCACCAGCTCCGCCAGCTTTGCAAGCTGATCTGCGGTGCCGATTTGGTAGGGGGCGGTGCTTGTGCCTTCGCCGAGGAAGTAGGGGCTGCTGCCGCCCGCAAGGTGTGGGGGTATGGTACCGTCCTGCGTACCGGCCACATTCTGGAGAATAGGCAGCTTGCCGTTTTCAACCGTCCAGATACTGGTATCATCAAAGCGACAACCAATAGTACCATCCGCTTTGATGTCGGCAGTACTAAAACCCATCCCATTTTTATCGGTCAGACTATTTACTATGCTTCCGAATTTTCCTGTGCCCGAGTCTGTCATGCCGGAAAACGCCGCATTGTCTAAGAATGTGCCGCCGCTATATCCCGCCACACGCCCGACCTCGCTGCCACCGCTGACGCTTGGGTTCAGCGCAGCGCAGTTTCTTACACTGCCGACAGCCCTCCCCACCACTCCGCCGACATTACTGCCTGTGCCTGTGACGGTGCCTGTGGCATAGCAATATTCCACGTAGCGAGCAGAACCCGCCACACCTCCAACACTGTCTCTGCCGCTGACCGCGCCCGTGGCATAGCAGTTTATTATGCTGTAAGCGTAGCCCGCCACGCCGCCGACCTCAATGCCACCGCTGACCGCGCCGGTAGCATAGCAGTTTGTCACGCTACCGGCAGCGCACCCCACCACACCGCCGACATTATTGCCTGTTCCTGTGACGGTGCTGGTGGTATAGCAATTTGTCACACTGCCGTCAGCACTTCCCACCATGCCCCCGACCATATCAGTTCCGCTGATTGTGCCGGTTACATGGCAATTTGTTACGCTGCTACCGCTGCTGACGCTATTAAAAACAAAGCCTGCTATGCCGCCAACATGAGTTCCACCTGTGATGCTTACCTCCTCAAGCCCAAGGTTTTGCACCGTACATCCGGATAAAATGCCGAACAGGCCGGATAACTGCTCCGTACGGTTGATAAAAAGTCCTGTGATTTTTTTGTTATCTCCATCAAAGGCTCCCTTGAATGGGTAGGTGCTGGTGCTTCCAATCGGCTCCCATCCTTTGCCGCTGTTCCACTTTTTTCCATATGCGGAAAGGTCAAGATCGGTGGTGAGCTTGTAGTGTTTGTTATTGTAACTTGTATCGCCCACATTCACCAGCTCTGCCAGCTTTGCAAGCTGCTCTGCGGTGCTGATTTGGTAGGGGTCAGTACTTGTGCCTTCACCAAGGAAGTAGGAGCTGCTTCCGCCCAGCACTAGGTGCGGCGGTATGGCAGCGTCCTGCACGTCTGCCGGGATTGCCGCAAGGATAGGCAGCTTGCCGCTTTCCACCGTCCAGACTGTGGGATTATTCCAGTTCATCGATGTTGCCCAGTAGATTCCTGTCGTTATATCTGCGCTGGTTATATCCACGCCGTTTATATTATTTGCCGTACCACCACTAATAGGTTGGTCTACATTATTTACCTTGACCGTCATGCCGGAAAACGCCGCATTGCCGAAGAGTGTGCCGCCGCTGCTATATCCCGCCACACGCCCGACCTCGCTGCCACCGCTGACGCTTAGGTTCAGTGCGGCGCAGTTTGTTATGCTGTAAGCGTAGCCCGTCACGCCGCCGACCTCCCTGCCTGTGCCTGTGACGGTGCCTGTGGCATAGCAATATTTCACGTTGCAAGCAGAACCCGTCAAACCTCCAACACTGTCGCTGCCGCTGACCGCGCCCGTGGCATAGCAGTTTGTTATGCTGTAAGCGTAGCCCGCCACGCCGCCGACATTATTGCCTGTGCCTGTGACGGTGCCGGTAGCATAGCAGTTTGTCACGCTACCGTTAGCCCACCCCACCACACCGCCGACATTATTGCCTGTTCCTGTGACGGTGCTGGTGGTATAGCAATTTGTCACACTGCCGTCAGCATATCCCACCATGCCCCCGACCATATCAGTTCCGCTGATTGTGCCGGTTACATGGCAATTTGTTACGCTGTTACCGCTGCTGACGCTATTAAAAACAAAGCCTGCTATGCCGCCAACATTAGTTCTACCTGTGATGCTTACCTCCTCAAGCCCAAGGTTTTGCACCGTACATCCGGATAAATAGCCGAACAGGCCGGATAACTGCTCCGTACGGTTGATAAAAAGCCCTGTGATTTTTTTGTTATCTCCATCAAAGGTTCCCTTGAATGGGTAGGTGCTGGTGCTTCCAATCGGCTCCCATCCTTTGCCGCTGTTCCAACCTTCGCCGTAGGAGGAAAGGTCAAGATCATTCATGAGTTTTAGGGATACTGTAGCGCTGCTGTCATTGAACAAAAAGGTTTCCAGCCTGCCATCGTTCACCAGTACGGCAATCTCCGCAAGCTGTGCCGCCGTGGTAATTTCCAGCGGGCTTGCGGGGGTGCCCTCGCCCGACATACGCAGCATCATACGCTTCGCAGCAGGGATGTATACGGTGATGCGGGGCGCTTCCATTTCTGCGGTGATGGCATAGCCTTCGCCCGGTTTTGCGGTGAACACGTACAGTCCGGTTGCCGGGGAATCGGAATCATAGTCGTGGTCTGCTTCCCATGTCACCGGAATTTTGGCGGTTTGCCCCTCCACAGTGCCGGTGAGCGTTTCGGGAAAGAACGGCTCAGTGGTGTTCTGCCAGCGGATATCCTCCGTCAGCTCGTCAAAGGCGGTAATTGTACCCTTGACTGCCGCCTCCTGCACCGTTACAGTGATGGTGGGCGTTTCGACACTCAGGGTAAAGCCCTCTGTTTCGGCGGTAAAGGCATACACCCCCAACCTATTGCCGTCATAGTCCGGCGAAGCCGTCCATTTGACCGGCACCGAAATAGTTGTTTCCGTATACCCGGTATCGGATTCTTCCTGTGCAGGATCTACGGCTTCCTGACCGGCTGCGGGAGCTTCCTCATTTTCTTCGGTCACTTCTCCGACAGTGACCTGATCCTGCTGTGAGCCCTCGTCAGCCGTTTCTTCCTGTGTAAGAGCTACGGCTGATACGGTAGTGACCTGAACCTGCTGTACGCTTTCCGAATTCTGTTCCGGTTCCTGCTGTACCGTATTACCAGAATCCTGTACCGGCTCATCTGTGTACACCGCAAAGCGTACCGTAGCCATCAGGGTTTCGGGAAAATCCAAATCTTCAAGCGGTGTGTCAAGGGCCACCGTCTGTGCTGCCGTCGCCTCGGGCAGCGGTTCAAATGATACTATCTCGCCGCTTGTTCCAGCGGGCAGGTTTTCTGCCGCCGCCATAGCAGGCAGCATTCCCAGCACCATGACAACGGACAGCGCCATTGCCAAAAGCCGCCGGGATAGTTTGCGTTGATTCATATGGTTTCCTCCTAGTTTTCCTGTTTTTTTGTTGACTCAGCCTCCTAAGCAAAGTAACGGAGTATCGTGTCTATGGGAAGCTCCAACCGGATGCTTTCATCTTCCCACAGAAGGGATTTCTCCTTTGCCCGCAGGGTTTTCCACAAGCTACTCTGCACCAGCGGAGCGAATACCGAATATTCCAGCAGCGGCTCCATCTCCATGGAAAGGCTGCCGCCGTTTTGAAACCGCAGATACAACCGCCAGTCGTCTCCCGCGCTTGCGCAGATAATCGCACACCCGGAATCCTTCTCCTCCCGTAGCAGAGAAAGCAGTGCGGAGGTACAAAGGGGCGGAGCATCCTCCCAGCACAGGCACCCGTCCTGCACCTTTAGGCTTTTTTGCACGCCTTTGTCCTTCAGCGGGGAAAGCTCCGCGCATCCAAGATAGGGCGTTATACAAATGTCCATCCGGTTTCCGTTGGAAAGTATAACGGTAAGGGTATCGTCCGCTGTGAAAGTAGCGCTTTGAAACGTTGCGGTCATAAAACCACTCCTTTCCGGTAAGGTGAATTGCCTAAGCAATTCCCTTGTTATCAAATAAAAAAATTCCCTCTATGTAATCATAAGGGAATTTTTAATGAACGTGTATTGGCCAAACGGCCACTTTTTTAGGACTTATAAAATATTTGCTTCCCGCGCTTTTTGCACCGCGCTGATTTTGTTGTTGACGCTAAGCTTTGAATAGATGCTTTCCAGATGTCTTTTAATCGTGGAAACGGAAAGATACAGCTCTTCCGCAATCTCCCGCTGGGTCAGTCCCTGTGCAAGCAGGGCCAGCACCTGCGTTTCCCGTTCTGTTAATGGAAAGTCCGGCAGCTGCTTTGCTGCGGGTGCAACCCTTTGCTCTCCATAGAGGGACAAAACCTGCTCCGCATAGGAAAGTTGTTCCTTTCGGTTGATTTCCGCTTGAATCTTCTCCGCCAGTTTCAGGAACCGTTCCTCCTTGATGGGCTTCATCACATAATCCAAAGCGCTCAGCTCAAATGCCTGTACGGCGTATTGGTTCCAGCTTGTGATAAAGGCAATCATGGCCTCCGGTTGGATTTCAAGCAGCTTTTCCGCAAAGGTCAGCCCGTCAAGCTCGGGCATTTCGATGTCGATAAAAGCCACCTGTGGAGCGAGGGTGGCAGCTTCCTCCAACGCCTGAAGCGGGTTCATATATTTTCCTGTTACCTGCATGAAGCCGGTTTTCTCCACCAATTCGCAGACTTCCTCAAGGTTGTACCATTCATCATCCAGTACAATTGTCTTAATCATAGTGTATCCCCTCTTCCCAAAACAGCAGTTTCCGGAACATGGAACACAACCTGTGTTCCCGCTCCCGGCTCGCTGGTAATCGTAAGTCCCTGCCCATAATGTTTCATCAGCCGCCTGTGGATATTGGACAGACCAATGCTGTGGATGTTTTCGGCATCACGGAGCAGCCTGCTAAGAATTTCTTCGCTCATGCCAACCCCATCGTCCCTGACTTCAAACCGGAAGCCGTCTTCCTCCCTGCTGATGGTAAGCCAGACATTGCCTACGTCGGCTTTTTTGAGGATTCCGTGCCGGAGAGCATTTTCCACCAGCGGTTGAAGCACCAGCCTTGGAATGGAAATCGGTGGAATATCGTCATACTCCAGATGAAAATTCAGCCGTTCCCGGAATCTTGCCTTTTCGATGGTAACATAGGTACGGACGCTTTCCAGCTCCTTTTCCAACAAAACCACGGGGGAGTTGCTGTCGAAATAATAGCAGTTGGCAAGGTGCTCCCCCAGCTCGGCAATCAGCGCCTTTGCCTCCTGTGGGCTTCTTGTGACCATGGAACCGATGACGCTGAGGGTATTATTCAAAAAATGGGGCTTGATCTGTGCCTGCAAAAAAGAAAGCTCACTGGTTTCCGCCTGATCGATGGCCGTGGAAGCGATGCTTTCCAAGCTCTTCTGCTTCTCTACAAACAGGGTGATGTCCGTGACGGTAAGAACCTTGCCTATTTCAAGGGCATCATCGGTCATGACCTTTGTAACCTCTGCTTGGTAGTGTCTCTCAGTTCCTTCCTCCGACAAGCTGTAGGTAAACACCGGGTTCTCTCCATATACGCCTTTCAGTTCCGCATGGTTCTCCGTAAACGAGCGGAGGGTATATTGGTGAAGCCGACCCTTTAGGTCGGGATATAGTTTCGTGAAAGAATCATTGGCGTCAATGATCTGATCCGCCAAATCAACAATGATGACGCCTTCCTTTGATTGACGGAATACAATTGCCGTCGCAATAGGAATGGCATTAAAGATTCGGAACTTGAATATCCCAAGCATGTATAAAATGCCAGAGAGAATCGAGACCACAGGAAAATAGTCAATGCCAAGGTAATTCGTATTGGTAGCGATCAGGTATACCGTAATCCAAGGGATGACAGAAGCCACCATCATGATAAGATAACTGTACCGATGAAGCCGGGGAGAGCGCATCAGACCCCAGATATAAAAGAACATGGAGATGGCCCCGATCAGTGTCCCGGATGCGACCATCAGTATGTATAACGGTTCTTTTGCGGAAAGGATGACCCAAAAATGTCCGTTGTTTACAAAATTATAAGATGAAATGTACAGATGGTGGAGGTGGTTGGTAAAAAAAATAAGATAAAACAAGGCGGGGTGAAGCAGTCCTATGTATTTTGCCGTCCTGACAACTCCTTTTGGCGCCTCAGAATATTTTAGGCTCAGCATCATCCAGAAATAATGCTGCAAGGGCGTGGAAAAATGCTGGACATAGAACCAGATCAATGCCGTAGACAGCGTTAACGCATTGATTTCCGCCGTATAGGCAATATTAGTGACAACAGTTGACGCAAGCAGCAGGATAAAGTAACCTGTGCCCGGCATACTGCGCCGCTTGCTGGCGTATTTGATCAGCAGGAGGGCGCAGATAACCGAGGATGAAAGCAATAGGGTAAATATCAATTTGACGATGTCCATTCAAGTTCACTCCTTCATTCCAAGAGAAAAGCAAAACAGGATTGCAATATTTCATTCTATCAGCATTAAATATCATTTCTTCGGGCATTTTCTTCCATCGGCAGGCTTTTCGGCGTCCTTGGGAATGAGCCAAAGGTTGCCCTTTTTCAGCGCACCGGGAATGCGTCCCTGTTCGCAGTAGTAGGTCGCCATGCGGCTGGTAACGCCCCATTTGCTTCCGGCTTCTTTGACTGTTAAGTAATCCATACGCTCTCCTCCAGACATGCTTTGTACAAGTATACAACATTTTTTGATATATTTCAATTTCTAGAAATATATTATCTGTTGAACTATGAAAATCCGGGTATTATGACAAGTGAGATGCGTGCAAATAAGATCCATACTCTCATTTGTAATAAATGACAAATTGCGTGCATCGCCTTTTTTAATACTTTGCTGGGTTTTTGTATTGCATTGGAAATTAAGATTTTGGTAAGATAATAAAATAGATTGCTCATTGATATCGACACCAATGGCATTACGATCAAGTAGTTTTGCTTCGACTAATGTAGTACCACTTCCTAAGAATTGATCTAGAATCCATTCATTTGGTTGACTATAACGAAGAATAATATTTCTTGGTATATATGGGGACCAATTTCCTCTGTATACCCCACAATGAGTAGCCCAATCACCTCTTTCAGGAAATGACCAAACAGTTGTTGACTCCAACTCAAATTTATTTGGTTCTAATTTAATATCAATACCTCCTTACACTATATTTTATCTACAAGGTTCCCATCAATCGGATATTCTTACCGAAAGTCTGGAAACCTTTGATTTCAAGCACTTTGAGCCTCTTTATTTATCTTTTCGTGACATCAAGACAACTGTCTCCACATGCACCGTCTCCGGAAACATATCCACCGCACATACCCTATCTATCTTATAGCCCTTAGCCTGAAGCACATCCAAATCTCTAGCCAGTGAAGTTGGCTTACAGGAGATGTATACAATCCGCTCCACACCGAAGTTAATTATCTTATCTAGAGCCTTCGGGTGAATGCCATCCCTCGGTGGATCCAGAACGATGATATCCGGTTTATCGTTTAAGGAATCGATAACCTTTAATACATCCCCTGCGATAAACTCACAGTTAGTAAGTCCATTCAGAGCTGCATTTTCTTTTGCAGCTTCTACTGCTTCTTCTACGATTTCCACACCGGTTACCTTTTTTGCTACCGGAGCAAGTAGCTGAGCGATCGTACCGGTTCCGCTATATAGATCAAATATCGTTCTATGCTTAGTTTCTCCAACATATTCCCTTACTTTAGAATATAATACCTCCGCTCCAAGAGAATTCGTCTGAAAGAAGGAGAAGGTTGATATTTTAAACTTTAAGTCAAGTAATTCCTCAAAGATGTAATCTCTTCCATACAATAATACTGTCCGGTCACTCTTAACTATGTCAGCCTGACTGTCATTATACGTATGAAGTATACCGACAATCTTCCCCGTCAGTGGTAACTCTAATAACTTCACTACCATTGTTGAAAATATATCCTCTTCTATCCCCTCTTCCTGTGAGGTCGTTATGATATTAACTAAAATCTCTCCTGTCTTTACAGCCTTTCGAACAAGAAGATGGCGCAGATAACCCTTATGCGATAGCTTATGAAAAAAACTCGCCCCAATCGCTGAGCAATAGTCTAATACACAGCTCAGTACCATATTAAAATCTTTATCAACAATCACACAGTCATCCGCATTGATAATATCATGAAAGCTTCCCTTCTTATGAAGACCCAGTGCTAACGGACCGTTCTTATATTCGTCTCCAAAGGAGAATTCCATCTTATTACGATATCCCCATTCTACCGGACTGCCTAATATCTCTTCATAGTGATAATCTTTACATACCTGATCGATCAGGCGTTTTACCTGATGCTTTTTCATGTCCAGCTGACTCTCATAGGACAGCGTCTGATAACTACAGCCACCGCATTCTCCGTAACCTCTGCAGCTCTTTTCCCTGTTCTCCAAGGGCGAGTTTTCAATAACCTCTATTAGTCTTCCTTCTGACTTACCACTTCTGATTTTATTAATACAAAAGCTGATTCTCTGGCCGGGTATGGAATTTTTTACAACTACCTTTTCTCCTTCCAGTTCAACAATTCCTTTGTTAGGAAAATCAACTCTTATAACAATACCTTCGTACACTTGTCCTTTTTTCATCTATTTTATGGCCTCAATCATTTTAAAAACACAATCTTTCTGAAATGTTTGGAAAATGAAATGAGTCCTTCCTCCTTCCATAGTTACAATAGTCAATCACCCTATCATTATAAGGATAATCATTCTATTTGTCTACCTTTGGAACAATACTAAGTATGATTTCCAGTTATGCTCCATATTTATCCACCCCACTTACCATTCATTCATCTGTTTTTTGCAATCACTAAGTGTAACGAAATGCAATGCAAAATTATCTTTAAATTACAAAGACAATTCTTCTTTCGAATAAATCAGGTATTACATTTTTTGACTGCCATATTACACTTTTGCTTTGCACAAAACATTTAACTGAAACAACTCAAATAACAACAATATACGGTAACTAAATTATGTTGTTATTAATAAATTATAGTAGGAACAAATTTGGGGCAGCTTTTTGGCTTATGTCACACCAGAATTTACATCTTAGAAGGGGTTAAGCTATGCAAATTAAAATCACAAAGCCTTCAAAACTTTTAGATAAACAAGGAAAATTAATGCAAAAGGGATATGCTACATATCCCCTACTTAAATACAGAAGAAGGAATGTAGCACGCAAACTCAGACTAAAGGAGTGGGATTATTATCTGATTTATAATGATCAGTATGCAGTCGCAATGACCGTGGGAAGAAGTTTATCCATATTACTGATCAGTGCAACCGTAATTGATTTAATAAGTGAAAAAAGAATAACAAAGAATATCATCAAATTTGTATCAAAAGAAAAATTTAGTATGCCAGAATCATCTGTTCAGGGAAACCTCCATTATCAGGACAAAGATGTCAATATTACCATTCTAAATCATAATGGAAATCGTGAACTGTATTTCTATATGAAAAGCTTTTGCAATGACAAGGACCTGAATATATGCATTGATCTTACACAGGAGCCTAAGGATTCGATGGTGATAGCAACACCATTTAAAGAAGATGAAAATGATTTTTATTATAATCGTAAAGTGATTGGGATGCGCGCCTCCGGTACTGTCCTTTTGGATAACAAAATGATAACTTTCAACTCTACACAATCCTTTGCCCTTCTCGTCTGGGGACGTGGGGTTTGGCCTTACAAAACTACCTGGTATTGGAGTGTCGGTCAGGGTATGGTGAATGGTAATCTGTTCGGCTTCAATCTTGGGTATGGCTTCGGAGATACCTCTGCCGCAACAGAGAATATGTTATTCCTAAACGGAATCGCTAATAAGTTAACAGATGTAACCTTTCACATACCCATCAACGAAAAGAAGGAGTATGATTACTTAAAGTCATGGATTATTACCTCTTCTGATCGAAGGATCGAAATGGTCTTCACACCTATTCTTGATCGTAGCGCAGTTCTTTCAATGATAGTATTATCCACCAATCAGCACCAAGTATTTGGTAAGTTTACCGGAACCGCTATCCTTGATGATGGTACTATCATTTTACTTAATGATTTTTTTGGGTTTGCCGAGAGGGTTGAGAACAGATGGTAGTTTAGAATAGGATATTCGACGAAAAATGACTATCTAGAATATGCCAGCGTATTTTAACGCTGGCATATTTAAATTAGAACATTAAAAGCAGCTAAAAACACATCGGTTTTGAATTAAATGAACTTTCCTCCGTATAC
Source organism: Bacillota bacterium (assembly GCA_023414875.1). GTDB lineage: Bacteria > Bacillota > Clostridia > Lachnospirales > Lachnospiraceae > Mobilitalea. Next base: position 167,085 of record JAEZMV010000009.1, on the reverse strand, counting down.
ATTATTTTTGTACTAAAATATTCTGATTAACTCTACTACCCAATGAATCGGGCTTATTAAGCTTAGAATTCTAAGAAGACCCGGCATTGCTTCCACCGCCACAAAGGTTCCTCCTAGCAGTGACATGATCGAAGCTATGGCTGAGGCAGAGATATTAGCCTGCACTTCGCTTTTACTGGTCATGCAAATTACTACCGCAAAAATACTCGCTATCCCTGTTACTATGCTTGATAGTACTAATATCTCCATTACGGTTAGGGAAAAATTCTTTTGTAGTATAAGCAGTGACCCCATACATAGTAATACCTGTGCATAGGTTATCACAACATTATGAAGAATATAACCCAATATATACCCAACTCCGCTTTTATTAGCATATTGATATCTTAAGTAGGTTCCATTCTGCCGATCCCTGATCATAGCAGAAGCATGAAGGGTAGAGAATATCATAAACAAAGACATGAGAAGTGCCATGGAACGTTCTGTTGTTGATAAACCCTGTTTCTTTGGATTCTCCAAAATTACAGGTTCCCTGTCTTCAAAGGCCTTCTTAAACACCGTATTGATCCATTCCCCTTTTGCTTCCTTCTCATATGTAATCAATTGATAATCCTCTAAATTCTTGCTATTTCGGTAATCAAGAAGTACATGATACTTTCCTGTTATTAAATCTGTATTTATGCTTTCTTCATCTGCATGAGCATACGTTATCCCTTTTGAAGCATCAAAAATATCATACAAAGCCTCGTGATCTTCGAGCTTTAATACCGAGGCCTCCAGAATTCCCACGCGAACAGTGGTTTTGTCAAACCTTACAAGCCCAAAAAGAGCACATACAATAACCGGTAACAGGAAGGTAAGAAGGAATAACCTTTTATGTTGAAAACCTCTTTTAAAATTATTTTTCATAACCAGGTAAATCCCCATGGATGAATTCCTCCTTTTTAAATAGTTTGATTGCCAGTATTGCAAATCCAATTCCTGTGATCATAAATATCAAGGATGTTTTCCATAAGAGCTGTGAACTGTCATCATATAGCATTAAGAAGATACTGCGGTTAACCCAGGTTAATGGTGACAGCTTTATGAGCATTTCTAATCTATCATTTAAAGTCCCTAACGGAAAGAAGGTCCCGGCTAAGATAGCCGCCAGACAAATAGGAATATTTAATACATTTTTGATAAAAATGAAGTTCTTCATACCTAGACCGATAAAAAGGCCGATTGCACATACGGTAAAGGTCTCTGCTGCTAATATAAGTGTGACAGGAATTATTTTTATATTTAACGGAAGCTTGAATACAAGATGGGAAAAAAGTATGACCAGCAAATTACAACAGCTGATTACCAGTGTACAGGATATAAGCTTTGCCAGAACAATCTGGGATCTTGATACCGGTGAAAACAGATAGCGTACGGCCGTTTTCTTATACGCATCATCCTTCCCCGCATATGCTGCAGTGATTACAGCCATGGCCACTGAAAAGGAAAGTATAACAATCATATAATATTGATAGCCGGTAAAATCCTTCCCATAGCTTTCGGATGAGAGATAACCAAGCAATACTGTCATGACGATAGGGAAAATGATATTATAGCCAATTATAAATCCATCCCTCGACCTTTTCTTCAAATCAAAACAAACGATGTGAAATAGATTTCTCATGAAAAATTAAACCTCCTCATCCCTTAATTCTGTCCCTGTAATTGTTAGAAATATCTCCTCTAACGAGTTGCAGCCCTGACTCATATACTTATCCTTTAACTGCTCCTTCTCCATATCCTCCATAATAACCCCATGATCCATAATCAGAACGCGACCACAGATTGCTTCTATCTCCTCCATGTAGTGGGATACATAGACAACTGTAGTACCTCTAGAATTCAAAGTCTTAATTGCTTCCATAATATGATTTCTGGATTGTGGGTCAATTCCTACTGTCGGTTCATCCATGATTAACAGCTTAGGAGAATGAGCGATGGAACAGGCAATATTTAGTCTTCGTTTCATTCCTCCGGAAAACTTAGTAGGCAACTCTCCTTTCCGCTCCCATAAGCCTACGAATTCCAGGGCTTCCTTCACCCTGCTCTTCAATTCCTTCCCATGGTATCCATATAGGGAACAAAAGAATTTAACATTCTCATAGGCACTGATATCCTCATAGACAGCGATTTCCTGAGGAACGACACCGATCGATTTCTTGAAGCTTTTCATTTCTTTCCCAATCTTCACACCTTGAAATAAGATATCTCCATCATCCCTTGCTTCCACATCGATTAACATCTTAATTGTAGTACTTTTACCCGCACCATTTGGACCGATGAATCCCAGTATCTCACCATCACTGATCTCGAAAGTGATTTTCTGTACTACCTGCTTCTCTCCATAGGATTTTGAAAGATTATTTACCTCTAACAGTTTGTTCATATTATATATCCTCCTTATTTGATTTATTTCATTGCTTTATGATATTTAAATATGATTTCTATCTTTTACTACCTTATTTCTGCATTTATATCTCATTGAACAGTATCTTTTATATTTATCGCTGCAATTTATACTTCCACTTTTATCCTATGTTATCTACTTATACTTGTTTATTATACTTTGTATATCCAATATTGGATATTAGTCTTTTAAATAAGTTTTCCTGCCTATTAGGTTGGAAAACTTATTTAAATCATGTTATTTATAACTCATTTCCTTTAATTACTTATTTAAATTGCAACCTATGGCTCATGCTATATGGGCATAAATCATGAAGAATAGTCGCTTCTGCTATTCTTCTATCTATTTCTTCTTGATTTGGCTCTGCAATTCTTCAATAATTTTATCTACTAAATCTATTACCGCATTCTCTGGATCCTTCAGTATCTCGTTCTTCAGCTTTAGGGCATATTGAAGCTTTTGTTCCACTTCTGAATCCGCTGAATTTTCTTCCATTTTATCAAAATCAATACTCTTAATAAGTTGTTCTGTTTCTTTACCGACTTTTATATATTCATCAATATGATCCAGTAGCTCCTGATGCCATTTTATTTGGTAGTCAAGTTGATTCAGAGTCATCTCAAAACTAAGTCTTGATAATCCGGTTGATTGCTCATCAACCTTTATATGGTACCACTTCTCCCAGAAGTCCTTCTGTTCCTTCAGCTTAATTATGTGATTATCTACTATTTTGATGATTTTCTCTTTCTCTATGGTACTTAACATAGGGTCTGTGAAGAATTTCAAGGAACCGATACTGGATATAGGCTTATCAAGTTCCTCAGCCATCTCTCGGTGCAGCTCTTCTATGCCGCTTTCCGTTATCTCGTATATTTTACGGACCCTGGAACCGGTACGTTCCTCACGCAGCACCCGGATATAGTTATCCTTCTCCAGTTTTGTAAGCGCATAATAGATAGAACCGGATTGAATTTTAGCCCACTGATCTGCTCCTGATATTTGGATAAACTTCTGGATCTCATAACCATGGGTTGGTTTCATATTAATATAATATAAAATAAATGCACTTATCATTTTTTCACCTATATAAATTTCTGTTTATCAGTCAATAAACTACATGTATTTAGTTTGAGTACTTTAATTTACTGGCTTTACCTCGTTCTTTATTCTTTTTCTATATCCAACGTTGAGTATATTATATGACCAACATTGGATAATGTCAATACTTTTTGAGAAATTAATATAATTTATAATTATATCATTTTTGTCTCACTCGATTCTTCCTTGTTAATTACCGCATGAATACCTATTCACACATCTAATCAGATATTATCAACATATCTATTTACAAATCTTCTTTAATCTTCTGCAATCATTCAAATGTACTATCTGGTGACGAGTAATCGGCATCTGGAATATTCCCGCTATATTTTTCCTACCCCAGAAATCAAGAAGCCAAGCGGAATCCGGATGGTTTGTTACTCCGCCGCTTTCAGCAATTAACCTTAAGCCTTCCCCCGATACTTTTCTTCTCATAGCTTCAGGTTTCAGTTCTTCAATAACACGCTTGGTTTGACGACCTACTGCATTACGGTATTCATAAAGTGTTTCCCTATCTATTTCATTACTGAAACTGATTATTTCGGGATCACTCATGGTGTTTCCGGTATCCTTGGTGACTGTATGCAACCGTTCCGCCCAGGTTTCATCGAAAACCTGTGTTTGATTTGCAATTAAATAATTAGCCGTAAGATCTTCTATCCTTGTAATATGCCAGATATGCCATGCTATCGTATCGTCCTTTATTGTTGGCATCGTTCGAAATGCCTTGTCGCTTAAATCCTTCCAAATCTCATCCATAAAAGTGATATCGGATATTTCATGGACGGAAGAACTATGTACAAATGAATGCATCTTTAGCAATAACTGCTTTGCTTCTTCAAAATGATTTTGTTTTAAAATGATTTCTTTTAACCTACCTTGTAATGGATTCCAATCCGTACCTGCCTGAAACATAGTTCACCTCAATTCTTATATAATACGTAGTTAAAATATATTACTGTTATTTCAAATAATAAAGAGCCATGTTTCAGAATATGTCACACATTCATCGAAAGAAACATAGCTATGATAATTATATATATACTATTTCTTAACTATTGGGATCCAGATCTCGCTGACATATTCATCTGTACCTCCATCACCATCTGAGTACCATTCAATCTCCGCACCACCGGAATGGTCGTATCCGGAAGAAGGGAACCATTCTGTACAAATACGTTTCCATACATCCTGAATGGCAGAAGGAATAGGTCCAATGCATTCAAATACAACCCATAAACCGGAAGGAACAATAAGCTCTTCCATATCTCCGGGAACTTCCGCCTCCGAGGAACTGGCTATATAGTAATCCAGTTGATTATCTTTAAAGTTAGTGCAAATACCTAAGATTCCGGAAGGGTTTCCATTTGAAAGCTCGCATATCCTTTCGAAGCTATCATCTCTCATCAGTTCATCCCAGATTTGAGGAACTCTTATAAAATTCTGTCCGTCCACTGTAGGTATTGTTTCTTTTCTTCCGACAAACCTCATAGCAGGTTTTTCAATGATTTTATAATTCATTAATTTACCTCCTTTAACAGACATTTGGAAGGTGATTGGCGGAAATGACTTTAACATAATCCCTTTTTCTCTTACTGCACTTGGAGTGACACCATGTATACTCAAAAAGGCGCGGGTAAATGCAGTCGGTGAATTATATCCGTATTTGATTGCAACATCAATCACTTTAGTTTTTCCCTGTAGTTCAAATGCAGCTGCCGTCATACGTCTTAGTCTTATATACTCACCGATTGTCATTTCTGCAGCAAATGAAAAAATTCGTTGAAAATGATATACTGAACAACAAGCTATTTTTGCAGCTTCATTGATATCAATCTCATCCGCAAGATTTTCCTCAATATAATGAATAGCACTATTCATTCTTTCAAGCCAATCCATTTGATTACCTCCTGACAATAAGGTTAACTATATACGATGTTTACTTTCCTCTCACCTTGCGCTTTCATGTGAGAGATGAAATTGGTATTACTACCATATCATTAAGAAAGCTTTATTTCGCAATTATTTCGATACAGGAATTCTTTTGCTTCGTCTAAACTCGGCATTGCATCCTGCGCACCTAATGCTGTAGTAGAAATAGCACCGATTGCATTAGCAAATATTACACTCTCTTCCAGCTTCATTCCATTGGCAAGTGCATAAGCAAAACCTCCATTAAATGAATCTCCTGCCGCTGTCGTATCAATTGCATTTACATTAAAACCTTTTATATGCTTATATATACTACTGTTCAGAATATATGCTCCCTTTTTTCCACTCTTCGCTATAACCGTCGATACTCCTTTATCCAGTAAAATATATGCAGCCTCTCTTAAATCCTCTTCCTTCTCAATACTTTTAGCTGTAAGCTGTTTTAACTCTGTTTCATTGGGTGTAATAAAATCTATGTATTTATATATATGGTCCGGTATATCCGCTGCAGGTGCAGGATCAAGAATAATTATTTTCCCTAAATCCTTAAGTTTTTTCATCGTACTCATCACTGTATTAATTGGTATCTCTAATTGAAATAGAAATATATCGGACTCTTTCATAATATCCCATTGTTGCTCGATGAACTCATCATTTACAGCTCCATTCGCCCCTGAAACAACAACAATGTTATTCTCACTTTTACTGTTAACTTGTATCACAGCAATACCGGTAGAATTATTTTTCTCGGTTTTAATACCTTCATATTTTACATTGTTGTTTTTGAAATTTTCTATATAATTTGCACCATATATATCATCTCCGACTTTTCCAACCATGAGAACATCTCCACCGAGTCTTCCGATTGCAATCGCCTGATTGCCTCCTTTTCCTCCGGGAAAAGCATTAAAACTTCTGCCGCTTACAGTTTCCCCAGGGTTAGGAAAGTTCTGAACTGTTGTTACTAAATCCATATTAATGCTTCCAATCACACATACTTTTTTCATGCTTTATTTCACCTCGTTTTCTCTTATAGAATAGATTACTTGATGCTTGATATTCTTTACCATCATAATAACAGGTTTATACCTATTTTGAAAGGAGAATCCCATAATTTTGTAGTTGAAGCCTTTTTAATAAATCTAATTGTTCCTCGGTAATCACCGGTGTTTTTTATTATTTTTCTTATAAAAGCTTCCAACTATGGTTTAAGGGACCATTTCCTTTTCCTAAATCCAGATTAGCTGATAACGCGCCTGTTATGTAGCTCTTAGCTGCTGCTATACTGCTAGTTATATCCTTTCCATCCGCCAAATGACATGCGATAGCAGAGGATAAGGTGCATCCGGTACCATGTGTGTTTGGATTATCAATATGTTCCTGATTAAACCAGTAGTATTCACCCTTATCATAAAGCAAATCATCACTGCAATCCTTAAGATGCCCACCTTTGATCAGTATCGCTCCGTTATATTGTAGGGCAATCTCTTTTGCAGCCCTTAACATGCCTTCCTTTGAAGTAATAGAAAATTCGCACAGACATTCTGCTTCCATCAGGTTGGGCGTAATCACAGTCGCTAACGGCATAAGGCCGGTGATAAGCTTATTCATAGCATCCTCCTTAAGTAGCTTGCTTCCACTGGTGGATATCATAACAGGGTCCAATACGATATTCTTCACCCTATATTTTGTTAATTTTTCAATGATTACCTCAATGATACCTTGGTTGGATACCATGCCAATTTTAATTGCGTCCGGGTAGATATCTGTAAATATGGCCTCTAACTGGTCATCTACAAATTGCGGATTAATCTCTAGAACTCCATGAACCCCCAGGGTGTTTTGAGCGGTGAGTGCTGTAATTACACTCATTGCGAACATGTTATGTACCGTTATGGTTTTAATATCCGCTTGTATCCCGGCTCCTCCACTGCAATCCGAACCTGCTATACTGAGTACTTTTTTCATATTATCGCTTCCCTTCTAACCATTCGCTTAGCCAGCTTGGCCAGCTCCTCTGTAGCCTTTCCAACATCCTGACATGCAAAAATTGCAGATATAACCGCAGCCCCGTCTACTCCAGTTCCTGTTAGTTCTAAAATGTTATCCTTAGTAATACCACCAATCGCCACTACCGGGATTGTAACCGCAGCACAGATTTTTCTTAAATTCTCATGGGAAACATGATTTGCATCCTTTTTCGTTAAGGTACCAAATACAGCTCCTACCCCGATATAATCTGCTCCCTTTAATTGAGCTTCGATTGCTTCCTCAACCGTATGCACCGATACTCCGATTATCATATCCTCTCCAACCAGCTCTCTGGTTGCTATTATATCACCATCATCCTGACCAATATGAATTCCCGCAGCCGCTACCGCCCTTGCTACATCAACCCGATCATTTATGATGAATGGAATTTGATACTGATCCGTAACCTGCTTAATTTCCTTTGCTTCTTCTACAAATGCCTCATAGGTCATATCTTTTTCTCTCAATTGAAGAAGAGTGGCTCCGGCTTTCAGTATATCCTCAACCTGAGCTGCCAGTTTATTCTCGCCAAGCCAGCTCCTGTCGGTTACTACATATAATTGCATATCCTCTTTTTTGATTCTCATCTTAATAACCATACCTTTCATAACAGTCAACATCGCAGTTCTTAACTATATTCTTCGATCTTTGCCCTATCTTCTAGAATTGTTAAATTCATCTTACTCATATAATCAATCAAGTGTACTTTGTAGGAGGAGGTACCTTCGTCATTCACAGTTATCTTCTCGAAAGCCAACTCTCCGCATAATCCCATAGCACATACTCCTTCAGCAGCTGCATCTAGAAGATTACTTGGATTTGCAGCACATAAGGCACCCAGGACTGCGGATAGCATACAACCGGTTCCGGTAATCCTGCTCATCATTGGATGTCCGTTTCTTACGATATATGCCTTCTCTACATCAGTAACAATATCTATCTCACCGGTGATTACGATTACTGCACCGGTTCGTTCTGATAAATACCTGGCATTTTTAACAGTTTCGCTAAGTCTATCCTCTGTGATACGATCTGCCGCATCAGCATCCACACCCTTAGTGGTACCTATGCCATTATATAGGGTTTTTATCTCTGATGCATTTCCTCTGATGACGCTGAATTTTATTTCCTTAAGTAATTGAAAAGCAGTATCGGAACGAAGCCTGGAAGCTCCTGCTCCAACCGGATCAAAGATCACAGGATGGCCTAACTCATTCGCTCGTTTTCCCGCCACGAGCATGGATTTGATCGTTCGCTCGTTCAAGGTGCCAATATTGATAACCAATGAATTACATAAGGAGGTTATCTCCTCTACTTCAAGAAGATCATCAGCCATAATTGGAGAGGCACCGCATGCTAAAATAATATTTGCACAATCGTTTACTGTAACATAATTCGTAATATTATGTACCCACGGTGAAGCTTCTCTTAAGTTTTTAATCGCATTACCAAACATGTTCACACCTCTTTCTAAAGGATTTCAACCCTTTCTCCATTCAGAATTTTATTCGTGGTACGCATCGCACACATCTTTCCGCACATTGAACAGCTATGTTTATCTGAGGGTGGAGCACTCTCAAAATATTCCCTTGCTTTTTTGGGATCAAGGGCATACGAGAACATTTCTTCCCAATCAATTCTTCTTCTTGCATCACTCATCTTATTATCAATATCTCTTGCCCCAGGAATTCCTTTTGCTATATCAGCGGCATGGGCAGCTATTTTCGAAGCAATGATTCCTTCCTTTACATCTGACAGATCGGGTAACCTAAGATGTTCGGCAGGAGTAACATAGCATAGAAAATCAGCACCGTTTGCTGCAGCAATTGCCCCTCCGATGGCAGAGGTTATATGGTCATAACCGGGTGCAATGTCAGTAACTAAAGGGCCAAGTACATAAAAGGGTGCTCCATGACAAAGCCTCTTCTGTAGTATCATGTTTGCCGCAATTTCATTCATAGCCATGTGTCCCGGTCCTTCTACCAAAACCTGAACATTTCTTGCCCACGCCCTTTTTGTCAGCTGGCCCAGTTCAATTAATTCTGTTATCTGACCTGCATCTGAACTGTCATGGATACTTCCCGGTCGAAGTGCATCTCCAAGGCTGATTGTCACATCATGTTCATATAAAATATCAAGAACATCATCATAATACTCATAAAATGGATTCTCATTACCGGTCATTTCCATCCAGGCAAATAATAATGAACCACCTCGGGAAACGATATTCGTTAACCTCTTTGAGTTTTTAAAGCTCCCTACTGCTCTTTTATTGATACCTGCATGAATTGTCATAAAGTCCACACCCTGTTTTGCATGGGCTTCCACTACCTTTAGAAAATCCTTTGCAGAGATATCCATAAGGTCCTTCTCCAGATAACCGATAGCATCATATATCGGCACCGTACCAATCATTGCAGGTGAATAATCAACCAGCTCCTGCCGAAAGGTATTGGTCTTACCATAATTACTCAGATCCATGATTGCTTCAACACCAAGATCAATAGATAGCTTCACCTTTTCAAACTCTCTCCCGTAATCGGCGCAATCTCCTGATACCCCAAGATTAACATTCATTTTAGTCTTTAATCCTTCCCCAATTCCTTCCGGGCTAAGTGATTTATGTAACCTATTTGCAGGTATAGCTATTGTTCCTGCTGCAATACGTTCTCTTAAGATTTCAAGATCTACTCCTTCCTTTTGTGAAACGATCTGCATTTCCTTCGTAATAAAGCCTTTTTTAGCGGCTTCCATTTGCGTTTTATAATTCATATCTTATTACCCTTCTATTATAGTTTTGTAATTAATACCATCCCATATTATTTATGATTGATTTTTACCGATTGCTACTAAAATACCTGCTAGTGATATTTTTTGATTGACATGAGAACATCTCCTTCTTTGATTTAATTAAGTTTTTTTTGCTAAAAAAATAGTAAAAAATGGGATGTACCTCAGCAAGGTACATCCCATAAATAAAATATCATCCATGTTATTCCCTACGTTGGCATTACCCAAATCAGGTACGGTCGAAACTATTGTTTCCTCTCAGCCTGCACACAAGCTCCCGATACGATTCATTTTTTTCATTATATTATCAGCATTAGATAAAGTCAATGAAATATTTCTTCTTTATGCATAAATCATTTTAACTATTTCTAGTGAAACAGTATTGCTTATAAAGCATATGAAACATTCCTTGATAATCCTTGAACCTTGTAAGCAAAATTGTTAAGGCTGATTAATGCTCATTACCGTTTCGGATGCTTGTCTGTCCATACTCATCTGAGCTTGTGGCTCATAAGCATTATAAAATCCTTTGTTCATCATGTAGGTAGATATTCTTCCATGAGCATTGATCGCATCATCCAGCTGTCTGCGTAAGGTGTTTGTAACCTCCGGAGATGTTGCTTCGGCTATTGCTGAGGCATAATTTTTAATTGCAGTCTTAGATGCCAAAAGTAAATCTGTTGCAATAACTTGCTCCGTCATATTTCCCATACCGGCTATATTTTGAATTATATTTGCCATTCTTTACCTCTCTCTCAAAAATAAATATTAACCTACTGTTGCTTTCGAAGAAGTACTAAAGGCTGTACTTGCACCAACCATTAATTCATTTAATTCCTTAATGTGTTCTCTTCCTACCGTAAAATCCTGTTGAAGTATCCCTTTTAGTTCCTCATCCTTAACAAGTGCCGCCATGGCAGCTGATTTGGTTGCACATACATTTTTAAAAGTTACTAGCTCATGAAGTTCCAATGCCTCATGCGGTGCTATTGTATTACCAATTTTCACGCTATCACCTCCATACGATTTTCATTAGCCTGGGCACAGGAAGAATATTCTCCTATGCAGGATTGGCTTTTGTAACGGTATTTGTAATTATATTAATAATTACCTCATTCGTATTTTTATTTATGGTATCCAGTTAGCATGTAAATATACTTTTTAATTTTGAAGATATTGTTATCGAACTTGTATATAATCAATTTATCCGGCTATCCATCCTATGAGATATAAAAATCGGGTAACCTACTCTAGGCTACCCGATTTTTAAAACAAATATTTTCCCTGTCACTCCATATACGATATCGATAATAAGTAATTAATTCATACCTTCCACGATTGCGGAATACGTAATTGATGTAACCATATCCTCTTCCAGGATAAAAGCCAACTCTGTTTCACCCATGGTATAGGCTATCTGACTTGATTTCTCGGTATAATCCTCTCCGTATGCAGCAATAACATCATCTTTCGAAGATCCAATATAGATGCCCTCTTTGGTAGTCACAGAATCATCCAGAAAATATACGGAGTATACCATGTCTTTTTCTCCGTCCGGATAGGTAGATAATTCAAATCCGCTATAAGTGAAGAATTTGTCAAGACCCTGGAAAGCACAGCTGGCAGCTTCCATATAGGCAGTGGTTTCACCGAGTGCTTCAACCACCGGAGCTGCATCTACATTCATTGGAATGGTTACTCCATTATAATCAAATTCAAAGCCCGGTTTAGTCGATGTGGTTTCTTTTGCATCATCCTTTGACGTATCCTCTTTTGTTCCTATATCCTCGGTCTTAGATGCAGGAACTTCTTTATCCTTACTACAGCCTGCCAACAATAATAAGACAACTAATACTAATAATCCTTTTTTCATAGTAATCCCCATGCCTTTCTTCATTACCTGTAAATTTTCTACATATTTGATGCAGCTCAAAACGCCGGAAGAACAAGGTGTGAGTGCCACTGCACGAACATCACAGTTCTTCCTAAGCGAATTTTCTAATTCGCTTTGTGAATATTGCTTTTTAATTCACACTACTCTCCTTACTCTAGATTATCATCTTCATTTGGCACCGCAGCACCATAGCTTTTCAGATAACCGTATTTCTGTAGTTCCTCTTCCTGATCTTCCTTCATTTCATAGTAGAAATCAATTTTTTCATCCCATATGTTCTTGTACTTAGGATCATTTCTATGATCGGTTAACTCATAGTTTTCAATTAATAGCTTACCAAAGTAATCGGTTAATTTCTCAGCACCGGAAAGATTAAGGTGAAGTCCGCCATCATATGTGTCGGTACTATAATCAATTCCTATCTCGTCCACACATTCTAGAAAATTAATATAGGTTAATTCATTATCCTTTGCATACTGCACCATCTGCTCATCCCATTCCTCGTACCAATAAGGATATACACTTGGCGATTTTATCAAAATGAGTTCGATATCATTTTCTTTGCAAAGCTTCGTGATGCGGTTTAGATAGTCATAACTGTTATCACCAAACTGGTAATCAGGGAGCTTTCTGCCCTCCGGAACTGTATCAACCGGTTTTACATCCACTCGCATCAGATAACCATTATGGGAAACGGTATCCTTATGGAACAGATATTTAAAATCTTCGGCCTTAAGCTCATTCCATCTGGAATGATACCGCAAAATCGGAAACAGATAGGAAACAAAGGATTCCTCCTCCAGCATTGATGCATTGATTGCATCGATTTTTACTTTTGAGAATTTCATTCCATCTAAGGTCAAACGATTATAGGCTTCCTTCTGCGGCTCGTTATACTTCATTGCCAGAACATTGAATACGACTACCTCAGGCTTTTCATAACGTAATGTATCCTCCAACAGATAATAAGAATGCCAGAGCAGCTGCTGAGCACTTCCTCTGATATAGCTTGAGATGCCATAATCCTCCCATAGAGTAACCGGGGAAAAGTTAGAGAATACCTCACAGTCACCAACAAAGATCACATCATGATCCTTTGTTTCATCATAATATTCCTCGATTAAATTTCCCTCATGGATTTCCGTCATGTATTTGGGCATTAGCAGGCCTTGTAATAAGATTAAAACAACAAATACAAAGCATATAACTAAACTGTTAAATAGAAGTTTTTTACTGAAAAATCTTTTTAACTTTTCTAATAGATGTTTTACTTTCATTCATAACTCCAATCATATCCTGCTGTTTATCTCATTTCAGCGAAATAATTTTAAAACTGACTATATATAAATTGACTGGAATCGTATCCAACTCCATATGCACCTAATAACAAAATTGCGAGAAAAGCAACAAAATACGTTGCATATCGGAGTAATACCGGTCTGGCAGCGAGTTTTTCTCTTACACTACAAGAACGGCCCATCATACTTACCGTAAGTAACACTATAACACCAAGTGCTAATACAAAATAATCGGAGGCGGTTAAACCCAGCTTCATCAGGCCCCCTTGAAATAGTTCTGCTATATTAAACTTTGTAACGATTGTTCCATACATTTTAAACGTAGTACCGACATCACGGTAACAGTCAAAGGTACGTAAAAAGCTCATCAGCCAGAAGGTCCGACCAACCTGAAACAATCGATACCAAAAGGTATGACCTACGTGAAATTTCTTATGGAATTTCTCATAGAGCGGCATACACTCCTGAGACACTAGAATAACAAGGCAATTTAGCAATCCCCACACAATAAAGTTCCACGCAGCACCATGCCAGATTCCGGTCGTAAACCATACAATGATAGAAGCTAAATAGATGGAGATTCTCTTTCCAATCCATTCTCCCATATGCTTTTTGCAGAATTTAGACAGGTTCAGCATTGATTTACTAACTGAAATCGGATAAAACATATATTCTTTAAACCAAGTACCAAGTGATATATGCCATCTTCTCCAATACTCTGCGATGGATTTAGAGAAATAAGGACGTTCAAAGTTCTCCTTCACACGAATACCCAGTACCTCAGCAGCACCGATGGCAATATCAATACCACCTGTAAAATCGGCATATAAAGTAATCGCATAAAAAAACATACCTACTAAAACATAAACACCCTGGAACTCTTCAGGATTTCGAATTATCGTATTAACTCCCACCAAAAGACGGTCAGCGATCACCAGCTTTTTAAAGAAGCCCCATAATATCCTTTGCAAGCCAAAGGATACATTTTTAATCTGATAAGAATGTTCTGAGAATAAAGTCTCCTTCAAATCATCAAAGCGGTTAATCGGCCCTTGGATTAGTTGAGGAAAAAATGATATAAATAGTGCCAGCTTAAAAATATTCTTTTCGTAGGAATATTTCTCACGATAGACGTCAATCAAGTATCCCATCGTTTGAAACGTGTAAAATGAAATTCCAAGTGGTAATACAAATCCGACTAATGTTAACTTTTTATCGATATGGAACAAATCTAAGATACTGTTGATATTATTAATTGTAAAATCACCATACTTAATTACAGCCAGTATACCAAAATTAATCAGAAGGCAAAGAACGAGCCATCTTCTTTGTCGTGACTTCATGGAAGCTTTGTAGGCCTTTCGTTCCTCCCTGGACAGTTCTTCCCGTCTTTCCTTGAGATAGGAAGCCTGAACTGTCTGAATCTGATTCAACCTTCTGCTGATCAGATAGGTCGTAACGGTTGTTACCAATATGTATACCAGATACTTGATACCCGCGTAGCTGTAAAATACATAGCTGGCAAATAGCAAAAGCATCCATTGAAACTTCTTTGGAATGATATAATAAACTACAAATAAAACGATAAGAAATAAGATAAAGCGATATGATGTAAAAAGCATAATACCCCCTATGATTATTCCTCGTCAAGCAAACGTGTTACCATTGCATACAACGCCTTAGCAGAATTAAAATTCTTCGGAACAATCTCCTCTACCGGAATCGTTATATCAAATTCATCACTGATATCCGAAATAATCGAAACTATATCAAAGGAATCAATGATTTTATCATCAATTAAAGTATCACAGGTGTCAAAATCCACTTCCGGATGTAATCCGCTTAATATTTCTAAAATAATATCCATATTACCCTCCATGTGCTTTAGCATGTTTTTATTTATTATAATATTTATCCTTTAACAGAACACGGTTGATTTTTCCGTTAGAGGTTAAAGGCATCTCTTCAAGAGCTTCAATTACATTCGGTATCATATATCTAGGCAACTTTTCCTTCAGATAAAAAGCCACCTGGGCTAACGACATATCTCCTACATAATATAATACGATTTTTTTCTTCTCCTGGTCAAAGATACAGCAGGCACTCTTCATCCCATCCATCTGATTGGCTACGATTTCAATCTCGCCCAGCTCTATCCGGTGTCCCATATGCTTAATCTGATTATCCTTTCGGGACACGAACATTAACTCACCACGTTCATTATATTTTCCAAGATCACCGGTACGGTAGATCAATTCAGGATAAGCATCATTTAACGGGTTTTGAACAAATACCTCGTTCGTCTTTTCAAAATTCTTATAATAACCCAAGGTTAAGGATGTGCCTCTGATACAGATTTCTCCAGGCTCACCCTGCTTTGGTATTTGATTACTTTCATCCAATAATATAATTTCCGTATTTTTAAATGGCCTTCCAATCGGTATCATCTCATCCAATGCAAAATCACGGTTCACCTCATAATAACAGGACATTCCGGTCGCCTCCGTCGGCCCGTACAGGTTGATAAAGCGTGCCTTCGGCAGATGTTTCTTCCAGAGATTATATTGCTTAATCGGAAATACTTCGCTTCCGAAAGCAATCGTATGCAGATAGTTAGGAACTGCTTTCTCAAGTGCTCCAAAGGCAGAAATCATCGTCAAGGCTGAAACCACCCAACATACCGTATTAATTTTATGCTCATTTAAAAAATCCACAAGTTTTAAAGGGAATAAGAAAAAACTCTTCGGAACAATATAGGTTGTCGCACCGAATTTAAGGGTCGGATACAATTCCTTCAAGCAGGCATCCACGTAAAGCGGAGTCTGATTACCAAATACAGTATCCTCACTAAATCCAAGTACTTCTGAAAGGCTCTCAATATAATCAATCACCGAACGATGGCAGGCAACAACTCCCTTAGGTACACCGGTAGAGCCGGAGGTGAATACAATATAGATCGGATCTGTATCAATTTGCCTCTCCCGTATCTGATAAAGGACATTATCCATAATGGGGGTCTGAATCATATCTTCATAGGAATACACATTTCCTTGATAAGAAAATGACTCAAGAACCTTAACGGTTTCTTGATCGCAGATGACTGCTTTGGGCTTTAGGCTTTCAAAGATTAATTCAATTCGGTGCCTTGGCATTTCCTCATCAATCGGTACATAGTAATTACCCGAATAAATGACACCGTAAAAGGTAACTATGGTCCTCGGATGTTTTCCCATAAAAACAACAATCGGTTCTTTCACATGTCCTTCTGAGTTTAAATAAGTACCAATGGCTCTTGCCCTGTCATATACTTCGCTGAAGGTAACACCCGTATCCTCATTCGCATACGCTATCTTAGTTGGAACTCTTCCTACTGTCTGTTCCAAGTACTCCATTACATTTCTCTGCATTGTTCTATGCCTTTCCTGCTTCATTGATTTATGTTGTGATTAAGGAATGATATTCCTCCTTTAGTTTTGCTTCACATAATTGTATGGATCGCATCGCTAAAACCTCCATCGCATCGATATATCCGGGACCGATGTCGTAATCCCTCTTGATTAAGGATAGTTCAGTACAACCAAGAATAATTACCTGTGCACCTTCGTTTCTTAACTGGGAGGATATCAGATGAAATTTATCAATTTCAACCGGTTGGTTCGCCTTAACATTCTTATATATCAGGTCTGTAACATCAGCTTGTCTTTCTTTTGAGGGTACAATTGCCGCGATTCCCAGACTGTTAAGCTCTTCCTGGAATAGTCCGCTGTAAATCGTTCCCTCCGTAGCCATAATGCCAGCGCAAAGAATACCGTGCTCCTTTAAATGAAGCGCGGTTTCTCTTATGATATGTATTATCGAAACACCCATTCCTTTTGATAATATATCATGAAAATAATGTGCCGTAATGCAGGGTATCGCAATATGATCGGCTCCCATACCGGCTAGCTGCCTGCCTATTTCTATCATGAACGGGGCAGGATTTTCTTTACTTTTTCCCAAGATATAATCCGTCCTGTCAGGAATCGAGGGTTTGCTAAATATTAGCATTTCAATGTGTTCCTGATCCTTGCTAGCGTTAGTCATCTTTATAATCAGTTCATAAAAATATGCCGTTGCAATCGGACCTAAACCTCCAATAACACCTAATCGTTTCGTAAAGCTTTCCCCTCTCTTTTATATTCCTAAATTATTTATTTCAAAACTATTCCTCCGGAGTTGCAGGATACAATGTTTTATCAAATGTATAATAATTATTACCACGTTTTTCTGTATATGCCTCTACTTCTTTGTCGGTAAGCATGAAGGCCTCCACATGGTCTTTATTCGGACAGGTATCAAAATGATACCAACCTGATCCACAGTTTATTAGATTCCAGAAATGCTGTGTTCTACCACCAACTCTGGTAACGCGCATATTATCAATTCCAGCTCTGGTTAGTAATGCCTGAGCTACAGCGTAGTAAGTAAAACAATCTCCTTCTCCGTCTTCTATAGCACGGTAAGCTTCTGCAAGCCAGTCAGTCTTATCAGAATAGCCGGAATAACTTACATGGCCCTTTACCCATTTATAGATTGCATATGCCTTATTTTCTTTCGTCATATCTTTTTCTAATATATCTTCCAGAACACCGTCAGCCAATTCGTTCACCGTATCCTCTGAGACGCTGAATTTTATAACGGTTACTTTGGTTTCCACTTTTGAAGAATTCCCGGCTTTATCCTTTGCAGAATAAACCACTTTATAGGTTCCTTCCTTCTTCAAGTTAACATCACTGCTGTCAATCGATGCTTCAAGGTCCTGATCCTTATTATCTATTACGGAAACGCCCTTGCGGTATGCGATGGATTCACCGATATAGACTGTCTTATCACTGATACCGATAATCTCGGGTGGCTGAGTATCCTCTTTTACGGTAACCGTTACCGATTGTTCAGCCCGATTACCACCTTCATCCTCGGCTATCAGATATATGACTTGTTCTCCTAAAACCGTTAAATCCGGTGGTTCCTTATATGATATTTTGACCTCTGTGGCATCAATCTTCGAGGTTAAAAAAATCTCTGCGGGGGGAACCTCATCATTCCAGATTTCACCGTTATGAAATGTAACGATCGGGGCTATGGTATCAATGACTTCTATATTAGCAGATACTTCTCTTCCGTCTACATTGATGATTATATTATGTATTACGGGCTTACTGGTATCAATCGTTGAAAGGTCTGTCACAAACGATACATCATACAGATCGTTGTCCAGAAAATCATTAACCGTGATATTCATCTCTGATCCGGCTTCTATCGTTACTGTGCTCTTAATATCAAGTATCGTCAGCATTGCCTTCAGTTCTGTCTTATTATAACTACTATCTTCGAGTACGACCGTTACTTCCTGATCGCCTAATATCGTTGTTACCGGTTTGTTTTTAAAATAAACCTCAACCGTAGTTGCGTCTATGATATCCGTAACAAATGCATTTGCATCTAACTCCTCACCTTGTAATGCCATCTGATCCGATATGGTTGCAGATGGTGCAACTGTATCAACCACCTGAAGATTTGAGGTGTGAGTTCGTTTACCAATTCTTATCTTAATCTCATAATCACCGGGAACATTGAGGTTAATATCCTTCATGTCTGATATCATGGTTCCTTTACGGTTCTTATATATCAGAAATTCATTCACCTCCGGCATATCACTACCAGCTTCTACTGTTACCGTTTTTACAACCATCGGCCTAAACTGCACATAAGCTAATAGTCCGACAACTATGAGCATTTCAATACTCAAGAGCATTATAATCAGTTTTTTCGTGTGACGTTTACGCCTTTTCATTACTTCCTCCAGTGGAAATCATATGCAAATTAACATTATTACGTTTATTCGCAGCAAAACATTTTATGTATATGATAATATTTATCATATGGAATGTCAATACATTGACACTTATACGCTTCTTTGCAATAAATGTCAACCCCAGCAAAACATACCTCGTAATGTAGCCCTCCAATGATAATAGCCAGTTCTTATCTACAAAGAAGTGTCTGTGTCCGAATATCCGAAAATATTTCTAGACCCTCCGTTTTTACCACACTGATAACATCCTGAAGAAGAGCTTCATTTGGCAGAATTGTATCCGTCACATTATTATATTGCTGTAATCGCTCCGGATGGAATACTACATCCTTTTGTCCATTAAATATAGCTACATAAAAGATATTCGCTTCCACAAGGTCTTGAAAGAAATGACTTCCATAGGAAAGCTCAGGCTCGAAGCCTTCCTCCTTCGAAGCGACCTCACAAATAACAGACATATTACAAAGCTCAGTAAAATGTACGGGAACTCCTAAGGAAGGGGTTGTGGTCCCCCACCTTCCGGGTCCGATCAGTAAAACATTGTTACCCTTTAATACAGAATTAATAACTCCGATTTGCCTGGCGACCGTATATTTCATCTGCTCACTTAATTTCAGATAAGCGGCTGCCTGTACATATACTACATAATCAATCTGCAAATGGACATTTCCACCCATGAAGTTACCCTTAGTACTGAATAAATGCTCTCTGTTGTCTGTAGCCTTGGGTATCTTTACTGTTTTACCGAGGCCCTTCGTTTGCAGCGGCCTGCATTGCAATAAATTCACCTTAAATTTACCGTCCTTACGAAAATTGGCTGTAAACTCAATATCCACCGGATAATCATATATCTTCGATAATATAGACAGCATATCCTTCATAATGATAGAGAAGGTGGTATCCTTCAATAAATTCCGAAAATTCAGAATATACGGCATTTTAAATTTAAGGTCTCCCCGCTCTCTAAAGCGCTCCACTACTTGATAATCGACCTCCGCAAATAACTCCTTCTTTATTTTAATATCTTCCGAAATGATATCTTCCAGTTGCTTACTGGTCAGAACATTTTCCCTCAAGGAAAGAACATCAACAAAATGCTGTGAAAACTTCTTCTGATCCTCATAATCAATAAGTGGAAGTCTTAATGGATCATCTAAGGTTACAATTCTAACATAATCTCCTTCAGTTCGATCGACTGCACGAGTACCCAGTCCAAATACTAGACGAAGCATACCGGCATCCATATCCACACTTTTATCCCAAACATACAGATTGGAGGAATTTCCCACTCCGGCAACATGGGGGAAGAAGTACTCTCCGTAATAATCTCCCGACACACGCTGGATCAGTATCGCCATCTGCTCATCACTTTTCGCCAATCCTCGGTTCATTCTATAGGCCAAAGCATCTTCATTCATTGTACTTGCATATACAATTCTCACTGCCTGTTCAAATGCCTCATATCGTTCCTCCGGTGTTCCCTGATTAACACAAAACACACTTTCATATTTACCGGCAAAGGCATTCCCATAATTATCTTCTAAAAGTGAGCTTGATCTAACAATAATCGGTGATTGACCGAAATACTCAAGCATCTGCACAAACTGCTCCTGAATATTTTCCGGGAAGCTTCCGTTTAGTAGTTTTTCCTTTAACTCTGGAGCATACTTAAAATACCCCTCCTCTGTTTTTTGAAGGGTTCGAAGCTTCCACCAGCCATTCTGTACAATATAAGTATAGAACACATCCGAGCCCAGGTAATAGGAATCGTGTGGTTCCAGATAATGTCCGAATTTCTCCTCTGCTTCCACCTGCAATATTTTTCTGGCAATCAGCATACCTACACTTTTACCGCCGATAAAACCGGTACCGATTTCTCTGGAAGCAATGGTTAGAATATCATATAAGGTAAAGTATTTATCACATAGCTCCAACATTTTTGATTCACTACCAATTAACAGTGTCATTAAGAGTTTCTTTAAGGCTAGCTGCTGTTCTTTTGGTTTTAACAAGGCATCTCTTGCATTTTGAAACATCACATCCCAAAAATCAAGTCTTTCCTCACTACGGTGAATACTTGAGAATAATTCCGCAGCTTCAGAGCTTGCCGTAATGCAGTTTGCTTCCTCACCCTGAATCAGGTGCGGAAAAAACATGGTCGGTGAGTAACGTTGCCATACTTTTAACGGATGAATATATAGTTTTTGATTAACCTGGTATACATCCAGCAATAACTGTGTCGTTTCCCGAATACCCGCAATTGTACTATAAGTATGTACATTTCGTATGATTGCAAAATATGCGATCGTATCCAATTCATATAAGTAGGGACAGGTAACCTTAAAAAAATTACCTATCATTAAATCCGAATACCAATATTCTAACAAATCCGTAAGACAGTCGAATACATAAAAGGCTTTTTTGCCCATTTGCTCAACCAGATTATGTATTTCTGTAGCAAAACTCTCAAATCCCTTTGTAGCATTTATGTTATAGATAAGAACCTCCGGTATCGCCTCTAGCAAGGGTTCATGACTTCCAAATCGTACATAGATTAATTTTCGTTGATCAGCAATCGCCTGGGTTACATATGCTTGAACCATTTCCTTATAGCTGATAATCGAATTCACCTGCCAAACTACATTGTCTCCAAGTCTTAGATGATCAATCGCATGATCAAACCCCTTCAAGCCTGTACTTACCTTCTCGTATCGATCCATAATACACCTCCATTACATGCCATTTCGCGAACACTACTCTTCTACTGTTATACCAGATTTTGAGTGAAAATAATACATCCATCTTTCATTTTTTTCCAATTATTATATCTCCTAGAATTTGAGTATGTTCCCTGTTATAAATACAAACATATAAAAGGAACAGTTCTGCTTTTGTCACTCCAATCATTGATCTATTATAATATAATGAAATTCTTGTTTATTCATCCCTATTCACCCTTTTTCTACGTTTGCATATTGTATAGTAGAAAGGAGTTGAGCATAATGGGATTTAACAATAATTTCGGCTGCGATGACTGCAGAAGAGGTCATGATCGTTTTGACCGTCGCGATCGTTATGATCGTTATGATCGTTATGATCGTCGCGATCGTCGCGATGATTGGGATGATTATCGCAGACCTTACCGGCCAGATCACAGACGCAGGCCTAATCGTGGTCCAGAAGTCGGTCTTTTCTTTGGCTTTCCTCGATTTTTTAGATAGAATTCATATAAATTCAAATGAAAACCTCTTTACTTTACCACTCTGTAGTGTTAAAATTACGCTGTGTGAAAATAAAATCACGAACGGATGAAAGGAGTCCTACCGATGAGTAAGAACATCAGAACACCAGCTGTTGATCATTTATTTGAGGCAATCTTAAGCTTAAAGGATTCGGAGGAATGCTATATATTTTTTGAAGATATCTGCACCGTTAACGAATTACTCTCTTTATCACAGCGCTTTGAAGTAGCCCGTATGTTACGTAACCACAATACCTACCTTGAAATCGCCGAAAAAACAGGGGCTTCAACCGCCACGATAAGCCGAGTAAACCGATCTTTAAATTATGGTAATGACGGTTATGATATGGTATTTAGCAGAATGATTGATGAATTACCGGAAAAACATGCATAATATATAAGGGAGGTGCTTTCACACACCTCCCTTTTTATTCTCTTAAACTGTATTAACTTATCATGCAACATCTTTGATGTAGCTTAATCATACGATATTTTTAATTCGCTTTGCTATTTTAATTCGCTTTGTTATTTTAATTCGCTTTGCTATTTTAATTCGCTTTGCTATTTTAATTCGCTTTGTTATTTTTAATTCGCTTTGTGAATTTGCCTTTTAACTCCTATTACTTCTCTGGTTTTTTGCCTGTCTCCGGTCTACTTGTTGTTTTCTTCACCGGCGCTTTTTTTGCAGCTTTGGGGTTGTCCTTCCTGACCTCAGTCTTCTTCACAACATCCTTGTTTGAATTAAATCCATCACCCATTAAAGAGTGGTCAATCATTTGTTCAATCATATGTTTTCTCATATAAACATCAAAGCATAACATACAGATAAAAGAAAACATCGTAAGAAAATCATGATCCTCCTTATCCGCTATCTTTGGAAAGGATTCCTTTGCTTTGTTCATTTTACGAATCATATCCTTGGTTAAGGTTTCCGTCTGCTCTTTCTCTAATCGAAAAATCTCTTCATAGATGTCCTCCAGATCAATCTTGGAGCTATCTCCGTAATATCTCTCCGTTAATGGATTAAAAATACTCTGTATATCATTAATCGATAATATATTTTTAAAATAATAAATAAAAATTAAAAGGAACATATGCTCCTTTGTATATTTTTTCTTATTCGGCGGAGGTAATAATTCGTTTTTCGTATAATTATTAATCATCGTCTTGGTCAGGAGCTTATCCTCACTATAACGCTTGGAGGATTTTAAGTGCTTATCCATAAAAGTTGTTACCTGATCCATATATAAATCAATATTAGGTATATCATCCGGCATGATGTATTTGACATCCTTTAAACTGTCAATCATACTCTTGATATACTCTTCTTTCGTCATATCCAATCCAATCACCTCAAGCTTATTATATAGTATTAGATACTAGATGTCAAAGCAAAAAAAATTAGATAGATAGCAGTATTTGTTAACGTTTCATATCCTCCTTCTCCGGAAATGCAGGATTGAATCTCCTGCTATGCCATGCTATAATAAACATACGTTTGTGGTCATCGGAGGGATTCTGTATATGAATCCGACGGAAATGAC
This sequence comes from Bacillota bacterium, assembly GCA_023414875.1. Classification (GTDB taxonomy): domain Bacteria; phylum Bacillota; class Clostridia; order Lachnospirales; family Lachnospiraceae; genus Mobilitalea. The sequence goes on along the minus strand of JAEZMV010000009.1, from coordinate 142,951 downwards.
TTCATTGATTACATAGGACAGGCAGGTAAATATTTATGAGTATATATGATACATTAAATCCGGAACAAAAGCGAGCGGTGTTCCACGACAAGGGACCTCTTCTTATCCTTGCAGGTGCAGGATCAGGAAAGACCCGTGTACTAACCCATCGTATTGCGTACCTCATTGAAGAAAGAGCAGTGAATCCATGGAATATCCTTGCGATAACCTTTACCAATAAAGCTGCTAAGGAAATGAGGGAACGTGTAGATAACATCGTTGGTAATGGTTCGGAAGACATCTGGGTAAGTACCTTCCATTCAACCTGTGTCCGTATCTTAAGAAGATATGCTGATACCATAGGTTATACCAGGAGCTTTACCATCTATGATACGGATGATCAAAAAACCCTAATGCGTGAGGTCTGCAAATATTTGAGCATCGATACCAAGAAAATGAACGAACGCAGCATTATGTCCGTTATTTCTAAAGCTAAGGATGAGATGATATCTCCGGAGGAATTTACGCAAAATACCCATGGCGACTATCAACAGACGAAATATGCACAGGCCTATACCGAATATCAAAAACGTCTCCGATTAAGTAATGCAATGGATTTTGATGACTTGATCTATAAAACCGTTGAATTGTTCCAGACGAATCAGGAGGCACTGACTTATTTTCAAAATCGTTTTCGATATATTATGGTGGATGAGTATCAGGATACCAATACCGCACAATTTCGCTTCATTCACCTGTTAGCCTCCGGCTTCAACCTTTATGGTGAGCGGGAATATAATCTTTGTGTTGTAGGTGATGATGACCAGTCAATCTATAAATTCCGCGGGGCTAATATATATAATATCTTGAATTTTGAAAAAGCCTTTCCAAATACCAATGTAATTAAGCTGGAGCAAAACTATCGTTCCACAAAAAGCATTTTGAATGCAGCAAATGAAGTAATTTGTAATAATCAGGGCCGTAAGGATAAGAGATTGTGGACGGATAATGAAGAAGGCGAACCGGTGTATTTCACTCAGTTTGATACGGATTTTGAAGAATCTGAATGTATCACCTCCGAGATTAAACGTACGGTTGAAGATGGAGTGGCAAATTATAATGATTTTGCTGTTTTATATCGAACCAATGCACAGTCCCGTTTATTAGAAGAAAAATTGATTCAAAAAAATATCCCTTATAAAATTATTGGAAGCGTAAATTTCTATTCACGAAAAGAAATCAAGGATATCCTGGCTTACTTAAAAACAATTGATAATGGACTAGATAACATCGCAGTAAAACGTATTGTCAATGTTCCAAGACGTGGTATCGGGCTCACAACCGTTGACAGGGTAAATGATTATGCTGTTGAGAATGGTATCAGCTTTTACGAAGCGTTGACCCGGGCAAGCCATATCCCCGGCTTGGAACGAACAGCATCCAAGCTCACCCCGTTTATCAGCCTGATTGAAGGCTTGAAATCACGTATTCATCAGGAAGGTTATGCCCTCCGTGAACTAATCGATGATATTCTGGATGCTACCGGATATTTGCGAGAGTTAGAAGAGGAAGGTGCTGAGGAATCTCAGGACCGAATCGGTAATATTAACGAACTTGTAAACAAGCTGGTCTCTTATGAAGAGAATTCCTTGGAGCCGCCAACCTTAAGTGGCTTTCTGGAAGAAGTTGCTCTTGTCTCTGATATTGACAATTTGGATGAAAGTGCTGATAAAATCATCCTTATGACTCTTCACAGTGCAAAGGGACTTGAATTTCCATATGTTTATTTATGCGGAATGGAAGAAGGTGTTTTCCCAGGTTATATGTCAATCTTCGCTGATAATCCGGTGGAAGAAATTGAAGAAGAGCGTCGTCTATGCTATGTTGGTATCACAAGAGCTATGAAAAAGCTCTCACTTACCGCCGCCAAGCAACGTATGCTCAGGGGCGAAACCCAATACAATAAACCCTCCCGTTTTATCCATGAGATACCAAGATATCTGCTAAAGATGTCAACACCCGGACCAAAGAAATCACAATATTCCTTTAAGGATAACAGCTTTTCACACGATACCGATAAGAATGTTAATCGTTCCCATGAGGATATTCTCAACTTTGATAAGCCTGATGCTACAACCTATAAACAGTCTCAAACCTCCTACAAGCCCTATATTACCCCTGAGACAAAGCAGTTTGAAGGAAGTAACATGGGTACCTTGGATTATGGGGTTGGAGATACCGTTAAGCATATCAAATTCGGCGTTGGTATTGTAACTGATTTAACCAAAGGCGGCAAGGATTATGAGGTAACTGTAGATTTTCCTAACTTTGGTATTAAAAAATTATTATCTTCCTTTGCAAACCTTATAAAAATCGATTAATTGTATTGCTACTATTTATATTATTTCATTATTTTAATTTAAATTTTAAATATCATAGTAAAAAATAATCGATTGTGATATACTATATATGGCAATTAAAAAGCTGAATTCTGCCTGCAGGCGAAGGAAAAAAGTAATTCCCCTGTTATTCACATAATCAGCATAGCCGATGAAAATAATACAGTCTATGATGATGTGAAGATAGAAATTCAGTTATCAAAATATAAGAAGGGAAGTGTTATCATGGGAAATAAAATCGATGAGTTCTTAAATGCAATGAAATTAGGCGAATTACTTCACCGAAAAGATCCGGCGGAAAAAAGAAGACATACCATCATGTGTGTACTTGCAATCATCGGGGCTGTTGCAGCTGTAGCAGCAATCGCTTATGCTGTATACAGATATATGAATCCGGATTACCTTGAGGATTTCGATGATGATTTTGATGATTATGAGGAGGACACCGATTTATCTGGGGATGAGCAATCCTCAAGTGCTTCCGAACTATAAATTACGATAAAAAGGGTGTCGCACTAAAAAGTGCGGGACCCTTTTTAAGGTATATGTTTATCATCTAATATTTTATAAGAATAGCGTGGGAATATATCCAACATTGACACGTCTCACTCGTTTACTAACGGTCTCCTTATGGATTAATAATTCTCACGCTATTTTTTTATTAAGGTGATAAATATTCTAGTTTTTGAAGGCACCGGTCTTTATTTATTCGCTTTTTCGGCAAACTCTGTTGTAACTATCTCTTCATAAGGTACACGGTCGGATAATTCTCCTGCTTCATCCAGAATATCCTGCAACAGGTTCAAACTTTCTTCCTCAAATACCAGATTATCCTTCCAGGTGTCTTGTTCATAATATCTGGTTACAATCATAGTCAGCTTCTCTCTGTCTGTTTCTTTAAATTGAGGTTGGATTACTCCAGCTATTTCTTCCGGGGTATGGGTTGATACATAATCCAGACCCTTTTGAATCGCATTGGTGAATCCCTGAATCTCTTCTTTATGTTTCTCAATATAGCTCTTTTTCGCAGAAAATGCAGTATAAGGAACCTTACCGCTCTCAACACCGAGGGACGCCACTACTTTACCAACTCCCTCTAACTCCAGTGCAGTTGCCGCCGGTTCAAATTCTATTGTATAATCTGCCTGACCGGAAGAGAATGCTTGTGAGGTCAAGCCAAAATCGATATTTTGAATAATTGTTAAATCTGTCTTCGGATCGATGCCCTGCTTTTTTAAGATATATTCAAATACCATCTGTGGCATACCACCCGGTCTTCCGCCAATTACTGTTTTTCCCTTAATATTATCCCAGGAAAATACTTCGTCCTTATCTCTGGAAACCAAGAAATTGCCTGCTCTTTGTGTTAACTGGGCAAAGTTTACGACATAGTCCTCTGCACCTTCGTTATATACATAGACTGTTGCTTCTGCTCCCATAAAGCCGATATCACAATCTCCTGACAATACCGCAGTCATGGTTTTATCAGCACCCAAACCATTCACTAAGTTAACCTTAAGTCCTTCATCCTTAAAGTAACCCTTTTCAATTGCCACGTACATTGGAGCATAGAATATAGAATGTGCTACTTCGTTTAACGTGATTTTCGTTAAACCTCCACTGCCCTTACAGCCTGTAAACATAGTTGCCATCATAGCAATTATAGCCAGTACACATATCAATTTCTTCTTCATAAATCCCTCCAGAGAATATATTACTGTATAATATATCTATGAAGAACCCGAATTGTGCTTGTATCTTCTTTTTTATCCATAAACTTTTATTTGATAGGAGGAATTATATAAACGTGCGCCCGCCGGCCGCACCATAAAAAAGTGTTTTGGAAGAATCATCTTCCAAAACACTTAAGTCGCTCAATATTTTAAATGATAAAATTAATATCCTAAGAAATAAGGTTAATTACGTCCACCGAGAGTTACCTGTAGGGTTTTTTCAACATAGACACCATCTTCCTTCACTTGAATCTTAAGATTGATTTCCTGACCTTCTTTCTTATATCCCAAAGAATTTTTCAGATCTTCAATTGTCTCAATCTTGACATCATCTACTCCGGTAATGATATTACCCTGTTTTAGTCCAGCTGCTTCCGCAGGAGAATCCGAGACAACATCGTTAATATATACACCAATTGGCATATTAAAAAGCTCTGCATTTTCCTTTGTCACATCCTGCGCTGTGGAAATATTTATTCCCAGATATCCCTTCTCGCCTTCCGCAATCAATTCACGGTTCATTAATTCCTTAATCATCGGTAATGCATTTGTAATTGGTATTGCATAACCCATACCTTCAACCTCTTCGGAAGAATACTTTACAGAATTAATTCCGACAACCTGACCTTCTGTATTAATTAAGGCTCCACCACTGTTACCGGGGTTGATTGCAGCATCCGTTTGTAATAATGTCATGGTTTGATCTTCAAGGAATACTTCTCTGTTAACTGCACTGACATATCCAACCGTTACTGATTGACCGTAACCTAACGCATTACCGATGGCTATCACCATTTGTCCAGCCTTGATCTCATCCGAATTACCCAGTGTTGCCACCTTAATCGTATCTAAGGTTTCCTTTGACAAATCTTTAATATCAACTGATATTACTGCTAAATCCGCTTTGGCATCCGCACCTTTAATCTCTGCGGAAGCAGTTGTACCATCTTCAAATACTACTTCTCTTTTTTCTGATCCTTGGATAACGTGATTATTCGTAACAATCAGTATTTTTGTATCGTTCTGCCCGATTATAAAACCGGAACCACTTCCCTGTATCGGTTCAGTATATCTTCTATTAAAAAAATCATAATTAGTAGCTGTACCTGATGCATTAATTGCAACAATGGAAGGCATAACCTTTTCTACAACATCAGAAACATCGGTTACAACCTTATCTGCTGAAATAATTGCCGGAACAATTGTATCTCCATTATTGGTCTTATCTGTATTCTCTGTTAACTGAAGATTTTCATCACTATCCTCAGTTTCTCTTGACGTTTCAGTCTCAGGCTTTGTAAGGAAATAATAACCTTGAAAAGCTACTCCTGCGATAAGACCAAATACTATAGCAACCGCTGTAAACTTCAATACCCCTAAAAATCCAGACTTCTTTTTTGGTTTCTTTTCCTTCGTAATTTGAGGTGTAGGAGTCGACGTATATGGACTATAATTTTGATACGAATTATTTGTGTCCCCATAGAAGGATACATTTTCATTCTCATTATTATATTGATTGTTGTAGTCATTTGATAACATCTGTATATTCTGATTCATGCTGTTGTTAGAAGCTACCCTATAGCTCGGATTTGTAGCATCATATGGATTGTTATTGTTATTAGCATCTACGGTATTAATAACATCAGAACTATTGATGACATCCTCAGTATTATTGACATCCACAGTATTGTTGACATCTACGGTATTGTTAGTATTTACACTATTATTTAGATTCTCACTGTTGTTGGTATATTCACCTGGTTGGCTGTTATGCTCATTATTCATAAAAACTCTCCTTTCAAAATGTAATCCATGTCATTTCTTCCTTGGATTTTTCAAATCATTTCTTTTGATAAGAACAGTCTAACAATTAATTATGTTTACTTTGTGATTAGATTTTGAAAAATTGGTGAAGATTAGTGAACCGGAATATAACATCCTAATATTTTCATCTCAATAGCCTCTTCCTTAATACAATGAAGCGCATTTTTTACAGCTGGGTTATCAAGACCTCCCTCGATATCTACAAAGAACCGATATGCAAATGCTTTTCCAGTAATAGGTCTTGATTCTATCTTTGTCATATTTATATTATTATAAATAAAATGAGATATCATATGGTATAAGGAACCACTTCTATGTGGCAGCGCAAAGCAGATGCTTGTACGTTCTGCTCCTTTTAAATATATTTTTCTATTAGAGATTATGATAAATCTGGTGGTATTATGATCCTCATTATGAATAGATGCTTCCAAGAGATTAAGACCGTTGCATTCTCCGGCTCTCCTACTTGCGATTGCTGCCTGAGTAATATCCTGCTCTTCTAGAATGCGTCTTGCGCAACCCGAGGTACTGCCCCCATCAATTTGCTCAATCACTTCATGCTTCTTTAAAAATCCTGAACACTGCAGAAGCCCCTGACGATGAGAATAGACTTTTTTTATGTCCGATAGCTTTGCACCCGGTAATCCCCATAAGTTATGTTCTATCTTTACCAGATGCTCACCTAAAATAACATTGTCATACTCTGCCAACAAATCAAAGATATCGGATAACGTTCCCGTAGAGGAATTCTCAATCGGAAGTACTCCATAATCTGCTTTTCCGTCTTTAATGGTTTGCATAATCTCGCCAAAGGTTGCCATCGGAATACCGGTTACTTCTGATTTGAAGAATTCTATCATCGCTTGTTCCGTATATGACCCTTGTTCCCCATAGAAGGCCACTCTCGTAGTTTTATCCGTAGTAATTGTGTCAATCACCGATAATCCCAGACTTTCCGGGTTATCTAATAACATATACTGAAGTCTACGACTCATGGACATTATTTGTTTGAACAAATCAGAAATAGCACGTTTATTGAATTCGTCATCAGTTAAAGCATTCAGTGTGGCTAGCTTCTCTTCTTCCCTGGCTGCATCATAGATCGGTTTACCAACACTTCGTTTATAATCAGCAATATCCATCGCCAGCTTCATACGGGTTTCAAATAACTCAACCATCTTACGATCAACTTCATCGATTTTTCTTCTGCTTTCCTGTAAATCTATCATCCTAATCCTCCATGTAACTTCTATTTTTCCAAATCATTTGACTTATTATACTATTATAACGAATCGGATGCAACAAGTAACTAATCGTGAGCTTAACTGCTTATTGCATAATATAAACCTTAGATATATAATAAATGATAACATTGTAATTTATATATTTATGTACGAAAGCTTAAATTTATGGAGGTATTTATGCTGTCAACTGTAAAACGTATCCTCATCTTTTTAGTCGTTGCAACTTTAGCAATACTTTTCGGAGTATTTATATATACACAAGGCCGGACCTATTTTAATGACGAAGATGAAATCGGAAATACTGCTGGAAACATATATAACGGGGGACTTTTTTGTGAGCAGGATGGCAGAGTTTTCTTCAGTAATGATAACGCCGACGGCAGTCTCTATGTAATGAAATCGGATTGCACCGGTTTTAAAAAAGTACACAGCGATAAAGCTGTATATATTAACGTAGATGATAATTATGTCTACTATGTACGTGCAAATAGTACCAAGGAAAATATTAAAAATGGTTTTATGCACTTTAATAATTCCGGTGTGTATCGAATTCGTCAAAACGGAATGGATTTAAAGGCCTTTACCGGGAATCCGGGTGCCTATCTTATCCTGAAGGGTAATTATATCTATTTTCAGCGTTATGATGTAGAAATCGGCTTGTATCTGCATCGTTACCAAATAGATGGTAAGAAGGAACGACTTCTTGTTAAGGATGCCGTAATACCTGCTGCTGTTATAGATAATACAATTTATTATACCGGTTTTTCCGATGACCGCGATATTAAGGCTATGGATTTATCCAGTTTCACGGAACATTCCATTTTTTCCGGAGTTTATGCCTACCCAATCTTTATGGGAGAATATATTTACTACATAGATATCGCTGATGGTTATAAGATTTACCGCATGAAACAGAATGGTTCAGATCCCACGTTACTTGTTGATGAACAATGCTCCACCTACAATATCACAAACTCCGGTAAATATCTGTATTACCAGGTAGATAATACTAAGAATAACCGAATATGCAGAATAAATCTGGAAACCATGAAATCTGAAACTCTATTGGAAGGTAATTATAAACAAATTAATGTAACCGAAAACTATGTTTTCTTTAAGGATTTTGATGATACAAAAACATATATCGTAACAGCTGACGGCATTGCTGATGTCAATATCTTTAATCCTCCAAACCTGGATGCGGATTAATATGTTTCGTTATTTCGCCGAGATACGATAACGAACCAAACGCTATAATGACATCTTCCTTACCCGCTATTTCATACGCATATTCAACAGCCCTTGTAACAGTACTGGCATCAAATACATTTGCCAAAAAATACTCCTTAGCCACTTTGGCCAGCTGCGAAGAGGCTAAGGCTCTACTATTATCCGGTGTTATGGTTATAATAGTCTCCGCAAGTGGAGCTGTAATTCTTAATATACTTCTATAATCTTTATCTGCTAAAACTCCCAGGATAAATATCTTTCTACGATCTGAAAAATATAATTCAAGTGATTCCTTTAGCTTTATAGCCGCATCCTCATTATGTGCTCCATCGATTATGAAATAAGGAGCTCTGGCAAGCATCTCAAATCGGCCGCACCATCTGGCTTGATAGAGTCCATTTATTATCGATTGATTACTGAGGGCATAACCAAGTTTTTGCATTACATTTACTGTGAGAATTGCTAAAATCGCATTATTTATCTGATATTTACCTAATAGCCGGAGTATATATTTCTCTCCCTGATATAAAAATGTCGTTCCTTCGGGAGAATAGATGATATCCTTTGCTTCTTCCTCTGAAAGCGTCAGCTCCGCTCCCATTTCTATACAGGTCTGTGCAATCACCTTTCGTATTTCCGGGTTCTTGTTCCCGGTAATCACTGGTGAACCCGGTTTAATAATACCAGCCTTTTCTCTTGCTATCTGCTCCAGGGTATCTCCCAGATATTGCATATGGTCCATACTGATCGAAGTAATGACACAGCAGATTGGTTTTCTGAATACATTGGTAGCATCCAGTCTGCCTCCGAGTCCAACTTCGATAATTGCAAAGTCTACCTTTTCCCAGAACAAATACAATAAAGCCATCGCTGTCTCTATCTCAAAGGAGGTTGGATGGTGTAAACCATCCCTGACCATGGTTTCACAAACTGATTTGATTATCTTTATCGTATCACAAACACCTTGTTCGGTGATATAATCCGTGATTATCTCAGTATACCCCGTGGCACCATAACTAACTGTATTTGGAGCTTTATAATCATCTGTTCTTAGAGGGTCTTCATAATCACCTTTGTTTTGAAAAGCTTCATAATCACCTTTGCTTTGGGAGACTTCATAATTCGGAATAATATTGACAGATGAAATCCCTGAGGCCTTCGATATCTGAATCCTCTCCCGGTAGGAAAATACCGCAGGTGAAATATACCTTCCAACCAGGTATCCTTCCGAGGCTAAGACAGAGGAAATCATTGCTGAGGTAGAGCCCTTGCCATTGGTACCGGCAACATGTATCACCTTTAGCTGATCCTGTGGGTTTCCAAGCCTATTCAAAAGCTCTGATACTGTTTCTAAGCCAAGCTTACTTCCATACTGGTTTGATTGATCTATAAATTCTCTTGCTTCTTTATATGTCATATCCTTTACTCCATCTAAGTTATTTTTCATTCATTACTTGAAAAATAAAAAATTTTAAATAATAAGATTCATCGGCTGCCCAAAGAATTGGATGGTCAGGAGCCTGCGTACGGTATTCCACCTGACGAATTCGTTTTTTTACGTTCTTGGCAGCCTGTCCAATTGTCTCGGCAAATAAATCCGGAGTCATAAAGTGTGAACAGGAGCAGGTTGCCAGGTACCCACCGTCCTTAACCAGCTTCATAGCTCGTAGATTAATCTCGCGATAACCCTTGATTGCATTCTTCACCGAGTTTTTTGATTTTGTAAAGGCGGGAGGATCCAGAATAACTACATCAAATACTTCCCCGCTCTTTTCATATTCCGGCAACAGATCAAACACATCCGCAGCCAGGAACTTAACGGTATCAGATAGACCATTCAGTGCTGCATTTTCAGTTGCTTGAGCGACACCCAATTCAGAAGCATCAACTCCGATTACTTCCCTTGCGCCACCTCTACCGGCATTAAGTGCAAAGGAGCCTGTATGGGTAAAGCAGTCTAGTACCCTTGCACCATTACAAAGCTTTGCTACCGCCGCCCGGTTGTACTTCTGATCCAGGAAAAATCCTGTTTTCTGGCCTTCCGCGACATCGACGATGTACTTCACGCCGTTTTCTATAATTTCTACCTTCGTATCAAAGGGTTCACCTATAAAGCCCTTCGTCCGCTCCATTCCTTCGTTCGTACGGACTTTGGCATCGCTTCGCTCATAGACGCCACGGATCGGATGCCCATCTTTCGCAAGAAACTCCTTTAATATATCAATAATTTCTATTTTCATTCGGTCAATTCCGAGTGCAAGTGATTGTACCACTAAAATATCCGAGAATTTATCAATCACTAATCCCGGTAAGAAATCCGCTTCCCCAAAGATAATGCGGCAGCTGTCCGTATCCACCGTTGTTTTACGGTATTCCCAGGCCGCTTTTACACGCATGGTAAGGAACTCATGATCAATCTCCTGTCCCTTAATTCTTGACAGGATACGCACCGTTATTTTTGATTTTGTATTAATAAATCCACAACCCAGGTAATAATCATCAAAGTCATGCACCTGAACCAGGTCTCCATCTTCATAGCTCCCGGTGATTGTATCAATTTCATTGTCATAGATCCAAAGTCCCCCACTTTTCAGACTTCTTCCTTCACCTTTTTTTATTTTAACAATTGCTTTCATTCCATCCATTAACTATTCCTCCATCATGGCGTTTCGCAGCTCATTTTTGTTATTCCCTATAGTTATAACATAATTTTCAAAGAATGCAAGTTGAAGCTGAATTATACTCCATATATTATTGAGAGAGTTACTGTTCGCACACTAACTAAGGTATAAATATAATTTCGAAAAACAATTCCGAAGCGGAGCTACTTTTGCTTATTTGCATAACTTAGTTCGTAATGCAAATACTCACCATGGGTCAGATGGGGTTTACTATAGGTGCTGTATGAAAAAACCACCTTTCTAAGGAGAATATTCACATCTATTTCTCATCAAAAAAGTGGTAATATTTATTATATCATATTATATAATTCCAGTTGGGACAAATGTACCGAAATATAATCATATTATACTGACTTCATTCCTAGGAATACTATTCTATATGGTTCATCTTTTATAATATCTTTACTTGAAGTTAAATTATTTATTACGTTAGCAAATGTTAAAGTATCATCGTTTGATAACACTACGGCGTATGCAGTTTGATTATCAACATTACTGTCTACTATTTCTTATTAAATATATAAAGCTTACTGAAAATATAATTCAATATTATGACGATCACTGCTAATAGCGCTTTCACCATAAGATGATAAAACCCGAGCAAGCTGACAAAGATAAACATTCCTGATTGCTCAACTCCAAGTGTAATCAATCTTGCTCCAAAGAATTTTGTTAGCTTAGTGGCTTCATCTTTTACACTCTCACTTTTAGATAAAAATACATTCTTTTTATTTACTACATATGCAAACGTAACCGCTATCACCCAAGCAATTGCATTGGAGGTAAGCTTAGGAACTCCTAACTGGCATATACTTATATAACTTGTGAAGTTAACGACTGTTGTTAGAACGCCTGCGATACCATATGCTATCGTCTCTCTGTTAACGATCCTTTGAAACAGTCTAGTCCATTTTGACATTCTTACATTTCCTTTCATAACCGCTCTCAAAATTACATATTTCTTAGCATTATAACATAATAAATACAATTCTGCACCATTAATTAGTTTTTGAAAGGAATTTGTTATTCAGAATTATTTTCACAAACCATTTAAAAAAGTTCGTATATACCATTCTATCATCTGCCTGCCGTACAGCAATGATACTGTAATACCTACGGATAGGTATGGGCCAAAAGCCAGAACCCTGTTCAAATGGTTTATTTTCATATGTATCGGATGAATAAAATTATAAGTGTCTATCATTTTCTATCATTTTGGGCACTATTTTACATATTTATACAGCATTTACGAATATTATATTCTTTACGATAATGGAATTGTAATTTTGCAAATTATCGTGTAAAATATATAATCGCAGCTGTATGAAATCAGGGGATGAAAGAAGCCCATAATATAAGGAGTTTTATAAACAATGAGCATATTAAATGTTACAAATCTCAGTCATGGTTTTGGTGATCGGGCAATTTTTCAGGATGTATCCTTCCGTCTTTTAAAAGGGGAGCATATCGGTCTAATCGGTGCTAACGGAGAGGGAAAATCCACCTTCATGAATATTGTTACCAATAAGCTGATGCCTGACGAGGGTAAAATCGAATGGTCAAAGCATGTGCATGTCGGTTATCTTGATCAGCATGCAATTTTGGAAAAGGGGATGACCCTTCGTAGTATTTTACAGTCAGCCTTTTCTTATTTGTTTGAATTGGAAGAAAAAATGAATCAACTTTGCGATGATATGGGAACCGCTGAAGGTGATGCCTTACAGGAAATGATTGATGAGATGGGTGTAATCCAGGACATGCTTACGATGCATGATTTTTATATTATCGATAGTAAAGTAGACGAAATCGCCCATGCTTTGGGCTTAGATGAAATTGGTCTGGACTGCGATGTAACAGATCTGAGCGGGGGTCAAAGAACGAAGCTCTTACTTGGTAAGCTGCTTCTTGAGAAACCGGATATCCTACTTTTAGATGAGCCCACGAATTATCTTGATGTTCAGCATATAGAGTGGCTCAAGCGTTATCTGAATGATTATGAAAATGCCTTCATACTCATTTCCCATGACATCCCCTTCCTCAACAGTGTGGTAAATATCATTTATCATATGGAGAATCAGGCATTAAACCGTTATGTCGGCAATTACGATAAATTCTTAGATGTGTACGAAATGAAAAAGACACAACTAGAAGCAGCTTACAAAAGACAACAAAAGGAAATTGAAGAGCTTGAGGATTTCGTCGCACGTAATAAGGCAAGAGTTTCAACCCGTAATATGGCGATGTCTCGTCAGAAGAAATTAGATAAAATGGATGTAATCGAACTGGCTAGAGAAAAGCCAAAGCCTGAGTTTAATTTCAAAGAAGCTCGTGCAGCCGGCAGATACATCTTCCAATCCGAGGATTTAGTGATTGGGTACGAGGAACCATTATCCTCTCCCTTTACACTGTCTATGGAACGTGGTGAAAAAATCGCACTGGTCGGTGCTAATGGAATTGGTAAGACGACCTTATTAAAAAGTATTTTAGGCTTAATACCTTCGCTTGGTGGAAGTGTTACCCTGGGCGACTACTTAAGTATCGGTTATTTCGAGCAGGAAATGGCTCCCGGAAATAATACAACCTGCCTGGAGGAAATCTGGAAGGAGTTTCCCGGCTATACACAGTATGAGGTACGTTCTGCATTAGCGAAATGTGGACTGACCACGAAGCATATAGAAAGTCAGGTCAGGGTTCTCAGCGGTGGCGAACAGGCAAAGGTACGTCTGTGTAAATTAATCAATAGAGATACGAACATATTACTACTAGATGAGCCCACTAACCATTTGGATGTGGATGCGAAGGAGGAGCTAAAACGAGCTTTGAAAGCTTACAAAGGAAGTATCCTACTAATCTGTCATGAACCGGAATTTTATGAAGATGTTGTTACTAAGGTTTGGGATTGTTCGAAATGGACGACTAAGAAGTAAGAGCATCGAAGCTGCTTGACAGAGACTATATAAAAGGGTGCTGTGAAACAAACGGATCGAAATGTTTGTTTCATAGCACCTCTTTTTTTACATATATTTTTTCTTTCGAACCTACTTAGATAAAATCTAGCCTTCCAAAGCATAAAGAAGATATATTGATTTATTCATTTGTAGTCGTCAAAACAACATAGTCGTTGCTTCATTCCTCTGTATACACAAATCAACATAGTCGTTGTTTCATTACTCTGTAGCCGCCGGTTTGACATAATCTTTTGAAAAATGATATTCTCCTGCCTCATCACTATAAAAGTAAAGATAATCAGTTGTTTCCGGGTTCAGCGCAGCTTTAATCGCGGCCCTCCCCGGATTACAAATCGGACTTGCCGGCAGAGCCGGACATTTATAGGTATTATAGAAGGAATTATACCTATTAATATCCCCGATGATAAATGGCTTAATATATCTTTCCACATAATAGATGGTGGAATCAAATTGCAGCTTCATGCCCAGGTCCAAACGATTATAGATAACAGAAGCTATGGTTGACATCAAATTCTTATCAGCCGTTTCCTTCTCTATCATCGATGCAATCGTTAGTATCTCATTTACGGTTAAGCCCATCTCGACAGCCTTTGCCCTGTCCTCAGCAGTAAGCTTTGCTTCCGTATTTCGAAGGAATTTTCCTATCACATCCTGTGGTTTACTTAATCGATAGAATTCATAGGTGTCCGGGTACAGATAACCTTCCAGTTTAAAACATCGATTTTCATTGTCCGGAATTTCACTAACCAATGGATAATAAGAAAAATCATAATCTTCCATCATTTGATACAATCCTTCAGTGGAAGCACATACACCCTTTTTTACCAGTAAGTCAAAGATTTGGGCGACAGAATAACCTTCCGGGATTGTGACCTTTACTGTAGCAGAGATACCGGTAACCTTAGAAGCTTTCGGCAGTTCCGTTATAGCCTCGTACGGGTTATATAGTATGATACTGCTATAAGTAAGGGTATCATAACCTGCTTTTTGCATATCGACAGTTTTAAAAGATTTAACACCAGCGGAGGATTGACATACCCACTTTAGGGTACTCATATGTACCATCACATCAGAACTGCTTTCAGAAATATACATTTTATATACCATCGATTTTTTGGAAGGCTTCGCCTTCGGTCCAGAATAATAATTCAGATACTTACTATCCTTCGTAAGCACTATTTTCTTACCATTTTGAGTATTCGTGATTGTAGCTGTATTACTCACCGAATTAAATTTGTAGGACAGTAAAGGCATGTACGATGTAAGTTTCTTTAACGGAATCATAACATTGCCCTTCGGGGAAACTTCAATTGAAGCTTTCCCATCCGTTTTATCATTCAGATCATAGAAGGTATACTTACCGTTTTCGTCTGCAATCGCGATTCCATATTTTTTCTCCTTTGCATCAGCTGTCGCTGATGGAGCTATACGGAGCAGAATAAAAGACATACATATCAAAAATAATATTTTTCCAATCAATAAATATCGTTTCATTATCATATCTCCCTTGTAGATTATGATTCCTACTGAATCTTTTAGAAAAAAGTCAGAAATTTTTAGTACTACGGGTAACTGCATAAGGATAAATTTTTAAATCGGTTCAAGAATCATAATATCACAAAAGCTGTATATGATACATTGATAATTCTCTAAATCTCGCCTTAACAAAATCTCTTCTCACATCTTGTGAGTAATACTCTATCATTGCACAGATGACATTACCGATCTTTCTCAACTAACTTTCCTCTGTCTTTCTGTATCAAATTTATATTAGGTTCTTCGAATAAATTCCGCCTTGCATTTCGGACAGGTAATACAAATCTTTCCTTTTCCCCTTGGTATACGGATGGTTTGCCTACAACGGGAGCATTTATAATACTTATGCGTTTTTGTTCCTATTAAGGATAATTTGATAAGCCTGAACTTATTCTTTACACGATCAGCAAATCTGCAATATACCAGATTCTCCTGAGACCTTTTAGCAATATTCTTTGACATGATTCGAAATATGGCAATTGCCATTATAAAATATGCGCCGATGTTAATTAGAGTATATCTAGAGAACAACGCTATCAAGGATATAAAAAATGCTGCAAACACCAGCATCCGATTTAACCGATCAATTCCATATCTACCATACATAAATCTTCTAAGTTGATTCATAATTATCTCCATTCTGCCGTTAGCTCAAGGCACAATTATTATAGGAATAAGTTCAAAATGAACCTACACCAGCTTAAGAATAATCATACTATAAGTTAACCAATATTCCCATTAAAAATCTATTAACTTTTTATTTATTATGTAGAAAATAATGCAATAATATGAAGCCATGCATGTACAAATAAAATTTTCGTCAAAGCGTGTGCCTGCTGGACACACGCACACAAAAAAACGACGCCTAGTTTCCCAAACGTCGTTACATAAGTATATAATTCGTGATACCTGTATCGTATTTCAGATTCAGAGCATTCTCGCAGTTTTTTCAAAAAAACTGCATTTAGGTAATCTAGAGTTCAAAGCACTCTCAGGCTTCTCAAAGAGACTGCATTTAGGTATTCTAGAGTTCAAAACACTCTCTCAGGCTTCTAAAGAAACTGCATCTAGGTATTCTAGAGTTCAAGGCACTCTCAGACTTCTCAAAGAAACTGCATCAGGTATTCTAGAGTTCAAAGCATTCTCGCAGGTTTCTTAAAGAAACTGCATCTAGGTATTCTAGAGTTCAAAGCATTCTCTCAGACTTCTCAAAGAAACTGCATCTAGGTATTCTAGAGTTCAAAGCACTCTCGCAGTTTCTTCAAAGCTTTTTTTTCAATTCTACTGACGTAGCTTCTGGATATCCCTAACTTGTTAGCTATCTCCCGTTGAGTTACTTCTTTTCGATTACTTAGTCCGTAACGTAAGCAGATTATTTCGCGTTCTCTATCAGTCAACACTTTACCGATCATGTGATACAGTTTTTTAATATCATCTTCCAGCACAATATTTTCAACAATATCAACTTCTGCCTCTTCTATGATATCCAACAGATTGATTTCATTACCCTCCCGATCGGATCCAATCGGATCATACAGATACACTTCTTTGGCTAATCGTTTACCACTTCTGAGCATCATTAAAAGCTCATTTGCTATCCTATCCTTACGGCATCTAAGACGAAGAGGTTAGATACAGATGAGCATTGTTCCCATCCCAAACGACTCTTTTAACAATCTCACCGACAGCTTTACGTTTTTGTATAATTGTAGAATGATCAAAGCAAACTGCAAAATCTAATAACATATGTTTTAATGAATTCACCTCGAATTCAGATAAATCGGAACTCTCAGTCTTCGCTTCCGCTTCTCTTATCAGATATTGTAATTCTTCTGATTTTAAGTGGCAGGCTTCGATTCGCTTAATCACATATTGATTTGCGACATTATCCTGCAAAATGGATAATTTGTTGATTAACGAGCTAATTTCCTTCTCATTATCCTCGAATAGCTTTTTAAAGCGTTCCAGCTCAGAAACACTTGTTAGTTTATATTTCAAAATCGTTCCAGTTAATTTATCCATCCGATTCATAAAATCCAGATTATCCTTAGGAAGCTTTTTTATCTCTTCACATACCATCCAATCTAATAAATTACCATTCGGGTTCTTTATATCGCAGCATTTTCTATTACTCTTTTCCTTTAGGGAACAGATATAATCATAAATTCTGTCTCCATCTGAAGTTTTACGTTTTGTAAGCTTTGGTCTCATATAACTTCCGCAACCACCGCAATACAACAACCCAGATAGTAATGCGACATTGCTTCGTGGTCTTTTGTATGCTTTAGAACAATTCCCTTGAAGAAGTTCTTGTACCTTTACCCACTGATATCCACTAATTAATCCTTCGTGCTTCCCTACCGATACAATCCATTCATCCATTCCCCGGTACCGATGAGGCATACCCTCCTTTTGAAGAGTCCGATTATATGCCATAATACCATGTTTCCCATTAAAGTCTTTTTCTTCAGAGAATAAATCCATCCTATTCTCGGCAATATAACGATAAGCTTCTTCATCAGCGATCATATAAACCGGATTTGTCAGGATACTCTTAATTGCGAACCGTGTAAATTGCAGCTTGTTTTTAGTGACATAATTGTTTTGAACCAAATAAGCATCAGTTTTAGTTAGAGATCCGGTTTCCAGATATTTATCATAGATCAGGGTAACGATTTGTGCTTCCTCAGGTATTATCTTTAATCTACACGATTTCCTTAGTTTCCCGTCAATTGAGACCTTTTCTATGCTTTCACTGGTATAGCCGGTCGGGGTTGTTCCCCCCAGCCATCGTCCTGTTTTAGAGAGTTCATACATATTATCTCGAATACGCTCTGCTATCGTTTCCCGTTCTAACTGGGCGAACACGGATGCAATATACATCATGGCGCGTCCCATTGAGTTAGAGGTATCAAAGGTTTCTCTAATAGAGATAAAATCTATCCCCAGTTTTATTAAATCCTCAACCATGTTCGCAAAATCGCCCACATTACGGCTGATGCGATCGAGACGGTAACATACGAGAGCAGAAAATTTTTTGTTCTTTGCGTCCTGCAGCATTGTCTTAAATTGTGGCCTGGATGTATTTTTACCGGAAAACCCTTCGTCCTCGTAGATTAATATCTCTAGTGGTGCATCCTCTGAAAAATGTTTTTCTATGTACTGTCTGCAGAGATCAATCTGGTTCTCAATACTTTCCCCTTTACCGGTAAATTTGGATTTACGAGAGTATATTGCGATACTTTTAGGCACTTGTTACACCTGCTTTATAGGATCGTACTCAGTATACCATATTTTCCCATACTTATAAAGAGATTGTTCCTTAATTTTACTGCTTATAATCATGATCTGAAAAATAATCACTGCAGAATATTCGATCGATACTCTCTAATTTATTAAGATAGATAAGTGCGCGGTCGACAAAGTCGTCCTTTGTATTTTGAGTCGCGTCTGAAGCTACATATTTTAAGTTATTTAAGGAGTACCCTATGTATTTATCTGTGATAAAAATATTATAGGCTCGAGAAAAAATGATGCTCTCGGTATCTTCTTTGAATACAGTTGTTCCAAGATACAAATTCTTCCAGGCCGGAATACCGAATATATCAAACAGGGTAGGTATCACATCCGTTGTAGTAGTGAATTTTGAAACAGTCAGGCTCTTTTTGTTTGCTTTCATAGAAGCTGTCAGCTTTTGGTCATAGATTATCATCGGAACACGGTAAAGTTCAGGTTCAAATTGCGTATCTATCTCCTTGGCATATTTACTGAGACCGTTATAATAAGTGTTATGATCCGCTACCAATAGGATTGTGGTCTTATCAAGCAGCCCCTTCTTTTCTAAATCCTCGAACATAATTCCGATGGCTTTATCAAGATCAGCGACCGCCGCTGCATAGGTACGTAGATAACTCTCATATTTATTTCCTTCCGGGAACACTCCTAATTCATCGAATTTATCATAATACTCTTTTAAATTCGTTCTTTCATTATAAAATCCATGGGAGGAAAAAGTAATCCAATAGGAGAAGAATCGCTTATTTGTTGGAAACATCTCATCCTTCATTGATTTCATGGTAAGGGAATCTAAATTTCTTTCTCGCTGCTCAGTATTCCAGGTGTTGATAACTCCATGCTCCTCCATCGATTTAATATCAACCAGTTCATCAAAGCCGAAGTTTTTATGTGCGTTAAGCCTATTATAAAAATTACCATCATTCTGGTGGAAGGATCTGATGACTACATCCTCATTACCGGCTTCAAGTGCTGCCTGACGAAACAGATTAGGCATGGAATAAGGATATGCGTTATTTGGGAAGTCATTGTGTATATATTTGCCGGTCGGATTACTTCCAATAATGGTTAATGCTTCGGCGGTATCAGTTTTTTCTCTGGAATAAAAATTATTACAGCAAATACTTTCGCTCATAAGTTTACTAAGATTAGGATATATCTTCTTCGTCAGTTCCTCAGAATACATATGTAAAGGATACCATTCAAATGATTCCGCCAGTATCATAATCAAATTATTACCTGCACTAATTCCGTTATAATCAGAAATGTCACATCTCTCAGAGTAAATACCGGTTTCAATATTTCCAATATTTGAGGTGTCAATTTGATTTGGAATCATCGCACTGATCATCTCATACACAAAATTACTTGATAATCCCAGTTCCTGATAGTTATTATCTGCATTATATAATATCTTTTTATAATCAATTTTCTTATTCTTCATAGCATCGGAAAATGGAATAGCAAACAACAGTGCAACTAGAAGCAGGTTGATACCGAAAGCTATTCTTCGGGTCCGCTTTTGGTAACTCAGCTTTCTTTTAATCGTCTTACGATTCTTTCTTATATAAATAATTAGAAATACTAAGTAACCCACCAATAATATGATACACATAGTAAGAAGAGCCGGTGTAAGATAAATCTGCTCAATGGTTGCATAAGCATCGTTTCTTTGATTAAGCATACTTTTCTCAAAAAATGTTCCATTTGATAAGAACAAATAATTGCATCCCATGATTAATGCACATTGTAATAGCAGGAATAAAAAGCTTAAGAATGCCTTCATCCTTTTACCCCTGATTAAAAACATCATAAGAATTAATGATAACCATAATAATAATGGGAAAAATGGTTTTTTGATGAAGAAGGAACAGTCAAAAAATAAAAGCGAGGACAGTTCGAGTACTATAGATAAGATACCATAGACAATTACTATTATATTAGCCGAGATAAACTCAGTGATTTTTGTTTTTGAAATTAACTTTATCATTAACTACTCCTTACAATATGCAAATTACTTTATTTTCCTTAGAAAATCATTACAATAATGGTATATTACTCCAAATTTAATATAAATGCAAGTTAACAAATGATTAAAAATATGACTGTATCTTAACTCTTCAACATATGATAAATATAAATATCAATCATAAATTAGGAGTATATTTTCGTATGAAAGTAATACTGCACCCTCTGCTATCTAGTAGCTCTCAGGATCAACTTAGTGTATCCGTGGCCCAGGTACACGCTGACTTGGCAGTAAGTATAATTAATAACCTTACCTGTTCAGAAGAACATAAACGAATTCTTTTTCAGTTACTTTCTGCTGAATGTCATTTGAACTACGAGCCCAAAAATATAAGGCTGTGACTGTTGCAAACTCCAAATTATAGTTTTGCATCAGTCACAGCCTTTTCAATATGGCTATTGATATCTATATTTACTTATTGATGATTAAGTTGTTTTCACTCTAAGTATTACTATACTATTCCGCTGTGATAGTATCGCATTATCAATACAACGGGAGGCATAAGTAGCCAGGCGAATCCCTTTCTCATCATCAAATGTATCGATTGCTTTTATTAGTCCTATGGTTCCAATCGATATCAAATCATCTGTTTCTTTATCTACCATATTGTATTTTTTAACGATATGAGCAACTAGTCTTAAATTGTGTTCAATCAATTTATCTCTTGCATCCTTGTCGCCCTCTTTACATCGCCGTAAATAGTCAGATTCTTCTTTGGTGCTTAACGGCTTTGGAAACGACTTCACGAAGATAAGCACCCTCAATGCTTAATGATTCATTATTATCATATGTGCGTTATTGACATAAAGTGCCTATCCCTCTTAAAAAGGGACAGAAGGACTTACTTTTTTTCTTTCCTCGTCCCTCTTCTATTGCGTTGTACTTATTCCTTGCGCCTTAATATATCAAAGACCTCTAATTCTATACCAAGATCAACAAATATTTTTTGTCTGGGGTGCGGACAGCTTTCCATATTCGTTCCCTGATCATCCATGATGCATTTTACCAAAGTTTCAATCGTTTCACCATTTGGTTTGATAATCTCTATTGTTTCACCTACACTGAACTTGTTCTTCTGTTCCAGTTCATACAGATGATTTTTCTTTCCTAACACCGTACCAAGATAAGTATATGCCTTTTCATAAGTATTGTGATCGTAGATCTGATCCTCATGGGTTGGCTTACCGAAGAAAAATCCAGTTGTAAATTGTCTGTTTACCCCTTTTCTGATTTCCTGCATATACATTGCTTTATTTGCTTCATATAAAGCCGGATCTTCAAAAAAGTCATCAATTGCCTTCCGGTAGGTTCTGGTAACCGTTGCTACATAGAGTGCTGTTTTCATTCTTCCTTCAATTTTAAAGCTATTGATGCCTGCCTTAACCAGCTCAGGAATATATTCAATCATACATAGATCCTTGGAATTAAAGATATACGTTCCGCGCTCGTTTTCTTCTACTGGAAGATACTCTCCGGGCCTGGTCTCTTCAACTATATGATATTTCCATCGGCAGGAATGAGTACAAGCACCCAAATTAGCATCTCTGCCGGTAAAATAATTGCTTAACAGACATCTTCCGGAATATGCAATACACATTGCACCATGAATAAATGTCTCTATTTCCATTTCGGCAGGTATCTTTGATCTAAGCTCTACTAATTCGTCCAAAGATAATTCTCTCGCAGATACCACTCTGGTTGCTCCGAGTTTGTGCCAAAACCGATAGGTTTCATAATTCGTATTATTTGCCTGTGTACTGATGTGAAGCTCTATTTCGGGTATTTCCTCCATAGCGATACTGAATACACCCGGATCAGAGATGATTAAGGCATCCGGCCGATTATCACCAAATGCATTTAGCTCCTGAAAATAGCTTCTAATTCCTTCAAGATCCTGGTTATGGGCAGTAATATTAGCGGTTACATAAACCTTCCTACCATGTTCATGAGCAAACCTGATCCCAGCCTTCATATCCTCCATCGAGAAATTCTTAGCCTTTGCACGAAGACCATAAAGGTCACCACCGATATAGATTGCATCAGCACCGTACATAACAGCAGTCTTAAGAGTATCTAAATTACCGGCAGGTATTAATAATTCCGGTTTCATTATTTCCTTTTGCATACTAACCTCCAATGCTGCAGCTTTGATGCAGCTCCTATGAATGCTTGATCCGGTAGCTCACAGCAATCCCATCTCCTACCGGTAGGATAATCGTCTCTAATTCCTCCATATGTGAAATGGTGTATAAAAACTCTCTCATTCGAGAATGAATGGTTCGATTACGCCTCGTAATGCTATATCTTGAATTTATTACTGTTCCATCCTGGAGTACATTATCAGTAACAAGCATTCCTCTTTTACTTAACAGCTTCATTAATTCCGGAAGGAAGCTCATATATTGTGCTTTAGCGGCATCAAGAAAAATAAAATCATATTCTTCCTTTTCATGAACTAATCCCTTTAATATCTCGAGTGCTTCACCCTTTATTAAGGTAATCTTATCCTTATGCTTGTATACCTCATTTGACAAGTTCTTCTCAGCTTCCACCAGCCTCATCGGCACCTTTTCAATTGTCGTGATCTTACTATCGCTGTTTGTATATTCACTCATAAAGAGGGCGGAAAAGCCAATGGCTGTCCCGACCTCTAATATACGTTTAGGTTGTTGTGTTCGCAGTAAAAACTTTAAGATACCTTGCGTTTCTTTCTTTATAATCGGAACATGATGTTCCAACGCTTCTTTTTCCAGATTAATAAGTTCGGGTGTCAGTTCTGTTGCCAGGGAATTAATATAGGCTATAATTCTTTCGTCAACAATCATGATATACCAAGCCTTTCTTCCTATGCCTTTTATGCTGATAAACATATCCTTTGAGTATCATATTAATCCTTGTCGGCATCAGTATCATTTTGAGCTCCATCTTCAATTACTTTATCTTTTGAAGCCGAACCTTTTTCTGTACCAGCGCCTTTGTTCATAGTCCCGGTAGTTCCAGTATCCTTTTTAGTCTCTTCCTCCTGCTTGATGATAGATGCGGAATAGTCTGTAATGATATCCAGTATCTCATCATAAGTCATAGAAGAATTAATCTCATAGGTCCCCGGCATAACGGTTAAGCTTTGAAGCTTCGTCTTTAAATAAAAGGCATACTTATTCTTAATGGCACGGGTATTTTCCAGCTTACTGGCTATATCCATCGTAGATTCACCTTTATTAATCTGTATAATAATATCCGTTCCCGGCGCTTCTGCCGCCGTAACCGGTCCATAAAGCTGATAGGTAAATTCATATGCTATTTTACTGACAGAGACAATAAGTATAACCACTAAAATATAAAAAAATATATTCATAAGCAGTCGCAAGACAAAGCTTGTTATTTTTAATGTTAACTTTACTTTTGTGGAATTCGCTGTCATTTGCTCGCCTTTCTTATCAATACTAACCACCTTTATTTCGAAGTTTCAAAAATCCAAGCAAGGCTTTTAATACTTCGTTATACTTCCATAATGATAGGCAATATCATAGGATTTCTTTTCGTCTTTTTCCATATGAAATCACTTAATGAATCTTTAATTTCTGTTTTCATCTTTCCCCAATCTGCATTGTTTCGGCTTAAGCATTTATCCAAAGCTTTTTCAACTACATCACGGGCTTCATCCATCAAGTTTTCTGATTCTCTGACATATACAAAACCACGAGAGACAATATCAGGTCCTGCCATAATCTGATTGCTGTATTTCTCTAAGGAGATAACTACAATAATTAAACCATTCTCTGATAACAGCTGTCTGTCACGAAGCACGATATTTCCTACATCTCCGACTCCAAGACCATCCACCAGGATACCCTGAGCCGTTACTTCACCGGTAATCGCTGCCTTCTCCTCCGATAAGGTTAATACATCTCCGGAAGATATTACAAATATATTATCCTTGGGAATACCTAACGTCTGCGCTAATTCTGCATGTCGTATCAGGTGTTTATATTCACCGTGTACCGGTATAGCATATTTCGGCTTAGTTAATGTATAAATTAATTTAATCTCTTCCTGACAGGCATGGCCGGATACATGGGTATCCTGGTAAATTACCTTTGCCCCCTTCATAGAAAGATCATTAATAACTTTTGAAACTGCTTTCTCATTACCCGGAATAGGAGTAGAACTTAGAATAACCACGTCCCCGGGCTTTATCGATAATTTTTTATGGATGGATGCAGCCATACGTGGTAATGCTGCCATGGTTTCACCCTGGCTACCAGTCGTAATTAATACCAGCTGATCATCGGTATAATTCTTCATCTGCTCTATATCAATCAACATATTATCAGCCATTTTAATATATCCGAGTTCTGTTGCAGTAGTGATGATATTCACCATGCTTCGTCCCTCAATGACTATCTTTCGACCGAATTTCGCTGCGGAATTAATAATCTGTTGAACACGATCCACGTTGGATGCGAAGGTAGCAACAATAATCCGCTGCTTCGCATAGTCTGAAAATATATTGTCAAAGGTTTTACCAACAGAGCTTTCTGACATAGTATAACCGGCTCGTTCAACATTGGTACTATCACACATGAGTGCAAGAACACCTTTTTTACCAATCTCACCAATTCTTTGAAGATCAATAGGTTCTCCAAATACAGGGGTATAGTCTACCTTAAAATCTCCGGTGTGGAATATGATTCCCGCCGGTGTAAAGATAGCAAGTGCAGCCGCATCTGCTATACTATGGTTTGTTCGGATGAATTCAATTCTAAAGCACCCTAAATTTATAGACTGACCATATTTTATCACTTTACGTTTTGTGTTTTTCAATAGATTATGTTCTTTTAACTTAATCTCTATAATCGCGGTGGTAAGTTTTGTAGCATAAATAGGAACATTAACTTCCTTTAAAATATATGGCAATGAACCGATATGATCCTCATGCCCGTGCGTAATAACAAAACCTTTCACCTTATCAATATTTTCTTTGAGATATGTCACATCCGGAATAACTAAATCTATTCCAAGCATCTCATCCTCCGGGAAGGATAATCCACAATCGATTACGATGATGGAATCCTCGTATTCGATTGCTGTAATGTTCATACCAATCTGCTCTAATCCACCCAGTGGAATAATCTTAACTCCTTTTAAGTCCTTTTGATTCATAACTGTTTTTTCTTTTTCTCTTTCTTTCTCTTTCAAATAATTGCACCTCCAATGGTTTTTATGTACTAATTTCTATCCATTAACTAAGTGCATACGATATTAAGCTTATGTCATTATTTTGACTATATTGCCTATTTTCTTATTAGATTAAATAGCCTTATTTGCCTTTACATTTTTTACAATGTCCGTATAGTTTAACCTCGTGATCCACCACCTCAAATCCCATGGTATCTCTAATCCGATCTTCCAACGTTTCTAACAGATCATCCTGAAAAGCGTAAATATCACCACAGTCGAGGCATATCAAATGATGATGATGGTGGCAGGCATCTTCCTTACCTTTTTTACTAATCTCATACCGCACATATCCATCATCCAAATTCAATTTATCTATTAGATTTAATTCTGATAGCATTTGTATCGTCCTATAAACAGTAGCAATCCCAATATCCGGATATTTCTTTTTAACATAATCATAAATCTCTTCTGCTGTTAAATGTTTACCCGGTCTACTGTTTAACACTTCCAAAATAGCCACTCGTTGAGTAGTCATTTTGAGTCCGTTCTGCTTTAACAAATTCTTGAACTGTTCCTGTTGTTCAGGCATATCATCACCTATTTTCATCTAATCATATCTATGCATTTAATATAATTCAATATCATCCAATAATTCTTTGAAAATGTCAGCAACCAACTTTAGTTCCTGCTCATCTTCTACTATATCATATACTGCTTCTTCATCCGTATCCTTTGAGATATCCTTTAAAATCAACGCTTCTGCATCTTCCTCCTCGTCACCTGTTGTGCTGACTAAGAGATAATCAATTCCACCAAGTCTTGTTTGCTCTAGGACTTCAAATACTACTTCCTCTCCATCTTCTGTAGTAAACATGATTTCATTCTTGTCCATTCCAACCTCCAATAACATGCTTTCACATACCTATAACTATTCTATATCTTCTTTTTTCATAAAATCCAACTTATCTAGATAACCCTGCAATATTAATACTGCCGCCAATTTATCTACCACCTTGGCTTTTTCTTCATAATCCATCTTGGTCTGGGAAAGGACCTGATGTGCAGCCACCGTAGTAAGTCGCTCATCCCATAGTATTACCTCTAAGCCTGTTCTTTGTCTGAGTCTATCAGCAAATTCCTCCGACTTAACCGCACGTTCTCCAATCGTATTATTTAAATGCTTTGGATACCCTAGTACGATTTGATTAACCTGATATTCTTTAATCAGTTCTTCTATTCTAGCTAAGGTCTGTCTAAGCTTATTTTCTTGTTTTCGGCGGATAACCTCCACGCCTTGTGCCGTCATGAGTAATGGATCACTGATTGCTACTCCAACTGTCACAGAGCCATAATCCAGCCCCATTATTCTATTCATGTAAATAACCATGCCTTTCATCAAAGACTGCTAGCTTATGCGTGCTATAACGCTATGCAATCACACTATACTGCTCGTTATTTGGTGCCCTGCAAATTAATATCCTTATCAATGTAAAAACGCAACAATTCCTCTACTATTTCATCTCGCTCCACCTTCATAATCAAGCTTCGAGCACCCTTATGGCTCGTTATGTAGGTCGGATCTCCCGACATAACGTAACCCACAATCTGATTAACAGGGTTATAACCTTTTTCTGTTAATGCGGAAAACACCGTTCGAATCACATCACTGACAATCACTTCAGTATCTTTCTGCACTTTAAAATATTGTGTATTGTTTAATTTTTGCATTGAATCACTTCCTTTTCTGTCAATTCGAGATAGCCCGGACATGGCTCATTAATGTTTCATATATACTATTACTTTATATATTAATATATTTATCCAAAAAATTCAATTAGTTATTTCGCAAAGAAGAATTTCTTCTGTTAAATTATTACAAATCTTTGCTTCTATGATCTGATTCGTCATATCCCTGCTGTTTAATACCGCTAATTTCAGATATCTCTCATTATGCCCAACCTGATATGTTTTACCCTCAATTAAAATTTCCTCTTCAAAAAGAATTTTCTCTATTTTTCCCAGGAAAAGTGATTTATATTCTTTCGACATTGACAAGGCAAGTTCAATCAACTTATTACTTCTGAAATTCTTTACTTCCTCCGAGATCTGATCAGGCATATCTGCGGCTTTCGTTCCTGCTCTTTTTGAATATTTAAATACATGGATATGAGAAAACCCAATTTTTGTGACAAATTCTATCGTCTCATTAAATTCGACTGCTGTTTCACCCGGGAAACCAACAATAACATCCGTTGTAAATGATGGTAGCTCAAAATATCGTTTTATCAATAATACTCGGTTATAGTATTCCTCCGCCGTATACTTACGATTCATGCGCTTGAGTACCGTATCGCTTCCGCTTTGAAGTGACAAATGAAAATGAGGACAAAATTGCTTAACTGATGCTAATACCTTAAGAAAAGCTTCTGTTACAATCCTAGGCTCTAAGGATCCCAATCTGATTCGCTCCACACCATCTATGTTTCCAATCTTTTTAATCAACTTGGCCAAGGGCATTTTATTATGTTCACTGGAATCAAAGTTGTAATCATTCGTATAGCCTTCCCTATTTTCATGCTCCGCTTGAATAAAATCCGTTCCATAGGAGGATATATGAATTCCGGTTAATACAAATTCCTTATAGCCTTTCTTAACTAACTCGGTTATTTCTATTAGGATTTCTTCCTCTTTTCTGCTTCTTACCCTACCTCTGACATATGGAATAATACAGTAGGAGCAAAAACGGTTACAACCATCTTGAATTTTAATAAAGGCTCTTGTCTTTTCCATTGTAGTGATTACGTTTAGCTCCTCGTAATCCTTTTCTTCATTGATATCAACTACCAAATCTTCCTTGTTTTTACTGTCTCTACATCGTTCGACCATAGAAACGATGTCTGATTTTTTATTGTTTCCGACCACCAGATCGACTGCGCTGTCAGCTAGTAAGGTTTCCTCCGCCGCCTGAACATAACAGCCAACAGCTGCAATGA
Organism: Bacillota bacterium; assembly: GCA_023414875.1. Lineage (GTDB taxonomy): Bacteria > Bacillota > Clostridia > Lachnospirales > Lachnospiraceae > Mobilitalea. The sequence continues at coordinate 113,859 of JAEZMV010000009.1, read as the reverse complement.
TTGCTTCAGGGTTTCGTTTTTTTGCCTGATGAAGCATTTGACGTGATTTACGATCAGCTATATTAGTCACCGTACAAGTATTCACAACATATACATCGGCAGTATCTTTAAATTCCACAATATCATAGCCTGCTGCTTCAAACATTCCTCGCATAGCCTCGGTTTCATAAGAATTCACTTTACATCCCAGGCTTAAAAATGCCGCTGTTCTTTTCATGTACTTCAAAAATCCTTTCCAAAGGTGCTTATTATCCTTAAAATATTACTTTATATTTCGTAATTAATTCTCCGACCTATACAACTTTTCCCTTTTTTTTTATGAACTTTGTATATTGACTTTTTTTTTGCTAAATTATAGTATATACATATACTGAATAAAGGAGGAGTTATTTATGAAAACCGTAAAAATATCTTTAAATTCAATTGATAAGGTAAAAGCTTTCGTTAATGACGTTACAAAATTTGATTCCGATTTTGATTTGGTTTCTGGTAGATACGTTATAGATGCAAAATCCATTATGGGTATTTTCAGTCTTGATTTGTCAAAAGCTATTGATTTGAACATTCATAGCGAGGAAAATATGGAAAGCATCCTTGCAATTTTAAAACCTTACATCGTTGAATAATGAAAGTTTTAAAGAGGTTGTCACTTTGTGATAACCTTTTTTTATTCAGACAATTGTACCGCTCGGATCACATCCGAGCGATATTTTTATCTATAATTTTTAACCTACTGCAATCACTTCTACCGTATTGATAGCAGTTTCCATTAATTCATTTATTTTTTCTTCTAATTTTCTTTCTGATTTATTAATCACTTTGACACTGGGCCTTGTTACCGGATGTTTTGCAACAAATATCGTGCAGCAATCCTCAAAGGGCTGGATTGAGGTCTCAAAGGTATCAATTTTTTCTGCAATTTCAACGATGTCTTTTTTATCAAAGGCAATTAACGGTCGATAAACCGGCATTGTACATACCTCATTCGTTGCTGCCAGGCTGTATAATGTCTGACTTGCTACCTGTCCGATGCTTTCACCGGTAATTAGGCCAAGACAGCCTTCCTGTTCTGCCAATTTCTCAGCGATTTTCATCATATATCTTCGCATGATAATCGTCAGCTCCTCATGCGGGCATTGATCATAAATGTATAATTGAATATCTGTAAAGTTAACTACAAAGAGCTTTAGCTTTCCGGTATACTTTGAAATCTTAGCAGCCAAATCCACCACTTTTTGTTTTGCTCTTTCGCTGGTGTATGGCGGTGCATGAAAATAGGTGGCAGCTAAGGAAACACCCCTCTTTGAGACCATATACCCCGCTACAGGACTGTCAATTCCACCGGATAATAAAAGCATCGCTTTACCGTTACTGCCAACCGGCATTCCGCCAAGCCCCGGTATAATAACGGAGTATACATAGCATTTTGTTCGAACTTCAACCGTAACCCTGACCTGAGGTTCATGTACATCTACCTTCATTTCAGGAAATCTTTGAAGTAAATAGGCTCCCATCTCAATACAGATTTCAGGAGAGGTTAATGAATAATTCTTATCGGCACGTTTTGCCTCAACCTTAAAGGTTATCTTACGATCTGGGTACATGGCTTCTACATAATCACCAACACCCTTTGTAAGCATCTCCCATTCAGAACTTTCTATCATTACAACGGGGCAAAAGGAGGATATACCAAATACCTTTGATAAGGCAGCTACTGTTTCCTCATAATCATACCCGGACGGACATTCAACAAATATTCTACCCTGTTCCTTTGTAACCTCATATTCTCCCAGTGGCACAAGGGCCTCTTTAATTCGGTCACGGAGGGCATTTTCAAAGATATAACGATTATTACCCTTTAGACCTATCTCTGCGTACTTAATTAGAAAAGCTTTAAACATTTAATCCTCCATCTAAGGGGCGTGTTTCAAAACAAGAGTTTAGCCACAGTCCCATATTTATCTATTATTTCTTTCTGGTATATCTACGTAACATCGGAAGTAATTCTTTGATTTGCTCCAATGTATATTCAATCTCCTTCTGGGTAGTCATCTCTGACATCGAAATACGAAGCGTAGAGTCCATCAGGTCCTTCGCCAACCCTATTGCTGTTAAGGTCACGCTTGGTGTAGGATGATGTGAGCTGCAGGCTGAACCGGCAGATACATATACTCCTTTGTCTTCTAAGGCATGCAAAAGCACTTCACTTCGAACACCCTGAAAGCTAGCATTCATGATATGCGGTGCTGTCTTTCGGATATGTTCCAGCTCAAAACTATCCGTACATTCCATCGGTAATCCGTTGACCTGTACACCCTCCAGCTTACTGACTTCTTGAAGAAACCTTTGTTTTAGAAGATACATACGTTCTATCTTCTCATCAAAGTTCGAATACAATTCCGCCACAGCTTGTCCTAAGGCTGCAATCGCCGGTACATTCTCTGTTCCGGAACGTATACCTCTCTGATGACCTCCTCCGAAGACTGTCGGATTAACTTTTATCTTATCGCTGATATATAGTGCACCTATTCCCTTTGGTCCATGTATTTTATGACCGCTGAAGGAAAGCAAATCAATACCGCCCCGTTTAGGATAAATTCGATACTTACCAAAAGCCTGTACCGCATCCACATGAATAATTAGATCTTTTTTACGATTTTTAAGCTCTGCTGCTAATTCCACAACATCTTGTACTGCACCGATCTCGTTATTTACATACATGATAGATACCATTAAAGTATTCTCTTTTACAAGCTCAAATAATTTCTCTTTGATTATTTTTCCAGATGTATCTACCGGGGCAAAGCTTACTTCAAAACCGTTCTCCTCTAAAAATACCAAGGGCTGATGAACCGAGGGATGCTCAATTCTGGTGGTTATGATATGATTACCTCTGCGTTTGTTTGCTAATGCCGTTCCGATTAACGCTAAATTATTAGCCTCGGTTCCTCCTGAGGTAAATATTATTTCCTTCGGCTCTACTTTTAAATTGCCGGCGATGATTGCAGCAGCTTCCTTCATATACTGCTCAGCCTTAACTCCCATTCGGTGCATGGAAGAGGGATTGCCAAAGTCATCATATAGGACCTTCATCATCTTATCCCTGACACCTTCGGTCACCTTTGTAGTTGCTGAATTATCTAAATATACTTCCATTGTTTTCCTCATTTCAAACAAAGTAAGAAGAAGTTCAAAACGAATTTCCTGTGTAATTCATTTTCGAGTTCTCTCCAAGAATTTAAGCTATAAAGATTCTTATTCTTGTGAGTTATAATAACGATTATAACTCATTTATCCAATATATCATAGCAGAAAACATTATTTATTTGATTCTTTCTTTATTTTCTGCATTTATTAGCAATTGAATTCTCTTTTTTTGCTTTTTATTGATTTTGATAATATGTCCTTTTCTTTTCCAGAATACGGAGTAACCAATAGGGATTTATGCTCATTTCACCCTTGTCGGTATTTACATAGATTCCAAGATGTAGATGTACATCAAACTGACCTGTGGTTCCCTCGCTGCCATAACCGCTATCTCCCATAAAACCAAGTAACTGTCCAGCGATCACCGTATCTCCCAGCTTCAGCTCCGGTGCATAGGAATCTAGGTGCGCATAATAAAAGTATCCACCGGCAACAGACCTAATTCCAATGCGGTATCCTCCCTGTTCCAACCATCCCATTTTTTCTACGGTTCCATCAGTTATACTAATCACAGGGAAAAAGCCTCTGATATTATTGGAGGCCATCAAATCGGTACCCTCATGTTTTCGATCACCACCATAGGTACGAGGCTTATACCAGGTATCGGTGTACTCAATATCAGCTTCTTCGTTGGTCAGCTCCGGTACCGGGAAGTACTCTAGATCGGATAGAATAGCCTTATTATATCCATAGAGCTCCAGAAAATGATCCGTCCCCGCTACTTTACCAAAGCCACGAATGAAGGTTTTCTCATCAACTAATTCAAGCTCTATCAGATCATAGAAGTTTGCCATCATGCTAAAGGTAAGATAACCAATTACATCAATGTAGGGAATATTTTGAAGACCAGGTTCCTTCCTAATCAGATGCTCCACCCGGTTTTCTGTTTTTTGAAGAAGCTTCTCGTCAATTCTGAAATTTCGATACGCTTCATAATCAATCTCCTGCGTAACCATATCCTTGATCAGAAGTCCTGTTTTTATGTACTTTAGTTCATATCCTGTAACAAAAATTATAATTATCAGCATTGAAATCAGATATAAAATTTCATAACGATTGCCCCTGTTTCTTCTCATAATACACCACTCACCATTGCGATATTATTTCCCTTCAATCCAGTTGACAGCTTGTCATTTTCAAACCGGAATGTTATATGGGACACCTAATTTATATGGCAGGTTTGTTCGAATTATAACAAAAAACAAGTAATACATGATACAAGTGCATTCAAGTATCTCATTTCCAAGATACCCGATGCACCTGTAATTAGAAATAACACTATTTTAAGATCCTATTAACTACTTAATTGTTCGCATTTGCTACAGTATTTTCAGTGCTTGCGGTAGTATCTGTCTTCTTATCCCCAAATATAAAGCTATGTAGAATTTCTACATTTTCTTGAATATCTGGAATTAATACAGACATCCCGCGTACCTTTACATTATCCTCAAATGCACCATCAGCAGGTATACGAAGTTGTGACATTTCGGCTGGACCCATTTTTACATATGCATTTAACAATGCCTCAAAGTTTTTATCATCGATATCTGTTGTAATCATAGGTAGAAATTCAAACATCATAGCTGCCAATTCTGCTTTATCTTTAGTTTTATACTTATCGAAAATGGCATTTAAGATAATTCTGTGCCTATCGGTACGGCCGTAATCATTATTGTTTCCTGTAATGGTTGCTCTCTTACGTATACGGCTATAACCCAGAACCTGATTACCATTTAACAACTGCTTACCCTCTTTGACTTTTCTGTACTCCGGATTGGAAATATAGTTGGTTGAATTTAAATACCTGGCTTCACCCGCGGTAAGGGTAATTTCTAAGCCTCCAAGCTTATCGATAATCTTTTCAAAATTCTCAAAATTAACCATAACGCAGCCATCCAATTTAAGATTAAAGTTGAGTGCAATCGTCTCGTAAAGAAGATCCAGACCACCTTTTTCATAGGCTGTGTTAAGTTTATTATCTTTATAACCCGGTATCTGAACAAGAGTATCTCTCATTAGCGATGTAAGCTTTACGGTTTTATTATTCGTATTAAGAGTGGCGATAACGATAACATCCGTACGTCCTCTTGCATCTCCTGATCCGATGGCTTCTTCACCTAATAAAAGAACATTATATACACCCTCTTCATGTCTTCCTTTACCGGGATGATCCTGCCAAACAATCATTGTAGGGTCAATCTCAGGAGCATTTGAACTCAAATCCTCATCGTCCAGATAATCTAAATCCGAAACTACATCAGTACCATCATCAAATTCTTTTGTCATATTCTCCCAGATCATGCCACCTAGGTTAATTCCCATACTCATCAAAATGTTATTTCCCGGCTTCGTAAATCCCAGAAAAAAGCCAAAACCGATAATACATAGTAAAGTAAGCATTAAACCACTTTGAACCCGAAAGAGAATTTTTTTCTTCTTACGTTTATCTTTCTCAGCTGTCTCTATCTTCTCCATTTCGGCACATATCTGCTTAGCTAAGGAGGAGTTTATGTCCATTAATTTATCGTCTATTTCTATATCATCATTTTCATTTGTTACTAACAGTTCATCAGTCGCATTTTCTTCCCCTGAAGGTTCTAGTTTTTCAAGATAGCTCGGTTTTATCTGTAACGATTGTTCTTCGGCCTTTATATCGCTTTTTAGTATTGCTTCATCTCCGGAAGCTCCGGAATCTCCTAAGGCTTTCTCAATATTCTTGTAAAAATTCTCATTAAACTCTGGATCATTACCAAAATCAAATGTTGAATTCATGTTATCCTTATCCATCTTCTTATCATCTCCTAATATATAAGCTTACAATGAAGCCGTTCCGTTACTAGATGTTATAGCGTATGCGTTATACCGATACAACTATTTTTTCTTCGATAATTCTTTCCAGAAACTGATATACACGAATCGTAGACGAGATATTTACCCGCTCCTCTATCGTATGAACTGCAGTTATATCAGGTCCGATGGACACTATATCAATACCTGGCATTTTCTCATAGATTAATCCGCATTCAAGACCCGCATGAATAGCCTCAACCTTCATATCCTTTCCATAAAGCTCGCGGTACAGCTTCTGGAAATGCTCTCTTAAGGGTGAATCTTTTTTATATTCCCAAGCAGGATACTCCCAACGCATGACATAATCTCCTCCGAGGAAGCTTATCATGTAATTTAGCTTATTACCTAAAAAGTACTTATAGCTGCTCTTGGAGCTACGCACGGAAGTATAGAATTCTACTGTATCCTCCAAGGTATGGAATATTCCAAGATTTAATGAGCTTTCTACCAATCCCTCAATCTCAGAGCTCATGACTTGAACTCCGTTTGGCATGTTAATGAGCAGAAATAACATTTTCTCAAAAGAAACCGGATGCAATGCATCATACGTATCCTCACCCATATCCTCTAGCGAAATATTCAGTTCTGGTTCACTTGCAGACAACTCCTGTTGATATTTCGCAGCTAGATCCATAATACTTTTTTTGATTTTGTTATAAATATTCGGTAATTCATTGGTATCCTCTGCTGTAATTAGTATTTCAGCGGTTGCCTCTCTGGGTATAACGTTATCTTTAAATCCACCCTGCATATGAATTAACCCAAAGGACTCCGTTTCTCTTAAGTCAAATAACAAACGGCCTAACAGCTTAGTAGCATTGGATCTGTTATTTACGATATCAATTCCGGAATGACCGCCAAGTAGACCTCCTAAGCTTATTCTAACCTTCTTTCCGAATTCTGATATTCTCTTAATCGGAAGAGTGCTGGTACCGGTCAAACCGCCTGCACAGCTGCTCAGAAGATATCCTTCTTCCTCCGAATCAAGATTTATCATATATTTCCCCTGTAACTGAGAAAGATCCAGAGCCTTTGCTCCCTGCATCCCCACTTCTTCATCCGTTGTAATGATGGCTTCCAGTCTTGGATGCTTCAGAGATTCATCTGTGAAAATAGCCATGATGTACGCCAAAGCAATTCCATTGTCAGCACCCAGTGTGGTGCCATCTGCATGAAGATAATCACCTTCTACAATCAGTTTTATTCCATCCTTTAAAAAGTCGTGTGTATGTTCTTTACGCTTTTCACAAACCATATCCATATGTCCCTGTAATATGATAGCAGGTTCATTTTCATATCCCGGAGTTGCTTCCTTTATTAAAAGCACATTGTTTGCTTCGTCCTGCGAACACCAAATCTGGTGCTCCTTTGCAAAAGTAACCAGGTAATCACTTATTTCCTTTTCATTTCCGGAGCCCCTCGGAATTTCCGATATTTCACTAAAGTACTTAAATATCCCTTTGTAATCCAGTTGTTTTAAGCTATTGTCCATTACCACACATACCTTTCTAAATTTATTTTCAATTTTTGAAGCGGAGGTTAAAAGCCCAAATTAAATTTACCTCGTCAATTTGCACACTCTATAATCTGTGTGATACAAAGACATAGTTTGGTGAGCAACTGTATGATATCGTTGGTACTTAGACCACGTACTTTGTGGTCTTATGTACCATTACGTACATCATCCAAGCGAAAGCGTGTTGCGAGCAAACTATGTTTTGGATCACGCTATGATACAAAAAACTGTGCAAATTGACGTATGAACTTAGGATAAGGCTTTTTGACCCCTAATAATCTTATAAACTTATGAAAGAACCGAGAACCAATCCCCTTGCTGTAATGACAATTCTAATCATTAGACGACAAGGTTCTCGGCCCGGTTCATGTAAATTATTGTAAATATTAAATTGCGCCTTGTTAGTTTTTAAAGCTATGGATTGGTGCAGGAATTCTACCACCCCTGTTTATAAAATCATCACAGCTGAACGGATTGACCTTCATAACCGGTGCATATCCTAACAATCCTCCGAATTCCACTCGGTCACCAATCGATTTTCCAATCACTGGAATGATACGTACAGCTGTCGTCTTTTGATTAATCATACCGATTGCCATCTCATCCGCAATAATACCGGAAATGGTAGTTGCCTTTGTGTCTCCAGGGATTGCTATCATATCTAGACCAACCGAACAAACACAGGTCATTGCTTCTAATTTCTCCAGCGTCAACGCTCCTGCTTCGACAGAATCAATCATACCCTGATCTTCACTTACAGGGATAAAAGCACCGCTGAGGCCACCAACATAGGAGGAAGCCATAACACCGCCCTTCTTAACCTGATCGTTTAATAAGGCAAGTGCCGCTGTCGTTCCCGGAGCACCTACATATTCTAATCCGATTTCCTGTAGTATCTCTGCCACGCTATCGCCAATCGCAGGCGTGGGAGCTAAGGATAAATCAATAATTCCAAACGGGATGTCGAGAATTCTTGAAGCTTCCTGCGCTACCAGCTGACCAACCCTTGTAATTTTGAATGCGGTCTTTTTTATTGTCTCACAAAGCGTCTCAAAATCAGCACCACGGACACTTTCCAGCGCCTTCTTAACAACACCGGGACCACTGACACCGACATTAATCACAGCATCACCTTCCGTAACGCCATGGAAAGCTCCTGCCATAAACGGATTATCATCCGGTGCATTACAGAATACTACCAGCTTGGCACAGCCGATAGAATCCTTTTCCTTTGTATATTCCGCAGTGCTCAGAATTATTTCTCCGAGAAGCTTTACAGCATTCATATCGATACCGGTCTTGGTAGAGCCGACATTCACTGAGCTGCATACCCGCAGAGTCTGACTGAGTGCCAACGGAATTGATTTAATCAGAAGCTCATCACTTACTGTCATTGCCTTACTTACCAGCGCAGAATATCCTCCGATAAAGTTGACACCTACGGTGTCTGCCGCTCTGTCAAGAGTCTTCGCGATGGATACAAAATCTTCAATCGTTTTACATGCTGCCGCACCTACTAAAGAAATCGGTGTTACAGATATTCTTTTATTTACAATAGGGATACCATATTCTCTTTGTATTTTGTTACCGGTAGCAACTAAATCCTTTGCTACAGTAGTAATTTTATCATAGATTTTTCGGTTAAGTGCCTCAAGATCAGGGTCTGCACAATCTAAGAGACTGATACCCAGGGTAATCGTTCTGACATCTAAATTTTCCTGTTCAATCATCTTATTAGTTTCGATGACCTCTTGTATATTAATCATATTATCCTCCAATGCTGCATCTTCGATGCATCTCATAACCCGGAAGAATTAAGGAACGAGCACCATTGTGCGAGTTTCGCAGATTCTTCCCGTGTGAATTGCTTTTTAATTCACACTATCCTCCCATTGATGTGCAAGAACATAAAAATCCACCAATCATTAATTCTTATACCCAGGAATTCCTGTTAACTGAATTCATAATTATATTCTGTGCATTTTATCAAAAATATCTTCACGTTGCGCCTTAATAATTACACCGATTCCTTCACCAATTTGTTCCAGCTCATCAGATAATTCATCGAACTCCTTCGGTACATTTGCTAAATCAACAATCATCATCATGTTGAAAAAACCTTGGACAATTGTCTGTGATATATCTAAAATATTGATTTTATTATTAGCCAAATAAGTACAAACCTTTGCAATTATACCAACGGTATCCTTGCCAACTACAGTTATTACTACTCTCTTCATATGAATTTTCCTCCTAATTCCTGATGCATATCAAATCATTTTACCAGACCGACATACCACTTAACTTAGTTTGTTAGATAAGTACCATCTGTGAGGGCTGCTCTCTATGAGCAACACTTACATTCTTAGCTGCAAAATTACTTCCTCTGCTCATAAGTTCACAACACACGGTTTCATAAGCCAGTTCTTCATAATTATTTTCCTTACTGAGATGTGCCAGTAATATATGTTGTAATCGTGGGTTGATTAACCGGCTGATTAAATCTGCAGAGGTTTCATTCGATAAATGCCCTCTATCCCCTAAGATTCTTTGTTTTAAATAATAAGGGTACTTTCCGACCATCAGCATATTAACATCATGGTTTGCTTCAATAAATAATATCTCGGAGTCCCCCAGCTTCGATATGATATAATCATCATATTTTCCAAGATCGGTGGCGATACCTACTTTATGTCCGTCCGAATGCATGGTATAGCATACGGGATTGGAAGCATCATGGGAGGTAGAAAACGGCTCTACTCCGATATCATTAATATGGAAGGTTTCATCGGGTCGCACGTAATGAAACAGTTCATCTGGAATCTCCCCAAGACTTTTAATTTTCTGAATGGAGCTTGCCGTCTCATAGGTTGAATAGATAGGAATATGATACTTCCGCGCCAGTACTCCAAGGCCCGATACATGATCTGAATGCTCATGCGTAATCAGGATACCCTGTATTGTATCCGGCCTAATATCAATACCGTTTAATCCGTTTTCAATACGTTTCGCACTGATTCCGGCATCCACCAAAAGATTTGTATTGTTACTGCCGACATAGATGCAGTTTCCACTGCTGCCACTTGCAATACTGCATAATTTCATGTCATTTTCCTACTCTCATATCAGTTAATTGATAAGTATTTAGCTTATCTTGAATATATTCTAAATGAGTATCCCTCATTTCATGATATTTGTCAAGAATTTTTAAAGGATCTAGTAGTACCATTTTTAACCCCAAATTACGGCACTCCTATTCGTATAACTAGATTTCTAATCTCTCATCAGATTATCCACCTGCTGTTCAAGAAAGGTCAGATCACTGATATTCTCAATTACTTTCGGAAATTTCTCACGAAAAGTCTCTGCTTTACTCTGATTGTCGAAGATAGCGTCAATCTTTTCGTCGGAATAATTCCGTTCTCTCTTTAAGCGTCTTCTTCGCTCCTCCTCGGAAGTATGAACATACCAAACCTCATCACAGATATAGTCGTAACCAGCCTCTATCATCAAAGCTGTTTCAACAACCAGATATGCAACTGTTCCCTTCTCTCGGAAGATTTTAATTACTTCCTCTACTGCTTCAAGTACCTTAGGATGGGTTATTTCATTCACCTTTAGGCGTTTATTTTTATCTTCAAATATGATTTGCGCTAATTTACCACGGTTAATTGTGCCATCAGAATTTAGGATATCTCTACCGAAATAATCTACTACTTCCCGGTAGCTGACTCCACCAGGTTCCATCTGCTCCTTTGCAATCCCATCCGAATTTAGAATATAAGCTCCGTACTTCTCTTTTAATATATTCGCTACCAAGGATTTTCCGCTACCAATTCCACCGGTTAAACCAATTACCTTCATAACATCACCATTCAATCCTATGTTTATTTTGCTTCGAACCAATTGCTGCCCTGCTTTACTTCTGCTTCGAGCAGGATGGACAGCTCTGCTGCACCCTGCATTTCCTCCACCATAATCTTTGCGACTGAATCAAGTTCTTCTTTGTGGGCCTCTACCAGCAGTTCATCATGGATTTGCAGGATTAATCTGGAACGGAAACGCTCTTCCTTCAGTCTTTGATTTACTCTGATCATGGCAATCTTGATAATATCCGCTGCTGTCCCTTGAATAGGTGAATTCATCGCAACTCTCTCGCCAAAAGAGCGCTGCATAAAGTTACTGGAGGTAAGCTCCGGAATTGGTCTTCTGCGTCCGAATAACGTAGTAGAATAACCCTCTTCTTTTGCTACTGTAACCAGTTGATCCAGATAGGTCTTTACTTTTGGATAGGTCTCAAAATATTTTTCAATATAACGTTCTGCTTCTTTTCTGGAGATATTCAAATCCTGTCCAAGACCAAAGGAGCTAATTCCATAAACGATACCGAAGTTAACTGCTTTCGCACTGCTACGCTGTGCTGAAGTTACCTCCTCAAAGGGGATGTGAAATACCTCAGAAGCGGTAATTCGGTGGATATCCTTTGCCTCCTTATAGGCATTAATCAGACGCTCATCCTCGGACATATGGGCTAGAACACGAAGCTCAATCTGAGAATAGTCAGCATCCAGAAATACAAAACCTTCTTCTGGTATAAATACCTTCCGTATCTGTCTTCCTAACTCCATACGAATCGGAATATTCTGAAGGTTGGGGTCAGTACTGCTGATTCTTCCGGTTGCAGCAATCGTCTGGTGGAAACGTCCATGGATGCGCTCATCCTTTTGAATATATCCGGCCAACCCATCGGCATAGGTAGATTTTAATTTCGTCAACTGACGGTATTCCAAAATCATACCAATCACCGGATGCTCACTTTGCAGCTTCTCCAGAATATCAGCCGAGGTAGAATAACCGGTCTTTGTCTTCTTTCCGAAGGGCATACGAAGCTTTTCAAACAGGATTACTCCCAACTGCTTCGGAGAATTGATGTTAAATTCCTCCCCAACCAGTTCATATATATTCTTCTCCAGCTTTAAGAAGCCAACCTGGAGGTTATCTCCGTATTCCTTTAATGCTTCTTTATTGACACGAATACCTCTGACCTCCATATCATATAGGGTATAGGTCAGCGGCATCTCGATTGTCTCAAACAAATGCAGCATGCCTGTACGAAACAAAAGATCATGCAGCTTTTCTGCAGCTCTGAAGGCAATATAAGCTGAATAGCAGGCATAGGAAAGAAAGGCTTCTTCCTTTGCTTCTATTGCTTCCGCCAGGGAGCTTTTTCCCAGAAGGTCCTCTCTGGAAGGTACCGTAAGAGCAAGATAATCTCTTGCAATATCATCATAATGGTACGTATCAGTCAAAGGATTCAATAAATAAGCTGCAATGGATGCATCAAACAGATTGTCCTTCTCATCAACCGCAAGAAACTGTAGCTGTTCTTTCAATCCGATAACAGAAATCAGATATCCTTCCTTCGCTAATCTGACTGCCTTATCCCGTATATATCCCTCCGTAATAAATCCGCTTACTTTGATAAAATATATATTAGCTTCTTCCTTGCAGACGGATACTCCAAGTAATTTATCATTTTCATATATCATCTGCAGGCCGATTGGATGAGCAACCTTATCCTCCGGTAACTCAAAAGCTCGATCAGCTTCTGCCAAATCCATAACCATGTGGAATGCTTTCTCAACACCGGTAGAATGGCTGACCTCCTTAGTCTGAAATCTGGACAGCAGATTTTTAAATTCCAATTTTTTAAATAGAAGATAAACTTCTTCATTATAGAGATTATCAAGCCCGGCTTCTTCTATCTTAAAGTCCAGTTCGCATTCGGTATTGATCGTAGCCAGCTGCTTTGATAAGACCGCTAAGTCATGGTTATCCTTAAGGGATGCTGTAACTTTAGATGTTGGCATTTCATTGATATGTTCATAGATATTTTCTATGGACTGATAGGTTTCGATCAGCTTACCTGCAGTTTTTTCGCCGATTCCCGGAACTCCTGGAATATTATCAGAGGTATCACCCATTAACCCCTTCAGGTCAATGAATTGTGTCGGAGTAACCTTATATTTCTCAACTACATCCTTTGCATGATAGTCTTCAATTTCAGTTCCTGTCCTTTTCGTCTTAGGAATACGAATCTTAATCTTCTCACTGGCTAACTGAAGTAGATCCCTATCTCCGGAAACCAAGGATACCAGATTACCATCCCGTTCTGCCCTTACAGCAAGAGTTCCGAGAATATCATCTGCCTCGTAGCCAGGTTTTTCAATTACGGTGATATTCATAGCCTTCAGCACTTCTTTCATTAAGGGAACCTGCTCTCTTAACTCCTCCGGCATTCCTTTTCTCGTACCTTTATACGCGGCATACATATCATGGCGGAAGGTCGGATGATGCGTATCGAAAGCCACCGTAAGATAATCCGGCTTCTCCTCCTCAAGAATTTTAAACATTATGTTAATAAAGCCAAGAACCGCATTCGTATGCTCACCCTTTGAGGTTGTCATATCCGGCAGTCCGTAAAAGGCCCTGTTTAATATACTATGTCCATCAATTAAAACGATTTTTTTATCCATATTTACCTCCATTCTTGCGACTGGATTAATCGCATATTAAGTCTGTACCTAGTCTATCTTCAGCCACAGACTATGTGATTTAAGAGATTTGAAAATCGTTAATTACTCTTAATTAATCTAACTGACATGCTTGACACACTCTGATCAGACCTGACGTTTTTTCGTTCTACAATTCAAACTAGTACTTACTCTGATCGGGTATGACTTGCTGATTATTCTCTAAAGCCTTTTCCCTAAGATAGTTTCGTAGCTGCCATTCCATATATTGATTTCTCTCTTCCTGAAATCGATATCTGATTCGAAAATCACTCTCAGTAATATTGTTATCATTTTCCTGACTCTTATTAGCATAACGGATGCTTAGAAAAAATGCCAGTAAAATCATTATTAAAATGAGAATTGCTTTTTTGCGGTAATATGTATATTTTGCATGAATAACCTTTTCCTGGGCACTTTCCAGCTTCTGCGATAACTCCAGCTCATAATCATCGGATAGATTCCTATCCTCATCCAGCTGTTTCATCGCTGTTAAAAGGACATAATAAAACTCAAGCTCCTCTCTGCACTTCGGGCAGGAGCTGATATGATCAAGGAAGGCTTCCATTTCCTTTATACTCAACTTATTATTGATAAATGGCGTTATCATACTCTGTGTTTTGATACATGTCATGAAATACAACTCCTTATGTAGTTGAAGTTATTTTCTTCTTGTTTTTAAATTTCATACTTGAAATATAAATATAGTTGTGTTAGAATAAACTTCGTCACAAATGCGGATGTGGCGGAATGGCAGACGCAGCAGACTCAAAATCTGCCACATGTGAGTGTGTGAGGGTTCGAGTCCCTCCATCCGCAGTATTGTAAAGTTCTTGGGTACCTTGATAATCAGGGGATTCAGGAACTTTTTATTTACTAAGTAATAAAATACCATTGAGGTAGCTTGCTCATTTCTTTTAAAAGATACCAGCGATATCCCTTACTCTTCAATCAAAAATTATATAAATTATAACACATAATTCCTAATTTGTATTTCCTTAATCAAATAAATTTATAATTAGTACTCGTGATATATGAGGTTATTGATAGATAACAGGTTAAATCATTGAAAAACTCCAGAAGACGATTCCTCTGGAGTTTCATATTCCCAAGATTACGATTACTCGGATACCACTATTGATCTATGCTAGTTTAAGCAATTTTAAAATATCTGTTTTTGATTTCAAGCCGATGGAGGTATTCACTACTTCTCCACCCTCAATTACTAGTAATGTAGGAATTGACATAACTCTATATTTCTCAGCCAATTCTCCCTGTTCATCAACATTAACTTTGCATATTTTTATCTGGGTTAACTCCTCTGCCAGCTCTTCAATGATTGGTGATAACATTTTACATGGTCCACACCAGGATGCCCAAAAATCCACCAATACCGGTTTTGTTTCCTGTAAAACCTCTGCTTCAAAATTATCTACTGTTATATTTTTTGCAGCCATTTATTTTCCTCCTAATAAGTAATTCACATGTTTTTCGTCTTTTGTTCTATATTGTTTTCTATTGAATTGTTTACAATCTATTATTACTATACACAATTTTCATTGATCGGTCAAGATAAATTTTATAAAAAAAAGATTCCAAAGCTATCTACTTTATAAACAACATACAATTATTTTCAATAAATCACTCAAATAAAACATATTATCCAGTTGATAATAGGGCTGTTCCTATAGATCCTTCGGCGAAACCTCGGTTTTCTTTGAGCATGACCCCCAGTAAAACGAATTCTACTAATTCATTTCTACTTTTGCATTCCTTCTGCAGGTATCGTGATCACAGACCTTGTTTCTTCCACTTTGCTTCGCTTTATACAGAGCAATATCTGCTTCCCCTTTTAGGGTATCAAGATTAGGGTTTTGCTCTGGGTAAATCGAGATACCAACAGAGACTGTGATATGTATAAATTGATCCTCATTAATATAAAACTTGTGTTCCTGCACCTCTCTATTAATCCGTAACGCAATTTCAAAGGTCTGTTCCTTCGAAGCTTGAAATAATAATACGCAGAACTCCTCACCACCAATTCTGGCTGCCACATCCACCGTTCGAATACTTTTCTGAATGATATTCGATAATTCTTTCAGCACTAAATCACCGATTGCATGACCATAGGTATCATTAACCTTTTTGAAATGATCAATATCAATCATTAGGCAGGAGAGGGTTTCATTATTTTGCTGAACCTGATCAAATGCTGCATTTATTACACTATCGAACTGTCTTGTATTGATTAGGCCTGTAAGAAAGTCCTTCGTAGAATCTTTTTTATACCTTCGATATAATTCGTTGGAGGTACTCACATAATCCAATAATAAATATTCAATAAAACCCGCCAGTATCATCACGATTGAATATAACAGAATTATCAATCGAACATCAGCTACATTTTTTAGCAGATAGTAATGTGTAAATATTCCGATAATCAGTGTGCAGGCAACTTTTACACTCCATCTTTTCCATTCTACTTTAATAATTTTATCAACCATATAATAGTTTATTAAGAACAGTACCATCTGTAAAACAGCTATTTCAGAAGATAAATTTAAACCATCGAAGGTAAACCGATATAACAAAATTACTATACTAGAAATTAAAACCGATATCATACCACCGGCATAGGAAGCCATCATCACTGCATATGCACGAAGGTCAATTAAGGTTTTGGTCTCTTCTATTTTAATAGAGTATATTAATAATAATATACCTGCTATTCCACAAAAAACGCCAATGAAAGCTTTGTAGATAGGAGTTTTAAGTTTATGCTTCGGTATTTCTTTCATAATATGTCCACCAACAGAGGTAACCGCTACTAATATTATGGCATTAATAAAAAAATCACTTATCATTCTTTGCACTCCTTTGCTTAAAGTATCATCTAATACTATATATCGATTGATTATATAGTATTATTTAACTATTATAACAGATTTTATAATATTAGAAACAAATATCTCTAAGAAATGTTGAATTGGTAATACGTCTGTTTTACTAAACCTTATGTCTCCAATAAAAAGAACTGTTCTCTCGAACAGTTCTCCATTACTTTCTGTTAAAAATATTTCTTATTACCCCATAAGTTACTCTTTTTCAAATCTACATATTCATTGTATGCACGTTCCAAAATCTGCTTTTCATTTGCAAATTTTAGCATATGATATGCCTCATGAAATTTGTAATATCCTGAGTCCATAAAAAACTCTTCCCGTTGTGGTTTGCTGTAATAGCTATCAGACATCATTAAGTACCAATGAACATCCTTTAATACTGTATTTTGCGGTGTGCTAAAAGAATACTGGCTTTTCCCGATATACTTGATGATGGAAGCATTCGTTCCCGCTTCCTCTAACACCTCACGTATCGCTGTCTCTTTATATTCTTCACCTTCTTCTACGGTCCCTTTCGGTAGCACCCACCCTTCATATTTATTTTTATAATTCTTATACAGTAATAAAATCTTCCCTCTGAATATAACTACACCACCACAGCTCGTTGCTTCTACCATCGCAATGCCTCCTGCTCTTTGGTGTACCGTCTTTCTCTAAATAGAAGTATACAACAACATGCATAAGTTTTCAACCCATTTTTATTGAAAATTGACAAAAGGAACAAGTACATAAGGTTCTAAAGGACAGAGCCTAAGTACCGACGAATGCAAATACTCCTTTTTGGAAAGCATTTAGCGAAATCATATAGCAGAATTTCTGGCAGTGTGAACAGTAACCAGCGGGAAGCTTTATTTCTTTTCATCAAAATATGCTTTTAATATTTTATTTGCAATTGGAACTGCATAGTCACTTCCGGTCCCGATGCTCTCTACAATGACACTGACTACAATCTCAGGATTTTCATAGGGTGCATATCCGATGAACCAGGCATGGGCTTTTCCTTCCCCATGATCCGCAGAACCGGTCTTCCCTGCTGCTTCCTGCTTAAGATCCTCCAGTTTTGATCCCGTACCGTCCGTAACTACCAAGCGCATCATTTTACCAAGGTAATATGCTTCTCCGGGTGTCATCGGTTTCTTAATAATCTGAGGCGTGTACTTTTTAACCATTCCACCTTCTGCATTCTCGATGTGATCCACAACATAGGGCTTCATCATAACCCCACCATTCGCAACGGTTGCCGCAAGCATAGCATTATGAAGCGGTGTAATCATGGTATTGCCCTGACCGATTGCCGTCTGCATCGCTTCCTTAATTCCGGAGTCTCCTTTCTTGAGCGTAAAGCTGCTTGGATTACTTGCCATTGTGACAGGAAGCTTACTATTAAATAAAAATGCTTCACATAATTCATGAAAACTGTTAAAGTCTAGATCCATACCTATGGAGGCAAAGGAAGTGTTGCAGGATTTCGCAAACGAACGAGGTAAGTCCAAATCTCCATGCACCTTATTATTATAGCAATGAATAGTCATTCCTTTATAATCAATTTCCCCATTACAATCATATTTATAGTTAATGTATGAAGGATTTTCCCGAATATATTCCAAGGCGGTCATTATTTTAAAGGTGGAACCCGGCGGGTATAAGCCCTGAGTTGCACGGTTGACTAACGGTGACTCGGTCTCTTCATCGGATACCAACTCATCCCAAAGAGCATCCACTTCATTCGGATCATAGGACGGCTTTGACACCATAGCAAGTATTTTTCCGGTTGATGGCTGCATCACTACAACTGCACCCCGGTTGTCTCCTAATGCATCATAAGCTACCTGTTGAAGTTTTGAATTTATAGTAGTAACCACGTTGTCACCGGGGCTCTTCTCTCCCATTAAGTCAGAATACATAACTTCTATAGAGTTAATATTTGAAGTGAGAAGGCGAATATTCTCCACTTCTTCAATTCCTGTCCTTCCCTTAGAAAACCTGCCTACGACATGGGCATAGATATCTCCATATGGATATTCTCTTATTTCATTTCCTTCTTCATCCTGTATCGTTCTTGCAAGTACTTCTCCATCGGCCGACCTTATGTCACCTCGAGTAATTCGCTGCGCCAGCACCTCCTGCCGCTTATTATAAGTGCTATTAATTACCTCATCGCTTCTAGCCATCAGAAAATAAACAAAATAGCCCATCATAAGTACAAATAATCCAATAAATATATAGATTATATGGAAGATTGATTCTCTTGGATCCTGATGCTCCTTTAAATTCATAGTATCTCCTCCATCTCGGCAGCTGCTGAGATTTCTGTTTGTGCTTCCTTCTTTTGAGCTTTTCCTTTCATATGAACTCCCTGAAGTATCATAAACATCATAATTGTAGTTAATATAGAGGTTCCGCCCTGACTTACCAACGGAAGAGTTACTCCTGTTGATGGAATGAATTTAATTACGCCACCAATGGATAGGATAACCTGAAATGCAAACATAACAGAAAAACCAATTGCTATCAGACGATAAAACGTATCCTCCTGGTCAAGTGCTATATTAATAAACATAACAAAACAACTGGCAAATATTAATATAACACAGATTGCGAATAACCCACCCAACTCTTCTGATATGGCTGAAAAGATAAAGTCACTTTCTACTACCGGAATATCCGTTGGAAGACCTCGATTAATCCCCATCCCAAACCAACCTCCGGTTCCAATAGCAAATAATGATTGGGTGATCTGATAGCCTTCTTTATCTATATAACCGAAGGGATTCTTCCAGGCTAGTACACGTACTCTGACATGGCCGAACAGTTTATAAGCAACGATTGCTGCAGCACTTCCTGCCAATAAGCCAGAAAACAGATATAAAGGCTTCGCTGTAGCGGTATAAAGCATAAAAATGTAGGTAACAAAGAATATCAGCGCCCCACCCAAATCCCTATGGGCCACCAAAATAAGAATATGAGTACCAGCCATCACGCTAACGATCAATACTCGTCTAAAGCCGAATCCCTCCTGGAATAAAGCTGCAATACTTATCACAAACAATAGTTTCACGAATTCTGAGGGCTGAATGCTGTATCCCGCGATATATAACCAGTTAGTAGCTCCCCGACTCGTTCTCCCTGCAACTAATACCACTAATAATAAAATAACTCCGATAATTCCAAACAACCAACCAAAGCGTCTTAACCATTGGAACGCTTTGATTGCATACGGAATAAAGATACATAATAAGAATGAGATTGCGACGATAATCACCTGTCTAACAGCCATATTAAAGGATAATCTGGTCAGTACAAGAAAGCCCACAGCCAAAAGCATCAGCATGTTTCTGACTAAAAGTCTTGAGATTTTCGGGTATAAAACCTGGTAGAATACAAGTACAAGAATGAATAACAATACTTCTCCACCGTAAAGAAGCACAAGCTTAATACTGGGCTTTTGCAGAAGCAGAGTTGCATATCCGATAAAATGTATTATAAAGGTTATCCCTGTAAGTGAATGATATGCCCTATTCTGCCGCCTCTTATTCCTATAACGAAACACATTAAAACTATAATAGGTGTAAATGCCCATTAGCAGTATCATCAAATATTTGATTAGTTCTACAATTAAATTCATTCTCACAACCTCATCTTCCACTCATCGGCTTCTGATTAATCCACACCTCGTTTAAAATGCCCGGTGGTATAATCCTCCAACCCAGTGGTACTTTCATGGTTAAACTGATACTGCTCCAAGAAAACCTTGATTACCTGTTCGGTTTGTAAAGCAGTTTCCATGGTGAAATCCAGCCTAATGCGATATGGACGCAGCTTATTAACTTCCTCGGCTTGTTTATGCAAGGCCAACGCCTGACCGTTATATATGATATTATAACACCCCTTACAATTCGTCTGAACATAAAATTTCTTGCCAAGACGATCTATTAAGCTTCCTTTATTGTTTTCTTTACACTTTTTACAGCCCTCCGTACTTTCAAACAAGCATTGTGCCGATACCATAAGGGGAAGATATCCATACACTATCATATCACTATCTTCGATACCAAGAAGCTTCAACTCCTGATAATTCAACTCTAACGGGGCAGTATATCTATGAATTCCTAACTCACGGAAGAATTGTTTCGCTTCTTTATTAAAAGTATACATATTATGATTAAGAATAAACTCCTTGTCGTGGCATTCATCTAATTTTAACGAGCGAAGCAAGGTGATCTCTTCAAAATTTTTTATGATAAAACCATGAACAGTATCCTTCTCCCAAAGCTTAGGTAACTCCTTTTGTAATCTTTCATATTCAGCCAGTCTGCAGATATGTGGTAAGGACAGATAGAAGCTTTTCCCTGTCTGCTTCACTCTCTGTGCCATGTCCGCGAATTCATATCCATACAATGCATCGTATTCCGCATAAACTGCAGATATTTCAGGAAACCTTAATATAACATCAAGTTGTTCTGATGTCTGAAACGATGCACATATTTCCAGTCGTCCGGCTCCAGGTGAGGATGAAGTATTGATATCTTCCAGCTTTCCGGCTATAATTCTTCTTCTCCGGTAATGCTTCTTCACTTCTTCCTGTAACTGGCTGATGGCATCCCTACGTATCTCATTCAACCAGGCTACCGGAACAAATACGTTAGAATCTGCCAATACCGATAATTCCTCAAAGTAGTAAAGGGTGTCCCCTGTTTTCTCAATCGGGGCACGAAGCTTCTCTTCCGACATCGGTTGCTTTAATGCTTCCTGAACAGTATCCTGATATGCCGTAGCAGTTACCTCACCAAAGGACACTGTTAACATAAGTTTCTCACCAAGCTTAACTGTCAGCTGACCTTTAATCCCAACCTGTTTTTCCTTTCGTATATATTCTGCTGCAATTTGCTCCAGCAGCATGTTATTCTTAGTCCGGTATACCAAGTCCCCAATACGGATATTCGGCTCGAAAGCTTTTGCCTCATTTTTACCCTTGTCTTTTGAAGGTTTATCCTTCAGGTCAGGTCGTCGCCCAACTCGGCTAGTTAAAATATCACCTGGAGAGTGAGGGTTTTTAACGGTAAACTCATACCCATCCTCCTCCTTATGCCTGATTTCAAGAATATCCTGGGCATTCACCTGTTCCTTTACAGAAATTGAAATCTGTCCTGCATGACTACCTATTACTTCACCTACATATACTCCGCTGTGATTTGGTCTCGATAAGGACATCAGCTTCTTACCGTGATACACCTTACTATAGCCCTCGGAAAAACCACCCCGATTATAGATGTCCTGTAAGTTCAGCATATCCTCCCGAAATTCATCCCGATTAAGAAAACTCTGATATTCCTCTTTTCCTAACTGAATATACAAGTCTATATATTTACGATATAGGGAGGTTACTGTAGCTGCATATTCCGGCCGTTTCATCCTACCTTCAATTTTAAAGGAATCAATTCCCGCTTCCACCAGCTCCGGTATAATTGCAATCGTATTGATATCTTTCGGACTCATCAGATACTTCTCCTTCTCAGAGGATAGCTTCCTGTCCCCGGATAGAAACTGATATGGCATACGACAGGGCTGTGCACATCTGCCACGGTTTCCGCTTCTTCCGCCAATCATACTGCTCATCAAACATTGACCAGAATAGCAATAGCAAAGCGCCCCATGAACAAAGGTCTCGATCTCCAGGTCCGTATTATCCCGAATGACTTTTATTTCTCTAAGACTTAATTCCCTAGCCGTCACTAATCTCGTAACACCGTATTCCTTTAACAAACTAGCCCCCTGAGCCATCGTCAGAGTTGTCTGAGTACTTGCATGTATTGGGAGATCTGGAAAATGACGATGAATGAAATGCATGACACCTACATCCTGAACAATAACAGCATCCAAACCCTGCAGATAGTATTTCTCTAAAAATTTAAATAACTCGTTAGTGCGCTCTTTTTCTTTAAGGAGAGTATTTACGGTAAGATAAAGTCTTTTATCTCTGATATGGGCTTCATCAATAGCCTGTAGCAAAGTCTCCTCATCCAGATTGTTAGCATAAGCTCGTGCACCAAAGCTACTGCCACCGATATATACTGCATCACATCCTGCATTCATGGCAGCCTTCATCCCCTCATAGGAACCGGCCGGTGCTAATATTTCAATTTTTCTTCTCATTTCACCCTCCAGGATATATTGAGCCAAGAGTCTGCAAAGCAGACTCTTGGCGCCGTACGCGTTCACGAAGTGATAATTCCTTACGCTTATTCCATATGCGTTTCGCGTCTTGTTATTATGATGCTTTAATTCAATAGAACGCAATTTCCTTTTGAATTAAAAGGCTGCCCCTTTATAGGATGCAGTCTCCAGCATGATAACCGGCACTCTTTGCATCTCTTTTTGGACAGCCATTCATTCTTTATCTATTCTTTACTGCATCACTTAGTTCTGTTTCTAGTCGGACAATCTTCTTTTGAGCTTCATAAATTTCTTTCTTTAAATCTTCAAATTCCCTTTGAGCTGAATCAAGTTTTGCCTGTGTAGCAATCACTTCATGCTTAAGGTCAAATATCTCATTGCTTCTGGTTTCATTTTCAATTTGAAGCTCTTTCACCTTATCCTTAGTCTTAAAATAATCGTCCGCTATATTGATCTGCATTAAGATATTTTTTAATTCGGCATCCAAAAACTTATAAGCATCTCTATTTCTAAATTCAATATGCTTACTATTAATATAGGAAGCTATTTTCTGTAAATACTCTTCACTCTCGTATCCGCTCAATGTATATCTCTTGTTATTAATGATAACTTCAATATCGTGATACTTGTTCATTCCCTTTGCCCCCTATTATTCTTTGGAAACCATCTGTAAATGCATTCACTGACACAAATATTATAACTGATGTTACTTTGGTTGACAAGTTATGATTACATTAAAATCATAAGCCGATATGGCGATATGCTAGTTCAGATGCCACTCTTCCCCTCGGAGTACGAAGTATTAAGCCATTCTGAACCAGATAGGGTTCATATACCTCTTCAATTGTGCCCACATCCTCTCCAATCGTGGTTGCTACAGCTTCAATTCCTACGGGTCCGCCTCCAAACTTCTCGATCATAGTTACAAGAATCTCTCTATCAATATGATCCAACCCGAGCTTGTCCACTTCCAATAGATCCAGTGCAAAGCCCGCGACCTCTTTGGTTATCCTGCCATCATATTTTACCTGTGCAAAATCCCTGACTCGCTTTAACAACCGATTGGCAAGGCGGGGTGTTCCTCTGGAACGGCGCGCCAGTTCGATTGCACCTTCCTCATCGATCTCTACCTGTATAACCTGGGCAGATCTTATTATAATCTTTTTTAGTTCATCAATCGTATAAAAATCTAAACGATTTACTACTCCAAATCTGTCTCTTAAGGGTGGCGTAAGCATTCCGGCTCTGGTTGTTGCTCCTACCAGAGTGAATTTAGGAAGATCAAGACGAATTGATTTTGCTGATGCTCCTTTTCCAATTACAATATCAATCACAAAATCCTCCATAGCAGGATACAAAAGCTCTTCAACCTGTCGGTTCAGGCGATGGATCTCATCGACAAACAGAACATCCCCCTCCTGCAGATTATTTAAGATTGCTGCCATTTCACCCGGCTTTTCAATCGCAGGTCCGGAGGTTATTTTTATATTCACACCCATTTCATTGGCAATAATCCCGGCAAGGGTTGTTTTACCAAGTCCAGGCGGTCCAAAGAACAATACATGGTCAAGGGTTTCCTTCCTCTGTTTCGCTGCCTCTATATATACCTTTAGATTTTCTTTAACCTTAATCTGGCCGATATAATCTGTTAGTAGCTGAGGTCGCAAGGTACCTTCCAGCTTATTATCCTCTTCCGTAAATTCGGTTGTAATCACTCGTTTCGCCATAGTTTTCTCCATTGTCATCCATCATCAAATATATAAATATTACTTACATTTTCTTTAAACAGCGCTTCAATATCTCTTCTGAAGTCATATCCTCGGTAATCTCAATCTGATTCACGATTTTTAAGGCATCGGAAGCAGAGTAACCCAGAACCGTAAGTGCTTGTATCGCTTCTTCCCTTTTCCCAAATAGGCCGGAACCCGTTCTCTTTTCTTCCTGATTGATGAGTCTTTGTTCAAAGGCTGTTTCCAGTTTGAATTTGTCCTTTAGCTCCAAGATTAATTTGCCTGCTGTTTTATTACCGATTCCCGGAGCCTTTGCAATTGTTTTTGCATCCTCTGCCAGTACAGCAAAACGAATTTCATCCGCTGATATCGACGATAATATTCCAAGTGCTCCCTTTGGACCGATACCGTTTACGGTAATCAATAATTTGAAAATCTCCAAATCATCCTTGGTTAGAAATCCAAAAAGACCAATCGCATCCTCTCTTACATGAAGATATGTATATAATTTAATCGTACTGCCTTTGGATGGAAGTTCCAATATGGCTGAGGAGGGTAAATATACTTCATATCCGATATTTCCAACCTCTAAAACTACATAGTGTTCTTTAATTTCAGCCAACTCACCTTTTAGATATCCAATCATCTTCGCACCTCTGAATTTTATATTAAAAATCTATTCTCGTATGTTTGAAAGCCATCAAATTCTTATATTTATCCAAATCTCCGTGCATATCACAGCCTGTATCAGTTAATTATAAAATCTCTCATATTCTCGTAGGCTGTGTCTCCTGCATCGTGCCTAAAACTAATCTGGTAGCTTTTCAAAATGCCCCCTGGCGATATTCAGCCTGCCTTCTTTTAAATAATGTAGCACCTCAAATGCAGTAATCCCTAAAGCCTCTGAAATCTGCAATGCGTTACTGTTTGGGTACTCCTTCAGATAAGCTTCTATATCGTCAAAATGATCATTGTCAATCTTTTTACATTGTTCACAGCTATATGCTTTCCATCTCGAACTGAATACTTTTTTGCAGTGTTTACACACATTGGTATACATAAGTAACTCCTTTTCTTCTGCTCCACGATCGAAACATCGGCTCATCGGTATCCTTGTCTTTCATTATTATATTACATTAAGGTCGAGAACAGATTAAGTATCTTTTGATAAAGCTTCATGATAAAGGGTCTGTTTCTCCATTCTTCAAAAGTAACCTCATGACTCTGTTCCATCGTACTTAGCAGATCTTCCTTTATTGTATTTATCGTTTTCGGATCACACATCCATACCCCACATTCATAATGCAGATGAAAGCTACGGTAATCCATATTAATCGTACCTACAATACCGCATTCCTCACTGATAATTGTCTTCGCATGAATAAAACCTGGTGTATATTCAAAAATTCTGACACCGGCTTCCAGTAATCTGCCATAATTATAATTTGTTAAAATCTTTACGTTCTTTTTATCCGGAATAAAGGGAGTTATGATACGTACATCAATCCCACTGACAGCAGCGGTAATCAAGGCATCACGCATATCATCTTCAATTATAAGGTAAGGGGTGGTAATGTACAACACTTTCTTAGCATAATATATCATTTGTTTATATATATTTTCTACCGGATTTCGTGGGTTATTGGCAGGTCCATCGGAAAACACCTGACAAAATGTATCTGTTTGCTCGAATTGTCTAGTTGGACGGTAGGGATTGTAATCGATGGGTGCTCCATACCCGGATACCTCCCACATCTGAAGAAAGGTAACCGATAAGCTCCATACCGCATCACCTTCTACCTTAACGGCATTGTCCTTCCAGATGCCAAAACGATGTACCAGATTAACATACTCATCCGCTAAATTGATTCCACCGGTAAATCCAACATTACCGTCAATCACTATGATTTTTTGATGGGATCGATAGTTCATATAAAGCTGATCCGTATATTTATGAATCGGATTAAATACGCGGACTTCAAAACCTTCATTTTCAAGACTCTTTTTAAAATTGGTCGGAGTTCGTAGCATCGCGCCAAAGTCGTCATATAAAAACAGAACCTTAACTCCTTCTTTCACTTTTTCGAGCAGTTTCTTATGCATATTATCCCAAAGTGCACCTTCTCCTATAATAAAAAAATTGATCATGATAAAATGCTTTGCTTGCTCAATTTCTTTAAAAATTGCCTCAAATACATCTTCGCCCATGGGATAATACTCCACTTTATTATTTTTATAAAGCGGAAAAGAATTTGATTCCAAATATTTGGTCATTCGGCTTAGTGAGGGATACTTTTCTTTGAATTCATCCATTACTTCAGGCGAAAACTCCAAGAACTCTACACCTCTTTGAAGCTTTTTCAAAAATTGAAGATCGATTTTTCTCCTTCTTTGATTACCCCAAAGCATAAACATAATATGCCCTGTGATCGGAAATGCTGCTATAATGCATATCCAACTGATTTTATATGAGGCATTACGATTATCGTTGATTAAACCGATTATAATAATAATACTTAACACTTGAATACCTGCATATAGATAAAGAGTATATCCTCTAAGTGCATAAGATAGATATATAACCAATGCAAACTGAGCCAGTACTAATAGACCTACCAGAGTTGCCCTTAAAAATCCACTTAAATAGCCTTTAATTGTACCAGTTACTTCTTCTTTGATATCTTTTCCCAATTCCAGTACACCTCTTTTGATGATTTTTTCTTTTAAATCGCTTAGTGCAGCCTCCCGTTTTCCAACCTTCATAGTGGGGAAGGCTTTCAATAGACGGATATGAGCCTTCTGCATCTTAATATTTTGATAACGGCCAAAGAATTCTTTCATCTTTGCTTCAATTTCATGTTTTAACTCCTTTATTTCTATTCTGTCCTTTTGTTTCGATGACTTCGGATTACGAAGCCATACCTCAGCAGAAGTCTTTATCTCAGAAAACAGCCCCAACATTCTCAAATTTGAAAATTTTTCGATTAATTCCTCACCGGTTTCAAAAATTTTTGTAGTACCGATGTACTCCGTGATATCCAGACGTAAATTCTGTAGCTTTGCAAGGATTTGATTAAATTTAATCGAGGTAATGACCGTAGTAATAATATCCGCAAAAAATACCGGTATAATCACGTATCCTCCTATTTCACCGATATTTCTTGGGATTTTGTGAATCAAGTAATCAACTCCAGGTTGGAACAGATACAACATGAGTATCGTAAGTATTCCCCAGAACAGAGAAACATAAAGACAAACCCTTCCCTTTATATGAAACGGAAATTTACTATAGTCCCACCATCTTGTATGAAAAAACAGTTCCATAATTAATGAGGTTATATATTCCAGAACTGTTGCAAGGCACATGCCACCTAGAAAAACTAAGACAATCTGATTGCGAATATCCCAAAAAATAAGGTATACTAGCAAAGCCCCGCATCCATAAATCGGAATGATAGGACCATTTAAAAAACCTCGGTTAACTAGGTATTTTTTTTGAATGGATACCAAACAGCATTCATAAATCCAACCAAAAACACCATATAGGATAAAAACATAGAATATGTAATAAAACTCTTGATGGAAGAGTCTGACTTCCCACATAGAATGTTTCCCCCTTCTTAATGCTCGCTATATGCGAAGCTCGAAACACCTTGCTTCTTCGCAATAAACGAAGCTCGAAACCATAGGTTTCTTTCTTCTTCGCGATAAACGAAGCTCGAAACCATAGGTTTCTTTCTTCTTCGTGATAAGCGAAGCTCGAAACCACAGGTTTCTTTCTTCTTCGTGATAAGCGAAGCTCGAAACCATAGGTTTCTCGCTCGTGTTACTCGTACTGTACTATGGCATCGCTTCTGGAAGCATATCTGCTTCCTAAGCGTTGCCATAGTACAGTCCTTCGCTTATCACTGATTTTAACACATTGGGTATGGAAAAACAGTAAAAATTTTCAATTAATGTTGTTTTTTTCATTATTTTAATAAAAGTATTTAGCTGATACCGTAGGTTAGCAGACTTCCAAAACTACCTTTTATATGTTATGATATCTGAAAGAAAGGAGGCGTAGCCATGATAACAAGACAGTTTTCTCTAAAGCAAATACCGGATTATCCATTCGAACAAGATTATGATCTTAATAAAATAGTTTTTTTTGATATTGAAACGACCGGTTTTGCAGCTGATTCCTCCTATCTTTATCTGATAGGCTGCGCTTATTACAAGGACTGCTCATTTCATTTATTACAATGGTTTTCCGAAGACATCCGCGAGGAGGCTCAATTAATCACTTCTTTTTTTGAGTTTCTGGTTAATTATGAGGTACTCCTGCATTTTAACGGTACCGGTTTTGACATACCTTATCTGCTTCGAAAATGTAATATGTTGAAGCTGAATTACTCCTTTGACGGTCTGACCAGCATTGATATCTACAAGAAAATAACACCCTATAAGAAAATTTTGAAGTTAAACAGCTTAAAACAGAAGTCCATAGAAACCTTCTTAAACATCAATCGAAAAGACATTTTTAGTGGAGGAGATTTAATACAAGTCTACCAAAGCTATTTAGGTAAAAAGAATTATGAGAATTTAAAAAGAAAAAGAAATCCAGAAGTAGAATTGCCAAAGACCACAGAAGCAACGATGCTGTTACATCAATTATTACTTCATAACGAAGATGATATTCGGGGATTATTATGTATCAGTCCCGTCCTTTATTATAATGACTTATTTGAAAAACCGATTCAGATTCTGCAAGCAGGAGTAGATCAGGACATTTTGTCTATTCACTTTAAAGTGATGGCCAACCTTCCGGTACCAATCAGTTTTGAGAAGGATCTGATTCATCTTACCGCTTTTGAGAAATCAGCAGCTCTGACCATACACATTTATGAAGGAGAGTTGAAATTTTTTTATGATAATTACAAGGATTATTACTATCTTCCGGAGGAGGATAAAGTAATTCATCAGAGCCTGGCCCAATTTGTAGATAAGGATTACCGTACGAAAGCAAAACCCTCGAACTGTTACGTAAAAAAGGAAGGCATTTTTGCTCCTCAATATGAGCTTCTGATAAACCCATGCTTTAAAATGAAATATCAGGATAAACTATCCTTCATTGAGATACATACTGACTTTTTACTTCAGGAGGAAAACCTTGAGCTATATGTGAAGCATTTATTATCTCATTTGTTAACTTAGAGGTTTATGTATCCTATTGATGATAGTCAATTATAACTTATATCGAGATGGATAAAAATAAACTTATTTGTTGTGTGTATTAGTGATGAATAAATAATATTATAAAAAAGGCTTTCCGAATAACTTCGGAAAGCCTTACTTTTACTATTGCTCTACTGCTTTAATAATTTCTTTCTTATTGTAAGAGCCACAAGCCTTACATACTCTATGAGGAACCATAAGCTCTCCACATTTGCTGCACTTAACTAAGTTAGGAGCACTCATTTTCCAGTTAGCTCTACGGCTGTCTCTTCTAGCTTTTGAATGTTTACCTTTAGGACAAATAGACATTGTCACACCTCCTTAAAATTGTTGAAGATATCTCGGATTACTGACATTCTGGGATCATAATTGTGATTATCGCAGTCACAAGTCTTCTCATTTAAATTAGTTCCGCAATTCTTGCAAAGTCCTTTGCAATCCTCGCTGCATAACAGCCTCATAGGAAAACCAATTAAAATTTCATCATAAATTAATGTGTCTACATCCAGATTGTATCCAATAATATAATTTGTTTCATCCAGACCTTCTGCACGTTCTTCTTCTGAGAGATTGAAATCAATCTCTTTCGTAACATGGATATCCATAGGAAATATGATTTCCTTCAGACATCTGCTGCAGAATAGGGTCAATGAAATATTCGTACTGGCTTCGATCAATACTGTCCTGTTGCCAAGATGTGTAATCGTTAGGTCCACTGGTTCCTTATGAGCAAATTCATAAGAATTCCCTTGGTAATCAAACCTCTCCAAATCAATGGGGGCGCTGATTTGCATTACTTTATCCTTGGTAGTCATTATCTCTGATAAAGATATAAGCATCCTAATCTCTCCGAATATTCGTTGCATGATTAAGAATTCGATTATTCAAACTCTTTACGCACTTCTTGTATTATAACTACTGTGCTATTATTTGTCAATGAAAAAATAATTCTCTATTATATTAATTGTTACCAGAATCTATAATTATTACAGCAAAGAAACTGTCTCTCTGGCAATTGTTAACTCTTCATTGGTAGGAATGATACATACTTTAACCTTTGAATCAGGTGTTGTAAGCAGAACCTCTTGACCTCTTGCCTTGTTCTTCTCTAAATCAATGGAAACTCCCAGGTAACCAAGGTACTCACAAACGTCCTCTCTTACTCTATGATCGTTCTCACCGACACCGGCAGTAAATGCTATTACATCAATTCCGTTCATTGCAGCCACATAAGCTCCGATATATTTTGCTACACGATAAACAAATACATCAAAGGCAGCAATCGCCTTTTTATTTCCTTCATCCATAGCTACATTAATGTCACGGAAATCACTGGATACCTCAGACATGCCCTGTACACCGGATTCCTTATTTAATAAATTCATAATCTGATCAATGGATTTATTTTCTTTTTTTGCAATAAAATCAATAATAGAAGGGTCGATATCACCGCTTCTGGTACCCATTACAAGTCCTGCCAGCGGGGTAAAGCCCATGCTGGTATCTATGGATTTGCCGTTTAATACCGCCGATACACTAGCTCCGTTACCAAGATGACATACAATTATTTTCGAATGATTTATGTCTATTCCTACGAACTCTGCTGCGCGCTTGGATACAAAGCTATGGCTGGTTCCGTGGAAACCGTATTTACGAATTTTATAATTGTTATAATATTCATGAGGAAGACCATACAGGTAAGCCTTTGGAGGCATCGTCTGATGGAAAGCGGTATCAAAGACAGCAACCATAGGAACTCCCTTCATCAGATTTGCACAGGCACGAATACCAATTAAATTAGCCGGGTTATGAAGAGGTGCTAAATCATTACACTCTTCAATTGCTTTAATTACTTCTTCCGTAATAATGGTTGATGCTGCAAATTTTTCACCGCCATGAACAACTCTATGTCCAACTGCACTGATTTCATTTAAGGATTTTATTACGCCATGATTTGCATCTGTAAGGGCATCCAGCACCATCTGTATTGCAACCTCATGATTTTGCATGGAGGTTTCAATCACCACTTTTTCACCGCCGTTTGGTGTATGCTTTAGGTGGCTTACCTCCTGTCCAATTCTTTCGCAGATGCCAACTGCTAATGCTTCTTCTGTCTCAGAATCTATTAACTGGTATTTTAAAGAAGAACTACCACAATTAATAACCAATACTTTCATTTTCTTAATTACCTCTCTTCTAAAATTCGTCTAAGCGTATGTTCAAAAATCTTCATTCATTGTATTTGTAATTACATTGCCGAAGCTTGTACTGCTGTGATAGCAATTACTCCAACGATATCATCTGCTGTGCATCCTCTGGATAAATCGTTTACGGGCTTCGCAATACCTTGGGTAATAGGTCCATAAGCCTCTGCCTTAGCCAGTCTTTGAGCTAATTTATAACCAATATTTCCTGCATCCAAATCCGGGAAGATAAGTACATTTGCCTTACCTGCAATATCACTGCCCGGTGCCTTAGAAGCTCCGACACTGGGAACAATCGCTGCATCCAGCTGGAATTCGCCATCTATTTTTACATTCGGATATAATTCCTTAGCAATCTTTGTTGCCTCTACAACCTTATCAACATCCGGATGGGAAGCACTTCCTTTCGTCGAATGGGATAACATCGCTACGATAGCTTCCTTACCTACGAGCGCTTCAAAGCTCTTAGCGCTACTGCCAGCAATTGCTGCTAATTCCTCAGCATTCGGATTTTGAACCAAACCTGAATCCGAGAAAATGAAGGTTCCTTCTTCACCTAAATCACAATTAGGTACAACAATAACGAAGAAAGATGATACCAGCTTTGTATTCGGAGCTGTTTTTAATATCTGTAAGGAAGGACGGAGTACATTTGCTGTTGAATTAACTGCACCGGCAACCATACCATCTGCATCCCCTGCCTTAACCATAGTAACACCAAAGAATAGATAATCTTTTGTTAAAAGATCTTTTGCTTGTTCCGGTGTCATACCTTTGCTTTTTCTAGCCTCTACAAGTACGTCAATATATCTTTGAAGCTTATCGGTCTGGTTCGGATCGATAATAGCTGCTTTTGTTAAATCCAAGCCATCTGCGCCTTGCGCTATCGCTTCCTTGTTACCTATTAAAATAATATTTGCAATACCTTCCTCCAAAATCTTGCTCGCAGCCTCTAATGTTCTTCTGTCTCCGGTCTCCGGCAATACAATTGTTTTCATGTTTTGCTTGGCTCTTTCTTTAATTCCATCAATAAAACCCATGATGTTGCTCCTTCCTTAACATCTCGTAAATGTATTTTTATATGTATATAATAAGTAAAAACCATAAATTTTATTATAAAACAAACTTAATGTGGATACAAGTACAATTGTTGAAAAATATTGTACTCTTTTTTAGTTTTTTATTGGAAAATTAACGCTAGAACTTATCTATCCCAGCTTTTATCAACATATGTATAGAAATCCCATTGTGATTAACACTCTTCGTTCTGAATTGACGGTATGATAAGACAATGTTATGATAAGAACATATTAAATCATGTTATTCATCAAATCATCACAAAAAAAGGAGAAGTATTAGTGAAAGTCGTTGGTTTGATAACTGAATATAACCCATTTCATAATGGCCACAAATATCATATAGAGGAAGCAAAGCGAGTAACCGGTGCAGATTATGCTATCGCTGTTATGAGCGGTAATTTTGTTCAAAGGGGAACTCCTGCTATTATTGATAAATATAGCCGTACCGAAATGGCATTACAAAATGGTATTGATTTGGTACTGGAGCTTCCGGTATGTTACGCTACAGGTAGTGCCGAGTTCTTTGCTCATGGTGCTGTTTCTCTTCTGGATAAGTTGGGAATCGTAGATTTTCTTTGCTTTGGCAGTGAAGCAGGTGATGTCACTCTACTTGAGGAGGCGGCCAGATTCTTAAATAATACTTCAGCAGCTTTTGATGTAAGGCTTCAGTCGTTTCTTAAGGATGGCTTCACTTATCCTGCTGCCAGACTCAAAGCTCTTAAGCTCTCCCTTGAGGAAAAAGGGCTTTCTAATGCGCAAGAGCTAACGAAAGTTCTCACAGAACCAAATAACATCTTGGGAATTGAATACATCAAGGCGCTCCTAAGCTTATCCTCCTCCATTATTCCGGTAACGATACCACGTAAATCCGCCCATTATCATGATATCAGGTTAGCGAAAGTCACCTCAGTTGAAGCAGCTTACACGCCCGATCAACCTAATCATTTGGAAGAAGTTGCTGCTGTGATCAGTTCTGCAACTGCTATACGTAAGGCATTTCATAATAAGGATAATAATCCTACTTATGATCATTTTGCTGATTTGGAACTCAGTGTTCCGACAAATGTACATCAAATTCTAAGCAATAATTATTTAAAAATCTATCCTATCACGGAGGAAGACTTTTCTCAGATTATAAAATACAAACTTTTATCGGAGGATAAAAAGGCTCTTACCTCATATGTAGATATTACAAATGATCTGGCAGACCGTTTGAAAAACATCCCTGATCTAAACCTAAGCATTTCCGAGTTATGTCAACATATTAAGACCAAGAATTATACCTTAACCAGGATAAACCGGGCGTTGTTTCATCTTTTATTAAATATTAAGGCAGAATGCTTTGATGAGTATAAACGGAATAGCTATGTTTCATATGCAAGAGTGCTGGGAGTGAAGAAGGAAGCCACACATTTATTACGTAAAATAGAAGCTTATGCAACCATCCCTTTAATTACCAAAGTATCGAAGGCCAATAAACAATTAGATAATCTGGGAATGAGTATGCTTTCTGAAGATTTATTTGCTTCACATTTATACAATCAAGTTGTTTACGATAAATACAAAACCAATATAGTAAATGAATATAAGCATGGGCTGGTCCTAATATAATTATTTACTACTTGATTCTCCTTATAATTTCATAACACACCGGCCGTAAAGTCGGTGTATTATGCTGTTTTATATAAGGTTCAACAGCAAACTTTTTCCTCATTCAACTATAATCATCCCTCTTAATTATGCTAGCCTGGTATAGATTGTGTTTCAGTTGTACAGCACGGAATATCAAACCCATGGAAGACATCTCATTGTCAAACCATTTTGGGATATGGTCGCAGAGTACATTCAAGCAGTCAAAATCCATCTTTTTAAGAAACGGTTTCAGTATTTTTTTCGAAGTCAATGTACAATCCGAGTTAAGTGCAGGTATGAGATTGATCCAATATACCCCTTCCTGATCGATAATCTCCGGATGTGTAGAAGGTTTTGCGTCTTTACTGACTGTGAAATGTCCCGCTTTATCTGATGTTTCTATATTCTCTGATTGTTCCTTCTTCATTGCTTCTATCTCCTCCCATATAGAATCCAGATATTCCTCCGGTTTTCCTTCCGCCTCAAACGCTTCATATCCCTTAGCTTCCAGTACATAATAAAGCTGTCCGCTAACCTCTTTCGCTGTAAATACCTTGCATTCTCCCAGTTGATTAATCATTTCCATTATGATGGTTCGGACCTCAGCACTTCGGCTCTTATGCCCCAGGTCAAATGGCAGATCCTTTTCGACTCTCCATTCCTCGCCTTCCTTTCCATATACTCTCACCAATCCCTTATCAGTCAGCGATGCTGTTAATCCATCAGAATTCATATATACAGCTATCATACTTCACCTGCTTTCTTGTATTAGATTTGTTGTCTCAGTAGCCTAAGCTTTTATAAAATTGAATATAAAAAAACCACAATAAATAGTCTATTCTCCATCGAAAGATAAGAAAAGCCATTCATTATGGTCTCATTTCTAATATAGCCTTATAGGTATAGTAAATTACTGTTTCGTTTTATTTTTAATGACATATTACACCATCACTGCCTTAGATGCAATACTTATTTCAATAGAATTATTTTCAATTTCATGATGGACGGACCTTTGCCATCCATCCTTTGCCACCCATCCCAACTCTGCAGAAGACTGGGTTATTTCATCAGCTCTTCCATTTGATCCAGCAGTTCAGCAAATAGCTGCAGCGCCTGATTCACCGGTTCTTTTGTACTCATATCAACACCTGCTGCCTTCAGGAGCTCAATCGGATAATTGGAGCTACCGCTGCTAAGGAAACGGATATAATCCTCCACTGCAGGTGCTCCTTCCTTTAGAATTCTTCTTGATAACGCAATTGCAGCTGAATGACCGGTCGCATATTGATATACATAAAATGCCGTATAAAAATGAGGTATTCTTGCCCATTCCATATCTATTTGCGAATCAATTATAATATCATCACCAAAATATGCCACGTTCAAATCATGATAAACCTTGCATAAGGTATCGGCTGTCAGGCTTTGACCATCCTCAACCATCTTATGAGTTATCTTTTCAAATTCAGCGAACATGGTTTGACGATAAAGAGTCGCTTTAAACTTTTCAAGAAAATGATTTATCAAATATGCCTTCTCTTTTTTATCCTCTGTATTCTTTAGCATATAATCAATTAAAAGTGCTTCGTTACAGGTGGACGCAACCTCGGCTACAAAAATTTTATAACCGGCATAAATATAGGGCTGTTCTTTATCGGAGTGATAACTGTGAATCGCATGACCCATCTCATGTGCCAACGTAAATACATTATTCAAGGTTTCATTATAATTTAACAATACATAAGGATGCGTTCCGTAGGCTCCCCAGGAATATGCTCCGCTTCGTTTGTTTTCATTTTCATAAACATCGAT
Source organism: Bacillota bacterium (assembly GCA_023414875.1). Classification (GTDB taxonomy): domain Bacteria; phylum Bacillota; class Clostridia; order Lachnospirales; family Lachnospiraceae; genus Mobilitalea. The sequence goes on along the minus strand of JAEZMV010000009.1, from coordinate 76,963 downwards.
CCAACGATGGTTATATCCTTCATTCAGAATTCTCTGATAATCCTCTCCCAAGGGTTCCAAACCTTTAGCAACTATACTCTTTGCTTCTTCAAATGGAATCTCCATCTTTACATCCGGTACCAAAGGACTATAAAGATCATACATATGGAGTTCGTCTACTCCAAGTAGTTTTTTTCGAAGTGATACATAGCGGTGCATCAAACCGATGTTTTCGTGGACAGCCTCAATTAAATTGGTATATACTTCCGTCGGAATATTGGCTACATCCAATACTCGTTCCAGGGTACTGGTATACTTTCTTGCCTTAGCAAAGAATACTTCCTGTTTAACATTAGCACTGTAAGCTGCTGCAAGGGAATTGCGAAAGCTCTGATAAGTAGCATACACTCCCTCAAAGGCATCCTTCCTCACCCTGCGATCCTTACTTTCTAGCAGCTGTCCATATCTTCCGTGGGTAATCCGAACAGTATCTCCACTCTCGTCTTGAATTTCAGGAAATTTGATATCTGCATTATTAAACATGGAAAAAATATGGCTCGAAGCGTCTGCAATTTCTCCTGCGTCAGCTAACAATTCTTCCATCTCACCCGATAAGATATGCGGCTTTAATCGTAAAATATCACTCAAATAGAATTCATAAAGCTTTAAGTCTTCATTCTCATGTTTAAACTGTGCAATCATTTCCTCAGGAATTGACAATATCTCAGGTGTTGAAAAGGATAAAACACTGCTGACCTGCACCGATAGCACACTCGCTTTATTTGATAAATCCTGATAATTAGCATTAGCTGTGTCTTCATGATACTTTTGATTTGCATAAACATAGACACGCTCTAGCAGCTTATTGATTTCATCGGATAATTGCAGAAAACCAAGCAAAATATCTGCTGATTTTGCCAACCTCCCCTGATATTCAGCGGCTCTCGGAAGCATTTCCTTAATTTTATCGTAATCCTTCTGCCATAAATCATCTGAGGCATAAATATCTTCTATCGCCCAAGTATATTTTTGTTCAACCTCGCTTCTCTTCGGCAAATTCTTTTTTTCAGCCATCATTACATCTCCTTTACCCTTTTCTTTATCATATTTTTGAATAAATTCAAATCTGTATCAATAAATTATATTAAATGTCCCTCTTGTCTTCAAGGAGTAACTCCATGAAATATATGATATTACATAAAAACAGGTTATTAAAAGGTCTTATCGTTCTGTTTCTGATAGCAATGCTGCTTTTTCCAACAGCTTCCTATCAAGGGGCAAGCACCGGCTTATTGTTATGGTTTCATAATGTGCTTCCTAATTTACTTCCGTTTATTATTATATCAAACTTAATGGTACGCTTAAATATTACGAAAAAAATCAGTAAGCTTTTCTATCCAATCCTCGGTAAAATATTTCATGTAAGCTGTGAAGGCTGTTATCCGATTATTATCGGCTTTCTGTCCGGGATACCAATGGGTGCAAAATCCACTGCAGACTTGGTTGCAGAGAATAAAATCCACAAAAGAGAAGGACAATTTCTATTTAGTATGTGCAACAATGCAAGTCCTATGTTTATCATCGGGTATATAGCAATAACACAGTTAAAGCTTCCCCAACTAAAATATGTATTATTCGTTATCATCTATGGCTCCGCCATTCTAAGTGCAATCATCTTTCGTTATTTTTATCATCATTTCACACAGAAGACTTCTGTTCATACAACAGAGGCTGTTACGCTCAATAATCACAACAAGTCAATAGCAGCGAAACGTTTTACCTTTGACGTACTAGACGGATCAATTATGAATGGCTTTGAAATCGTCACTCGAATCGGTGGATATATCATATTATTTTCAATAATGGCCCAGATTATTAAAGAAATCGGACCTGATACCGGATTTTTAAAAGCTTTTCTTATGGGGATATTCGAAATTACCACGGGCATCAACCAAATCTGCAAAGCCGATTTAGAAACCGGTACAAAAATAGTCTTGGTAGCCGTACTCACTTCCTTTGGCGGTTTCTCAGGTATTGCTCAAACCAAAAGTGTACTGGGCGACTCAAGACTATCAATTAATTCTTATATTGTGATAAAGCTTACAAGTGCACTAATTGCCCTTATTCTTGCATTTATATATATAACCTTTTTTCAATATTAAGGATTACTGTACGTCATTGTAGAAGGTGTTCTCATCAAAATCAAAATCCCCCTCATCATAAGAGGTAGCTGCAGAGTCTGTGTTCTGCATATGATCCTGAGGATACAATTGTTCACTCAATTCTCTTTTGTTATTATTGATAATCTCTAAATTGCTTTTAAGTGAACCAATAAAATTATCATATCTGGAAGCAGCTGTCTCGTAAGCATTAGCCAGTACACGCTCAACTTCCGTTAAAACATCATTGGAATAAACCAGAGCGCCGGTTCTGATCTGCTCTGCTTCTTCTGATGCCTCTCTGCGAAGCCTGTCCGCTTCATCGGATGCCTGCATAATCATCTCATTTGCCTGATAATAAGCCTGCTGCATAATCTCATGTTCATTTAAAAGTTCCTTTGCTTTCTCTCTGGTTTGACGCAAAATACCTTCTGCTTTTTCCTCAGCATCAGCAATGATTGCATCACGGTTTGAAATAATCTTTTGATAACGTTTTATTTCATCCGGAGTTCTAAGACGCAGTTCATCTAATAAATCATACAATTCATCCTTAGGAACGATTACCTTCGTGCTTGACAACGGTTGCATCCTACAACTCTCAACAAACTCATAAATATCCTCAATTAATTGTTCAATTCTGCTTGCTCCCATTTCAAACACTCCTCATTGATTTATATTTATCGTAAACAGATTGTACAATACATTCCGGGACAAATTGCCGGATGTCTCCCCCAAAGGAAGCTATCTCTTTCACCGCGCTGGAGCTCAGATAAGAATACTCCACACTTGTTGTAAAAAATATAGTATCAATCTTAGCATTTAACTTATGATTCATCTGGGCAATCTGTAGTTCGTATTCAAAATCCGTAATAGCCCGAAGTCCTCTGACAATGATATTTGCATTCTTCTGTGCTGCAAAATTAATCAATAAGCCATCAAAATCAACTACTTCAATCGCAGGTAAATTCGTATTTTCACTGATTACCTGTTCAATTAATTTAACTCTTTCATCTGCGGTAAATAAAGGTTTCTTAGCACTATTCTTTAAGACTCCAATAATCAACTGATCAACCAAGCCAGATGCTCGAACAATAATATCCAAATGTCCTAACGTTATTGGGTCAAAGCTGCCGGGATAAATACCTATCTTCATTTTTACCTCCAAGCCCGATAGCCCATTATGTAATTTATTTCAATTCAATAAAAACATGTTGGTTCGTCTTATATTCTTTCTGTTTATAGATACGGAATATTGTATCCTCCAAATAATCAAAATCAGTATTAAGCGAGGCCTCAACTACAATAATTGTATCACAATAGATTATGCTGGAATTTTGCAATGCCAACAACACTTCTTTTTCCTGCATATGATTATAGGGAGGATCCATAAATATCACATCAAAAACCTTCCCTTTAATCTCTAATATTCGAATTGCATCTAGCGCATTGTATGCTAAAATCTCAGCATCAGCTTCTAATCTTGTTGTTTTAAGATTTGCCTTAATACATTCCAATGCCGCTTTATTGTCTTCAATAAATGCAGCATATTTTGCCCCTCTGGATAATGCTTCAATTCCGATTGCTCCACTTCCCGAAAAAATATCCAGGAAATCAGAATCTGCCAAATATGGATTTAGTATGTTAAACAAAGTCTCTTTGGTTTTATCAGTAGTGGGTCTGGTATCAAAACCTTCTGGTGTTTTAAGCTGTAATCTCCTTGCTTTTCCCGCTATAACTCTCATACTTTTTCTCCGTTTATGACGATTAATACTATAACTAATATTTTATTATAATATTAATATTTGTCAACTTGTTTATAGTTAGTGTATCCTATCCATATGAATATTTCAATATATTTTTCTGATTAGATGAAATTTTGTTAGAAAGGTTAGAAATGTATCTTGATTCAATTTATTCTTATAATAAACTAAGGGAGTGCTTTGATACACTCCCTAATCATTATAATCTAAATTTTATTATTTGCCTGCCATTCTTTTCTCTGCGTCCTGGATCATCTTTTTCACCATGAAACCGCCGACTGAACCGTTTTGTTTAGAAGTTAAATCGCCATTATAGCCTTGTTTTAAAGGAACACCAATTTCATTAGCAACCTCATACTTAAACCGATCTAATGCTTCCTGTGCTTCTGGTACTTCTGCTCTGTTTCTTCTTGACATAATAAACTCCTCCATTTCATATTTTGAAATCTGTAAGCAAAAAGCTTTTTCAAAATAATTTCTGTTGTTGTTTACTGCTTAACGAATTAATTGAATGTATATTAATTTCGTTAAGATGTTACGATAATAGTATGCGCAAAAAGAATCGAAATACGCAAGAAATTATTTCTTTTTATTATGCAAATTTTGGTCGAGAAATAAATAATATAAATCGTTTGACTAACTCTTATTAACGTACATAGTTTTATATATGAAGCATAAAAAGAGTTAAGTATTTATATAATATCTTTTGATAAAACATTATTCTATGAAAAGTGACTGCGTAAAATATAGTTCATTTTACAACAGTCACCTTATGATACTAAATATTAATCAAAAATACTTTATTCTTATAAGTAATTAATCTCTTTCTTCAATCGGCACATATTCACGATGCTTTGAAACGCTTTTATATGCAGGACGAATGATTTTACCCGCATTATTTAACTCCTCTAATCGATGAGAACACCAGCCTGATATTCTTGCTATTGCGAAAATCGGAGTATAAAGCTCTTTCGGAAGATCCAGCATATGATAAACAAAACCACTGTAAAAATCAACGTTGGCGCTGACTCCTTTATACATTTTTCTTTCTCTTCCAATAATCTCAGGAGCTAAACGTTCCACCATTTCATACAAGCCGAATTCCTTCATTAAGCCCTTTTCTTCTGATAGACTTCTTACATACTGCTTTAACACATTTGCTCTTGGATCTGAGATTGAATAAACTGCATGCCCCATTCCATAGATCAATCCGGACTTATCAAAGGTCTTTTTATTCAGCAGATCAGATAGATAAGCGCTAATTTCTTCCTCATCTTCCCAATCCTTGATATTTTCCTTCATATCATCAAACATCTGCATTACCTTAATATTTGCACCACCATGCTTCGGTCCCTTTAAAGATCCCAGGGAAGCAGCAATTGCAGAATAAGTATCGGTACCAGAGGAAGTCACAACATGTGTAGTAAAGGTCGAATTATTACCACCGCCATGCTCCGCATGAAGTACCAGTGCAATATCTAATATCTTAGCTTCCAAATCAGTATATTTCATGTTTGGTCTTAACATATATAGTATGTTCTCAGCAGTTGAAAGTCCTTCCTTAGGAGGATGTATTACCAAGCTCTTTCCAAAGTGATAATGGTTATATGCTTGGAATCCATAAACTGATAATAACGGAAATACAGCGATTAATTGAAGACTTTGGCGAAGGACGTTCTCAATTGATATGACATCTGCTTTATCATCATAGGAATACAAAGTGAGGACACTTCTTGCCAATGTGTTCATCATATCCTTACTTGGCGCTTTCATGATGATGTCACGAACAAAGCTGGGCGGTAATTCTCTATATTGTTCCAGTAAACCATTAAATTGGCTCAGTTGCTCCTTCGTCGGCAGATTACCAAACAATAATAAATAGGATGCTTCTTCAAAACCATAACGGTTTTCCTTCATAAAACCTTGAATAAATTCTTCTACATTTACTCCACGGTAAAATAATTTTCCTTCACAGGGAACATAATCATTATCAACGATTGTGTAAGATAAAATCTCACAAATCTCAGTCAATCCTGTTAATACGCCTTTTCCACTAATATCCCTAAGTCCGCGTTTAACATCATATTTAGAATATAATTCCGGATCAATTACCGTATTCTTCTTACATAGGTCAGCGAGTTCCATTAATTGGGGGGTAATTTCAGTATATTTATTCATTATTTCCTCCTTTATACCGTAAAAACGGTGCGGCCTATTTTTATATTTGTATATTATAACACTTTAAATTGGAAAAGGAAATAAAAAATGCTCTTAAAAGTACAACTATTGTATTATAAAAAACGACAGGCAGAAATATTCTGCCTGTCAAAAACTTAATTCTAAGCTAATATGTACCTCAAGATAAACTCATTTGGACAGAGGCTATAAAGTCAATAAGAAATATTGCCAATAAAACTCTATTAGCTTTTTTAACAAATCCCGGCTGAAAGTTTTCTTTCACATATCTGACAAGAAGCGGATGAAGATAACGTATTACCAGCACACCGCTAATACCAAATACAATCGCTGCTTCCAGACATACTCTTCCGTTAATATTAAACATGCGGCTGGAGTAATTCCACCATCTTCTATCGAACACGGACTCCATACTGAAGGAAACTACATATTCCAGTGAGGAGGCAAATACTGCACATGACAGAAATAACGACGGGATGCTCTTACATCTTTCAGAGAATAATAATATCATAAATAAAATGCAAGAGCCATAGATAGGTAATATCGGTCCATGCATAAAACCTCTATCGGAATATCTTCCTAAATTCACGGAACAATATATGGTTTCATACACCCAGCCAATATAGCTATATACGATAAACCATCCAAATAACATTGGCAAATCCAACGCTTTTAAGCGCGTAATTGTATTCATCACAGGCATCGCTCCCCTTTTCCCAGAATTTACTTACGCATATCGTAATTTATATTTTTCCAATTGTCAATTATAAAAGTTTTCAGTTATCCGGAGGTTACATATTTATAGTTGTCATGATGCCAGCTCTACAATTGCTGCAGGTGACCATGCAGACATTACATATTGCACTTTTACAGCGTTCCCAACTTCATCCACCGATTCATAAGTAATCAAATAGCTACCATCCGTATTTGCCTCAATTGAAACTGTAATATCCAACTGCTCTGATGTCGTATAATTGTCGCTAACTGTAACTCCTGAAAGAACATATTCTTCATCAGGCACCACACCATACTCTAAAATCCGGCCTTCTATACCAGAAAATACAGGCGCCTCTGTATCGACATATACTGCCCCGTAGCTCGTAGCTGCTACCTTCTTTCCATTTCTGATTTCATAAGTAATTTGATATTCCACTTCACTGATTTGATTAATAGAAATATCAATTAACTCATTCTTCAGCTTAACTTTCTTACAGTATGCTTCAACCCCTGCCATTGCAAACTCTTCATCAATCTCAATTCCATATCCAACGATTTTATCCCAAATTCCTGTAAACTTAGGAGTCTCCGGATAATCACGAACCGTCACAGTAATGCTTTTTTTACTTGTTTTTCCCAACTCATCCTTTATGTAATATGCCACCTTGTATTTACCTGGGAGGTAATAATCTATATCACCTTTCACTGTAAGCTTTGAGGTGATATCAGCACCTAATGTGGATTTGGCCTTCACATCTTTTAATAAATTGATCTCTTTACCCCAATCAACTTCAAGGCTCTTTGCACCTGTAATTTTCGGTGATTTATCCCTATATGGATTATTCTCACTAGGATCAGTCGGATCCCAGTACACATTTGTAGGAATTTTGAGTGCCACAGGTTTTCCAAGTGGACCCGGGCTCTTCTTATCGTCGTAAATGACAACCGTAGTTCCTACTGCACAATTATCATATATCCATTTTGCATCCTCAACCGTAAGCCGAATACATCCATGAGAGGCAGCCGATCCGAGCTTATTAAATTCCTTCGTTGCAAGTGCAGATGGATCTTTTCGATAATAATAAACCGAATGAAACAATATTCCACCCACAATTCTTGTGGAATACTGGCCCCATACATCTCCCATCAATTCCTTCCATCGGTATTTCGCTTTTGTTTGGAAGGTACCAAGTTTTGTTTGTGTACCCATCGCTCCCACAGAACATACCATTGATTTAATTGGATTATTATATAGCCCATTCTTATCTTTTTCATAAACAGTTATCGTATTATGAACTCTGTTGACCTTGATTAAATATGGCATTTTCGTTTGTACTTCAGCCGATACCTTTTGTAAACCAGTGAAAGCAAAGCTTGCAGTTAACCCAAGAACCACCACCAATACTCGAATGCTGATCATTCTTTTGAAGAACATTTTCATATTTACACTCCTTAAATCATATATCTATTTTCTTATGCTTTATAAGCAGAAGCTTCTTTTAGTAATGTATTTTAACAATATAAGTTTCATATGTTTTTACATTGGTAGCAGGGCTTGAGAAAACTACCTCCCCCAAACTCTTCAAAAGTGTATGATTAATGGAAGTGAATTTATCTAATTCAAGCTTTCCAACATAAATATAAGAAATTTTATATTTATTCACAAGTTCTTTTACCTTCGTTTTGTCTTCTAAAGTATAGATTGCCTCAACATCAGCAGCTCGTGCTTTTACAATCTCCTCGTCTGACTTCCACAACCATTCATGGGTTCTCCATCCAAGGACCGTTGGTAGACCCGTCATGACAGATATTCTTTGATAGTCCGTATAGCTGTCTCCGTTAGCTTCCAGAACCACCGGCATTCCTTCCACATTCTCGTTAAGCCAGTCAATTGCCAGTGAATCATCAGGCATTTTCTTATCCATAAATGCTGATGCATCCAGACCCTTATAATTCTTCATTTTAAATATATTGCCATACCATCCGTTGACTGCATTCTGTATATAGCAGACAGACAGGATAAACAGAGTGAGTCCGACGATTGCATATTTTCTCTGCTTTCTTGTCTCACCATAGCATAACAAACGCATGAAAATATACCCGAAACAAATACCAAACATAATAAAGGCCTGATATGTTAATTTAAACATAGTATTGGCTCTTTTATAGTCACCATTATAGATATCCTGAATATAGATTATCTCAGGGATAATTACTAACCCTATTGCACATAAACCAAGCGTTATGATAAATAAATCTGATTTCGGTAAGGTTTCCATATAGCGGAATAAACCGAGTTTTCGTTTAGGCAGTTGTGCATCAGCAGCTTCTATTTTTACTCTTCTGAAGTTAGCGATACTAAAGCACAAGAAAGCGATCACCATAAAAATCGGAAGTCCCCATAAGATAATCAACTGATTTAAAGGTGTGCGTGCTACCGTTAACGCCGGTGATGTGGTAATAGTATCAAAATTCATGATGAACGGAAGTACCACAAGCATTGAAAACGTAAAAACCATTAAGCCCTGTAACGCTGTAACACCCAGCGCTTTACCTTTAAAATTATATACAACCATATTGGTAAATAGAATAACCGCTCCGGCAACCACAAAGTAAATCGGAAAATCCCAGTAATTTGTTGTGTGAAATATGCCTATAAAAAACGTGATAAGAACGATGGACGGATTCAATACCTCTTTCCAGATCGGTAATTGCAGATCCTTATTCTCTCTTTTGCGACACATCCAGGCATATAAAATCCCTAGCACCGTCAGAACAAACATAATATTAATTACATGGGCATGCAAATCTCCTAATACAAAGGAATAGGCTGGAAATTCGTGAATTGTTTTATCCGTGGTTTCCGGATGATAGCCGATAAATCTGGTGGCATCCGGGAACCAGTACTTATCTGTACTAGCCTCCATCCCAAAAAACTTACGGACAGCCCCTTCAAACCATTGATAGGTCGGATAATGCATATTTCCGGCAATACATACCCCTAGCCCTGCTATAAGTCCGCTGATATATGGTATGACTCTGCTTTTTTTCTCTCGCTCTTTGATAAATCCAAGAGCAATATTATAAACCAGTGAATAGGGTAGAACAACAGCCAAGGCTCCCACCATCATTAGCATAAGATTATAGCCACTTGAAACCTTAACAAAAGAAAGCTTTGTAAGGTAGGTCGCCAGAAATTGACCTACATAGTAATAATTAATTTTCGTACCGGAGAACCAAAAGTCCTGAGGGGGCATATAGTCACTGCGCATCATACTTGTCATGAAACCATAATCCATGAATTTTTCCGTCCCATAAGCTTCCGGTTTGAAACCTCTGATATAAGTAAAAAGTAGGAACAGACCTAAAAATAGCAGCTCCTCACATATAATGTGATCTATCGTTAGTCTCTTAGAGGATACTAACGAATTACCTACCTGATTATCTTCAGTTTTTCTATTTATAAAAAATAATAGAATACAGTTGAATAATATGCTGATTACTACACAAAAGATACTGGAGTACTCAGTAAACTTCATGATACGAAGCGAGGATAACAGCCACATAAGATAGCCGGTAATTGCTATACCTATCGACTTCGAAAACAGATATCCCTTATCATGGAAATTGGCAAATATTAAGGTAGTTAGTGGCATAAATACAATTCCGATAAATGCAACCGCCGCCCACCATTGTAAGAACGATAAAAAATCCCCTTTTAATAACACTCTGGCTAATACGAACAAGCAAATTGCAACTAATGCATAAATGATTTTCTTAATCATCTGATCCCTCATCTTATCTATTTCATGTATTGATTTATTTTTCTGAAATCCTTGAAGGCTTGCTTTCCAATTCGAATTATTTTCTTCATATTGATGGAATTAACTCCACCCTGTCTTGGTCTAAAGGTTACCGGAAGATACTTCACGGCAAGCTTCTTTTTCGCATAAATCACGGAGATTATTACATTGGAAAGATTATAATTTTCAGGGATTAATTTAATCTGATCTTTTAATGTATTCGCTTTCATTAAGCGAAAAGGTGTATTAGCATCTCTTACTTTGACATGAAAACTAATACGTAATACTAACTTTAGGGTTTTAGTAACCAGCACTCTGGAGAGGCCATCCTGACGACCTTTTCTATGACCAATGACCATGTCATAGTCTTGTCTTTGTTCCCAAAACGGCCAGAACTCCTCCGGTAATGTCTGTCCATCGGAATCTGTTTGGAAAATATAATCTGCCCCCGCATGAATGGCATAATGATAACCATATAAAATTGTAGCTCCATGTCCTCCATTTGGCTTCGTAATCGGTTCAAAGGCTTCCATTTCCTTCGTATATTCCTGCATAATCTTATACGTAGAATCCTTACTTCCATCATCTATGATTACTAGTTTGCTTCCATTCCCAATCTTCTCAACCACCGGATACCAATCCTTAATTACGGCTCCAATATTAGCTTCTTCATTATACGCCGGAATGACAATATAAAGTTTATCCAACTGTTTCTCCTCCATTTACTTCTGCTGTTCTAAAGCTGCTCATAAGCATCCAGGGCTCTTCTTACTACAGCGTCCATATTATAATAACGGTATTCAGCCAATCTTCCGATAAATATAACCTTTGTTTCCTTTTTCATCTCTTCTTCATACAAGGAAAATTGCTGTTTACACTCCTTTGTCGGGAATGGATAATACGGTTCTCCTTCAGAGCAAGGGAACTCTTTTCCTATTGTCGTCTTACCGTGTTTTTGTCCTGTCAGTTTCTTATACTCGGTTATTCTGGTATAATCATAATCATTCGGATAATTAACTACCGGCGCCTGTTGATACTCTTCGGTATCATAGGTTTCAAAAACAAAATCTATACTGCGATAGGATAGTCTGCCATGTTTATATTCATAATACTCATCAGCTGCTCCGGTAAAGATTAAGGTATCATACTGGATGTCTTTTATTACTTCCTTATAATCCGTATTCAGAAGAATTTTGATGTTTTTATTACAAACCATCCTCTCACACATTTTTGTATAACCCTCTGAAGGCATTCCCTGATACTTATCATTAAAATATCTGGTATCACGGTTTAACCTTATTGGTATTCTTGATATGACAGAGGTATCCAATTCACTGGGATCTATCCCCCACTGTTTTCTGGTATAGGTTTCGAATATTTTCTCGTAAATATCTTTACCCACTTTACTTAGCGCAACATCCTTACTTGTTTTTATTTCTGCTATATCAACCGCCTGCTTCTTCAAAAACTCTTCCACCTGGAAGCAGTCAAGATTTAAATTATAGAGCTTGTTAATGGTTTCCACCGTAATCGGCATCGGAATCAGATTACCATCAACATAGGTTAGTACTCTGTGCCAGAAATCATTCCATTTGGTAAATTTGGAGAGGTATTCATAAACTCCCTTATCATTGGTGTGGAAGATGTGTGGTCCATAATTATGGATTAATATCCCGTCTTCATTATAGGAATCGTAGATATTACCTCCAATGTGATGTCTCTTTTCAATGATCAGAACCTTGTCCTTCTTATCGTTTGCTATTCTTTCTGCCATGGTCAGACCTGCCAAACCCGCACCAACAATTACGTATTTAAATTCCATCTCTCTTCTCCTATTCTCTATGCATGTCAAATGCCAATTTATATTTATGGTTCGTCAATTTGCACGCTCATCTGCAATATCGTGTTGCAAAACATAATTCATTCGCAACACGCTCTCGCTTGGATGAAGTACGTAGTGGTACATAAGGCTCTGAAATACAGAGCCTAAGTACCAACGACTTCATACAGTTGCTCATAATTTATGTTCCGCATCACTTTAGATCAACATGTGTATATGCAAATTGACGAGATCAATTTATATGAAAGGCTTCACTAACTCGTTCATTATTTCATTTAATTATTTTATACATTTATCTATAATAACACATACTCAACAGTTATTTATGATGATTTTACCATTTATTTATTCATAAAGTAACTTATTCGCATCATAAATTGTAACTCTACACTCACCTTCGCCGTCCTGATAAACTCTTTCGTAGGTTGCTTGTATATTTTCTTCATTTACCACATACTCCTGGCTTTCACGGTTATCCCTGTCTACGATGATATACCGGATCCCATTATCCTTCACCAAGGCATCCAGTTGTGCCGGAGTCTGAGCTTCATACATTAATTTTACCTGCTCGGTACGTTTATTGGTATCATAGCCTGCAGACCATGGATAATACGACCAACCTTCAAATAGCATTGCACCTCCTAGGACCACTTGGTTAATTGTATAGCAATCAGTAAGGAAAATATCCTTTGAATTACTTTCCTTATCAATCCAATTCGTAAGAGGATCATTTAAGTTAAGCACGATTGCCCTTTCCGGTGTATTCTTCTTTAACACAGTGATAAAGTCATAAATACCGGTTGATGTAAGCATAACAATCAGTAAAACTCCGACTAATTTTAACATAAGATCCCTGCGCTCAAACAGCTTCATGATCAAGGATGCTGCAAAAATACCTAGCAATATAGCACTCATCATAATATACTTATGGTTTACTGTAACATCAACCGTCAAGGATACCGTAAAAGCAAAGATCAGCGGTGCACTAAAGGCCAGAAGCAGATATCTTCCAACTCCCTTTTCCAGGCAAAAAGCAGCTAATAGTACAAACGGCAGTATTCCAAGTAACCGTTCCAGATAGGAGGCTACCCCAAATAAAGTTTTATTCTCCGCTATAAAGCCAAAGAAGAAGTCTGTAGTTACTGCAGAGCCGTCAATAAATAACTTCGTTTGAAGTAAGGACAGAAATACCGTAATTATAGCGGTAATTAAATATTCCAAACGTCTGCTTGAGATGACTGCCATTACAAATAGAACGGTTAAACATCCGAAAACTGCAGCTCCATGAAAAAATGAAAGACTTCCCAACAATATTCCTGCTGCCGCCGCTCTTCTCATATCGGAACAAATCCAGGCTTCCTTCGTAAAAAAGATAAATTTGAACCAAATACTGAATCTGTATAGTAGACTCTCCTGATAATTTTTCTTGTTATGTTCGGATTTATGAAATTTAAGTTCCTTCATCCCCTCAAACATTTCAAACAGATGAGGTAAAAACATAATCATGATAAGAAAGAATACGGATAGCCCAAAGGCTAAATGCCTTTGATTACAGTAAACATTCAGATTCCATAACCCCCAATCCTCATGGGGTGTATCCGAGATAAAGCTTGTATTTTCCGATAACGCATCTAAAATACCGGTGCCCTTCGGAATCTTTGCGAGATACGTAAACAAGGTCTTTGCACTTCGAAAGGCAAAGAACAGGCAGGATAAGACACCGGCTCCTATCTTTCCGGTGATTTTAACCGCCATAATATATAAAAGCAAAAATGCACTGATAAAGCTAAGAATGCTTGGTATATTGAATGCATAATCAATCCGAAGGCCTAAATACTCCAGATTGCCTGCCAAAAACTGAAACATAAAATGATATCTGATATCCTCCCCTGCATAATGGGGATATGCAGTCGGAAAATTATTCCCATAGGAAAAGGAGCGAATCATTCCGACATGGGGTGAAAAATCACTGAACACCGAAACTCCGATATACAGCTTATCCCCTTTGACATAGAAGGTTGTCCACATTAGGACAAGGGCTAATACTGTGATTGCTGCTAACAATATTAACTCCATTTTGAATATTTTCTTATCGTCACTAATGAGCTTCGTTTGAAATCTCTTAGGCTTCCATATCTTCAGGTAAATAGCTACAGCAGAACCTAGCAGTGCAATCGGCATTACAATTAAATTAGCATAGAATAAGGGCTCTGCCTTATTTCCAAATATATATGCGGTTAAATAAGTCACCCAGGTGATTGCGAGGGTACCGGTTATATACCAAGCAGGGAATAATAACAAATAAGGGCTTAAGGATATCTTTCTCTTCAGATAATCTGTTCGTGTCAGCTCTGCTAAACCTGGAAATGAATAAGTACAGATTGCCCAGCCGACGGTAAAGCTCAGTATAAGGTATAAAAGCCCTAGCATCCTTCACCCTCCTTATTTGAAAGGTTCTCACAACTGTTTTTAATACAATCACTGCCCTTTACACACTTAGATATCAGATATCTGGGTCTTCCCTTAACCTCTTTATATATTTTAGTCAGATAAATACCAATCATACCAAGGCTTATCATAATCGAGCTTCCGATGATCAGCTGCAACAAAATAACTGTTGTAAATCCGCTGGTTGCCTTTCCCGCAAATTTCATATAGAGCGTTTGTGCACCTAAAATGATGGCTCCGATAAACATAAATATTCCGAGAACCGTGATACAATGAAGTGGAACCGAGGTGTAGGAGGTAATTGCATTGATAGCCAATCGAAGCAGGCGGAGGACGGACCATTTGGTCTTACCGTTGACGCGGTCAGCCACATCAAAGCTTATTTGCTTACGATCAAAGCCGAGCCAAGCTGTCATTCCACGGAAGAAGGTAGCTCGTTCAGGCATCTCCTTCCAGGCATCAATTACCTTGCGATCGAGCAATTTATAATCCGATGCCTTTCCCAGGTTAATGTTAGCCGTCTTATAAATAATATAGTAAAAGAATTTGGCACATACTTTATAGAATAGACTTTCTTTCCCTCTTGAGCTTTTTACCCCTTCTACCACATCATAACCCTCATCCCGCCATGCTTTCACCATCTCCGGGATTAATGCCGGGGGATGCTGTAAATCACCATCCATAACTAATATCATATCCCCCTGTGCATACTCCAGTCCGGCACAAAGGGCAGATTCTTTGCCAAAATTCCTGCTTAAACGTAAGGAGGTTATATTCACATTCTCCTGTGCTAATTTTTTGATTTCCTCCCAGGTATTATCTCTGGAACCATCATCTATTAAGATAAATTCATATTTAATTTGATTGGATATTAGTACTTCTTCAATGACACCAATTGAGTTTCGAATATGGCTACCCTCCTGATATACAGGAATAACAAGTGATAACTTCGATTCAACTGATCTGTTTTGATTGGTTCTATATACGTTAATTTCCATCGAATACCTTCTTTTTCAATGTTTCAGTCAAACTGCTCCTATTATTATACATGATAACATATCATATTTCCATGATTTTGTAAAAAGTTTGTACAAAGTCTTGGAGTTAGTTTTGACATTATTTTAGTATAATAGATCTATAAGGCCCAAAATAAGGTTGTATCACATATTAATAGGACAGGATATAATCAATCCTGCCCTTTACTTGCTACTGTTTTGCTTAACCTGAGTCTTTTCAATATCTTGGGATGGCTGAACTTAAATCTTTATTTTGAATTTTAAAATTATAAGGTTTTATTCCTTGAATATATTTTCCTTACCGAATATTCCCTTCATAAAATCATAGTTGTCCGGATACTTACCAAAAGTCTCTTGTGAATAAAATCTTAGTACAAGATTAACAACTAACGTATCATCGTTTGTAACTTCATCTGAATTATCCGTATCTAAAGTTGTATCTGTAATTATACCTGTATTAGGATCTATATTTGCTTGCTCCGCACTCCTAGAACTTATATCAAAGGTGACTACCGTATTAAAGTATTTGTTTTTTTCAAATTCAGTCATTATTTTTTTAAGATTTTCATAATTTGTTTCATAACTTAAAGTAACATCTCCCGTCCAATACCCGGTTGCATCAAGTGTTTCAGAAAATGCCTCACTTTTAACTTCTCCAAATTCGCCAAATACTCTCTCAATATAGACTAGAAGTTCCGGGTCGTCCCAGACAACAAAGATATCTTTGTTAACTTCGTTTATTTCCTTTTGTAATGTCTCTTCTTGCGATGATAAATCAGCAATCAGTTCTTCTTTATTATTCATATCTTCAACCTGAATAGCCAAATCCTCGGACTGCTTCCTTAATTCTTTCACTTCGTCAGTGATTGGAGTATACATTTTATCAATGAAGAAGTATATCGCAACAAGAACTAAAACCACAAGCAACAATAATTTTTCTCTATTCGATATCTTTTTCATTGTATCCCCCCATTCATGGTAATAACATTCCAAGCTAATTGAATCGTAAACTCATTCGGTTTTTTCGGATTGTTATTGTCCAACATTTGAAATTCAACAACTAGTACCTTATCCACTTTTCTAAGATTTACAAGAAACTGAGCAATATCCGTATGCGTTGGTGAATACCCCTCTATGGTGATTATTCCTCCCTCGTCCAATACTATTTTGTCCAAGGTAATATTCTTTGGAATGCTTTTTTCTAACCCATCGTAGATCTCTGTGGTTTTAATATTATTCTCTTTTAAATTCTTTAATTTTATCTCTATTTCAAGTAATTTAGATACTTTATCAGATAATTCAATATATTCTTGTTCTAAGTCACTACTCGAAGCAAGCTCATCTTCTAAATCTTTGATATCAGCTTTTAAGTGATTTCTTTCCTGAACAGGCATATAATAACAAAAATACCCCAAGCCGCCGATGATAATTAGTAGTAACAGTAAGGAAATAATAACAGTCTGTATTGCCGATTTGTCATTATTCTTGGGCATTAAATTAATATCATATTTCATATCACCACTCCTCCCTCATCGTCGCGCCAATTGCATAGGTATAAAGTGATGTTTTCTTATAAAATTCATTACCTGTATTGGTTGATCCTAATACATCAGAAATCAGGTTTACCTCCGGTGTCAGGTGTGCCTTCATAAAGTTTCTCAACCCCGGCAGTAAGCTCCCACCTCCCATGATAAAGATATGGTCAATACCGATATGATTATTGCGATTATCAAAGAACTCCATCGTTCTTCCTATGTCTGTCAGAAGATATTCAAAATAATTCTTCACATGAATGTTCAGTTCATTATAAGATGTTTCATCAAAAAAATTCGTCCTATATTTATGTTCTTCCGCTCGAAAGAAATCCATATTACCTTTTTCTGCAATAATGGAAGTCAGATAAGCACCGCCACTTGCAATCACTTTATGAATAAAATAGTTTCCCTCTTTTAAGATAATTACCTGCGTAGATTGACCTCCAAAATCAATAAAACAAACATTATTATTTCCGAAATTGTGACCGACTTTTTGTATCATCCATTTTAGAATCTTACCTACCACATTTGGAGCGACATCGATATGTACAACCTTTAATTTTGCCCTTTTTAGAACATTCATATAAGAACGAATCAGGCTTACCGGCGCTGTAGCCACCATAATTCTCAGCTTATTCGGTGCATTGTCATGGGACGAAATATATTCTAAGATCTTATAATCCACGCAATATTCATCATGCTTTAACGGTAATATGCTGGTAATTTCAATTTGAATATTCTCATAGATTTGAGCTTCCGACATCTCGGGTAACGTTAGCTCTCTAATGATTAATTCATTGCTGGATAGGCATAGTGAACATGTACTTCCCTTAATTTTGTTATTATTGATACATCTTCTAATAATATCCGCCAGAGGGAAAATCGTCTCCACCCTTCCTTGATTAACCATACCTTCCGGAACTATCTCCAATCCATAACTTTTAATTCTACCGTTATTTTTCATTTGAACAATCTCAATGGAATTGGTTCCGATGTCAACCCCTATCATGGGTTTTTGCTTGCTTTGCAGCTTTAGCTTCCCTTGACTAAGATTATTCTGAATGTTGTTAAGTTTTGTTTCTTTCGTATGCTTCATAAATTACCTCCGGTTATTGTTCTCTAAGCGCTCCCTGTATCGGTATTAAGTCGTCAATTGAATTACCCACCGTAAATGGATTATCAACAATCCCTCCACTGGGATTGTATGTAACAGAAGCCCCCCCATCTAAAGTGAAGGAATTCGATACAATTGGACCATTCACAGTACCTCCTCCCGATATACTAACTGCCGCGTTTGGAGCATAAAAGAAATTAGTTACCACATTGGTTCCACCATTAATATTCACATGTAACCCTCCGGTCACTACATTACCCAAAAACCCTGATCCAGCTGTAATGTTCATATCTGCATCCTTTGCATAAAGGGAACCATAGATTTTTTGAGACCCGGACATCGTTATTGTTTTATTGGAAGAATCACCTTCATAATATACCAGAAGTTTTTTAATAGAATCACTAACTTGTGTTGCATTGCTTGGATTTGCTGGACTGTTGATTGTACTCCCTGCGCTCAGATTAATACTGTCTTTTATATATATGGTAAGTTTACCGGTACCCAATAGAATAATATGACCGGAATTCAGATTTAACTTACCTATTACTATCTCTCTGTTCTTATCGCCTACATCGATATACAGATTCCTATTACTATTGATATTTATCTCCGGGATATATGCATTACGATCTAAATCCAGTATATAATTGTGCGCCAGATAACTGGTAATATTAACGCTTCCATTATCAATTACCCTGTGAGTGTTACCACTCCCACTTACTACATCATCGGGCTTTTTACTATATTCCGGATAAGTAGGAAATATAGGCATACCATATGTTCTTGCTCCCGGTAGTGTATTCTTATGATTACCTCCATTTGTCCAGTTATTTAGCCACCAGGTTTGAGCACTCAATCCGGCTCCCGGCAGTAGATAGACATCATCAATGTTGGGATTTCCTGATATGTTGATTGCACTCGGGCCGCTTGCATTCGTACCCAAGGGTCCATTAATCGATCCATTTAGCAATCCTACGTTGTTTATTGAGAAAACAGTCATATCCATCTGAAAATTATATGGATTATTCGTTACCCACCTCAAACTAATATCCTTTGTTACTACTCTGGTGCTATCATCTATTACGCCCATTGAAGTAATTGTATACACGCTAGGATTGCTGTATAAGGGAGATATTCTGCTTATGGTTACCGTGGCGGTAGGTTGAATTCCTTGTGCAAGCTCATAATTATTTATGACTGTATTCGGACTGATTACCGTTTCAATGGCATGAAAGAACGAAGTCTGATTTGCAGTACTATGATATGCCTGCATCACTTCATCTTTAAAAGCTTCCATTCGCTTAGTCACACCGGATTCTGCGATATAATAGGTTTCCTGAAATTCTTTATCCTTATATGACATGCGTTGATTTGTTACTACCGAACCGAGCATAGCTAAAAATAAAATAGAAAATACCGTAAACATCATTAGAACAAATATTAAGGCTGCACCCTTTTGATTCTTTAACATTTTATTCACCCCTAATTATTTCCTAATTGTGATTTCTGAAGATAACTCATAGGAGTCACCGCTTGAATTTTCTACACTTTCAATGAATATTTCTATTTTATCGCCGTTCATAGTTACCATAAAAGTATTAATTCCGTCAACTAGTGTAGTTGCATTTTTTATGATTTCATCCCCGTTTAACTTGTATTCCGTAATATTACCTGTCTCATCTGTTAGCTTTAGTATATTTGTGTTCACTTCCACATGCTCTGCTCTTCTGATCTCACGATTAAGATAGTTTAAGACATACCGTACATCAATTTGACTATCTACATTTGCTGTTTCCCTTTGATATCCTTTCATACCATAACTGAATACAGAAAAGCATACTGCCATGATAATAGACATGATAGCTAATGCTATAATTAATTCCAAAAGAGTTACCCCTTTTTTGTTTGATAACATTACTCCCCCTCCTATTGCCAGGTTAAAATATCCTCCATTTTTGTAGACAGTTTTGTGTATCCGGAATCATTGAATACAGATACGACTACTTTATAGAGGTTATCTGTGTAAGCAGCAGTATCTAGCTTTATTAAAACATAAAATCCATCGATTTCTTTTTTATACTTATATAAGGGAAGTGATATTTCCTGTGTATAACCTCTGGCGACTAATTCCGTTCTTGTACGATCCAGAATCTTTGTTGTGGCCGTAGTGCTTAATTTATATAATTCTTCCATACATTTCTGCGCAATGTATGTTGTATCTGTTGTTTCTTCGGTTATTTTATTTACCTTAGCGGAATAAATAAATGCAGAAAAAAAAGAAGTAACCAATATTGATAAAATAGTAATGGCTATTAATATTTCAAGCATGGTTATTCCCTTTTGATTCCTGATAATATTTTTATTCATAAGGTTCATATACTCCTCCCTCCTTGATGAAATGGCATAAAATCTTAACTTACTTTATATATTTATCTATTATATTTATGAACATCTGACCTCACCTTCATAGTGATTTGTCAGTTATCTCCACCGTTATTTTCTAACTTTTTTCTAATTGATAAAATCCTGTTAATACTAGGTGAATACAAGATATCTATCGATATAACAACTCAACATATATATTCAAAATATCCTGATAAAATAAAACTACAGTGATCACTCCTGCTGATATGAATGGTCCATAGGGGATATACTGATCCTTTTGATACCTTTTCGCTATGAATAATACAAGTATAATAATTAATGCGATATAGGCGGACAATATTAAAGCCATAATTGTCTTACCCATCCCCAAATATAATCCGCATGCGGCAAGTAGCTTAATGTCACCGCCACCCATGCCTTCTTTCCGTAAAAACCATAATGCAAAATAACCCAGTAATAGTAGAACGCCTCCGCCTATCAAAGCCCCTAACAAGCCTTGCTTCCAGTTAACCGTAAAGCCGGTAAAGAGAAATAGAAAGCCTGTAATGCCAAGAAATAAATTGACCGAGTCAGGGATTATCCTATGATCCAAGTCAATAAAGGAGGCTACGATTACGGCGTAAACCAACAATAGATAAATTCCAGTTTTAAAATCAAATCCGTACTTAACATACACCGCAAGGGTTAGCAGAGCTGTCATGAGTTCTACCAATGGATAACGAATTGCTATTTTTTCCTTGCAGTACCTGCATCTGCCTCTAAGAAACAGATAACTTACCACTGGAATTAAATCCAGCGGTGATAATGCATGTTTACATTGGGAGCAATGAGAAGGGGGAAATGCTATTGATTCCCCCTTCGGGATCCGGTATATACATACATTCATAAAACTTCCTATAAGTAAACCAAAGATACAAATGATGATATAATCCAGAATTATCACTCCCACTTATGTAAAATATAATAAATTAATTAAAACAAATCATTTATAGCGCCATCCTTTGTAACAATTTCTAAATTAGGATTGCAATATTATCTCTATTCAGATGCAAATAATAATATATAAATACTATTATGCACCCACTACTTTTATTTCATTTGTTGTACCTGAAATTGTAACTGTTAAAGTAGTGTAAGAACTCAAGGCCTTCTTAGGTTGCATTTTAACTAATATAGCTTTTTCAGTAGCACCAAAGGCATTGAGATTAGTAGCATTACTTACATCTCCAGTATTGTCAATTGTCAACACAATATCAGTACTTTCACTTGTCACTTTTACATCATCAGACGCAATCATCGTCTGAACTGCATGAGCCACCAGATTACCATATTCTTTGTCATTCGCCTGCTTTGCTTTATCAGTGAAACCTGCCATTCTTGGAATTGCAATCGCAGCCAAAATACCAAGGATTGCAATAACAACAATGAGTTCAATGAGTGTGAAACCCTTTTGGTTTTTCCGTTTGTTTCTTAATTTTACATACATTTTTAACATACTTTCTCTCTCCTTTTTATTATAAAATTGTATTACAATTTACTACCATAATTAATTGGTCGGGCGCCATTATGCATATAATTCACCTCATGATATTAATCTGAATTATGTCACCCGTACCTTAATTTTATTACCACATATAATCAGGTTGGTAATTTATGCAGCAAAATTCGCCATGCTAAACATCGGCAACGCAATCGATAATACAATAAATCCGATAATTCCACCCAGTACTACGATGATTGCAGGCTCCATCAACGAGGTAAGATTTTGAACCTCACGATCCACCTCCTCTTCATAAAAATCTGCTGCTTTAAGGAGCATATGGTCCAAAGTACCGGATTGTTCCCCAAGCATAATCATATTCTGAATCATGGGAGGGAAAATCATGAGGGACTTAATCGGTTCATAAAGACCTTTTCCTTGCTTTACTTGCTCTTCCACTGTTCGCAAGCCATTCCGGGCATAGGTATTAGTAACCACTCTTCCTGTAATCTCCAGTGCCTCCGTGATAGATACACCTGTACTCATTAAGGTTGCTAGAGTTCTTGCGAATCTTGCCGCGATGGTTTTAATCTGAAACTTACCGATCAAAGGAAGCCTTAACAATGATTTATGAAAAGCCAGTCTACCGGCTTCCCCTGATAGAAATAATTTAATCATGATGCCTATTACGATAATGACTAATAATACAATTAGACCGTTTTCTTTTAGAAAATCGCTCATATCAATCAGCATTTTAGTCGGTCCCGGGAGCTTTGCACCTGATTCAGTAAACATTGTTGCAAACATAGGAACAACTTTGATTAATAGCAAACACACGACTGCTACAGCTACCACCGAGATTACAATCGGGTACATCATAGCACTTTTAACCTTCTGGTTTAATTTATTTTCCTTTTCAAAGTGTACTGCCATTAATTCTAATGAATCGTCCAAGGTACCGCTTACCTCACCAGCCCTTACCATATTAATTAAAATAGAGGGGAGTTTCTTCTCATGCAAGGTCATGGCTTGGGATAAACTACTTCCCTTTTGAATTTCTTCACTTACATTTTTGAGTATATTTTTTAAACCTTTATTCTCTGTCTGCTCACTCAACATATTAAGACATTGGATTAAGGGTACTCCTGCTTTTAATATGGATGCAAATTGCTTACAGAATAGTGAAATATCTTTTGACTTTATCTTGGATAAGAAAGTAATCTCTATCTCTTTTCTTTCAACAACTTCTTTAATTTCAAGAGGATAAAATGATTTTTGTCTGATCATCTCTACGACTGCCTGCTTGTTTGAACCTTCATATATCCCTTCAATATTACTGCCTGACATATTCATCGCTTTATAATGATACTTTGGCATCCCATCACCTCTAATCCTTAGTATTTAAAGCATAAGCTTATTTAAGTATTCGTAATCCACACAATGAAGAAGAGCATCTTCTCTTGTGATTCGCCCTTTCTTAAATAGGTCTGCCAAAGCATCATCCATCGTCTTCATACCAATTTTTGAATTGGTTTGAATGGTACTGGTAAGCTGTTGGATCTTACCCTCGCGAATGAGATTTCGAACTGCAGGATTTACCACCATAACTTCGACAGCGGATACTCTTGCGTTCTGATCTACTGTGGTCAATAACTGCTGGGATATGACCCCTTGTAAGGTCATAGCTAGCTGCACACGAACTTGCTGTTGCGCATTAGACGGAAATACATCGATGATACGGTCTATGGTATTGACCGCGCCAACCGTATGTAGGGTACTTAGTACCAGATGTCCTGTCTCCGCAGCAGTTAACGCAATGGAAATCGTCTCAAAATCTCTCATCTCACCTACAAGAATGATATCTGGATCCTGTCTCAGGGATGCCCTTAAGGCATTGCTAAAGCTGAGGGTATCATGTCCTATCTCCCTTTGGTCAATGATACTTTTATTGTGTTTAAATAAATATTCAATTGGATCCTCCAGGGTAATGATATGCCTATCCTTTGTTTTGTTTATTTCATCAATCATACTGGCCAGAGTAGTTGATTTGCCGCTTCCTGTCGGGCCTGTAACTAAGATGAGTCCACTGTTTCTCTGCGCCAGATCTTTTATTACAGGTGGCAGTCCCAGATCTTGAAACAATGGTATGGATGAATTCACCAATCTTAAAGCAACACTATAGGTTCCCCTTTGTCGATATGCATTCACGCGGAATCGCTTTAATCCGGGAAGTGAATAGGAAAAATCCACTTCTCCAACCTTATTTAATTTCTCCCACTGGCTTTCGTTGGTAAGATCCCTGACAATCTGTTTGGTATCTGCAGGGGTTAATATAACTTCATTAATGTATCCGAGTTTACCGTGGACTCGAACAGTTCCGGGTACTCCTGTTGTAATATGTAAATCAGAAGCTTTCATTTGTACGGCTTTTTCAAGCATCTCATTTGTATTCATATCTGTCTCCTTGTCCTAATCCTTGACATATTCCTGTGTATAGGTAATATCCATTACTTCATCAAAGGAGGTAACGCCATCCATTAGAAGCCTGATACATTCATCCTTCAAAGTTGTCATACCGGTTTTTAAGGAATAGTTCTGGATCTCATTCATAGTCGCATCTCTGGCAATCAAATCTCGATGCCCCTTATTGAGTAATAATATTTCATGTACTGCGAGACGCCCCTTATACCCGGTATTGTTACAATAAGAACATCCGCAAGCCTTTTTAAATGTATATTTCCCACCACGAATACCAAGATATCGTAGCTCATGCTCTCCCGGTTCATAGGAAACAGAACAGTTCGGACATAGTCTGCGAACTAATCTTTGTGAGATTACTCCCATTAAAGCCACTCCGATCAGATAGGGTGCCACACCCATATCAATAAGTCTGGATATGGAGCTGACTGCGTCATTCGTATGAAGAGTACTTAATACGAGATGACCTGTTATTGCTGCTCGAAGTGCCACATCCACTGTTTCGCCGTCTCGAATTTCACCAAGCATGATAACATCAGGATCCTGTCTTAAGAAGGATCTTAATGCGCCTGCAAAAGAAAGGCCCGCCTTCACATTTACTTGTACCTGATTTAATCCGTCAATGACGTATTCTACCGGATCTTCTACCGTGGTAATATTATCAGTTACTTTATTCAGCTCACTGAGCATTGTATACAGAGTGGTTGATTTACCGCTACCGGTAGGACCAGTGATCAGTATAATTCCATTCGGATTACTAAGAAGCTGATTAAATTTTTTTAGGTTATCCGGTGTAAATCCTAGCTTTTCCTTAGGTATCAGGAAATTCATTTTATCAAGAACACGCATTACAACCTTTTCTCCGTGAACGGTAGGAAGAATTGAAATTCTGAGGTTATAAACCTTATCTTTAATCTTAAAATCGCAGCGTCCATCCTGCGGCACTCTTTTTTCTGCTATATCCAAACCGGACAAGATCTTAATACGAGTTACGACCGCAGAAAGTGCTGTTTTCGGCAGGTTCTTGGACAAATGGAGTTTACCGTCAATTCGATATCTGATCCTAATCTCTTTTTCCAACGGTTCAATATGTATATCACTGGCCCCCTCAGCTACTGCCTGCTCAATGGTTGAGTTAACCAATCGAACAATTGGCGCACTATCAACTTCTAGAGACTGATTATCCAAGTCTAATTTATTCGTCTCTGTAAATGCGCTTGCTTCTTTCTGAAATTCCTTTAGCGCTTTATCCGAGGACTCATTACCATAAAGTCTGTTAATCGTACTAGTTATTGCACCCTTAAATGAAATAACAGGAGCAATCTCATAGTTCGTTGCCATTCTTAAATCCTCAATTACAACAAAGTTAAGGGGATCCTCCATAGCAACATATAATAATTTTAATTCTACTTTAACCGGTACCACATTATGTCGTTTTACCAATTGGTAGGGTATCAATCTTTGAATATCCGGAGTTATCTTAACATTATTCAGATCAATAAACGGAATTCCCAACTGGAATTCTAGGACCTCCAGGACCTGTGTTTCATTCACATAATTACAATCTATTAGAATACGTCCCAGTCTACCGCCTGTCTTCTTTTGTATATTCAGTGCTTCCTGTAATTGTTCTTCTGTAATGAGGCCCGCTTCTTCAAGTAAATCACCGATCTTCTTCTTATTCCGTTCTATGTCTGCCACCCCCACCTAACAAGTAAGCCATATTAAAGTTTCGAGATATATGTTTCACAATTTAACATAATTTTCAGATATTCTAATAACCTTCCTGAGGTAATTGTCTCTAACAGCATCTCTTCCCCATTGTAGTCAAGAAACAACAAGTCATGAACTCCGGATTGAATACAGGTAAAGCCTGCAATTTTAATCCCTTGATCCTCCAGTTTAGAGATCTGAGCCGATAGCACATTATCTATTATTAACATTCGGTCAGATAATTGAGACATTTCTCCAATCAGCTGGTATTGTCCTCCGTTTAGAACAACGATTTCCTTCTCTATTAACTGTTCCAATGCCTCCTGTACCTGCTGTAAGGTTAAGGTAGCATGCCCACCGATCACCTTATTCAATATGGATACAAACCATTGAATGCTTGTACTTGTACTGTTAATAATTCTCCATATCATATTGGCGTTATATGCATTATGATTGATTGCCATCTCATCTACAAAGGCTCTTAGGGAGGCTCTTCTCTCCATATCAATAATAGAGGCAATAACTAAGGCTTCGTTCTTATTTAGCTTTTTAGAAATACTAATACTTTTTAAATTACTCTTACCTATAAAATCCTGAACTGTATCAATCAAACTCTCTAGATTGGTTTCATCATCAATAGAGAATTTGTTTGGCATAACAGTAAAGGATACATACTTTTTATAGGAAGCATCATAATTTATATTATGTTCATAGGTTCCTACACCACCGGTAAATGTTAATTTAGCAACGGCATGTGGATTTGTTAGAATATTTATTGTTGGCTTAATTGTATCCAAAATATTTCCTTCTTCATTCACCATACCCATTCTGATTAATACGTCTTTATCTTCTTCGGAGCAATCCTTAGGAGTAAATCTGTTTAATGGAGATAGATTATTTTTATCCTCAATAATTGTGCTTAAACTTTCAATTTTATCACGTTCCAAAGTACAAATTAACACTGTTTGATATCCCCCTTTTATCTTAATAAAATTAAAGCCAACTTACAGAACACGTTCTACTTTACTTTGTACCAGTACTGATATTGCATTAGATAAACCTTTATTACGGATAATCAATTTGTTCGGGTCTTTATTATCACTTAATTTTAATAAATCCGTCATAATTACTTCAGAAGCATCATTACTTTTCTCTTTAAATAAAACGCTAGAAAATATTCTTTTCTGATTAATCAGTGAAATCTTTTCTTTTTCTGTACCACTGTCTTCCGGTTGCAGACGATTTCTTAAAGCCAGATAGGATGTGATCATCGCTGAGATAATCTTGTTATTGCCTTGATCTGTTCGGTAATACTCGTCCTCCAAAACAATTGATTTCAGGAAAAATATTCTTTGATTCATCGAGCTATCTATAAAAAGCTCTTCAATTTGATGAAACCTGTTTTCCCATAAATATGTAAACTCATAATCATCAGGAATTATGCTAAAGCTCCTATAAGGAATAAGAATGTCTACCAAATATTTTTTTTGTAGTTCTTGTAGCTCATCGATAAAAGAACTATCTGTTATCCTCTCGACTGCTTCTTCGGCCAAGTCAACTTTTGGTTTATCCGACTCCAGTATATTCAATAATTCAATCATTTCAGCTTTGTCTGAATTATTACCAAATTCTATATCATTAGCTTCATTTGTATAGGAGGTATCGATTTCTTCAGAAGTTCTTTCGGTTTCTTCTATAAATCCGTTCTCTTCTATTTCACTCGCTGATGCTACTTCCGATTCTTCTTTTAAGAATTCTTCTAGTTGTAGATCTACTAGCTCCGCCGTTTCTGCTTTATCTGTTGTTTCAGTATTAGCCATTATATACTCTGTGGTTTCTGCTCCAACTGTTGTTTCAGTGCTAGCTTCTATATTCTCCGCAGTTTCATCTTCTATTTCTGCTTCTTTTTCAGCTTCTTTTTCTACTTCTTTTTCTGCTTCTTTTTCAGCTTCTTTTTCAGCTTCTTTTTCAGCTTCTATTTCTACTTCTTTTTCTGCTTCTTTTTCTGCTTCTTTTTCAGCTTCTATTTCTACTTCTAATTTCTCCTCGATTTCCGTTTTATCAATCTCTTGAAGCATAGCCGTTTCTGCTTCCTCTTCTATAGTCATTTCAGCTGTAACTTCCAGATCGACTTCATTTTCAGTTACTTTTATATTTTCATTCTCATCAAATTCCAACTCTGACACTGAATTACCTGATAGTTCATCGATATCTTCTTCAAGCTCTTCCTCTATATTGCTAAATTCTGTTTCTTCTTCTATTTTTAACTCTTCAATTTCTTCAAAATCATTTAATATAGCAATTGTCTCTTCTTCGTATAAAGCTAGTCCATCCAATTCATCATTAAAATCAGGATTTAGTTCTACCAACAACTCTTCTGTTTTATGGTCATCATAATTCATATCTAAAGCTTCATATAATAAATCATCAGATATTAGACTATCAACATTTTCCGAAATCTCTTCTTCTCCCCTTATTAATTCAAGAAGTTCAACTAAATCCTCCTTATAATCATGAATACTATCTTTCACCCTATTATCTTGTTCTAACAGATCCATCTCTAATTCAGACATAATACTCTCTGCGGTTTCTTTTGCTCTTGTATCAGCTTCATCATCAATGTAAACTGTTTCCGTATCGTGTATCTCTCTTAGTAACTCAACAGGAGTATCCGTATTCATATTGGAAATCCCTTCCACACCTATCTTGTCCTCAAGCGGAATAACCTTTCGATCTTTTTGTTGTTCCTCAGAATTCATGATAATATTTAAAACTCTCATGATGTTCTCTTTTTTATATGGCTTTAAAACATAATCCTTTGCACCAGCTTTTGCTGCTTCTACAATTATGTTCTTTTGTCCCATTGCAGTGCACATAATAATACGTGAATTTGGATTTACCTCTAATATCTTAGGGAGAGCTCCCAATCCATCCATAATAGGCATTTCAACATCCAGAAATATGTACTTAGGTTTCTTTTCTTTTGCCATCTCTATCGCTTCTAATCCATTTTTTGCTTCGGCGATAATATTTATTCCTTCACTTATCAGAATATCGTTTAATATATTTCTCGAGAATTTAGAATCATCTACAATCATAACTCCATTATTCGTATTTTCTTCATGAGTTATTGGATTCTCTTTTTTTATTTCATTCTGCCGATCAACTTGTATTTCATCCTGTTTATCTGTCTTCAAATCAATAGGTTTCTCTTTTTGCTTTTCCTTAAATCTATCATCTCTTATTGGCATAGTATTCGACGAATTGTTCGCTTTAAAAAACTTCATAATAAGCCCCCTTTCCCTCCATTCCTGCGCAGGTATTTTACGTATTTTTATTTAATTTGTAATTTTTTGGGATATGACAAATTATACTCCATTAATTTCCATTTGTAAACATATTTTTCCTTTTTTAGTACATATTTGTTATTTACTGGAAACTGCTGTACTTAAAGCTATTCTGTTGGCTATTTCTCTCCTTTTTCCGGTCAGTTGTAAAGCGACACGCCAGTTTGTAAGATGAGATGCCATATTTGTAAATGAAAACTGAATATTTGCAAACGAAACGCAGGTTTCCTCCCTGTTTGTAGTTTCTCAAAAACTGTTAATTGTAGTGGAACGGGTTGCATTTCATTTACATTTAACGTTTTTCTAACTACCTGAAAATAAAAAAAGATGAATTTAAGCCTATTTTTAATAAATAAACTTCAAATTCATCTTGTTTGATTTCACATATTCAATTGGGTTTCCTTGTGACATATCGAAAGTAGGGAACATTCTATATCTAGAACGCTCCCTACAAAAAAGGATAGTAAGCATATTCTTATAAATATGATAATTAATTTAAAATCACTTGAACACCTGTTAGTCTGCAAAACTCAACTAGCTCTTCCTTAAAGTCTCCATAACAGGCTGTACTGTGATTAGAACGAATATTGTTATAAAATTCCATAGGATCACAATCCAACTTTACAAATCCCTGCGCCCAATTACGTACCTCTGTTAATTTTTCTTTAGGTTCAGTAAACGCTTCCCCACCGGCAATACTCATTACATATTTTCCATGTACCCTACCCAATGTACCAAAAGTAATTTTCCCTGGTTTACAGCAAAATAGTGTACAAGCTCCTCTCCCTGTGCCCATGTATTCATACTGCGTTACTATATTAATATCCTTGTTGTCCGTAGCTAGTTTTCCAGGAATCGCTCCACAATTGATTAGTCTTGCGATACCTTCCTCTTTCAGCACTACATTTATATCGCCAAAATATGCCGGATCATCCGAAAGTTGAGACAATAGGTAGGAAGATATAGTTGCATTAATACTACACTGGCAACCAGTTACAATCCCTTCGTCATTAAGCATTGAAACTGCTAAACAGCAAGATGTATATGTATTTATAAACTCTCCAAGACACTTGACAGAACAAAAATCTAGCTTATATTCCTTTTGAATTTCTTTAAGTGCTAAATATACATTTGCTGATTTAATTAATATTTCCTCAGGAACATCCACTTTCCCATATCTGTCTCTCACAATTTGTATTACCTCTTTTGATTGCTCCAAAGGTATGGCACGGGCTTTTTCTAATAAAACCAATTGGTCTATATGTTCTACTTCGATTCCGAACATTTCTTTTATCTGATTTGCATCCGCTGAAGTCGGGTATGCGCTTATTGTTCTACCACCAAGCAGTCCCAGCCTTGCACCCATGCACTTTTTCTTCAATTGGCAGGCTCTAGCAAATACTACTATTTCCTTTGCAATTGAATTATCATCAGCATGTCCATAAAACAGCTTATGCTTTATATTCATTTCGTCAAAAGCACCATGTAAAACATTAGTTCCTACCGAAGAAAATGAAGCTGGTTCAGGAATTCCCCATAATCCTATCGGTAGATTTATTCGTTGAACTGCATCTATTATATGGTCTGCTAGTATCCATGTGCCAATCAAATAAATTATTGCTTCTGCACCCAAGGCTTCACACTGTTTACTTTGAATCAGTACTTCTTCTCCGGTCAATGTATAGCTACTGTCTTTATTGACAATTTCTAAACCATGGACTGCCAAAGTTTTACGAGCATTATGTAGAAATTGTTCTGCTAAATCAATGCGTTCTCCTTCAAGCGTTGAACATATTACTCCTATTTTAATTAACGATTTGCTCATATTTTCACCATTTTCCATCTTATCATTGTATTTTTTTCGTTCTTTGCTTATCGTAAATGACAGCAACGATGATGATAGCTCCTGAAATTACGTCTTGTACCCAATTCGGTAAACCAAACATAACCATTGCGTTAACCAAGACACCTAATAGAATTACACCAATTGCTGTTCCTACTACATTACCATCACCACCGGTAAAACTAGTACCACCGATAATAACGGCTGTTACTGCAGATGTCTCTAATCCAACAGCTGCAGAGGGCAAGCCCGAAAACATTCTTGATGCCAATATAACTCCGACAAGGGCTGTAAGTGCTGAACATATTCCAAATGCAAATAGAGATGTTTTTATCACACTGATTCCTGAAAATATTGCTGACTCAGAGTTACCGCCAATAGCATACACATTACGTCCAATATTCGTTCTAGTTAATATGAAATAACAGATACCCAAAGCTGCTATGCAGATTAAAATTGCATTTGGTATTCCAAATGTGCTACCATTACCGAATTGAATAAATGAGCTGGACATATCAATAGGTACCGGATATCCACCGTTTATAGCAACTGCTAATCCACGAAGTACAGTCGTCATACCTAAAGTTACAACAAATGAATGAACTTTAGCAATTGATACAATGGCACCATTAATTATACCAACTAATGCACCTATCATAATCGTCAAAATAATCGACAACCATACAGGGAATCCGGCTTTAAGCAGCATTGCAACTATCATTGTCGAAAAAGCCGCCAGAGCACCTTGACTTAAGTCAATTCCACCGCCAAGAATAACAAAGGTCATACCAAAACCGGCAAGAAAAATATTATTATTGTTAACTAGAAGCTGTAATAGGTTTGACTTTGTAAAAAATATTGGATTAAATATAGTTGTTATAATCATCATTATTATTACAACGGATATGATTCCGCCGTATTTACCAAAAGATTTTGTAATTATTTTTTTTCCAATTACATTTTTAAATTTTTCACCAGTTTTCATTCGTCTAATCCTCCCGCTGCATAATTAAGAATTTTACTTACTGTAGTTTCTTTTCCTGCCAGTTCTCCAACAATTTTATTATTTGATAATACGATAACTCTGTCACATACGATCGGTATCTCAGAAACATCTGATGAAAATAGTATAATGCCCATTCCTTTTTTTCTTAACTCTCTAATTAATTTATATATTGTAGTCTTAGCACCAACATCAATTCCTCTTGTAGGTTCATCCAGCATTAAAATTTTTGGTTTCGTAAGCAGTGCCTTAGAAATAACGCATTTTTGTTGATTTCCGCCTGACAATCTACTAATTCTTTGATCTAGTCCAGACGTCTTTGTTGCTAATTGAATTATAGACTCCTGAGCATCCTTCTTTTCTTTTTTTGAATTTACTATTCCATATTTCGTAATAGATTTTCTATACGGTAGCGCAAGTGCAATATTGTCCTTTACACTTCTCATTAATACCAAACCCTGCTTTTTCCTGTCCTCTGGAACCGTACTTATACCGTATTTATATGCATCTCTCGGACTTTTAATTTGAACAACCTTTCCTTCTACCTTGATTGCTCCCTCTGTATATTTATCTATTCCTATTAACATACGCATCAATTCTGTCTTCCCTGCCCCTACAAGGCCTGTAACACCAAGTACTTCCCCTGGATGCAATTTAAATGAAACCGGTTCGGAATTTTTATTCCGCTTTATTCCCTCCACTTCAAGAATTGATGGCATATCCATATCTACGACTTCTTCGTTGCTTACTTCAATTTCTTTTCTTAAAACTTCCTGTGTCTGCAACAACCCTTCACCTACCATTAAGGAGATGACTTCTCTTTGATTAGTTTCAGATTTCTTCTTTGAATCTATAAAAAGACCATCTCTAAGAATGGTAATCGTATCCGATATTTCAAATATTTCATCCATAAGATGAGAAATATATATAATGGCTACCCCTTGTTCTTTGAGCTTAAATATAATCTTTTGTAACCTAACTACTTCTTCCCTGCTCAGAGAAGATGTCGGCTCATCCATAATGATAACCTTAGCCTGTTCAGCTACTACTTTTATAATAGAAACCAATTGTCTGTATGAAATTGGCAAACTGTCCACTCTTACAGTTGGATCGATATTAAATCCCAAATAATCTATTACCTTTTGCGCATCCTTAATCATGGCCTTCCAATTTATTCCGCCCATTTTATAAGTATTTCTGTTCCCCAACATAATGTTTTCTGCTACCGTAATTGTTGGAACCAGAGATAACTCTTGAGGAATAATTGTAATCCCATTTTTTCTTGCAATATTTATATTATATTCATCAAACTGTTTTCCATTAATCTCTATGGTTCCACCATCTCTCTGGTGTACACCCATAAGTACATTGACAAGTGTAGATTTTCCTGCTCCGTTTTCGCCTAAAAGAGCTAAAATCTCACCTTTCTTTAATTTAAGATCAACGCCCTTTAATACCGGTACTCCGGAAAAGCTTTTTTCAATTCCTGTAAGTTTTACAATATATTCATTATCCATAAGCTACCCCCATTTTATTATTTGCCGGCAGTGTTTACTGCCGGCATTTTTTGTAATGAACTATTTGGTCGGGAGTTTAAATTCTCCATATTTTTCTAAGAATGCTGTAGCATCTTTCTTAAATTCTGAAATATTATCTTTTGTTACTGCCAATACCGGAATAGCTAACATTTCTTCTGTTTCTTCTCCATTAATTGCCTTTAAAGTCTCTACAACAGACATATATCCCATTGCATAAGGGAACTGAGTAACGCCACCTTTAATTGCAGAACCTTGTTCGATAGCTGCTGCCACTTCATCTTCGATGTCATAGCTGATTATAGAAACCTGATCTTGTAAGCCAGCAGTTGTTACAGCCGATAGACAACCTATTGCCGGGTCACCCTGTGAGCAAAAGATACCTGCCAGGTCACTATATTTAGAGAGAAGAGGAGTTATTTTTTCCAAAGTGTCTTCACGGGTACCGTCTTGTTCGATTGTATCTATTAATTCCAAATTGGAACCCTTAATAGCATCTTCAAAGCCTCTATAACGATCATCCATAGCAACTGAGCTGTAGTTAAACTTTGTCATTAAAACTTTACCGCCATCAGGTAGAAGCTGCTTCATTAATTCACCTGCTGCAAACCCACCATTATAGTTATCAGATGTTACTGTACTTGCTGCCAATTCCGGCTTATCTGGAACTGTATCAACAGCTACCATTGGAATTTTAGCGTCATTAGCTTTTGTTAAACAGCCTGTTATTGCAGAGCTATCAACAGTCTCTAAAATTATGCCGCTGTATTTTTGAGAAATGAATGTCTGTGTTAAACTAAGTTCTTTTTCAATATCACGTCCTGTGTATTGAATATCGACCTTAACATCATATGCTTCTCCGGCTGCCTGCATACCCTTTGCTAATTCCTGGAAGAACGAAATGTTTGAATCTGCAGGCATGGCACCAATTTTTACCTCCTTCTCTTTTTTAGCGCACCCTGTAAATAAGCATGCACACAATGCCATTGTTAAAATTACACTAAGAACCTTTTTCATAAATTAACCTCCTTCATAAGTTTGCGTTTCACGCTATATTGATTAAAGGACTTTTGCCTCCTCTAAACACATATCTAATACGTTCAATATAATATCAATGTCACTTTTCGTAATAATATATGGTGGCATAAATGTCATGCGGTTGCCATAATAGCTTGATAAATTTACTAGAACGCCATATTCAAGAGCACGTTTTACTATAAATGATGTTTCTGCAGCTGCAGGTTCTTTTGTTTTTCTATTTTTTACCAACTCAATTCCTAAACCTAAACCAATTCCTTCAATAGATCCAATTAGTTCATGACGCTTTTGAAGTTCAAACAGGCCATCCTTGAAGTAATTACCCATTTCTGTAACATTGTCTAGAAGATTTCTCTTCTTAATCTCTCGAATTGTAGTAGTTGCCGCCTTACAACCTATTGCACTACCATGCCATGTTCCCATATGTTTATCCGGATGACCGTTCCAAGCGTTCATTACTTCACGTTTTCCAATAACGGCAGACAAAGGCCAAACTCCTCCTGAGAGAGCTTTTGATGTGGTAATCAAATCAGGAACTACATCGTAATGCTCAATACACCACCATTTTCCAGTCCTGCCCATTCCGATTGCTATTTCATCTGCAATCATTACAATCCCAAATTCATCGCAGATTTCACGAATACCTTTAAAGTATTCCTTTGGAGCGTACACTCCACCACCGTGAAATTGTGCAGGTTCTACTATTAATGTGGATACTAAGTTTGTTTTTGTGTTTGGATCATATAAACCACATTCAGGTGTTTTAAACATTTCTTTCAAAGCTTTTAAGCAAAACATATCACAGCTCGGATATTCCCTGCCATAAAAGCAACGATAGCAGTAGGGAAAGGGTATTCTTGTAATATCATTCTTGATTGTCGGAACATTTTCTCTATAATAAGCACATGGTGTAGCTGAAAGTCCTGCAGACATTCTGCCATGATAAGCTCCATAATATGAAATGATTCCATGTTGAGGAGCTGGTGTATAATACTCAGCAGTCTGTAATGCAAGCTCTACAGCTGCGCTTCCGCCAACCTCTGTATGTATTACAGCATCCATACCTTCAGGAGCAATTCCAGCCAATTCTTTTACTAATTCTGCTCTAGGGACATTTGGCATATCTGCAACATGCATTAAAGTCTTGGATTGTTTATAAACCTCGTCTATGACTACATCCGGGGTATGTCCTAAACAGGATGCAGCAAAAGGTCCATAGGTATCTATATACTCATTTCCATCAACATCCCATTGGCGAACATCCGACTGTCTTTCAAAAACTGGAATCCTATCCTCACTATCAAATGTAGCTCTCCAATAGGTAGCACCTGATTCATATTTAAATAAGTCTTCTTTTATAGATTTAGACTTAGGTCCAGGTACTTCTCTTAATTCACCACATTTTTTTCCTGTACAGTCATTGCAGTTAACATTACAGCTCATTAATCATGCCTCCTTAAATAATATTTTTTTATATGATTGAATATAAGATGCTTATAATATTTTGCACCATTCGGCCATAAGTAAGGTTATAACTTTTGCTCCTTTTATAAGCTCCTCAATATCTACATATTCATTCGGTGCATGCGCCATAGCGATATCTCCAGGTCCAAACATTACTCCCGGTGTTCCGTATTCATTTGCCATAAGCCTCATGTCGGTGCCAGCTTCAAAGCCATTTATTATTGGGTCTTTACCTATTATTTCTTTATAACAACTTTTGATTTTATTAACAAACGGATGATTATAATCTGTTTCAGCAGGTTCATATAAAAGACCGAACCATTCTACTTTAGGAGGGTGCTCCTGCAACCATTTATCATTTTCACATACACTCATAACAGCTTCTTCAAGCATTTTCTGAACGTCCTTGCTCTTTTCGCCTGGAACATACTCGATACAACCTTCTAGCGTACAAGTTTCAGGAACTCCACTTGTAAATTGGCCTCCATTAAACATTCCTAATGTAACCGGAGCACTTAGTGGATAATCCTGATACATCGGATGTTTTTTACAGATGTTTACATCTCTCCATTTTTCTAACTCCATTAATTTATTTGCAATCATAATTCCCTTTTCAACAGCTGATACTCCCTTGTACTTCGTACCACCATGGGATGCTTTACCTTCAATATGTATTCTCCAAAAAGCTGCTCCTCTATGGGCTGGCTGTATTTGATTTGAAGTTGGTTCTGGAAATATCGCTGCATCTGCCTGATTATAACCTCTTAGCAGGGATGCTACCGTCCCATTACCACCGTTTTCCTCTCCAGGTACACTTACAATTGTTATATCTCCACCGACTCCGTTCCCAAGCTTTTTTAGCATAGCTACAGCAAAAAGTGCCATTGCAACTCCACTTTTCATGTCTGAAGCACCTCTTCCGTAGAGCTTTCCATCTTTTATAACAGCTGTAAATGGGTCTGTTTTCCACTTATCAATCGGGAACTCATTGACAACGTCTACATGACCATTAATAAGAAGAGACTTCCCGCTATTATTACCTTTCAAAACACCTGCAACCACTGGTCTGTTCTTAAAGCTTTCTCCGGTTTCAGAGAATAATTTTGCAGCTCTCATTTCTTGATCATCAGGTTCCCAGAAGTCCGTAATTAGGCCAATTTCTTCCATTATTTTTTTAACTTCTAATTGTACGTTATACTCATTTCCTGTAACACTTTCATGGTTGATTAGCCTTGTACAATATTCAATTAATTGATCCCGATGCTTGTCAATATTAAGTTCAATTAATGTTTTTAAATCTTGATTTTCCAATATAATCACCTCGTATTTTAGGCCAAAATGTATACGTATACATTTTTTGCATTAAATTGCCTATTTAATTTTAAATTATCTATTTGATTTTAAATTACCTATTTAATTTTAAATTACAATCATTTAGTCCTGACAAAATCTCAGTTACTTTTTGGAACCCCACAGGATCCGCCTATCCTCAATTTTACCGGAAAGACTATTTCACGGGCTTTTCCTTCATATTTACCTTCAATCCGATCGATTATCATTTTTCCAGCCAGTTCGCCCATCTCACGGACAGGACGATCAATTAATGAGATACTTGGCTGTAAATATTGAGAAAATTCAAAATCATCAAATCCTATTAAGGAAACATCCTCAGGAATTCTAAGTTTCATATCCTTTAAGGCCTTATATGCACCAATACACATCAAGTTATTATGTGTTACAATAGCAGTTGGCGGATCCGCAAGATGCATCAGCTCAATTGCCTCTGTATACGCTACTTTCTCAAGAAATTCGCCGCAAACTATGTATTCCTTTTTTACCGGAATATTACACTTCTCCATTCCATCTATGAAACCTTTATATCTATATTCACCATTAGAATCAAACCTTGTACCGTGAATTAATCCTATTTTGGTATGTCCTAGTCTTGATAAAAATTCTACCTGATCCATTGCACCACCAATATTATCAATAGCAACGGTATCAGAAACTAAGTTTTCCAATTGTCTATCCAACAATAACATATTCATGTTAAAACTTTTTAATTTATTAATCGTTATATCACTTGGCTTTACAAAGCTTGCAACAATGCCATCCACACGATAGCTAAGAAAAAGATCAATAGCTTCTCGTTCCTGTTCTATATCTTCGTTCGTATTGCCAATGATGATACTGTATCCGTTCTTTCTGCAGATTGGTTCCAACCCGTGATAAACCTCAATAAAAAAAGGATTACTAAAGTTGGAAATTAAAAAACCAATTGCTTTTGAACGGGAAGTTCTAAGGTTCCTTGCATTCACATTTTGCACATATGCATATTCTTCAATTACTTTCTTTATTTTTAATTTCGTTTTTTCTGAAACTCTGGGATCCTCATTAACTACTCTAGAAACAGTAGCACTTGAAAATCCGGCAAGTTTTCCAATCTCAGATTGATTCATGTTCTCCCCTAATTAATTTAAAATGTATGCGTTTACATTTTGATTATATTACCGTTGAAGACTTTTGTCAACATAAATATTACTATTTTTTTATAGTTTGAATATTTTAATTTATGCAAAAGCTACAAAAATGTTATTTTATTTTAGAAGCAAATGACCTCTTAAGAATGTTACTCTACGATATATTCAATCGTAAAGTAACAGCTTATAATTTTATAATATTATCGGTTCTAATTCAGGCGTTATCCTTATAGAGTTCCTGTACTTTTATATAATATTTTGTTCTCAAGATACGGATTATCACCAAATATCTTGTCGACTTCATTGTCTTTTAAGCTCTTTACAGCTTCAGCTGCCGCTTTCAGCAGGCTGGCATCTGTAAAGATATCACCTAATTTGAATTCCATATCACCACTCTGACGAATTCCAAATATATCACCCGGCCCTCGAAGCTTTAAATCCTCACTGGCAATAAAGAAACCGTCATTTGATTTGTTCAATATTTCTAAACGATCCCACGCATCCCGGCTGCTGCTGCCACACACAAAGATGCAATAGGATTGATGCTCACCTCTTCCTACCCGACCTCTGAGCTGATGGAGCTGTGCCAGACCAAACCGTTCCGCATTTTCTACCATCATAACAGTAGCATTCGGAACGTTTACCCCAACCTCAACGACCGTGGTGGAGACCAGCACCTGAATTTCGCCGTTCGCAAAACGCTCCATCACATCATTTTTATCCTTGGGCTTCATTTTCCCGTGAAGGAATTCGATCGTTATATCAAGTGACAGTTCCTCTTGTAACCGCGCGGTGTAATCTATGACGTTCTCTGCCTCTACTTCCTCGCTTTCTTCTACCATTGGGCAGATTACATATGCCTGTCTTCCATCAGCAACTTGTTTACCTATGAACCGATATGCATTGGGACGATAGTTGGTATCAACAACGCAATTTTTAATTGGTAAACGCTCCGCCGGAAGCTCATCCACGATTGAAATATCCAAATCTCCATACAAAATGATTGCTAAGGTTCTGGGAATTGGCGTTGCACTCATAACGAGAATATGGGGGCTTCCTCCCTTATTCATTAAGGCCTCTCTCTGTTTTACACCAAAACGATGCTGCTCATCTGTAATAACTAGGCCCAGCCGATCATATTCTACTTTTTCCTGAATTAAAGCATGGGTTCCTATAATAATATCTACCTCATGTTTTTTAATTTTCTCATAGGCTTCTCTTTTTTCCTTAGCTGTCATTGAGCCCACAAGTAAGCATAATGTAATATCAAATTGTTTTAACAGGCCCGTTAAGGATTTAAAATGCTGTTTTGCCAATACTTCAGTCGGTACCATAAAACTGGTTTGATATCCGTTCTTCACCGCCATCAACAGAGATAACACGGCTAACACCGTCTTACCGGAGCCAACGTCACCCTGAATCAACCTGTTCATAACATAATTATCTATTAAATCTTTCTTAATCTCCCCCCAAACCCTTAACTGTGCTTTCGTTAAGGTATAGGGAAATGCCTTAATCAATGCTTCACACTCCGGACATTCTTTCATACGATACTCTGAAGGAAGGTTTGTTTTCTTTTCCTTTAATTTACGAAGTGCCAAGGAATATAAAAAGAATTCATCAAACACAAGCCTTTGCCTGGCTTTCATCATATTTTCACGGTCCTTAGGAAAATGCACCTCTTTCATTGCTTTAGTCCTGTCCATCAATAGGTATTCTTTTGTTATATGCTTAGGTATGTAGTCCTTAGCAAAAGTAATTTCTGACATCGCCTGTTTCATTGCTTTGGAGATTGCGGCATTCGTTATTCCCTCAGTCAATGGATAAATTGGCTGCAATACCTTCAATAATTTATAATAGTCCTCTCTTTGGTAAATGCCAGGCTGCTCCATCACCAAAATACCATTTTTCCTGATTACTTTTCCACGAAAAATATAATGATATCCAGAACGTAAGGATTTCTGCAAAAAAGGCATATTAAACCAGGTAAGAAACATCGCTGTCGTTGAATCCTTTACTTGGACATTGACTATCTGTAGGTTTCTAACCTTTTTTACCTTGGGAGTCATCGTTATGGAAGCCTCAATCGCGCAAGTATTTCCTTCTCTTATCGATACAATCGGAACAGGTCTTTCAAATTCCTCGTATCCTCTTGGATAATGTTCAATCAGATCCTGTATTGTCTCAATCCCAAGTTTTCGAAACAGCTGTTCTGTTTTATCCCCGATTCCTTTTATCGTTTTAATCCTATCATTCGCTTCCATACCTCACCTCCATTTGGTTTTTGTAATTACCTTGTTTCATTATAATGCAAATAGAGAAAATCGAAAAGAAAAAATATTTTTAAAAAATGTAAAAAATGGTATTGACAATATAAATTCACCGTTGTATTATTGTATTAACCACTTAATACAACAGTACAGTTTAATCAACAAGTTTGTGTCAGCGCTGGGCATACAAACTTACATTACGCATATTCTTGCAAGAAGACATGAAATAGCAGCGCAGAAATGAGGAAAATTATGAAATGGGATCTTGATTCAGAACGACCTGTATACATCCAGTTGATCGAACAGATACAGGCAGGAATTATTTCCGGTTTTTATAAGCCGGGTGATAAGCTTCCCTCCGTAAGAGACTTAGCAGCAGATGCAACAGTTAATCCAAATACAATGCAAAAGGCACTCTCTGAGTTGGAACGTACCGGTTTAATCTATACTAACCGTACCAGCGGAAGATTTATTACCTCAGATGAAGCGATGATCAAAAAGCTGAAGGGTATGTCAGCAAAAGAATTAGTACAGGAGTTCATTAATAAAATGAAACAACTTGGTTTTGAACCAGAAGAAACTTTATCCATAGTAACTGAAGTAGTGAAAAAAGAAATATAAGCGTTTAACGCAGATGGGAGTTAAATAAAATGAATGCAATTTTAGAGTGCAAATCATTATCTAAGAGGTTTTCAAATGTCATGGCTCTGAGTAATGTAGATTTAACCTTAGAGCGAGGTCGTATCATCGGATTATTAGGTCCGAATGGTAGTGGAAAGACAACATTAATCAAATTAATCAATGGGTTATTGGTACCCACTTCAGGAAAACTCCTGATTAATGGAAACGAACCCGGAATTGAAACTAAAAAGGTCGTTTCCTACTTACCAGAAAGAACCTATTTACCAGACTGGATGAGAATAACAGATACGATTGATTTCTTCCAGGATTTCTACGCGGATTTTGATAAGAAAAAGGCATTTGACATGCTGGATCGACTTCATCTTGATCCAAGTAAACGTATGAAGTCTTTATCAAAGGGTACCAAAGAAAAGGTACAGCTAATCCTGGTTATGAGTCGAAAAGCGGATTTATATTGTCTGGATGAGCCAATCGGTGGTGTTGACCCTGCTGCCAGAGATTATATCCTCAACACAATTATTTCAAATTATAATGAAAATGCTACTGTATTAATCTCAACTCATTTAATTTCGGACATAGAAACGGTACTTGATGAAGTAGTTTTCATTAAAGAGGGTAAATTAACACTTCACTCTTCCGTGGATGATATTAGGTCCAAGGAAGGCAAATCTGTAGATACATTATTCAGGGAGGTATTTAGATGTTAAAAACATTATTCAAACATGAAATGAAAGCCAGTTCAAGATTATTATTACCCTTGTATCTTGTTCTGATCGTATTAACTATAATGGACCGTATCGTTTTAAGCTTGGATATTTTTAGTGGTGCCTTAGCAATCATACCGGGATTTGTTACCTTTGCATATATTTTAGCACTTGTTGCTATTGTAGTGGTTTCCTTTGTTATTATTGTTCTTCGTTTTTACAAGAACCTAATGTCGGATGAAGGATATCTGATGTTTACCTTACCGGTAAAAACACATGAATTGATTAATTCTAAACTGATTGCATCGATTATCTGGACCATAACAAGTATTGTTGCCATTGTTGCTTCCCTATTCGCTGTATTCGCAACTCCAAAGCGTATCGATTTGTTACTAGAGGCAATAGAAAAAGCGGTTGAAGGTTTTAATGATTATTTTGGTGCTTTGGGTGTTCTTATTATTATCGAAATAATTATAATGACCGTACTATCTCTTATTAATAATGCTCTGCAAATCTATGCATCGATAGCTTTAGGACAATTGTTTAATGGTCATAAGGTGCTAGGTTCCTTTGCAGCTTATATTGGTATTAGCACAGTAATGCAGGTAGTAGTAACCGTGATAATGATAATTGCCAGTGTGATATTTAAAAAATCCTTTACCGGGATTGATTCAATACCAAATATCATATTCCCGACATCCATATTCTTCCTCCTTGTGTCGAATATTGCTTACTACTATATAACAAATTATATGTTTAAGAAAAAGCTGAATTTAGAGTAATTAATCTCCTATCCGATACCGACAAAGTAATCCCACATAATTTGATTAAATTACTTGTCGCAGAAAAAGGGCGTGTTGTAATACTAATGAAGAAAGTTAGTATTACAACACGCCCTTTTTATTTCAATCAAAACACAGTAATCTTATCTAAGTCTTCTATCTTCAAATCGTATCATTGCCTGAAGACAGTTGATTAATTCCCGTATTTTATCTTCTAATGTTCCATCATCGATGGTACAGTCTAGAGATGCCGCCATGTCATTAATTAATCTGTCCGTAAGATGCTTCCGATTAGAGGTGAGTATTTCCAACTTCTTCGTATAGGAAGTTGCATCTAAAAACTCTAAAATCACTGAATTTACAGTACCTTCCTCGGAATTTTGATCATTCACAGATTCACTTTTGTTTAACTGAGCATTTACCTCCAAGGCTTCCTCTGATGCTTCAGAAACCTCTTCCTGTAAGCTCAAAGGTACCTCTTTTATAACAGTATTATCCTCTTTTGTATCCTGATATTCCCAGCGTTCAAAACG
This sequence comes from Bacillota bacterium, assembly GCA_023414875.1. GTDB lineage: Bacteria > Bacillota > Clostridia > Lachnospirales > Lachnospiraceae > Mobilitalea. The sequence continues at coordinate 32,699 of JAEZMV010000009.1, read as the reverse complement.
ATATTTTTGTATCACCTCAGGATATTTCTCATGGTCGACTTCACTTATAAACATAGTCAGTGGTCTTACATAGGTTTTATAATCCTGATATAAAGCCTGGTAAACTACCATCTGCTCTCCGGTTTCCGTATGCTTTGCAACCGTAATAATTTGATAGAGCTTGTTTTTAAAATGCTTATAAATATCACCAGGTCTCGGTATTCTTTGATTTTCCATACCCTCTAGTCCCCCTATGAATTAGTTTTATTATAAAATAATGAGATAAAAATAGTGGTTCGTTATCTCTTTCGAACCACTACTTTGAAGCATAAACTATGCATGCCTTAACTTATTCAACTGATAATACGTAATAATAAATTGGTTGGCCACCGTAGTGTACCTCTACATCAAGATCAGGATATGACTCCATCACCTGCTCAGCCAGAGTATTTGCTTCTTCTTCATCAACCTCTTCACCGTAATATAAGCTGATTAATTCGGAATCTTCATCTGCCAGACACTTTATCAGTTCCAAAGTGGTTTCCTTGATATCTGCTCCAACGGACAGAATTGTTTTATCACCAATTCCCATGATATTACCCTGTTTGATTTCCTTACCATCCAGGCTTGTATCTCTTACCGCATAGGTTACCTGACCGGATTTAACACGATTCATCTCTTCAGTCATTCTAGCTGAATTTTCCTCCGGAGATTTATCATATACAAAATTAATCACTGCAGTGATACCCTGAGGAACGGTTTTTGATGGTATTACATATATATTCTTATCTTCAGTCAAATGCTTCGCTTGTTCAGCTGCTAATATAATATTTCCGTTGTTAGGTAAGATGAAAATATTATCAGCATTTACCTCACTAATAGCATTTAACATATCCTCCGTACTGGGATTCATGGTCTGACCACCTTTAATGATGTAATCCACCCCAAGTCCGGTAAATATCTCATCTAAGCCCTCTCCCATGGAAACTGCTATAAAACCGGATTTCTTTCTAGGCTTCACAGCGGTCTTCTTTTCTTCCTTTATCTGTTCAGAGGCTGCTTTCTCTGCATCCTTGATTACTCTTTCATTATGCTCTTCACGCATATTATCTATTTTCATTCTGGTTAGTGATCCATACGTTAATGCCCTTTGAATTGCTAAGCCCGGGTCATTCGTATGTACATGAACCTTAACGATATCATCATCCGAAACGACTACGAGAGAATCACCGATTGTCTCTAAATAGGTTTTAAAATCTTCTTCAATCTTCTCATTATATTCTTTTTCTACCATGATGATAAATTCTGTACAGTAACCGAATTTTATATCATCCGTGGATATTCTTTCTCTACTTGCCACAGAGGAAACTACTTCACTGGAAGTAATATTTGTTATGGAAATTTCCTTGCCAAGCAGAGCATCATATGCTCCCTTAACAATTTCAAGAAGACCCTGTCCTCCGGAATCTACAACACCTGCCTCCTTTAGAACTGGTAATAGCTCCGGTGTATTCTTGAGTACTACTTCCATATGTGCAATCACTTCACGACCAAAGTACACCAGATCATCCGTCTCAGAAACCAACTGCGTAGCTTTCTCCGCTGCGCCTCTGGCTACTGTTAAAATAGTACCTTCCTTTGGTTTCATAACTGCCCTGTATGCTGTCTCAACTGCCTTTTGTAAGGCATTTGTCATTACTGTAACATTGATTTCTTTAAAATCCTTTATTTCTTTCGTAAAGCCACGGAATAACTGCGATAGGATTACACCTGAGTTACCTCTGGCTCCACGTAAAGAACCTCCTGATATTGCTTTCGCCAGCTCTTCAATAGAAGGGTTAGAAAGAGCGTTTACTTCCTTAACGGCGGACATAATGGTCAGAGTCATATTTGTACCAGTATCCCCATCAGGTACAGGAAATACGTTCAATTCATTAATTATTTCTTTTTTTGCTTCTATGCATGCGGCTCCTGCAAGAAACATCTTTTTCAGTGTATTTGCATCTATCGTCTTAATAACCACTGGTTCTTCCTCCTTAAACGTTGTTCTTCTCAAGATTAGTCAATAACTCTTACACCTTCAACAAAGATATTGATCTTCTTTACTTCAAGCCCTGAGAATTCTTCAACATTATATTTCACATTGCTGATCAGATTGTCAGCAACTGCAGAAATACTTACGCCATAGGAAACGATAATATGCAAGTCAATTGTAATTTTATTATCTTCTAAAGTAACATTGACGCCATGGCTTAAATTATCACGCTTTAAGAGTTTAACAATTCCATCCTTCATATTAACAGATGCCATTCCAACTACACCAAAACATTCGATCGCAGAAGCTCCTGCATATTTTGCCAGTACATCATTATCAATTAATATTTCACCAATCTTTGTGTTCATATGTCCTTTCATATTAACCCTCCTATCTTTTACCTGTTTCAACTATGTTTATTCTATGTGATGTGCAAAGCTCATAAATATGGATTTTTCACTTGCATTGATACTTTGCATTCATTATATCATGTTTAGTATTCCAATAATACAATAAAGATAAACATTTCATAGCAAATCCTCACAGTTGGCTGTATTCTAGGAATATTATATGATTGGATATCCTTAGCTAAACATCTCTTTGAATCATCTTTTTGAAATAAGCTTCATATCACCTGCATAATATATATTACTACGAATATTGAATGGAAGTGACAATTATGAAGAGAATGATCGGTTTTATCCTTTTCTGGATTGCGATCGGTATGACTATTATGCTATTTATCACGAATGGTATTCTAGCAATATGTATTATCATTTTATGCTTACTTCTTGGCTATAACTTATTCTGTAGCTAATGAACCTTTCTTCTAATTGTCATGATAAGGCACTAGCTATGAAATAGTTAAATATTTTTGTATTTCAAAAAAAAAGAGGGTGTCAAGATCCCCTGACACCCATCGTTTTTCCTTATGCGCGTTCTACTTTACCGGATCTAAGACAGGAAGTACAAACATACATTTTTCTTGCTGCACCGTTAACACTAACTTTAACAGATTTTACATTGGATTTCCACATCTTATTAGATCTTCTATGAGAATGACTCACAGCGATTCCAAAGTGAGCACCTTTATCACATATTGAACATTTAGCCATCGAAAGCACCTCCTTAGGTATATTAGTGAATGTTATGTCGATTCACTTATCATAAAATATAGACCTATTTGGCCCTACAAACAAATTTATTCTAACAGAATATGAAAAATATTGCAAGAAAAATATTCGTGATAAGCGAAGAAGTTTATATCCTCGAAAAAACCGAGGATATAAACGACGGAATAAGAAACGTCTTAAATATCAGCGTAATACGATTTCCACATCTAGCGTGATAAGCAACACCGTATATATAAGTAATTCCGAAGCCTACATAAAGCGTGATAAGCGAAGTACTTTATATCTGTAGTAATTCCAAATCCTACATAAAGCGTGATAAGCGAAGTACTTTATATAAATAGCAATTCCGAAAGCGTCCTATTGCTTTCAGGAATTGTAATTTATATAAAGTACAAGTAGCGCGAGCTCGTATCCGTAGGATATGAGCTTCGCTTATCACGCTTATATAAACTTCTAGCAACACGAGCTCTTATCCGAAGGACATGAGCGTCGTTTATCACGCTTATATAAAGTAGTGAGCTTATAACAGAAGGTTATCCGCTTCGTTTATCACGTACATATAAAGTTCGAGCACCACGAGCGAGTAACCGCAGGTTACGAGCTTCCTTTCACCATTTATAAAGTCTAAGCAACATGAGCTCTTATCCGCAGGACATGTGCGTCGCTTATCACGCATATATAAAGTTACTAGCTTTATTTCATTATTCACCCTAATCACTCATACTGCATCTTTGATGCAGCTCAAAACGCCGGAAGAACAAGGTGCGAGTGCCATTGCACGAACATCGCAGTTCTTCCCGTGTAAATTTGCCCTTTAAATCACACTACTTATTCACACTCTATTGTATACTTACTCATCCTTTGCACTTTCTGCCTGATTTTTCAACACTTCTTCTACCTTCTCATCAATATCATCTTTCTTTTTACCCTTGGTAAATTTATTAATGATATCCGGCACCATATCCAAAATCTTAGTTACACTATCTTGATCCTTTATATTAACCAATTTAGAGGAACCGTTTTGAATGACTAAAACCGAGCTGGGAGTAATCTTGCCACCTAAACCACCGCCCGCATTGTTTTTACTCTCTCCTGCAAAGGCACCGGCTGCAACACCAAAGCTTACCTCAACTAAAGGGAGAATGATTGTACTATCATCTACTTTTACTGCGTCACCTACCACTGTCTTTGAAGTAATAAAACTATCCATACCTTTAAATAATGATTCTACTGTTGAATTAAAATTATTTTCTGTCATTTATAACGCCTCCTTTAATATTTGAAGATTTGTCTTTAATTGTTTAAATCTTTTATCCCTGATAAGTTTAATCCCTATGATAAGTAGTGTTCCTAATCTGATTCTACCTCTCGCAAAATGCTTGCCTTCGAATCTTTTATTCGCAAAATCCGGAGTAATCTGTACCTTATCACCATAAAAGCTATATAATATACTCATGGCACCTAATACTTGTCCTGTACTGCAGGGATCTCCGGTTCCAAATATAACACGTGATTTCAACTTTCTGGGTAATATATGCTTAAGCAGCTTTTTTAAGCTTGCATATGTTATTTTAAAACCTTCCCTGTTCCATTCATTCTTAATAAAATCTGAGATCAAATTTACCTTATGCTTTATATCCATTGCCTTTTCAAACCACTTAGCCAGTTTATTTTTGATCCCGATAAAAAATGCAACTATCTTATCTTTAATTCTTTTAATTTTCATCCGAATTTTATGAAACAATGTTTTCTTATCTTTGTCAGAAGTCTGTTTGCTTTTTGAGGCATCGACTTCTCTATGAATATATACCCGATCTTCACTTGGTGTCTCTTTAGCAATAATATTTCTGTTATCATCCGACTCAAGGTCTTCTATTCTATTTCTGACTATCTCTTCATTTCTGATAACATCCTCTTTTGATTTACCAATAACTTCATTAGAACTTTTCTTTATCTGTTCGCTTTTTATTGTCCCCTGTTTTTGTTTCTTTATGTCTGCTCGGCTTTTACTATGTTTTTTTGACTTTCTTTTCTTATTTGATTTTAGTTTTGACTGCCTTGGTCTCAGATTATCATACAATTGAAACCATAAAACTCGAACTCTAATATGAAGCTTACCCTCAATATGCGTGACTTTAGCATTAAGCAGATGCAAAAACCAACTGACTCGACCTTCCATTCGGAACGCTTCACCATGTTCTGCAGCTACTTTATATCGAATGGGTACAAGCAATACGGTTAAGAGGATAAACAAAAGTAAACCTATTATGACCAGTAATATCGTACCTATTATTTTAAATATTAATAGGATTATATGAAGCATTTTCCACATCAACCGCCTGTCTTATAATTTATATCTTAGTTAATAGTAAAATTAATGTACAGAAGTATACCAATCAAAGCTTCTTATGTAAAATAGGTTCTGACATTAAACTCGCCCGTTTTATGATATACTTCCATTAACATGCTTTGCACCAGACTAATAGCTTCCTCTTTTCCCTTTGCAAGCCCGACGATACGCACTTCTGATTTTTTATAATGCGGAAACAATAGTTCATTTGCATCCATAATATCAAACAGGTTGCTGGGATGTGATGCAAATGCAATGCAATATACGTCGTAAGTTGCCTCCCGTTTGTTGATTGAGGCAATCACCTTATCCTTTTTCTTTTTCATTTTGTCGCCGATATAAAGGCGAGATGTCCATAAGATCATAAGAACCCCTTACCTATTTTATATAAAAGATTATATAGATTGCTTACTCAACTTTTACTATCCTTACCTCACAAATCGCAAATACATCTATTTGTTCGTTATAAGTATACCACATATTACCAATGATAATACAGTGCTATTCTGACATTATCGCATTTATTATCTCCACACAGGCTGATTTCTCGTATTTGTCGGAACAACGCTCCAGGCTGTAGAGGACATAATCCATGACTTCTTTATGATTCTTAAAGAATACCGGCATTTTGTTGATGGTATTTGCGATGATCGCACGGTTTATCATTTTATCCTGTCCGGAAAACATGGCGGTTAGCTGCTGCTCCATTGCCTTTGCTTCCTCTTCCACTCTTTCCTCATCCACCGTATTGTCTTTATCTTCCTTTTCCTCGTCCAATTCAATAAAAATACTGTTTGACAACAGCTTTGAGGAACGAAGTAAAACATTCATTACCGGTTCCAGCATTAAGCTTTTTGTAATTGTTTCATAATTACTGCTGATATCAAAAAGCGCATCCTGCATCAGATCAATTTCATAGGATAATTCCTCCTGAACTCCTTCCAGATCCGTAAATCGATCCATCAACTCCTCTGACAGTTCATTCTTTTCATTCCTACAAAAAACGTTATTGATCTCTCTGATAATGTGAACGGCTGTATTTCCTGATTCTTCTGCTGAATTTACCATACCGGCATAGGAGGAATTCAGAATGATTGCATATATCTCATTCACGATTTCCTGGAGCCCAATATAGACAGTGGTTTCCGTTTCCAGAGTTAAGGTTGCAGCCTGAAGCATGCGAAGTGCCTTGTCATAATTTTTCTTCGTTATATCTTTATACTCTAAATGGGTTAAAAACTCTTTTTTCTCCCAAAGCGCAGGATATATCGATGCCATATCCTCCACCTGATTTAACATAGCGGAGGTCCTTAATTGATATAAATAATTATCAAGCACAGAGCCCTCCGAACCAAGGTAAGCATGTATACTTTCCTTTAATAATTCAAAGAATTTCTGCTTCGTTACGCGTATCGGCAGCTGTCCGATTATTTCCTTGATTTTTTCATTTATAATCATATTATCTTCCGAATCAAATATAAAACGGAGAATTTCTTTTGAAAACTCCTTCTCCTCTATCGGTTCAAGCTCTTCTTTAAAACGGTACTCAACCCGATTTAAAACATATTCATAGATTTGAAACATATCCGTATATGTGGTTAATACATTCATTTGATGCATGATTTCATTACGTATGGAATCCACGGAACGAATTATTTCCTCCTTAACCTGACCGCTTTTACTTTGAAGGATATGATCTCGGATCATATGATTTAACCGTGTTATGATACCCTTTGCTTTTTTACCCCAGGAATTCTCATCATCATAAAATGCCTCATAAAAGGCATAGTAATGCATTGCAAGCTGTACCTCTGCATAAATATGATAATGGTTTGCCAGATGGTTGAATAATTGCGGAATATTCTCCTCCGGTAAATTCCCACCTCTTATATTACCACAAATGTGTTTAATCTTCTTGTCCATAATATTTACCGTCCTGTTCCTTCAAAACTTTGTTTTTATGAAATCCCTGTAGCAAATCCACCACTACTATAAAAATAATAAGCACCAGAGCCATGACCAAAAGCATTTGATGACCCTTTTTTAAGTAACCACCTTCACTTTTGTATATTATTATATCAGTAAAACCCATAATAAACCAGCTGTTTGGAATAATATTAATTATCTTATCAACAACACCCTTATAAAAGCCTGACAACAAATGATAGAAGCCTAATCCCCCGGTAAGAAGAATAAGAATGGAGCAGAACACCTGATAAATCAGCATTCTCTTTATCGCTTTGGTCAGCAGTAATAATACTCCTCCCAGAACAAAGGCATTTAATATTAGTAACAAATATGCGCTCAACCAAAGCTTGATATCATTTACCTGAAGCTGGTTATATATCAGACTGGTAAACAGCACAGCTAGTAAGCCTTCCAATAATAATAGGGCCCCAAGGTTTCCTGTATCTCTTTTTAATATATAAAACCTGGAAATTTTAAGCCTGACATCCACACCCATTTCTTTTTCTCTTACTGTCTGTGACATAATAAACATAGCCATAAATGAGATTAAAATACCCAGAATTCCAAATATAAACTGATTATATAAAACCGAATTCGAAATAGGCTCCTCAGTAACGGTTGCCTCCTTCGGATTGGCATAAATCATATGAAATGCGAAATCAAAATCGTTGCTGTTCTCTAATAATTGGTCAATATAATCTTTATATTCGGAAGCGGTCAGCTTATTCCCGTTAAATTGAATTTTTTCATAATGTTTCATTCCTTTATATAAACTGGCCGGATAAATTATCTCTCCAGCAATGATATCCGAGAGAATTGAAGATGATCGATTGTCTTTTTTATAATGCATGGTGATGATTTCTGATAAATCTCCAGCTTTTAGTTTCTCTTCATATCCCTCTTCGATTACAAATATGGAATGTATCATTTCATCGAATAGAAGCTCATTCAGTTCTCTTTCACTCTTTTCGATAATCCGGAGTGCTTCCACATCTTTCAGTCCTAGAATTAATTCTTTAGAACTGCTGCTATTATCATTGTCAACGATGCCGATTGGCAGAGAACTAAAATCCTGCGCCGACAAAGTCATGGATCTTATTATCAATGTAAATATCACCGCAGATACGATTAAGACCGCTACCGTTATATAGTCTTTTAATATTAACTTAATACGAAGAAGAAATAAGTAAATTACATCGGTTATGGATATGAGTATGTCAGACTTCATCATAATTCACACTCCTTCGTCCAAATAGGATAAGTGCAATACTGATCATGCCTATGGAAATTCCGATAAAACTCGCCATAATGAAACCGATTTTATCAGTTTGTCCTTGGTTCATGTACAGGATTCCCTTTAGCATATAATAATTCGGAGTAATTTTAGCTAAGTTCACCATGCTTTGAGGAAGAAACTGCATAGGTATGATGCCTCCCCCGATTACTATGAAACAAAAAAACAAAAGATTACCTGCAAGAACAAATCTTTGAGTCGTATTAAACAATGAGCTTAGTAATACTGAAAGGCAAATACTAAACATAACAATCGATAGGCTGAATAATACTTGCATTATAGTAATCGGCTTACTTATTATAGACAGGGCTATAACCGTCGTAATCGTTAAGATGGTTATTAAAATTACCATCTTTGCAATAAGAAACTGGTATAGTGGTGTTCTTGTTGTACGCAGTCTTGTAAAGGTACCCTGTTTCATCTCCCTTAATATCTGAAAACCAATGTATAGGCCGGAATATAGCAACGCCATGATTAACAAAGAAATCACATAATAAAGTATCAGTGTTGTCGTAGGATACTGGTCCAGGGGTTCAAAGGAGAAAAACTCCTCCTTGCCCAAGGTCGTAAATATAAAATCAATAGAAACTTTACGATTGGTTTCATCAATCAGCTCCTGATCCATTCCGTCCTGTTCCATAATTTCATACAGACCGACAGCATTTGCTTCCACGGAGGCAATATATTTTTCATAGCTTCTCAAAACATTCTGGAATAAGATTGCCTTGGTTGTATCGGAAATATTGATAGTTACATTAATCGGCGAATGCTCCAACCTTATCAAATTCATGGCAAAATCCTTAGGGATCTCGAGATATATATCCAGATCACCCTGATCAAAAGCACTCTTTACCTCTTTTTCTTCCCCTGCCGTTACTGAAATCAGGCTGGAAAAGGTCTCACTTCCATTAAAATAAGATAAAAGCATATCTGAATAGATACTTTCATCATGATTAATAATTCCCAGCCGAAGATGTTCTGTTGAAGTATACTCTGAATTATTCCTATTATAAGAAGTGCCTATTATTATCATAATAAGCACTGTTAGTATACCAATCCATATTTTTTTGTCTGCTTTCAGCTCTTTTATCTCTTTAATAATCGTATTAAACATTTTCCCTCCTATGGAAAAGAAGGTCTTTATTTATGAACATGCTCATGCGTAAATAGATGATCCATACAATACTCATAATTACCGTCACATTTTGAACAGAAACGAAACTCTAATTGATCATTATCCAGTTCTGTTCTGCCACAGACTGCACATTTGTGTCTTGTAATCACATTTTTGCCTCTAAACTGCGTAACATTACCTTGATTTCTGCCTTCATTCATCTGTCTTCTAAAATCAGCTTTTCGTTTCATTTCATAAGGCGAAACTCTTTTATAATTCCTTGTTGCAAAGAAGAAAATCAGGAAGTTTGCAACTGACAGTACAATCGGTATGATGGATAGATACTGTCCAACCCTAATCATTTGTACTATTTGGAAAATATATAATCCACCCTGAAGCCAGGCGATATATTTTATCTTAATCGGTATTAAGAAATAAAGTAATATCTGAACGTTTGGATAAATTGCTGCATATGCAAAAAATAAGGTTCCTAAGATGATATCTATGGATGGAGACAGGATATAATCAAATACATAGTACATAATTAAGGACCCGATAAAATTAAAAAACATCGCGGAAAAAATATAAAGGTTAAATCGGAATGCACCCCAGACTCTTTCCAACTCATTACCTATTCTATAATAGAAATAAGTTGTTATCGCAAATAATAAGATATTTTGCTGTCCTACAGGTATGATATAGGTGAATAATCTCCAAATCTCTCCCTTAGCAACCAGTCCAAAATCCAAGTATAGATAATCTAACAGATTCGTAAATAAATAGGTGATGGCAAACCCCGCCAATAATATTGCAACAATATATGTCATTAAGTTTGGAATAGCCATTCTACCAAAGGTTTTTTCCAATTTTTTCAGTAATTTCATGTCAAGCACCTGTACCTTTCAAATAAAGCTAAAAAACCTTCTTTTTCCGGAAAATCAATACAATGATAGCGGCAATAATAAGCGCTGCACAAGTAATGATAAAGAATCCTAACGGATTATCCTTTCCTGGTATTTCAACAAAGTTCATACCATAGAAGCTGGCAATCATAGTTGGGATAGAGAGTACAATCGTAATCGCTGCCAAAAACTTCATGACGATATTCTGGTTATTGGAGATAATCGATGCAAAGGTACCCATAATTCCACTAAGGATTCCATTATATATATTTGCCATCTCAATTGCCTGTTTATTCTCGATAATCAGATCCTCCAAAAGATCCTCATCCTCCGGATAATGCTTAATTGTTTCCAGCTTTAACATTTTTTCAAATACAACCTCATTGGAGCGAAGTGAGGTAGTAAAATACACCAAGCTTTTTTCTAATTCTAATAAATCAATTAATTCCCTGTTTTGAGTAGAAATATGAAGCTTACGTTCTATTTCTTCACTCTTTCTGTCAATACTTCTCAGATTCTGTAGGAAGGTAGACGCATTCCGATATAGAATCTGTAGGATAAAGCGCGTCTTCTTAAAGGTATAAAAATCCCTGACACGTCCATCAATAAAGCATTTTAATACCGGAGTTTCTTCCAGGCATACGGTAATAAGGTAATCCTTAGCTACTATAATACCAAGAGGCATTGTAACATAACGATCCTTATCATTTCTTTTTTCCAGTGCAGGAATATCTACTAAGATTAAAGTGTAGTTATCCTCTACTTCAATTCTCGCACGCTCCTCTTCATCGAGGGGAGCTCTCAGATGATCAATTTCAATTCCTGTAGCCTCTGCTATCTCTAACAATTCTGTGGCAGAGGGATTCGTCATGGCTATCCAGCTGCCCTCCACTATCTCAGTCATTCTCTGTAATGATCCATCTGCTGTTTTAAAGATATCGATCATGTCTGCTCCTTTCCACTGCACGATAAGCAGTGGTAAATATGCATTACGACCTAAGGGTAGAAGTTCCACCGGCTAAGCGAATCCATAAATAACTGCTGCTCATAGCAGTCCTTATTTTGTTTTGGTTTAGTCTCTTATTCTGACTACTACCGGGGCCGGCTTCCATCCTTACCACATCCTTCCTTTTAGCCTCTAAATAACATCCAAATTATAGTTTTTTTTACATTAAAATTCAAACTAATTATATGTTGTTATTTATGCTTTGTCAAACAAAACAAAATAAGATATTCGTTAAAATTTTCTAAAGTAATCCTTGTACCGGCACTTCTCTACAATTTCCTGGATAATTCTTACTATAAGTAAACTGGCTCCCGGGTTGATAAAATAACATATACCAGAAGCCAATTTCAAAAGAATATCAATTTTTTGTGGAATAATTAGAAAGAAAACTTATTTATATATTTACTCAGTTTCTCCCGTACCAATCATTGGCACCTGAAGTGTCCTCCCAGGCTGCAGATAAATGTCATTCAAATGATTAAACTCCAGTAAATCAGCCAGGTTGATACCACCCCTTTCCAATACGCTCCCTAAGGTATCTCCCTCTTTGATCATATAAGTTGTATCGTTCGAATAATTGTTCTGAGGTACACTTACCGGTATACATATCGTTTCACCAGCCCTGAGGTTATATACATTTACCATCTGATTAGCATCTATAATCTTACCTAGTTCAATATTAAAATGCCTGCTGATGCTATATAGTGTATCACCTTTTTGAACCACATAATTAATACAGTACATATCAGTGCTCCTTCCACCTGAGAGTAAAACCGTCCTCCACTTTCTGATATAGTATATTCAAGGTATCCTAGAATTGTTCAGTTCAGGACCTAAGGTAGTCACCAAGTCACTTGGGAAAGTCATATTCTCCAATGTATAGTGATTTATTATCAAATATTGATATTCAAGATAATTAAAAAACACAGTATTAAATGTAATATTTTACATTATATCTGAGTGACTTCATAATAATATTGTTGAACTTAATTACTATGTATCGTATAATATAGAAAGTTAATTTTAAGTAATTGCTTATATGGTTCTAAATGAGGAGATATAAATATGATAATGAATGATAAATTAGGAATTGATATCGGTTCAACTACTGTTAAAATCGTGATTATGAATGAAAAGGGCGAAATTCTTTTTTCTGATTATGAACGTCATTTTGCAAATATACAAGAAACCTTGGCCGGATTGATGAAGAAAGCGAAGGAAGAGCTTGGTGACCTGAAGGTTTCTCCCGTAATTACAGGTTCCGGTGGCTTAACTATCTCAAAGCATCTTGACATCCCCTTCGTCCAGGAGGTTGTTGCAGTATCCACATCTTTGCAGGATTACGCTCCTCAAACGGATGTAGCGATTGAGCTTGGAGGAGAGGATGCGAAAATTATATACTTTACCAATGGAATTGAGCAGCGAATGAATGGTATTTGTGCCGGTGGTACGGGCTCCTTCATTGACCAGATGGCAAGCCTATTAAAAACTGATGCTGCCGGACTGAATGAGTATGCCAAAAGTTATCAGGCTATTTACCCAATCGCTGCCAGATGCGGTGTATTTGCAAAAACCGATATCCAGCCATTGATTAATGAAGGTGCTACAAAGCCTGATCTTTCCGCCTCTATTTTCCAGGCTGTAGTCAATCAAACCATCAGTGGTCTTGCCTGCGGCAAGCCAATTCGCGGTAATGTTGCTTTCCTAGGGGGTCCTCTTCATTTCCTTACCGAGTTGAAAAATGCCTTTGTCCGTTCTTTAAAGCTAAGCCCGGAGCAGGTGATTGCACCGGAGCATTCTCATTTGTTTGCAGCAATCGGTGCTGCGATGAATGCAAAGCCCCAAGACTACAAAGAGCTTTCTTATTTCTATCAATTATTATCTAAGGGTATTAAGATGGATTTTGAAGTAAACCGAATGGAACCCTTATTTACCGATGAACAAGATTATGAAGCCTTCCGCAAAAGACACTCCATACATACTGTTAAGAAAGCTAGCCTTAATGAATATGAAGGCAACTGTTACTTAGGAATTGATGCAGGTTCTACAACGACAAAGGTTGCTCTGGTGGGTGAAGATGGGTCGCTGCTTTATTCCTTTTATAGCAATAATAACGGAAGTCCTTTAAAAACTACGATCCGTTCTATCAAAGAAATCTTTGAGCTATTGCCACAGGAGGCCAAAATAGTACGCTCCTGCTCTACCGGCTATGGTGAAGCTTTAATCAAAGCGGCTTTAGTACTGGATGAGGGTGAAGTTGAGACCGTTGCTCACTACCACGCCGCTGCCTTTTTTGAGCCGAATGTAGACTGCATTCTGGATATCGGCGGCCAGGATATGAAATGTATCAAAATAAAGAATCATACCGTAGATAATGTACTTTTGAATGAGGCCTGCTCCTCCGGCTGTGGCTCTTTTATCGAAACCTTCGCAAAATCCCTCAATTACGAAGTTCAGGAATTTGCTAAGGTTGCTCTTTATGCAGAGAATCCAATCGATCTTGGAACCAGATGTACGGTATTTATGAATTCCAAGGTCAAACAGGCGCAAAAGGAAGGTGCGACAGTCGCAGATATTTCCGCCGGTCTTGCTTATTCTGTTATAAAAAATGCATTATATAAGGTAATTAAAATTACCAATCCGAAGGATCTTGGCGAGAAAATGGTAGTTCAGGGCGGTACTTTCTATAATGATGCCGTACTTCGAAGCTTTGAAAAAATATCAGGTTGTACTGCGGTAAGACCTGACATTGCCGGAATTATGGGAGCCTTTGGTGCAGCATTAATTGCCAGGGAGCACTATGATGGTGAAGACAGCTCGATGCTTACAATTGATCAAATCAATGAGCTGAAGTTTGAAACCTCCCTTGCACGTTGTAAACGCTGTACTAACAGCTGTCTTTTAACAATTAATAAATTTACCGGAGGAAGACAGTTTGTAACCGGTAACCGTTGTGAAAGAGGACTCGGCAAAGAAAAGAATGTTGAAAACATTCCAAACCTTTTTGACTATAAATTAGAGCGGTATTTTTCCTACCCCAGTATCCCGGATAATCAGTTAAAAAGGGGTGTTGTAGGTATTCCGAGAGTTTTGAATCTGTATGAGAATTATCCTTTCTGGTACACCTTCTTTACTCAACTTGGATATAGAGTTGTATTATCCCCAACTTCCAGTCGTTCAATCTACGAATTAGGAATTGAATCAATCCCAAGCGAATCAGAATGCTATCCTGCGAAGCTTGTTCATGGACATATCAAATGGTTAATTGACCAAGGTGTTAAATACATTTTTTATCCCAGTATTCCTTTTGAGCGAAAGGAAGTGGAAGGAGCAAACAATCATTATAATTGCCCGATTGTAACCTCCTACCCTGAAAATATCAAGAATAATGTAGAGGAGCTTAAAGATACCTCCATACAATTTGAGAATCCGTTTATGTCCTTTGAAAACGATCAAATTCTATGCACTCGTCTGGTTGAATTATTTACTGGAAAGCAAGGAATAACTTCTTCAGAGGTTAAAAGTGCATTTTCTGCTGCCTGGACGGAGCTGAATGCTGCCCGAGAAGATATGCGTAAAAAGGGCGAGGAAACCATGGCATATCTGAAAGCCTCCGGACGAAAGGGTATTGTTCTTGCCGGACGTCCTTATCATGTTGACCCTGAAATTCATCATGGTATTCCGGAGCTTATCAATTCCTTTGGAGTGGCTGTATTAACAGAGGATTCCATATCCCATCTTGGAGAGATTGATCGCCCAACTATCGCTATTGATCAGTGGATGTACCATTCAAGATTGTATGCGGCTGCTTCCTATGTCCGCACTCAACCAAATCTGGAATTGATCCAGCTGAACTCCTTTGGCTGTGGTTTGGATGCTGTAACTACGGACCAGGTAAATGATATCCTCACAAAATCCGGTAAGATTTATACTGTACTCAAGATAGATGAAGTAAATAATCTGGGAGCAGCAAGAATTCGTATTCGCTCCCTGTTATCCGCTGTGCGTGAACGTGAAGTGAAGCATATAGAACCACATCTTACCTCTTCTGCCCATCACAGAGCTATCTTTACCGAGGATATGAAAGATACCTATACCATTCTGGCACCGCAAATGTCACCGATTCATTTTGACCTGCTGGAACCTGCATTGCGCAGTGGTGGTTATCATGTAGATGTACTTCCGAACGATAACCGACGGGCTGTTGATGTGGGCTTACAATACGTGAATAATGACGCCTGCTTCCCTTCTCTGATGGTTGTTGGGCAGATCATGGATGCTCTGCTATCCGGAAAATATGATTTAGACAAGGTAGCAATCATGATTACCCAAACCGGTGGTGGATGCCGCGCTACCAATTATATCGGTTTCATCCGAAGAGCCTTAGAAAAAGCCGGTATGCAGCAAGTACCCGTAATCTCCTTGAGTGCTTCCGGACTTGAAAAGAACCCCGGACTTAAAATCACTCCAAGATTGCTTTTGACAGCTATGGAAGCACTTGTATATGGTGATGTATTTATGAGGGTACTCTACCGTACAAGACCTTATGAGAAAATACCCGGTTCTGCCAATGCCCTTCATGAAAAATGGCGTAATATTTGTATCAAGAGTCTTAGCAAGGGTAAGTGGGGAGAGTACAAGAAAAACCTCAGCGGTATTATCCGTGATTTTGATAATCTTCTTTTAGATGAAACAATAAAGAAACCTAAGGTTGGTGTTGTTGGTGAAATTCTGGTTAAATTTCTACCTTCGGCTAACAATTACTTGGTTGATTTACTGGAAGCTGAAGGTGCAGAAGCAGTTGTGCCGGATTTAATCGATTTCTTTATGTACTGTGCCTATAATGATAATTTCAAAGCAAGATACTTAGGAAAAAAGAAATCCAGTGCCAGAATCAGTAACCTTGTTATATGGGCTTTGGAGGCTTTACGTAAGAAGGCGAAAAAGGAGTTAGCAAAGAGCAAACGCTTTACACCCCCCGTTCCTATTAAAAAACTGGCTGATTATGCGGAACCTGTGGTATCCACCGGTAATCAAACAGGTGAAGGATGGTTCTTAACCGGCGAGATGCTGGAGCTAATTCATTCCGGTGTCAAAAACATTGTATGTACGCAGCCCTTTGCCTGTCTTCCTAATCATATCGTTGGTAAAGGTGTTATCAAGGAACTTCGAAGACAGCATCCGGAAGCTAATATCGTTGCTGTTGATTATGATCCCGGTGCCAGTGAGGTAAATCAGCTTAACCGAATTAAACTAATGCTTTCTACTGCTGTAAAGAATCTGAACAATAACCAGTAGGATTTTAATTACACCGGTTAACATGACTTAGCTATTGAAAGTATGTTAACCGGTGTTTCTAACACTATTTATTGTTATTGTCTTTGCAGGAGGATGAACTTATCTCCTTCTGCTCTTCTTTATTATTTTCCATTTGCTCCTGTTCTTTCCTATTATAGTTTTTCTGTTCCTTTCCTTGCGTCAGTTCTTCTGAAATTTCATGAGAGAATTTAGTTTTAAAGCTTCGAGGGTTTAAAAGCTCAGTCTCCCCACTAATCTCGCCTTTACCCATATACTTCATAACAAGATAAATTAATGTAAAGAGAACGGTCATACCGATGCCGGCAATTAAACCGGAGGTTTGCCCTGATATAAAAGGCATGCTGATAATCACAATCATAAGACTTATTAAGGCAATCCATGAGGTATATGGAAAGCCGGGCATTTGACATTTACCTTCCGGAGGGCATCCATGGCATTTACGAAAACGAATGTGGGTAGCCATGATTGCAGCATATGTGAAGAGAGATGCAAATCCACCGGAGCTGATTAAAAACAGATATACTCTAGGAAAAAATAATCCCGCACCAAGACCAATCAGCATGGCAAAGCCTGAGAATAGTATCCCTCGATAAGGGATATCCGTCTTCTCCTTTAACCATTTTGGCGCATGTCCATCGTCAGCTACCGATCGCATCATTCTACCAAGCCCAAACATAGATGCCAGCATTGCCGATAATATTGCAGTTACCAGGATAAAATTTATGACAGTACCTGCCCAGCCCATACCCCAACGACTTAGCGCCACCACCATAGGGCTTACATCTTCTGTTAACGTTGAAGTTGGAATTAGTGGTAGTAAAACAACGATGGATAGAACATATAAACTCACTAAGCCAATTACGGTATAAGCAATTGCTCGTGGAACTGTTTTATGCGGGTCTCTTGTTTCGGAAGCTGCCAAACCTATGATTTCAAATCCGGCATATGAAAATATAACAATCAGCATGCTGCCTGCTATACTTTTAATGCCACCCGGCATCAAGGGCTCTCTTGCTACTTCACCGATACCAATGGCACCTCTACCTCCTAAAACACCCGCAATTAGTAAAATGGCTATTACAATAAAAGCAATGACAGCAAATACTTTAACGATTGCAAGGCTACTTTCTAACTTACTTAATTTATCCGCACCTAATAAATTGATTAACGTTGTAATTATAATAATTACACTGCCAAGTATCGGAACCGATACATTAGGATACCACTCTTTAATTAGAATCGATACAGCAGTTGCCTCGCTGGACATTGCCAAAACCAATCCCGTCCAATACACCCATCCTATCACAAATCCGGCACCCGGACCGAACATCTGAGCCGTAAAGGTATAGAAGGAACCCGAATCCGGATTAGCAACGGTCATCTCTGAAAATGCATACAGTATAAAATAGACCAGGATACCTGCTAAAATATATGAAATCAGAATTGCCGGTCCTACTGCTTGTATGGCAACCGCAGAACCAAGAAAAAAAGAGCCACCGATTACTGATCCCATGGCCATCATCGTAAGCTGCCAGGCTGACAGTCCTTTCCCATGTTGCTTCATAGTTATATCCTCCGAATTAGTATAAAATACTTAAAAATATTATCTAATTTATTATTCCTTACTTTATAAATTAAAATACAGTAAGAATTATCAGAGAAACTACCTAAGAGTAATTTGAATAAGCTAAGAAGAAGTAATCTTAAATGTTTAAATATTAAAATTTCGAAGCTAAGCGAATTAAAACAAACTAAAAGGACTGAGTTCTGTATCATTCAGAATTCAATCCTCATTAACTTCATAATCATTAATCTAACCTTTTGTGGTCAAATAGAGAATAGATCGAAGAGCCCGTTTTATCTATTCTCAATTTGCCAATCAATTGGCTCAATCCCATGCCTACACAAAAATTCGTTTGTTTTACTAAAATGCTTACTTCCAAAGAAGCCCCGGTAAGAAGATAACGGGCTTGGATGCGGTGCCTCCAAAATCAAATGCTTTGGGTTACTCAACATAGCTTTCTTCATCTGAGCCGGTCGTCCCCATAACAAAAAAACAATTGGACGATCCTGTGCATTTACCGCCTGTATCACAGCATCCGTAAACTTTTCCCACCCTTTACCCTGATGCGAATTAGCCTGATGAGCTCTCACTGTTAATACGGTATTTAATAGTAACACGCCTTGCCTTGCCCATTTCTCCAAATATCCGTTATTCGGTATGTATAAACCAAGATCATCCTGGAGCTCCTTAAATATATTTAATAAGGAAGGTGGTATTTCGACGTCGGGTTTTACAGAGAAACATAATCCATGAGCCTGTCCCTCATTATGGTAAGGATCCTGTCCGATAATAACCACTTTAACCTTGCTAAACGGTGTAAAATGAAATGCATTAAAGATATCGTCAGCCTTCGGGTATATGATACAACTATTGTATTCCGATTTAATAAATTGATATAACTCCATATAATAGGGCAATCGGAACTCCTTTCCGATTGCCTCCAACCAATCATTCGTTATCGCACTCAAAACAATCCTCTTTTCCTTAATTAAAGCCTAACGCTAACGCCCTTTCTATTTAAATGATGCTTTAGATCTAAGATTTCCATTTCTTTATAATGAAATAATGATGCAGCCAAAGCCGCATCTGCTTTTCCAATTGTCAGTGCATCATAAAAATGATCCATTGTACCGGCTCCGCCTGATGCTATGACAGGAACCGGGACATTTTCCGATATCGTTCTGGTCAGCTCCAGGTCATATCCATCCTTCGTGCCATCACAATCCATGCTGGTAAGTAGGATCTCTCCGGCTCCTAATTCACAGGCTTTCATTGCCCATTCTACCGCATCTATTCCCATATCAACACGTCCACCGTTTTTATAAATATTCCAACCGGAACCATCCGCCCTACGCTTTGCATCGATTGCAAGAACCACACACTGGCTTCCGAATTTATCTGCCGCTTCACTAATCAAGTCAGGATTTAATATAGCTGCAGTATTCACTGCAATCTTATCAGCACCTTCTCTTAAAATCATTTTAAAATCATCAACAGTACGAATTCCACCACCTACTGTAAATGGTATGAATACGGTTTCTGCTACTCTTCGAACCATATCTATCTTTATGGTTCTGGCATCGGAGGAAGCTGTAATATCAAGAAATACCAGTTCATCAGCACCTGCTTTGTCGTAAGCCGCTCCAACCTCAACAGGATCACCTGCATCCCTAAGATTAACAAAATTGATACCCTTTACCACTCTCCCGTTATGGACATCCAAACACGGAATAATTCTTTTCGTAAACATCTTATCTCTCCAATCACATAGAAATATCAACCATTACACAAGGCATGATACCAAAATCAAAACTGTCTTTCACAAATACTAGCAAGTTAATTTATAAGGAAGCAAAGTTCTTTAATATTTTAAGTCCTACATCTCCGCTTTTTTCCGGATGGAATTGACAAGCAAAAATATTATCCTTTTCAACGGATGCATGAATTAAGGTACTATAATAAGTTGTTGCAGCAACATCCTTTTCATCTTTTGCCTTTAGGTAGTAGGAATGAACAAAATAAACATAGGATTGCTCCGGAATCCCCTTAAACAGTCTGGAATTTGGATTAATAGAAAGTGAATTCCAACCCATATGGGGTATCTTTAAGCCCTCACAATCGGGAATGCGCAGAATATCTCCTTTCAATATTCCTAGCCCCTCAACCCCCTCGGATTCATCACTTCGTTCAAAGAAAAGCTGAAGACCCAGACAAATTCCTAAGAAAGGAGTGTTTTTTGATACAACCTCTTTGATAGCATCTACCAACTGATAATGATGAAGCTTATTCATGGCATCTCCAAAGTTTCCAACACCCGGTAAAATAACTTTCTCCGCAGTTACTATCTGATGCCTGTCTCTTGTTATAACTGCTTCTTCTCCCAAATGTATTAATGCCTTCTCTACACTTTTTAAATTACCTGCATCATAATCAATTATCGCAATCATTTTATCATTCCTTTGCCATCTTTCTATATTAGTTGCTCATATTTTCAAATACGATATCATACACTTCCAAGCTGTATTCTATCATATCATCATAACTATTCAATTGAATAGCTTCCTTCTCAGATAAGTTATATACCTCATTAAGTTCGGCAAGAATCTGTTCTCTTACATAATCCAAATCCGTCTTAATTCCTAGCATGGTAGCTAACTCTATGTATTTATCATATCTCTTAAGTCCCTTTAATAATGAATCCAACGCTTCCGGATGCTTACCCATAGCATAATAATTATTATATGAGTTAAGTTGCTTATTTACAAACATTACTGTTTGAATCTTATCATAAATTTCAATATCTTCATCCTTTATATCCATTCCGTACACTTCATTATATGCCTGTGTATATTTTTGCTTATCAAAATAACTTGTTGCATTCTGAATACTAAGGGTATATGATACCGCATTTGTTCCAACATATAGTAACATAGCTAATAGTCCGAAGAAAATGAAAACAATCACTGCACCTAATCGGTTTATCCTGCCTTCATCCTCATCAAGCTCATCGATTACCTGGATAATCTCTTTTGTTTTCTTTTTATTATCCTTCTTTTCTTTCTTATCGGCAGGTCTTCCTTTTACATCCTTATTACCATTCGGAAGCTCTTCCTCATCTTTTGGCTGGTCAGTATTTTTTCCCTTTTTCCTCTTAGCTTTTTTTACTTCCTGAGTAGCAGCACTTTCTTCATTATTGGGTTGATCTTTCTTCTTGGCTTTTTCATCCTTAACATTACCAAATAATCGTTGAGATAAACTCTTTTTCGGTTTATCAACAATATCTGCTTCCTCATTTACCTTGTCTTTCCTAGAGGCTTTTTTATTCTTTTTGTTCTTCTTACTTTTTTTAGCTACCTTTTCCGACATGCTGTTCAAAAGATCGAATTCATTCATATCCGGATCATTCAAAGAAGTAACCACTTTTAAGGCATCGGAAAATACTTCTCCCACGTCGCTAGGCATATTGTCTTTGTTAGTAGGCATTACAGGCTCACCATTCAATATACTATGTATCGCTTTAACATCCTCTGCAACCGGGTCATCCGAGGAGATTTGATTAAGTAGATTCATGATGTCTTCATCCTCGGAATCATGTTGACTAAAGTTCTCATTAACCGGCTCTGGGCTCACGGGAACTTCTTCCTTCTCTTGTTCTACAAAATTCGTATTATCATCCTCATATTCCAAGCCTAGTCCCAATCCATTTAATAAATCATTTAAATCTGAATCAATATCATCGTTCTCTTGAAACTCCTGAACTTTATCCGGATAAAGGTTTTGATCGGAAGGAGTATTGAACGGCTCGAATTCCTCCGTAATGTTTTCTTCCAATGGCTTCTGTTCTAATTCATCCTCTGTTTCTACAGATCGTTCCGGAAGTATTGATGTAATATTTATCTCGTTGCCGTCCATATCTCCTGATAAGAACTCAGATAAATCTTCTCCAAATAACTCTTTATCTCCAATCACAATATCATTTGATATCTCATCCAAGTCTTCCTTCAGATTGAATTGGAGGAAATCTTCAATATCCTCTTCATCTATATCATAATGACTAAAGTCCTGCTGATCGGATTCTGCTGTTTTGAAAGCGGTCTCAGGACTATGTGTTATATCCTTATTTTTCTTCTTATATACTGTCTCAGCGGTAGGTGCTGTATTTTTGACAGAATTTAATAAACTGTCTAGATATGATTCATTCGAAATCAAACTCCCCTTATCCTGACAGTCATCACAATATTCTGTTCCTTCCGGTATATAAGTTTTACATACTTTACATTTTGCCATTCAAGCACCGTCCAATTTTTAATGGGTTCCAATACACAAAAATGATACAAACTATTAATCATCAAGTCAAATTAAAATCAACTCGGGATTGATATGCTTCATAATTCTTCTAAGATCAACAAGTTCGATTTTTCTATCATCAATCTTTATTATTCCTGTGATAACATCTTTTTGAGTGGTACTCAGTTTTTTACCTGGCTTCATAATATCTGAAGTCATCTTTCTATGCATTCCATTTATTAAATCAACATGAAAAGCTACATTCAAATTATTAATTTCTGTAACTATAAGCATTTCATTTTTAAAGTCATCAACCTCTGTTAAGTCCAAGCTTTTCACGAAATTCACTATGGTGATTAAAAAATCTCTTGGCATAATCATTCCTTCGATAAAAGGATGCGCATTAGGAATAGGAGTAGGTATTTTATTATATTTCAGAATTTCCTTTATATCGCTAACATAAATTCCATATGAATTTCCACCTGCTGTAAATTCTAATATCTCAATATCTAAGGCTTCTGTGTTATTTAATACACCCTTTTCCATATTATTTCCTCCAATTTTATCTATCAGTCATTATTTAACAACATAATTACTTAATAAACTGCATAAATCTCCTATTTCTATTATAGTGTCAAATTTGAATTTTGTAAAGTGCACAAAAAAGCCTGTCTCTTTTCATAAAAGTAAGTTGTTATAGTTTTATATCGGCTGAACAACTCTTATCAATAATATATATATTTAATTTTTATAGGTAAACATATTACAAAATCTGTATTCCTCGAAAAATACCTCCATTATCACTCAGATAGCTAAGATTAATTGAACATGCTATAATATGGTAAATATTTTATTCTATTTAGGGAACCCTTAACCATTTCATTACAATATAAAGGTGAAGGGCTAACAAAACACATAAGAAAGGAGGTTTACTTAATTGAATCTTGCAGATTTGAGCGATATAGTGGAGTTTGACGGAAAGTATATTTATAGCTTCTGCTACAAGCTAACAAAAAATAAACACGATTCAGATGATTTATATCAAGAAACATTCTTGAAAGCAATTGAATTGTGTCATAAAATTGATATCGGTAAAAATCCAAAAGCATACCTGATTTCTATAGCAATCCGATTATGGAAAAACAATCGCAGAAAATATGCTTGGCGACAGCGAATTGTAAGAATGGAGCCACTGAACGAGGAGCAATATAATGCTTCGGCTATCAATCCTGAAACCACTCCGGAAGACATAACGATAACACGTGAATTAAATTTAATGATACAAAAAGCAGCTGATAAATTAAGTGACAAGTATAAATTACCCTTGTATATGTATTACACAGTCGGTTTATCCATTGATGATATAGCAATGGCATTAAAAATTCCGTCCGGAACGGTAAAAAGCAGGCTCCACAGGGCTCGAAGGTCTCTAAAAAACGAATTGGAGGTTAGCAATTATGGATGATGATAATTATATTGATCAACTACTCAAGCAAGCCCTTTCTCCGGTAGTTGAACCTGATGAAGTAATCAATAAAAAAATTATGAATTGTTTAAAGGAGAAAAACACTATGAAAATTAAATTTAAGAAAAGATATGTAGTACCGGTTATCGCTATTGTATGTATGATAATGATGACATTCACTGCTTTTGCAGCATGGAAATTATTAAATTCCAAGGAGGTAGCTAAGAACCTGAATGACGAAGGTCTGGCCAGTGCTTTTGATAGTAAAGAAGCTATAGAGATCAATCAAACAATTGTATCTGGCGGATTTAGTATTACCCTGCACGGAATTGTATCCGGAGAAGGATTAAGTGATTTTAGAAGCTCCGCAGAAGATATCTATCCGGAACGAACCTACGCAGTTGTATCTATCACAAAGGAAGATGGCTCCCCTATGCCCTCCTCTCAGGATGAGGAATATGGCAAGGTTCCATTCTTTGTTTCTCCACTAATAAAGGGACAAAAGCCCTGGATGCTTAATATCGCATCAATGAACGGTGGTTACAGTGAATTTGTTAAGAATGGTATCATGTATCGTTTAATTGAATGTGACGGTGTGGAAATATTCTCTGACAGAGGTCTATATCTTTGTGTAAGTAATACTGACTTCTACGATAACACTGCCTTTGATTATAATGAAGAAACCGGTGAAGTAAGCCCTAATACAAGCTTCACAGGTGTAAATGCTTTATTTGATTTACCTTTAGACGTATCAAAAGCAGATAACGCTGCTGCCGAAAAGTATCTTCAGGAAATTATGCAGTAATAAATGATAACCCTATAATTAGTCATTACAATTGAAATTAGTACGAAAGGCATTCTATGAGCTATAATCATAGAATGCCTTTGTTAACTATCTCTACCAGTTCTCGTAATGCAGCTTCGCCACATCATACCTATCTTCTGTCTTCCGATCTTCTCCTCTATGCCCCAAAACCACCATTCCAACCGGTATAATCTGACTTGGCAGCGAACAGATTTTTTTTACATCTTTTATTAGATGTACAACAGGATATAATCCACACCAAACTGCACCCAGGCCAATGCCATGCGCTGCTAAAAGAATATTTTGTATTGCGGCAGAGCAATCTTCTATCAAAAAACCTTCCTTGGATTGCTTCTTCTGATCACCACATACAATAATACAAACCTCAGCCTGCGGTAACATTTTTGCATAGGGATGAACCTTTGCTATCGTTTCAAATTTACTTTTATCTTTGATAATAACAAATTCCCAGGGTTGACAATTATGAGCCGAGGGAGCCTGGAAACCTGCTCTTAGTATAGTATCCAGGTCCACATCTGAAATAGGTTCTCCAGTAAACTTCCTAATACTTCTTCGAGTAAATATTGCTTCTAATATGTCCATATTGATTAACTCCTTATTTACTTTTGATATCTCTATCTTTCAATTTATTAATAAAGTCCAATATTATTCTAGCCGTAATACCCCAAATTACACCTTCCGTAGTCTTGTATGCATAAATTTTATGTTTAAAGTCTCCCCATGGCACTCTGTATCGTTCCGGCAGGCCAAGTTCCTCCGCAGGTAGCAATACTACGTTTTGATTTGTTTTCTTATCTATGAAAGAAGGATGAAGTTCAATCATTATTTTATACTCTTCCGGAATATTCTCTTCAAAATAAGAAACCGGCAAAGTGAACACCTTTTCAACTTCAGCAGGATTAATTGTTATTTCAGAAAGTGCTATATCTGACACACCCAGAAATACATCGATTGTAGCACCCATAGGAGCAATTACAGTATCTAATCTTCCAATTATTTCTATTCTGTTGTTAGGTATGCCAAGTTCTTCATATGTTTCCCTAAGAGCAGCAAGCTCAAGCGATACGTCTGTCTCCTTTTCATATTTTCCACCAGGTAAACATATTTCTCCACCTTGCCTCATATTTAGGCTTCTTTTTTCAAATACAATATGATACTCATCATGATTCGGAATAAGTAGTAACAGAACTACTGAATTGAAGTATTCATCCTTCCCATTTATTCCTGGTGTATCAGGTAATTTATTTTGTAACATGTTTAATTCATCTATTTTCATGGTACTCTCCTATATTGGTAACACTATAGTTCGCAAATGTTCTTAGTCGCTCCTTAATCCTCCTTAGTAGTTCTTAATGGTTCCTAATCGTCCTTAATCTAATCGTACTTAGTAGTTTCTTTCTCTTTTATGTATCTTCTATGTATCCAGGTTAGCGACTATGTGTATCTGCATGCTTTAGGACTAAGTAAGTGTTATGCTCATATCATTATCACATATCTTAACTAGAATACCGTCCTGAATCAGATATGCCTCTCCATATAAAACCGACTTATTGTCGTTGACAAAAATAAAAGAGCCATCTTCTAATGCGTAAAATGGCCTTACCTTACTATCGGGAAATGAAATGTCCTCCAATACCCTCAGTCCATCTAATGAGTAATCTTTGATTTCGTGAAAATGTGGTAAGACATTTATTTTTGTTAAATCAAGGCCTTCCAAGTATCTATGATATTCCGGATCAATAGCTTCGCCGTCCAGTTCAGGCTGTGCATAAACAATATCAGCACAATTCATGGTTCCGGCACTTATACCAATTATAACACCTTGGTAGCTTTTCAACAAATCTTTCAAATGAATCCGTTTGAAAAATTCATTCTGAGTAGGTACATGTCCACCTGAAAGAAGTAACACATCATAACCATAAATTTCGCTGGCAAGTATAGCCTCATTTCTGCTATCACATATATCCATCTTTAATACAGACAGCTTGCTAATTCTAAATGCTTCCTTAAATATCATTTTAAAGCTGTCGCTTAATGCTTGATTATCCGGTTCAGAACACAGTATCAAACATTTTGCATCTACTGTCCAATATTCACGAAGTATATCTACAAAATGATTGGAATTGTCAAGGGCACATGGAAGCCTAACTCCATTCTCCTTATAGCTTCCACCAATACTGCTTGTTAAGAATAATTTCATAGGGTTTGTAATACTCCTCCTCCATCTGTAAGAAATCTAGCAGTAAATTCAAATGCATCTTTTATACATGCATTCTTTGCGGCTAATTCACCTAATTTTTTTAACTGATATAAGCTTCTGGCCGCCGCTACACCTTCCGGGCAGTATTGACTCCAATTACTTCTCCCATTTGATTTAGAATAGCAGCACCTATCGGAATTGAACCTCCAATATAAGCTTCCCAGGCTGCTTGAAATGAAACCTGAAACCCGAATTCAACATCCTCCCAGATCATTATATACCTCCAGATAGATTTTCATTAGTATCTTGTTTATAGAGTGTTGTTTTTAATTACCATTATTAAATTATTTATTGATTAT
Organism: Bacillota bacterium; assembly: GCA_023414875.1. GTDB lineage: Bacteria > Bacillota > Clostridia > Lachnospirales > Lachnospiraceae > Mobilitalea. The sequence continues at coordinate 4,898 of JAEZMV010000009.1, read as the reverse complement.
TATGTAATCTTCTCTTCATCTATCTTTATCTATCTTTATTTAAGTTTAACCATGCCTACTAGTTCTCACCATATTTATCATTATAACCTTTCTGTTGTATATCATCAACTTCACTCCGAAGCTCCCTTACATCTTCCCCAACCATATCGAATATTAGGGATTCCACTCTACCAAATCTCCTATTACTAACATTTAATCCTCCTGTTTTGTGTTTATCACCTTCAGTATACACAGTAAGATATTGATAACCTCCATCACAAGATTCGGTACTTAGATCCTTTCGAAGATCCATGATATTATTCTCTTCGATCGCATCTTTTAAATCATTAATATCTTCCTCGGATAACTGTATTGTTTTGATCGGATATTCCTCTGAATAGATATCTTCAAAATCATCACAATAAATCCTAACCGTTCCATCAGAAGAAACCTCTATGTTGGTATCAAAGAATTCAAAACTCGCACATTCACCTGCCAGTGAGGAAGTATATTTTAAAAATACATCTTCCGAAAAATCAAGACCTCTTTTTTGACATCCCGTTAATACAATAATAATTAATGCTATCCCTACCAAGTAATATTTCATTTAAGTGTATCCTCCCTTTCCTTTGCATTTTCTAATATCTTTTAATTCTAAGTGTAAATCTCTCTGATAATCCTCCTGAGGTTATATCAGTACTGGTTCTACTCATTTTAATTAAAATAAGCTTTGATTCTATATGACTCTTTATAGCCTTTATGATATTTGAATTATAGGTAACTACGCTCCAACGGTAATTTTCAAAGAATTAATATTCTTCACAGAACATATCGTAATAATCAGTATTTCGAGATTATTCTTGCAATCCTTAAAACCATGTCACAACAGCATAAATCATCTTTTCTCCAGGATTCATGATAATGGCCTAAAACCGGACCACTCTTTGGAACCTCTGCTTCTTTATGAATGATTTTAAGTGCTTGTTTGATCAGATGTTCTTGAACTTCTTTTGATGCTAAGTCAGCAAATATTCTTACCCCGCTAACATGTTCAAGAGCATAAATCCACTTTAGAAAATGTCTATCCTCAACGTTAACGCATTTTGCTACCGGGTAATTATATAAGTAATAAATGCCTTCCTCACGATTCCATAAATAAGTCATAAACTTACGAAGCGTTAACTCTGAAATATACGGGTTGTTATATAATAGCCAAAGCATATGTATCGTCCAGGGTTTTAGTAAGAAGTCATAATTATCATGATTATGTTCGTTCCAGACATCCATCCTAAATATATCACTGTCATGATAAGCTTCCTCAAGATAAAAAGCACATAGCTTTTTATACCTATGTGTATCATCCGAGGAATTACTAAGTAAAGCCATATTAGCACCTACCATAGAGTTTAAAGTAACCTCAAACCCATAAAAATTTTCACATCTGTCACTCCATATCTCTTCACCTGAGATATATTTACTCATGATATTGCATACTTTTTTTATTAACATATCATATGATGGTAAACCCATGTCTTTCATTCTTCTGATAGCTTCTTCCGTGGTTTTAAATACTCTTCTGGTCTTGTCCTTTGAATCCATCGAATGAAATCTTCCATAAGACCCATCCCCCAACATACCATCTTCCAGCTGTCGATACCATCTAGATTCTCTTACCTGTTCAAAAGATCTTGTACAAACCACTTCACTCTCTTGCCTTTTTTCAATCTCACGCAGATAGATGTAACGTGGAATCGGATCAATAATTATTTCATCAAGATACTGCTTTATGGCTTCAAAATCGTTCATATCTACCTCCGTTGAAAACCTTCGAAATCGAAGTGCTATCTTTATGCATTTTCAATTCATTTTTTAATATCTTTATCTAAATGGGTTGTCTATCTTATAATATAATGTTTTCACCAATCGGCCATCCAGTAAATTCAACTTTTGTTCTTTCGTAAATTGATAGATAAATCCACACTTTTCAATGACTCTTTTTGAATTATTATTGAAATCATAATGGGCACACCATAATATATCCAAATCTAATTCCTTAAAGCCAAATATCTTTACTCTTTCAACTGCTTCCGGTATGTATCCATTGCCCCAATACTGAGGGTTTAAAACGAAACCGATTTCTAACTGTTTTTTATCTTTTATATTCTCATCCGGCTCTTTCTTATGAATCCCTATGCTTCCTATCACTTTTTTACTTTCTTTTAGTTCAACTGCATATACGTCACTATCATTAATGAACATTTCAATAATACTCTGGCTCTCTTCTAATGACTTATGAGGTTTCCAGCCGGCATTAGGACCTACCATATCACTCTTTGCATACTCATATAAGTCATATCTATCATCAATTGACCAATCCCTAAGGATAAGTCTATCAGTTTCTAATCTTATCATACTATAACCCCTTCCTGTAATCTTAAGACTCTTTGTTTGCTATGGTAAGTTCCTTATGATTAATATAGTGATCTATTTTTACAATGTTCAAGTTTTCTCTTGTACTAAATATCAGTTGATGCCAAATTTGTAATCTTCCTGGTCATAAACTATGCTAAATTATTCATGATTAATTACGGTTTTTTCGCCATATACAAATCTATTGTATCATGAATTGTTATAGTGCCCCCGTAATAATTAATCACTTCCTTCATTTCTGAATAGAGCTTTCTTTTTACATTACTTTCCAAAGAAATATGATCCGAATATGTATTAAGTAGTGAAACATACTCCTCAGTATTTAAATTCCTAGTTTGATACATTAACTTAAATTGTAAATCTGTAAATCCATATCTATTAATTGCATCAATTACTTTTTGATATACTTCTTGATGATTTCTATTAGGTTCCTTAATTGTCGGCATATACTTTGCATATACTGATTGAATATCAAAATGTATATCTGAGGTTTCTACCGAAGGGCGATTCCAAAATAGTGCTATTGAACCGCCACTTCGTAACATTTCATAAGCCCTTTGATAGCCTATTTCATCCGGTATCCAGTGAAATGCTGTTGCTGAATACATTAGGTCAATACTATTATGTTCATATATGTAATTCTCAAAAGCAATATTATGTATCGTAAAATTATCGTAATCTCGAAATTTTTCCTTTGTATACGCAGCTAACTTATCACCTAATTCGATTGCGGTAATATGACAACCCGTCTGTAAAAATGGAGTTGTCGCCTGACCGGTACCTATGCCTACTTCGACAGCCTTCTTTGTTGCATCCAGTCCTGAATATTCAATGATACTATCGAATAGTTCCTGACAATACCTGGGTCTAAACTTATCGTAATTAGCTACCTCTTCATTAAATGTTAATCGTTTATCCATTTAGCAATCTCCCTACCTTATACTTATGATGAACATAAGTTTTACCTATTACTAGATGCTTAGTGGTCTATTGTTCTACCAATATATTAAATATGTACATAAGACGAAAACAGCTCAATTACTTCGAGGATTATAACTTACTTGGTGCAATCTAAGGAATATATGATATGCCTGTACTCTACTCCCCGAAAAGTATAATAGTATTCTTTACCACTAGATTTAAATCCGAGTTTTTCCGCTAGCTTACTTGATTTATCATTCTCTACATATATATGGGCATTTATTTGTCTGATCTTCAGCTCCTGAACTGCTAATGCTATGATAGCTTTTAATGCTTCATACATATACCCGCAGCCCCAATATGCTTCTTTCAAGTCATATCCGACATCTATAGTGTACTCACTCGGATTCCAGCAATGAAAACCACAGGTACCCATCTTTTGATTATCAGACTTTCTAATTAAAATCCAACGACTTTGTCCGATAGACGCAGATTTGACATATAAATCTATAATCTCATCTGCCCCTGAAATGCTGGTCAAGGGCTCTTCGTCATATAAATATTTTGTAACCACCTCATCCGAAAACTGTGAAAAAACAAAATCCCTATCTTCCTGTGATATACTTTTTAATATTAATCTTTCTGTTTCTATGACCATATTTAATCCCCCTATTTTTCGTTTATGTCTCGCGTTTAATTTTCTATTTATAATTCTCTATTCATAACTGATAAACTTTATGAAATCAAATAATGTACAAAATAATTAGCTGAAAGCACTCTTCTATCATAATACAGTAGGTATATTATGTCAATTTGTATAAAATTCATAAAAAAATCTTTATATAAAATTTATTAACAAAGCTTACATATAAGATATACATATGAATCTAAATTATAAATATCTATTGAAGCACTTCTTTTAAATGCTGTTATTAAGAATTAAAGTTGAATATTCAATCACATTATCATTGAATTTCTTTAGTATTCTTCCTGCAATTATAAAAAAAGCAAGTTATTTACTCTGTGATTTATATTGAATTCATAATTCAATATAAATTTTATATGGAACATTTTTTAGGCGTAATTATTAATAGGTAAAGTTATATCTCAATTGTTAAAAAATTATATGCTTAGGTATCTACTTGAATTAATTCATATATCTTAGTATAGTTATATAAATGACATACAATCTAGCAGATTTGTGCATAAACTGCAAGGAATGTTGCATGGTTGATTGCTATACTCTATTTGAAAGGAGGGAAATATGAAATGAAGTGGTTAGATAATATGAACAATGCGATTGAATATATTGAAAAACACCTGGACGAGAAGATTGATTATAATAAGGTCGCACAAGCTAAGCAATGGTTACTAATGTACCCAAACCACTATTAAATATTTATTTTATAAAAAACTAGTGTAAACCGCCTCCATTAATACGAGAGACTGTGAAATAAAGTCTGTAAAATAAGTATTTCGCTAAGGCTTTCTATGATAAAATAAAAATATCATAGGAGGCCTTTTATTATGGCAAAAAAACGTGAACCGGTCAGAATGACCGAAGGAAA
>JAEZMV010000028.1 GCA_023414875.1 Bacillota bacterium | reverse complement strand
GGTAGATTACACTGCCTGCATTGGTGTTTTCTTCTGTCGGAGTCTGGCGTGTAATTGAAGTTACTGTTGGAGCTACTTGGTCCACCGTATAGGTTTGACCTCCCGTGAAACCACCACTGATGGCATTCCCTGCGGCGTCTGTGATTTCGGTTCCTGAAGCCTTTAAATCCAGTTTTAAGGTACCTAGACCTGCCACTGTATTCACTGTTACATTAATAGCGTTACCACTTGTGGACGATACCGATGCTATACTTCCTGTCGCATCTCCGGTTGTAGTCAATTCAAAATCACCGATATCCACTCCGTTTACACTTTCGCTGAAGGTTACCCTGTATGTTACAGTAGCTCCATTGGTTATTTCTGTTGATGGATTCTCACGTGTAATGGACGTTACCACCGGTGGTATGATTGGTTTAAAGCTAATAGCCTTAGAAAACGTGTTAAGCTCTTCCTCATCCTCAATAACCTTAACCTTCACCGTATATTCTGTCCCATCCACTAAGGTTGTTCCACTTTTAAGCTGAAGCTCATTTCCACTGATTTGGAACTTGTTATTGTCATCACCACTTCCATCCAGTACATAGGTTATGCCTGTTGTCGGTGTTCCGGTTGCTACTAAAGACGCAACCTTTGCCCCTGCTGTTGCTACGTCAGCATAATTCACCCTGATAGGGGTAAGTGTGATATCTGTTAAAGTCGGAATAACCAGCTTATAAACTGTAACAGTTTTAGAAGTCGGTGTAATTATAAATGCGGGTGGCGCCGCTATATTAACAGTAACAGTCCCACCATTCTTTACAGTTATGTCTGATATAGTTAGGGTTCTTGTTGTACCGCTTCCACCGAGCTCACCCCTTTTAGCACCTGTGACGGTAATATAACCTGCATGAAGTGAAAGTGGGTCTTCACTAAAGGTTAATGTTAGCTGTGTAGTGTTAGTGATACCTGAAGTACCATTGGCTGATACTCCATCAAAAGCTACGGGTTTACAGAGCTCTGCATCCACGATACCGGTAATCCTGCCACCCGTATAAGTAAGCAAAGCAGAACCTGAGACAGCACCTTTATAAACATTTTTAATGATTCCACCGGAAACCGTTGCGACGGCACTATTTGCAAATTTATACTGTCCGCCGAGATTTATAAAATCGGATACATTACCGGAGTCAACGGTTATATTCGCAGTAGATACATTGCCGTTTTCTCCACCACCATATAACTCTGCCATATATGCATCCTGAACATATATATTGGTCCCACCCCGAACATCGGCTTGTTTACCTCCACCATAAAGTCCTCCAATAATTCCACCTGTCAAAGTAATATTGGTATCGCCATCTATAGTTCCACCGGTCTCTTTTCCTCCTCCGTAAATATAATTTACCTGACCGCTTACCATGGTGATATTTGTGTTTCCTTCGATTTCTGTTCCCATACTTCCACCAAAGATATTCTTAAATTGAAGATTAAACCCGGTTGTAGTGTCTCCTTCCAGTCCATTATTAAAATAATCGACACCATTTAAGTCAATGGGAGCTTCTCCTGAATCAATATTTCCATTCCCATTATCATCAATATAAAGGTTAGTATAAATCGAGAAAAAACCTGCCGCCAATATAATGGCATAGCCATTTGCAAAAATAGATTCATTATCCACCGATATCTTTGTCTTATGCACTGCAACCGTTTTAGTATCCGGTGTAATTGTAAATGCGGGTGGCGTCACTATCTTAACGGTTATTTCCTCACCATCCTTCACAGCTATGTCTGATATAGTTAGGGTTCTTGTTGTACCGCTTCCACTGAGCTCACCCTTGGTAGCACCTGTGACGGTAATATGACTTGCAGTAAGTGAAATTGGGTCTTCACTAAAGGTTAATGTTAGCTGTGTGGTGTTAGTGGTAAGTGAAGCACCATTGGCTGATAATCCTTCAAAAGCTATGGGTTTACAGAGCTCTGCATCCACGGTACCGGTAATCGTGCCCCCCGTATAAGTAAGCAAAGCAGAACCTGAGACAACACCTTTATAAATATTTTTAATGGTTCCACCGGAAACCGTTGCAACGGCACTACCTGCAGATTTATTATGTCCGCCGAGATATATAGAATCGGATATTACACTACCGGAGTCAACGGTTATATTCGCAGTAGATACATTGCCGTTTTCACCACCACCATATAACCCTACAATTTCTGCACCCTGAACAAATATATTGGTCCCACCCTGAACATCGGCTTCTTTTCCTCCACCAATAATTCCTCTCATAAGTTTTCCACCTGTCAAAGTAATATTGGTATCGCCACCTATAGTTCCACCGGTCCCTTTTCCTCCTCCGTAAATAGTATGTACTATACCGCTTATCATGGTGATATTGGTATTACTTACCGTTGCATCATTAATTTCTCCGTTTCCACCTCCGTATATCATATAGACATCACCGCTTAGCATGGTGATATTTGTGTCTCCAGCGAATGCTGTTCCATTCCCTCCACCATAGATATGACATCCCGAACTAGTATTCCGAAGCTTAAAGCCGGCTGTAGTGTCTCCTGTCAGAGCATAAGAATCGTTACCAAAATACTCCTCACCATTTAAATTAATGGGATCTTCTCCCTCATCAATTACGCCATCCTTATCGGCATCAATATAAAGGTTAGTATAACCCGAAGTTCCACCTTCTTTCAAAATAATGGCATTGCCATTTGCATAAATTGCCTTATTTTCCTTATCCACCGTAATCCCCGTCGACGCAAAAGCCTGCTTTGTGGTTACCGGTACAAGGCTCATTATCATACTAAGTGTCAAAATACAACTCAGTATTCTTCTTTGTATTGTTTTGTGAATTGTTTTTTTCATACATACCTTCCTTTCCAATTTTGATTAGAATTATATCAAATTATGCACCGAAAAAACCATTTACCGCACGAAACGTGTCTCCTACCGCACGAATTGTATTTTTTCTATATAAAACGCTGGGAATTACAAATAGCCAGCTTCCTCTGTTTCTTCAATACATGAAACAAAGAAGTCTGGCTATTAATTTTTCACTGGCTTCATTCTTGGTAACGTATTCTATCGATCAAGGATTCCTTCTTTATATTTCGGCTTAAGATAAAGGAAAGGATGATTTGAAGTAAGGCTATAACCGCAATCATAATTCCAAGCTCAATCATAGGAAAGTGATATTCATTTATTCCAATAATCGTATGATTCTTTCCGTAAAGAAATAATTGATAGCCCACAGGTAATCCAACCACTAAAGCAATTACAACCGTTCCGATCGTAAAGAAAAGTCCATCCAACTGGAGTATTAGATTTAGCTGCGCATTGGTTAATCCAATTGCCTGTAGTACACCAAACTCTTTCTTTCTGGTTACAATACTGGCTATCATAGTATTTGCCATATTCATAAATCCAATTAGGCCAATCATGGCAAGGAAGGAGTAAATTCCTAACTTCATTAATAATGTGCCATATTGTGTCATTTTCAACGCATCCTTATACTCGGATAGTTCCACGTGATCTATCTCTGACAGTAAATTTAGTAAGTTTTTCCGAACCATTGGAATATTCTTTTTCTCGCAATCAACCCACATAAAACCTGTCATATTTCCATCTATCTCAAGTTTTTTATACGTCTCCTCCGTGATTGCCCAATCGGTTTCCAATGATCCAAAAGCTGCTTGTAGTGGTCCTTCAAACGCTATCGTCTGCTTTTCGGCTTCAATTTCTGCAATTACAGTCTGATTTAATGTATATCCATAGTCAGCTAAAAAATGAGACCAGCCAAAGATGATTGCATCCTCCTGAGCAGCCTTGTTATAATCAGCATTTCCTAAAGCAGCACCACTATTGTAATGCTTCTCAAAGTCCTTTTTATTCAATACGGATACAGACATTAATTGTTCCGATTCTTTCACATTTTCTGACTTAACCCTAATAGCAAGAATATTTCTCGTCTTAACCTCCGTGACACCCTCTGAATGTCTGATTTGTTCTAACAGCTCTGGAGTTATGGGATTATCTTTCAGTATATTATCCAGATTATTTTCCGGATATGCCAGATCGTTTAAGGAATAGTCCAGACTGATATAAAACTGTCCATATTCAATTGTTCTTCTAGCTTCATACGCTTCATCGAAATTTCCTGCCAAATTTGATAATACAACATATAGTACACAAGAAAGCCCCATTGTACATATGGTTGAAATCGTCCTCCTCCTATTTCCAAAGATATTAGCAAAGGTTATTTCTTTGACGCCAACCTTCGTTTTTCCTTTTCTATATCCTTTCATTTTCCCTTTATATTCTTGATAACGCATTGACTCAACCTCAGAAATAGAAGATACAATCCTCATTGGTCTTTTTAGGGCTAACCAAACAGTTACTACCGACAGAAAAGAGACTAATAGTATAATATAGATGGAAAATATGGAGACCTGGTCTAATTTACTTCCTTCTCTGAGGTCATCCGATAAATTCATAAACCATTGAAAAGATGAATTTGAGATTAAGTATCCGCCGATAATTCCAAGTGGTATTCCAATTGCAGCAAGAGAAAAGCCTTCCCGAAAAACTACCTTTCTCAATTGCTTTTTGGTTGCCCCCAGGGCTTTTATTTTACCATATTCCTGAATTTTATATGTGATACCGACCTGAAAGATATTATAAATTACGATCGCAGAAAACAATATTACTGTAACTGCCATGATTACACAAACCAATATAATCTCCGTACCCGGATCCATTGCCCACATAATATAATAAGAATTGACTATTACATTTTTTTCTTCAATACCACATTTATTTGCAAGTTCTTTTAGAACTTCTTCTGCCGTTTCAAAATTAATGGATACTGAAGAATTTAATGTAAAATACACCGAATATACACTTTCTTCCTTTGGTATCAACTTCCGATATAGCTCTTCTGATACATACCCAACATACATGTCCTTTAGATCATTGATTTTATTTTCCTTTAAAAGACCGGTAATCATAAACTTCTTTTGTGTAAACTTACTAGCCCTATCCGTTCTGTACCCTAAACTGATAGAATCACCAACTTTAGGATTTTTATATCCAAGTTTTTCAAAGAATGCTACCTGCCCAGCAATTTCATTTTCATTTTGAGGAAATGTACCTTGCTGTAATAACTCCATCATATTATTTAAATCAAGTGCAGTCTCATCTGCCCAATATAGGTTAATTGTAGCTTCACTATCAACCATTCCTGTAAAAGCAGAGCTACCAATCTTTGAAAATTCATTCCTGAGCTTCATATTATTTAGTGTTTTCTCGGTAACACCTTTGTAACTGCCGGCATAGCCTCCATAAAGTTTATCTGCATTTGTATGGCTCGATTTTATGATACCATACCCCAAGGATGCAATAACCATCAACAGTAATGTAGAAAGAAAAATTGATATTATAATTAATACACTTCTGCTTTTATTCTTTTTGTTATTACTAATAGCAAGGCGGGTTAATGTATTCATTATTTCTCCACCACCATTCCATCTTCAATCATAAGAATCTGATCTGCTATCTGTGCTATACCTTCATCATGAGTAATCATAACCAAGGTCTGACCGTATTTTTGAACGGACATTTTAAGCAGTGCAATCACCTCATCACTGCTTTTTGAATCAAGATTTCCGGTCGGTTCATCTGCCAATATGATATCAGGTTTTGATGCAAGAGCTCTTGCAATCGCCACTCTCTGCTGCTGCCCACCGGAAAGTGTATTCGGTAAATTATGAATCTTATTGTCGATACCCAGTGTTTCCATAATATCCTTAACATATCCCTTGTCGATCGTTCTACCATCGAGTCCTATCGGCAATACGATATTTTCCCATACATTAATTGAAGATACTAAATTATAAGCTTGAAAGATAAACCCAATTTTTTTTCTGCGAAATACTGCACGTTCCTCCTGTTTCATCTTAAAAATATCCATATCTTTGATCAGTACTGTACCATTCGTTGGAGTATCAAGTCCGCCCAACATATGAAGCAACGTACTTTTACCTGAACCTGACTTACCAACTATAACTGCAAATTCTCCCTGCTTGATTGAAATATTAGCATTTTGAACTGCCTTTACCTCATTTTCACCTTTCCCATAAAACTTGCATAAATTTACGGATTTTAAAATTGTATTCATTTTATACTCTCCTTAATCATGTTTTATTATTTAAAGGTCTATAAGAGCTTACTACTTTTACTCTTTTTTTGCCGTAGTACATATAGACTTTCCTTCATGGAAATAAGTGAATTAAGTTAGATCTCTATTTCCTATTTAAATAATAACGACTAAATCTGTTATTTCTCTTACAATTTAAGAAAAGAAGCCTTACATTTTTGTAAGACTTCTAAGATTTATAAGGCAACTGTATCGTAAATGTACTCCCCTTACCCGGAACAGAAGCCACTGTAATCGTGCCCTCATGTTTATTAATTATCTCTCTAGTCAAATATAATCCAACCCCGGAGCCGGTCTGTCTTTTTACTATATCAGATTTTCCCCTGTAAAAACGTTTAAAAATCAGATGATATTCCTCCTTTGGAATACCCGGACCTTGATCTCTAATCTCGATACATAAAAAAGAGGTTCTCTCCACTAAATTAATTGTAGTACTTGTATTACTTGAACTATACTTGATTGCATTATCCAGAATATTAATAAAAGCTTCACATAGCCATTTTCTATCATGCATTAATAATAGCTTCTGTAAATGATCCTCTGCTACAATTTCTATATTGATTTGTTTCTCCTCTGCCCTCAGATAAACTCTATTTACTGCAGTAACTAATGTATCGTATATACATCCTTCTTCTCTTTTTATCTGAATCATTCCAATTTCCAGTCGTGAGATATTAATGAGTGCAGCTAATAAATCCTCCAGACCCTTCATCTGAAGATTGTATCTTTCTGCAAATTCTTTGTATTCCTCTGGTTCCAAATCCTCTTGTTGGAGAATCTCAAAGCAGGTTTTCAAGGCCGCCACCGGAGTCTTTAATTGATGCGAGATATCTGTAACCAAGGATTTTGTCTCTTCTCTTTCCTTTGTCATCCGTTCTTCCATTAACAGTAGATAATCTGCTATGGATTCCATTCGAATATAGATACGACTTATGTCATCTTCTCTATTTGATAGCTCTTTTGCTTTAAGCAATGTATAAATCCCATTTCGAAAATCAATCAAAATTTTCTCCAGCTCATTAAGCTCGAGACTTCTTTTTTTCTTAGATAGCTTGTTTATAAGATACATCGATAATATAAAACCAATATATAAGATTGTAGTTACAATTCCAATCCGAAAGATATTTCTTTTATACTGCCTGCTATATTCATTATCCAATTTAGATAAATAACCGTAGGATTTTAGTAATGCTCGTCCATATTGATGATCTTCATCCTTACCGCCCTTTAATAATTCCGAGGCTATGCTAAGATTATCTTGATCTTTTTGACCAAACTGACCTTCAATCATATAACTCAAAATCTTAATTTTCTCTTGATAGTTGTTATACTCGATCCGAATTAAGTATGCATCTGAAAGAAGAATAACTATCAGTCCAATAACTGCCAGTATAAAATATCTTGATTTAAAACCCTTATTGGTAGCTTTCATCTAAGTCTCCTATATTCCGTACTCTAGACTAGGTATATAATTTATTGCATTCTTTATTCCAAACGTAGCCAATACCTCTAATGTTTTTGATATACTCAGGTTCTGAAATGTCTTTTTCTATCTTTTCGCGAAGCCTTTTGATATTTACAGCAAGAGTATTCTCATCAACAAATCTCTGTTCTGAATCAAAAAGCAGCTCAAGCAGCTGTATCTTTGATAAAATCTGTTTTGGATGATCTATAAAAAGCTGTAGCATTTTCCACTCATTCTTTGTAAAAGAAATCTCCAGATCATCCTTCCATACCTTCATTTCATTCCGATTAATTCTTAGGTCACCCGATTTTACTATGTAACTTTTACTTACATCCTTCTTCTTAAAATATGCCCCCAGCTTCAAAGTAAGCACTGACAAACTGAACGGTTTTGTAATATAATCATCTACACCGGCTTCATAACCCATAATTTGATCTGTTTCTTGATCCAAGGCAGTAAGACAAATAATATGTGCACTGCTATCTTTTCGTATTTTTCTGATAAAATCAAGCCCATTTCCATCCGGTAATGTAATATCGCATAGGAATACCTGTGGGGTATCTTTTCTCAGAATCATCTCAACCTCTTTGATTGAAAAACACGAATAGACATAATAGCCTTCCTTTTGAAGGAAAAAAGTAATTCCACGGTTTAAATTTTCTTCATCTTCCAATAACAAAATTTTATTCATAATTTAACCTCTAAGATACATAAGAATGATTTATTTATTACTATAGCACTAGCTTCATAATGATTCCAGATATTTATAGTTTATCATATATTTTACAATATTTCATTGTTTTTAAAATCATACTAACCACTCATGCTGCATCTTTGATGCAGCTCAAATATTATCTCCCAGTTTTTCATATTCGTAATTTTATTCTAATTGATACTCTCAAAAAATGATATTACTCATTAAAGCCTACTTTCATTGTAATTATTCCATCCACCGTCACAAACATAATAACGCCAGAATAAGTTAAATAGATCCTATTGTCTTTGTCTTGCCTCTCATTGGTCATTAGCACCATTGTCCCTTCCTGTAGGATAAAACCTCATGATATAAGCTGGGATACGATATAACGGTTTTTTCAGTAGTACATTGTATTCTTTTTCCACTCCACGATAAACCATAAGCTTATTTTCTAATATATTCTTAGCTACTGCGTCATTTTCTCCACCACGCTCCTGCATATACAATCTGCGATGAATTTGTACCTGCTCGCCAATGGCAGCAAGTCTCTTCCTCTTTACGGAAAGCTCCTTAAAACTAATTGTAAACCACAGTGCTACTAAGGCTGTCGCACAAATTACTGCGATAAACCAGCCCAGTGTGGCTACATCCATATAAAATCAACCCCTTCTCAATAATCTCTTTAATGTTAACAAAAGAATAGCATATTTTATCTAAAAAAAACCGTTTACCGCACGAATCGTATCTCTTACCGCATGAATCGTAATTCTTTACCAAAAAAATAACTGGGAGCATCTGTTATCCCCCAGTTAATTCCTATTTTTTAATTACCTTACTTCTCATTTTCATAACAATATTATTGCCTTAATGATAGATCATCTCTCAAACTGTCTTCCCGTTTGATCAACCGCATAATCCCCGGTGTAAATCAGCTTGGAGATCGGAACTAGGTCGTATCCTTTATTGCGAAGGGATACTATAATAGTTCCAAGGGCATCGGGCATATACTTGGCTCCGTTGTGTAACAAAATAATCGACCCGTTATCTAAATGCTTATTATTTACAACCGTATTTATAATATTCTCCGTACCATAATCCTTCCAGTCCATGGAATTTATATCCCATTGTATTGTATAATATCCACATTCTCTGGACACTTGCATCAAAGTATTATTATAGTCACCATATGGTGGTCGAAACAGTAATGAAGTATAATAAAAAGTCAACCTACTCTATGATGCCTGAGTGGTTGACTTTTTATATTATGCGTTAATTAATACCATTAATATATCTTTAAACGCATATTTATAACACTCATTTTGTACTATTAACTGCAATCTTAGCGACAATTCACTGTAGTCATCCATTTTATTATGTGATTGAGCATCTGCCATCTTTTTTTGAATTTCAATGTATTCTCTGTTTTTCTGTAATTTTTCTTCACATCTCGAAGAAATGAAACTTTCAAAATCTTTGTCCATAAGTAAAGCCCCCTCTTTAGTAATGATGATAGTGGTTCAAAGTGGAATCAAATGATCAAATTAATAAAAGAAAAAATAATTAGACCCTGTGCATATTGAAATGCATGGGGTCTATTTACACTTTATCATAATAAGTCCCCCTCTTGTTTTGCAAACCAAATAAACACTCTTTCAGTGCCTGGTTTGCTTTTATTATGTAATCATTGGGGAATAATTACCGATTATTACTACGCTTATGTAGCGTATAGTATAAATCTACCACATAGTTATAAATTTATCCATACACCAAAATATGTTCATTACAATTGTAATTAAATGCTATTATTTTCCATTTTACTCGATCAAATCCTCTTCATCTATACCCTTCCAGTCTAATATAAAAATGTCAACTACCGGAACGCCTAATCCTTTGCTTATAAGCACCATAGTGAATTGATTTGGTATTCTCTTTCCGTTCTCAACCATGGATACCTCTCCCTGGCTTAAGCCCCCTCTTTCCGCTAAGTCATAAGTCGTTAATCCAAGTTGCCACCTTAGCTCTCTGATTCTATTATATATACGATCTGACATAGCTTTCACCCCACTCCGAAATTGATCGTAATTATAAAATGGTGAATTACTATACTATTAAATTATAGTGCATAAGTCCTATATGTGATATATCTTTAGTCGTTCAATAATAGTACTATTTTATTATTTTCATATAATACCTTTTATGTATTTATTATATTAAATCCATTTTATTTCGTCATTTTTCATAATTTACATTTTGTGTCAAATTATGTTAATGTATATATATCCCTGATAGGTCCCCTGCGCTTCTCTTTAATCTCTGAGTTAAAGCGCAGGGTTCTATTTTTGTTTACAAATTGTGGTATTGGTACTATAATTCGATTATTAATACTAAGGAGGGTGTACAATGAAAAGAATGTTAATTATCCTTGCGGTGGCTCTTATGCTACTTACCGGATGCGGAATATCAGAAAGCGAGTATAATAACTTGAAATCCGACTATGACACGCTAAAATCAGAATACGACATGCTTAGTAATGATATAACAGAAACGAATAAATCATTCAAAGAACTTGAGGCAGAGAACAAAACCAACAAAGAACAGTTCAATGAATATTTTCAAAAGTACGGAGAATTATACGCAGAAACTATTGGAGACGACATGCTAGGTGCGTGGGGAACCGCTACATTTGGGAATGCAGATAGCGCGCTAGTAGATGAAAATGCCGTATTGCTTACCGTGGATATTGGAACAGCTACCGAGGACAATATAAGAAAAGCCTATAATCAGCTTACGGATGGATTTACAACGTTGGCATTGATAAAGCAAACAGACAGCAAAAACCTATATTTAAAATTTGTTGACGGAGATGGGAACCCAATTGTTGAATATGATTTTATTTATAGCGGTGACGATTCTAATATTAAAATGATGATTAGTGCGGATTGCATGGATGTTGTAAACCGCGCCATGAAATAATCAAATCACCCCTCTTTGCTTAAGCATTGAGGGGTTTGTTATATCTATTACCTTTTCATTTCGGTTCGGGTTTTTAATCCAACTTTACCGTCAATGGTGAGTCCATGATCTAATTGATACTTCCTGATCCCTGCATCAGTGATAGGACCGCAAAGACCATCTATTTTCAGCTCCTTAGAAAATCCATTTACCTCCACGATAGTATATCCAGCAGCACGCAACTCCCACTGCGTCCACCTTACACCTTCTCCGGCCATACCTTTTATAATGGTTTCCGCAGGTTCCTTATATGGATTGACTGGTCTCGATCCATCCTCCAAAGCCATAACAACATGAGATCCCTCTTTTAGATAAATACCGCCTCGTTTTGCATATTTATCAGAGGTCAGATGTGGAGCATCACTATATAACTTGAATTTACCAGTAGCAAGTAACTTAGCTTTTAGATTACCTGTGTAACCATCAGGTGAAATTTTTAATCCGGCCATTATGTAACATGTTATTATCAGGCTTGAGCAATCAAATTCACCCGTGGCTCCGGATACTTTACTTCCATTCTTCTTAATAGCATTATAGCCTGTCCATCTTTCAACCTGATCATATCCATAATTATCATCAGTACAAATCTGTACCATGAATTTAGCTGCATTATCAGCCATCACCCTATCCAGGCACTCAAGGTAAATATTCCATGCTTTATTGTACCATGATCGTATACAAACCTCTTTACCTGTTTGATCTCCTGAATTGCCTCCGGCTATTTTTCCTCTTTCGTCTATGGATGCATGTCCAATTTTAATACTCATAAAAGCCTCCTATTTCTTAAACCGATTATAAAGTTTCGTGAGCTTCTCCCATCCATACATGGCCACAAATGCTACAATGAATGCAAGTATGAAACATCCTGCCATGTAATACCATTGTATCTCTATATTAAAGTATGATGTATAAGCAAAATATGACACCAGGCATAATAACGTAGATATTACGATTACCTGTAAATCAGTAGGTATTTTAGCAAGGAAACCGATGTTTTTAGTTACCTCTGTAATTACTGACACCAGAAAAGCTAACGCTCCAATCACTAATAAAAATAGAACTGAATTGTTTGTTATAAATGTGATAAAATCCATTACTGTTCACCTGATCCTTTCTTGATCTTAGATTTTTTAATACTTGATAAAAGTAACAACTCACCTGTAGTAAATCCAAACCATGATGCAATGAGTGTAGATGGCTCATTACCGGTTTTAAGGAATACATAAAGTACAGCAGCCGTAAATAATATGTTTAGTATTATCACGGCTGCTATTATAAGCTTAGAATATTGACCTTTTTTCTTTTTCATCTTCATCACCTTCTAAACGATGTTTTTTACTCCCTGCTTCGTCATGAAATTTGTAATGTTATGCTTTGCTTTCATTGCATAATCAAGAGCCTCTTTTGTTTCACCATTCGTTTTACCATCTCTAAGTGCAATCGCATTTGCTTCTCCTAGGCTGATGGAAGCTCCAACACCTTGTATAAGGAGAATATTAATCTCTGCCCTAGCCTTATCTCTGTCGCTCTGACGCTTCATAAACCATCCGATCACGAGTCCAGTGATTGAAGATGGGATTCCGGCAGCTAATAATATTGCCCAAATGATATTCATTCACAATGTACCATCCTTTCCAAAGTCATAAAAACAGCACCCTTCCGGATGCTTACTATTGATATTTTTCATTGATGCGATTTATCAGATCTGTATATTGCACTTCATCCACTCGATCATTCATTAGAAATACATCACACTTTTTTAGTAAATCTTCTTTGGTCTTTTTGCCGTTGTTGATTACTGTTATCATATTGTTGTATGTATCCATACTCTGGAGTCCTCCCTTCTGTTATACTAAGCCTAGCTCAAGCAGGCAAAGCCGAAAGTCAATATCTGTTTCTGCTTCAGCTTGTTCCGCTTTTATCTCATGAAGATATTTTTCAATCGCCTCAACCGGTTTCATCTTCTTCTTGCTTTTAACTATCTTATCTTCAATTATATACTCCACAAAAACATTATATAATTTCAGGTCAAAGTCTTCCTCACTTGTGAGTACACTATCGCCATCAAGTGGTTCTACACTCTTTTCAATCAAAATAGTTTTCATACTATCCTGTTCATAACGATAACAAAACATTTAATTACCTCCTTTATTAATATGGGGTTACGAGTATTTCACCATTAAGTTGTTGGTTAAGACCTACACCAATTGGATTACCTACCATGTTTAATGTGATTGTTTGGGAACTCTCATCCACAGATACAGATGCCATATAGTACTTATACTCTACATTGGAGTTAACCCTAATACACATAATAACTTGAGTACCATTTAATGTTACTCCTATTCCTGCCACAAGTGGTGATGATATAGGTGTTAAAGGAATATTACCTGTCGATAGAACACCAGTAGCAATATTAAAGCATTTTATCTGTAGAGCAGTGCCAGACCCAATTGCATGTAACCACCATAGCTTACCTGCACTAAGATAAAAATTGCTAGAATAGGTATAAAAATAATTGGAGTCTGTTGTGTCTTTAATCGTAGATGAAGTTAGACGTTTATTGACATAATCAATGGTGTACTTATACAAACCATACAGGCTAGGTGAGTAATCCTGTATGAGCATATAAAGGTCTCCATTATAGAAACCTGCATACATCAAACTAGAAATATTTCTACTAGGCATACTATTTGCTCTTTGGAATACATCATTATCTCTAAAATAGGCTGTAAGACTACTTGTAGGATAAGTACTACTATTAGCACACTTCAATACTACCAAAGAGCCATCATCGTTAATTATTAATTTTGCATCAGCATCACCATACCGAGCCGCATTAACAACTACTTGAGTAATGTGTAACTTTTCAAATGTTGTACCATTATTCTTATAGTATGAATTAATAAGACTATAAGAATTACCACTAGTGATTTTTCTATAAGCTACTACTAAATATTGTCCATTACCAGATATAGCCACAGCACATACGTCATAAACATCTGAGTCCGTATGGGTGACTGTCTGAGGAATAGAGAAGTATGGAGTAACTGTGTTAAATACGTCTCCATCACGTTTATATACACCCTTATAAGTTACATAGTATCTTCCGTCCTTTGATACACCAAAGAGCCAATCAGTGGTAACGAGGCTGTTAGTATTAAGAAGTAGACCTGCATCACTATAGTTTAATGCTTTAGCACTATTGCTTAACTTAGTAAAAGCATATTTTGCTTTCTCACATAGTATCTCCCATGATGTTCCATTCCACATATAAGCAGTTTCTATATCTAACACACCACCCACTTTACTATATATCATCGGCTTAGTTAACCACAGTCTAGCAGACCCTCCAGCAGGGTTATCACTTACTCTCCAATATGAGTTACCTGGAGTAACACCACCAGATGAATCGGATACAGATAAGGTCATGGTGTTTCCACCCGATGTTAGTTTCTTCTGTTGAGATATTGCAAAATCTCTATAGCCTGCTAAGTCACTGACAACAAAGGTTAGTGTGCCATTAGGATCTCCTGCATTCAATGCTTCGAGTATCTTAATAGATGTAATCTGAGAAGCGAGGTTTGAGTTCTTGATGCAAATATGACCTACCGTATCACCAAATGCAGGTAAAGCGTCATTAGTTCCAATAATAGACAACGGGAAATTAAGAAACTGACCATCACCAGTATACGCACCCTCAATATATGCCCCTGCTGAACCAACTCTCACTCCCTTTTTAAGATTGTCTGGATGCAAATTAGGTTCATTAAAACCGACCCACTTAGTGTTATCAAAGTAACCTCTTGGAGGTTTCATAAAAATGTTGTGTTTTCCGTTCGCCCAGTCTTTATCTCCATATACTTGAAAGTCTTTAGCGGTAAAGTTATCTGGGTACTGTGGAGCAATAGGAATATTACCTACACCCTCTGCTACTTCACTGCCGAATTCCATATCAGCTAGTACATGATCAGCAGTTATGTTACCAACTGCACTAGCTTTGTAGAAAAAACAGTCACCTGCTGCATCAAACCACACAGTGACCGCTCTACCGACTTTTGTTGTAGGAGCTATATTCGTACCCGGTTTATACCATGGTTTCCCATTAATAGTTTTTTCAGTATTTGTGCTATCAAATTTCGCAATAAAAGTTTTAGCGAAACCATCCTCGAACGATATACCCGTAAGTGTTATTTCAGTTTCTGTTCCACCGGCTTTCTGAAATCTTTTTAACTCCTCCACTTCATCTCTACTAGCATAAACAATGCTTTGATTAATGGTCGCTGTTACATTCGATGCATTCCCAACAATGGCTGATAAAGAAACAACCTTTTCCAAAATCTCTGATGTCTGAGGTGGTATATACTCTGCTAATGCTCCCGCATTCCCATAACAATATAATATTTCACCAGCATCCGGATCCATGGCAAAAACCCCAAGTTCTCTCCAGTAAAAACCAGTTGTAATATCTGCATTGTTAAAAATACCTTTTACTGTAGCATAATTAGAATCTCGGCTGATCGAAGAGATATTGAGAATAACTTTTGGTTCGATTAAATTTGTTAAAGCAATTTGTGATTGACCTCCCAGTGATCCTGATCCCATTGCTATTTTCGTAAAGTTCAAAGGGGTTCCTGCCATTGCTTTAGCTTGTAAAGCACGACCTTTTTCCGTAAATAAAACTGTACTAAAGCTCATTCTATTATCCCTCCTGTTTTAGATATATAAAATCTCCAGTATGAACAGCTATACCGCTATATACATTCATAAAAGCACTCAAATTGATTTCAACTGCATCCAAGATAGAACTTTGTCTTTTTACATGCTTGATAATGTTGTTAAAACTTTGAAGTGCATCTTCTGATATATTCTGGTTCTCAGTGATTATTTTAAAATGCCCCGGTTCGCCTGAATAATTGTACCACTCTATTACTTCTCCGGTATGAAATAAGGCTTTAATTACATTTTCTACTGCTAAAGGTGTTCCAGCTATGCTATACCAATAGATAGTCTCTTTGATTACTTTTCTCTTAGTTTCAATATCTAAATCCTCACTATAAAATTGTGATCTCAATTCAGCTGCTAAGATATCTAATACATCGTTTGAAAGGTAATCTATATCAGAATATATTTTCGATCTTAATGCATAATCTTGTAACTTTTTCATTGCTATCATTAGAGCATAACTTATTGCTTGCACATCAGCTGTTTGTGTTAAATTTGGAGGTAGAATATCCGTAATTTGTCCATCATATAAATTAATCATTCTAGCCCTCCATAAATTACCGACTGAGATACTAATCTTGCAACAGCTGTATTATCCTTCACAACCGTATAAACCGGAGTGTTTATTTCAACTCTTTTTGCACCTGCTGCCATAACTCTTCTTGTTAATTCGGAAGGATTAATATCCCGGCCTATTTTATTTTCCTGCCATACTCTATATTCACTAACAGCAAGATTTACTTTCGATTGGATAGCAACTGCATTCCCAGAATCACTCTTATTAATCCAATATGTAATATCAATATCATAGTTAACTTCATCCGGTGCCGCTACAGTTACCAAATCAGTCAATGGTTTAATCTTCTTATTAGTCAAATATGTATGTAATCCTTGAAGGAATGAAGGACCCGGTAAAGCTCCTCCTTTTAACACCACACGAATATCAACTAAGCATGCGCTTGGCGATTCAATGCCTACATCAATTATGTCGTTATTAAATGTTTTAGTCCAATAAATATAAGCATCATCCGGG
Source organism: Bacillota bacterium (assembly GCA_023414875.1). Taxonomy (GTDB): domain Bacteria; phylum Bacillota; class Clostridia; order Lachnospirales; family Lachnospiraceae; genus Mobilitalea. The sequence continues at coordinate 550,813 of JAEZMV010000028.1, read as the reverse complement.
CCGGCAGTGCTATAACTAGAAGGTGCTAAGAATGTCCTCTCTGCTAAGCTTTCATCAGTTTCAATTTCACTTCCACCGGAGCTTATTACGATATTTGATACTGTTTCTACATACGCTATAGGATCAACCAATGTTGTAATTTCACCAATAAGAAGACCGTTACCGCTTTCTCCCTCTTTTGTACATATCATAGCAACATCTACTGATATTTCGCCTGAAGGAATTTCTTTATATTCTATACTTTCAAAGTATACATTCCCTGCAACCACTTTCGTTCCTAATGGAATTGGAGTCGCGGCTGGTCTTGCCTCTGACAATGTAAATTGAACCTTGACCTCTGCTGGTTTTGCTTTGTTTCTAGTCACACCCTTTAAAGCAGCAATATTATCGAGGAAATTACCGTATGAATATTTAAGAAGATTTTGTTTACCTGCTCTATCGATGTGTTGGAAGCCTTGGTATAATTGTACTGCACATGCATACAGGATTAGTCTGTTTGGATCAGCTTTGGCTAGTGTAATCTTTACACCTGTTAATTCTTCGTATTTATTCTGATAATCATTTATCATATCGCTTAACAGTTCTTCCAATTTCAAATTATCAATAAAACTAATATCAGGTAGACTTTTTATCGTGTTTAAAATATCTGACAAATTACTCATCTCCTCCCAGCTCTTCATAATCATCATTTCTTCTTATTAACACTTTAGAGATTACCGTTCCTTCTGTGGTACTTTCAAATGTAATTTCTTCTACTTCTACTCTTGGTTCATATAACTCTGTTTTTTCGGTGATTTCCAAAGCTATCATATTCTCTGCAACCGGTACCGGATAGCTCAAATAATCTTGTGACAAGCCGAAGGATCTATCCAAAGGTATGGTACCTTCTACCGTTCCATATAAAGTTGATAGGTTTCTTAATATTTCATTCAACTCAGGGCCTTGATAGTCAAATGTAATTAACGTTTTTATTGTATCTATCATAAAATACCTACCTCCTTATAAATATTCTTCTAATGTTATCGATACTGTCACCTTTACCAATTCTCCTTTATTCATCACTGTATCCCAAGCTTCATTGATTGAAGTCATTTTCCATTTGTAGAATCCGATTTTCGATCCACCAATAATTAATTTTTCATATGTTCCTTTTTCTACCATAGCTTCCATAGCTTTTAATGTTTTCTTTGGTTTTACTCCATGAAGAGCACTTAATGTAACTTTAAAAGTTATTCTTCTTAAATCAGGACCTAAAAATTCTGACTTTGCCCTTTTAAGAATACGTTCATGAACTGCCCATCTTCCACTTACAGTCTGCTGAAAGTCTTTAAAATTTAAGATCTTTTTATCACTTGTACTGAATACAATCGTTTTACCGAGATTACCTATCCGCGACATTACTACACCTCCTAATAGGTGATTGTTTCATTTGGTGTTAAGAATTTAATTACATCAGCTTTAATGGATAATTCTTTTTTATCTGAGTCGTAACGAAAGTATGCTTCCCCTGGTTCCCGTCCTAATTCCTTCCGGAATAACCCCTTACCGCCTTCCACCGGTTTATTAGCTTCATTCCAAAAGGTACCGGCAACAATTGCCATAGCTGATCCATTCGATAGATGAAGTACTAAAACCATATCATCAATATTTGGCATTTTATACTCACCATTCATGTTTAAGTAAGGAATGCTTCGAGTTACTGAATTATCCTTATCTGTATAAACAACTTTTATCATACCACTTGCATAGTCTATGCTGGATACTCTTCCTACCCTGATACCGTTATCAGCCACTATCATTTCTCCTTTCACCTATATTCTATTTTGGATGCGTCTTAGGTCAAGCTGCATCGTATATCCTTTTCCCACCGTATGCCTAACTTTATCAACTGCATATTTGCCGTCAAGTTTGCCAAGACCCTTTATAGTAACATTTGAGGATGCTACTATTTTGGTGTTAGCCATTATGGTTACCTTCATCGTTGTCATCTTTTTATTAGCATTATTAACCTTTGCAATCGCCTTCAGCTCTGCATCCTTAAGGCTATCTGCTTTTTCATTGATTCTTAATATCCTGCTGCCGCTACCTACTTTTACAACAATATCCTTTCCGGATGATGCATCTGTGTATGACATTTCTGCACCGGTATAGGTTTTAGTAAGAGTCGTTCGATAACTCCAGGTGTTCATATCCTCTTCATTGATCGTTACAACGGAAGCTTTCTTCTCATATTTTTCTTCATCAAAGATTACAATTTTATTTGAATAGACCTTCATTGCAAGCCCATAGGATTCACATATCCTATATAAGAATTCACTATCTGTTTGGCCAGATTGTTCTATTGCTTTAATCTTAATCGTTGGTCCTTCATATGAAAGAGATACTTTTGCTCTTTTTGCGATTTCTTGGGCAATAGACTCTATTGTTACTGAGTTCCATGTCTTCGTTCTTTCTGTAGTTTTGAAACTTTCTTTTACCGGGATTGATAAAGCCTCTATTACAGTTGAAAGGGGTCTTCCCTCAAAACTATAATCATCAATGGTAAAGCTTCCACAATTAAATGTTTTACTATCCCCATCCTTTACCCAGTTTTTCGTAATAATTTTCGCGGTCAAAGTATCCCCTTTTTCAGGGATCCACTTATTAAGCCATTTTTTATTTATATTTGATAGTGATATCGATATGGAATCACTCTCTCCGCATGCTACATCAATATAGCCAAATGATTTTAATACTTCTGATAACTTTGTGGTAACATTCTTTCCATTGTACTGAATGGATACATTTGCTTTCCTCGGTTCGCTCATGATTAATCCCTCCAAGGTGGTAGGTCACCGTCCAGTTCCTCCGGAAGATCCGGAGTATTTAGGACGGTACCTTGTGGGAATACAAATATATCGAGCAAATGGAAATTATTTTGCATTAAGTAATCAGCGTGTTTCTCATCACCGTAAACTACTTTCGCTATCTTGTCCCATGTATCTCCATGGACTGTTGTATAAGACATATTCCCACCACCTTAATTAACAAATTGAACTCGATTTTTACCATACATCCATTGTTCCATTCGTTCGTCAAACTCTTCCTGTGATATGTGTCCCGCCTCAACAATATCTTCCTTTGAAGGTGTACCACCATAAAAGTTAATAATAGGACTATAAGTGATATTTCCAATTCCACCTCTTGAGCCGCTGCCAGTCGAATTCTTCTTAGATGATAATCTATTTAATATGGAACTGAAACTATCCTCATTACTATCACTGGCCAGAGACTCGAAGGAAGCACCGTTCTTTCCTTGGGTATATACACCAAGTAGCTTTCCAACTGTTTTCCAAAGTCCTATCGCTCTCTCTGAACCATCCAATGGAATAGCAGCCTCCGGACCTGCTTCAGCAAACCACGCGATATGTGGAGTATCAAAAATACCTCCATCAGCATGTCCTGTAAGACGATACTCCTTCCATCTTTTTTCTGACCAGGCTACACTTCCCTTCGGAAGCTGACCATTTCCTGCCATATTATATTCTGGGTTTAACGATACTGGTAAGGTAAACATAAAACCGGATGAAAAAATCTTATTCATATAGTCTTTTGAATGTGAGTATAATCCATCTATCGGCTTCTCAACAGCGGCTTTATTATCTTCAATTGCTTTTCCAAGTTCCTCAGGAATATACATCCCATTTTCTTTTACCATCTCAATGGCTTTCGTATGTTCCTCACTTTTCGCCACCTCTTCACCAAGCACGCTCCAAATCGAGTTATAATCACCCGTTAACGCTCCCAAAATAGCTGCATCATTTAATCCCTTCGATATAGAAGCAGGGATTTCAACTCCATATTCTTCATACTTTTCCTTTAGCTCATTCATTTGTTCAATGGTTGGTTGCATCTGCTTAAACAGATCCTTCAAAGCACTTTTAGTAGCTTTGTCTAATCCATCATAATCTTCAATATCATTAAACAATGTATCCCAGTTAAGCGGCATATTACCAAGCCCACTGTTTATATAATCGGTAGAACCTTGTAAAGCCTCATTGATATACTGTTCAAATTCTGGCATTGCAGCACCAAGCTCTTCAGAATACTGAGTCATTATAGTATCTAATTGGAAGTTTGAAGCCTTCAGCTCAATATCACCGATCTGTTGGAGATAACCTTCCTTATACTGCTTAATCTGTTCATTATATTGTTCAGTATTAATAGAACCTTCATCAAGCATTAACTTCGCATTAGCTAAACTTAATGTTAAGGCTTTATCATAATCCGCAGAGGCTGCCTTTACCTGTTCTGCAATTTCTGTCTGTAAATTCTGGAATGTTTCCGGATCCAAATCTGCTCCGGAGTATTTTAAATTCAGAAGTTCTAACTGTGCATCAAACTGACTACCAGCTATAGCCGATTGAATTTTTGCCATCTGGCTCTGTAGCTCCGAGATTTCTTTTATTTCTTCAATATCAAGTAATCCGTCCTGAAATGCATTTGTAACCGTTTCATTTAACTTTGTTCCAAGTTCAGCGAGCTCCTTTTGCTTACCGGCATAGAAATCATTTATTTGTGTAATTACATTGCTACTTTCTAGGTCATCATTACCCATGAGCACTCCAACAGCAAGAGTAACTGCATACTGCTTTTCCGTTACTAAATCCTGAACACCCGCGATATAGGATGTTATGTTGGTTTGATACTCCTGTTTTTCATCTTCGGTCAACTCCATACCGATTCCGACTTTCCAATTCATTTTATTCAAAGATTTCACAACATCTTCAATGGAACCTGCTATCGTTTCCATATCATCCATAGCACTGATTGCCTCATGCAGTTTTCCAAGATTATTAGTCTGAATTATATGAGATGCCACTTCCTGAAGTTCACCTATTGACAATGAGATATTGCCGAAGTGTTCTGCCAGGTTCTGCTTCTTCATCTCCTTTTCAGCCTTCTTTATGTATGTTATGATACCTGCAGCCCCGCCGATTGCTAAAGCCACACCAGTAATAGCAAGAGCAAACGGATTGGTTAAAACCGTACTGAGTGCAGTAAATGATTTCGCAACATCTTTTATTCCTGATGCTACTTTATAAGTTAATAAGGCAGAACCAATGCCGACTAATGTTGATACAACAACATCCGGATTTTTAATTAACCATTTACCAAGAGATATCAGCGGATCAGCAAATTCAATAAAGGAAGCCGTATATTCTTTAACCTTTCTAATAACCGTTGGTAATTTTTCTTTGAATGTATCAACCAGATTAGGTACAACTTCATCCGATAAATTTTTTACAAAATCAGTCCCAGCTTCAATCGCCTCTCCTAATGGTTCGCTGTATTCATCGTATAACTGTATACCAAGCCCAGTTATACCATTTCTGAAAATCTTTAGCTTACTTTCATTTGTCTCATATCGCTGCGCTGCTTCTTTTGATAATGCAGTATTCTCATCCCATGCTTGATTTGCCAAGTTAACAGCTTCCGTCATAAGTCCATTTGAATTTGCCAGACTCAAAATAGTATTTGATAATCTAACTTCTGTAAGACCCATATCATCAAGAATAACTGTCGCTGATTTTCCATTTCTCTTAACATCATTCAATCCATCTATAAAGGACGACAATGCACCCACTGCATCCTCCTTAAACGCTTCTTTAAACTCTTTACTAGACATACCAGCTACTGATGCGAATTGATTCAGTGATTTATTACCAGTTTCAACCGATACCTGTATTTTCTTAAGAAGTTTACTCATAGAGGAGCCACCGGCTTCTGCTTCAATACCAACACTGGAGATTGCAGTAGAAATCGCCATAATTTGCGCTTCACTTAATCCGGCCAGATCACCACTTGCTGCCAGATTTGTAGCCATATCAACGATATCCGCTTCTGTTGTAGCAAAGTTATTACCAAGTGCTACTATTACAGATCCGAGGTTGCTATATTCATCAGCAGCCATACCAGTGATATTTGCAAACTTTGCTAAATCACTGGCTCCCTCAGTTGCTGTCAAATTAGTTGATTCACCTAAATCTATCATTACTCTGGAAAAATCAAGTAAATTTTCTTTTTCAATACCAAGCTGTCCTGCCGCCTCCGCAACTTCTGCTATTTCGTTTGCGGTTGCCGGGATATCGTCTGTCATATCAAGAATACCTTGACGAATTTTTTCATACTCTTCAGCGGTAGCATCTGTTGTCTTTTTTACTCCTGCAAACGAGGACTCAAAACTCATTCCGGCTACTGCGGAAGCAGCGGCAATAGTAGCAACGGCCGCAGCTGCTAGTTCTGCTGTATTCTTCACAGCTCGAAAAGATTTAGAAGCTACTCTGCCAATCTTACTAAAGCCTTTATCCATGCTATCAAAGCCTTTGTAGAATGAATTTCCTAATCCATTGGAAACATCAGAAGCCTGTTTCGCAATATCCTGAAGTTCTTTCTTTGATATTTTGGTGCTATTAAAGAATGATTTTTCAATTTCTCCGGCGATTTTTATTGCCAGTTCGTACTCCTTGCTGTTTTTTGCCAATCTCCGCCACCTCCTTAGCTACTTCCCTTAGCTCAAAAAAAGACAGGTCTTGTAGATAATCAAGACCTGTCTTAAGGGTTAGGGAAAGTCGAATTGTTAATTTCCTTATATTTTCGCCGTCACTGGGTTTTAGTCCTGCCCGAAGAAAAAAGAGACAACCTTATTCTTCACCTTTACTGCTTCTCTTGGATGCAGACCATTGAAGAATTCAATTGGCATTTTTGTTGCTTTGGCTGCTATGATACAAGCATATTGCAATGACATTTCAGGAAGAAAACTGAAGGATCCAGAACGGTCCACTACCTTGTTTGCAGCTATCATATCTGATGCCTTCAGATCATCGAGACCACTAAGATCAATTTTCGTGTAGGTATTATCTTCAAACTTATATGGCTTATTGAAAATAATCAGATACTGATTCTCTTCGTCATCACCCTTATCCACAACATCTCCTGAGTAGTGTTCTACTTTTTCTTCTAAAGAAGTTTCTTCTTTTTTATTATCTTTATTCATTAGCACTGCTTCCTCACTTTCTCTAACAAGTCAACTCCGTTGACTTTATACACGTAGTTTAGTTTATCAAGTTCCACTTTCTGGACACCATCAATTTCAATCATGATATAAACTACTTCAACTGTTACTGAAGCGTCCATTTGAGTAGCGGTTTGAACCTTACCAGGTTTGAAACCTTTTTGCTTACCACGAATTACAATTCTCATACCTTTAAAACCAATAGCGGCTGTGCTTGTATCCGTGAATTGTTCTGATGCTCTTAATGTAAGGTCCAATACTTCCATAGGGTTCATTAATGTGAAAATATCATCATCAAGAACTCTGAAAGGAATTTCCTGCTCCATACTGCCAAACATACCGATAATTACTTCCTCGTACTCACCGAGTATGCCTGCTCCACTTACGGTTTCGGTCATTGCTTCGAAATCCGGAAGCGTAACTTCTCCCGTTAAACCGATTAGACGGTTACCGCCTTTGTATACATTAAAACTATGTATTACCTCTGGGATTCCTCTCATCTTATTCACCTCCAAGTGCTGCTTCAATCATGCTGGGGTCAAACTCTAATACATTAAGAATGTCCTCCGCGGGATTGTATGGCGCTAGATATTGTTTGAACTGTATTTTTCCGTTCATAATATCTGTTATCGGGTTCTCTTCCTCAATGAAAACTATCTTTGCACCGGCGCATTTTCCTTGCGAAACAAAGCTATTTCCTCTGATATTCTCAGAGTCAACGATTGCTTCAATTAATCGTAAATTACTAGGATCATCTACCTTATCTACATAGAATAGAATGAAACTGTTTGACCACCAAGAAAAAAATCTACGGCATGCAATCCACCGGTCCTTATATTCCGTGTTATCTGGATAACACGCAGTATTATTTCCCCATGCCTTCCAACCGTTCATATTGATAGCGGTAACAATTCCAAGTCCATTCAAAACATTTGCCTGTAATTGGTCAAGTATTACTTCCGTCCCATCGGCAAGCACTGTACTACCAATCCCAAGTAATTTGTTTGATGGAGAAAGATTTGGTACATCATCACTTGATGCATCTGTATATGCAACCATTGCCGCATAAATTGCGGAGTATGCATACAACTTTGTACCAATTTTCACCTTAGGCCACAAAACGATAGAGTGTTTATTGGTGTATCCGCTATCGGTTTTTACCTGACCACAGTCAGTATATTTTGTTGCACCTTCCGAAGAACAATCAAGGTCAAGGATGTTTTCACACTGGAATACTCCATTAATGTTAATACTCTTCGCTGCAAGGACAGCTCCTACAACAGGATCATGACTCCAACCCGGTGCTAGAATAAGTCCAGGAGTAAATCCGAACTTCGGGTACACTTGCCTAATTAACTCCATTCCTTTTTCCTTGCCGGTTGCTGCATCATATCCACCGATAATATCAGTTGCATCCACAAGGGAAGGATCAATTTTTACTCCTCCAACTAAAATAGAAGTTACTGTAGCCGCTGACCCACCATCCAATAAAGTAACTACCACATTGCCTTCCTCATCGAAATATGTGATGTAATCAGTACCCATTACTAAGGTCGCTGCTTCTTTTTTTACAACCAACTTGTCCAGTAGTAAGCCTTTAATATTAATGGTTGTCTGCTTGTTAACAACCGGATATGAAGTTTCTGACACGGTTGCTTTATGTACTTCTGGATCAAGAACATTACATAAGATGATTGGAGCAACTTTGAAAATGCGGAAACTTGCATCGATACTCTGACACAATGTATAATTAGCAAAATCATCGCTGTATCCAAGTTGTTTAACTGCCTCTTGGAAGCTGTACGCGATTACTAATCTATTAGCCGCATTATAAGGATCTTCAGCAAGATTAATCGGTGCTGTACCGAAGATTACCTGTAAACCGGCGATCCCGACTTTTGGAACTGCAATGCTGGTAGGATTCTCTTGAACCCTAATTCCATGATTATATGACATTTGTTATACTCCCTTCTTTGGCTTATATTGCTTAGCATTCTCATTAAAGATATGCATAGCGCCCTGTTTACTGTTTATTTGTGTTAATGCATCTGGTAGTTTACTGATAGGTACCAACAAATTACCGATGGATGGCATATCATTAATTACAGCCTGTAAGGTATCAGGAATGCCATTACTAAAAATGGTGTTTTGAATTACCACTCCTGTAATCGTAGGTCCTACATACATCACCTTTTCTTTAACTAATTTTGAGCCTTTTTTTAAATCTGTCATTTTTATAGTATCTTTTGTAGATAGAGAGAAAGTCTCATTTAATTTGGTTTTATCATCAGAACTTTGAACTTCCTCTTTCACATTAGAATCCGTTTCTTTTTTCATGTGAATTTACTCTCCCTTCTGATTGCTCTAGTTTCCCAAGTCATCTCTATTGCTCCGAAGTAATATGGATAGGTATCATCTTCCTGCAAAGCCCATGAGAATGGATTTTCATTATTTTCTTTCATTACATATTTTCCGGCAAGTACTGGGTCCTTAGAAAATCTTTCATAAATCTTTTGAATCACATTGAGGATATCTTTATGTCCATTTCTATTTATGTTATCATCAAAAATGCCAATAACTAATCTCACTCTAACATCGTGAGCTGAGTCACCCTTCATATTCCCTGAGTCAATTTTAACTATGATATAAGGATATGGATCATCTTCCTCATTGTCATCTTCATGTAGCGGTAGGTTCTGACTGAATATATTTAGTTCTGAAATTTTGGGGTTAATCTGAGAGTCGAGTAGTGGTTTCTTTAATAGAAATCCCTTAAAAATAGATTTCAGTTCCTCTATTAAATCATCCTGTAATAAAAAAGAAGTCATTTATCATTCCCCCAGTGCTTCCATAATATATTTTTCCAGATTATCTTGTAAATTTTTACTAATCTCTGGTTCAACTACTCCATACACCTTTTTCTCATTACCTAACATTTTAGGAACTGAAGGACTGAAGAGTTTTTTAATAGGCAATCTATTCTTTGAAACTCTTTGAACTACAGATAGGTGTCCGCTAGCAAATCTTGCTACAAACGCTTTGAGATCACCCATCTGCAATCGTTTCATACTACTTTGCTTTAATCCCTTAGCTTTTACAATTTCAGGCCTGTTTGCTCCTGTATAGTATCTTGCTGGGGAAACCTTAAAATCTTTTAATTCGGTTACCGCTCCGGTAGCACCGATTACTGCTTCCGGTTTACTTTTTGTAGCATTTTTTATTGACATTGCCTTATTAAATTTACCAGATTTAATTACGTATGTCTTTTGTGCTTCAACAGCAAGCCTTTTTCTTGCCTGCTTTGCTGTTTCATTAATAGCTTTCTTTAACACCTCTGGAGTTTTATCCTTCAATGCACCCAATTTCTTCTCTATCGCTTGAATTGTATGCTTTTCGATATCAACTTTTATCAACTCTTATTCGCCTCCAGAGTGATAGAATACAAACCATCCTCATTAATTGCATCAACAACACGTAGAAGCTTCTGATCAAGTTTCAATAGCTTACCTTCTGCCGGAAGCGGTCCGTATTCATGCGCACTTACATAAATAAGAACTTGCTTTAGGTACATTCCTTCATTCAATTGTTTTTGCGAAATCCTTTTTTCTCTTTCGATATTTTCATTATTATCGATGATGACATGCATCTGTTTTCCGTCAATGGTATGAATATCCGCAAATTCATTTTCATTCATGAATGTATTTGTGATATCAGATTGAACAAGTTCCTTAAACGATGGTATAGTCATAAAACATCACCTATTTCTTCCTAGATCTACTAGGAGTTTTAGGAACAACACCGACCAAATCATTACCATCTATCTCAGATCCAATTACGGTACCTGTAAGACCTGATTGAGCTGTAACAGACTTGGCTTTAGCGCTTAACTCCTGCTCTTCCTGCCACTTTGCGGTTCCAGCTTCAAGCCAAGCATTTACCATATCTTGATCATTGGCCGGAAGTTCATCACCAACATCATATTGATGTGACTGATATAAAATGGGATATATCGCTATTAGCTTATCCATAAAGTCACTCCTAACCTAAAAGCTTGACAAGGATTATAGCATCTGAAACAGCTGCATCAGCTGCTGCATAACCAGCAGAAGTATTCCCTGATGCTGTAGCAGTTATGGCTGTTCCATTGAAATATACCTGTGTCCCCATGGAAATTTCTTCTGATGCTACCTTGTCCATTTCAAAAACACCAGTAACATGAAGTGATCCCACTTCTCCCGGTTTAATATGAGCGCCTACAACTCCAATTCTGCTCCCGAGTGAAATCACTGTATTTGCTTCAATAATAGAAGCAGTTTTATTTTTATAATCAAGGGTTTCCCCTCTTTGCCAATAAGAAGCCTTCATCTATTTATCCTCCCTCCTATAATCCTAAATCGAGACTAATACCCGGATTTTTAACAGCACCACGATAATCCATAACAGATATACCCCAGTCCAAATAAATATCCCAAACAAAACCGAGCTGACCGGGAGTTTCCATTCTACGAATAGTAGGAATATCCTGGCCATTGAGATAATCGACCTGAATGAAATCGGTGTCTGCTTTATCACCAACGATAAACCATGGCATTGCTCCACTCTTTGTCAAAACATTGATGGTAGGATCTTCTACAACAACGATTTGATTTTTATAACGATAAAGAGGATTCACCGCCTGTGTATTGCTGCTGGTGTTAATGGTAGGACTGTCAAATATCGTATAAATTGTAAATGCATAGCCGATAGGAACGATGATATAAGTTGGTCTGATTACTATTGACTCACCGAACTGATCGGTCTGCATCTGCAATGCCATGAACATCTTCTGGACAGCTTCTGCCGTAACACCGGTACCGGATGCTAACAGGTTTTTATGCGCAGAACTAAATAATGCTGTACCATCGTAAACAGCCGGATTATTAACCAATATCTGATACACCTGCTTGTTCTGAGTCTTACGTGCAGCTGCAGCATACTTTGCAGGTATCTTTGAAAGAAATTCGATGTCATCGTTAATAAATGCTTGTCTTGACATTGTGAACTGACGACCGTATGTCTTTAATTTTCTTTGCGGTAATTTTTCATCGGTAGGAGTATCCTGCTTTAATTCTCCACCTTCCGGTACCTCCAAGAATTCACCGGCAGGGCCAGCCAGATACCTATTTTCAACCGTCTTAAAATCTTTGAGTGTTCCTCTCTTGGTCCACTGATCAAAGGTAACCGGAGCTGTTCTGTGGCCTTCAACATAAGATTTGTTGATGGCATTATCAAGGATACTCGGGAAGGCAGCTGTAGGATTATAGAACTGTCTGCTAAGCATATTATAGAGTTCGTCGCTTGATCTTCTGTTTAACCCTGAAATACCTTCTCCCTGCAATGTTTCAATAGCAAGATCTCGAAGGCTCATGCTCATTAATTCTTTAGCACCATCAGCAGGTTTTGTAACTTCTATTCCACCTCTCATGATTAGTGCATCTGCTGCCGCTGATCTAAACTTATCTTCGGCACTCGATCCAACGTCAAGTCTTCCAGGAACTCCGATTGGTGAGCCACTGGCACGCATATGTTCAATGGTTGCTTTTCTGACTTCTTCAATAGAAGTTCCATCCTGTATGTATTTCTGTGTTTCAATGCCAAATTCTCTACCCAGGGAAATAATCTCAGAAATACGGTTCCTTTCTGATGCAATCGCTCTTTGCTTATCTTCTGTCGCTGACTGACTTCTTTCAGCTTCACCCATCTGGATATTTAGCTGATCAATTTCCCTCTGTAAACTTTCAAACTCTTTTGTTTCCTCTTCTGTGAATTCTCTTCCAGCAGTTTTCGCTACATTTAAAATCTCCTGCTGTCTCTGCACTTTTTTGTCTCTCAATTCTTTGGGATCCATTAATTTTTACCTCCTGTAATGTTTTTGTTTATTTGAAGTTGTTTTTCATAACAACTGAGCGACCTTTTTCCACCTGGTTTTATAACTGGCTGTTTCAAATCGCGCCCAACACCAACCGTTGGATCAGCCGGTACACTGACAATTGAAATTTCATATGGTGTCCATTTTCTTGCTATATAAGCTGGTCCTGTGAACCGGCCATCAGCTGATGTCTTATTCGCTGCTACTTCTTCCCAAGAGTCAATTCCATAAGAAACAGATACACCTTTTAGTGTCCCGCTCTTAACTTTTTGATAGATCTTCTCTGATTCATCATCCGTATCGAACTCAACCTCAGCTTGACCTCGGTTGTTTTCAATCCAAGCTTTATTAACTTTACCAACAACAATATCTCTTTTATGATTAAACAATAGGCAACCTATATCGTTTATTCTTTTAAGATCTACTGCTCCTTCGCTATGATCGAGGATTTCTGTTCCAAACCATCTATCATATGGCTGTTCACTCGAAAAGCTAAGAATGAATTTTCGTTCATTCCCTGTACCTTCCATAGCTCTGATTGAAGTTATACCAAGGCATCGAGTACCGATATTACGTTGATCTTCTACTGCTACATCATTTTCTTTATTTTCCTTTGCCCGCGTCAGTAGACTCTTCTCCTTGACCTCCTTCGTATAATTCATCTTGTTTCTTTCCAAATATTACACCTCCCATCTCTATTCCTTTTGTTTTACCATATTTCAAAACTTCATAAATCTCATCAATCTGTTCCTTCCAATCTCTTCCGTTCTCTGCCGCTATTTGCTTAAATGTTTTTTGTCCTGTGTTTAATGCAATTCTATTTGCATTTGCTTCTTTGAGTGGATCAATCCATTTCTTTGGAGCCTTTATCCATTCATGTTCCAAGTATTCATACTTTTTGTTCCAGAAATCAGGAAGGTTAAATAATCCGTTAAGATATCCAGATATAACAAATGTTTCAAAAATCTCATCCATAATTTCCATTAATAATTCGACTTCTTCACCGTAGGTAAGTTCATCTTCAATCATGCCTTGCCTTGCTGAAGAATAATTTGATTCCGACATATCTCTGGAAGTGGCTTCATAACTAATGCCCTGCCCTGCTCCGATTAATCTCTGCTGCAATTTGATATAACTTGTAGCATCAGCACCTTGACCAGCTGGATTAACCACCTGAACTTCATCTCCTGCATTTAATTCTTTAATCATACCTGGCGAAAGGGTCTTACCCTCATACTCTGTTTTGCTTTGAGGAGCTGTCCCGGTACGACCTAACCCACTGCCTGGAATTGCTTTCTTTATAAATACCGAAAGACATGCAGCAATTCTTTCCTTTACTGATACAGCTGTCATAAATTCATTAGAATCTCGTATTCTAGTAATAGTCGGCGACATATCTGACATTTCTCTAACTTGAGATGGTCTCTTTTTTGTAAAATAAAAGATAACATCTTTTGCCTCAATATAAACAGGATCCATAATCTCAAAGCCATCAAGTGAATATTGCCTTATCCAGTATCCAACTGGTCTGTTATAACTGTTGAATTCTATACCACCAATAACCTTGTTGCCTGATTTCTTTGGTATCATATGAGAGGAGTCAAGTTCATCAACTTCTATAACCTGAAGCTTAAACGGTACCATACCGTCATCCGTGTACCTTTTGAGGAATAAAATTCCTCCATCCACTTTTTTCCTCTCTACGGCCATTCTTATCATCTGATTGAAGCTTTGTGTTCCTGATACATCACAATTCTGTTTCTTACACCAGCGTTTCCATGCTTTCTCAATTATTTCATTGGTTTCTTCATCCTTTGTTTTTACCTGTAGGGTATATCCGCCACCGATCACATTACGCTTATATGCTCCGATTACAGAATTCATCATGTCAGAATTTCTTTCGAGATCTCTGGCTCTTGCCCGGACATTGTCCCTACTATACCTATCCGTGATTTCTGCTGACTGATTTATTGCTCTCCATCCTGCATTTAATCTATCATTACTGCCAGCATCATAATTCCGCAATTCTTCTAGACTTTTTCTCCAAGCTTCACGTTTAGTTCCCCTTTCAGGAGATATAAAGCTAATTACTCCGTCTAACCAGTTCAACGTATTTACCTCCCATCGAAGACTGCAACATAAGTATCATCTAACAAAGAACCTCTTCCTTGGACCACTTGAGCCGATAGATCATTTTGCATGTCATAAAGCAATTTTAAGTCTGCCCTAGTAAGTTTTCTGGATCCAATTTGATACGACTGTCCTCCTACTAATACAGCATTTATGGCATTGTTCACTGTATTCAACATATCCTGTGCTGATATACCGGATACATCACTCATTCGCTCTTCCTCCTAACCATTGATCGTTTTCCCTTATCCATTTTTCTTCTGGTACGCTTTCCGAAATTTCTTTTTTGGGAGGACCTTCATCTATATTACTAAGGTGAAGTGTCCTAACACCGAGGATGTCAGCTGCTGCCAGTGCATAAACTTCAGTATCAAGATAATGATTATCTGCATGGGATGTTTTCTTAACCCATTCCTGTCTTGATTTATTACCGTTTTTAACATTCACCTTATGTTCAGCTGTGACCTGCTTAGCATATTCTTCATCACAACCTTGGTGTACCATCCAGGAACCTTTTCCATTTTCTTTTGCCATACGTGCAGCAATCATATCTTTATACTTGCTACCATCAACTAAAACAAGGTTCATTCCGTATGCTTTGGATGACTCTTTATTAACTTTACTTAATTTGTAATGTGAAAGCATCGGATTTGAAGATCCTTTACACGGTAGGGCCCAGTCCGAATTATTTGCACAAAAGTCATATACTTCGTCTGTGTTATCACCAGAGTCGATTAGTGCAAGACCTACTACCAGTTTCTCTCCACTAAATTTTTCATACTGTAAGTTCATTACATTTTCAATTTCTGCAAATGAATAAGCTTGTCCATGACAGATATTTTGACTCGTTATGAAATCACCCCATGCCCGGATTGTCCAGTATATACTACTTTCTTGAACGTCCACTCCTCCTGTTAACATTTTCGCCCATTCAGGTACCGTAAACTCTCCATCATCGGTTTGCCTTTCCATAACTAATTCTTCCGTAGTTTTAAGTTTGCTATCTTCCCAAGGTTCAGCCAACCATGAATTGATAAAGTTCTGAAGCTGATCCGGATCATCTTTTGATTCCAAGAATACTTTAGCGGCATCATGCCATTTAACAAATCTGCTATAGAGAGAGTTAATCCAAAAGGATACACTTTTTGGTCTACCCGTACATTTCTTTTCTACGTCCCTCCACTGCCCTTTTCTCAACATTGCAGGTTTTTGATTATCTTCTATCATGCAACCGCATTCCTGGCATACATAGATAGCAGTGGAAGCTCTCTCTTCTATGCTCATCTTTTTAGCTTCATCTTTATCGAAGATTACTTGAGCCCATTTAAGCTCAATGAACTCACCACAATGGGGACATGGTACAAAATAGTGCTTTTTTACATCTGCTGCCTCATGGAGTTTCCATACATAATTTGTTTTCAATGTTGGTGTTGAGCAAGTATATATCTTCCTTGAATGCCCGAATGTTTTAGTTCTTTCTACCGCCAAAGAATAAGGCGATGCTTCTTTTTTTGAAGCACCGCCCATTTTATCAATCTCATCGAACATTAAGTATTTTATAGCCTTTGAAGCGAGTTTACTTGGCGAATTCGCACCTCTTAAATATAATGTCATGCCGCTGAACTTAAGTTTCAGCTCTTTAGATGCATTTTTGTTAAACCTTTCCCTGAGTACCGGACTTTTATGAAATGCCGGCTGAAGTTTTTCTGTTGAAATATCTTTTGCAAGATCATCCGTCGGATAAACTATCATTGTAGGTGATGGGTTTTGTGTTCCAATCCATCCTATCGCATTTATTAATGCTTCTGTTCCACCAACTTGTGTAGGTTTACAGAAATTAATATCAGTTATGTATGGATCATTAAAGCTATCCATGATTTCTACGAGATAAGGTGTAACGTCGTTTGACCATCTTCCTGGTAAACTACTTGATTCGTCAAGTATGCGGTACTTTTCAGCCCATTCACTTACCGTCAGATTTTCCGGCTTACATAAGCAGCTTCTCAATACCTTTTTAAAAAGGTTCGCTGTTTTTATTCTTGACCTTAATCTTTCTTTACTCACATACCCCCACCCCGTTTACATTAACGATATCTCATCTTCACTTTCCGGAACGTCTTCAATGTCATCATCATCTTCGTCATCATCATTTTCTTCTTCATCATCATAATTGTTCATAGAAGGACTTTCTTTGTTGATGGCTTCCGGATCGTATTCTGAAAGTTCCTCCAGAGCTCCAACTAATTCATCCAATAGAAGGTTAGTAATTCGGTTAATGTCATTTTCACCAATTACTTGTACTGCAACTTTATTCGGAATTGACAGCAATCTGTTTTTAAAATTAACCAACATTTCACTTAAAAACATTTCAACATCTGCTGCCGTATGAAGCTCTTTTTTCATCTTACGGAGCTTCAATTTTGTAATTTCCTTTTTCAATCTTTCATGTTCCGCTTTTTCCTTCTCTACATCGATTGATGACCCTGTCTTCGCTTCCGCTTTTACTTTATACTCGATATACTCCTGGACACATTTTTCTAACTTATATCCACGTCCATTTTCTACAGTCGGAAAAAAGCCGTCTTCTCGTAGCATCCGGATCCGTCTACTCGTGATTCCAAGCACACTTGCGAGTTCTTTTTGATTTACAATCATCTTGTAAAAATCGCACCCTCTTTTATAATATTTTCAACCTTTGAAATATCCATTTTTCTACTTGCCCTACCCCCGGAAAAGAGGAAGGAAGTGCCAACTTTTTTTATTCCTGAAAGAGAAAAGGTATGGGCGTTCGCGGCCCCGCATAAGGTGTACCCCCTAGGAAGTACCTTGAGCTATACTCCGACTAGTATTACCGGAGTAAGAAGAATAAGCACCGCACACTAATTAATTGTACGATGCTCATTCATTATAAGGGGTTATCCAATGGGGTTTGTTTGACTGCTTTACTAATTCATGATACTACATTAACACAGGCGAATGTACTTTTGTGTACTGACTTTTAAAAATTAAAAGCACCTACCTTAGTAGATGCTCCGTAACTCTTATAGTTTTATATTATTAGTGATAACTACTTAGCTTTATAAAGAATGCTGGTTAATGCATCCTGAAGAACTTTAGAGAAGTTAATTCCCGCTTTTTCAGCTTCTTCATTTAGTCTATAAGGTATTGTACAGTTTTTCTTTACCGCTTTATTTTCTAATCTACATCTATAATCAGTAAAGTCTACATCAACCCAAGTAACTATATCTTTGTCTTTATCTACTGTATATTGAACTGTATTTGGTTTAGGTAATTCTTTCCTGCTATCTTCCAAGTCAATACCCATGATTCCTATTGCATCACGTGCCATGTAAATAGCATCAGGTATATCTTTCCCTTGTGTTGCAATATCAAAATCAGGTATAGATACATAATAAAAACCGTCTTCTGTTTTAGTTATTATTACTGGATAAGCTTCTCGCATGTTATTCCTCCTTTATGGGAACAATAGATGAAGTTACATATTTATTTTACTTATCAGAAGCAAGGGCTTTTACAGCCCATGCTTTCTGATAATTTCTTTTGCTAACCTCTCATTAACTTCTGAATGTCTTGGTATCGGTTCGGATTTTATACCGTTTGTATATATGTCATGATTTCCACCGTTCCGCTTTAAGTACCATCCGTTATTCTCAAGAAGTTTTATTAGGTCTTTACGTTTCATCTATTGTTCCCTCCTTATACGTATATTATACGCCTTTATTAAATGTTTGTCAACACTTTTTTGTACGTATTTTATGCGTATTTGAAAAATATTTAAATGAAAGTTTTTCAGCCTAACATGCTAACTCATTTTGTTCTCTATAAGAATCCAATATCTTTCTTACTTTCTTAAACATTAGTAATTTTAGTAATCCTTTGTTGTAATATTCATTGCACGGGTTACGAGTAAGGTTTACTTCGTTCATCACTTGCTGCCATGATCTGCAATCTATATGCCTAAGTTCTAATATCATCCGTTCAATGGATCCCTCAGAAAGAAAGTCCATAATATCCATTACCTTCAACATGGCGATTTCAATATTTTCTTTCTGATTTTCAATTCTATCTTCAATTTCAACAATACGATACAAAATACTTGCTGCTCCTGCTCCAGTCTTATTAGTAACAGACCTTGGTGTAGGGCTATAATTCATGCCGCCGATCGGTTCATTTAATTCTGCATTTACTTCTCTTAATCTTCTGTTAAGTTGAAATTTTCTCATCTTCTGTATGTAATACTGGCTAAGATACTCTTTTAATAATTGCTTATATGCTTCCATTTCTTCTGGTGTAAGTAATATTTCTGATTTAGCAATTTCCATGTACTCTACTCCTTTAATTTATCATTTGATACCAGAAAAAAAGCCTTGTTACCAATCATCCTAATCTGTTCAATTTTCCTCTCTTTATTATCAAAATCTCTTACTACAATGCCTCTTTTTCTTAAGATGTTTAGTTGCATTTCCATAGACTTTAATAAAACAGGGATTGGTAAATTCATTAGCATGTTGTTTGTTTCCTCAAAATTAATATGTTTGTTTAGTCGCTCATTTTTCTTCATAAGTTCCATCATCCTTTTCCTTCTTTTCTGCTTGCATTAATCCTGCTGCCATGCAAATTCTATCTGAAGTAGCTTCTCTACTTAATTTCTCTTCCAGTGCTTCTATGGCTAGCTGATTAACTCTATACTCTATTAATAGCTTCGCACTATCTCCCAACATATTTTCATACGTTTCATTTTCTTCTTTTAAGTATTTTATTACTTCATTGGTACCTAAGATTACCGGCTCAATACCCAAATATATCTTCCTTCCTGATGCAGGAGCATCTATATAATCTTTCCTCCATGCTTGTACGATCTGGTTTTGTTATAATCCATTTTCTCAGCAATGATTTTATCAATATCAATCTCATACATATGGCAGGCATCTAATACTCTTATGATTACATCAGCTAATTCAGATGGTATTCCTTCAGGTTTGGCTTTTTCGCAAATATCTTCATCTCCAGTGCGAAAATAACATTCGTGTACATCATCTGTGCATTCGCTATCCTCATTCGTACCGTCCAATTTGCAGGTATAATATGTTTTATTTAATGCTTTCCCATGCCTATATTCTTCCCATGCTTCCGATAACTCCGCATGAATGTTCGTGATGCAGTCACCGAAGGCCACTGGTTTATCATGCCATCCTTTTTCTGATGCACTATCATAAATTTGTATTGCTAAATCATTAAGATATCCCATTACAATCCTCCAATCTTTTATGTGATGCAGGAGCCGGCTCAGCCTGTTGCTCCTACATCTGTTATATTCTAAAACTCCTCTTCTAAATAACAATCAATATCATCGCCAACAAAAGAATCAATAACGTTTGAAATATGATTAATAAATTTATCTGCAAATAAATTAATAAAATCTTCTAAGGCGCATATTTCATCATCTCCCCACTTAATATCACATTCATCCGGTGGTACCAGTTTATCTTCTGAGTTAGGCATTTTTAAAACCTTTGTTTCATAAACGATTTCGCTTATTACCTCGTCCATGTCATATCCCTCTGGTTCAGTTAAATATCTTTTGACAGCCATCAATGTTTTTTTATTTGCTTTCATACATTTTCCTTTCCTCTTATATCAGTTATAGTTCCGGGTTATCATAGATATTGCCGATAACTTCTACTTCCCTCTTACAGTTATGTTTGTTGACCAGATGGTATAAACTAAAACAACTTCCATAATCAAGTTTTTTATCTACTATTTCTGTAGCTGTAAATCCACACATTGTTTCTGAATGCCTTACTAGCCACAATTGAACTCCATCCGAAAGAATATCTCCCTCATAAATTTCATTAGTGTTTTTATCTTTTAATCTCGTATATTCTCCTACTGTATTTACATCTACTAACAGTTCTCTTCCTAAGTCATACGAATTTATGTAATTTATGTCACTTAAATATCCATATACCCATCTGCCATCAAGATGACTATTACTTGCCGATAAATGTATGTGTTTCCCTCTAAACTTAATTTCTCTCTGCATTTGCATCCTCCTACTTAAAAGATAAACTGCTCTATTAACTTCAATGTCACACTTCCTATTCCTTTCAACTGCTATCAGCTGATCTGTTCTACATCCTCACGTAGATAATAACTACATAGATGATAATGATGTGGATTACTCCATAATTTATACTCTTCAGCATTTTCCTTGAGTTGATATCCGAGCTTTTTCCATTGACGCTCTGTTTTTAAATCGTTAGGATAATATGCAATGTCAGTAGCATTGTGATATGTTATTTTGGGTCTTATAATGTCTCTCTGTGCCATTATTAACTCCTTTCCTCCTCTCAGTTAAATACAATTTTTCGCATAAAAAAACTACCAATTAAATATTGATAGTTGGTAGCTTTTTCATTCATATTATTAATTTTTACTTTTAAGAACATTAAATATTGAATTTTCATATTCATTATCTAATTTGTATTTTAAGTATTTTTCCTGAAATGAATTATAAATGCTAATCCCTACTAACGTGATTAATAAATATAGTTCAGATAATAGCAATTCATCTTTGTTTTCAATAATATTATATAATGGCTTAAAATAACAAAGGAAACCTAGAACTAAAAAAGCTAATACTACATAATTTATAATTATTGTCATAATCTTTGGACTTATCTTACCATCTTCAAATGTACTAATTATAGAATAATTTGGTGAAAATGAACATATAACAATAAGAAATGCAACACATCCTATATAATAATTTGTCATTGGTAATTCCCATACATAAAAGCATAAGAATGTAAAATAAGATATAGAAATAATATTAAGTATAATTTTATATATAAATTTTCTATTGCCTCTTATTTCATTCTTAGATCTTTCCCAATCATATTTTATCATGATTAGCAAATAATCTATTAAGATATTCTTACATAACATAAAATTATTTTGATCTGAATTTTCTAAATTTT
Source organism: Bacillota bacterium (assembly GCA_023414875.1). Lineage (GTDB taxonomy): Bacteria > Bacillota > Clostridia > Lachnospirales > Lachnospiraceae > Mobilitalea. The sequence goes on along the minus strand of JAEZMV010000028.1, from coordinate 528,720 downwards.
CAATAATTCCCCAAATGTGAGCATCATAAGAAAATCTTTTGTAACGCTTTCCGAAAGAATTTATTCTAGTCTTAAGTTTTATTAAGGTTTCACCAACATTAAAGCTTGACGCTTTATATAACTCCTCGGTTAGTTTTCTGATTTCATCACGCCATTCTTTTCTTTCATTAGTTATATATTGTAATGTAGAATTCTTACTACTTATCAAAATAGATACTAGCGAAGATATAGCAGACGATAATACTATTGATGATAAAATAATTGTTATTGTATTTGACATATATACCCCATTAATAAAATATTTCTATGACATAAAATCTCATAACCTACCATTAGTATAACCCATAACTTACCAACTATCAATATGCAATTGTCAATGTACACCAATTTTCTACTTTATTTAGCTCTATATACTCCTCTGACTCTTACTTGGTCCGGAATAATTATTTTCTTTGGTTTCTCTGGTGGTGCCGTCATCTGAAGGAACTCCCAGTATGCAAAGCTTTCTTTATAACCATTATGCTCAGTCAATATGCTGTTTGGATTGAATTTAATAATTTTGGCTTTGATTGAGTAAGAGCCTCTTTCACCTTTTACCCTTAGTGATAACTCCTGACCTTCATGGTATTTCTTAATTACTTCATTTCTGATATCTACAGCTGTCAAATCGTTTCCTCCTTGCTGATCCGTTCAAACTCTATTATCCATACCCATGGATTAGCTTCTCTTCCGTATAGTTCAAGGTTTACCTTATCAATTGTTGAGTTCCACAATCCCCATTCGAAACATCCCTTTGCTGTATCCCATACACCTCCGGTCTCGTGGTCTTCGCTCCAATGATATCCTCCGGCAAATTCATCAAAGTATCTTATTCCTTCTTTGACAGCCTCTTCCTCTGTAATATCCTGTAACCGCTCAACTCTAACCGCTTTCACCAGGAGAAATATCCTTGCTGCTTCCTTTGGCATATGTAAAGATGGTTTCCACTTTCCAATGAATGAAGCCGGATAATTATATGTCGCATGTGGGTCTGGAACCTTATAAGCATAGCCTCCTGTCCACTCTTCCCATGTTTCCCTTACATAGAGAATATCTCCGACTTTAAAAGGTTTATGGTCATACTCGACTTCTCTCATTCCTAATAACTTTTGCCATGAAGTTCCATCCGGATTTTTCCCGAACGTTACACCTTCAATATTATTTTGCAATTCAATAAGTCTTGTACCATATTTGTTTGTAAACATTTTAAGGTGAGTATTAGAATACTTACATTTAACTATCCGCCTGGTAACCGTTTTTCTTCCTTCCAGTATCGCCCGGACCATTTCGGTATTAAATAATATTGGTTTCACTGATTTACCTCCTAACCTAGCATCGGCAGTAAAGCCGTCATACTTCCAGTTTTATAAGCTTCATTTATCTGTGGTCTGATGAAATCACCTACCAAGGATCCATCAGGAAGAACAATATTTGCCATGAACTCATCTTCAAAATAGCTGATACCACTTTCTACCGCTTCCAGCTTAGCCTTGATTACTAGAAATAATGCTCTCCATTTCTGCCGGCAGGCCTGCTCCCATTCTTTATGAGCTGCATCATCTGATCTTCTAGTGCCTCGCTCCGGTGTATATAGGAACCGTTTTTCTGACTTATCAGGAAGCTCTATGATAAATCTTATCTGTCTATTGTTTATCGTGAACCCAACTGCCGCCTTATTGTCTTGATAACCACTTACAAATTGTCTAGCTCCATATTTTTGAACTATTTCTTCAATATCAGCTTTTGTCTTAGCAACTGACACTGAAGTGCTCTCAGCGTACTTACCTCCCATGGATTTACCTCCTTAATGTGATAGATTGCTTTCTATGAGCTTTCCTATCCTCAATTTCAATTCCCCTAGCTCTGCTGCCAGACGGACAGCTTCTCTATGCCAGAAGTCCTCTGACTTCTTTAAACCCTCTATTTCCTCCGGATCTAGCCCGGTAACTTCATAACTGGCCAGTTGCGCAATACACTTGTTAATTGAAACGTCAGCTTCATTTCGATGTTCTTTGTATGTTTCATTCCATATCGTTAATCTTTTCATCTAGGATCCTTCCTGCACTTTTTACATGCTTTAATTATTCTGCATTTACTACAATTCCCTTTGCACCGGTTAGCTATCTTCTTTACCTTCATAGCCTTCTCCTTTCCCCGAAGGCTGTTATGCCTCCGGAGTGCTATGACATGCCATTCAAATTCATTGTGATATGTATACTAAATGGCACAACAACCTAATATATTTTTCCTCCCATAAGCTTACGGATAATATCTTCTTTCAGGTATAATCCTGCTGCCTGAGGTACACTTCTAAAGTGTGGTTCAAAATATCTTACTGATTTCTTTAGTTTTTCCGATATTTCCTCAATTGTGAAGGCTTCTTTATCAAATATCATGTATAGTTCATCCTGAAGGTCTCTCTTTAGCATTAAGTCCACTAATCTATTCAGATGTGGTCCACTCTTCCCTTCATGCTGTTCGTATGATAATTCAATCAAATTTAGAGGAAAGTCTAAGCCTCCTTGACTTCTGAATACGATATGATGTTTATGCATGACATACCTCCTACGCAAATCTTAGCTGTTTCTGAGTATCATCAATCCTCATATTCCCGATGCGCTCACCAACCTTTAAGTAATAACAATTTACCTCAGTGAGAACCCTAGACATTGTAGGTACCACCGAATTCCCTATTCTCTTTACCTGCTCACTCTTCGGATATGGCTTACCATTCTTCATGATAAAGTTGATAATATAGTCTTTAGGAAACTCTTGTCCAAGCTTAAGCTCTTCCGCGTCGAGCATTCGTAGATAAATGTCAAGTATGGCATACTCGTTCCCGAGTACCGTGATAAGTGCAAAGCGATCTTTGGTTACTACGGTATGCAAAGGATCATTAAGCGATTGTCCAATTCCGCATCCGTAATATTCCATTATAAATTGCGATACCCATGTACATTTTTGAGCCGTCTCTGCATCTACTCCGTTAGCTATAAGTTGTTTATAATCAACTGCTAGTATTGAGACTTGTCCGAAATGGCCTGCGCTAGTTGTGATTGTATGTATCGGCTCGAATAATGATTGACCTATTCCGGTTTTATAAAACTTTGTAAGAAATGCAGCTACTAATGCATACCTGGGTGATGTATCAATAGTCATAATTGGTTCCTTGACTGATTGCCCTCTAACTCCACTCTTTGATGTTTCAGAATGATACTGAATTAGCATAGGCGATATCAGACAATGTTCGTTCTTGGTGACTACCGTTGACATAGGATCTGTGACTGAACGATTTCTGTCTTTAGAAAACCCCGTTTGTCCTATCTGCATGATGTAAGGAGTAACAACTCCATATCCATGTTTTTGAGTGATGGTTGTTATTGGCTCGTGAATGCTTTGACCTCTGAAATTATCGCCACCATGATTAACTTGTACTATAAATGGCTCTTTACTATTGAAAACAAACTTGTCCATACCTGCGCCGATGCGGTTCATTGTTTTATCCGCTAAAGGCTTCTTCCGTCCAAAAATTGATTTACCAAGATCGTTAAAATTGATATAGTCAGCAATAGGTTCCCACTTCTTTAATCCATTAATACCGTATTTGTTATGTGTAGGCTCTGACCATACTATCGGTTTATCATCAGATCTGAATACTGCATACCAACGCTTTCTGGTAGTGTGTGCCCCATAGTCAGCTGCTATTAGTTCCTTACATTCGAACCGGAAGCCAATTGTTTTCATAAGTTTTATAAACTTCTTATAGTACTCGCCTTTTCTCTCTTTGATTGGTTTATCATTCTCATCTAGTGGACCCCAATCTTGGATTTCTGCGACATTTTCCATCATTACAACTTCGGGCAGGTATCCTGTAACCTCTAGGATCTGTTTACACAGTCGGTATACTCCCATAGGTAATATACGTAATCCCCTTTTGATAGGTTTATCTCCCTTCGCCCTTGAATGACTTGTGCAATCAGGAGAAGCCCATATCATCCTTACTCTTTGACCCTTTTTCAGATATTTTCTTAAATCAACTTTAAGCATATCCTCTGTGAGATGCAAAGTATCCGGATGGTTTTTCATATGCATCGCTATTGCATCAGGATCATGGTTAATGGCTATATCAACAGGTCTTCCAAGAGCCATCTCTATTCCTACGCTTGCACCACCTCCACCGGCGAAGCAATCAATTATAATATCCTTCATCTGTTACCTCCAAATTTAGAAGTCCATTGCATATTTCATTTGCATATTACCCAGGCTATGAATTACATTACTATCCTCTTCATTCACTTTAGATAGCTCAATTCTTCTGATTGCCTTATTCATGCTGATTTGTTTCTCTTCCCAGGCGTATTCATAACCATCCGGAGCGAAAGCCTTTTTACACTTTCCATTACAGCGATCCATGATTGTCTGATAGCTCATGAAGTTCTGACGGCCAGCTTCTCTAGCACTGGAATAACATTCTACTATCTCACCTTCAGTATTTATCTTTGCTACCGGCTGCCTCCTGCTTGAAGCTCCTGTAATTTTTCCTAATACCTTTTTATCTATGTACCCAAGGTTACTTGCCCAGTTATCCATGACGCATCCATTGATATGGTATGGTACTTGTCCCGGCTTTGGCTTTCCAAGAAAATGTTTAGCAACTATCTGATGGACCATAATGGTAAAGTCTTTTCCTTTATCGTCAGTTAAATGCACCAACAGACGGTCTCTATATACTTCTCTTGCTTTGCCAGCCTTTTTAAATTGAGCAAGTATCTTGGTCTTTCCGCTTTTATATATTCTTCGTACCTGGCCTGAGTAGCTTACCTGATACTTACCGTTAAATCCCTGTATATCTTTCCAAATATCAACCTGATCCATTGCCCTCCTATCCTATCTCCATAAAATCGAATAGTGTAGGTGTTTCTATCTCGTTTTCTGCTGCCTTGCAGTAACCTACTCCATCCCGGAAGTAATCGGTATTTAATTCAATCCCGTATCCAAGCCTGCCATTCTCAATTGCAACCTTAGGTACCGTGAATAATCCTGCAAACATATCCAGAACTATATCTCCTTCATTCGAATACCGATTAATAATGCGCTCTACGATATCTATCTGCAAAGGGCATACGTGCATCTGAAGTCTTCTGCGACTCTGCTCTGTATTGAGCGTTTTCATACGGTTGATATCATCCCATACTTCATCTGACCAGCTCCCTGGAGCAACTACCATGAAGGTAGCTGGAAGCTTGTCCATGGTATCTAATTCTTTGGCCAGCTGCACATGCTCATGATAGCTATAGATGGTATTCTTTGAGTACTTACGATATACATTCTGTAGATTATCAACTGAGACACCTGATAACTCATCCTTGCTTACTAGACGGTTTCCTGAGCTCCTCCAAAATGCGTGTGCATCTATCTGCCACTGCGCCCTGGTATAATCATCTTTGGTCTTGGTCACCGGATCATCCGCATAAGCAGTACTGCGGTCCGATGGAAGCTTCCTGAACAATAGAATGTATTCCGGACATCCTACTCCCATCTTTGAGCCATCCTTACACTGTTCGGTCCATCCAAGTCGGTAAGTCTGGTTATTCTCCCTGACAACATCCGTAATAACCGTTATCATTCCGAAATATTGAAAGCCATGTTTCATATAGTGGTTAATACATATCGCGTGAAAAGGTTCAATTGTTGGCATTCCAGTGCCAGTGGCATTTCCGAACAGTACACGGTCCTTAACATGAATAGCCATTACCCTTCCCGGCTTCAGGATCCTGTAGAGCTCCGGACTAAGGAAGTCCATCTGTTCAAAGAACATATCAGTATCTTTGTTATGTCCGAAATCATTGTAATTCGCTGAGTACTCATAATGGTTTCCAAATGGTATTGAGGTATGTATTAAACCTATGCTGTCACTTTTCATCCTTCTGGTTTCCTGAATACAATCATCGTTAACAGCTGTATACTTTATTCCTTCAATCCTCACTGTATCAACTCCCATTTTTCTTTTCAGACGTTCCGTTTTATTCGTAGTGTTTAATCCATATTTCTTTACAATTTGTATCATCTTATCCACCATATAGTTGTGGTTTGTCCACTTCTCGAGAAGAACGTCCTTTATTTGTCGCTCATTCTCCATGTAGATAATGTCTATAATGACCTGTTCTTTTTGAAGAAAACGATATATACGATGTACTGCCTGAATAAAATTATTAAATTCATAATCTATGCCTAGAAATATTGCTCTGTGGCAATGCTTTTGAAAATTACATCCGGATCCGGATAATTCTTTCTTGGTGGCAAATATCTTAGTTTTGCCCTTTGAGAAGTCTATTACCCTCTCTTCCCTGATGTCATAATCCTGACTTCCATAAATATCAACTGCTGCCGGTACCGCTTTCTTTATGGCCAGACGTTCAGCCTCCAAATCATGCCACAATATAAAGCTTTCTTTTGGATCTGATTTAATGATTTCTGACATTTTACTAACTCTTGCATCTATACTCTCTCTTTTAATCTGCGCTTCATCCTGTAATGATACTGCTGCCTCTCGAAACATTTTGACCTGTCCATACTTATCTTCAAAATCACCGTAATTGATTGGTAGTTCGTGGTACCTAATATCTAGCGGAGGTAGATCATACCCATCGTCGGAATATTCCGGATTTAAGTCGGAAGGTTTGGTAATAAATAATGCCCAACTACTCACCCATAACCAGAATTCGTCTTCCATACTCGGATATAATGTGAGGTTATTCGCTTTTGTACTGTCTCTCTGAAAGAACCTTGTTAATGCCTGACCTGTATCCATAATTTCAAGGTACCCCGCATAATGAATAAGTTCTTTATACTTGTTTGGACTTGGTGTGGCGGTCGCCACTAGCTTAAATTGCACCCCTTTGAATTTATCAAGGAATGTTTGATATGTTTTAGATCCGAAGCTTCTTAGGACTGAGGCTTCATCAAGAGAGGTTGCAGTAAAGTAGGTTGGATCTATATCTCCATCTCTTACTCTCTCGTAATTTGTAATAAGGATGTCTCCTGCTGCCATATGAACCTCATGCATGTTACGTACATAAGTCGGAGGCTCCATACGAAGAAGCTCTACTGCATCATGGGTAAATTCCTGCTTCACTCCCAGAGGGAGAATGATTAAGGCTTTACCGCCTTTATGCTTGATAACCAACCGGCAGAACTCTAATTCTTGGATTGTCTTTCCTAAGCCAAAGCTTTCAAAGAGAGCTCTCCTGCCGCCCTTAATCGCCCACCATACTGCATCCTTCTGATGAGGTTTCAAACAGTTTGAGATATCTTCCCTTGGTACCTCTAATCCACTATCGTTTGCTATCTCAATTTTGGTATATAGAAACTCTTCATAGGTCATGCAACTATTCTCCATTCTTTTGCTCCGCAATTTGTATCAAGTGAGATATTGTATTCCCATATCCTGCATCATGACATACTTCTCTTAAAAAACAGAATTCGCATTGCTCTGTTTTACAATTTCTGATTAGGATTTCCTCTTCTTCCTTGTTACACATTATTTTCATTGATTGTATCCTCCGCTAATTCAATAGCTTTTCTATTCATTTCATATTGCATAAACGCGGTATATGAATTTCTCTCTGCATATGTAAAAACTGTGCTATGTCTGTCCACTAATTCAAATAGCCGTTGCCATAGATCCATATTTTTTACCGGCTTTCCCTTAGCGTTCTTCCCGGTATTAATCCATGTAAACCATGCATTTGTATTAATAGCCTCAGTGACATGCTCCGAATTAATGGTTATTTGAATATCGCAAGGCTTGATCATATGCTCCAGTGCTGCGATACATGCTCTAATTGCTGTACGGTTTTTAGTGGTACCTTTCAATCCCTCGATATACTCCCTGGTTGCCGGTACTCCCCCGGACGTTATGTATTCAAGAACAATACAATATGTTCCGGTACCTTTCTTAAGGTGTCCGGTATGATACGTATCAATGAATATATTAACTTTCTGCATCTGGTACCTTCTTTCTTTCCATAAGCATTTCCAGTGAAGACTTAACTCGATTCACTTCTTTAATGATATATTCCAGCTCCCTGGGATATCCTTTTGATAAAGCTTCATCCAATGTATCTGCTATGTTGTCACCCCAAGTATGGATATCATGCTTTTCCATTACCCGTTTTATTTCTTTAAGCACCCCTATATTCTCTCTTCCTCTACTCAGATCATCCAACTGCTTCTGTAAGACAGATATTTCTGCTGCCATCTTTGTTCCGAGAGTCTTGCCTACATATCTTCTCTCTTTTTGATTAGCTATATAGTCTTTTGCAAATTCCAGCTTGTCTCTATAAAAAGGTATCCTGTCATTATCCAGTCTGTTCATGAAGATATAAAGCAACATATCTTTACTGATTTCAATATTCCTATATAGTGCCTTCTTAACGGTCCTTAATGCTCCGGTCTCATGATTGTAATAAATAAGTCCGATATTATCGCTTAAGATTTCTTCCTTCTTTACCATTCCAGCAGGTACCACAAAATACATTTCGTGGCAGTACGGAAGATAGCAATGATATTTTCCATCTCTTAAGAAATCTCCACGATCAACCTTCACTTCATAGATAACTATCTTAGGGCTTGTCCAGCTTTTATATATTGCTACCCCATCAAATTTGAATAGTCCATCACCACCGGCAAAGTAAGTTGACCCATTTTTACACTCTGTAATGAAGAATTCCTTGTGATGCTTCGCAGATAATGCTTTTTTGATATCTACAGCTGTAATTTTACCTGCCATGACTTCCCTTCTTTCTACATCCTATCTATGTATTCACATAGTTTCTTATATTTGGCTTCATCGGTACCTGAGGATGCTATAATGTATTTGTATTGAGTTATAAACTCTAAGGTCTCGAAACGTGAGATACCTGTATAGTGCTTATCAATGCCCTCTGTTTCGGTCTCTTCAATAATCACTACTTCCATATCATCTTCACATTTGCTACAGTAATGGTAAGCTTCATCCGTTGAAGGAAATTCAGTCCCACAAAAACCGCATACACATGTCTTTTCATTCATTGATTTAATCCCTCCTTCTCATCCGGCAGTATAAATAAAAGCCTCCTGTGAAATCACTCTCATATAGCTTACAATCGTTGTATTGATACTTACCTTTGTAAAGCTTCTCAAAAGTCTCTTCCCAGTCTGCTTGTTTTCGTGCCATCTGCTCTGCTTTTCTTTTTGTTAATTTGGTATAGGATTTATATACTGTAGGCTGTTTAAGATTACGTGAAGCATACCACCGTTTGGATCCGTTATTCTGTCCGGCCATATACCGGGAAATTCCCTCTAATCCAAAATCATCCGGTTGTAATCTCTTCGCCTCAGCTCTTCCTTTACCCCAAAGGCTTTCCACGATATCACGGTCCATATCGTTAATTATCATATGATGATGAATTCTCACTTTCTTCGAGTGTTTCCGTTCTTCATCATTCACACATCCGATAACATATATGTACTTGAGATCTGGCAGCCCATGTTTCTTCCGGTAACGCTTAAGCTTCCGTATGAAATTTTGCATATCCTTCCTTGCCTGTTCCTCATTAGGAAGGTGATGATCTGTATATGTAAGCGTTACCGCTAAGTCTTTATTAGTGAAGTTCGTATTAACTAATCTAGTAATTCTCTTTTTAGCATTCTTATCATTCAAATTCTTTTGTACATTCCTGGATGTCTTTTCTTTATTCCTACGTGGTTTATTCTTTCTGTTCATAAAGACCGGATATATCTCGCTTTCAATCACCGGTCCACTTACTACTGTCTTAACCACGTAACAGAAGTTCTTTCCTCTAAGCAGCTCTATCTTTTCCTCTGGTGTCTCTTCTCCTAATATTTCTCTGTCGTATATCTCTTCTGGATCATAGTCATACTTCTTAGTCATTCGCAGATATACTCCTATTTAATTTTAGTAATGGTTGATGAAATAATACCCATTACGAGGTCGTGAAAGAGGCCGAAACCCCTTATTTTTGTTGACTTTTCGCCAGAGATATGCTATTATATTATTAATAGTTTTGGTTAGCATATCAGCTGACTTGCCCGCCCTCTCTCCTAAGAGGACGGGCTTATTTTTATGTAAGGATTAGTGAATTGTACTGATCTGGAATTACATTCTGGACAGTGATCCATATGTATAACGCTCCAACCGCTTTTTCCGCAATTGTTACATTCATACTCCCAAAAAGGATCTGTTATCTTTGTAATGCCATCGTTATAATAATTAGACCTCTCCGGCACATTCATCACTTCCTGACTTATAATTCAAAAAAACTATTGATACTTCATAAGTTACCAGATCCTCAAATGTATCATTATCAAGTCTCTTACGATATGATCGGCTTTGAAACCTACCCAATCCGGATATTTGCTCTCCAATATCTAAAGATGTAAGATACATTGCATTCCTTGACCAGCCGATCGAAGGGATATAATCAGATTTCCCATGTCCATATTGTCTGTTCACTCCAACAATTGTTTCAGATATTTTACGTCCAAGTGGTGTTTCCCGATAAAACGGCTGCCGGCAGACAAAACCTGAAAATGAAAATTTATTATCATCTTCTGCATTTGTTTCTACAAATGATTCCGTAAATACAAATAGTTTTAATCTGTGATTTCCATTTTGATGCATGTTATAGCTTCTTATTGATCCTTTGACTTCTACCTGAATACCAGTTAGATCCATTGATACATCTACCATTACTGAGGATACTATTACCGGCAATACATCAACATTGCCGCTTTTACGTCTAGAAGCTACAAATACTTGATAAAAATCCTCATCTTTCACTGAGTGACTATACTCAAACTTGCTTTCTATTGAGCCAATTAAAGTTATATTGTTATTTTCCATCCTGTGTTCTCCTTCTACTTTTGTGAATGAAATTAAAATCTAATTACCTTCTATATGTATCTCCACTATAAATCTAATTTTTCAAACGCAATTACTTGTCCATTCTCAATGATTGCTACCTGCCTCTTTTTCTCATACATATCCAAGCAATCCTGGATAGTAATTTCTTCATAATTCATGTTTTTAACCTTCTTTCTTGATTATTTTCCAAAATACTCCTATAATATTGGTATCAGCTGGCAGGCTGAAATACATATGAAAGGAGAAGTTCATGGATAATGACTATTTAATAAAACAATTAAACCAACTCAGTTCAAATTCTATTCCCGAATATGAACCGCTTCCTATTGCATATACATATTCAGATACTCAGTTTGATGTAATAAAAAAGCACATACTGAAGTTTCAATCAAACTTGGACGATAGCCACGAAGTAGGTCTTTTACTTACTAATTTTGGTCAGTCAACTCTTATGCATGTTACGCAAATAGGATATGAAAAATCTGTACTAATGGTTTTCAAAGGTTATGTTAATGGTAGAGAAGCCACTCTCATCCAACACATAAATCAAATTAATTTTCTTCTTACCTCTGTTCCGAAAGAAGAAGATAAACCAGCTAGACGTATCGGTTTTGATATTTCAAAAGCAAAGAATAACTAACGTTTTTCTATTGGACATAAATAACCGAGTCACTATATTTTTCCACTTGCATCATAAGATCCCGCTGTTTTTCATATTCTATATAAATAGCTGATGCGATTAATTCTGGCATGCGTTGAAGTAACGTTTCAACGTGTGCCATTTTTCAATTATTCTCATATATGTCTTTTTGATATCCACACGGGCTTGTCCCCTCCCTACCGCCTAGGCGGTTATTGCAATTATTTCCTTTTCCTCCTATACAGGTCTTATTACATCACTCAATTTACAATCACGATCGTCCAAGGCATGTCCCTCCTTTCCGGCGGTTCTCGTTTGATTTACTTGCTTGTCCAGCGTTTACCGCCTAAGCGGTTTTATCTGATCTTGTATATCCAATAGCAGCCATAGCTGTATCGTTTAGACGTATTGCAATTTCTCTTCTTTCTTCAACGCTTAGTTCACTCATTAGAAAACGCTGCCCGTCTATAACTATGTAATTAATAAATTTTATCTTCTTGCTTTTAGCCACTAAATCACCTCCGGTAAATACTATGCTTTGATGGTTGTACATCTTGTGTGTAACAATTTCGCATATCATGCGACATGCTGAGCAAAAAAAATATCCGCAGCTTCTACAGACGAAAGATTTAACTCACTCCTCATCAACTCAGCCTCTTTAATAGTCAAGTTTTCACACTTACGGCTTAGCTTTCTATATAGCGTGCTTCTATCAATCCCGATTTTATCTGCAAATTCTTCAATTGAAAAACCATTTTCTACAATCTTTCCCTTTAATTTGTTGACATTTACCATAATTCATCCTCCTTTTTTAATTATTCGCATGTCGTGCGATTAATTTAATAATATCATCGATTTGGATTATGTCAATACCTTTTTCGATATTTTTTGCATTATTTGCGACATAATATTTATTTTACAATCTTTTTGTTGCAAATATGCGACTAATGTGTTATATAATATGGTATGTAATTAAAAAACTTATATCATGGAGGTAAAAAAATGACTGTCGGTGAAAGAATAAAGCTAAGAAGAAAGGAGTTAGGTTTATCCGTTGATCAATTAGCAGATATGCTAGGGAAAAACAGGGCGACAGTATATAGATATGAAAGTGATGAAATTGAAAACTTATCCATTACAGTCCTAGAACCATTAGCAAAAGCTCTTAAGACCTCACCCCCTTTTTTAATGGGATGGGGCGATGAAACAATCGAAGTCGAAGTAGTAAATAAAGAAGATACTTTACTAAGAGAACTGACAACATATTTTTATTTATTAAATAATACTGGTATGGAAGAGGCAATTAAGAGAATTAAGGAATTGTCTTTTATACCTTCATACTGTAAAAACGAGGTGAAAAATTATGCAGACAGCAGCTCTATACATTCGAGTTAGTACTGATAAGCAAGAAGAACTCTCTCCTGATGCTCAAAAAAGATTATTAATTGAATATGCTCAAAAGAATAATTTTATTATCAATAATAATTTAATCTTTATAGAAAATGGTATCTCTGGTAAATTTGCTGATAAAAGACCTGAATTTCAAAAAATGATAGGGATGGCCAAAACAAAAAACTGTCCATTTGAAGCTATTTTAGTATGGAAATATTCTCGATTTGCCAGAAATCAAGAGGAGAGTATAGTATATAAGTCTCTCCTTAAAAAAAATAATATTGATGTGATTAGTATTTCAGAACCAATTATAGATGGTCCTTTCGGTTCTCTCATTGAAAGAATAATTGAGTGGATGGATGAATACTATTCTATTCGATTGTCCGGAGAGGTGAAGCGAGGTATGACCGAGAATGCACTGCGTGGTAACCGTCAGTCCAGGCCACCTTTTGGTTATAAATTAGAGAATAATAACTTAATTATAGATGAAGCTACTTACCAATACGTGCAGCTTATTTTTGATAGATTTATTAACTATAATAGATCCTTTTATAATATTGCTAAAGAATTAAATTCTTTGAATATATTAACTAAAAATAATAATCCATTTAACTCTAGATCAATTAAATACATACTAGATAATCCTCTATATATGGGATATATCATGTGGGGATTGCCAATTGAAAGACGCTCAAAAAGAAATAAAATAGAAACTGAAGGTGCTATAGTTCGTAAGGGAACCCATGAGCCAATAATATCTGAAGAACTTTATAGTTTAGCTCAAAATCGCCTAAAAAGAGAATATAAATATAAAGCTATGCCGCCGGAAAGTCAAATACATTGGTTAAGTTCAATGCTAAGGTGTTCTTCATGCAAGCGTAATTTGGTATCCTCAGGAGGAAATGTGCCTTCGTTTCAATGTGCTGGATATAAAAGACATCAATGTAAGGATTCACATTTTGTTAGAGCTAAGCAAATTGAGCAAGCTGTGCTTGATAGTTTATTAGATGCGACAAAAGGAATTAATTTATCATATAACAACCATATTTTAAAAGATAGATCAGATGAAATAAGATCCTTGAATGAATCTCTTGAAAAATGTTTAAAAAAGGAGGACCGTATTAAAGCTGCATACAGAGATGGTATAGATACTCTTGAAGAATATAAACAGAATAAACTAATTATATCAAACGAAAAAGCAAAGTTACAAGAGCAAATGGATGAGATTAATTCAAAATACTTGAAATCAGATGATGATGAAATGAAGAGAAGAATTAGTAATGTATATCAGATCGTTTCGTCTGAACAAACAAGTAGAAATGATAAAAATGCTGCTATTAAATCCATTATCAGCGATATTTTATATAATAAACTTACTGAGACTATTGAGATATCTTATTTTTTATCATAATGTTATACCCTATAGCTATAAGGTGGTCGAAATAAGTTCATCTCAATTCCGGTAAGCTCCTTCACTCGGTTATGAGCCTTCATAATTTCATCCGTACACTGTTCCCTGGTTAGCTGCGACATTTGTTTATGATTCTCACTATGATTTCCCAGATCATGCCCTGCTGCCACAATGGCCTTTACATCCTCCGGATAATTATTCACAAATTCTCCCGTAACAAAGAAGGTTCCCTTTACATTATGCTCTGAAAGAATATCAAGTATCTTATTGATATCTTCGTTTCCCCAGGCTGTATCAAAGCTGAGTGCTACTTCATTCTCTTCAGTATTTACGCAGTAAATTGGCAAATCCCTTTTACTGCTGACGTTCGTTACCGTAATAGCACTTGGGAGAACTTTTATACCAAACCCTATAATCATGATAATGCTTAATACGACAATTCCAACTTTCACAAATGTAGAAACATTTGTCTCCTGCTTTTCGTTCGATTCCTGTTTTACCTTTGGTTCCATAGCTTCACCATAATTCATGTTGTCTTACTATAATATATTATCAAAGCTAGGTCACTATTCGCAAACCATATGATTTGCTGTCATATAAAAGCAGCGTAAAAAAATTGTGAAAATATTTGATTAACCATCGATTAACAGCAACGGCATAAAAGAAATCCCATAGCATCAAAACAATCGTTACTATGGGACCTCACTATTTCTTTTTTAATATGTCACTTCATTTGAGCGCTTTTATGCTCATTCATTATAATTCGATCCAATACCGCTTTGTATACCAGTATAATCTGAGCATCAATATAACAAAATTTATTTGATACAAACTCATAAGTTTTATAAATAAAACTGATATTCATCAATACTAATGCGACGATTGTCACTTCCGGTTGGAGTGCTTTCGCGATTAAAAAGATACTTGCTGAAAGATAAATTAAAAATGCAAAGAAAAAGTTTTTGCTGATTCTAAAAGCAAGTAACATCGTGTCATTCAAGCGGTTGTGCATTTTAGTTATAGCACGTAAATCACGATATTTTAACTTCTCATACATATCGTTATATATCGTTTGGCTATCCGCAATTCGTGTTTCCATATTCTTTTTTACGAAGGAAAAATAACGATGATAGTTCACCTCGCCTAACTCTTTGCTGATTAATTTTTTGAATACATTTGACATTTAACCACCTACTCTCAATCACGATATCAGGTATCTTTCCTTAAAATAACTAATTTATTTTAAATTAAAATCCGGTTTCATTCCATTAATGATTGAAATGAACACTTATATCTTAATTCTATAATACTATTATTCGCTGAGGACACAAAATAAACCTCTGCAAATGCTGTTACTCTTTCCTTAATAATCTATCTTATATAACGAAGCAATTCAAATACTATTTTCATTTTTTTTCGATTTTTATCGAGTTTATGAAGAAATATTAACAGAATGTTCATAATATATCCATACAATCAACATATATGTCTATTATAATTCAAAGTAGTTAATAAGTTATTTTTTGATAAATTAATTACATATTGCTAATAAGATAATTTTTTTCATAAAATAAGCCCGGCAGCTACCCTCCCCCCTCTACCGGGCTTCTCCTCTGCCCAAAAATAGCAAAATACGAGCCAAAGCATTCTCATATTTAAATTCCTTTATATCAGCATATGCCAATTCATACTCCTGTTTTAACTCAGGACGACCACGAAGCATTAATTCTTCCAACTCTTTCATGATTAAATCATATTCGAATCTCTTGATATAATATATGGTGCTTAAAAGGCTTTGTTCATATTCTTCCTTTGTCATAGGAATATAAACTTGTTTATTTGTATTACTTTCTTTTAATACCGACAGTTCATATTGTTCCAGTATATTCTTAAGTTTATCCTGAAAGGTTTCCAGATATTTTACAAAAACAGAATACTTAATCTCAATGCTGTTTAATTCTGCATTCATAATTATTTTTTCAAAACAAGCGGCCTCCGCTGATAAACCTAGCGCTCCAATATTAGAAAATACACTCTTCAAATTATGTACTGCAATTCTCAGCTGATCAAACGAATTATTTTCATAACTATTGATAATAATGTTATAGCATGATTGTATATCCTTTAATGACACCTCCAGTATGTGTATGTAATGAGCCTGATTTCCCAAAGCATATCTTAATCCTACTTTGTAGTCAATATCATCCATACTTTCTATCAAGGACAGAATCAATTCATTATTTTGATTACTTTCAGGTTTTTGATCTGGAATAGTAATTCCTTCAACATTAGCCCTTGGGCACCACTTTTTTAATACCGATATTAAATCCACCAAACTCAAAGGTTTTGCATAGACATCGTTTACACCGGCAGCTCCGTATTTAATTCTTATTTGCTCTGTTATATTGGAGGTTAAAGCAATGATAACTGGCTGGTAGTGATTTTCTGCCAGATGTCGAATTGCAGCAGTGGTTTGTACTCCATCCATCTCAGGCATAATATGGTCAATAAATATGATATCATATGCAATTTTACGTGACAAAAGCACTGCCTTCATTCCATTATCTGCTTGATCAGCATGAATTTGAAATAATTCGAGCATATTTGCTAATATCATTGTATTAACCTCATTATCATCTACAACCAATGCATTTATTATAGTTTTTTCTTTTTTCATATGTGCTCCTGACAATGTATGTACATACATATCTAACAATTTATATATCATTACTGTTGCTCATTTCATATTTTACTCTTATTTATACTAAAATCAACAGCATAATGGTATTTATAATATCTCTTGTTTGGTTCCTATGTTGAAATAAGAAGCTTCTTCTTATTATTCGCAAATAATATATGTCATACTTTGGTAATGTATAAAGCACAAAAATAATTAAATTTAACCTTTTATCTGACATAAAAATTTGATATAATGTTCGTTAGGTATTTAAGAATAAAACCCAGGAGGTAGAATAATGTCAAATGTTACTATCATGGACCATCCATTAATTCAGCATAAGTTAGGTATAATGCGACGCAAAGCTACATCGACAAAGGAGTTTAGAGATCTTGTATCAGAAGTTGCAATGTTAATATGTTATGAAGCTACCAGAAAGCTTCCACTGGCAGATATAGAGATTGAAACACCACTTGTTAAAACAGTCGCAAAGGAAATTGCAGGTAAAAAGCTTTGTATTGTTCCTATCTTAAGAGCTGGACTTCATATGGCTGACGGCATTTTAAACCTAATTCCTAATGCAAAAGTGGGACATGTTGGTTTGTATAGAAACGAAGAAACCTTAGAACCTGTAGAATACTTCTGCAAACTCCCTTCAGATGCGGCGGATAGAGAAATTTTTGTTGTTGATCCAATGCTAGCTACCGGTGGTTCTGCAGTAGCAGCAATCAATCTTTTAAAAAAGAGAGGCATTACCAAAATTCACTTTCTTTGCCTAATCGCTGCTCCCGAAGGGGTTGAACGTCTTTCCAAGGCTCATCCCGATGTAGAAATCTATATTGGCAATATGGATGAAAGGTTAAATGAGAAAGGCTATATCCTTCCTGGTTTAGGCGATGCCGGCGACCGTATTTACGGTACAAAATAAATAATTGTCATCAAAATGCCCCACATTTTATCTTTATTCTGACTGGAATTTAGATAAGATATGGGGCAAAATTTATATTTCTTAATAATTGATTAGTTATTAGAAAACTTATAAATTGTTACAGAGTCGAATTCCTTACCTGCCTTTAATAAACATGAAGGGAAGGTACTGATGTTGCAGGAGTTAGGGTAATACTGTGTTTCAAAGCATACACCATATCGCTTATTGTATTCTGCATTATCCTTGTTGTTCTTTGTAGGAGTCAGAAAGTTCCCGGTATATAACTGCATACCCGGTAAATCCGTGAAGACCTCCATACGTCTGCCGCTCTTTTCATCAATAAGCTCTGCTACCTTTTCTACCTCGGTTCCATTGATGTCAAGTACATAATTATGATCATATCCTCCAGCCATCTTCAAAGGCTCATAATCAGCATTGATATCCTGTCCAATCGTCTTAAAGCTTCTAAAATCCATCGGAGTTCCTGCTACATCTGCCAGCTCACCGGTAGGAATCAAATCAGGAGTAGTTAACGTAAATTGATTTGCCTTAATCCAAAGCTTATGATCTAGTACTGATCCAGAATTGTGTCCGGCCAGATTAAAATATGCATGGTTTGTTAGATTAACGATAGTATCTCTGTCTGATACTGCAAGATATTCAATTACTAACTCATTTGCTTCTGTTAAGCTATAGGTAATGGTTATATCCAAATTTCCAGGGAAACCTTGCTCCATATGCGGGCTAAGTCTTGAAAATTCAACACTGGCGATATCGTCATCCTCATATATTTCTGTTTCATACATTAATTTATTATATCCGTTTGAACCCCCATGAAGATTGTTGTTTCCATCATTCTTTTCTAATTCATAGGTCTTACCATTAATTTCAAATTTTGCTCCACCGATTCGGTTAGCATGTCTACCAATAAAAGCACCAAAACCAGGTGAATTTACTTCATAGCCCTTAAGCGTTTCAAATCCTAAATTAACATCCACTGCATTCCCTTGTGCATCAGGAACGATGATGCTAACAATGTGTGCACCGAAGTCAGTAAATGAAACCTTCATACCATTATTATTCGTAACCGTATATAAGGTAGCCTCTTCCCCGCGTGCAGTTTTTCCAAATGATTTCTGTGTTATCTTCATGTTTGTTTCTACTCCTTAAATATTTTCATAAACACTCTTAGCTTATAATTATAACATACTGTTATAAAATAGCAAATACTTTATTATTGCTTGTTAGTTAGTTACTTACTATAGCATTTCAGATAAATCATTTCTTCCGTCATGAATATTGTAATATTATTAATGTATATAAAAACCATAATTTAACTATTTATGCATTATTTTGATATTTGATGGTTTTTGATGATTGATACCTTACATTGACACTTTGATAATGTAATGTTATACTAAGGTGGCTATCATGCATTTAGTATGAGTGGTTGAACCTCTTAATATGTCTTATTACTAATAACATAGTAATAAGAAATGAGAGCTTCAACATAATAGGGAAACAGGTTAAAAGCCTGTACGGTCTCGCCGCTGTAATTGGGGAATTCACTTCGAAAGGAATTATCCTTTTGAATCACTGGTTTTATGTAAACATTAGTATTGGTTTACAGACTGGGAAGATTCGAAGTGAGTAGTGATCCATAAGTCAGAAGACCTGCTTATGCTAAGTACCAACGCTCCACGAGGAATTGGACAAGGGTACAATAAAGTAACTGCCTTGGCAGTGTCCTTTTATTGTCCTTTTTCCTGTTTGTGGGTAAAGGATTTTTTTATTACAACAAAAAGGAGAAAGAAATGAGAAACAACAAAAAACTGTATCAATCATTAATTGCGATAGCGGTCATGCTAGTGGTCGTAGTAATTATGCTACTTTCCTATTTCTATTTTAAGCCATCGGTAGAAAAAGGAGCAAAAAAGATCGTAATTGAAGTTATTACTCCTGAGGAGAAACCAAAGGAGTTCACTCTTCATACAGATGCAGAGTATCTGAGCCAGGCATTAGAGGAAGAAGAGCTGATCAAAGGAACCGAAAGTGAATATGGATTATTTATCACTGAGGTAAATGGCCGTGTCATTGACAGCAGTAAAAATGAATGGTGGTGTGTCACCAAAGCTGGGGAAGAAGTCTTCACCGGAGTAGATCTAACTCCAATTGCAGATGGGGATCATTATGAGCTATCGATTAAAACTTATTAATTCCGATCGTAATCAGAAGAAGGAAACGTCGATGAAAACAAAAGATATCGTAATAGTAGGAATGATGAGTGCAATTTTAGTCTGTGTCCAGGTAGCTTTAGCCTTTATCCCAAATGTAGAGCTGGTTTCATTGCTTATCATTATATATACTTTAGTATTTGGCAGAAAAACCATCTATATCATATATGTATTTACTCTTCTCGAAGGGATTGTTTTTGGCTTCGGACTTTGGTGGATTAATTACCTATATGTATGGACCGTACTCTATCTTATTGTGCTTCTGTTACACAAGATGAATTCACTTATTCTATGGGCTATCGTTTCTGCCCTCTTCGGCTATGGTTTTGGAGCTTTATGTTCGATACCGTATTTTATTACGGGCGGTATTCCATCGGGTTTTGCCTATTGGATTGCCGGTATTCCATTTGATATTTCACATGGAACTGCTAACTTTTTCATCACATTAGCTTTGTTTAAACCAATTTACTATATACTTAATCGGATTAATGAGCATATGAAATCATGACATTTCTTCAAACCTTCTTGCCCTGAAAGCTTTTTATTCCTTAGGACTCAATTTCTTGTTAAAAAAAAGGTTATCCTTAAGGAGTACTCCTTAAGGATAACCTTTAATCAATCGTTTCAAACAATATAACACTAATTCTTTATAAACTTATTTCTTAAAAACAAAATTTATAGTTTAGAAAAAGGTACACTGTAAACCCAACATTGATTATAATTTTGTTACGTTAGTTGCCTGAGGACCCTTAGCTCCCTGAACTACTTCGAACTGAACTTCTTGACCTTCTTCTAAAGACTTGAAGCCGTCCATATTAAGACCACTGTAATGTACGAATACATCGTTGCCCTGCTCGTCAGAGATAAATCCAAATCCTTTTTGATTGTTGAACCACTTAACTGTACCTTTGTTCATGAAAAATTCCTCCAAAAAAATAATATAATATTTAATTGTCGATACCTTCGACAACAATTTTATGATATCACTCTTTTGTAGCCATGTCAAACATTATTTGTCGACAGCATTGTTCAGTTCATACGCTTCTTTCGCGGTACAAACCTCGTATCCGCTGGTTTCTAAGGCTTTTAAAGCACCCTCTAAATCCGATAGTTTCATAATGATCGAGGTATCTTTACCCGCAGTTGCAAGTGTATACATATACTCAACACTGAGGCCTGCATCAAAGAGAGCTTTCAGTACCTCATGCAGCGTTCCGGGCTTTTGTGCAATTTTTACCGCAATAACATCCGTAAGCATTGCAGAAAAACCTTCCTCTTTCAGTACTTTTTTTCCTTCTTCCGGATCAGATACAATCATTCGAAGCATTCCATATTCCGATGTATCTGCCAGGCTAAAAGATGCTATATTAATATTCTTTTCCAGTAAAGCCTCTGTAACTCGCTCCAGTCTTCCTTCTCGATTCTCTATAAATACTGATAATTGCTTAATAACCATAGTCCCCCTCCTTTAATCTTAACTAAATCTTATGACTATCGTAACAAAATAACAACCACTTTTTCAACTGATATTGTTGTTTTTTATATAAGCTTTCTCTTGTCGATAACTCGTTTCGCGTAAGCGAAACACTTTTATATCATATTACTTCTTATATAAGCTTTCTCTTGTCGATAACCCGTTTCGCGTAAGCGAAACACTTTTATATCATATTACTTCTTATATAAGCTTTCTCTTATCGATAACTCGTTTCGCTTTCCCTTCACTTCTCTGTATGGTCTTTGGCTCCACCAGCTTAACCTTGACGGATAACCCGAGTGCAGATTGAAGAACTCGAGAGATTTTCTGTGTTAAGCCTTCCAGCTGTCTGATCTCATCAGAAAAGAAACGCTCTTCAACTTCTACCTGAACCTCAAGAATATCAAGGTTGTTGATACGATCAACAATCAGCATGTAATGAGGGCTTGTTTCCCCGATCTCCAGTAAAGCAGCTTCTACCTGGGAAGGGAATACATTTACTCCGCGTATGATTAACATATCATCGGAACGGCCCTTAAAGCGATCGATACGTGCCAGTGTTCTACCGCATTCACATTTGTCATAAGTAATACTGGTCAAATCCTTCGTCCGATAACGGAAGAGCGGCAAAGCCTCTTTTGTAATTGTAGTGAATACCAATTCACCAACCTCACCCTCTTTACAAGTCTCAAGAGTATCCGGATTAATAATCTCAGGAACAAAATGATCCTCATATACATGAAGTCCCTTATGATATTCACAGTCAGCAGCCACACCGGGTCCTAATATTTCACTCAGTCCATAAATATCAAATGCCTTAATGTTAAGCTTTGCTTCGATCTCCTTACGCATATTTTCAGTCCAGGGTTCAGCACCGCAGATTGCTGCCTTCAGGTTGATATTCTTAATCTGTCCACATTCTTCAAGAGTTTCTGCAATATGTAATAAGTATGATGGTGTACAGGCAATTGCTGTAGCCTCAAAATCCTGCATCATTGATATCAACTTTTGGGTATTACCGGTTGACATCGGAATAACCGTTGCTCCAAGATTCTCAGCACCATAATGAAGACCTAATCCACCGGTGAATAAACCATAGCCATAGGCTACTTGAATTTTATCATGGGGGCCAATGCCTGCCATAGCTAATACTCTGGCAACACATTCCTGCCATAAATCAATATCCTTTCTGGTATATCCTACAACCGTTGCTTTACCGGTGGTACCAGAGGAGGCATGAATACGTACTACCTCGGATTGAGGAACTGCAAAAAGACCAAAGGGATAATTATCTCGTAAATCCTCTTTTGTAGTAAAGGGAAGTTTGCTTAAGTCATCAATGCTGTTAATATCTCCGGGTTCTAAGCCCATCTGCTGCATTTTCTTACGATAAAATTCCACATTATGATATACGTGGCTAACCATTTTCTTTAGTCTTGCACTTTGCAGCTTATGAATATCTTCCCTGCTCATGCATTCCTTTGTCTCATTCCAAATCATGACATCATATCCTCCTGTTCTGCTACAATATAGCCAAATTCCTTAAGAACGGCCGCGGTTTTAGGTAAATCGTCTGTATTTACAATCATCAGCGGAGCTTTTTTATTTCTTAACACTATGGAATAAATATAATTAATCCCCAATTTTGCATCTGCAATTACTTGCAGCATATCATTTAGAACACCCGGTTTATCCTCTAGCTCTACTGCCACTGCTTCTGACATCTTTACAGCAAAACCACTTACTGATAAGAGCTCCTTTGCCTTTTCCGGCTGATCTACAACAATTCTTAAAATTGCAAACTCCGGAGTATCAAAGGATGCAATTGCTCTCAGGTTTATCATGTTGTCCTTTAAAACTGTAGTAACCCCTGCCAGACTACCGATTTCATTTTGTACAAATACAGAAAGCTGCCTGATCATACTAAAACCCCCTCGTATAATAAATATAATAAGTAATTGCGAAACTTAGTTGGAGTGCTTATATTTTTGTTTAATGAAGATGATACCCTACTTCAAATGCTTTTTTATTAAGTTCAACCGTTTTTGCCGGAACTGTTTGTTCTATTACAGTTAACCAGTCTTCTTTGCTGAAATTCATATGCTGTGCCGCTACTCCAAGTACGATTACGTTAAATACCTTGCTGTTACCGATCTTCTTAGCTTCTTCAATTGCATCCACTTTATATACTCTGTGCGATTGTTCCAAATCCTCAAGGATGTTCTCGGGATACTTGGTCGCTCCAATAACAACCGGCATCGGATCGATTCTCTGGTTATTGACAACAATTGCTCCGCCCTTTTTTAGATAATGGGCATATCGTAAAGCTTCCAATCGTTCAAAGGCAATTAATACATCCGCTTGACCTTCTTCTACGATCGGTTCATTCACTTTATCACCATATCTAACATAGGTAACTACACTGCCACCTCTTTGAGCCATTCCATGAACCTCGGATAATTTAACATCATATCCGGCATGTATGGTTAATGCTCCTAAAATCCTACTTGTAAGAAGAGTGCCCTGTCCACCGACACCAACTATCATAATATTTTTCGTCTCCATGGCAAGCCTCCCTATCTCAACTGAACCGGTTTGATTGCGCCAAACTTACAGGCTGTCTCACAAAGACCGCAACCATTACACATGGTATCATTAATAATTATCGTTCCATTTTCTTTTTTGGTTAATGCAGGACAACCGGGTTTCATACACATACCGCATTTTTTACAAACCTCAGCTTCAATACGATACTGCTTGGATACCGGAGTCTTATCTAAAAGCACGCAAGGAGCTTTTGTGATAATAACAGCAACTTCATCCAGTGCTATAGCCTCTTTGATTGCTTTCTCTAACTCAACTGTGTCGAAAGCATTGATAACATATACATGCTTTACACCAACTGCCTTACAGAGAGCCACCATATCTACAGAATAGGTCTCTTCCCCTTTTAAGGTTTTACCGGTAGCCGCATGGTCCTGATGACCGGTCATACCTGTTGTGGAATTATCAAGAATCATTATCGTTCCTGTTCCCTTGTTATATACCATATTAATCAAGGAATTAATACCGGTATGCATAAAGGTGGAATCACCGATTACTGCTACCCAGTTTTTGATATAGTCCTTACCCTTCGCCTTCTCCATACCATGCAGGGAGGAAATACTGGCACCCATACATACGGTGGTATCGATTACGCTTAATGGTGCCACTGCACCTAGAGTATAACAACCGATATCTCCAGCTCCATGAATTTTTAATTTATTCAATATGGAAAATACACTTCTGTGTGGGCATCCGGGACACAATATCGGAGGGCGGTTAGGTACCTGCGCTGCCGGTGCCAGCACTATATTTTCATTCGCAATCGCTCTTTTAAGAAGATTAGCGGAGTATTCTCCCTGCACCGTTAATAAATCTTTACCGGTTGCTTTGATACCCCAGGATTTCACCTGCTCTTCAATAATTGGATCCAATTCTTCAATGATATATAAGGTTTCTACATTTGCAGCAAACTCCTCAATCAGTTTTCTAGGAAGTGGATTAATAAGACCTAGCTTTAATACGGATGCCTCAGGAAATGCTTCTTTCACGTAATGGTAAGGAATACCGGAGGTAATAAATCCGATTTTCTTATCTTGATACTCGACTTGATTGATCGGAAAGCTACAGCCATCAGCTGCTAAGGCAGCTTCTCTGCTTTCCACCACCAAATGACGACCCTTAGCATTACCGGGCATCATAACATTCTTGGCAAAGTCCCTTACATAAGGTCTATCTTCTCTCTCTATTCTTTCATTCAATTCAACCATTCCTTGGGAATGGGATAATCTGGTTGTGGATCTGACAATAACCGGGGTATCATATTTTTCACTTAAATCAAAAGCAAACTTTACAAATTCTTTTGCTTCCTGGCTATCTGCTGGCTCTAGGACCGGAACCTTTGCTGCTCTTGCCACAGCTCTTGTGTCTTGCTCATTCTGTGAACTATAGAGACCCGGATCATCTGCTACGATGGTAACAAGTCCACCGGTAACACCAATATAGGAAACTGTAAACAATGGATCTGCCGCCACATTGAGACCAACATGCTTCATAGAAGCCAATGCCCTGACGCCACTGATGGATGCACCAATCGCTACCTCCATGGCTACCTTCTCGTTCGGCGACCATTCGGAATAAATCTCCTCATATTTCACAATATTCTCGCTAATTTCAGTGCTGGGAGTGCCCGGATATGCTGCTGATACCTTACAGCCAGCTTCATAAGCTCCACGGGCAAATGCTTCATTGCCTAGCATTATAACTTTCTCTGCCACTATGTAAATCTCCTTTCTTAAGTAAAACCGGCCGGTTGATATCTTAATTTTCCTACAACCGTGCCATGATGTAATATAGTAAATTATAAATCCTTACGTAAATCGGTAACTCTTTTCGCTTTTCCTTCAAACCGTTGCAAACTTCTAGGTGCCACCAATTTTATCATAGCATCCAGCCCTAATACAACCCTTAGGTTGGTTTTTATTCTATGTTCCAGTTCACCCAACTTAGCATAGGAATCAAGAAGTGATTCATCAGCCAGCTCCACCTTAATTTCCATTAAGTCCATATGATTTTTACGGTCAACTACAATCTCGTAATGTGCACCGATTTCCGGAACCTTTAATAATACTTCTTCTATTTGAGATGGAAATACATTGACTCCGCGGATAATGAGCATATCATCAGAACGGCCAGACAAATTCTCCATTCTTACAGTAGTTCTACCACATTTACATGGCTCATACATTAATCTGGAGATATCCTTGGTTCGATAACGGATTAACGGAAGAGCCTCTTTCGTGATACAGGTAATTACCAATTCCCCTTTAGATCCCGGAGGAAGAACTTCACCTGTTTCCGGATCGATGATTTCCGGAATGAAATGATCCTCGTTAATATGCATTCCGCATAGCTCCAAGCATTCCCCAGATACACCGGGTCCGATCAACTCACTCATTCCATAATTCTGGGTCACCTTAAAATCGGAACCCCAGATCTTATACATCTCCTGTCGCATCGGTTCTGTCATACCTTCACCGCCTACTAAGCCGATATGTAGCTTAAGGTCCTTCGCTGGATCTACTCCCATTTGCTTAGCTACTTCACCGATATGCAATGCGTAGGAAGGAGTTGCAACGAGTAGTGTAGTTTCAAAATCCTGCATATACATAATTTGCTTTTGCGTATTACCTGAGGAAGTCGGACATACCGTTGCTCCAAGGTTTTCCAGTCCATAATGAAGTCCCAGGGCACCGGTAAACATTCCATATCCAAAGCAGATTTGAGCAACATCCTCTTCGGTCGCCCCACCCATGGCAGCAATTCTTGATACACATTCCGTCCAGGTTTCTAAGTCTTTTCTGGTATACCCAACGACGGTAGGTTTGCCTGTGGTTCCTGAGGAAGCATGAATTCTAACTAACTCCTTCCTCGGAACGGTAAATAAACCATAAGGATAATTATCCCTCAAATCTTTTTTATTCGTAAATGGTAATCGTTTTAAATCCTCAAGACTCTTAACATCCTCCGGTTTTATCCCTGCTTCCTGCATCTTTGCTCTGTAAGCCGGCACCTTATCATAGATTCTTGTAACAGTATCCTGTAATCTCTGCAGCTGCAACTGTTCCATCTCACTTCTTGGAAGCATTTCTTCCTTTGCCCAAATCATAATAACCTCCTTCTACGTGCTTATGCAAGTATCATATCATTAATCAATAACAAAACAATAAAATCTATATAATTTTTATAGAAATATTCTATATAACGCACTAATAGAAGCTGTCTCAAGGGGTGAATTTATCTCACCCCAGGAGTCAGCTTCTTTATGTCTTGTAATACTAACTAAATTGCATCTTACTCTTCTATGGATTCCTTCCTATGTACGGTTACCGTCTCTTCATAACAGGCAAATACATCCTTAACCACTTTATCCTCCATCTTAGGAGTCAAAATACTAACAACGGGTACTATGATAAGTCCTACTACCATTGCAAAGGCACCTGCATTAATCGGTGACATAAATATCTCTTTCAGGAATGGTATCGTAATAGCAATCTCTAATTTCTTTATGATCATACTGGCAACAGTAATTCCGACACCTGATCCAAAGCATGCCCACACCGCAGGTCTGGTAACACGCTTCCAATAAAGTCCGAAAAGGAAGGGTGCTAAGAACGAGCCGGCTAGTGCTCCCCAGGAGATACTCATCAGCTGAGCAATAAAATCAGGAGGGTCAAGTGCTATGAATACTGATACTGCGATAAAGCAAACAATTAAAATTCTCATAATCAGCAGCTGCTTTTTCTCACTCAGATTCTTTACTATATTATCCTTAATAAAGTCAAGTGTTAGCGTAGAGCTTGAGGTCATAACTAAGGAGGCCAGAGTGGACATGGAAGCTGATAATACCAATATGATAACAATACCTACTAAAACATTGGATAATGAGGAAAGCATGTGAGGTACAATTGCATCATATGCTAACACACCGCCTACTTTAATAGCATCTCCATCATATAATCTTCCGAAACCTCCAAGGAAATAACATCCACCGGATATCACTATCGCAAAAACAGTTGAAATAATGGTTCCTGCTTTTATGGACTTTTCATTTTTTATTGTGTAAAATTTATGTACCATCTGTGGAAGTCCCCAGGTTCCTAAGGAAGTAAGGATTATAACACCCAGCAGATTGACCGGATCAGGTCCGAAGAAGGAAGCAAATACTCCGGGCTGACCTGCGGTAACCGGATTATCACTTTCAAATTGAGCTAGTTTACCGATAGCCTCGATAAAGCCTCCATTGTTATTTAATACAGAAGCAACTACTGCGATGATTCCAAATAGCATAATGATACCCTGAATAAGGTCATTAATCGCCGTTGCCATATATCCACCCAGGATTACATAAATACCGGTTAGTACAGCCATTCCGATAACACAGGCTTCGAACGGAATATCAAAAGCCATACCAAACAATCTAGATAATCCATTATAAACGGATGCGGTATAGGGAACTAAGAATATAAAAGCAATCGCCGAAGCAACAATTTTTAATGATTTACTGTTATACCTGCTGCCAAAAAAATCAGGCATAGTGGTTGATTTTAGATGATGGGTCATAACACGGGTTCTTCGTCCTAAGACAACCCAGGCCAGTAAGCTACCAATCAAAGCATTACCGATACCGATCCAAGTAGCTGATATACCATATTTCCATCCAAACTGTCCTGCATACCCAACAAATACTACCGCTGAAAAGTATGTAGTTCCATAGGCGAATGCGGTGAGCCAGGGACCAACCGAACGGCCACCCAACACGAAATCACCCACATTAGTTGCATGCTTTCTGGAATAAACTCCAACTAACACCATGATAGTGAAAAAGCAAACTAAAAAAATAACTTTGATTAACATATTTCCCCCACTCTCCTTACGCTTTTGTCCTTTGGCGCTTTAACGCTTTAAAGCATCGGCACTTTAAAGCAATAATAACAAAATAATGGGCCTTTGTCAATAGATTTTGTACATAAAAAATAACACCCTCAGGCACTTTTATACGAACTGACCTCCCAATTGTTAGATTTTTGGTCTAACTTTCCAGGGTCACATCAGATACGACTGAGGGTGTTTGGTATTAAATAATTTGAAATAATTTCAGTATTAGGATAGAGTCAATTACTGCAGCCACCGGAAGCAAGATAACAAAGCTGCTGTGCTTTGTTTTATGCCGGAACATATACATTCCCAGGAAGGCTCCGATTCCCCCTCCAAGAAAAGCTATGAGAAATAAAGTTCGCTCAGGGATTCTCCAAGCTTTTTTAATTGATTTGCGTTTATCTATTCCCATCATCGCAAATCCAACCACCGTCATAACAGCAAGATAGCTTAAAGCAAAAAATAATAAAAATTGCTCCATACAGCTAATTTTGCTCTACATCAAGAGCGATAAAAAGTTCCTTAAGCTGCTTGTTCTCAACCACATTCGGAGCTTCAGTCATAAGACAGGAAGCATCCTTTACCTTAGGGAAAGCAATCACATCACGAATACTGTCTTCCTTCGCCATAAGCATTACCAGACGATCTAAGCCGTAAGCCAATCCTGCATGAGGTGGAACACCATACTTAAATGCATTTAATAAGAAACCGAACCGTTCGTAAGCTGATTCCCTGGTAAATCCAAGTACTTCAAACATCTTCTCTTGAACATCGCTCTGAAAGATTCTGACGGATCCTCCTCCGATCTCTGTACCATTCAACACGATATCATATGCCTTTGCTCTAACCTTGCCGGGATCAGTATCCAGTAAAGCCAGGTCTTCGTCCATAGGCATAGTAAACGGGTGGTGCTTTGCTGTATATCTTCCCTCTTCCTTTGAATATTCCAGGAGCGGAAATTCTGTAACCCAGAGGAATTTATATTCGCTTTTATTCAGTAAACCTAAATTTCTGGCTATTTCTAATCTTAAGGCACCCAGTACTGCAAATACAGTATCCTCTTCATCTGCTGCAAATAACAAGAGATCTCCCGGTTTACCATTCATGGCTGAAACCAGTGCCTGTAATTCTTCCTCCGTCATGAACTTAGCAAAGGAGGATTTATAGGTACCCTCTGCCTCAATCGCTAGGTAAGCCAGACCCTTAGCACCGTAATCCTTTGCAAAATCAACCAGTGCATCAATCTTCTTTCTAGGCATTTCTGCTTGTCCTTCTGCATTGATACCACGAACAGAACCGCCCTTTTCCAACGCTCCCGTAAATACACTGAAGCCACAGCCCTTTACTACTTCTGATACATTCTTAAGCTCAAGGCCAAAACGGATGTCCGGTTTATCAGATCCATAGCGATCCATAGCCTCTGCATAAGTCATTCTTTGGATTGGCAACGGAATATCAATTCCTATGCTTTCCTGAAACATCTTATGGAGAAGTCTTTCATTTACACTGAGTACGTCATCTACATCCACAAAGGACAATTCCATATCAATCTGCGTGAACTCCGGTTGTCTGTCGGCACGAAGATCCTCATCACGGAAGCACTTAACAATTTGAAAATACCTGTCATAACCGGCACACATAAGAAGCTGCTTAAATAACTGGGGTGATTGTGGTAAAGCATA
The DNA here is from genome assembly GCA_023414875.1 of Bacillota bacterium. Taxonomy (GTDB): domain Bacteria; phylum Bacillota; class Clostridia; order Lachnospirales; family Lachnospiraceae; genus Mobilitalea. Next base: position 497,837 of record JAEZMV010000028.1, on the reverse strand, counting down.
GAAATTGCCTGGATGCACACGGCTTGGTACCAGATAATCTCTTGCTCCTTCCGGTGTACTTTTCGTTAACATCGGTGTCTCAATCTCTAAAAAGCCTTCACTCTCCAAGAATTGACGAGTAATGTTTGCCACCTTGCTACGAAGAATAATATTTCTCTGAAGGTCCGGTCTTCTTAAATCCAAATAACGGTATTTTAGCCTTAATTCTTCCTTTGTCTTAGATTCCTCCTCTATCTGGAACGGAGGTGTATCTGCTTCTGACAAAATTCGAAGCTGATTAGCCCTTATCTCAATCTGTCCTGTTGCCAGATTTTCATTGGCAGCTCCGGATCGTGCCTCTACCTTTCCAATAACTGCAATTACAAATTCACTTCTCAGGCGTTCTGCTTTTGTAAAGTTTTCGCTTCCACAATCGCTTTCTTCAAATATAACCTGTAATAATCCTGAACGGTCTCTCATATCAACAAAGATGATCCCGCCTTTATTTCTGCTTTTCTGAACCCAGCCCATGATGGTAACTGTTTCACCTATATTTTTACCGGAAACTTCGGTACATCTGTGGCTTCTGTGTAAGCCCTTCATTGATTCTGCCATGGTCTCTTCCTTCTCCTTAATGAAATATTTTAATCCGTTTTATATTTTTTGTTTCTAGGTTTTACCAAGATATTACAAGAAGAAATCCATGCATTTACGGTTTTTTACTACCGGTTTCACATAATTCGTACCAACTCTGACATGCTCAGGATGAACGATATAAGCTTTCAATGCTTCTTCGCTCTCGAAAACAATATCCAGCAGGATATCAGAATCAGAAGTATCAACCGGATGAATGAGTACCTGAATGGATACAATTGAGTCTATCAAATCCTTCAGGCCTTCCAATTCCTTTTTCATCAGCTCTGCATTTTTTTGATTTTCCTCCGCCGAAAAACCGTCGGCATAATTCCATGCAACAATATGTCTTACCATAAGACACCATCCTTTCACAAATTATTAACACACTCGAATATATTTATATCACTTTTTAGCTGTTGTCTCTTGTTGAATACCTTACGTCATTTACCTACTATGGGCTGTTTACAGAAATAATTCTGCTATTTTATCCAAAGAAACCTCAGTTTGCTCTCCTGTTTCCATATTCTTTACATTGACTTTATTATTTGATAACTCGTCAGCACCGATAATAACCGTGTTCTTAGCTCCAATTTTATTCGCATATTTCATCTGTGCTTTGACACTACGATCCATATAATCAGTTTCAACTACGACCCCTGCATTTCGAAGCTTTTGAACCAACCGGTATGCAGAAGCTTTTGCTTCCTTCCCAAGTATTCCAACATATAATTGTATCACAGGCTCCGGCTCAAGTTCCACGCCTTCAGCTGCGAGTTCGTTGATGATACGTTCAATACCAAACCCAAAACCAACCGCCGGTATATCCTGCTTCTCATCAATTTCATGAACCAGATTATCATATCTTCCTCCACCACATAAAGTAAAGCCTTCCGCATTTACAAACTCAAATACGGTTTTTGTATAATAATCCAAGCCCCTAACAATACCGGTATCTATCTCGTAGGGGATTCCCATCTCAGTAAGCAGGGCTTTCAATTCCTCAAAATGATTCTTACATTCTTCATCCAAATATTCTATTGTTCTCGGTGCGTCCTTTACAATTACCTTGCAGGAGGGCACTTTACAATCAATAACCCGTAATGGGTTTTTTATCATTCTCTCACGACAGGTAGGGCAAAGCTGTTCTTCATGTTTCTTCAGATACTCCAGCAAGGCTTCATTATAGGTCTTCCGGCAATTTCCACAGCCGATACTGTTAATATGAAGCTTTGCACCTCTTAACCCAAGCTGCTTCATGAATTCGGTCAAAAGTGTAATTAACTCTACCTCTGCCAATGGACTGGAGGAGCCGATAAATTCTATACCAAACTGGTGATGCTGCCTAAGCCTTCCACTTTGCGGATTCTCATAACGAAATGCTTGGGTAACATAGAACAATTTTGTTGGCTGGCTTTCTGCATATAAGCTATTTTCCAGATAAGCACGTACCGCTCCGGCAGTTCCCTCAGGCTTAAGAGTTATGCTTCGATGACCCTTATCATCAAAGGTATACATCTCCTTTTGAACAACATCCGTGGTCTCACCAACACTTCTCTGAAATAAAATTGTATGTTCAAAGACAGGTGTTATCACCTCTTTAATGTTATAAGCCTTACATATCTTTCTGGCAATACCTTCTATGACGGTACGCTTGTGCATATTGGGACCATACCAGTCCTGTGTTCCCTTTGGTCTTTGTGTAATCATCTTTTTCCTCCATTCTATCCTATCATGAAATCCCGCTTCTCAAAGGAAGCGCTCAAAGCTGTGGATTGTTTTCAATAAACAAACGCTTCTCAAAGGAAGCGTTCAAATCTTTGGGTTTGATTTAATGAAATCCCGCTTCTCAAAGGAAGCGCTCACAGCTGTGGATTGTTTTCAATAAACAAACGCTTCCTTAATATCATCTCATCTATTCTACCAATGTAATCAGTAACACTTTTTACATTATCTACCCGCTCAATCCGATTCTCGGCATGGAATACAAATTTAGACATTCCTCCGGCTCCCAGTGCCAGTATCGTCTGCTGTTCTTCCATTATTAATATATTATACAGTCCCTCACGGCCGTATTTCGCATAGCCGATATTTTCGAGATTATCTGCCATATTCTTCTGTCGATAGAGATAATACGGGAGATAATCGTTTTCCTCGGCATACCTAATCGACATCTCTAACATGTCGGGAACCTTGGAAGCTTTCAGGTCACTATAGTTTTCCTTCTCTATATTTAATCTGGCTGCACGCTTCAACGCAAGCGTATGCACCGTAAGGCTGTCCGGATTTAAGCTCTCAATGTGTGTCAAGGTGTCAGCGACATCCTCAGGGCCTTCGCCGGGTAATCCAAGGATGATATCCATATTAATATTATCATGACCGCAATCTCTTGCAAGCCAAAAAGCTTCTTTGATCTGTTCCACACTATGATGTCTTCCGATCAGATCCAGTGTTTTTTGCTGCATACTCTGCGGGTTAATAGATATTCGGTCAACACCCCATTGCTTAAGCACCTGTAACTTTTCTTTCGTTATACTGTCCGGCCTTCCGGCTTCCACACAAAACTCCTTCACATACTGAAAATTAAAATGTTTTTTTACCTGACCAAGTAATCGGTCCAGCTGCTCTGCCGTTAAGGTCGTAGGAGTGCCTCCACCGATATATACCGTAGTTAATTTTTTATGAGGAAAACATGTAGCACCATACTCAATTTCTTTGATTAAGGCTCCTAAATAATCCTCCACAAGATTTACATATTTTTCAATAGAGTATGAGGTAAACGAACAATACAGGCAGGTCGTAGGACAAAACGGAATACCAATGTAAAGGCTGTAGCCATTCTGATAGTCCATGTCCTCTAATAATTCCATTTCTCTCCGGGCAATCCGAAGGCTCATCGCAATCTTCTCATCCGAGCATAGATATTCCTCTTGCATCCTTTTATGAATAACCGAAGTCTTCTCTCCTTGCTCCAGCATCTCATATACTAATTTTGTTGGTCGTATTCCCGTTAGAATACCCCATGGCAGTTCCTTGCCTGAGGTTTTGGATAGCATATCATATAACAAACGTTTCATTGCGTTTTTATACTTTGGCTTTGGGGCATCCTTTACCAGATGAAGCAATTGAAGGTCTTCAATGCCATCCTCTTCTTTCAACGATATGCAAATACGATCTTCAAAAAAGTGAATAGAAATATGCATTCTATTTAAATTTTGTTGATCCTGCTCTTCCTCGCCGAGAACCTTTATTATCTCCTCCGGATAAAATGCTTTTACCAGAGGATAAACATCATTTTCATAGGTCTTATCCGATAAGGTAATCTCAATCATTTTCATCTCCACGCTGCTTACATATCAAAATAATTCGGGTTATGGGAAATATAGATATTATTTTCCCGTTCATACCCGATAGTAGTCGCAGCACCATGTCCCGGATAAACCGCAACCTGATCTTCTAATGTCATTAGCTTTTCTATTATAGACTTAACCAGTAGCTTTCCGTTCCCGGTAGGAAGGTCGGAACGTCCGATGTCTCCACGAAACAGTGTATCTCCACTGATTAATGTCCCGTAGCCAGAGAAATAATAGCATACCCCGCCACTCGTATGACCCGGGGTATGAAGAACTTTAATCGTAAATCCGGCCAGCTGTAAAACCTCTTGATCTTTTAGCAACACATCGGGAATAAGATTACATTCCCTTCTGATCTGGTAGGAGGCATTCAGCTTAGAATCACCAAGCAGAGCTTCTTCCGCTTCATGACAATAGATTGCTGCATGGGTTGCACTTGCCAGTTCAGAAGCTGCCATAATATGGTCAAAATGACCGTGCGTGAGAAGGATACCCTTACACACGAGGTCATTTGCCTTTAAATACTGTTCTATTTTACCTGCATTATCTGCAGGATCAAACACAATTGCTTCCTTTGTTATCCCGTTACTTACGATATAGCAGTTCGTCTGCACCATACCGAGGACTAAGGTATTTAAGGTAAATTCTTTCATTGATTCTACACCTACTTTCACGGCTGCTTTTTATACAACCATCAAATTTATGATGATTATATAGCTTTTCAAGTTAATTTAGCCAGCTGTACGTTCGATATCCATAATGCTTTCCACATTATGTAGTTTGGCTATAATTTCATTCAGCTGATCTTTACCGTTGATCTCAAAACCGATGCTGATAGTAGCAGTGCCCTGCTTACTTGTTCTTACATTCATTGAAGTAACATCAATCTTATTCTCCGTAAGTACTTTTGATATATCTACAAGAACACCGGTACGATTATTTGCATATATTTTAATCTCAGCACTGTAAACTCCACCGGGGTTTTTCCCGTCGGTTACATTCCACTCTGCATCAATTAATCTGACTCTGTCCTCCTCCGGCAGATTGATTACATTAATACAATCCGTACGATGGATGGATACTCCCCTGCCCCTTGTTACGAAACCTACGATTTCATCTCCCGGAACCGGACTGCAGCACTTGGAGAAACGAACCGCCACATCATGAATACCCTCAACAACAATTCCGCTTTTTGATTTCTTTTGAGGAATCCTCTCTTTAATCTCTGAAATCGTATCAAGTACATTCTCATCCGTAATCTCTTTTTTGTGTTTCTTTTTATATTCATCCAGAAGCTTATTGACAATTTGGCCTTCCTTCAGACCACCATGACCAACTGCAGCAAGGACTGATTCCCAGTCCCTAAAACCGTATTTACGCATAACCACATTCGTAAACTCGGTTTTTAGGATGTCGCTCTGGACAATACTCTTTGCTTTGCAGTAGCTGGTAATTAATTCCTTGCCCCTGGTTATATTATCTTCTTTTAATTCTGTTTTAAACCATTGATTGATTTTATTCTTTGCCTGCGTACTCTTAACAATAGCGAGCCAGTCACGACTAGGCCCCTTAGAGTTTTGCGAGGTCATGACTTCAATACGGTCACCGTTTTGAATGACATAATCAATCGGTACTAATTTTCCGTTAACCCTGGCGCCGACCATCTTATTACCAACCGCGCTGTGAATCGCATATGCAAAATCAATCGGATTGGAGCCTGCAGGTAACGTCTTAACATCACCGGTCGGGGTAAATGCATATACGCTATCGGAAAATAAATCAAAATCATTTTTAATCAGACTCAGGAATTCCTTATTATCGGACATGTCCTTCTGCCATTCAAGTACCTGTCTTAGCCAGGTAAGCTTTTCTTCCTCAGCATTTTCCGTACCACCCTTACCATCCTGACCCTCTTTATATTTCCAGTGAGCAGCAATACCGTATTCGGCGGTGCGGTGCATATCATAGGTACGTATCTGTATCTCAAAGGGTGCTCCCTTCGGACCGATTAAGGTAGTATGGAGGGATTGGTACATATTTGGTTTGGGCATGGCGATATAATCCTTGAAACGTCCGGGAATCGGTTTGTACATCTCATGAATTACACCAAGTGCCGCATAACAGTCTTTTAACGAATCAACAACAATCCGGACAGCGAATAAATCATAAATCTGCTCCAGTGTTTTATTCTGATTCACCATCTTTTTATAAATACTGAAGAAATGCTTGATACGTCCGTCAATTTTAGCCGAAATACCCGCTTCCTCAATATGTTCCTTCACTTCATTTACAATACCGTCAATGTAGGCCTGACGTTCACTCTTCTTCGTTGCAATCTTTTCTGCTAAGTCCTTGTACACCTCAGGCTCCAGATATTTTAACGATAAATCATCCAACTCTATTTTAATCCTGCTGATACCTAATCTCTGTGCAATCGGAGCATAGATATCCATCGTTTCTCTGGCCTTTTCCTTTTGTTTATCCGCAGGCACATATTTTAAGGTACGCATATTATGAAGGCGGTCTGCAAGTTTGATTAAGATGACACGGATATCCTTTGCCATAGCAAGAAACATCTTCCTCAGGTTTTCTGCCTGAAGCTCCACCTTATCCATGTTTAACTGAGTCAATTTGGTAACACCATCTACCAGCAAAGCAATTTCCTCCGAGAACATGGAGGATATCTGTTCGGTAGTATATACCGTGTCCTCTACCACGTCATGGAGAATTCCTGCAATAATACTTTCCTTATCCAGCTCAAGCTCAGCCAAGATATTTGCCACGCATAACGGATGTATGATGTACGGTTCTCCGGATTTACGAAGCTGATTCTTATGGGCATCGTCAGCAAGATGATAAGCCTTCTCAACCATGGAGATATCAGCGGAAGGATGGTAGCTCCGTATTTTTTCAATCAAATCCTTATATAGAATTTCCGGCGCGGTAAAATCAGCGGGCACCATTGTGTCCGTGGAATCCTCTATATCGTTAGCTAATATTTCTCTACTTTCTTCCATGATATCACCACCTTCCAATTGACTTTTTCTAAAGAATAGACATATCTATGAGTATTAATAACACTGTTACATTAAAAAGTATCTGCTATCCGGTTTAGTGGCCTTCGTATTGTATGACCGAATCCACATTGTAGCCTACAAGCTTTTCACGTCCGTTGAGACCCTTTAATTCCATCAGGAATATAATCTTTATCACTTCACCACCAAGGAGTTCAATTAACTTTATGATAGCCTCAATTGTTCCTCCGGTAGCAATCAAATCATCAACAATAACTACCTTTTGACCCGGCTTAATCGCATCCTTGTGCATTTCAATTGTTGCTTTACCATATTCCAGATCATAGTCCATCGATATCGTTTCACAAGGTAATTTTCCTTTTTTACGGATCGGGATAAATGCTTTGTTTAAGTTGTAAGCAATCGGTACTCCAAAAATAAAACCTCTGGATTCAGGCCCTACTATGGTATCAAACTCTAAGCCCTTCAACATATCCTGCATCTGGTCAATTGCCATCCTAAGACCATCTTTATCTTGTAATACACTGGTTACATCTCGAAATATAATTCCAGGCTCCGGAAAATCCGGAATACTTCTTACATAACTCTCTAATTGTTTCATATTTATCTCCATTCCTATTAAATATACTACTGCTGACACTGATATCTTCTCTTATAGATGCTAATTATATCACTATCCTTAATACTTCGTAAAGAATAATTCGCCAATCCATCATAATAAATGCTTATTTATGACATTTTTATCGATTTTATTATGCTAATTACCTATAGTTTTGTATCATTAGTTGTATTGTTTTAAAGCCATTATATTCATTCATCTTTGGAAAGTATGTAATTGCGAGTTCAGCTTTCATACCTCTTCCTGTTTTCAGCTTCTCTGCTTCCTCGGCACCATAGTTATCTGCAATATACTTAAAAAATTCTATTACATCACCAAAATAAATTGCATCCATTTCCCTTCCATACTGGTTTTCTAACCGAAACCGAATACCGGAGGCATTCTTTCCTACAATTAGTGCTGATTTTATTTTTAAATTCTTTTCTGCAAAGAGGGGTTTTTCATTGCCCTTGCCAAAGGGCTCCAGCTGACGTAATTCTCTGATCAGTGTCTCCGTTACATATCCAAGCGGTAGATGAATGTCAATGGAAACCTTAGGTACAAGCATCTCTTCGGTTAAATTAGTATTCTTATTTAGAAACAATCGTAGCTCCTCTACCTTTTCAGGTAACAGAGATAACCCCGCTGCCATTGGGTGACCGCCCATTTTCAAAAATAAGTCTCTGCACTTAGATAGCTCCTCATACATATTGTAGGCTTCAATAGAGCGTCCAGAGCCCTTGATACAGTTCTCGGCATCCGTAAGAATGATGGATGGCCTGTTATACTTTTCCCGGACTCTTCCCGCGATAATTCCTGCAATACTCTCATGACAATCTTCCAGATATACCACCAGAACCTTATCGTACTTCAGCTCAGTCTCTTCAATTAATCTAATTGCTTTCTGAACATTCTCTGCAGTCATGTTTTTTCTTAAATCATTGAGGGCTCTGACTTCCTCTGCCAGACGCACCGCTTCCTCTTTTGTATTGGCCAGCAATAATTCCAGGCCCTTTTTAGCTGTATCCAGTCTTCCGGAGGCATTCAGACAGGGTCCGATCACAAATCCCAAGTGAAAGGTACTCAGCTGAGCTTTATCGATTGCACTTGCATCCATTAATGCTAATAAACCTATGTTCTTTGTATTCTTTAACGATTCCAGTCCATGCTTTACGATGCTTCGGTTTTCACCGATTAAATCCATTACATCGCAGATGGTTGCAATTGCAGTAAAGGAGATCAGTTCATTAAGAAATTCCTCTTTTTCTTTCAAATCATAATGATTGATTAGTACAGTACTTAATTTGTAAGCAATTGCTGCCCCACATAAGCCTTTAAACGGATAGCTGCAATCTGACTGCTTCGGATTAATAATGGCATCGGCCTTCGGAAGCTCAATCGTTCCATCCTCATTCTGTACCAAACTATGATGATCGGTTATTATGACCGTTAATCCATTTTCCTTTGCACGGCTGATCTGTTCCAATGCAGCAATTCCGTTATCGCAGGTTATGATGGTATCTATCTGTTCATGATATGCCAAATCCACCATATTGATATTAATTCCATAACCATCCTTGATACGGTCCGGAATATCATAATCAACAATTGCTCCACATAATGAAAGGGTACGGTAGAGAATATAGGTCGCAATCACACCATCCACATCATAATCTCCTATGATACGTATCTTTTTACCCTCGCGTATTTTATCCAATAAAATATCACAGGCTCTATTCATATCCTTAAGCAACAGAGGATCATTCAGGTCCTCTAATTCAGGATTTAAAAATGCATTTATAGCTTCCGGATTTTCAAGGCCTTTATTCACCAGGCACCTGGCTATTACTTCACTTACTCTACAATGCTTCATGATTGCATCAAAGTCTGCTTTTCTGTTTTTAATTACCCAGTTTTCCATGTAGCCTCCGAACCTCTGATGGTTCAATTATATTATTCACTTTCCAGGGCAGCTTTAAGCATAATTGCACATTCTACTCGTTTCTTCTGCAATTCACAGCCAATATCATAAGCATCATTGATATTTCCGTGGAACTTGAAGGAATTAGCTGCACATCCTCCGCTGCAATAAAACTTAGCAAAGCAATCCCTGCATTTTTCCTTGGAATAAACATTACAATGTTTAAACTCTTCTCTTAATTCAGGGGTTTTCACTCCCTCGAATACATTTCCCATTAAATACTCGGGTATTCCGACAAACTGATGACATGGGTATAAATCTCCCCAAGGCGTTACAGCCAAGTATTCAGTACCTGAGCCACAGCCGGATAACCGTTTGGCAACACAAGGTCCTCCGGTTAAATCTATCATAAAATGGAAAAAATTAAAATCCTTACCTTCTTTTTTACGTTCCAGCATCAGCTTCGCCAGTTTATCATATTCCTCGAACAGTACCGGCAAATCCTCCTTGGTAATCGCATAGGAATCCTCTGGTAATGCTACGACAGGTTCTACTGAAATCTGTTGAAAGCCAAGATCCGCCAGATGTTTTACATCCTCAGAAAAATCAAGGTTAAAGTGGGTAAAGGTACCTCTTACGTAATAATTCGTTTGGTTTCTGCTTTCTGCCAGCTTTTTAAATTTAGGAACTATGAGTTCGTAGCTTCCTTTCCCGTTTCTGCTCGGGCGCATCCGGTCATTTACTTCTTTTCTGCCGTCAATGCTTAATACGACATTGCTCATTTCTTTATTAGCAAATTCCATGACTTCATCATCAAGCTGGATACCATTGGTCGTTAAAGTAAATCTGAACTTCTTATTGTGAAGAACCTCTTGCTCCCGTCCATACCTCACAAGATCTTTTACCACCTGAAAGTTCATCAGGGGTTCTCCTCCAAAGAAGTCTACCTCCAAATTCTTTCTGTTACCTGAGCTTGCGATCAAAAAGTCCAACGCCTGCTTTCCAACCTCATAGCTCATCAGCTCACGGTGTCCCTTATATTCGCCTTCCTCTGCAAAGCAATATTTACAAGCAAGATTACAATCATGTGCAATATGCAGGCACAAGGCCTTTACCACTGTGGAACGGCTTTTAAAATCCTTGATGTAATCCTCATACACATCCTTGGTAAACAGGGCTCCATCCTGTTTTAGTTGTTCGACATCCTCGATAACCTCTAGAATTTGACGTACAAGGTCTTCTATATGTTCAGTAAAATCTTCTTCTTTAGATGTAAAAAGAGACCGATATTGGGGTTGCGTGTATTTTTCAACCATTGCAGCAACAATGCTGCCCTGATTGTTATTTTCATACATTTGTATTATGTCATATGCTAAATCATCTACCAAATGAACCATACCGCTGTTTACATCCAAAACGATATTATATCCATTACTTTTATACTGGTGAACCACGGTTTTTCCTCCCTAATGACAATGCCTGTGCTTATAACTCTTTACTACAACGAATAGGACTGTCTCAAAATATCTTCCATATAATATGAAAAATATTATGAGGCAGCCCCACCTGAAAGTAAAACAGATCGCTATTTTACTTGTCATGAATCATGGAAGGTGTCTCAAGATGATAAATCTTAAGACACCTTCATCATCGTTCTTATCTGTAATTGCTGAACCAGATCGCGTGTTCTATGTACGGATTATCTATTTGTTTTCACAGCTCTGATTTCCAACGGTACAGGATGTCTTACATGCTGACTGACAAGATGTCTGACATTCTCCACAACCACCTTTTTTTATCGTATCTTTCAGGTTCTTTGTGTTTAAAGTCTTGATATGTTTCATTGTTTAAGCCTCCTTGAATACAATAATGCAGATTAGAAGCTACTTATTTCATAAAAAAGCCTGCCTCATAGGAATGAAGATGAGCAAATTTACGTACTAATCCGCTTATTTTGGTTATTATATCACATGTATATGCATAAGAAAAGAGTTTTTTGCAAATCAAATACAGGTATGTATCGATACTGTATGTATCGATATTACTAATTGATACATATTTCTGGAAATGTGTATTGTAACAAACGGGTATAGTATGATATAATATATCATATCGTAATTAAAACTACTTATATCACAGCTATGGATAAACCTTGTAATTTTATGTATGAAAACTATTATCGACGATATGATTAATGTTTAGGAAAGGAACGGTGCAGTTCGATGAAAAACTTTATCATTACTACAGATACAACAAGTGATTTACCACAGGATTATCTTAACAAACATAGTATTGGAATGCTTTCTTTATATTATAACCTAAACGGAGCAGTTTACGGAGAAGATAATGTTCTTGAACCAAAAGAATTTTATGATATCATGCGCGGTGGTGCTCTGCCCACAACAATGGCAGTAAATCCTGATACCGCAAGAAATATATTTACATCATTAATAGGTGAGGGTTATGACATTTTGCATATTGCTTTCTCTTCTGCTCTAAGCGGAAGCTGCTCTGTTGCTGCTACCGTTGCCAGAGAGTTAAGTGATGAACATCCTGAATCAAAAATTATTGTTATCGATTCTCTCTGTGCTTCACTTGGTGAAGGCTTGCTAATCCATAAAGCAGTACAGTTAAAGGAGAGCGGTAAGTCGATTGATGAGACAGCAAAGTGGGTTGAGAAGAACAAGCTTAATTTATGCCATTTGTTTACGGTTGATGACCTACACCATCTGCACCGAGGCGGCCGCGTATCAAAAGCTTCCGCAATCATCGGAACCTTAATCAATGTAAAACCTGTGCTTCATGTTAATAATGAAGGTCGTCTGATTCCCTTGAATAATGTAAGAGGAAGGAAAAAGGCTTTAATTTCTCTGGTTGATAGAATGGAAGAGAGCATTAAAGACTATCCATATAAAAATGATATCGTCTTCATCAGTCACGGAGATTGTCTCGAGGACGCCGAATTCGTAGCTGACCAGATCAAAGAACGGCTTGGTATCAGTGATCGATTTATCAGCTATATTAGTCCTACCATCGGAGCTCATGCCGGCCCCGGAACCGTGGCATTATTCTTTATGGGTAAGGAAAGATAATAAGATAAAAAGATGGGCTGCTGCATTCTTTTGTGCCGAAGTAATATTTTACCTCGATACAATATCATGCAACAGCCTTTTTTATATCAAGCCGTACTCAGATGTAAAGCAAGCTTTTTTATTTATTCATTCCTATTAACGAAATGAATCCCCCTTATGAAGATTGTTTACTACTTCAGTTACACGGTTTCTAGCCTCATCCCCGTTTGTTGAACTCTTTATATAGTCAACCAACTGCTGTTTATTATTATCTGACATATTAACAAAATTCGTCATTGCTTCCATATCAAGTGCTAATCGAAATCCTAATCCCTCTGGAAGCTGATGATCATTATCTACCAGACTCATAACTTTGCTCCTTTCCTTCTGATGCCCATGAATATAAATTAGCTTCTTTATAAACATGAACTATAAATTGATTCAAGTTTAGTATCTGATAGATTATAAGTTTTATGTGATAATTTTTTTCCTCATTCTTCATAATTCGTAATTTTATCGAATTTTAGTATTTTTAAGCTCACAAGACGGACTATGAAACAGCTCTTCCTTATCTTTTATGCTAATCGCACAAATTCATCAATTAAATCCTCAATTGTCTTTAAACTGGTTCTCCAAAACTGCGGGTCCTCCAGATTAATTTCTGCTTCTCTTGCTGCATCCTCCACGCTCATAACGGTGGTTGCTTTTAACAAAGCTTTGTACTTAGGCACAAAAGCTTCACCCTCTAATTTATACTTCTCATATAAGCCTCTGGCAAACAAACCGCCGAAGGCATAGGGGAAATTGTAGAAGCTTAAATTCTCTGAGTAATAATGTCCCTTTAAAACCCACATATAAGGATGCAGATAGTCATGATCGAGTCCGTTACCGTAAGCTTCCTTTTGAGCGGCGAGCATCAGCTCCTTTAACTCATCCGCAAACAAAAAACCTGATTTTACCTTTTCAAAGACGGCACTCTCAAACAGATATCTGGAATAAATATCGCAGATGATCTGAGTAACATCCTGAAGCTGACTTTCAATCAGTGCAATTTTCTCTCTACCCTCGGTCTCTTTAATGGCTGCTTCCATAATCAAAGCTTCATTAAAGGTTGAGGCCGTCTCTGCTACCGGCATGCTGTAATCCACATTAAGAGGCAAATGCTCCTGAATGTTGAGTCCATGATATGCATGACCCAGTTCATGAGCCAGGGTCACCACATCACTTAGAGAACCCGTAAAGTTAGTAAGAATACGGCTTTGTTTTACAAATGGCATATTCTCACAGAAGGCTCCTCCTACCTTGCCCTTTCTGGGATAAAAGTCAATCCATTCATTATCATAGGCTTCCTCCACCATATCTGCCAAATCATCAGAAAAGCTACGGAAATGTTTAACCAGATAATCCTTTGATTCTTCTGCGGTATATTTCGTATTGCTTTCTCCGATTGGTGCAAATAACTCATACCAGGGAAGTCCGTTTTCGTGGCCCATAATCTTAGCTTTGTGTCTTAAATACTTATGGAAGGATGGCAGCGCTTCCTTGATAGCCTCCAGCATCGCATCCAGGGTTTCTTTTTTCATCTTAGCTTGCATCAAGGTCATCTCCAGGGGAGACTCATATCCTCTGAGCTCACAGATGGTATTCACCTGTGTTTTTATGTTATTAAGTGAGTAACTGATGGCATCCTTTATTTTCTCATACGCATTTAATTCTGCAGCAAATGCATCCTTACGTACTTCAACATCCTCGCTATGTGCCATATTACGAACCTCCGGCAGAGTGATGATGTTACCACGGTATTCAACCTCCAGCGTAGAGGTTAAAAAGCTCTGCATGCTGCCCCACGCGGAGCCTGCACTGATATTTAATTTTGCGATTACTTCCTCAACATCATCACTTAAGAGATGCTTCGCTTCCTTCTTCATTTCTATAATTAAATATTCATATTCTTTTAGCTTTGGATGCTTTTCAAAATAAGCTTGCAGGTTATTAATTGCAGCAATGTACTTATGGATGACTGCCATCGGCTTAGAGGTCAGGCTGAGCTGCCTCTCGATGGCATTCATTTCATTTACTGTTTCACTATCAGAGGTATTCACTGATTGTCTTAATGCTACATAATAGCTAATTTTGGTTCCTAATAGCTGATGTTGTTCAAGATAATCAATCGCCTTTAACAGTGTTGCCTCCTCATCCTTAGCTTCTGATAGGGTTTCGCTAAAGCTATTAATATCCTTTGTAAGCTGTATCAGCCTATGCTTATCCTCCTGATAGCTCGTATCATCAAATCCCTTATATAATACATCCAACGACCATTCCTTATTCATTGATCTCTTCCTTTCTCATTCTCTCAATATTAAGTAGCTGTTCTTTTATGTTCAGACCTCCTGCATATCCAACCAGTTTTCCATTTGCTCCTATCACACGGTGACAGGGTACAATTATCATGATTGGATTATTGTGGTTTGCCATTCCAACCGCACGGGATGCTTTCTCATTACCTATCGCTTCCGCAATCTGTTTATAGCTACGTGTCTCTCCGTAAGGTATGTCTCTGAGAGCATTCCATACCTTGTGTTGAAAATCTGTTCCTTTTGGATTAAGCTTAACATCAAATTCCTTTCGGGTTCCGTTCAGGAATTCTTCCAGTTGCCTTGCAGTTTCTGCAATCAGCTTAGTTTCTTTGACATCAGCTTCGGATTGATTATATTCAGAATCGTTTTGATCCTCCTCTGAGGGAAGCAACCCTACCTCACAGATACCTTCACCCTCTTCTGCAATCATAATCTTCCCTATTCTTGTTTTATAAAAATAAACCGATTTCATAAGTTCTCCCATTCTGCCGACATAAGCGACACAAACATATCCAGAGATAATAAATTTAACTGCATAAAATCTTTTACAATATTAGCAATTATTACATGCATTGTAACACATTTATACAAAAAAACCAACCTTCATTCATATCATATCCAATCAGGTTGGTTGGTATTAATCTGTTTTGATCTACCTTTTTTGATGCCAGGATCAAAAGCAGTGCTTTAAGTTAGCAGATTTTGACCCCGGTATCATTTTGCTGAGTTATGAAAATATCTTTACTCTGTCTTCCAAAGGAGCAAATTCCTTATCTCCCGGTTCCGCCAAAGGTTTTCCGAATGGCATTTGTGCAAGGAGCTTCCACTTATCCGGGATACTCCACTGCTTCTTCACCTGCTCATCAATTAAAGGATTATAATGCTGAAGAGAAGCTCCAAGTCCTTCCTCCTCTAAGAGTGTCCAAATAACATATTGAAGCATACCAGAGGATTGCAGGGACCAGATTGGAAAATTGTCCTTATAGAGAGAATATTGCTCCTGCAATCCTTCCACAACTGCCTGATCTTCAAAATAAAGAAGGGATCCAAATCCGTTCTGGAAGGAGCTTATCTTCTCATCGGTGGAAGCAAAATTTGCTTCAGGCACGATCTTTTTTAATTCGTCCCGTGCAAAATCCCATAGTTTATTATGATGCTCACCCAGTAATATTACCACTCTGGCACTTTGCGAATTGAACGCAGAGGGTACATACTTTACTGCATGATTAACTATCGCCTGTATCTGTTCTTTGGAGACAGTTGCTCCCTTTCCGATTGCATAAATACTTCTGCGATTTTCAATCGCTTTACTAATTTTATTGCTCATAATAATACATCCTTTCTATTCGTTTCATTCATTACTTATATCGTATTCGTACATTAAAAATTCCATTAGCTTATTATATGTATTTGTATTTAGAGTATTCTTAATGTAGTTCTTTATTTAATTGTTTACAATTTAATTTTATACATTTCTTTTTAATTTGTCAATACTTTATTTGACTTTTTTTAAATAATTGTATAAAATTTAATTGTAATAAAAGAAAGAGAGGCTACCCTATGAACAAAGAAAACTCAGAATCCTTGGTAAAAGGCAGTAAGGAAGCGGGTTTTGAGCTTCTGAAGCTTGATAATCAGCTTTGTTTTTCACTCTATGTTTGCTCTAAGGAAATAATAAAAAAATACAAACCCCTATTAGATCCTTATGGACTGACCTACACTGGATATATCATAATGCTTGCGCTTTGGGAGGAGGATAACGTTACAGTAAAGGATCTCGGCAAAAAATTATATCTGGATTCCGGTACTCTAACCCCGATGCTGAAAAAGCTGGAGGCCCTGAATTATATCAAAAGAATTCGGAGCTCCAGCGATGAGCGTAATGTATTTATTCAATTAAGTCAAAATGGCAAGAATTTAAAAGTTGATGCTGTCCAAATTCCGGAAAGTCTCATCTGTACGCTTAATCTGGAACCGCAATCAACAATCGAATTACTAAAGGGTCTTCACCAGATGATGAGCAAGCTGGATTCTTCTGAGGATTTGAATTAACACCCTCAGAACCTACTTTCCTCTAATAATTTTTAGAAGCCCTTTTCCATAATGTCCATTTAGAAGATCAATAATACCCTCCATCATCTTCTCTGACAGCATTCCCTCTCCGGAGGTTACCATTGAATGGAACGGCATTTCCTTCATTGATACTGAAATCATGCCCTCCTCTTCTTCGGAGACCTTTGTAACCTTTTTTGCCATCCGCTCAGCAATACGAAGCATTAATTTCCCAATCAAGGTATGGCTGACATCTTCCAGGGTGTTCCCATCTTTGTAGGGCCTGGAGGGTATCAAGTCCTGCGGTGGAAGAGGTTTACCATAAAGGGCACAGAACTCTTTATCAGGTATCGCAAACTCTGCATTCGATAAATGATAATAGGAGGGCGCTTGTTCTCTGAGATCAGGTTGCGGCTGATTAGGACTCTTTAAGGTGATGGTTGCAGAAAGACTGCAATTCCTGGAGGAGGGTCCAACTAGTATGCGGTACTCCCCGCTTTCGGCATACCAGTCATGAATTAATGTATTATAATATCCGAAGGTTTTCGTATCCAGAACAACGCTTACCTGCTTTCTTTCTCCGGGCTCTAGCGTGACTTTGATAAATTCTCTCAGCTCTTTCTTTGGAAGGAACACCTTTTCATTTCTATGGGAAACAAAGATCAGTGCAATCTCTTTCGCTTTCAGCGGTCCGACGTTAGTAATATAAAATGTCAGTGTCAACTTCTCTCCATACGCACAATGGCTCTTGTCACAAGTGACATCAGAATATGTAAAGTCGGTATAGGATAAGCCGTGACCAAAAGGAAACTGAACCGGCTTTTTTGCCGCTTCATAATAACGGTATCCAACATAAATACTCTCTCTGTATTCCGAGGTGGTCCGATTTCCGGGATAATAATGAAATGCCGGAGTGTCCGTAAGGTGGAACGGCCATGTCTCTGCCAGCTTTCCACAGGGTATGGCTTTACCAAGCAACAGATTTGCAATCGCTGTACCGCAGCCCTCACCGCCGAGATAAGCCAGCAAGATGCCCCTTACCTTAGAAATCCAGGGCAACTCCATCGGTGCTCC
This sequence comes from Bacillota bacterium, assembly GCA_023414875.1. Classification (GTDB taxonomy): domain Bacteria; phylum Bacillota; class Clostridia; order Lachnospirales; family Lachnospiraceae; genus Mobilitalea. Next base: position 479,764 of record JAEZMV010000028.1, on the reverse strand, counting down.
TCCCATAAGGATTACCACTACATTTGAATTACATGCCGTAACTGCCTCGATTAAACGGTTTTGGGAAGCTGGTAGAGATAGAGTAGTACGGTCATAACCTTCTGATTCATATCCTTCTGTCAAACCTGCAAACAGATATACGATATCCTTTCCTTTTACTGCTTCACAGGCCTCCAAAATCAGAGCTGCCTCTTGTTCCGCTTTAATCTTATGTTTCGTGTTTTTATTTTCTTTTCGTTTATAGCCTGGTGCATAGCTCGCAGTCAGTCCCTGTTTAACGAGCGCCTCCCATGTATTATCTATCCTAATTGGGTGTATTCTTGAACTACCTGCCCCCTGATATCTTGGTACTTTGGCAAATTCCCCAATTACCGCTGCTTTTTGCTCTATATTTCCCGGCAAAATCTTACCTTCATTTTTTAACAATACCGCTGATTGCTCCGAGGCCTTGATTGCTAATTGGTGATGCCTCTCTATATCATAACGAAAGTCCTTCTGTTTCTTTAGCATTCCATCTAAAATGAGCTCTGTTACTCTGCAGGCCGATAGCTCCAATTCGCTCTCAGACAGAGTTCCTGCCTTCACCGAGGTAATAAGCTTGTTATCATTCATTCCAAGACATCCCGGCATTTCCAGGTCCATACCGGATTTTACTCCAAGTACCCGGTCATTGACCGCACCCCAATCGGATACAACCAGACCTTCATAACCCCAATCTTCTCGCAGAATTTTATTCAGCAGATAGGCATTTTCGCTGCAATATTCCCCGTTGATACGATTATAGGCACACATAACTGTTCTTGGATTACCTTTCCTTACGGCTATTTCAAAAGCCTTCAGGTAGGTTTCCCTCAGTGTCCTTTCATCTACAACCGCGCTAATGGTCATACGACGTTTTTCTTGATTATTTACGGCAAAATGTTTTAACGAGGTTGCGACACCCTGACTTTGAACTCCCTTAATCATTCCTACCGCAAGCTCCCCTGACAGAGTCGGATCCTCACTGAAATATTCAAAGTTACGACCGCAGAGTGGACTTCTTTTTTGATTTGTCCCCGGCCCTAATAAAACGGACACACCCTCCTGCAGACATTCTTCACCGATTGCCTTACCAACTTCATATACCAAATCACGGTCAAAGCTACAGGCTAATGCAGCAGCTGTCGGAAAGCAAACGGCCGGAACACTGTCACCCACTCCCAGATTATCATTTTCACCCACTTGTTTTCTGAGCCCATGTGGTCCATCCGACATCATGATCGTATCCAGACCCAAACGCTCGATGGATTTTAATCTCCAAAAATCCTTCCCGGAGCATAAACCTGCCTTCTCCTCCAAAGTCATCTGTGAGACCAGTTCCTTCGCTTTCATCCGAGGTGAATGAATATAAGCATTATCTTCTTTCAATCTACTTCCTCCCAGCTTCCTTTCGATGTAATTTCAGTCTTTATTTGTCTCCCATATAATTGCCGTCTATCATATACAAATTAGCTTCATAAGGCCTAAAACACCTGGAGCCCTTGTCATAATTCGATAATATAAGTTGGTATCCCTTAACCGGCTGCTTTCTTTTTATCGTATTGGAGCTGATATTACATTCCACAAAAAATGATTTATTCTTATCTTTTCGATAATAAGTAAATAAATCCTTTTTTGTACGATTCACTACCTCAAACTCACCATAAATTAGGGTCTGATAACGTTTACGAAGTTGTATTAGCTGCTTATAAAAATTTAATACTGACATTTCATTCGCAAGCTGCTTCTCCACATTGCAGCTTACATAATCTTTATTAACTTCAATCCATGGAACCCCTTCAGAGAAACCCGCATTTTTTTCCATATTCCACTGCATTGGTGTTCTCGCATGATCTCGGCTCCCGCTTAATACTATTTTGAGTGCCGATTGTTCATCCATGGTTGCAAGTAAATCCTGATATAAGTTGATGCTTTCAACATCTCTCATATCCGTAATTGATTGAAAGCTGCAATTTATACTTCCTATCTCCTGTCCTTGATAGATAAAGGGTGTTCCCTTTAGGGTCAATTGTATCATAGCCAGCAGCTTTGCCAATACTTCACGATAAGCCGGCTCCGGATTAACCTTTGAAATCATTCTTGGATTATCGTGATTTTCATAAAACAGGGACATCCAGCAATTGCATCCATACTGTTCCATCCAACGACACATATACTCCTTCAAATAATTTAAATCATAGCGGTAATCCTCAAATTTAGAATGTCCCGGTGTATCAAGATGATCAAAGGAGAATATCATATCCAGTTCCCGACGATTTACAGCAGTGAGAAGCTTACTCATCTCCATACCAACCCCTGGAGTCTCTCCGACGGTAAAGGCATGATATGGTTCAAAAGCATCTCTTTTTAGCTCCTTTAAATATGTGTGAAGCTTAGGCCCATAAAAATAATGCTCTATTCCGCAGAAGCCCATCAAACTTCCGATCTTCTCATCCCCATCCGGTAAGCCCTCAGTCTTTGAGATATAATTAATTACATCCAGACGAAATCCATCCACTCCTTTTGCAAGCCACCAGCGGATCATATTTTTGATCTCATTTCTAACCTTCTCATTCTCCCAGTTCAAGTCCATCTGTTTTTTTGAAAATAGATGCAGTCCCCATTCATCCGTTTCTTTATAGTAATTCCATGCGGGACCGCTAAAGAATGAAGTCCAGTTATTCGGCGGGTTACAATCCTTCGATTTCTGAAACAGGTAGTAATCGTGATACTGTGATTTTACATCACTAATTGCGGCCTGAAACCAGGAATGCTCATCCGAGGTATGATTAATTACTAGGTCCATAATCAGCTTCATTCCTCTGTCATGTACTTCAAAAAGTAATCGATCAAAATCCTCCATCGTACCAAATTCCTTCATAATTCCATAATAATCCCGTATATCATAACCATTATCATCATTCGGTGAATCATAGATAGGTGAAAGCCAGATTGCATCAATTCCCAATTCTTTCAGATAATCCAGCCTTCTGATAATTCCTTCCAGATCACCGATACCATCTCCATTCGAATCCTGAAAACTTCTTGGGTATATCTGATAGAAAACAGCCTCCTTCCACCAGGTCCTCTTTTGTTCCTCTTCTCCGGTGACAGGTTTATCATTCTCACTGTTGAGTAAGTTTAAAAGTGTTTGAAAAAAGCCATCTCCCAGTTTTTTTTTGGTGAAAGAGGCAACTGTTTTTAAGCGAAGATTGCCTATAATAGGGTTTTTAATCAGGGACTCTTTCTTATTCATCTGTAACAGTAGCTTGTAAAGTATATCATGTCCGATCGGGTTATCATAAATCTCTTTCAGTTTGCTGTGGAAATCAAGTTTTTTCAACACAAATACCTCCTTGTACGAGTAAGATAAAGTTTATTTGACAATTAATACCTATATAAATATACTTAGAATATGTTTACATTATTATTATTAATAATCATGATAGGGGGCTATACAATGCAACAAGTAAGAATGAATTTCTTCCAACAAATATATTATGCGATCGTACAGCCCAAACAATACTACCGGCTTACGAAAGTAAGTGGTGGACGACTTACCGGCTTTGTTTTCCTTTTTACCTTAATCATCAGTTTATTTACGATTATTCCAATGTTTAACGTTTTGGTTGGTCCGAATGGATTTACTCAGTATTTACGCGATGACTTACCGGATTTTGAAATGAGTAACGGTGAGCTATATGTAAGTGGGGTCTATGAATATGAGGATAATCACACTTACATTTACATTAATACTGAGTATAATGAATTCAATTTTGATGATATTGACCGCAGCTATGATCAGGTTATGTTAATTAGCCGTAGCAATATGATTCACTACCAGTCATATGGGAGGTTACAGGAAACTGATTTTTCTGACCTGCGCGTAATAAGTATTGATAACGAAACGATAGAAGCCTTAATCCCGTTCCTTTATGGAATCCTTGTAATAGTTGCTATATTTATTTATCTGTTTACGGTAGCCGGTTATTATTTATCCGCGCTGCTTTATTCCCTGGTCGGTCTGGTGACATCCTCCTCCAGCCGGGCTGGATTAACTTATTTCACTCTATTTAAGACCGCAATTTATAGTAAAGTAACATCAAGTATTCTATTTGCTCTCGTGGAAATTACACCTATAATTTTACCCCGATATGCAAGGTTTGGTATCTCCGTCCTCATCACCTGCGCTTACGTTGTATTTGGGACCTTGTCACATAACAGTGATGATGCATACCAGGAAGCAGGAATCCCGATACCTCCCAAATATTAATTCATATCATTCAGCTTCTTTTTTAATCTTTTCATGATTAGCTTCCATCATCTTTGCTACCTTTTGTTCATCCAGTTTATAGAAGCACATGATAATAAGCATAATGATATATCCTGCGATCGGCACCAAACTCAGGATAACCCAAATTCCATGCAGTGCTTTTGCAGATTGTTCGATATTTTTTTCGGCAGCCTTACCCACATAACCAAATAAACCCAACATAAACAGACACAAGGTATTGCATAAGGCTCCACCCAGTTTGGTGACAAAGGTCTGAAGAGAAAAGGCTATACCCTCGGTACGTTCTCCGTTGACATAAGCTCCATATTCGATACAATCGGCAGTAAACATACCATATAGCATTAACGGTATCTGCATGAATAATACACGGGCTGCCGCAATACTTAAAAATATCACCAGGCTTTCGTATCCTGCTAAATATTGAACAATACTTAAAAAGATTGTTACGATAGAGCAAGCTACGGTAAGCCTTTTTTTACCGAATTTCTGTATTAGTTTTGGTAAGAACGGAGCGATCAATATGACCGGAAGTATAGATACGGCCATAATGATCAAATAAAAGGATTCATCACCCATATTTGAGTTAGCAAAATATGCAGCCATAATCTGGAGAGTATTTGTAACCTCGATACCAAGAAAACCAATAAAATAAATCAACAAATACTTATTTTTAAATAGATATCGAAAGATTTTTACAAATGTTATCTCTTCACTTCTTTGATACTTCATTCTCTCTTTCGCACAAAACTGAAGCGGAAACATCACTATAAAGGCAATAACACAATAGGTACCGGCTGTAAAAGTCCAGCCAACAAGATCCTTTAAATTAAATACTACCGCACTGGCAATCGCAGCGACTGCTGCCGCAAGTCTTCCAAAGGCAATCAATTGATCTCTTTCATAAATATTACCAGTCATGACAGTGGATAACGAGAACAGAGGGGAATCCGATATGGTATAAACGATATCAAATAATATGTAAGTGATATAAGCATATATTAATTTTAAGAGATATGGTCCTTCCACGTTTACAAACAGCAAGAACATCGATAAAGGTAAGAAATAGGTTACAACTTTTAACCACGGCAAATACTTCCCTTTTTTAAAATTGCATTTATCAACGATTGCACCCATAATCGGGTCATTGATTGCATCCCAAACCTTAGCAAGTAATAGCAGAAGTGTTGAATCCACCAATGTCAGACCCACATACTCCGTATAAAAATAGGTTAAAAGCTGTAGGGGTATGATGTAAATAATATTCTGTCCTAGAAAAAATCCGCCGTAGGACAGCCGTTCCATTTTACTAGTCTGAAATCCCTTCTTTTCCATATCAATACCATGCCCTTCCTATTAAAAATTTGGATAATATCCTATAAAATTATCTTAACCTCAAATCAAGGAATATTCAACTGATACCTTTTGATAAATAATCAAAGTCACTCTAAAATTTCATTGTAAGCACAGAAATTTTAGTATAAAATGGTATTATTCAAAGAATTCTATATAGAAAGAACAAGGGCTTAAGTCGTTTATAATACAGAAAGGTTTCATAATGAAAATTACCGTTAATGAGAAGAAAGTCTTTATCAATCATGTTAAAGAATTGCTTACAAATGAGCATATCCATGAAATGAAAAACTACATCCAACATGGAAACACCAGTACCTTTACTCATTGTCTTATTGTCGCTTATTATAGCTATTCGCTTGCTCTCCTATTGCCGGTCAGATTTGATACGAAAAGTATCATTCGGGGTGCAATGCTCCATGATTTTTATCTGTACGACTGGCATATCCCGGATGAAAGCCATAAATTACATGGATTTATACATCCAAAAATAGCGCTAAATAATGCCAAGAAACACTTTATATTAAATACCATAGAGGAGGATATTATCGAAAAGCATATGTGGCCTCTGACACCCCGCAAATATCCGATATATAAAGAAGCGAAACTGGTGTGCTTTATCGATAAACTCTGCTCACTGGCAGAAACCTTATATATCCCAATTTTACCTAAAAATTACAGAACCCTTCAGCGACTACTCTCGGGTGTAATAACAACTTAGAAAAGAGTCTGTCAGAACATGCAATATCAAAGGCTGGTTTATTCATCCAACATTTGATGATGCAGTTTCTGACAGACTCTATTTTATTCATCTACTTCCTCATGGAAAAGACCGATATGCTTTTCGTAGTCAATTCTATTACAAATGAAGGTCCTCTTCAAAGCCCAGAATTAAATTCATGTTTTGTATGGCAGCTCCTGAAGCTCCTTTGCCAAGATTATCAAGTCTGGTCATGATAACCGCACTTCCTTTCGCTTCATTACCGAACACAAAAATCTCTGCCTGATTCGTATCATTGCAGGCTGTAATATCCACTGCTCCATCAAACAGGATACTATCATCTTCGTACGGCATGACCGTAACGAATTTATCCTCCTTATAATGTTCACCTAGTAAATCATGGATATTTTTTGCACTCATTTGTTTTGATAATAGTTTGGTATGAATCGGAACCATCACCGCAAGTCCCTTATAATTATTCCCAAGTACCGGAACGAAGATTGGCGCCTGCGTTAGTCCTGCATGAATTGTCATCTCCGGCAGATGCTTATGATTTAAGGAAAGGCTGTAAGGCCTGGGTGCCTTTGTATACTCATTAGCACCGTTATTCTGCTCATATTTGTCGATTAAAACCTTTCCCCCACCGCTGTATCCGGTCAGACTCTGACAAGTCAAAGGATAATCCGGAGTCATTACTTGATTAGCGATCAAGGGATAAACCGATAAAATAAAGGAAGTGGCATGACATCCCGGATTTGTTACTCTTTTGCTGTTTTTTACAGCTTCTCTGTGAGTCTTTGATAATTCCGGTAATCCGTAAGTCCATTCCGGTGCTGTCCGGTGAGCTGTACTCGCATCAATGATACAGGTACTTTGATTGGTTACTAGACTTACCGCCTCACGGGCTGCATCATCCGGTAAACATAAAAACACGATGTCTGCTTCATTCAAGCAGCGTGCTCTCTCCTTTGGATCACGCCTTTTATCATAATCTATTGTTATCATGTCAAGTTCTGAGTATAAACCCAGTCTTTCATGAATTTTTAATCCTGTCGTTCCTGATAATCCATCTACAAAAACTTTCTTTTTCATATGCTCACCTCATAATGTTGTATATTTATACATAATTATTATATGAATATACAACTACGTTCTAGATATGTCAATACCCTATTTAACGAATACTAAAAGCTTTTTATCAAATCTTCATCTAACACCTTTAGTAATTCACATGCGAGGTTCACAGCATTTTCATAATCAAAATAGGTGGAGAAACCGTAATGGGTATGTGCGTATCGAACCGGAACACCAATTACGATCGTAGGAACACCTTCGCTTGAAAGGTGAACAGCTGCGCCATTGGTTGATCCCATTGCTCTGACTGCCTCCTGAACCTGTATTTCCTTCTTAACCGCCAAGTCGAGAGCAAAGCGCTGAAAGCGTGGATTAGTTATCATCTTAGCATCAATATGCCTTAACATCGGCCCCTTCTTCATCACTGTCTGCGCTTCATAGCTGTCAACAATGGTATCATCTGCCGGACACCCTTCAAAGCAGATTGCAAGATCCGGTTTTATTTTTCTTGAGGTTACAACAACACCTCTGGCTCCGACCTCTTCCTGAGAAGCAAAGCCGGCTACGACATCAACCTTTAATTCTTCTTCATTAAGCTTTTTTAAAGCACTGATGATTCCGGCACAACCAAGCCGGTTATCAAAGGCTTTCCCTATCATCAAATCATGACATTCATCATAATCAAATTCTGCATAAGGAACAATCGGCTCGCCAATCCTGATTTTAAAATCCTTGATAGCCTCTTCCTGCGATCTTGCACCAATATCCACCGTCAGCTGTCTGAATTCCAAGGTGGATTTTTTTTCCATCTCGCTCATATAGTGAGGTGGTTTACTTCCAACGATCCCTTGGATATAGTTTCCCTCAGCATTTCTTACCCAAACTTTATGCGCCGGTAAATTACTCGTGATCCAACTACCAAGGGGAATAATCTGAAGCGTTCCGTTCGGTCTGACTGCCTGAACCATTAACCCAACTTCATCACTGTGGGCGTCCAGTAAAACTACCGGACGCTTTCCTGAATTACCGTTACGATGTACATATAAGTTACGAAGCGAGTCCTCCTTTATTGCTCCTAATCCATCACAGTAATTTCGAATATAATTGACTGCCATATCTTCAAAGCCGGAAACTCCCTTCGCATTTGAAAGTTCCTTTATCATACTTAAATCATTTTCTTTATCAGAATATTTCATATCTTTACCTCTTTATATGTTATTTTTAAATCTTTGACATTAAACTACTATAATTATTCTCTATATCAATAACAGGAGCAGGTCTACCGAAATAATACCCCTGCACTTCATCGCATTGCAGCTCCTTTAAGGTCTCCCACTGCTCCAGTGTCTCAACACCCTCTGCAATTACTTTAATACCCTTAACCTTGGATATTAATATGATCGATTTGACCAACTGATAGTCAAAATCATCAATATGTATGTATTGTATCAATTCTTTTGCTAATTTTATTCTGTCGGCAGGTAATTCTTTAAAATAACTTAACGAGGAATAGCCGGTTCCGAAGTCATCGATGGAAATTGTAACACCAAGGTTTCGTATTTCCTGGAGCATATTTATAACCTCCGGATTATCCTGCAGCTGCTGAGACTCCGTAATCTCCAAGTCAACCCATTCCGGTACAATCTCAAGTCTCTGGATTTCTTTTGTTAAGCTTTCAATGAATTGATAGGAGTTCAGTTGTTTTAGTGATACATTAATGCTTACCATGATTTTTTCATCGAACTTCCTGTTCCATTCAATGAGCTGCCGTATCGCGCTCTTCATGACCCAATCTCCGATCGGTATGATACATCCTGATTCCTCCGCGATCGGTATAAATTCACTTGGAGCAATAAATTCTTCCTCTGGAGTTTTCCAACGTAATAAAGCCTCAAATCCAATTACTTTTTTATTATCAGTTAGAAGCTGTGGTTGATAATATATCATAAATTCCTGCTGAAAATTTACCTTTTTTAGCAGAATTTCAATGGTGTTCTTACGAAATATTGCCTCGCTGAGTTTCATATCAAATTCCTTAACAACGTTGCAACCCTTCATTCTGGCTTGGGTCATTGAGATGTCAGCATGCTTAATCAGTTCTTCTTTGGAGGAGGCATCATATGGATAAATCGAAATACCAATGTTCGCAGTAATTCTGATTTGATATTCATCAATTTGATAAATATCACTAAAATATTTAATTGCTTCCTCTGACAAATGATGGCCCCTCTGATAGTCATACTTACCGGTAGCCGCAAAAATATAGGTATCGTCTCCATAGGCGGATAATATGGATCGATCGATACTTTGATTCATGGGCTTTAACCTTTGAGCCATTTCATATATTATTTTATCACCAATGTAATTACCGAACATGGTGGTAATCATTTTGAAGCGATTGATATCAATATAGAGAAGAACGATGGTTTCATCCTTCTTTAAGGATTTGATCTCAGTCTCCAGATATTCTAATAGATATCTTCGATTATACAGCCCGGTTACCATATCCTGATCCAATAACTGCTGTAAGACTTTGTTCTTCTGTGTTAATTCCTCGGTACGTTCATTTACCATATGCTCCAGATTACTATTTATCTCCAGCTCTCTCCGAAGCAACCCATCCTTATAAATGCTATTCTGTATATAGCTGGACAAAATAGAATAAAATAGAATAATTGAAACAAAATTAAGTATTGCCATAATATCATAGCCCTTAAAAATGATGAGCAGAATCGGAGCAAGTAATAGAAAATGAATTTTAATTTTACGTCCAATATTATTAATCGATGGTTGAACGTCAGGTATCTTTCCGTCCAACCGAAGCAAACCGGCAATTGCAAGGATTAGAAAAGTCCCAATATAAACCGCATCCAGTAACGAGTTCGGATCATAATTGCTGTACAAAAATTGATAATAGTATACTAAATCTGTTATGGAGAAGAGCAAAACTGCCGCTGACAATAACCTGTCGCATAAGGATATCTTACCATTACGAACTGAAATGTACCAAATAGCAATCCATATAATCATGATGACATCTAGGATAATACACGTAGTAGAATTCCAGTCACTTCTAAGTTTCAGAATATTTTTGATATCTTCATCCAGAAAGGCAATCCATATTAAGTATATAATAAAATAAGATATTACGACTGTATCTAAAGCAATCTGCAAAATATTCCATTTTCGAAACATCTGAAATGCATAAACTAAGAATGATAAGAAAAAAAATAAATTAATCAGTGAATAGCTATAAGTAATGACATCAATTTCCTCCGGATTGATATTTAAAACAATATCAAAAATCGCCCATAGTACATCGGCAACGGCCCAGAAGAATATGCTTAATGTTAAGAATAAGCCTGATAAACGGTTTACTACGTTCGCTTGTTTAACAACAAAAGCCTTATATATAATAATTGTTGTCATTATTGTAATAACTGATGAAAGAATATTGCCCCAAAAATTTGATTTTACTATGACTGCAGCAAGATAACAGAATATTGTGATAAGCATAGCAATACGTCTTATTTCTTTCAATCTGTCACCTTCCTTTTACTGATACTTTACCCTAATTATACCATTTTTCGTCAAAAAAATATACTCCTATTTTTTATAAAAGCCTAGCCTATTAGTGGATATGCTTGAGATTCAGGAATATCTGCTACAGTTTAAGGATGATCTTTTAAGTTTTGTAATCAGATTCGAAGATTTACTACGACAGGCTCCAAAAGCACCGGATGAAAAACTTCTATGCCTATTCATCGCAAAAAAGCTTACAGAAAGTAAGGAATTATCAGACAAGGTATATTCAGAAAGAAGACTCCCGATCAATGCTTTGTCGGAAGCCTTACCTATAAAACAAAAAATGGTTGAAACTATCGAAAATACATCCTCCTAATCACCGGTCATTAATTTATGTACTATACTACTGCATCTTACCAGTTCTTCTATATGGGAGTACTCCTTCAGTGAATGAACCTTATTCATACCACAGGATAGCACAATTCCTGTAATCCCATGCTTAAGAAAATTATTATTGTCACTTCCGCCAAAAGTTACAATCAGATTAACCGGACACTTCAATTCATTGCAGGCTCTCTCAAACCTCTTTACAACCGGATGTAACGGTTCGACCCTATATGAAATGCATCCGAATGAGGAAGTAAATTCCAGCTTTGCATAGTACTTATTGGTAACACGCTCAAGGATCTGTTTTATATTCTCTTCCTCCTCGACGGCTCTTTCATGGTTCAGGCTTCGGACCTCTCCGTTAAGGATACAGTGTTCTGATACTATATTTCTTGCCATTCCTCCCTCAATGGTACCAATGTTAATGGTAGTCTCTGCATCTATTCTTCCCTGATTGATCTGAGTAATTGCATCCGCAGCAATGGCTATTGCATTAATTCCCTGCTCCGGGGCGAAACCTGCATGGGAGGCCTTTCCCGTTATCCGTGCTGAAAACGACACAAGCGTAGGGGCCTGCAGTGCTGCTGTTCCAACCGGTCCATCCAGATCCAAAACATATGCTTCCTTTGATTTAAGTTGACTGAAATCGAAAACCTCACTCCCCTTAATATATACCTCCTCGGCGATCGTAAACAAAACCTCAATACTCCGATGTTTCAAATTATGTTCTTTTATGGATCGTATCGCTTCTAAAATACTTACCACACCGGATAAGTCATCAGCACCCAACACACTAGTTCCATCACTGGTAATGGTGCCATCCTCATGGACGATTGCTTTCTTATTCTTTCCGGGTTCCACCGTATCCATATGAGCAGAAAATAGAAGCGGATCACCTTCCAGATCTCCTTTCAGAAATCCATAGATGTTTCCACTGTTACCCTCATAATACTCTCCGGCACCGTCTTCCGTTACCTCAAAGCCTAAGTCGGTTAACCGCTTTTTTAGGATATCTGCCATCCTTCTTTCTTTGAAGGATACGGAATCTATCTCAACCAATTCACAAAATTCATTTCTTAATCTGTCTTTATTCACCATTGTATACTTCCCCTACTTTCTTATGATCCTCTCTTCTACTATTTGACAATCAGCAGGGATTTTATCTCCTTTAACTTATATCCCTTTTGTAAAAGCCCCAATGCTTTCATACGTAATTCATAATAGGATGTAAAGATCCTCTGCGCACGATCTGCATCATGATATACCTTCCAACATCCGCAGAGAATATAATTTTTACCCGAATACTTTATAAAATCCATCACATCTTTGATTGGATAGCCAAGAAGGAGGCCTATTTCATGAGGGAAACCGGAGGGTTTATCAGTCCATTTACTAAAATCCTCAGCCGTACTTTTTCTCATATAATTCTCATAGCTTTGCATTATTTTAGAAAATACTTTACTAATCGATACCTCCCGGACATCATAACCACGACTCGCTAAGAACTGTCTATGCTTCCTGCTAGTCAGAACCTTTGTTATTAATTCCTTCTGATAAATCAACAAGATTTGCATAGCTTCGTTTTCAAAAAGTATAGCATAGCAGCAATGATAATACCCTACCTCGTCTTTCAAGATATCATGAAAATCAGCCAAGCAATTAATTCTCTCCTTATTAACATGAATTAGGCTGGAAGGCTTTAGCTTAAGTAAGGTAGGCATACAAAAACAAGCCAGCAAATTACTTGCATAGGATCTCAGATTATCATTATCACACATGTTCGGATACACTCTCTTTCCTACTAGCTTTGAATTACCATCTGGTAGTAGGTTTATCCAAATCATTGCGAAATATAATTGATAATAAGACATCTTTATCGATGATGCAGATGCAGCAGTAAAAAAGCTCGAAAAGGAGCTAATGGAAATCGCTGATGTTGATGTACAAAAATTATTATTTAACTAAGCCGTTACCAATTATTAATTGCATGTTCCGCAAAGGATATTAAGCTCTCTATTTTCAATTCTGTTCCATCATCCAATACCGCTTTTCCTTTAAATTCGCCGAACATCTGATGACAGCTGTTATTTACCCATAAAAGCTTCGTACTTGTTGTACGGTCTATACAGGCGTCAATGTCAGATCAAGCCGACCCTCTAAGTCGAAGATATGCCAGGGCTTAATGTAATCGGAACCCCGTTCGAACCTTACCTCACCGAGCTTATGTACCGAATCGCCATAAAACAAAATATTTTCGGAAGCGGTATTTGTATTACCAAATCCACAACCAAGATTAAACCCGAATATTTTATCCCCAATATAGCCGGTTCCGTTACTCCAGTACCATTCATTATGAAACGGCCATACACCTCTTCCCCAATCCAGCAAACCAAAGGAATCCTCAGGTGAAAAATGATAAACACTATCGCGATATTTGACGGTACCCTGCGCAAGCATGCAATTAATTTTATGATTGTAATAAAATGCTTTTGGTGATTCATCAAAGGGAACATTAATAACCAGAGAATTTTCATTTTGTCTGGTTAAAATGATATCCGCCTCAAAATCCCCCCACCTGCAATATAAAAGCCGCTGGTTTCTCCTGGCTTCAAAACGCATCTCTACTGATTTCTTTAGGTATTGTATGATGTGATCCTTCTCCGCATCTTCGGGTAAATGAAGAGAACCAAAGGGAAGTACGAGAAACGTACTTTTTTCTTCCAGCTTTTCTCCCTTCGCAAAGTCAAACAGCATAACACCCACCTGTCCGGCATATGCAGCATGTCCAATCGTAAATTGCAGACACATGGTTTTATCCGTTACCTGATAAAAATCCCATTCTTTAATACGAAAAGGGGAAGCTTTTATCGCTTTCCGTTTATAAGAAAGAATACTTTTGGTGGAATATCCGGGATAAGGTGAGCCTTTTTTATCAAGTACCGGTCCCGGATGTATAAATTGCTTCTGCATTACATAATCACTCTCTTTCTTTCATAAATATCCAGGGTTTGTTGCACATACCAAATGCAACAAACTCCTGATATACGATTTAACAATAGATAGAAACCAGCTTTTGTCCACTCACATCAAATAATCCGGTTGTAATAATACGTAATTCCGGAATTACCGGAAGGCTCGCAAATGCAAGTGTCATAAAGGGATCAATTCCTTCGTTAATGCCAAGACTTTTCGCTGTCAGCTTCATTTGATTAATCTTTTCTGACAATGTCCGAGCCTCCAACTCACTCATTAAGCCTGCAATACTTAAGGAAAGCTTCTCCAATATCTTACCCTCTTTTACTATCGCCCAACCACCCTGCATCTCCAGGATACAATTTGCTGCCACAGCAATATCTGCATCATCAGCCCCGATTACGATGATATTATGAGAATCATGGGAAACCGAGGAAGCAATTGCACCGCTCTTTAACCCATAACCCCTGACAAATCCAATCCCAATATGCCCTGTAGCATGATGTCTCTCTATCGCTGCTATTTTCAAGATATCCTGTTCCGTTGATATGACCGGAATGCCATTCGTTAACGGGGCTCTAATCTCCTTAGTCATGATTTCATTCTTCATAAATTGTATCACGCGAAAAAAATCGCCGGAATAATCCGTAGCCCTTAATTTTATATTAAAATCCTCCGGAACCAAGGCTCTGCAATGAAAGGACTTCGAAACCTTATTAAGTATTTCTTCACTAATGACCGGTTCACTTATTTTTAACGGCTTTTCCTTCTCGATTACTAAGCTTCCGTTCTTTATTACTTTCTCTACGTTTACACTGATTAAGTCGGATAGTATTACGATATCCGCTTTATATCCCGGGGCAATTGCTCCGGTATGCTTGAGCTTGAAATAACTTGCTGGATTATAGGTTGCCATCTTCACAGCGATACAGGGGTCAGCCCCCATACTGATTGCTCTTCTTATTATATCATCCATATGACCATACTCTAATAGATCAAAGGGATGTTTATCGTCGGATACCAGCATAGCTTTTTGATGGAAGGGAGGTCGGAATAATCCCATTAATGCTGTTAAATTCTTAGCTGCAGTACCCTCACGTATCATAATCCACTGCCCAAGGCTCAGCTTTTCAACTGCTTCATTCAGGCCAACACATTCGTGGTCGGATTCCACTCCTGCCACTATATAGGCACATAGTTCCTTACCCTGCAAACCGGGTGCATGACCGTCAACTATTTTATCTTTCTGTTTTGCAATATTTATCTTATCAAGAATATTAATGTCTTCCTGTACGGTTCCGATATAATCCATTACTTCTGCAAGACCCACTACCTTATCCAGCTCGTAAAAACGCTCAAGCTCCCAAGCTGTCAGGACACATCCGCCCTCATCAAAGGAGGTTGCGGGAACACAGGAGGGTAGTGCAATATAAACATCCAACGGCAACCCGACGGTTGCCTGCAACATATATTCAATCCCATCTATACCACATACATTTGCTATTTCATGAGGGTCTGTAATAACAGCCGTCGTTCCATGGGGCAAAACCGTCTTAGCAAATTCCACCGGTTTCATCATAGAGCTTTCCAGATGAATATGCCCATCAATAAAACCGGGTACTGCTACTTTTCCGCTACAGTCTATCTCCATTTCACCCTCATAATTACCGACCCCAACGATTATGCCGTTGCAGATAGCAATATCTGCTTTTTGTATGCTTTCAGTAAAAACATTTACCATTTCTGCATTTTTTAATACTAGTTCTGCTTTTTCAATTCCTCTGGCTACTGAAATCTCTTTGCTAGAAATAATATCACCGACCCTTTCCTGAAATAGCATCTGTCAATACCATAATTATATTTATGCTGTTACTTATAATAGTACTCTTATTTTCCACTTAATAAACTATTATGGTTAAAACCTACGATAGAACAGGATGCCGAGGGTATTTGGTCCACAGTGGCTTGATATTACGCCCCCTGCCCTTGTAACTAAGATCTCTTTAAAATAATTCAGGCTCTTCAGGTAATCTACTGTCTCCTGCTCAATCGAGCTGTCAATTCCGGAGTGGGTAATAAATACCCGTGTCGGATCTGCCTGAACTAATTGCTGCTCCAGTTCCTTTGCATAACTACGAACTACCATCTGATGCTTGCCGCGATATTTCTTCGCCACACCCATTTTCCCATTAGTTACAGCAATCATCGGTTTCAGCTTAAGTACATTTCCCAGTAAAGCAGCGACTGAGCTGCAACGTCCTCCTCTGTGCAGATAGGTCAAAGTATCAACGATAAAAGAAGCGCATACTTTATCTCTGTCTGCCTCAATAGTTTGAACAATACGTTCTACTTCTATACCCTGATTGGCATATTCAGCTGCCCTTAATACCTGTAAGCCTATACCGGTAGATAGATTCTCGGAGTTGATAACCCATATACGTTTGTAATTAAGCTCCTCCGCTGCCATACGTACCGTCTGACAGGTAACTGACATATCCTCCGATATTCCTATGAAAATGATATCCTCATTTGCATCAACCATTGGTTTTAATGTCTCGATAATATATCCCAGATCCGGCGCCGCTGTCTTCGGAGTTGTATTCATCTTTTCTGACCATTGATAGATTTCATCCGGAGTAATCTCTTTTCCATCCTGAAAACTTTTCATATCCAGTACAATATTTAACGGAATAATTTCTATCCCGTACTTTTCTATTAAGTCCTTTGATAAATCACTGGTACTGTCTGTAACTATTCGAATTTTTCCCATGTAAGCACTCCTCCAACGGCTATTGTTAGCAGCTTTATAGAACTTCCTATTTCTATATCTTTACAAATTATTATAAGACTACTTTCTGTATGGTGCAAGGTCTTAACCAAAGTTTCTCCTCTACTTACGTCCAGTCAAATAATAAACAGCAACCTGCGTTCTATGAGATAGCCCACCCTTTTCAAGAATAGTACTGATGTGATTTTTTACCGTGCCCTCACTGATAAACAGTTTCTCTGCAATTTCTTTATTTGACAGACCCTCGGAAATCGCAAGAATAATGTCCAGCTCCCTGGTAGTAAATATGCTGCTGTCAAAATTTGAACTGGACTTGATTCCCATATCGGTAAACTTTGAAAAGACCTTTTCATCGATAATGTTGACACCGTGAAACACTGACTTAATCATCTGTTTGAGTTGATCAGGGGTATGGTTCTTGATTAAATAACCATCTGCTCCGTTTTTTAATGCTTTCTCCACCAGTTCATTGTCATCGAAGGTAGTCAGAATTAACACCTTTCCTAACTTCCTCTTTACGATTTCCTTCGTTGCTTCTATTCCATCCATCTCCGGCATCTGAATGTCCATCAGGATTACATCGGCTTTTTCCTTCATCGCCAGCTCTAAGGCTTCCTTTCCATTTTTTGCACATCCCAGTACCTGAAACTCCTCATCCACGCTGAGAATAATTCTCATACCATCTCTGACAAAGTCACTGTCATCCACAATGATTACTTTAATTTTATCCATCCTTCACCTCATTCCTGCGCATGTACTTATACATATTTTTATTTAAGCCTACTACCTAAGGCCTTATAGTTATGACAATATACGATCCATAGAAACTACCCTTTCATTTGAAAACATACAATTAATGAAGTAATCGCTTCTCCTCCAGGGGAATAATCATATTGATATGAAATCCGTTCTCTCCATTGATATCCAAGAAGCCCTTTACTTTTCGCATACGGCTCTGCATTCCCTGTATGCCCATACCTTCTTTAATCACCTTGCAGCCAATTCCATTATCCTTAATACTGCAGCGGATTACCTTATGTAATATGGTTATCTCTATGGTAATCTTAGTACAATTTGAATATTTCAAGGCATTCGTAACCGCTTCAAAGGTATTATCGAGAATAACCTCCCATAAACCTTCTGCAATCTCCTTATTTTCCCCGTCAATTTTAACCTCTGCCTCAATACCGAACTTTTCCTTGCACTCTTCACATAATCCGATTAATTGCAGGATAGTCATGCGTTTTTTATCCGGTTTTTCCTTCCTTAAGATGCTTCGGATTTCATCCATACTGGTTCTTAAGTTATCAATCACTCCCTGAATGATTCTCGTGCTTTCCTTAGTATCCTTTGTCATAAGAATTTTACTTGCTTCTAACTGATAAATGGAACCGTTGATGCTATGACCCAGTTTATCATGGAGTGCTTGCGATAGCCTTGTCCTCTCTTCTAATATTTTATTTTCAAAGGAGAGACTGTTTTTCTCAAGTTCTTCTTTATAAAGTGTGTCCTGTGAATGGATGGAATCCTTAAGTTTATATTCCTCCTGTTCAAAATCATTCAAATATCTTTTGTATTTCTCTATAATAACGTAATTTTGATAATAGATGATTTCGATAAATACACAATAGAATACATAAAGAAAGAAATTCTCCGGGCTTAAGAAAACACCCGAAAATGTAAATAAACTAAAATGGAAAGAAAGCTTAAAGAATACGATGGTATCTAGTATCACCATTGGCATAAGGAATAATCCGCCCTTACTCTCCCTAAAGAAACTCAGCAGTAAAATAGTCAGAAGAATTTCAGAACCTAATAGAAGCAGTTTACTTTTTCTAAACTTATTTGAGAACAGGGATACATATTTCCTGGAAGTGGCTTCCGTATGACCTACCAGTTCAAAACCAAGTGTTACGGCAAGAGTCATTGCAAGAAGAAACCACTCCATACTAAGCGCATGAAGTGATTCCTGATTATAATAGAAAAAATATATAATTAAAATAATGATACAAGCTAGTTTTATGATAGAAAAATAGTATTTGTTAAAATTTTCGTTCATCGATAGCTTCTTCTCCCTGAATGAAATCCTAATTTGTTAATACTTTAGCTAATTCTACCATATTTTACTCCATTTGTCACAAAGAACCTGCCGTATTATTCTTTTCTCCTTAATTTAATTCCCATTAAACCGATACTTACGATAACTATGAGATAGCCGGCTACAATCAGCAGATACATACCGTATGCATTATTTTTTCCTGCCATAAGCATCTCAGAGGTTTTTACAACCCAGCGCTGTGGCATCAGTAAGGATATTTTCGACCACCAACCGGAAGCCCCATCCAAAGGAAAATAAAGACCTGCCACCAGAGAGGATAAGCACCATACTAAAAATGCTATATAATTAGAGGTCAGAACATTGTTAGTCAGAACTCCGATCACAACACTAAACATATTAAAAATGAGTCCGAGACAAAAAACCAGAAATAGATAAGTCTCAAAGGGAATACCAAAATCTGTTTTTACAATCAGCTTAATTGCAATCGCAATGAGACCCGTCTGTATCAGAACAGTGAGTAGTACGAGTACCACTTTAACCAAACCGTAATTACCAAGAGACGATGGTGATACAACCACTCGGTTATATACCCTGTTATTGCGCTCATCCACTACGGTTGCCGCAATAAATACCCCGCTAAACAGAAATCCGATGGTTAAAAAGGTAAGTGATAGACCAATATTCATACTTTTTCCCTGTTGATCTGTCGATAAATTCAAGGTATCACCTACTTCAATACTGACTACCTCTTCCACCATCTCATTTTGTTCAGCAGTATCTAATAGCTTTTCTAAGCCTGTCAGATCCGAGCCGCTAATTGCTGCATATCGGTATAAACTACGCACATAGGCCTCTAAATTACTCCCTAATAAGTTTATCCGGCCATCTTGATTCGCTTCGAATACCATTATATTGCTGTCTTTGCCGCTTAATATCTCAGCCTCTAAAGAGGAAGGAATATAGATCACGGCTCCGATAACATTCGTATTCGCCCATTTTAATGCCTTCTCTCTCGCTTCTTCAATTTCAATAGGTTCCCCCTTATATCGATGGATTAGATAAGAACCTGTCTTAGCAAGCTCTTCGATGATATAATCGGAAAATATTGAATCACTACAATCGTATACCTTAACGCTGAGTTTCGTATTAATAACATTCATGATAAGCTCATCTTCATGTTTAAGTTCCTTAATATAATTAGTAGATTTTTCACCATCAACGATACTGTATGCTTCCAGATTTAGCATGATGACAGACAGAAAGGGCAAAATAATCAGGAATGCTAAATACCCCTTATTCCTAAGAAGCAATTTTAAATTCATTTTCAACATTGTAATAACTCCGATCATGTCAATGCTCCTCCATCCTTCGATTCATTAGCAGTACGCCGCCTATTGTACAAACTACAATGATACCCACAAGAAATCCCATGCCGGTATCGGTATAATCACTATAGCCCTTGGTAGAAAATTCTACAAGCATACGATTAATATGATAGAGTGGCGAAAGCCTCACCAAATTCATTGGTAAATTGGCATACATATAAGTCTGGAAAGAGCCACCGAAGAACCCTGTAATCCAGTTGATAATAAAACCAACTACAATACTGATAGCGACATTGTTAAAAAGCTGAAATAATAAAATTCCAAAAGCAGATGCTCCTATAGATATTAACACGATTGCTAAAAAAGATAACCCGATATTCCCCCAATGGATATCATATAAAACCACCGATAATATCCATGCGGTACATACCTCAATAAAGATTGCCAGCGAACAGGGAATTAATTTACCAAGATAATGATTTATTTTGGGCATATGTGAAACACGCATTCTTGTTGGTATCGCACTCCTTCGTTCACTGGATATAACGGATACCAAAGAGATCATTCCGCACCATGCAAAATATACAATATAAATAATTCCGTAATAGTCCGTAGAGTTCGGAATCGGCTCCGTATTCAACACCTCTCTTGTAACATAGGAAGCACTTAGTGAGGGAGTTTCTCCTACCGTTAATTCAGTCCCATAGGATAGAGCTGTCATAGTTTCATTTATCTGATAAAAAAATCCGGAAAGGATACTTTTTGTAATCGCACTTTCTGTCATTTTATCATTCGATTGATACATCCGGTAGGAATCCTTCTCAATATCAACGAAAACTGCTACCGTTTCATTCTGCAGCAGCTTAGTAATATCGCCCTGCGGATACTCCAGCAATATGATACTGTTATCTTTGCAGATTTCCTTAAGTTCCGGAAGCATATCCTTATGAATACTATCTTCACTGATACGGTATCCCACCTCAAATTCATCAATTTCTTGAACGGTCTCCAGCATATCATGGAACGCGTTCGCTAACAGCGCAATGGTAATCAAGGGAAGAACTATCATGATCACTAAAACCCATTTACTCCGCAGCATAAGCTTTAGATTGTTTTTGATCAAAATCAATGGCATAGCTACATCTCCCCCTCTGCATAATCCCTTAGCTTTTTACCTGTGAGCGTTAAAAACACCTCCTCAAGCGTCATACTTGATTCCTTATCTGAAGTTATCATCTCAACCAGTTCTTCCTTTGTACCGATAGCTATGATTTTACCGTTATCCATAATCGCAATTCTCGTACAGATAGCCTCAATCTCCTCCATATAATGGCTGGTATATATAATTGTCGTGCCCTGCTTGTTGGCATATTTGATTTTATCTAGGATAAAATTTCTGGATTGCGGATCGATACCTACCGTTGGTTCATCAAAGATTAACAGCTCCGGCTTATGTCCAATGGCACATGCAATGTTTAATCTTCGTTTCATACCTCCAGAAAACGTTTTAGCAAATCCGTTTCTTTTATCTTCAAGACCTACAAACTCTAAGGATTCAGTTACTGCTTTTTTTAATTTCTCCCCTTTAATCCCATAAAGGGAGGTAAATAATTCTACATTCTCCCAGGCCTTCAGGTTTCCATGTACCGCGATCTCCTGAGGAATATATCCAATCTTAAGCTTAACCTTATTCATGTCCGTCTTGGTGTCATATCCAAATAATTCCACTTTACCTGCTGTGGGCTTAACAAGGGAGCACACCATATTCATAGTAGTACTTTTCCCGGCACCGTTTGGACCAAGAAGTCCAAAAATCTCACCTTTTCTAATCTCCAGAGAAATATGATCCACTACAGGTTTGTTATCATACTTCTTTGTAAGGCCTTCTAATTTCAAAACTATATCACTCAATTGATTACCCTCCATTTTTTGATGCTGATATCTTTCTTCTATCACTGTTCTTAGTATAGCAACAAAAAATATTACCATTAAGTGCCAAAAGATAGAAAAGGCTATGACTTTAGTCATGCCTTTTCTATCTTTCACATGTTATCTATCTAGTTCTCACCATTCACCCAGATGTCTACAAATCAGCAATCCTGCTAATCATATCCGGCAAAGCTCACTTTATTAAAATCAATTATTATCGTTTCATATGATAACAAAATACCTATGAGCCCTTCCATCATTCTCCCCTTCAGATTTATTCCGATAGATAAATATCTATCTTGGATTTTAATGTATTTATTACCTGATCAATATCAACTTCTCCAGACAGATACGGTATTGACTCTTCCATTATCATACTAGTCAAATCCTTACTGACCTCAATAGGTACTCTCACATCTTGTATTACCTTGAGTATATCATTCTTTTCTTCCTTTGAGGGCCAGTTAGCGTTGATCATTGTTCCATCCTTATCACTAACAGTAAGACCAAAGCCATCATCCTCTTTCTCCATCCATTTATTTATAGAATTTTGGTTTACAGGAAAACCGTCATATAGGTTGTAATTCTGTACCTTTGTACTAAACAAAAATTGAATAAAGTTTTTCGCTAAATCCTTTTCCTTTGAGGCATTATTCAGGCCAATGACCCCATTCGGAATAAAGCTCTGATTGATCGAGGAGTATGGGTAAGAGTAGTTTTTATTGATTGATATTAGCAGTACGGTATCTATTAGATTATTAATTTGTACCATAGCAGAGCTTTTGCTGTCCAATAAGGATAAGATATTTCCTTGAAACAGATCCTCGTAGTATAAATATGGGTTTACACGGAAGTCTCCTGCTTCACCAGTCTGTTCATATTCCGTTGCCTGTATATTATCTGCTATTATTTTAAGATTTTCTAAAAACTTTTCTAAGCCCACTGCATTAAGCTCTCCGTTATTAATAATATCATTAGAATAGATAGCTAAATAATCTGCAAGAAGCTTTTGATAAGTAGTTGAACTCATAAATGGCTCACTATCTTGCATGATAAACTTAGTAATATTTTCAATATCAGAGACAGCATTGATGGCGTCTTCCTTTCCCATGATCAAAGGAATGGAAAAGCGGGTTGGAAGACGATAAATAATCCCCTCCTCCTGATAGCTACCGATAATATTGGATAGGAGTTCATCATTTTCTATGAGTGGAAGAATTGTGTCCGATATATCAACCAATACCCCTTTTTCAATATAGGCTTCCACCGGCAATCCATCTAGCACAAGTATATCAGCACCGTTCCCGGATAGTAATTCCGTGCTTAAAGCTCGGATATAATCTGAGGTATTACTCTGATCATCTCCCATTGCTACTATGTAATTTATCTTCGTATCATCATGCTCGGCCTGATATAAGGAAATTGCCTGACGTATGGTATTGTTCTCTATTAAGGAATATACAGTAATTTCATTTTCAGGAACTGATGCTACATTTTTATCAAAGATATAATGTTTTATTTGTATCCCATTATCTCGGTCCTTATAAACCGAATAATATTCCTCTTGATCTCCTTCCAGGGTAAAAAGTGAAGCAAACAATAAAGAAGGCATACTCATCGAATTAAGGGCTCCATCTACCGTAGTTTCCCATAAGGTACCCTCCTTTGCCAAACGATGAATCCCCCTAGAATCCCCAATCAATAAAGTTCCGTCGGCTTTTGCTGTATAAGCCATTTTATTATTAGCGATGTCATAATCAACTATATTTTCGCTCTGATTTGATTGTGTATTATAATACATAATACCTTTTAGATCCTCTGATGCGGTAATAAGAAGATTGCCTGTGGTCGTATAGCTTTGATCGCCATTAATTTTAACCTTGTCTATCATTTCACCTTCCGGCGAGAATATCAGTAACGATGTCTCATTCCACTGATCGTATAAAACAAGATTGCCATTTTCTAGAACCCCAATTTTCATTATGTTGGGATAGTATTCTCCTTTCGTATCTTCTACTTTTTCGGTTAAATAAGGTATCGTTATCTCCTTTTGCGTTTGCCCACCATCGTCTGTCATAAAGATATGGGATCTAGCAGCATTGCCATAATCAATATAGACAATATAACAATTTCCGTTTTGACTGTAACACATATCAGTTATTAGAATGTTATTTGATAAAGAACTTATGGAGTTTAACCAGCCTGGAGTACTAATTTCCCAGGTTTCATCCTCCTTCCATCGATAACATTGGAATTTACTAGCCCCTTTTGAATGAAAGGTGTATAATTCAATCTGCTGATCGGTATTTTGTAACACCTCAATCACTTTTTCTCCGGAAGACAATTCAGGTAAGCTTATATTCTTCTCAATATATCTTCCCATTTTACTTCCCTTAGATAAATTATCAGATTGATTACCATAGTTCTCCTGTTCTGATTGTTGATTGTCAGACTTCTGTATATTATCGTTTTTTCCTTTTTTACTGCTACAGCCTTGCAGACCTAATACTACCAAGATAAAAATCATTAATAGTGCTGTTGCTTTCTTCATTTCAATTCCTCCAGTCTTAATTCGATTATCCTTTATATCTTTAACTAGAGAATATCACACAATTCTTTAAAGATTCTTTAAATAATAAGAAACCAAACCATATACAGCTGTAGCTGTAAATGGCTTGGCTAATAAATCTAATTATTTGCTTATTTTCATAATTTGCCCGTCTGCTTTAAGAATAGGGAACGAAATGATAAATGTCGCACCGCCTCCTTGTGTATCCTTTACAGCAATATCGCCTTCCTGAAGATCCACCAGTTCTTTTGCTATGCTTAGACCAAGACCATAATGTTTCTTATCCTTTCTTGACATATCCTCACGGTAAAATCTCTCAAATATCTCATTCTTATTCTCTTGTTCAATTCCTGGACCGTGATCCTCTACCTCAATATTTAAATAATTCTTCTTAACATACGCCCTTAAGATAATTGTATCCTCCTCCTTTGAATAGGTTACCGCATTATCGATAAGAGCTGCCAAAATCTGCTTGACACGTAAAGTATCCCCTTCTATATTCGGGAGCAACGCTTCCGGCAGCAATAATCTAAGCTCTTTTCCATTTTCCTTACAAAACGGATAAAACGTATCATAGGTTTCTATTAGCAACCTATCCATATCTATGACTTCATTCATCATATGCCAGCTTTTTGCATCCGCTGATGCTAATAAAAGCATGTCCTCTATTAAATCTGATAATCGCTTACACTCCTTATCTATTCCGGTTATGAAATGCTCTGCTCTCTCCTTCTCTATTATAATAGCCGAGGCATTGGCACGTATGACAGCAAGTGGAGATTTTAATTCATGAGATGCTGCTGCTATAAATTCCGTTTGTCGTTTTCTACTCTCTTCCACCGGTTTCAAGGATTTACCTACGACCCATCGGCTTACTAAAAATAAAGCTGTAATCCCTAAGAGATTCATTAACAAGAAAAATAGTCTTTGCTCTAAAACCTTACGATTCTTATCGGTATTATCTTGAAGTACTACAGCGCTTCGAAAACCATTCGGTGTTGCTAAAACAAATAACTCACCTAAATATCGATCTCCATGGTTACCTTTAATTTGATATACCTTACTTTGCATCCTGCTCGTGGAAATCGGTCGTAGGTTTGCATATACATTATCTTTTTCCGCAAGCTCCTTAACTTTATTAATGAGAATTAATCGATCCGTCGGCGCCTTCCAGGCACCTTGATATAAAAACGGAATTGAGTTTTCTTCAATATGTATAATGAGTTTATTTTTTGTTTCCATCTCAGCCATCCAAAGATTACTAACTTCATTACTCGTCTCTATATTCTGATTTATGGTTAAATAACAATTTTGAAAGGCATCCAATTTACTTCTTAGCATCTGCTGCTCCATTACAATCATAGCAAACACTATAACCGCCGTCAGAATACAACCTGTGGAGCAGGTATATAGAAGAATTAATTTATATCTAATTGATTTTAGCATATGCATTGATCTCCAAACGGTAGCCAATCCCATAGATTGTCTTGATACTCACAATAGAATTTACAGCCTTTAATCTTCTTCTTAAAAAAAAGATGTAATTATCAATATTGCCATCCTCAACAAAGGTATCAAGCCCCCAGACCCGGTTAAGTATTTGCTCTCTTGTTAATATCTGTTCTTTATGAAGGAGAAAAAACTCCAAAAGTGCACCTTCTCTTTTTGATAATGATATATTATTATTACTGCAGGTTACGATACAGGTATCTACATTCAGTTCTATATCGCCATAAACCAGGACGGAGCTATTCTCAATACTTCTAGGTCTTCGTAGAAGAGCTCTTATTCTCGCCAAAAGCTCCTCTATTGCAAAGGGTTTCACCAGATAATCATCTGCTCCTCCATCCAAACCGTTGATTCTATCATTGAGACCATTCAAAGCGGTTACCATAATTACTGGTGTGGTAATACCCTGGTTCCTTATTTTTTCACATATTGTCAAACCATCCATTCCAGGCAGCATACGATCCAGAATAATTACATCATGCGTATAATTCGATATATAGTAAAATGCATCCTCCCCATTGCTACAGATATCAAGTTCATAGCCCTCTTTTTTTATATGTACCGCAATGGCGTCAATTAATTCTTCATCATCTTCTATTAACATCAATCTCATATATTCGCTTTTCCTTAATCCATATTTTATTATTTTTATTTTATAAATACATATTTTACCACCTCGGTTTTAAAAAAACAATCTGCTAAGAAGAAGTCTTTCGAATATTAATTTAAATCTTACAATGAGCGAAGGAAGAAACAAATAGATAAATTCAAATAGAAAAGATTTGAAGAATATATTATGATAACAAATGGCTGCTTTGATTTTAGTAAAATCAAGCAGCCATTTGGCGACAATATTCTAATCTAACTCCATTCCAATTTATGAACTTCGTACATTATAGTAGTTTTTTATAAGCTTCTTCCTCCAGGTCAGCAATCCTGCTAATCATATCCGGTAATGCAAGAAGATCTTTGCGTTCACCCAAAAGGTAATCAACAATGATATCTGTCATGTCCTGAAAAAGCTCCCCACTTGATAGAAATAAAGCTCCTGCCTCTACCCATCCCGTCATTTGATACTCTTTTCCGAGATTAGCTAACAGGTTTCCCAATCGGTCTCTTACCGCGCAATGTTTCATATCATCTTTTCCATCAAGACCGCGTAATCTATCCGGCAAATTCGGCACCGTACCGGTGCATACCGTCAGATTCATGAGTGTCGCCTTATATTCTTCCGGTGTCAATTCATTAATCCAATTAGGTATCTCCCTCGCCAGTTTACGCATTCCGGGAATTCCAGCGAAGCTGGTTTGTGGGTTTAAGGCTGCTTCTGCCTTAGCTCTTAGTCCCTCTTCAGCAATCCTGCGGATGGGCCTAATCTCTCCCGAGAAATCAACGTGGCAAAGGGTATTCTTATCAGAGAGTGATGTCTTTTCAATATTCAGAGCCTGTTCCAGATCCTTATAAGTAATCTTCTGTACCTGTGACATACCACAATCCTGAACATAGATACATTGTTCCTCCTCATTGTAACCAACCATAAGAACGTAATGGATCGGAATATGGATCTGATGATAGAATTTCGGATAATACTCCAGGTAATACATATCCAGACATCCCAATACTACAGGTGTGTCTAATTCAATCATTTCCTTGGCTTTTCTTAAGGTGTACTCGAAAGTTCTTCCCTCAATGTGCTTATAAGTAAAACCAACTGTACTGCAGATTTGCTGATACATCTTCTTCGTACGCCCATCGTTCCAGGCTGCTATTCTCCGTACCTCGCCCCTGTTAAACTTTAAATAGGCAAAGTTGCCGATCCCGCTCATACAGAAGAAGAAGTAATCCGGAACCTCATTCCCCGTTCTTCTCTCATACAAATCCTCAATACCATTCCACATACAGGTATGGTCGCATACCTTATGATGCATTTGAATTACTTTAATAGACATGTCTATTCTCCCTTCTTATCATATAAATACATTGATCAACTCAAAAACATAAGCTCCGATACAATTTACTCCAGATATATTTTCCGGAATAATAAGTACCGAATTCTTCAACCATATTACACTTACATTTTTGTATTTGAGCACTGTAATTCAAAGAAAGGATATACCCTCACATAATACGAGAGTCAAGAGCCTACTCTCGATTTTTTATCGGGAAACAGACCTCGGTTATAAAGTTATCTTCATTCTCTTCATTTTCGGGAGAAATATGATAGATATTAAAGGCAGCACCGCAGATTTCATACTGGTTTTCCAGAATCCATTTTGCGATATAGGGATTAATCTCATTAATTCTGCTATATCCTCCTTGATAGGTAAGTGATGCCACCAGAACAGGCGGTACCTCGGTAAATTTTATTGTATCTGTATCTTGATAAAACTTCTCAACCGTTCGCTGTATTTCTGTATCTATGTAATTGTTTTCAAGGTCAACGACATGTTCAATCGCAATTGCGTACTCCGGAATACCGAATTGGACATTTTGCTTGCTACACTCAGTTATTAGAGCCTTCCACAAGGTACCTTCCTCTGAAAATTCCTTAATAACAAAACGATGACATACAACCTTTCTCTGAGGTATCGTCTTCATTGATATACAACAGGTAAACTCTTCCTTATTATCAATCTCTTTTCGTGATTTCTCTATTTGCCTTAATTGCTTTTGTAGAAGCTCTACCTCATTCCTTTTCTCGGTTTCCTTTGCTTCCAAAAGCTTTCGAAAGCTCTCAGCCTGTAATCCCTGCTTCAATACTTCTATGATATTCTTTAGACCAAAGCCCATCGCTTTTAAGGCCTGTATACGATTTGCCATTAATAACTGTTCTTCACTGTAATAGCGGTAACCTGTGAATTTGTCTACCTGGTAAGGAAGCAGAAGTCCTATTTCATCGTAATGTCTTAACATATTAATACTGATCGAGGATAATATTGCAAATTCACCAATCTTTAGCATAATAGCTCCCTTCTATGGCCGTTTTTCCTTATTATACCATCCTTTTATTATTACTGCCACCTCTCAGCTTGTTAATTTCATCTACTTATTACTTATTACTACAAATTACTATAAAAGAAAAGCTTTTGCATCTTAGCTTATTTAGCTATTGATACAAAAGCTCTTCCTATTTACTATCTTATTCTTCATTTCGATATTTATTGATAAGCCAGCTTATATCAATCATCTACTAATATGTCATGTTTCTAATTATAAATCTCGATTTCAAAACCCTTCTTCGTAAATACGGGAATCACTTCAAGCGGTGCATCAACGGTTAAGGTCTGACCTCCAGCATACTCCTCTCCTGTATATGCATTGATCCAGATTACTCCGGTCGGGAGATATACGTTTCTCGATCGTACCCCTTCTTCCATAACAGGAGCTACCAGTACTTCAGATCCGAACATATACTGATCGGTCAGCTCCCAGCATACTTTATCCGCAGGGAACTCATAGAACATAGTTCTCATAATGGGGGAACCGTTTACGTGGGCTTCTTCCATTAATTTTCTGGTGTAGGGACGAAGACGTTCTCTCATAAACAGTAAATCAGACATAATCCTTTGATTCTCTGCTCCATAGCTCCATACCTCATTATCCTGACCTGAGGAAAATTGACGAACACCGTCTCTGAACTCCTCCTCAAGCGGATGGAACGGAGGACGCTCTCCATGAAGCCTTGTAACCGGACAGAATACTGCCCATTCAAACCAACGTATTAATAGCTCATGAAATTTCTCGTCGGTAATATCTCCGCCTAAAAAGCCGCCGATATCAGTGGTCCACCAAGGGATTCCTGCAAGACCGACATTCAATCCTGCCTGAAGCTGCTCTCTTAAGGTACGGAAGGAGGAATGAATATCTCCTGACCAGACAAGAGCGCCATAACGCTGGCTGCCGGCCCACGCACAGCGAACCAGATTCACAATCTGCTCGATACCTTCGGCCTTCATACCATCATAAAATGCCTTAGAATACATCGCAGGATAGATATTACTGCATTGAAGAGCAGGACCCTGATAATAACGGTAAATATCAAAATCATAGGGGCCAAACTCCGGTTCTGCTTCATCCAGCCAGAATATCTTAATTCCTTTATCAAAATAATTCTTTTTACAACATTCCCATACATATTGTCTAGCACCCGGATGAGTTGCATCGAAGAAGGCTGTTTCCCCCATCCAGTTCATGTTAATACCAACACCACGGTCAAACTTAACCAGCATACCCTCCGAGGCCATCTTCTCTCGATTTTCTGAGTTAGCATCAATCGTAGGCCATACGGAAACCATCAGTTCAATACCCATACTTTTAAGTTCCTTAACCATCGCCTCCGGATCAGGCCAGTCAATCGGGTCAAATTTGAAATCACCTTGCTTTGTCCAGTGAAAGAAGTCTGAGACGATAACGTCCATTGGAAGTCCAAGACGTTTGTGTTCACGAGCTACTGCAAGCAGTTCTTCCTGTGTACGGTAACGAAGCTTGCATTGCCAGAAGCCCAAACCATATTCCGGCATCATAGGTGCCCTTCCGGTTACCGAGGTGTACTGCTCGATTATCTGCGCAGGCGTGTCTCCTGCGGTAATCCAATAGTCCAGCTTCTTGGTATTTTCCGCAATCCATTCCGTCTTATTGGTTCCAAAGCTTGCTGTACCGATCGCCGGGTTATTCCATAGAAAACCGTACCCACGGCTGGATACTAAAAATGGTACGCTTGCCTGTGAATTTCTCTGAGCCAGCTCCAGTATGGCACCTTTTTTATCTAAATTGCCTTCCTGGTATTGGCCCATGCCAAATATCTTTTCTCCATCAAAGGCTTCAAAACGTGCAGTCAAACGATAGTCCGAGGTCCCTGTAATCGGTTTTAATTCTCTGGCACCCACCCTGATCGGAACAGCATAACGGTCTATTCTTGCACGGTTTCTCCAGTATTCCGAAAGCAAAACGTTACCTTTCTCATTTTCAAAGGAAAGCCATCCTTCAATGTTAAATTTAGCAGTAATATTCCCATTCGTGATTGTTGCTGTGGTACACTGCAAAACATGTCCTTCCGGATTATTTCTGTACCAGGGCTCGAGCACTTCTACATTTTCTATCTTAATATCCGCTTTACATGGTTTCACTTCTTGTGTGAGCGCCCAATCATTAGCGTCCATATTTGCTTCCCCTGTCATCCTGATTCGAAGGGAATTCTCACCCCAGGGTTCAATCCACAGGGTCTGCTCCCCTAAATAGCAAACCAGTCTGTTATCCTTTCTTTCGTACCTCATAATAATTACCCTCCTTTTCATCAAAGCCTGTAAACTTTATTCATTCTATTTCATGCGCTGTGCTAATTCATCCTACATTTTAATCTTGTTCCAGCTAAGTATAAAATATTCACTGGCCATAGACAATGGCTAGCCCTTATTTTTATCAGATATACCATGCAGATTATATGATACTACTAAGCTTAAAGTTTGTTCTGCCATCTAATCCGGCTAAGTACACCCCATAAGCAGGCTATGAAATAAAAAAGACTAATCATAACAACGGCTTTTACAGCTTCATGTTATAACCAGTCTTTTCCCGCGAGCCTCAAAAGCTCACTTCTATAGATATCTAGGGAGGGATAATACTACTGTTGATCAATATATAAAAGTGTCCTTAATAATACATTGGCACCCTTTAAGCAATTCTCTACCGGTGTATATTCAATTTCACAATGACTGTGTCCGCCGACACTCGGTACGAAAATCATGGTGGCCGGAATAGTATCAATAACAAACTGTGCATCATGACCGGGTCCACTGTACATTCTCTTATTGGAGTATCCGAATTCCCTAGCACTCTTTTCAACATAATCTACCAGCTCAGGTGTAAAAGCCACTGTCTTACGCGACCAGGCTTCTGCATAGCTCACGCTGCATTTTTCCACCTCGGAGGGAATTTTGTGAATAATAGCCAGCACCTGCCTGATCACTTCCGGGTCCTGATGCCTGGCATCCAGGGTAAATCTTACCTCGTCCGGTATGATGGTATGAATGTTCGGATGGCAGGATATTTT
The DNA here is from genome assembly GCA_023414875.1 of Bacillota bacterium. Classification (GTDB taxonomy): domain Bacteria; phylum Bacillota; class Clostridia; order Lachnospirales; family Lachnospiraceae; genus Mobilitalea. Next base: position 447,194 of record JAEZMV010000028.1, on the reverse strand, counting down.
CCCTGTGGTATATACTAATTTGCTATCCAGCTCATCCAGTTCATCGTGTAAGTACTGTATGGTTCTTGCTGCCGCATAAAGTGCATCCTTTCGGTACTTCATCGGAGTGGTTCCGGCATGACCCGCCTGTCCGGTAAAGGTAAACTCATAATTGATCATACCACATACGCCTTCAACAATTCCGATATCAATTCCTTCCGCTTCTAATACAGGGCCCTGCTCAATATGCAATTCAACCAGAGCCATATATTTCCCCGGCTTCATCCGATTTGCCTCAGCACCCTTGAAGCCACTGGCCTCGAGTGCTTCCCCAAAGGTATAGCCTGGAATATCCTTTGCGACGGAAGCCAACATATCTGCTTTTAGAAACTTTCCGCAGATAACACCGGACGACATCATGGCTGGCTCGAAACGGGCTCCTTCTTCGTTGCTCCAGACCACAACGGTAATCGGGTGTCTGTGTGGTATCTTATCCTTAACGATCGTCTCAGCTACCTCCATAGCTGTTAATACCCCTAGAACACCATCATAATTACCCCCCTGTCTTACTGAATCCAGATGAGAACCAGACAGGATTGCGGGTAGTTCTTCTGTACCCGGGATGGTTGCATAGATATTAGCCATATCATCGGTAACAACAATTGCGCCGATTGCTTCCATTCTCTTCTTGAATTCCGTTCTGGCAGCTATCGCCTCCGGTGATAAGGATAATCTTGTGATACCTCCCTTCCCGGTATCTCCAAACCTGCTGAAGGTTTCTATTTTATCATCCAATCTTTCTAAATTACATGATGCCATGTTTAATACCCCCTTTTTATAACAATTAATTGCGAAGCTTTAATTTCACTGAATTTTCTGTACAATCTATACTAATTCCTAAGCTCCAACGCTACACTTAACTTCCGTATTTCTTACCGCAATTCTGCTTCCGGCAGTGATAGCCTGCACCGGGCATACCGCTACACATAGATGGCAGCCGACGCATTTATTTGCATTCATTATCGGCTTACCTGTTATTTCCTCCTGTCTTAACGCTTGATGTCCACCGTCATAACAGGACAAATAACATCGGCCACAGCCCAGACAAACATTTTTGTTAAATTTCGGGTAGCATATACTATCCCGATCCAGCTCTTCTGCAGAGATAATATTTGGTAATGCTTTCCCGACGATTTGGGATACACTTTGGTATCCGTGAGAACTTAGATATAGCTTTAGCCCTTCTATCATGTCCTCAATAATACGATAACCATACTGCATAACTGAAGTTGTTACCTGAATATTTTCACAACCGAGCGCTATGAATTCGGTAGCATCCTTCCAGGTCTCTATACCACCCATACCACTGATTGGTACCTTGGCAAGCTTTTCGCAGCTCTTCAGGGAATGGATAAATCGCAGCGCTATCGGTTTCACCGCCTTACCCGAATATCCACCGACACTGGTTTTTCCCTTTACGTCCGGTCCGGAAGAAAAGGTATTCAGGTCCACATTCATAATACTCTTTATTGTATTAATCGCTGCAATTCCTGTGGCCCCTGCTTCCATCGCTGCAATTGCAGGCAACTCCATAATACCGATATTAGGTGTCATTTTAGCAAGTATCGGCAGATGTGTGCCTTTTCTCACTGCTTTTGTAAAGGCAGCTACCAGCTCGGGATTTTGACCTACATCGGAGCCAAGTCCATCTGCTGCCATATGAGGACAGGAAAAGTTGCATTCAAGGATATCAACACCGGCTTTTGTCATCAGCTCTGCCAGGTAAGTCCACTCTTCCTCAGTTTGACCCATTATAGATGCTACGATAATTTTGGATGGATAATCTTTTTTCAGCTGTTTCAGATACTTCAGGTTCTCCTCCAGGGTGTGATCGGATATTTGCTCAATATTTTTGAATCCTACAAAGGGGACTGCTTCTTTTCTAAGTGCGTCAAATCTTGGTGAAACTTCCTTTGGAATAAAGGTACCGATTGTTTTAAAAGCAACTCCTGCCCATCCCAGATCAAAGGCCTTTGCAACCATTTCATAATTGCTTCCGACAACGGAGGACGATAGAAAAAATGGATTCTCACATAGTACATCACAAAAATGAATGGATAAATCCACGTCTTTTTTTTCTACTTTATCATAAGATACGATTTCCTCTAGGATATCATCAATCGGTACCGGGCGGTTTATTCTGCCCTTTAAACATGCTTCCAGGCATTCTTTGGTGCTGCATAGCTTACAAGGAAGTTCTGTCGGAAGCTTATCTGCTGCACCCAAATAATTTTCAAACCGAAGTGATCGTATTATTGTATCTACCTTTATTCCATGGGGACAGGCTTTTTTGCATGGCGCCTCATTACATAAAAGACATCCTCCCACTTCTTCCAATAATGAAATATCTTTGTATGCTAAATTACTCATAATCATAACCTGCCTTTCGAAAATACCTGCAAATCTTTCCATGGGAATGAGCCAAATATTATTTGTTAGGTGAACGTTTTATAAACTGGCCATATCCCGGTTCACCGACAAAATTACCCTGATCGTATACTAACTTTCCTCTGACATAGGTCTGCACCGGATATCCATGAAGCTTTTTCCCTTCCCAGATCGTATGATCATAATCGGAATGCATATTATGTACGGATATCGTAAAATCCTTCTTAGGATCATAGATCACGATATCTGCATCTTTACCTACGGTCAGAGATCCCTTTTGATCACAGCCAAAGATTTTAGCCGGGTTTGTGGAACATAGTTCCACTGCACGGTTGAAGCTGATCTTACCTTCATTCGCTGCAGATAGCATATATGGATAAAGATTCTCGATACCGGCACAGCCGTTTGGAATCTTGGTAAAGTCATCCTTACCCCAATCCTTTTCATAGCTTTGGAACGGGCAATGATCGGTTGCCACTGTATCAATTGTTCCATTCTTAATCGCTTCCCATAAGGCATCCTGACTTTCCTGACCCTTAATTGGAGGAGAACATACAAAGTTCCTACCATCCTCTCTTTTGTAAACCTCACAGGTAAATTCAAGATATTGGGGACAGGTTTCAATAAAGATCTTAGCTCCCTCTCTCTTTGCTGCAACCGCTGCCTCCAAGCCCTCTTTATCTGCCATATGAACAATGTATAAAGGTGCATCCACGGACTTTGCCCAGTGAACTGCTCTTTTATCCGCTTCAGCTTCTACATATTCAGGTCTGCTTAAATAATGATACCAGGCTGAGGTTTTACCCTCCTTTAAAAACTGCTCTATGTTCAGATCTATCACATCGGGGTTTTCTGCATGTATATTTGTAATAGCTCCTGTTTCCTTAGCCTTCAGCATTACCTTAATCAGTGTAGCATCATCTACCATCATGCCCTCTTTTTTATAAACCAGAAAACATTTAAAGCTGGTAATACCATTCTCTACTGCTGCTTCAAATTCCTCCAGGATGGCTCCACCGTTTAGATCCGTAACGATACAATGAAATGCATAATCTACGCAGGCTTCCGGATCACATAAATCCTTTCTTGCTTGTACTGTCTCCAGGATTCCCTTACCCTTTCTCTGCATCGGGTAATCGAATACCGTAGTGATTCCACCACAGGCTGCTGCCCTGGTACCTGATAAATAACTGTCTGCGGAGACTGTACCACCGAAGGGCATAGCCAAATGAGTATGTGCGTCAATGCCGCCGGGTAAAACTAATTTGCCCGTCGCATCCACCACCTGATCTGCCTTCAGGGATAGGTTTGTTCCAATGCAGACGATTTTCCCTTCCTTCACAGCGATATCAGCTGTAAAGCTTTCCTTTGCAGTAATCAATGTTCCATTCTTAATTAGCAAATCCATATTTTTAGCCTCCTTTTTAAGGACCAATCAAACATTTCTTCCACTCTTAACATACATGATGCCGCATAGTGGCATCATGAACAATACCTGAAAGAAGTTCAAAATGAAACTCTAATGTTTCATTTTGGAGTTCTTTTCAAGAATTCTTATTTTAGTATTCTTTCCACTCTTTTATTAATTGGAGCTGCAGCAATTATGCAACAGCTCCACCCTTATTTCTGTATTCCTTCTTGCTTTTAACTCTTTCTTACTTCAATATTATTTCGCTTAAGTATTCCTACTCCTTACTGATTTAGCTTGTATACCAATACGAGGCCTGATCTTTGGAATACCTGAGCAACCTCAAGTAAATCCATACCACCTGCCTTAGCAGCGATTAAGTTAGATACCCAGGTTACACCAAAATCCACCTGGCCGGTATAAACTGCGGTTGTCTCACCGATATCACCACCACCGGGTACTACGGTTACATTTAAGCCAACTTCACTATAAAAGCCTTTATCCAGTGCCACATAATAACCCATGAACTGAGCCTGCGGTAACCATTTTAACTGAACGGATATATCCTTTTTCTCAGGAGTGAAGGTACCCTCGGAAGCCATAGCATCTGTCCAGTAGGAGATATCTCTGATGTCATCAAGGGTAAGTGTTTGTAATTTATCGGCTGCTGCTGAATCTTCCAATTTTATGTATTGTTTTGCAAGATCAAGGGTCTGCTGCATGGCAGCGTCATCCATTTTTCCATACTCGCTCGTAGCAGCACCGGTGGTATCGGTTTCAACAAGCTTCTTAACCTCGGATGCCATATATGCCTGATGCTCGGCCGATACGGAAGAACCATATTTGTATACGATCTCGGCAGCCTCTTCCGGATTAGCGCAGGCATATTCCCAGCCCTTCATGGAAGCATAAATAAATGCTTTAACCGTGTTAGGATTTGCCTTGGCAAATTCTTTGGTACAGAAGATATTATCCTCAAGCATTGCAACACCTTCATCATTCATATCAATGAATTTCACTGTGTCAGCATAGCTATAACTACCATCATAAGCGTTCTTTACTAAACCAAGCTCATTATAGGTCATGGCTGAAGCCAAAAGGATCGAATCATCATCAAAGCCGTCCATGTCAAATGCCTGACTCAAATAAGAAGTATCCTGACCGTATTTTGATAAAAGTGCCTGAATTTCATATTCATTACCAAGTCCCCAGTTACCTACCTGGCCTTTGCCGGCAGCATCAACCACGATACTCTCAACCGTTGCATCCACATTATAGTAAGGTCCTGTTACAGCAGGTGCCGTAGTTGCTTCTGCTGTATCAGACGGTGCCTTTGTTGCTTCTGCTGTACCGGTTGGTGCCTTTGTTACCTCTTTGGAAGCATCCTTGGAAGCTTCCTTAGAACTACATCCTGCCATTAGGGATACCATCAATACAAATACTAATAATAACGCGCTTAATCTTGAAAATTTTTTACTCTCTGTTAATTTCCTCATAAATTCCTCCATTCCGCCGACTACGCGGCATAAAAATTGATTCCATCAATAGATGCATTTAATAATTTACTGACAATTTCATTTTGCAACTTTGTCCTGAGCTTTGATGATTTTAACTTTTATATATCAAGTTGATTTCCACCGTTACCGGCGTCCCTTCAACAAAATACCTTCTGATATCAGAAGAATTATATACATGATAATTCCGATGGTACAGGCTACTATGATATAAGCCCAGGCCGTTGCATATTGAGCCAGTACAATATTCTCTCTGATCTGCCTTCCTACACCGACGATATATTCCGCAAAATATTCGCTAACCAGGGCACTGATTACACAGGCCGGTACACTGACTCTTAATGCTGTAAATACATAGGGTATGCTATTTGGAATTCTCAGTTTAAAGAAGATGGTAGTCTTACTGGCTGCATAGGATTTCATTAAATCCAATGAAAATGCTTTAAGCTCTGTAAATCCGCGATAAGCATTAATGCTCATGGAAACCGTGCAGGTTATCATAACAACCAGCATCTTAGCCAGCATACTTCTTGTATTTGGATCCTTGCTAAAATCCTTGGTTAAATTATTCAATATAGGTGCAATCGCAATAATCGGAATTGCATTAAAGGCGGAAGCTATGGTTAGACCTCCGACACCCCATTTGGGAAATGTGGTAGCAATGATCGCCAGCAAATAACCGAATAGGGAGCCCAGTAATAAACCTCCGACAGCTACGATTACTGTTGCTTTCACATTTTCCATTATTGCTGCTACATTGTCCTGAATAATCCGTAGTATTCTCCCAGGAAGAGGCAGAGTAAAGGTATCTGCTCCAATTATTTTATGTAGTATCTGAGTCTGCCAAAGTATTACAAATAATACTCCGCATAATATCGGATAAAGAAATGTTGTAATTGTCTGCCGATCCAGACTAAATCTCTTTTTGCTCTGCATCACATTCACCTCTTTACTTTTTTGGTATGTTTATATGGTGACATCACTTTTTCGACGACCGTCATCAGATAGTAACTTAAAATACCAATGATTGCGCTAATGAATACAATCTCCCAAAACACATAAATAGACATTGCATGTTTTAACGATTGGGATAACATACATCCTAGGCCGCCTCCTCCCTGGAGAGTATCCACCAGGATGGATGCCGTGATAGCCATAGGAGCTGATATTTTCAACCCAGTAAAAAGGTATGGCATACTGGAAGGGATTAATAATTTGCGATAAATCTGATACTTGCTTGCCGCGATGGAATACATCAGTTCATGCTTTTCCTTTTCGACTGATTTGAAGCCTGCCAGCGTATTGGTAGCAACCGGGTAAAATGTAAGTATGGCTGCAATTACGATACGGCTTTTATCAATATCCTTGGTGATTGCCAGCACAATCGGGGCCATTCCAAGAATAGGTATCATCTGTATCATCATCAGATATGGGAACACTGTCTTTTCTATTGATAAGAATAAATTCATCAGCAGGGCAAGGATAAATCCGATCACCGCACCTATGAGAAATCCGATACCGGCTCTAAACAATGTAATTCCCGCATTGCTTAATACAATCTGTAGTGCTGTCTGGCTGCTGTTAATCAAGTCCTTACTAATAACTGATTGAATAATCTGAGATAGATGGGGAAGAACATTTTCGGGGGAACGCTTTGAATGTTCGATCATTGTTGCCCCTATCTCCCATAAGATGACTAGGCCAATAACCCAAACAAAGGTTACTAGTTTTTTTGAAGAGAGGGCTTTCTTAATTAGTTTCATACTTTTCCTCCAATCCTGAACAGTTTTGCATTATCTTTAAATGCCTTCAAAGCTGTTTCTTACTTTAGCAACCATCCCATTGAATTCGGGTGTATTTTTTACTGCCAGAGTCCTTGGCCGTTCAATATTGATATCCACTACCGCGGAGACCCTGCCCGGATGGGGCGATAATACAACAACTCTGTCCGACAGGAAGACTGCCTCTTGAATATTATGTGTAACAAACAAGATTGTTTTATTGGTTTTCTTCCAGATACGTAATAAATCCTCATGGAGCTTCTCCTTTGTAAATTCGTCTAATGCAGAAAAGGGTTCATCCATCAGAAGAATTTCCGGCCGGATAGCTAATGCTCTTGCAATTCCCACTCTTTGTTGCATACCACCGCTGAGCTCATGGGGGTATTTCTTGCCAAAATCCATTAAGCCTACTAATTCAAGCATTTTCGTAACTCTTGCTGTTCTATCTTTCTTTGGCATGCCCATAAGCTCCATTGGCATGCATACATTTCTTCTTACGGTTCTCCAATCATACAGAACCGGGTTTTGAAATACGATGCCGTATTTCTTCTGAAGCCTTATTTCTCGTGGAGATTGCCCTCTTACCGTGATACTCCCGCTGGTCGGCTTCTGAAGATCAGCTATCGTTCGTAGCAATGTAGTTTTTCCGCAGCCGGAGGGCCCCAGAAGTGAGATAAATTCTCCCTGTTTAATATCCAGATTGATATTTTGCAATGCTATAACCGGTTCTCCGTCGTTTTTACAAGGAAACTTTACACTTAGATTTTCAATCTTAATCTCTGTTTCTGCATTATGATCCGTCATTTCATGATCCATATATTCCTTATCCAAATTTTCTGCAATCATTTTTTACCTCCATTCCGCCGCCAACGGCGGCACAAACAATACCTGAAAGAAGTTCAAAATGAAATTCAAATGGATTTCATTTTGGATTTCTTTCCGAGTGAAAGTGATTTATCTTTCACTCTTACCCCTTGAAATGAAAAACAGCGCAAAGCAATTTGCTTTACGCCATTGTAATTTACTTGTTATTAATTCTGCCACAACCTGTGATATATCTGAATTAAATCCTCTTTACTAACCTCTTTTATCGTGTTTAAAGGACTTTTGCTTGCCATAGCATCCTCGGCCATCTTATCCACCAGCATCTCAAATTCGTCTTTCCTGATACCAGCCTCAGCCAGTGAAGGTATGTTACAATGCCTACAAAGTTTTTCAAGCTCTCCTAGAAATGCCTGTGCGGCTTCCTGTTCGCTCATACCATCCGGTGCTGCCCCGATGGTTCTTGCGATTGTCGCAAATCTTTCGTAGCATCCATCCAAAGCAAATGCCAGACATTCCTTAATCAGCATTGCATTCGATATTCCATGTGGTATATGAAACAATGCCCCGATGGGTCGGCTCATTCCGTGAACTAATGTAACGGAAGCATTGTTGATACACACCCCTGCTTCAAAGGCAGCCAGCTGCATCTCTTCCCTCGCTTTTTCATTATCGCCGTCCGTATAAACAATCCTTAAGTATAGAAATATACGCTTAATTGCAGACAGTGCATACATATCGGTTAATGTATTTCGCTTTCTTGAGGTATATGCCTCCACTGCATGAGTTAATGCATCCATACCGGTCGATGCGGTGATATCTGCCGGCGCCGTCATCGTAAAGCTTGGATCAAGTACGGCTAACTCCGGCAATAAGGCATCTCCTTTTAGCAGCATCTTAATGTCCTTTTCTGTATCGGTAATAATCGTGAATTTAGTGGTTTCTGATCCGGTTCCTGCCGTTGTGGGGATCAAAACCATCGGCGGGAATTTACCGCTTATCTCTACACCCATATAATCAGATATTTTTCCGGTAAGTACAGTCATCGCTGCGATTGCCTTTGCGCTGTCTAATTGACTGCCTCCTCCGATGGCTACCAGGAAATCACATTCCGCTTCCCGATATGCTTTTACACCTGCTTCTATCATTTCTTCTGTAGGTTCTCCGGTAATCTCTTGAAATACTTCAAACCCAATGCTCCATTTTACCAAGTAATCAGTAAGTACTCCTGTCATACCTTTTTTTGTTACTCTCTTACCGGATACTACCAGTGCTTTCTTTCCAAGGCCTTTGATCAATGTCTCACATGAATCAAGAGCATTTTTCCCGATTACGATACGCCCCGGCATTGTAAACTGATATGCCATTCCATCACCCCTCTACCTAAATTAGTATAAGGATTAGGGTGTCAAAAGCAATTTTGAATTTTCGTCAATGTGCACATTATTAATTTATGATTGTGTGATACAGAACATAGTTCATGCGCAACACGCTCTCGCTTGGATGAAGTACGTAGTGGTACATAAGGTCCTAAAATACAGGAACTAAGTACCAACGACTTCATACAGTTGCACATCAAACTATATTCTGCATCACACTAAAGGCTAGGTGTTGATGTGCATATTGACGAATGTTTGTTATTTGTAAATCTTTTGACACCCTAATCCTATATAAACTCTTTATCTACGATACCAAGAACTTCATTCAGCTTTAATAATTCTTCCGTCAGCTGCTCTTTTGTAATAATCAATGGCGGTGCTACCAGTATCATATTTTCATGGGTATAGGTCATAAACCTGCGTTCCTTAAGTAAACCAAGAATTTTTCCCATGATCCCCTCCGGGTCTTTTCCGTAAGGTACCAGTGCTTCTTTTGTTGCTTTATCCTTCACCAGTTCGACCGCGGAGAATAACCCGATATATCTGACATCGCCAACACAGGTATGTGCTGCCTTCATTTCCTCTAACTTTTCACCGAGAACTTTACCGGTTTTAATAACGTTATTGAGTATTTCTGCCTCTTCATAATAATTAATACAGGCTACACCTGCTGCACAGGCTAATGGATGTCCGCTATAGGTTAATCCACAGGATAACAGGTTATCCTCAAAGTATTCTGCTATTTGCTTACTTACTACAACTCCTCCAAGTGGAACATATCCACAGGTAACTCCCTTAGCAAAGGTTACGATATCCGGTTCCACATTGAAATTCTGGAAGGCAAACATCTTGCCGGTTCTGCACCAGCCCGTCATTACCTCGTCACAAATCATTAAGATGTTATACTTATCACAAAGCTTTCTTATTCCCGGCAGGTAACCCTTCGGAGGAATGATAATTCCGTTGGAGCCGGTGATTGTCTCCAGAACAATAGCTGCAACTGAGTTGGGACCTTCATACTGGATCTGCTCTTCCAGCTTAGTCAGGTAATAATGTGTTGCCTCCTCCTCCGAGTTGAAATTAATCACTTCTCGGTACAGATAAGGATCAAAGAATTTTACAAAGCCGGGTATCCCGGGTTCCAGCGCATATCTTCTTGGCTCACCGGTCAGATTGCCGGAGCCAAAGGAGGATCCGTGATAGCTTCGGTATCTACTGAAAATTTTATTTTTTCCGGTGAACATTCTTGCCATTTTAATAGCATTTTCATTTGCCTCAGCACCGGCATTGGTAAAGAATACCTTTCCCATATTGTTGGGCATTAAATCTATGATCTTCTTTGCCAGCATAGCTCTCGCTTTAGCTCCGTAAGACGGCCCGACAAAACAATACTGATCAACCTGTGCTTTTATTGCTTCATTAATTGCTTTATTTCCAAAGCCCAAATTCATATTTACCAATTGGGAAGACATATCGGAATATCTGTTACCGTCATAGTCCCAAAAATAAATTCCTTCCGCTTTTTCCACTGAGATAGGATTGATGTTCCTTTGCTTGCTCCATGACTGTAGATTATACTTCTTTAAAGTACTTTTAATTTCTTCACCCTTCATCGCAAATTCCTCCTATGAAATAAAATAAGCAGCGTGAGGCTCCTACATCGGCTCCTTTGCTGCTTCCAGTTCAATTTAATTTAGTTGTTATTATATACATGGAGAAAATGAAATGCAATTGATATAAGACCAATAATAATTGTGCAATTGCACAACAGATCTTCTTAGCCTATGCAGATAAAATACTTGATTATATGATATCTTTAATCAGAAATCCTACATAAAGCTTGACTCTGTCTTCCAGATCAAAGGGATTATAGCCGGTAATATCTTCAATCTTTTTTAGCTGGTTTGTTACCGTATTCCTATGAATGTAAAGCTTTTCAGAGACTAACTGAAGGCTGGCATTATTTTCAAAATAAGTTCTTAATAAACTCTTGAATTCTGTATTGTTCTTAAGATCGTAGGTTTCTAACTTACCAATGGTATCTTGGTAATATCCCCGTAGGATTGTTTTATCATTTACTGCATATAATACCTTAAAAACATCCAGCTTATCATAATAATTGTAATCCTCCATACGTTTTTTTGCCATCTCCATAGCACTAAAGGCCTTTTCAAAGTTCTTATCCTGAAAAAATATTCCCCGTTGGTTCGAGCTGATACCCATATGCAGCCGGTACCGATTTTTCACTTTCTGCGCAAGTTTAAGAAAATCCCGGACAAAATTCTCAATTTCTTGATCAGAGTAATCTGCCAGTACCAGTATTAAGCATTCTTTATACGAAAAGGATATAAATAATTCCCGGACGCTTTTGGCAACCTTTTCCGCATACATTGTAAGGGCATCCATATATTCCTGTGAACGATTCTCTTCCTTGTCTTTTGCAAAGATACTGATAAAACAGAAATGACCGTCTCTTTGATACCCGTACCGTTCCATCTGTGATATTTGTGTTTCAAGCTCTCCTGTCCTAAATATAATATTCTTTATGGTAGTTGCCATGCTGTTTTCCACATGGTCATTATTCATAATCCGGTGACAGAAATCCCTAGTCATATCAACCATCCTGGTTTGCCATGGGATTGTAAACAACGGCATATTTACCTTATCACAGTAATCGATAACCTCCCTAGGAATCTCCTTGATATGAGGGCCAATATTCACAACAAAGGCACTTACCTCCGCCTCATAAAGCTTTCGGGCAAAATTAAGCAGCCAATCCTTCTCACGATTTAATATACCAGCAGTAAAAACCAGTTCCTTACCATGAAGCAGTGAGCTTACACTATCATCTTCTATGATATGAACCCATTGAACAAGATTCGTAAGCCCATTTCTGCCTGCAATCAGATTCATCTGATACAGGAAGGTCCCATTCTTGTATAATTTTTTTACCATAATAGCCATAAGCCACTCCTTCTATTGAATAAAAAAAGGCGCTGCATCTCCTGCAACACCTTCGTATTAGCGTAAGTCTAGCATATCTTTATCAACTGTGCAACAATATTTTGTGAGAAATTGTTATCTTTGTGATGTGCAAAGGAAAATGTTCCTATTCGCCACAAAAGAAAAAGATATGCTAATGCTTTTATATCATCATTATTGTTCTACTGTAAATGTAAGATCAAATTCCGAAAAGCGAATTCTAAAACCCTTACCTTCAAAGTATCCGGATACAGCTCTCTTCACCTCATCATAGCTTCCTGCTTCAATAGATTGATGTAAGGGTTCCAAGGAAAAACTTTGACTTCCACAGGCATCATGCAAATGCAGTTTAAAAGGTAAGCCTTGTTCTTCTATCCTATGTCTCAATTCGATTACCTCTTTATAGGTAACTATTATTTTTCCCATTCATATACTCCCTATTACATTAAACCGTCTTTTTGACCAGTGAGGATAATTTGAATGCGCAGATTCGATCCATTTTATAGGAGGCATTCGCAAAAGCCGCGGACTCAAAGACAACATAAAGATTAGAACCATCGATAGCGATACCCTCATTCATGGATGGCACCTCTAGTGTATTTATACACTCACCTATCGGGATTACTCCGTCAACAGCACCTTCAAAGTCAGGCTTATATAATTCCAGCTGACGCATATATCCACGAAGGCCTTTGTATAACTGGCAGGAACGTGACAGGATTAGAGTACCTTTTTTCGTAAATGCAACACCTTGAACTCTGGTTGGCATATTAATCGTATCAGTCCATATTAAGGACGGAGCAGACTTCTTATCCTCAATTGTATAACTGTTCAAATAAGTGGTTTCAAGCTCATTATAGGTACCAATCCATAGCTTCTTAGCGTAATAGGTAAGATAAGAGGCTGTGATATCCAGGTGACAGGTAGTGTTATAGGTTACATAAGCATAAGGATTTCCACTAATCACCGCATCTTCTACCTGCGTGAACGGTATGGATGAGATTTTCTTCCCTGTTGGTACCCAGATATTAATTCCATCAAAGGCGATACCGCCTGCATGGGTTTTTGATGGCAATATTAAGGTGGTTAACAGTGTTTTCGTATTTTTATCCATTACATAGATAACCGAATTCTCTTCATTTGCCATGTCATAGGCCGTCATCAACAGGTAATCCTTTGCAAAGGTAATTCCCTGCGGGCACATAGAGGTGCTTGAAAAGCCTCCAACATTGGTTGTTACTAATCCTGGAATAACCATGCTTTCCGCATAACTCACATTCTGACTAAAGAAAGGAATCTGCGTATAAGCAGTAGAATTTATAAAGTTAACCTCTTCTGTAAAATACTTAGCCGTTGTACTGGTGGGTGCAATTGCTCCCATTAAAACATCGGTGTATTCGATAATTTGACTGTCATAGCTTACACCTTTATAATTACGTCTTGCTACTGCATAGAAGGAATAAGTGTTTCCTGTTACTAAGCCTTCTAAAACATAGCTTCCATTCGTATTCGAAGAAGTGAGAAGGGTATAGCCGGTAACCGTATCTCCGATATAGATATCATAAGAGGAGGCTCCTGCCACCTTATTCCAGGTAAGTCTGACTTTCTGATCTCCGGCTTTATACTTTAACACTACCTTTGCTGCGTTGGTACTGGTATCGGCAATTGGTGAGAAGTCTCCCGCAAAGGTGTCCGTATAGGTATATGCGCATACCTTATATATATATCCACGACCGGAAGTTAGCGTTCCATCTGTATAAATAGTTGAGGTAGAATTCCCTACACAACTGAAATTAACCCCATCATCCATGGAACGGTATATTAAATAACCGGTAGCTCTTAATACAGGGTTCCAGGATAAAGAGACCGAGTTAGCTGTCGTCCCTGTCACAGTCAGACCGGATACCACTTCTGGATCGGTTGCAGCTGTAATCGTATCCGACATACTCCCTTTATATTGGATACCATTGAGGTACTCTACAGCACAGATTTGGTAGCTTTGAATCGTTCCCGGCGAATAAGTTAAGGTGATACTATTCGTATATGCATAAGAACTTAGCTGATAGCTGCCAGTCAGAGCATCCAGTGTATAAACTTCATATAAGCTGGTACCTACAATTGCATCCCAGTTGAGCGTAATCGAGGTGGTACTATTACTTGCCACCGTGACATTCGTAACTTTAGCCGGTAAGACGGTGATATTAAAATTGGCACTATAACCTTGATAGTTGATATAGACCGTCTGGAGACCCAACACACTATTATTGTAACTTACAACCTGATAGTCCGTTATATCCTGACTAGTACCATCTATGTAATATGCCCTAACAATCATTCCTGATAAATCAAGATTTTCTCCTTTGGAATAAACTGTTTTCGTAGGATTTTGTACAATTGTAATCCAGTTGACCATAGGTGTTTGCGTTCCCGGATCTACTACACTTGCTTTTGCTGTATTTATTAGAAATATGTCTGAAAAGCAGGCGGTGACTATTAGTAACAGAATTAATGTAAGTATCTTTTTCCTCATATGTTCACACTCCTATTTTTATATGTGGCTAAGAAAGTCATAATCAAAGGCAGAACTGACAGTACTAACTATCTTATCATAACTTTTCTAATTATCTTGTGTCATTTATAATACTAAAGTTATATTGTGGCTTTTTTATGGCTAACTTATGGTTTTTCTATGTTACTTCTGGTTATCCTGGCTAATATTTCTTCCCGTTAGTCCAGAAAGATAGAGTTTTTTGGAACTTCCTTATATGTTTTTTTGTAAGCTCGGGAAAAGGTTGAGTAATTCTGAAATCCGCTATGAAAACAAGCCTGCGTCAGAGTACTGCCACTTTGAACCAGGTTCTTGGCAAGCAATAATCTTTTCTCCGTGATATACTTGCCAATGGTGTATCCCGTTTCCTCTTTGAAAAAATGCATCAGATAGTAACGATTTAAATAAAAGTGTGAAGCCAATACGTCAATGGTAATCTCTTCTGTAAGATGCTCATTTATGTAATCCAAAATCGGTAGGAGCTTGGCATTGCCATTAATTGAATCCAGATAGTTGATATGGTTTGATATCGTAGTACGATTCAGTTGAATCATAAATTCAAGAAACAGGATTTTTTGATACAATTCCTTTGCAAAGGCATTATCACTGAACGAATGCTCCAATTCCAGACAAACCTGATAAAGCTTACTTTTATCAAACGAATGGATTCGCAGTACATTGGAGTGTTCTTTTTTAGCCCGTTCAAAGCAATGACTAAGGTTATAATCATCTTCCGAATATGTATTAAGAAACTGGGTCGATACATAGATGATGATTCTTTCATAAACCGTATTATCAAGTACGGATGCTCTATGTATTTCTCCTTCATTTACCAAAACAATGTCATAAGGCTTCAATTCATAGCTTTTTCCTTCTATTGTATAATTAATATTGCCCTTCAGGAAAATTATGATTTTATTAAAGTCATGATAATGAAAGGCATACTCTTTTCTCTGCCTATCAATGATATGAAATATTTTAAAATCATGATCTAAATAGCCAGTTTTTTCAAAATTATTCATCAAAGAATCTCCCTCCAGGCAATGGACTTACTATCAGCATTATACAGCATTATTTGCAATAATAACAGCATTATAGTGGTATTTTTATAAAATAATGTTATGTAAAATAGAATTACAAGTAAAATGGTAAGTTTGACAGGGAGGTTTTTTTATGCAGTTGAATGGTGTTTGGTTACCAATTATCACTCCGTTTAAAGATGATAAAATAGATTATAAATCATATAAAAGAATGATAGACCATTACACAGAAAAGGGTATTAGCGGTATTATCCCCTTAGGTACCACCGGTGAAATTCCTACGTTAAGTGATTATGAATTTGAAGAAATGATTGAAAAAACAATGGAATATAATAAGGATCGTTTACCGGTTTATGTAGGTGTTGGCGGTAATTATACTGCTAAAGTAATCAAAAAGATAAAAATAGCTGAATATTATGACATTCAAGGCATTCTTTCTGTTTGTCCATATTATAACAGACCCAGCCAGGAGGGTATCTACAGTCATTTCAAAAATATTGCTGAAGAAACCTATCTTAATATTGTGCTCTATAATATCCCATACCGTACCGGGGTAAATATTGAAAATGATACTATTTACAGACTTGCAGAATTTAAAAATATCGTTGGCCTTAAGGATTCTAGTGGTGATATAAAACAAACGATGGCGCTGCTTATGAATCCTCCGAAGGATTTCTCCATTCTTACCGGAGAAGACATCTTATTCTACACCACCCTTACGATGGGCGGCCAGGGTGGAATTCTTGCTTCCTCCCATCTAAAAACCGAGTTATTTCTAGACGTGTACCAAAAGATTAAGGAAAATAATCACGCTGCAGCCTTTGAGGTATGGAAACAGCTTTATGAATTTATCCCTCTTTTATTCAAGGAACCCAATCCGGCTCCGATTAAGTACTGTCTGAAGGAAAAAGGATTGATCAGTTCTTCCGAGGTTAGGCTGCCCTTAACACAAATAACGGATCCGCTAAAAGAAAAGCTGGATCATATTTTTAATAAGTGAAATTGTACGGTGCCCTTATTAAGTTAGTGATGTTTATCACATTCTAGGTTTTGAGGGCACCGATTTACTTTTGGCTTACGATTTCTGACGGATATAAATCTTTACTACTCCTTAAGAAACATGATGGCACCTATCAGAAAAAGGATCATGCCTGCCATCTTTTTAAAGTTAATGTTTACATTGTTCACCAGAGCATCAAGTAACAGTCCGCTTACCATCTGACCTGCAAGGATCAGAATAATCGTATTGGAGATTCCCAGCTGGGGTATGGACTTTGATGAAAGATATATGATAAAGGCTCCAAAAAATCCCCCAATTAACCATATCGGACTTACAGACACCACTTTTGCATACCTTGGAAGATTGCCTTTCAGTAGATTAATCATAAATATGAAGGTCACACCAACAATTAAGCTATGGAGCGTTGCGATGCTCGGGGTCAATTGTTTACCAAGCTGTGAATTAATACTTGATTCAAGCGTAGTAAACACTCCTGCCAAAATTGCTAACAACATAAAAAATATGTCCATCTAGTATACCCCTAAAGATTCCTTATATAATAGATATGTGAAGAACTATTATTCTATACAGGCATACTCAGGTTGATTAAAGAAACTCCGTTACAAAAGATGAATGATAGAGATTGATCTAAACAGCAGCAAGGAGCCTTAGACAAATCCGGATATGATTTATGGATTTGTTTAGACTCCTTATGAAATATAAATCAATTTATTTGTTATGATTTGAACATGTAAGACACATTCTTGTGATGTCATTTTTGTAGAAATTCTTTAACACCCCGGAAGGTTTCTTCACTTATGACATGTTCCATCTTACAAGCATCCTCTTCCGCTATATCGAGTGATACCTTAGCTGTAGTCATCAAAAAGGTGGTTAGCAACTGATGCCGTTCATATACTTGATCAGCTTTGTCCTTTCCTTTCTTGGTCAGCTTAATGTTTCCATCCTCGTCTATGTTAATATATCCGTCTTCCTTAAGTATTCCTACCGCCCTGCTGACACTGGGTTTGCTGAAATTCAATTCCCTGGCTATATCTATGGATCTGACTACACCTACACGTTTACTGATTACAAGAATAGTCTCTAAATAATTCTCCCCGGATTCATACATAATGGTTCCTCCTTAAAATGATTCCTATTACCAATCATACCTCATTTATCAGGGAGATTCCAGTAATTTATTCATCAACCTTATTACCAACTGTCACATGGCAGGAGGTAGAGGAGCAATTGCCGCAACAACCTCCGCAACCTGCGGTTTGTCCTGATTTTCTTCTTTTTATAGAATTCAATACGATAAATAACAAACTGGCAGACACCAGACCAACAACGATATAATCAATCATAGATACACATCTCCTCTCTTGGAAGCCCATTCATGAATAACACATTTTCTATCTCTATATCTTTCCACCCATTGACCATAGAAAGTCCGGTTTTAATAATCTTCGTAAACAGATCAGCAGAGATCGGAATGACTTCTTTGTTCTTCAATACAACGAAGCACTCTCCCATAACTTCTTTCGGATTATTGTTGGGTACCCTGTATAGATTCCTTCGGTTTATTGCACCGATGTCTTCCATCGTCTTAATCATACGATATACGGTAGCTATTCCAACGGAAGGGTCCTTCTGTATTACCTTCCAATGAAGCTCCTTGCAGCTGGAGCACTCATTGTTCAAAATAATATCAATAATAAGTCTTCTCTGTTTTGTAATTCTGCATCCTTGTTTTCTCAACTCTTCCAGTATCATGTCCATCTGCTTCAATACTTTATTAGGAGAACAGTTATCGTATTTAATTTCTGCCAAATGAATTCTCCTTTTCTGTATCAATTGATTGTGGTAATCACGAAAATTAATTTAGAAAATAAGATTACCAACCACGTTAATAATCAATGCCACAATATATGCTACCAGCATTTGAAAACCTATTGCTCTAAACGTCCATTTCCAGGAGCCCATCTCACGTTTGATTGCACCCACTGCCGCAAAGCATGGCATACATAGTAGATTAAACGCCATATAGGACCAAGCGGTAACATGGTTAAATACATCTCCAAGATGAGGCAGCGCCTGTTCACCTGCCATATAGGCTTCGATCATGGTATCATCGCTAACCCCGGCAAAAAGCTGACCAAAGGTTGCTACAATATTTTCTTTGGCAATCCATCCGGTTACTACTGCAACCGAAGCTCTCCAATCTGCAAATCCCAGCGGAGTAAAGATAATTTTTAAACCATTACCGATAGAAGCCAGGAAGCTGTTTTCCATATCAGTCATACCCTTAAAATTAAAGTTAGATAACAACCATATGAGTACGGTTGATGCGAAAATGATTGTACCGGCTTTAATCGCAAAGCCCTTCATCTTTTCCCAGGCATGAATCAATACGCTCTTTAAGGTAGGTACGCGGTACTGTGGTAATTCCATAATAAAATTTGAGGTCTCACCTTTAAATATGTACTTATTTAGAATAAAGGAACTTATGATCGCAACTGCAATTCCCAACATATAGATAGAGAAAACAATGATTGTTTTATTATTGTCCGCAAACAGAGTGGCAGCAAACATATAATATATCGGAAGCTTCGCTCCACAGGACATGAACGGAGTAATCATCATAGTGATTTTACGATCCTTATCACTTTCCAGTGTACGGGAAGCCATTAAAGCAGGGACGGAACAACCAAAGCCCATCAGCATTGGGATAAAAGAACGTCCCGATAACCCAAAGCGGCGGAAAATACGGTCCATGACAAATGCAACTCTTGCCATATAGCCACTGTCTTCCAAAAAGGATAATAACAAAAATAACACTAACACCAGCGGAAGGAAACCGACCACAGCGCCGATACCTTCCATGATACCGCTGATTACCAATGATAAAACCCAGTCGGAGGCACCTGTGTTTTGCAGTCCTGTCTCTAGTGCACCGGTTAACGTACCCCAGCCTTCCTCAACCAGACCTGCCAACCATATTCCGGGGCTCGGTAAGCCCGAAACAAAGAGGAAATTTTCACTAAAGGTACATGCAAACAACAGATACATGATTATGGCAAATGCAGGAATTGCCAAAAAACGGTTCGTTAGAATCTTGTCAAGTTTATCGGATTTGGTCTCTACATGACCCTTTCTTGATTTATGTACAGCAGCTTTCACGAGTTTGCCGATGAATTGATACCTTAAATCTGCAATCTTTGCTTCTGTATCACCACCTGCTTGAAGCTCTGCATTTTTGATAATATCCGCAACAGCCTGTCTTTCTGCTTCCGATAAGGATGCTGTCACGATTTCATCACACTCTGCGAGCTTTATCGCCTTCCATTCCCTATCTTCCGGTAATTCATCCGATAATGCTGCTGCAATCTCATCGATCGAGGTTGAAATATTATGATCAAATATGTCTAAGGCTTTACCAACCTTCTTATCCTTTGCAACCGCATATGCCGCTTCCATCAACTCCTTAATCCCCTTACCTGATCTTGCGATGATAGGTATTACCGGAATGCCAAGGATTTCTGACAGCTTTGTACTATCTATTTTATCTCCTCTTGCATCTACTTCATCCATCATATTCAAAGCAATAACCATAGGGATTTTTGTTTCGATTAACTGCAATGTCAGGTAAAGATTTCTCTCTATACTGGTTGCATCAACTATATTTATTACTGCATCGGGCTTTTCTTTTACGATGTAATCCCTGGCTATGATTTCTTCAGAAGAATATGGTGATAAAGAGTATGTACCCGGCAAATCCATGATAGCTATTTCTTTATTTCTCTTATAGGTTCCTTCCTTTTTATCAACCGTAACACCCGGCCAATTACCAACGTGTTGTTTTGAACCTGTAAGTTCATTAAAAAGTGTTGTTTTACCGCAATTCGGATTTCCGGCAAGAGCAATGGTATACGACATAATTTCCTCCTATAGGGCTGTGTCCTTCAGCCTAAATTTAATCAAGTTATTAATCATTAGTTTATCATTATAGTTAGCATTAGCTAACTCTTGCACAAAAAAATTACAGATTAACTAAGCTCGACCTGTATTTGATTCGCTTCTTCTTTTCTCAAGCTCAACTCATAACCTCTGATATTAATTTCAATCGGATCTCCTAAGGGCGCTACTTTAATCACCTTTACAATTGCTCCCGGGGTTACTCCCATATCCATTATTCTTCTTCTCATGACACCTTTTTCTCCTATGGATATCACAGTACCGGACTGACCCGGTTTTAAATCCTTTAATGTCATCCTTCATCCTCCTCGATATATATAAATTTAAACTATTCCACAATAATCAAGGACGCCAATCCACGGTTTAAAGCCACTTTAGCACCCTTAATCATAAGAATCAGGCCACTAGGGTTATCGCCTACGACTTGAACTTTTTCACCCTTGATAAATCCCAGATCCTGAAGATGACGCTTCATATCATCCTTGACTCTAAATTCTGAAACCACTCTGGTCTCTCCTAAATTCACCATAGCTAATGACATGTCCATTCCTTCTTTCTATCTTGATAATAAAATTAAATCATTTAATAAATATGATAATGATTATCATTAACATTTCGCTCATAGTTACTATATTCTAACTCAAATGGTTTGTCAATACCTTTTTTGATAATTATTATCATAATTATGCCGTTTCTAGTACCCTCCCTAGTTTTTTACTATGAAGCTAGAATTTTACTCTGTTATACCGCAAATAATTGGTGTAAATCAGAGATATTGTTGGCGGTATGATACAGCATCACAATCCGTTTGATACTAATACCTTCTGTTACCAGTTGCATTACTGTTTCCTTTGCACTCCGGTACTGATCAAAGGTATTGTGTGCTCCCTGAAGATCACTATAGACCTTCCAGTATCCTGAGTATAAAGAATTCTTACCTTTTTGCTCTATGAAACCAACCACATCAGCAATCGGATATCCTAGCAGCAATCCCATTTCGTGTGGAAATAATTCTCTCTCCCTCATATATTCACAGAACCGGGAGGAAAATACTTCGAGCACACTCTCGATATCAATATTCTTATAACCTAAGGCTGACATCAATCTCTTAATTTCCGGTCGTTGTAAATATTCCATCAGTTTTTTAGGATTATACAAGAAAAAGGTAGTTCTTCCGTTTTCACGATAAATTTCTTTATACCATATCGATGAATTACAAAAGATCTCCATCACTTTTTCCTTATTTGAGCTGCTCGTAATTAGTATATTTGATATCTTTATTCCTGTCAGAAGCGGAGCACACTGCTTTGCTATCTGCATATTCAATCCCTGATTGCTTATATGGCTGTTCATATTGATTACATCATGTTTCATAAGTCCTCCTTTGCGAGTTAGCAGCCGCTAACTCGCTATTATGGTACATGATATCAAATTGATTATCAAGAGGCTTAATGGTCAATTTTTCTCAATAAGAACTAACATAAAAATTTTTACAATGTATTAGAGCCTAATTATATATTAGATCAAATATTATACCGTACAGATATGTTACTATAGAGACTTCATCTACTTTTGATATGCCAGCCTCTCGGCCCCACTTTCCAGATAGATAATCCCACAATAGGTATAACCGTTCTTCTCCAGCAGCTTCTGCATAATAATATTATCTCTGTGTGTATCTATCTTAATATTATTAATCTGCTCATAACACCAGTTCAGGCAATAGGAAGCAACCCCTTTTTTGTGGGTAAGGGATGCAATTCTGTGTACCACACCGTATGATGCTTCATTCAGCCAATTTCCTTCGTAGATATGAATATAAGTGGGGTCAATCCCCTTGATAAAGGTAAAAACCCCGACGATTTGATTGTCGTCAATACATACATAGCTATTATTTGAAGCTAAATCCTTTGTAATCGCTTCGATATCCGGATATCCGTTCACCCATTGATTCATATTTCCGTTCCGGCGCATATACTCTTTGAAAGCTTATCCCGAAGTTTTTTTAAAAAGTCCCTCTCTACCGGTGAAAAATATCCATGGCTAAAGATGACAACCGTACCCTCCTGCATAGGTTCAGCAGTATAATTTGCTTTGTTTTCAATTGTCATAACCTTTTTGATCTGTGGGTTATCCATAACGATAGCATTCTTTAAGGTTTGGGTGTTTAATACCGTACCGTAAGGAAATACGCCTGTATCAATTACACAGCCGGATACTTCTAATTTAATACTGCCTTTTAAAGCTAATTCCTGAGAATATTCCTCAATGTAAAGCTGAGAGAGTACTTCGGTATCCTCCATCGTATCCTCAATCTCTTGCAAATACTTTCTTGCGATACGGATTATCTTCTTCTGAAGCTCCTTTTCAAAAATCTTTGAGTTTTTCAGGTACCGCTTACTGAATACTCTTTTAAAAATTGGGGTTTCCAGTTGATCAATACCTGTTAGGCATAATAACAGCTTCTCCAGTTCACAATAATCCTGTTTACCTTTTCCTTGCTTCAGTTTCTCTCATACTGATCAATAATTAAATCAATTAGCCTCATCATCCCCATCCTCCTGTGAGGTTAACAGTTCAATAAACTCCCTTTTCTCAAACTCCTGAACCGAGATACGGTTTTTATTAGGGTTTGCAAATACAAAGGTTTTATCTACATTATCTACGTAGTTCTGGATTTTATCATTGGTAGCGCTTATGATTGCCTGGAAACCCAATTTTCTTATCAGTCCGATACAGCTACCAACCTTCTCCGCATCCATCTTAGAAAATGCTTCATCCAGTACAACCAGTCTTGGGGTTGGTCTTCTACGAACATTTGACTTTAGGTTAATACGATAAACCTGTGCAAAGCTTGCCAATAAAGCAACATAGAGTGGGTTCTGTCCCTCTCCGCCGGAGTTCTTCGACAGCATCTTACTGAGTCGCATCGGGGGCATTCCTTCTACCAGCTGTTCCATATCAAAGGACAGATAGGTACGGTAATCCGCATATTTCTCCATATTGGCTCTTGCCTCCTCCAACGTTTTCGTATCGCAGTTTTCCGGAGGCATGAATAATTCAATCAGCTCATTAATCAGATCACTATAATCCTTCTCATGCTGCATACTGAACATATCCATCTGTTGACTCATATTGCCGGTTAACTGATGAGGATTAATCTCCAGGTTCTCATCCATAAACATATCAAAGAACTTTCCATCCTCACCTTTATTTTTGGTAATAATGAATTTGTACTTATCCTTACCGAAATCAAGTTGTGATAATATGCGGTTTAGGTCATCCTTCTGCTGCATCACTTCCTTGATTGCATCCCGTACCTTATAGATAAAGTCCGTCTTAAAATGATAGATTGCCTGAACCGCCTGTTCATTTGCTTTCTGAGTAAATTCGTTTAGTTTATCACTGCTTAAATTGTCCAGCAATTGATCATATTCCATATTATCCTTACCGGTAAGAGAAAATCCCCGATAGGAATAGGAAGCATGGTAATGTTCTCTACGCTTTATCAGTACATAGAATTCATCCTCCATCTGTTTCTCATTGATCTGTTTTCGGTTAAGCAAATCATTTCGAATATGCTCCGTCTTCTTATTCTCGTGCTCACTTATAAATAACTGATAAGCTTCTTCTCTTAAAGCATCAAATTGATAGGTTACTTGCTTCTCGTTCAATTGCTCATTCAGAGTAAGTATTTCCTCACCAAATCCATTCATATCTTTATCCTTGGATTGTAAGTCTATGCTGGCTTTTTCCTTCTGTTTACTCTTTGCTTCTATCACCTGCTCTAATAAAAGCTTCTTTGCTTTCCATTCATCAATATTTAATTCTTTCAGTTCGTTAATCCTACGCTTATACTCTTCCTTTTGTTGCTCCATAGAAGGAATTTGGTGAAGCTCCTGAAGTTTACTTTCATAAAACTCCGTATCATTTTGCAGGTATTCATAACGTAAAAGTTCCTCCGCCCTTCTTAATCGAAAATCAAGAGGCTCCTTTTGTTCCTGTAATTCCTTCTGAGTATGCTCCAACAGACGAAGTCTTCGTTCAATCGCACTTCGACCAATGTAAGCCTCCTCCGTATAATTGCGGGGATTGATATGCTGTAATTTGAAGCCCTGATAAAGTACACACTCCATGGTGATTCCGCTCTTATAGTTGCGAAGCTCCTCTATAGAATTGCATTTGATTACGGCACCCATCAGATAATCAATATAAGCCTTGATATAATCGGAGGAGGTCTCAAGCTCATTGGCAAGAGAATTATGCTGCGCAGTTCTGGCATCCCGTAGAACACGCTCGGTATCAATCACTGCAACCTTAGAATACTTATGGGGATCAAGTCCTTTATAAAGCTCCAGTGCATGCTTTGCATACTCTGGCTCTACAATCAGATTCAATTTATTATTACCCATATAGCCTTCAATCGCATTCAGCCACTTCTCATCCTTAACTTCGATCACATCCGCCAAGATATCTACCCGGATTGGAAGCTCATAGATGTGTTCCAGTTCTCGTGTTATATAATCCTTTGCTTCCAGCAGATAATAAGGGTATGCCTTTTGACCGTTTTTTAGCATTGTCATTTGTTTTGAGATCTCGGAAAGTTTTGTCTTCAGTTCATTTATTTTACCGGATACTTCTGATTTTTCCTTCTCGGCTTCTCTTCTATGATCGGCAAGGGCTGATTTTACCCGTTCTATTTCCAAACCGGAAGCCTGATATTCCTTCATATGCTTGATACCCGCTTCTACAAAGGGTTCCAAAAGCTTGGTCTCCAACCACTCTCTCAAACGGTTCACTGTTTTATCATAATCTGCCTTGCTGCGGTATAAGAGCTCCAAGGTCTGATTCAGATGCCCCAGCTCAGCTTCCAGATGTTCATAACCGCTGTTTTGAATGGAGAATGCTACCTCATCTCTTTGAATCTGTAAATCCTTAATCTCAAGTTCCAATATACCTATGGCATGGTCAAGAGTTTTGATATCTTCCTGATACTGTGTCCTTTGAAGTTGAAGCTTTTCAAGTCTTGACAAAATTGTAGTAATGTCAAGTTTATCAAGGTTATATTGATATTGAACAATCTGATTTGACAGAGCCTCGTATCTTCCATACTGTTCCTTGATATCGGTCAACAGCTGGATTTCATTCTTGGTATCCTCTAACCTTCGCTTCAATCTGGTATACTGGGAAACACTATCCTGCATATCCTCCATATGGATATCATTTTCAGTACAGATATAATTCTTAACAAAGTCCTCCAGCTTCATGTCCATCTTAAAGGGAATTGCTTTCTTAAAAAGCGCCGGGAAATGCTTTGGATGCAGCCCCCCAAAATAATTGCTGTATAGCTCATTACGGAATTTCTCGTTGGTCCTGCTAAAGTAATAAGCCTCTTTTGAATAGTTCGCCTGAATATAGTCCTTTAATTCACTAATCGACAGTACCTTATCCCCATCACGGTAGTGGTTTGAAGCCAGTTCTCCGGTATG
This sequence comes from Bacillota bacterium, assembly GCA_023414875.1. GTDB lineage: Bacteria > Bacillota > Clostridia > Lachnospirales > Lachnospiraceae > Mobilitalea. Next base: position 420,826 of record JAEZMV010000028.1, on the reverse strand, counting down.
CCAAAAGAACATTCTGCTAACGTCGTTAACAGAAACATCCACATCAAAAACAACACCAAGACTTTGGTAGTTGTGCGTCTCGGTATCTTTTAATTCCAATACAATGGTTGTCGAGAAGTTTTTATTTCGAAGATAACTGATATCGTTATTTTCCTGTACCACCTTCATGCCTCTCAGGTATTCAATCAAGGTTCGGTCGGAGTCTTCTTTGGCAGCTTTATTAAAAAATCCGCGTCCGTTACTATCTGAATATAATACGATTTGCAAGGCATCTAACACTGTGGATTTACCGCTTCCGGAATGTCCGGTAAAGAAATTTATTTCATCATGAAAGGTCAATAGCTTCTCATTTATGTAATGCCAGTTATTCAGACACATTTTCGAAAATGCTTGATATCTGTCCATCCTCGGTTACCTCCTCTTCCTCCTGATACTGCTCGATGATTGCCCCGATGGACTGGTTGTCCAGTAACAGATTGACCGTTGGATATATGATAAATCTCGTATCTCCTTCTAATTCACCCAGCTCTTCGGCTATCTCGATCACCTGATATTTTTTGAGTACCGCAATCGTTTTACGTATTTCGGTAGGTGAAATGGATTTGTTATTCCATAGACGGAACAAATGAATCTTATCATAGACTTCATTCAACGTTGTATACACATGGATGGAGCTTGAGGCCGTATTCATCTGCTCATCAAAGATGAGCTTCAGTAATAAGACGAAGATGGTTGTCAGCTTACTCAGCTTATCACCCTGTAAATTCTGAGTGACAATATGTATAATACCAAACTGTCTGTTTTCAATCAGATCGATGTCTGCAATTTGATAATACTCCTTCAAAAAATCCAGATGCCTCTCACAGGCACGGTATAATCGATTCGGTAGGTATCTCTCTGACTTTTTATCATATTTCCGCTCCAACAAGTAGGTCTGATGGTATAGTGTCTTAATTACTTCTTTTAACTCCTCTTTTTCTTCATCCAAAAGTTCACTGTAATATGGGAACATGGGTATCCTTTCTATCGATTCCAAAATTATTAGAAATCTTATCTCTCAGTAAGATAACAAAAGATTATCTCACTAAATTAATTATATAAGCCACATTGATATCTAGGTCTTAACTATCTAAGTAAGTGATAGAGATTTCTATGTCATTACTATTTACATAGGCTATGAAGATTTCTATAGATCAAAATTCTCTGATTCTTTGCTATCCTGAAATAATGTTTTATTAACACTATTCTTCTCAAAAACCATATCAGGATATGAGTATTTCTGATTGGTTATCATACCTTTGTCACCTGGAACCACATGGAAGGGACTGTTTCTTCGGATGCTGTAATCATAGGCAAGGACCAGAAGCTCAAAATCTTCATCGCTATTAATCGCATGCTCCTTTGTCCGATAAACCCCGTCCACCATCTTGTCCAGGATAAAGCCTTCAATCTGTGCTTTATTGTATCGACTTTTATTCCGGTTAATTCGAAGAATATCCTCCTTCGATAATTCTTCCTCTGTAAAGGTCTCCGCCTCCACGGTTTCCTCGAATTGCTTTCTCTTGCCCCTCTTTTTATATAGAGAATCCGCTGAAATTATGGTAGGATCATTCATTAATATAGAAGACGCCACCTGAGAATTCAATTCACTGTTTGCTTCTTTCGACATCAGATTTAATAAAGCAATTACATTACCCTGTAAATTATCATCACTGCTTAGCAGATATTCCAGACGACTTACCGTTGCCCTGATATATTTACTATGCTCCGTGTCAATATGAGTAATCCGTTTTTCCATATTAATGATTCCACGCTCAATCTCATATAGAAGGTCAATAAATTCATTTTCAATATCTTCTTCCTTCTTACCCTCTGTCATCATTTTATGTTTTAATTGATTTAACCTGTTCTCATCCTCAGCAGTTTTTCGAAGAAGCTTCTTGATATCATTTTTATAGATATAAAAATTATCACTGGTTTTTAGTAAGCTATATTTTTTATTAACAATCGTCTCAACATAGGTATTTAGATGCTCCCGAAGCAGCTCCTCATAATTATTCTTCTCCAGCAGAGCACCAAAAAATTGATCCATGTTATGGAGCATATCCTGTAGGGCTCGGTTCAATCTCGTCGTATTCACCCTTGCCGCCTTTAATAGCTCCATTCCCGATTTTGTATCATGATAAAAGGAATAGATATTCGTATAGACGTTTTGTATGTATAAATCCGACTCCTCCGAGTCAGGATTGTTTAATCGTTTTATAGTTTCGATAAAAATGGAAGCATAGTCCGGTATAATGATATTCGTTTTAAAGGAGCTGTAATCCTCCACTTTTTTAAGCCAGGAAAACCGTATTAACCGATTTAATACCTTGGTTGCCATCGGCTCCATACTGTCAGCATCCTGTTCCTCATCATCAGCTGAGATATCCACAATTCGGTCTGAAAAATACTCGGCGATCAACTGAATACAGGTTTCCTTCGTCAGGAAATAATCATTATACAGATATTCCTCATAAATCGTCAGCAGCGCTTCCATATAGATGTAGCGGTTCCTTGAACTGAATACACGAAAGAACTGCTGCGGAAGTTTTAATATTTCTTTCATTTGGACTCCTTGGTATAGAGATATTCTCTCATCAGTCTATTTTAACATTTTATGTCGATTGGTAGCAATGATAAAATGTTTATTTACTTAATAGGTTTCGGTTCCGGATAATTCATATACTATAACAGCTACACCTCTTTTAATATTTTGATACATTATTTTTGCATTTTCCGGGGGCATATTAATACAACCATGGGAACCATTCGTCTTATAGATATCCCCTCCAAATTCCTCACGCCAGGAGGCATCATGAAATCCGATATTTCCGTTGAAGGGCATCCAGTACTTTACAGGAGTGGAATAATCTTCTCCTTCTAAGATTGCATCGTTATCCTTGTATTGAATTGGATAAGTTCCGGTGGGCGTACCATAATCCTTAGATAAATTTCCGGATACAAACTCCGACTGCAATATCAGCTTACCGTCCTTGTAAAAAAACAAATGCTGTGCCGTCAGATTTACCTCAACATACGTATCCCCAATATCGTCCTTCCCATATTGATTAGCAGTCTGATAGTAGACCGGCTCTTTTACCAACTGCTCTCCGTTCTCAATTAATTCAACTAATTCTTCAACTTCAGCCGGGCGGTTAAGCCACCAGCCATAATCACCACCTTCGACTTTGATTACGTTCCCATAAGAAGTTGTAAATGTTCGGGTTCTACCGAAGGAATTATAATTCTTTCCAATCTCATCCACAAACTCTTTCACACCGTTAACATCAAGATGAACTTTAAATTTTTTATCGATTGATATCCAATTACTAATTCGATCCCCATCCAAAACCTCAGTATCTTCACCGAATTCGTAGGTGATTTCTGTGCTCACCATACGATTTACTATATCCAGTGCATTTAATAATTTAGGTGATTCGGAGGTTATCTTAGGCTTCTTATAATAACCCTTCTCTTCAATTGATAAAGTCGGCTCCAGCTTAGTAATTGCATCCTTGACAGCTTCATAGAGATCATCCTTATTTAGCTTAGCTCCAAGCTTTTCGGGGGTAATAACATAACCATTCTCACCGTATTCCGAAATAAAGGCATTTTCAGGCTCTATGATATTTTCTTCCGCAAAAAAACTTAATTGATTAAAACGTTCCATTAATCTATTTTCATCATATTGAAGGATTGCAGCAATCTCCATCGTATGAGTTTTAAGTAAGGCAATCGGCCATGCAAATCCATTTTGCTGCTCCAATAAATCAGATATGCTTCGATCAAATTCAGAATGTAAATCAATATCCTCTCCTGATATTGAATCCGTGATATCATTTCTTCCCTGTAAGGTTAACCGGTAAGACCTTATCTGAGCGTTAATTACATTTTTTCCTTCTCCTACGGTTAGATTAGATACATCGACACCATTGATGGTTGATTTACTAAAAAAATGACTGCGGTAATAAAAAGCAATACAAAGATACAGAATCAGTAACAGCAGGAGCATACCTAACAGAAGATATTTCTGTGTTTTCCTTGAAGTATTATTTCTTGATGTTTTATGTCTGCTACCATGAGTCAAACCTTTCAATTGATTGTTCATTTCTGTTGCCATTTTCTCACCTTCATTCATATTATAATTTTACTTAATACCTATATTATTATACTTTAACCCTTTTATATAAATGTAATCTATACCAAATAAAAAGTATTTTTTGATTTAATAATTATATGGAGCAATTGTGCTGGAATTATTATAAAATTTTTCTTGAATTTTAAAAACCGATTAGATAGTATTTAAATATATTAAGTAGCAAAGGGTGTGAAAAAGTAAGATGATAAATTGTAGCTTCCCCATTGGCAATCCTATTTCATATCATTGGTGTGGTAAGTTTAAAGCCCCTTCCAGCGAATGGATTCATATGACCAGAAAATTGAATGAATATGAATTATTCCTGGTAACAGAAGGAACCCTTTATATTGCAGATGAAACAAAAAAATACACAGTAACAAAGAACGAATATCTATTCATGCCTCCAACCGAAAAACAGTATGGCTATGCTCCTTCTGACTGTTCCTTCTTTTGGTTTCATTTTTCACCAGCTAATATTAACCCAACCACAAAAAATGAGATTATGATTTCTCAGCAAAATGTAATTCCTAATATTGAGCGTATCATTATATTAATTAATCAGCTTCAGGATGCCGACCGACGCTATCATCACAGATATACCTTGGACATGTTGGCTACGGGGTTACTTCTCGAGTTACATAATCAGCTGCAAATACAACAGGGGCGAAGTCCTCTTACTACAAAAAACCAGTTATATCAGTCAATCCTTGATTATATTGCCTGGAATAAATTTAACCGCATTCGTGTTTTGGAGCTTTCGAAGTATTTTGGTTATCACGAAAAGTATTTATCCTCAGTATTTAAAAGTCATGCAGGAATCCCCCTAAAGCAATACCTCTTACAGGAACTAATAGAGCATGCAAAGGCAGAGCTCATGGATACCAATAAGACAATTGCACAAATCGGTTACAGTATCGGATATACCGATAGCCATAACTTTTCCAATGCTTTTAAGAAGGTAACAGGGATTACCCCCTCCGAATATCGTAACAGCTGTATCAAAATACCTAAGACACCCTAGGCTATCATCAGATGATACAATTTGCATTAAAATGTTACAGTTCAGCATATTGAGTCAAAGTATAAGACAAGGGGGAAATGCTTCCTTTGGTAGTCTTATCTATATCTTTGATGGCTGAACTGTAACATTTCTTAGCTTAATATCCGAACCGAGTGTTAGTCATTCGAGAATTTTGACAAGGAATTAATTCCTATGTAGCCTAGTATAAAGGCTACCGCAGAGAATACGACTGAAGGGAACCACCATCCAAAATCTGCGGTTTCAGGAATCGCAGGTAATATTTTATCACGGAAAATCTCTGTTGTAGAACCTATCACAAAACCTATAATCATACTATAGGTCTGATGTGTGAACTTATTCATTACCCATTCTATCGGTTTGGTGATCAAAAAGATACCAATCAAAGTGGAAACACCTATGATCCCAATATATATTACATCAAACTCTGTAATAGCCAAAATCATGGCATCATACATTCCAAGCACGAGTAACATATGAGAGGTACTAATTCCGGGTAATACTAAAGCCAAGGCAATAATAATTCCTGTAAGCAAAAGCATAAGGTAATGAGTAATTCCTGAACCTGAACTGACATCAATATTTCCTCTCGGAATCAATCCGATCGATATAACAATAATCAGTCCTAAGAGAAAATAAATACCGGAGGAAAGCTTAATGTGATCTTCCTTTGCCTTTTTATATAATGCAGGAATTCCACCAATTACGGCACCCAGGAAGAAGAACGATACCGGGAACGGAAATTTTTCTAACATCCACTTAATAACAAAAGCTAAAGAACCGATACCGATACCTGCGCCGATTAAGAATTTCATTAGTAGTATCACATTTCCTTTAATGTCCTTCAGGAAATTGCTGATTGCACTAATTAATTTATCGTATATTCCCAGAAGGATAGCCATGGTTCCTCCGCTAACTCCGGGAACACTCATGGAAGAACCTATAATAAAGCCCTTTAACATGATGATCAGACTGCTTTTAAAATTATTTTTCATCAATTTTTACACATCAGTATTTTGATGCATTGATCTCCTTTCAATCATACTGTCTAACAAAATAATATTCCCTGATGAGTTGTCCATATTCCCCATGAAATTGTATCTGTAGTTAAGATGCATCAACAAGGAAGTACTTAATATGTATTTCAACTATTATATAATTTTCGAATAGCGGATGCAAGTATTAACACCGATAATTATTATATACCAATATATTGAGTATGATAGCCCCCTTACAAATTAATGATTAAGCTCTTTTGCTATGAAAATAATCAGAAGGAGGAAATTAATATCCTCCTTCTGATTCCTATATTAAATATATATTTAGTTTATGAAAAACGGAGTAAAAATACCATACCTAAGACGCCAAATATTACTGTAATAGTCTACTCAACATTCAGGTATACGTCCTCTCTGGTATGGAAACCACTGTCTATAATAATCTTGTCAATATTATCTGCCGTGACCGGGATACATTCCAGCTTATAATATGGTACCTCATTCGAGCCATCGTTGATGGTATCTTCCACATAATAGCTAAGGTTTAACTCGGGGTCCGTGATATCCTCCCCTTTTCCCAGTGCAACCGAGAGGTATGCTGCTGCCTTAGCCAGATCTTCCACTTGCTTAAATACGGTCATTGTCTGCGTCCCTTCAACAAGTCTCTGACATGCAGCTAGATCCGCATCCTGCCCTACGATAAATACCTTCCCGGCTAATCGGTTCTCTGAAAGCACCAGAAAAACTTCACTGGCCAGATCATCATTCCCACACATAATTCCCTTTACATCAGGGTACATGCTTAATGCCTCATCCACATATCCGGCAGCTAACTCTGCGTTCCAGTTAAAACAGGATTTTTGATATACTACCTTTAAGTTGCTTTCTTCGATGAGCTTTCGAAAACCATTTCCTATCATATCTACATTATTATCACTTTCCGGCCCTGTAATCATATAGATATATCCACCCTCAGGCAATTTATCAATCAGGGCATTGGCCATCTCACTTCCGACCTGCTCATTGTCAAAGGAGATATATAAGTCGGTATCTGCATTACTAATCAACCGGTCATAGGAGACAATCTTGATCCCGGCATCTTTCGCCTCCGCTACTATATCCTTAAGCTCATCTCCATCCGTTGCCACGATTACGATAACATCCATCTTCTTTTTAATAAAATACTTAATCTGGGAAATCTGTGTATCCACATCACCATTGGCTACCTGTACATTCACCTCTGCTCCTAAATCCTTCGCAGTCATAACAAAAACATCCCTGTCCCTGATCCACCGTTCAATGACAAAGGAATCAAAGCTGAATCCGATCTGGAGCGGCTTATCTTCTTCAATCTTCGCATTTTTATTGTTTTCTTTATTGCTACATCCACCACATAGCACCAGAACGGAAACTGCTGCCAGCAGAGCACATCTGATTCTTCTATTCATTCCTCAACCTCTCCCTATATTCACTTGGCGTGACATTTTCTATTTTTTTAAATATCCTGCTAAAATAGTTCGGGTCGCTGTAACCTGATCTGGTGCATATCTCTTTGATGCTTAATTCATTGTTTTCAAGCAGCTCTTTCGCTTTCTTAATACGTATCCCAGTCAGATAATCAATAAAGTTAACTGCGGTTTCTTCTTTAAATCTTTTACTAAAATAATACGGGTTGATGTTAACCTCTCTTGCCACATCGTCCAGGGAAATATCCTTTCTGAAGTTTTCCATCATGTAGCTGATTGCCTTTGTAACAATGTTCTCTGACTGGTTCTTTTTGCGGTTCGCCATATTCTTCGTGATATCAGAAATCTTATTCAGCCACCAGTTTCGTATTTCATCATAGGAGCTGCTGTGAAGCACTTCAACTAGATAATCCTTACGATACAGGAAGCCATAGTTAATGCCTCCGTGAAAGAATGCCTCTTTTTCCGCCCGCATCACCAATTCCAATACCTTCAAGCGGATGCTGTCCATATATTCTTTATAATTATCCAACATCCAATCATAGAATAAGGTGGCCTGTTCTATGACACCGCTTAAATCTCCCTTTAGTACCATCTGAAGGATCAATCGTTCATTATCCTCCGGATAATCCCCTTCATATTCGCCCCTTAAAGGCATATCTCCCACATGTACAACTCTTCCCTCTCCCTCCTGTAATGCGCGGAAGGCCTCCTGATAAGATTGATAAAGATGTTCCATTCGGCACTTTCGTCCAATTCCAATTCGGAATTTCGCATCAATCTGATCTTCCAGGGCATGAAGTAAATTTCTCGTCTTACCTATTATTTGAATTCGTTCCTCATATTCTGCTTCATCACTGTCGTTCGGAACCATTACTATGACCTTGTTAGCTATAACCGCTCCTACCAGACAGTGGAAATGCTCATTGATAATGCTTCGTAATACGGGATAGAACTTCTGTGAACGCATACTCATGCCAATGGGATTCGTCAGTACTCCATTTTCATAACTTTCACCGAACTGAATCAGTAATACGTAAGCATTCTCTTCCTCAATCTCTAAAAGCTCCTTATAATTGTAATATGTATTTTCCGAACCTTCCCCCTGCAGCATCAGATTGTTAATGAAGCCGCTTTCCAGGATTGGTACCACCGACTCAAGCTTCTCACGGATTCTCAGGTTCGCCATCTGATTCTTCCGTTCCGTATCAACCTGTACCATGGCACGCTTAATCACATCCAGAAAGCTGTCCTTAACAATCGGCTTCGTCATAAAATCAAATACCCCGATTTCTATTGCTTCCTTGGCATAATCGAACTTACTGTATGCTGTAATAACAACAAATAATACAGACTTATTTCTTTCTCGAATCACCTGCATAGCTTCAATACCATTCATTCCGGGCATCTGTATGTCCATAAAAATAATATCCGGTCTGATATTTTCCACCATATCTACGACAGCTCTGCCTGTTTTAGCGGTATAAATCTCACAAATGTCCCCAATGTTCTTAAGAAGCATTGTCTTCAAAGAATACAGCATAATCCCTTCATCATCTGCTATTATTATACGATACATCATTGGCTCCTTTCCAGTTTGTTTTCTCCTGTTTTGGAATGATAATCCTTACTTCGGTGCCCCTGTCAGGTCCATCACTATGTATAGTCACCAGGTTTTCTCTGCCATAATAAAGCCGTAGTCTGCTTATTACATTATATAAACCAATACCCGCAGAAGTCGAAATCTTATCGGAGGAGTTTAGGCTGCCCGTCACAATTTCAGCTATTTTACCTTCTGTCATACCGGAACCGTTATCTTTTACGATGATAATAAGGAAATCTTCATAATTGTCCACCCTTAAAAGGATCTCTCCCACTCGGTCGATTCCGGAGATCCCATGCTTTACTGCATTCTCAACGATTGGCTGAAGTATCATGCTCGGAACCATAACCTCATCAATCTCACCGGCTATTTCTTTTTGAAATCGAATATCTCCCGTTAACCTTACATTCAAAATATAGATATAATTATCAACCGACTCTATCTCCTCACTCAGGGTAACATGCTTTTCCATCTTTTTAACATTATACCGAAAGAAATCAGCCATCTTTTCTAAAAATATACTGGTCTGATCTGCTTCCTCCAGTATGGCAAGCTGAGCACCCGCATTTAAGGAATTAAACAGAAAATGTGGATTAATCTGAGCCTGAAGATATTTTAACTGGGCATCAATCAAATGATTTTCCATCATAAGCTGTTTTTCTTTTAACTGCTGTTCATTTTCCATATCTTCTCTGATCTGCTCGATATAGTCTCGTATGCTTTGTAGCATGGTATTAAAGGTACTTGCCAACACTCCGACTTCATCCCTCGTTTTTCGTTTGACAAATTCCGTATCAAAATTACCAATGGCAACCTCATTCGCACTATGTGCCAGCTGAACGAGAGGACCAATCATGTTCCGAAGTATCAGTAGCAATAGAGCTAAACTAAAAAATACAACCGTAATTAAGATAATCAGACTCAAGGTCTCCGTATAGCGTAGGGAGACGATCATTAACTCATAATTCTGGGAGTTTTGCTTTAATTGCTCCGTATTCAAATTATTGATAAAGGAGTTAATATATTGATTTAGCAGCTTCGTTTCTTCATAGGACATTTTATATTTTTCAACATTTCGTCCACGCTTTTCCTTCACCGTCTCATCTGTTAAAGTCAGATAGGTATCTGACATATTCTTAATATTTTTCTCCAGTACAAGCATCTCATCATTCGTAACCTTAGTATTTAGGTTATTTAACAGATTGCGGTATTCCTGCTCACTTTTATAATAATTAACCAATGCAGTTGCACTTTTGGTATTCAGATATTCATATACATTCGATTGAACCTCCTCTAATTTCTCAGACAACTGATTGGAGACAATATTTGAGGAATATACGGTATCAAGCTTGCGCAGTGATTTATTGATATAGGTATTTACACTGATGTTGGTGATAAATAAGATGACCGTTAATAATATAAATACAGAAATCAGCTTTGCGCGTATGGAATGCATAAATTTTTTGATGATATATTTTATCATAATGATATCCTTTTCTATGCTTTAGCCCACGACATGAATGAAATTAATCATTTATAATATGTAAATCCACATTATAATAATTGTTGACATAACCCATCTCCTGATATTCGAGAAGTGCCTGTACACTTTGCTTTCCTAACTGATCCGTATCCATGGCTACGGTTAAGGCAGCTAGTTTCTTCCTAACAGCTTCTAATATAATTTCCGAGGAGTAGGAACCGATAATTGTAATCACACCCACCTTATTGTAATCAACAATCGCCTGGCAGGCACATTCCGTATCGACCTCCTCCATGCAGACAAGAATATCCGGAACTTTCTCAGAATTAACAAAGATATCACGAATTACTTCTTCTGAGTCAAATTCATTATCATTGGATATATAATATGGCTGAATGTTTACACTTCTCTCACCAAGCTTCTCATTTAGGTTCTTCTTGATCTGATTAAAGATCACATCATTAGAGGAGACTGATTCTAAGGAATGAAACAGGATAAAAATATTCTTCGTGTCCTCAGTCATCTGATTTAAGATCTGCTCTCCATACACAAGTCCCAGCTCATAATAATTGATGCCCACAAAACTAACTCTTTCCGTATCATAGTTATCCTTCAATATCGTAATCACCGGTATTCCTTCGTCTGCTGCCTCATTGATTAATTCTGTCACGCTGTCCGACTCATCCGGACATATAATAATCCCATCCACCCGAGCGGCGATGCTAATTCTTAAATAGTCCGCCAGGCTATATTTCTCCGAAAGTCCGCTTCCTATCTGTTCCAGATAGATATCATTTGCTTTTGCCTCCTCCTTCGCACTCGTATATACTGACTGCCAGAAGGTGGTCGTCATATCCTCGGTTATTAAAACATAATGCTTCGAGTACTCTTCAGCCTCCGAGTTTTTATTTATTTCAAGTACAGGCAGCTTATATCGCCCAATCAGAAAGATGACTGTAATTGAAAGGATTAACGTTATAATGATTCCAATTATATATGATGACTTCTTACTCATTCTCCTCCATTCCTGAGCACTGATGAGCATTGTGTTCATGCTAATAGTCTTTTCCTTATTATACCATATAATGTATGAAATTGCAAAAACGATGCAACATTATAGCCCTACTGTTGCATCGCTTTTTATTTATCTTAATCCCGGTCTTCGTCCTTATCGGCAATCTGTTTCTCAGATTGCCTGCTTTCATATTTCATCCGTTTTGTTGCATAAAAAGCTACCCCAACTGCTCCTATCACGAGTATTGATGTAAGAAGGATTGCTAGAGGATATGACATGGTATCGTCACCGGCAAGCCTGTTTTTCATGATAGAATAACCCATATAGCCTATATAGATTGCCACCAGATAATATAGTATAGCTCTTAGCCCTGCCGACTGTGGCAGCGCATCCTTATTAATCCACTTCATGTTTCCCTGTCTCCTCTACTCTTATATCAAATTAAGCCTTGGTCATATTCTTATTATTGAATTTAATATCAAATATAATAGCAAATAGCAGTACGCCACCCTTTACAACATATTGCCAGTTTGTATTTAAACCATAGATGGACATACCCTGATTAATAACACCCATAAGGATAGCACCAATCACTGCACCGCTTACTGTTCCTGAGCCACCGTATGCAGAGGCACCTCCGATAAAACAGGAACCAATTGCATCCATCTCAAATTGGTAGCCGGTGTCGCCATTCACAGATCCCACACGTGCAGCTGATATTAAACCACAAAGGCCAGCAAGTAATGCCACCTGTGCATATGCTACAAAATAAATCTTATTTGTATTAATACCGGAGAGCTTCGTAGCTTTTTCATTACCACCGATCGCATAGAAATAACGGCCAAACACTGTTTTATTTGTAATATAGGCATAAATAAGCACTACAACCAAAACCCACACGAGCATTATGCTGATGCCTTTATATTGGGATAATTTCCAACTATATGCCAATATACAGATACTGATGATTGCTAACCTGACATAGGTGGTTACCGGGCTGTCTACTTTATAACCCTTCTTTTTCTTGTTCTTGTTACCGATGATCGTTAAAACTATGTAGACTACTACTGCTATAAATCCGATTATGATAGCCGAGTATTTTCTCTTATCGGTATCTATTGCCGGAATATTTAAATATGAGGTGAAGATATCCAAGAAAAACTCGTTTTGGATGGGTATTGTCTTACTATTCAGAATAATACGACCAATTCCACGGAAGATAAACATACCTGCCAAAGTAGTGATAAAGGGTGGAATTCTGGCATATCCAACCCAGTAACCCTGCCATACTCCAATTAATAATGCAAGTCCCAACCCGAGTAATATAACAATAACTGCATTAAGGTCGGTAGCCGAAAGTACCTTTGCTGCAAAGGCCCCTACCAGACATACAATCGCACCCACCGATAAGTCGATGTTACCACCGGTAAGGATACATAGTAACATACCACAGGCAAGAATAAGTACATACGCGTTCTGAAGCAACAGGTTTGACATGTTCTGCGCATAAACCAACCTTCCATCGGTCAAAAAACTAAATAGTAAAAACACGATCACAAGTACGATGACCATCGTATATTTTACAAGAAATTTCTTTACCTTTATGTTCATACTGTTTCAACCTCCTGATTCATTTTATCACTATTCAGTATACAGGACATGATTTGCTCCTGGGTAGCTTCCCCTGCTGTAAGCTCTCCGGCAATTTTGCCTTCATTCATAATATAGATTCTATCACACATACCAAGCAGTTCCGGCATTTCGGAAGAGATCATAACAACGCTTTTGCCTTCCTTTACCAATTGGTTCATGATATTGTAAATCTCATATTTAGCGCCTACATCGATTCCCCTGGTCGGCTCATCAAGTAAAAGAATATCAGGATCCGCGAACAACCATTTAGCCAGTAAAACTTTTTGTTGGTTACCACCGGATAAATTCCCGACATTTTGTTCTGTATTGTTGCATTTAATATTAAACTTACTCTTGCTTTCCTCCGCTACTATTTTTTCCTTATCCTCATCAAACACTCCAAACTTACTTACCTTAACGGTTTTAGCTAAGGTAGTATTTACTCGGATGGGCTGCCCTAGTATCAGACCGTTATTTTTTCGATCTTCGGTTACATAGGCAATCCCGGCGTTGATGGCATTTCGGGTGTCTTTTAATACCGTAGCCTTTCCTTTCACAATTAAGGTTCCTGATATTTTCTGACCGTAGCTGCGCCCAAAGATGCTCATAGCTAATTCCGTACGGCCGGCACCCTGAAGACCTGCAAACCCTACGATTTCACCTTTTTTAACATGAAAATTAATCCGCTTGCATATCATTTTTTCTTCATATAACGGATGATATACAACCCAGTCCATAACCTGTAAAGCAATTTCCTCGCTAACCGCATATTCTCTCTTCGGAAAACGATCTTTCATCTCACGGCCAACCATTCCTTTAATGATTCGACTCTCATCTATATTATGAGTAGCATTACTAATCGTCTCTATCGTGGAACCATCACGGAGTATTGTAATGTTATCTGCTACATATGCTATTTCACTAAGCTTATGGGAAATCATAATGGAGGTCATTCCCTGCTGTTTGAATTCCAGTAACAGATCCAGCAGCATCTTTGTATCCTCTTCATTCAGAGAAGAGGTTGGTTCGTCCAGGATTAATAGCTTAACATTTTTCGAAAGTGCTTTCGCAATCTCAATTAACTGCTGTTTTCCGGTTCCAATATCTTTAATCAGGGTCTCAGGAGATTCTTTTAATCCGACCTGCTTCATATGTTCTTCAGCTTGACGGTAAGTCTCATCCCAGTTAATTCCGAGGCTTCCTTTTCTTTCATTCCCAAGAAACATGTTTTCAGCTATACTAAGCGTCGGAATTAATGCCAGCTCCTGATGAATAATTACAATGCCAACTTCTTCACTGTCACGTAAATTATTAAATTTACAACCTTCATTATTATATTTAACCTCTCCGGAATAAGACCCATAAGGGTAAATACCGCTTAAGATATTCATCAGTGTGGATTTTCCAGCCCCATTCTCTCCTACCAAAGCATGAATTTCACCCCGCTCAACCTGTAGGTTAACATTATCTAAAGCCTTCACTCCCGGGAACTCTTTCACGATATTCTTCATTTCAAGAATATAATCTGTCAAATTAAGATCCTCCTTGTTTATCGCATGACCTCTTATATACGGAATATGGGCGAGAGTATTTCCCGCCCATATTCTTCATGTATATACAAAGCAGCAAATAATATCTATCTGCACTGCTATGATCATCGGATAATTTTACCCATTATAATCGTTCAGTTATTACTTCTTGATGATTATTTAGCAGCCAGGTAACCATCGCCGCCAACTGTATAATATCCGCTATCAACCAATTTCTCCATATAGTTGTCTTTGGTTACAACATCCGGATTCAACAGATAGGAAGGAATAATTCCGGTTCCATTGTCGTAGGAAGTTGTATCAAAAGCACATTCACAATCAAACTTATCGGTAAGGGAAGCATCCGGGGTATTGCCAGCAAGCATCTCCTGTGCAAGAGCAACTGTTACGACAGCTTCATTTGCCACTGCTTTGTAAACGGTCATAGCCTGTTTTCCATCTAATAAATTCTTTAAGTTAGCAACGTCACCATCCTGTCCGGTGATAATCGGCCAGTTGCTTCCAGCATAGTCAGAATCAACTGCCTGAGTAACACCAAGTGCTGTTGAGTCATTGGAGCATAAGCATACATCAAGCTGTGTACCATCTGCATAATAAGAAGCTAATATGTTCTGCATACGATCAAGTGCTGTTGCTGTATCCCATTGAGGCGTCGCAACTTCTTCGAATTTCTTCTGACCGGATACAACATTTAAAGTACCACTTTCAATATAAGGTTTTAGTACATCTACAGCGCCGTTATAGAAGAAGCCGGCATTATTATCGGCAGGATCACCTGCTGTAAATTCGATATTGAATTTTTTGTCTCCTGCATTCGCAAGATCTAAGGTCTGAGCTACGTATTCGCCCTGTAATTTACCTACAGTATAATTATCAAAGGATACATAATAGGAAACTGATTTTGTATTCATAATCAAACGGTCATATGCAATAACAGGAATATTCTGATCTTCAGCATCCTTTAATACTGCAGATAAAGACTCTCCATCAATTGCAGAGATAACTAACAGATTTACACCATCAGCGATCAAGTTCTGAACATCATTAACCTGTTGCTCAATATTATTATCTGAATATGTAATTTTTACTTCATGACCTAAAGCTTCAAATTCTTTCTGAAGGTAAGAACCATCTCTGTTCCAACGCTCCAGGGATTTGGTAGGCATTGAGATACCAATCTTAAAAACTTCCTTCTCTTCCACAGGTGCTGCTGTAACATTATCGGTGCTTGTCTCTTTCGCCGGTTCTGTAACTTCTGGTTTCTGTGTAACCTCTTCTTTTTTGTTATCACCGGATGTCTTTTCATCCTCTTTTTTCCCACAGGCAGCCAAAGATACGATCATAACTAAGACCAATAAAATACTCATTAACTTTCTTCTCATAAAATATCCTCCTAGACAAATTTGATAATGTAACTCTAACATAGAGTAATTAGCACATGCTTTATATCCTTCTGGTTATTTTTGGTATTCCAGGGATCCTTTGAAATTGCACTAGCAATTAATTGGTGTCAAAGATAGGACAAATCAAAATTGTACTGGTATATTAATTTTAAACAATGGACTTTATTATCAGTTGCCTGTCCCTATCGTTAGTGATAAACTATATCCGAAAGGAAATGAACATATGACCCTAATATTTATATCTGAAATGGCTGATCAAGCCTTGATTAACTATATGAAGACAAGAGGAACGGTTATTCTTGTTCCTAAGGATGAACGTTTTGACCCTAGGATTAGCAGTCATCCTGATCTTGTAATTTCCATCCTTGATGATACCTTAATCATTGATGAAAATGCTCCTTTTCAAATCTTCAGGCAACTAGATGCCCTGGGTGTTCCTTTTATAATGGGAAACTCAAGGCTTGCTCCGGTTTATCCGCAGGATATCGCCTATAACGCAGTAATTACAAAGAATTATTTGATTCATAATCTCGAGTATACCAATTCTCTTCTTTTACTCCATAGTAAAAATACGAATAAAACACTACTCCCTGTTAAGCAAGGATATACCAAATGCTCAACAGTTGTGGTTAGTGAGGATGCTCTTATCACCAGTGATGAAGGTATCTATAAGGCTGCCAAGGATTTAATGAATGTACTTCTAATCCAGCCTGGATACGTTAACCTGGATGGCTTTGATTATGGATTTCTGGGAGGTGCCAGTGCCAGCTTTGAGGACACTGTTGTATTTCATGGAGATTTAAGTAAGCATCCGGACTTTTTAAGCATACAATCCTTTGTTAAAGCGGCTCATAAGAATCTGGTTTATTTTGAGAATTTTTCCTTAACAGATATAGGTTCTGTACTCATATTCAACTATCAGGAAAAAAGCACTGAGGTTATGCCTAACCGCAAAAAGCATGTTAACATCCCTATTTTCATTTCTCATGAAGGCTGCCCCAATGATTGTGTGTTTTGTAACCAAAGAAAAATTACCGCTAAAGCAAATGCTATGACCCTGCAGGAAATAGAGGAACAAATTAAGGCTTACTGTTCGACTTTAGATGATACAACGTATGTTGAACTTGCGTTCTTCGGAGGAAGCTTTACTGGAATTGATACAAAGCTACAAGAAAATTACCTTAAGTTAGCAGCTGAGTATAAAAATCTTGGAAAGATACAAGCCATCCGTTTGTCTACACGACCAGATTACATTTCCAAGGATATCCTTGACAGACTCAAGCTTTATCAAGTTGATACGATAGAACTTGGAGTTCAATCCTTAGATGAGGAGGTTCTTAAAGCTTCTAATCGAGGACATCTGGTTGTGGATGTCTACCGGGCTGTTAGTTTAATTAAATCCTATGGTTTCCAACTCGGTATACAATTAATGGTCGGTTTACCGAAGGATACGAAAGAAAAGTCGATACTTTCTTCCAAGCTTACCGTGCTACTGAAACCGGATTTTATTCGAATCTATCCAACCTTGGTAATTAAGGAAACTGAGCTGTCCGAACTCAGTCTAAGAGGAGAGTACAACCCCTTATCAATTGAAGAGGCGGTTGATTGGACGAAAGATATGTATAAGATTTTTCTGACTAATCATATACCTGTAATACGGATGGGGCTGCAACCCACAGATCTTATCGCAGAGGGCAAGGAGATCCTTTACGGTCCCTTTCATCCTGCTTTTCGCCAGCTTGTAGAAAGTGATTATTTTCTAGATCTTATGAAGGATAAGTTAAATGCACTGAGTAATACTCCTGATCAGTATCTTCCTATTACAATACTTTGTAATCCAAAGGATTTATCACAAGTGATAGGCCATAATCGCAAGAATATGGTTATTTTAGAGAAGATGTTTTCAAAATTTCAAATAATGCCGGATGAAAGCATCATGCCTATGACGATTGAATGCCGGTTCTAATCAGAAAAGCAGCCCAAACAGGCTGCTTTTCTATTTAACATAATGCAAATTTAGTATCTAGTATAAAAACTCAAATATGTATTAAATAACGATAGAACCAATCAATAACAAAATCGTTACAAATGCAAATCCAAAGGTTTTCCAATATCGATAATACAAAGCTTCCGTTATCCCATAAAGAGAGAATAATAATGTAGTTACAAATATAATCCCAGGAAGATATTTTCGAAGTACATAAGTGAATAAGGATACTATAAAAAAAGCTATTCCAAAGCTGAACATACAGATTACCTTCCGCTTAATTTTCTTATTTGATAGGTTTGGGGGCAATTCTCCATGTTGCTTCCTGGCTAAAGCTAACCCGTCGGATTTGATTAAATAGCTTGCATTGGTTATAATCTCTATCGTGCCTAAGGCCAGTAAAAATGCTCTAAATATCTCTTGTCCCCACGTCATAGGATACCTCCTGTGATAAATTATTGATGATATGTTTCAAGGATTTATATAAGATCTGTTCTTCGCTCTCAGTCAAACCCTCCAATGCTTTTTTAGTAACCACAGAAACCATTCCCTCGATATCAACTATCACATTTTTCGCCTTTGGAGTTAAACTAACCACATAAACTCGTCTGTCATATTTATCTAATGATTTTTCTATATAGCCTTTTTCACATAATCTCTGTATTACATCACCTGCTGTAGCCCTATCTCCCAACAACTCTTTCGCTATCTGTGTTTGCGTTAATTGTATTTTATTATCAAGTAGTTTTAAAATTGCCCATTGTGATGTTGTAATACCGTATTTATCCAAATAACTATCCATTGTTCGTTTAATCAATTTTGCACTTGAATTAAGTAAATATCCTAAGATTTCTTGTATCTCCATATTACCTCCCAATATAATTGTAAGTATACATACAATATGTATACTTACAATTATATTAATCTATAGTCAATTGTCAAGAAGAAATTATACAGTTAATTAAAAATGACTGTTCTTATTCATACCTAGTTACGTTTTTTTCTTTTTGTTATATCTATTTGTTTATAATTACATAGTGTTATTCATTAGAAGTCAAATTTTTCGTAATCTGCTCTTGTAAACCTGTGATATATCACATGTTCATGTTCAAATTTCAAGCAATACAAAAAAGAATCCGGTTGTTCATCTTTAAAATATATTAGATAATCAAATTCTCCATCCTTCA
This sequence comes from Bacillota bacterium, assembly GCA_023414875.1. GTDB lineage: Bacteria > Bacillota > Clostridia > Lachnospirales > Lachnospiraceae > Mobilitalea. The sequence goes on along the minus strand of JAEZMV010000028.1, from coordinate 401,283 downwards.
ATTTATTACAAATAACCTGATCTGAATAATTATTAAACACTTTCAAAATCTCGTTCAATGTACAATTATGCTCACTAATTTTATTAATAAACTCTCTTAAAAAATATCTATCCTCAACCTTTTCATGTACGTAGGTTACTCCGTCAGGAGGGATAACAAAGCAGAACCTCATACCCACGTTTGAATATACCACTTTTCCTAAACGCGAACTAACAAATTCACAAAACCGGAGAAGTACCTTAGATAATTCAGCTACTTCGTAATCTGTCCCTAGTAAATTAGTAATCGTTTCCATCGGGTAATACAATCGAATCGTTTCTTTTTGATAACCTAATTTAATCTGTTCTTCTTTGATGATATCAATGATATTATTTTCTAATGCCATAAAATTTGGCTCTTTCTCTATTGTCATATATCTTTCTCCACGTTAATTAATTATGCATTTTCGTTATATTCTTTTTACGCCCCTGCAATCAGCAGGAATATTCCAACGCTACATAGTCGAACTACAGTTTGAAAGCATGAATTCAGCTATTAATTATCGGCTATGTTCGTGTCATCTTTTCCTGCAGTATAGCTTGCTTCTTCTGCAACACGTAAATTGTGCTCACGATTGAGTTCTGCTCTCTTTGCTGCCATAATATCCAGATAGGAAATCACCTCAGGTTCCATCCTAGACATAGTATTATTACCGATCAGTCGCTCCTTTAATAATGTATTTCGCTTCGTAACCGTAACATTATTAACAGCATAAGCTAGTGCTTTCTTAGTTCCCACCATAACCAGTATCTTCTTTGCCCTGGTGATTCCAGTATAAATCAGATTTCGTTGAAGCATTACATAATGATTCATAAGTATCGGCATTACCATGATTGGGTATTCTGAGCCCTGGGATTTATGAATGGTAGTGGCATATGCATGAACGATTTCATCTAACTCTGCGACATCATACTCTATCTGTCTGCCATCAAAATCCACTTTCAATGAACGATCTTCTAAATCAATGGAAGTAACTATTCCGATATCTCCATTAAAAACCTCTTTGTCATAATTATTCTTAATCTGCATGACTTTATCCCCGGTGCGAAAGATGGAACCACTTCTACGAAGTCCTTCTCCTGTAGGATTCAGTGCTTCCTGTAATGCCAGATTAAGATTGGTGGCTCCTACAACACCTCTTTGCATCGGTGTTAAGACCTGAATCATAGAGGCGGGAGTTTTGTAGTATTTCGGTAGATTATTCTTCACCAGCTTTACAATCTCAGAGACAGCTTCCTCCGCTTCCTCCTTCACAACAAAAAAGAAATCGCTATCCTTTCCGTTGGATAAGCTCGGCATTTTTCCCTGATTAATATTATGTGCGTTCATAATGATACGGCTGGTTTGTGCCTGCCTGAAGATTCTGGTAAGACGAATGACCGGAAATCTGTCCGATTCAATGATATCTCTTAATACATTACCCGCTCCAACAGATGGAAGTTGGTCAATGTCTCCCACCAGAATAAGTCTCATGTTCGGTGGTATGGCTTTTAATAGAGAATTCATAAGGATGATATCTATCATGGAGCATTCATCCACAATCAATACATCTCCCTCCAAGGGATTCTCCTCATTCTTTTGATAACCCTCCGGAGGTTTACATTCTAGCAAACGGTGAATGGTTTTTGCTTCAAGTCCGGTTGCTTCTGTCATTCGCTTTGCTGCTCTTCCTGTAGGTGCTGCCAATAGTATGTTCAGACCATACGTACGATATGCAGCTATGATACCCTGGGTGGTTGTTGTCTTTCCGGTTCCGGGACCACCTGTCAGAACCATCACTTTTGCAAGAGCTGCCTGTCTGATGGCATCCGCCTGAACTTCGTCATATTTCATACTTACCGCTGCTTCAATTTTCTCCACATCCACGGATAAATTATCATTTCCTGTTTCTCTACGCGCTTTCGCCAAACGAACCCATAACTTATCTTCTGCCGGTTGCATTGCCAGCTTTAGCAGCTTATTCGCGACTCCTTTTTCTGCATAATAAAAGGGTGGCAGGTAAATAGCCTCTTCCTCCTGGATCAAGTCCTTTTCCTTCAGCATATGATCCATCGTCATTACGATATATTCCCGTTCTGCCTCTAAAAGGGCAACCGCCCTTTGGTACAGTTGCTCTCTGGCTGCATAAACATGTCCTTCATCAGCCAGTTCACTAAGAGTATACATAATTCCACTACGAAGGCGTACATAAGTCTCTTTCCCGACGCCAAGCTTCTCTGCAATACTATCTGCAGTCTTAAAACCAATCCCCCAGATATCATCTGCCAGCCGGAAGGGATTTTCTTTTACCTTATCGATACTTTCATTCCCATACGCTTTATAGATCTTGGCAGCAAAGGATGTACTGACACCATGATCCTGTAAAAAAAGCATGATATTCTTAACCTCTTTTTGCCGCTCCCAACTCTCCTTTATCATTCTAACACGCTTTATTCCAATACCCTCTACACAGATAAGGTCATCAGGATTATCTTCAATAACCGTAAGGGTGTCCGTTCCATATTTTTGAACAATTTTTTTAGCAAACTTTGGCCCAACTCCCTTAATCAATCTGCTTCCAAGATATTTCTCTATTCCGTAGATGGTAGCCGGCATGGTTTCTTCCCATTTCTGTGCTATAAATTGCTTTCCGTACTTGGTATCAATCTTCCAGTCTCCATCAACCAGAAGAACAGAACCAACATTGGCATCCAAAAGACTTCCCACGACAGTGACCAGATCATCATATCCTTTGACATTTACTTTAAGAATCGTATAACCATTATCCGGATTCTGGTATGTAATTCGTTCCACTATGCATCTTATTCTGACTATCTGGTTCACCTCCTTTATTATCTTTTTATACTTATCATACACTCTAATAAGAAATTCTTCAAGAGAGTATGCCTTGGCAAACACTTGAAGCAAGCCAAGTATGCTTCATAAGAGCAGTGAGGGTAAGCGAACAAATACAATACGAGCAAGGGCGTACATAAAAACAGGGGCCGCTTTTGCAGTCCCTGTTTTAACGCTACTTCTTCTCTTTCTTAAATTAATACTGCGTCGACCAATAATAATATAGTTACAGCTGCAAATTTTCATATCGATATTTTAATCTGCTAATTTAAATGTCCTTTAGCTTTTTACTGCTAACATTTCTATATATCCCCTTACTCCAATCGGTTCTAACTGTATCCTGGGATTTTCTTCATCCCATTCATAGCCTCTTGTAGCTGGGTCGAATCTTTTAATCGCCTCCTGCACACCCTCAATAGCTGCTAAGTAGTCCCGTTCTTCAAATGGCTCGCCTTGAAATAACATATAATCAGCTTCCGGGAGAATTATCGTATCCAACTCCTCCGGCACTACATCGTTATAATCTAAAGATACTTCCACTCCCTGCACGTATACACTGGTATTTGGTTTCCTGTATTTCTCAGGTAACCATAGGCACACCGGCTCACCGCTAATCGAATGTATACTTGTTAAGAGCCCCCATATATCACATCCTACCTCTTCACAATATTCAAAATAATCGGTTGCCTTTATACCTCTCTTAATCAATACTTTTCTTTCCGGTTTATGAATGATCTGTATGAACACGTTGGTTTCCTCTTCTAAATTTTTATGATTCTTTCTGATATCACTATACATTACTCCATATGGTATAAACAGGTAGATAGGTATGGGATGTCTCGCATATTCATTCGGATTGCAGCCATACTCCCGTTTAAACGCTCTTTGGTATCCTTCTACACTCTGAAACCCCATCTCAAAGGCAATTTCAGTTATTGTTATTTTCTCATCCCGTAACTGTAATGCTGACCTTGACAGTTTTAACCGCCTAATATAATCAGCAGGTGTTAAGCCAGTGTACCCTTTAAATAAACGATAGGAATGCCAGGGAGAAAAGAGTGACACCATTGATAAATCAGCAAGAGTAATGGTCTCTTTTAAATGCTCTGAAATATAATTTTGCATCTCTTGTACTGCAATAATCTGTTCCTGCATTCCTCAGCCTCCTACTCCCATTTAAAATATTTGATTGAGCCTCCGATGCATACCACAGCCACTGTAATTATGATAACTGCAGAAAACCAGATATCTTCCAAAGGTTGTCCCAGCGTCGCTGCTTTCAAAATCTTGATTCCCTGAGTCATAGGAAATATGTTTACAATACTCTGCATCGTACGTGGCATTACTTCATAAGGCAGCGTAGCTCCTGAAAATATCAACATCGGAAAGTATAGTAAAGATGCAATCACCGATGCGCTTTTGCTGTTTTTTGCTATTCCTCCTACCAGCATACCAATGCTCAAGATAGAAATCAAGACCAATAACCAGCCGAACATAAACATAAGTATGGAGCCTTTCATTTGAAAATCCCAAAAAATCAATGCAAAAACCCATAATATTACTGCAGATGCTACGGCATAGAGAGTATAAATGCATAACTGTACCATCAATAACCTCTGAGGACTAAGAGGTGTAACCTGAAATCTCTTTAGAATCTTTCGTTCGCGATATTCTGAAATAACAATCGGTAACCCCATAAGACCTCCGGCACAAATAGCAATACTACTAAGTGCCCCGAAGGACTGTTCTAGAAAGGTATAGTTGGCTCCGGGAAAAGCCGGCTTACTCCCATATACAATTCCTAGGATGATTAAAACAACTACCGGCATTACTAGCGCAAAAATAATCATATTCATATCACGAATTGATAATTTGCCTTCAACCTTCAGTATCTTACAAAATGTTTTCATTATACGTCGCCCCCCATTTCATTATCAGTATACCAAAGATAAGCTTCCTCAAATTTATCATATGGACTATTCTTCACTGCCTGTTCCACTGTTCCCTGATATACGGTATTACCTTTCTTCAAAATAATAATCATATCACACAATGCTTCTACCTCATCCATAAAATGAGAAGTTAATATTATGGTCATTCCTTTGTTTTTCAGATCCTTTAATATTTTCCATACATCCCGTCTTGCTCTCGCATCTAGACCGGTAGTAAGCTCATCCAAAAATAGAATCTCAGGCTTTGGAATTAGCGCAAGTATAATAAATAACCTCTGTCTTTCCCCACCGGAAAGATCTTTAACAGTACTTTTCTCCTTATCTATAAGCCCAAACTTTCCTAGTAGTTCTCTCCAGTCATTTGTTTCCTTATAAAATGAAGACGTCACCTCGCACAATTCATTTACTTTGATTTCTCTTTGATAATTGGAATCCTGAAATTGAACTCCTACCTTCTGAAATAATCTTTTTCTGTCTCTGATAGGATCCATGTCCAGAATACTGACTTTTCCCCGGTCCTTTTCCCTCGTGCCTAAAATACATTCGATACTTGTACTTTTCCCTGCTCCGTTGGCTCCAAGTAATCCAAGATACCTTCCTCTTTGTATAGTGAAGTTTAAATTTTCAAGAACTGGCTTTCCATGATATGATTTAGAAAGCTGTTCAACTCTGATAACTTCCGACATTTTTATACCCTCCTTGTTTTCTACAGCTTTCATTTTACCTTTCAGTGGAAATACTTACTCGATTTTTTTTGCTAATCTACTCTTATATATTGATACTCGGAAATTAATTCTCATAACTACGGTTCGCTTTGCAAAGATGCTTTTATTACATAGGCAAGTTCGGAGAACTTTCCTCGTAAAAAAAAGTGGACTAAAGGTCCACTTTATTATCGTACAGAATTATATTACTTTGGCTACTTAGCTTCGCTTGCTAAAAAGTCTGCTATTTTGATATATAACACCTCATATATATCCAAAATGTTCCAGATTGTCAATAACTGATTTTAATATCTCTCTGATTGACATCATATGTCATTATGATATAATTTTATTATCCCCCCTAGGGGGATGTGATGTAGAAAGGAATAACCAATATGAACACAAAGCATAACCATACGCATAACCATACGCATACCCATAATGCTGAAAATGTGAAAGCGATTGTAAACCGCCTTTCAAGAGCGATTGGCCACATGGAGGCTGTTAAGAAGATGGTCGAGGAAGGGGAAGATTGCAGTGATGTCCTTATTCAACTCGCTGCAGTTAAGTCTGCCCTTAATAATACCGGGAAACTTATCTTGAAGGAACACATTAATCACTGTCTCGTGGATGCTATTGAGCATAATGATAAAAATGCGATTGAGGATCTGAATCATGCAATTGATAAATTCATGAAATAAAATAATAAAACTAATAACGACTAAGAAGGAAATTAAATTTGAAAGCAAAATATAATATATCTATATTATGGGCAATCCTGGCGGCTGCCCTATATGCTATCAGCTCACCTGTTTCAAAAATACTTTTGGAAGAAATTCCTCCAACGTTGTTGGCCTCGCTATTATATCTAGGCGCAGGTATTGGAATGACCATGATTGGCTTATTTCGTTATAAAGCAGGTAAGGTAAATCATGAAATGAAATTAACAAAGAAAGAATTTCCCTTTATTATCGGAATGGTCATTTTAGATATTGTTGCTCCTATTTTTCTAATGCTTGGGTTAACATTAACTACTCCTGCTAATGTATCCCTTCTAAATAATTTTGAAATAGCCGCTACCTCATTCATAGCATTTTTCATTTTTAAAGAAGCAATCAGTAAGAGGTTATTGATTGGTACTAGCTTAATTATTATCGCCAGTATTATCATATCCGTAGAGGATATTACCAGTTTTTCTTTTTCCTATGGTTCAATATGCGTCCTACTTGCTTGTGTATGCTGGGGATTTGAAAACAATTGTACAAGAATGCTATCTGTTAAGGATCCGCTTCAGGTTGTAATCATCAAAGGTTTTGGCTCCGGATTTGGCTCATTCGTAATTTCAATTATTTTAAAAGAAACTTCAACCAATGTATTTTATATGATTGGTGCTCTTTTACTGGGATTTGTAGCTTATGGATTAAGTATTTATTTTTATGTATATGCTCAAAGAGATCTGGGAGCGGCAAAGACAAGTGCATATTATGCTCTCTCCCCCTTTATTGGAGTAATACTTTCATTCATATTTTTTCTTGCTTTACCGTCCATATCCTTTCTGATAGCACTACTTATCATGATATTAGGAACTTATGCAGTTTCAACCGTAAGTCGAAGAGATAAGTACAATCACCGATAACCGTACAATCGCTTTAATTTCATTCAAATATAATAGGAAGTCCTTCATCTGTTATCATAATGTTAGATTTGCACGGATTATCCTTTTGATGCTGGAAATGTAAATGCGGTTCTGAAGTTGTTCCGGAATTTCCAACTTGTGCCATAATAGTTCCTGCCTCAACAATATCACCCGTTTTTACTCTGATACTATCATTTTTTAAATGAGCAAATATTAAATAGGTACCTGTTTCTTCAATTCTCATAAAAATATAGTTACCAAGCGCTGATGTAAATTTCTCAACATTAGGTTCAATATCTTCCTCTCCATTGTGAAGCTCTATTATCTCTCTTTTGATTGGAGCATACACATCCTTGCCATAGATGCTATAGGACTGTAAATCCGGATTGCCTGTATCATATGGCTTTTCTACGATATCGTATGCATATCTCTCCGATGGCCAAACTGCGTGTGTGCGATAATCCTTTCCACCCAATAATACTGTATCACCTTTTACAGGTATGATCAAAGTAACAGCCTCTGACATATTTGCATTATCAGGATATGGAATAAATATTCTACCCGTCAATATAAGTATTGGAAATGCCAATAATAATGACGCCAACGCAGGAGTAATCCTTATTTTCTTTTTCATAACACACCTAATGATTAATATCACTAATTGTACCATGAAAAGCACTGTGCAAAATGGGCCCAATACAAAAATAGCAGCAATCCATGCGTAACTGCCCACCTTTCCTTTCACTAAATAAATCATGCAAATGATACTAACAGCTAATAAAAGCACAACTAATTCATAAAGATATTTTTTTAAATAAGCCTTCATTCATCTCTCCTTGTCTTTCTCTCGATTATATTTTATACTGGCAATACTTATATGTACTAAAAACGTAACATGACATAAATAATCTTCAAAATTCAATTGATATTCAAATAAATTAGATAAAATTCTCTATATATCACAAAAGCACCCTATCAAATTAACATTGATAGGATGCCAATCCTCCGTACTAATTTATATATAGTTACTTCATAAAATCACGTCTATCTTAAATGGATTCATTTAGGCACTCCACATACCATAAAATATATGATCATTGTTAAAATGTCAATGGCCAATATAATTGCGAATATGATTCCAAGTAATTTCAATCTCCTTTTGACTTTTTTCTTATTATTATCAGTAAGAATTCTCTCCTCCATTATTTTAGCCATTGTATTTTCTTTTATCACAGTTTTATTTTCCATTTCTTTTCCCAAAACCAATTCATCCAATGATAAATGAAAATAGTCACTCAACAGTACTAATTTTTCCATATCCGGCGTAGATTCTCCCAACTCCCATTTAGACAATGTCTGCCTTGATACATTCAATTTACTAGCCAACTCTTCCTGAGAGAGTCCCTTTTTCTTTCTGAGCTCATATAACTTCTTACTAAATTCCATTTCTTTCACTCCTCATTATATTCCTAACATACAATGCTATACATATAGCCAAAATTGGAATTAGTATTACGCTGGCTTCTATTCCATAAGTACCGCCGTTCAATATATTCTTGTCTGACCGAAGTATAAATTTAAAAATACTATTTGTAACACCGCCCCCAGATACTTCTAAACCAAATACTGAACCCAGGCAGTAATTCCAACCAATATGTATTCCACAAGCGATACCTATTGATTTTTCATGAAGCATAGCTACTGAAAATAATATCGAAACCAGCAGTAAGTTAATCACAGATACCGGACGCAATAATCCATTAAGTTCAAGCAACGACGACATATGCGGAAGGGCAAATGCAATACTACTTATTAATATTGCGGTCTTCTTATTCACCCTCCTCATTAATGAGGTCTGTAGAAATCCTCGACACATGATTTCTTCTGTTGATGCCTGTATAAAATATGCACCAAACCAGATTAACAATGAATACAGCGAACTATTTCCAAAATCACTATATGAATACTGTCCTAAAACCATCAAAATAGCAATCATTACAGCTACTAACGCAGCTCCTATAAACAATCCTTTTAGAATGACTCTTACTAGCTTTAAATTCCATCTTATTCCAATGTCAGATAAGGATCTTTTTTCAGCTAATTTTACATATAAAAGAGTCATAATTGTAAACCCGGCCATTCCATACAAGGGCAGTGCATTAACCCATTCACCTGTCGGCAATTGACCATGCAAGACATCAAATCCATTGATTGAAAATAGTAATATAATAACTGCATCAAAGAAAATAGAAGCACCTGCATGCAATAATAAAAACGCTATCATTTTCTGAATTACAAATTCAATTTTTGAATTGTTATCTACCTCTTTAAATGGATTAATTCTTTTAAAAAAAATATGTACCTGTTTCATTTTCATACCTCCTTAGTTTTGTATCTTTACTATATCAAAACTATGGAAAGTATCTACCAAGGCCAATTGGCATATTGGCAACATCGATTAACAATTATGTTAACATCTATAACATCATCATATTTAATCAATATCAAAAGAGTAAACAGTCTTCTATCTATGGCTTCATGTATCCATCTGAACCGTAGCATCATGTTTCGTCTGACGCCAATAAAAGTTTACCGCGAGGTATGCGAGCTGACATATTCTGAATAACTGATGCCAGTATATTTTTTGAAGCAGCGTCCGAAGTAGTTCGGGTCAGGGATGCCGACAGCATTGGCCGTACAGAACATCTTCTTGCCTATGACTGCTAGCCCAATCGCCTGCTCCATCCGGTACTTGATAAGGAATTCGACAAAGCTCTTTCCTGTTTCCTGCTTAAATTTCCGGCTAAGATAGCTCGGATTAAATCCAAAATGCTGTGCCACAGAGGTTAGGTTTATGTTAGAGTTTGTAAAATTATCACGTAAATATTGCATTATCTGCTCGATAGCAGTCGGAGTAATATCCTGACCAATCTCCTGTGCATGAATTTGGCTTTTATCCAGGTCTTCCTTTATTCTGGTTAACACCTCAGTCACCTCTTGTCGAACGATCGGTTTAAGCATATACTCTACCACCGGTAGGCGAACACACTGACGTGCATACTCAAAATCATCAAATCCTGTAAAAATGATAATAACCAAGTCTGTATATCGTTCCGATACAATCTGTGAGAATTCTATCCCATTCATAAAGGGCATGGAAATGTCAACAAATACGATGTCTGGCCGCAAGTCATCAATGATATTAATAGCTTCGATACCGCTCGACGCCTCGCCCACCAGTTCCATATTAAGCGACTGCCAATCTATGGATGCCTGTAGAAGCTTACGAGCAGATGTCTCGTCGTCTATGATCATAACTCGGTACATTAATTTTCCCCCTCTATTGTAGTTTCCCTCAGTTTGGGAATATAAATCTCAATTTCCGTATATTCGCCCGGCTCACTGCGTATCTGTACTATGTTGTCGCAGTCATAATAATAACGTATCCGATTGATGGTGCCACGCAGACCGAAGCCTGACAGCATCTTTGCGTTATCCTCCTCGCCTGCCTCCAGCACACTCTTTATCTGCTCGGCGCTCATGCCAACACCGTCATCGTACACAATTATGTGCAAACCATCCTCCTCCATGCGGGTAGTGATACGAATAACGCACTTTTCTCCCTTAAGGCGCACTCCATGATAAATGCAGTTTTCCACTAGTGGTTGAAGAATCAGTTTAGGTACCATGTAATCGAGTGTATTATCATCAAGGATATACTCATCCTCAAATATATTACCATACCGCAGCTTTTGTAGGGAGAGGTAATCTTGTGTAATACTAAGCTCACGCTTTAGTGGTATCTCGCGATCGCCTTTGCTAAGGAATTTGCGGTAAAAGCTGCCAAGTGTTTCCAGTGCATCATGTACTGTGCTGGCGTTCTCCTGCACTGCCATATAGCTGATAGTTTCTAATGAATTATAGAGGAAATGGGGTTTGATCTGTTCTTGGAGCACACGCAGCTCCGCCTTCCTCATGTCCTTTTCATTTTCCAGCTGGCGATTGAACAGCTCATTAAGGTATTCTATCATGCTATTGTAGCTTTTAGCCAACCTGCCGATTTCATTGTTTGGCATTTCGGCATCAATCTTCCCTAGCCATCCTGATGATCTCGTACGTTCCATTGCTGTACTTAGATTTCTGATCGGACGAGCAATATTAGCTGTACTAAACCAAGCAAAAACCATGCTCGTCAGGATAAATGCTATAAATATCAGCATCAGCATATATATCGTATCTCGAGGTAGTACCTCTGTGCCCTTGCTGCTCGCACTCAAAACCACCAGTGGTTTTACCGCCAATTTGCCGGTTAGTGTCTTCCTCTCACCACCTAAGCGAATATTCTTATATACCATGCTGTCGCTATTATAATCTCTATCATACAACGCGTTGATTTCTTCATTTCCACATAAAAGTGTACCCTCACTATCAAGTATGCACATACCGCTGGAATTCTGTAGAGCAAGCGTATCCTTAAATACATTATTTGATATGTTCATTATTAGGAAACCCAAGAGCTTCTGTGAATTTATATCGTATATTGCACGTGATAGAGTAAGAAACGGCTCAGCACCTTCTTTTTTAATCGTGCCGTTACCATTAATTGAAATAACTGTACTACCTCGTCCATCCAATATATTAGAACGCTCTGTGCTGTTTAAATCGGTATCATATACACCGAATCCTGTACTTACATATTCACCATCGTTGCGAAAGATATATACCGAATCAATATAGCTATACAAAGTTTGGATTTCATATATACCCTTACGTGCCTTATATATCAAATCTAAATCTGCTTCTTCAGCTTTTAAGTAGCTCACGACACTATCCTTGACCATGATCATACGGGATAGATAATTGTAGTTCACCAAACTTGCGTTGATGGTGAACACTACATTATTGACCGCTGTTTCTGATGTTCTTTTATTGAAATCCTCTTCAGCTCTCTTGCTAATGATAGAGGTTGCTATCATAAACATCATACAGAAAAATAACAGCAGAATAACAAGCATTAACAGGATCGTCTGCTGCAGCGACATTTCAATATTTCGTTTTGATCTATTGCCGCTATGCCTCACTTCTACACCTCAATCACGTATATTTTGCGTATATACTAATTTTACCCATTCTTTACATATATTACTACATGTTATCGTACCACATCTACACCTTTTTTTCAACATGGCACATAGAACTCTGATCACCAAAAAAAGGATCTCCGACTCTGTTATGTAGAAAGCTACTTAAACAGAGTCAGAAACCCATTCAAAAGAAAGCATTATTTTATTTACTAGCCCTTAATTGCTCCAGCAATGAAGCTCTCTTGTATCCTCTTGCTAAAGAATATGTAGAATATGAGCGTTGGGAATGTTGCTAATACCAACGCCGCACCAATAGGTCCCCATTGCGTGTTATATTGTCCGGAAAGCCCCTGTATGCTGACCGGTAGTGTTTTATGCGCGGAATCTCTAATAAAGTTATTCGCAAACATCAGCTCGTTCCAGCACTGCAGGAAGGTGTAAATAGACACCGTTGCGACAGCTGGTTTCATCAGCGGTACTATGATCCGGAAGAAAATACCCCAGGTACCACAACCATCAATACATGCCGCTTCATCAAGATCCATGGGCAATTCTTGCATGAACCCTGTACAAATGAGTATCCCCATCGCCAAAGAAAAAGCAGAATAGGGAATAATAAGAGAAATGTATTTATCGAGCAAATCCATTTTTGCAAGGGTAACATAGATAGGCACGAGTGCTGCATGCATAGGTATCGTCAAGCCAAGCATAAAGAAGCTATTCATACGCTTCTTTCCCTTCCAATAAAATCTTGTCAGAGCAAAGGTTGCCATAAGTGAAATAAGCATAACTACCGCAATCGTTGAAACGGCAATAATGGTACTGTTCAGAAAAGCTTTTGGCATATTACCCGTTTCCATTGCTGCCTTATAGTTTGACCACAGCCAATGATGAGGAAGGCCGGCAACGTTTGCACCAAATATTTCCTCATTGTCCTTAAGTGAGAAAGTAAACATCCAATAGATAGGGAACAGGTTAGTAAGTGCCCAGATACCTAATACGATGTAAATATATATCTCTTTGCCCTTGATTCCTTTCTTTGGGAGGAACTCACTCTGAGGTCCAGATTGCTTGTTTTGTTTCAGAGAGATATCATTATGTTTCACGTTGTTATTCCTCCTTATTCTTGAATATGCGGCTAATTATCAAGGCAAATGCAAAGCACAAAATGATGAGAAGGAAAGCAATTGTGCTGCCCATACCATATCTATTACGCAGGAATAACATGTTTATCATAAGCGTACTTGGCACCTCCGTTGAACTTAACGGCCCACCATTAGTTAAGACATAGATTAAGTCAAAAGCCTTAAGAGAGCCTGTAACAGCAAAAATAGTGCTTATCTTCAGTATAGGCTTAATATATGGTAAAACAATATAACGGTTAACTTGCCCCTCTGTTGCTCCATCAATCATCGCTGCCTCACGAAGCTCAGGAGGAACACTCTTGATACCTGCATACATAAGCAGCATATGATAACCGACATACTGCCATAAAGAAGGTATGAAAACAGCACCGAGTGCAGTTTTTATATCTCCAAGCCAAATTTTTGCCCATCCATCCAAGCCAATACCTCTCAGCACTACATTAAGTATACCGTAGGATGGATTATATACCTTTCGCCAAAGCTGCCCTATAACAACAGTCGAAATGAGAACGGGTAAAAAATAAATTGAAAGGAAACCACGTTCGCCCTTTCTTCCCTTACCGATAAGAAGTGCAAGCCCCAGAGCTAGCGGAAGCTGAAGTCCTACCGAAAGCAGTGCTAGCAGTAGCGAATTGCCCAGAGCCTTCACAAAGCTTATTGAATCGTTGGTAAACAGTTCCTTATAATTATCAAATCCTATAAAAGTCTTTGCTCCAAAGCCGTTCCAATCAAAAAGGCTGAAATAGCCCGAAAAAAATATCGGTGCAACAAGAATGAGCACAAAAAGTAGTAGCGCAGGGAGAATAAAAAGGAATATTGTTAGCTTATTACTATATAGTTTTTTCATCTTGATTCCTTCCCTAATAGACAAAAAGCGGTTCCCAGATGATTATGATCCAAGCAATCGTTGGGAACCGCTTCCTTCTTTATCGAATGAGAGCTTACTGGTTTAACGGTTCTCATTCATATATCTAATGTAATATAATACTTCACAAAACTATTTCTTGATTTCCTTATCAAGATTCTCAACAAATCCCTTACCATCTATTGCCTTAGCGTAAATCTGAGAAAGGAACTTAAGGTAAGTGGTTGCATTATCAGCAGACTGAATACCATCACCAAACAGAACAACCTTCTTTGAATTACTGAAAATATCAGCAACAGTTTTAGTCATGTCACTAAGTGTGCTTGTATCATAGTCAGGTGTCCATGCAGGAAGTCCACTGCCGGTAAGGTAACCTTCCTGGCAAACGTTTTTAGCAATTTCAAATGCAGCATTTGCAGCGATCTCAGGGTTCTTACAGCTAGCTGCAACAGCAAGCGCATCATTAGGACCACCAATAAGCTCGCCTAAAGAAGACTTGGAAGAATCAATAACCGGGAATTCAGAGATCTGAACTATATCAGCTATATCACCAAAACTTGCACAGTTCCATGTACCATTGATATAGAAAGCATATTTTCCAGCTGCAAAGTTTGCTTTAATCTCATCATTCAATAATGCAGTTCCTTCTGGATCAAAATAACCTTTGTCAAGCATAGTCTGGAAGTTATCAACTGCCTTGATAACACCCTCGTTATTCCAAGATTCTTTACCTAAATACATATTGATAAGTGTGTCAGATCCAACGCTCTTCTGAATCATAGGCTCAAGATACTCGGAAACACACCAAGGCTCAGTTACTGAACAGCCAAAAGGAATTAATCCCTTTGCAACAAGAGCATCACAGCAAGCGATCAGTTCGTCATATGTAGCAGGAACCTTATCATAACCAGCTTGCTTGAGAATGTCCATATTAGCGAACATAGCAACAAAGTTGTAATTGGTCGGTGCAGCATAAATCTTTCCGTCATACGTATGATTTACTAACATATTTCTAGGCAAATCCTTTTCAAAATTTGCATATTCTGCATCTAAAGCATAAACACGACCAGCTTCAACAAAATCTCTTAGGAAACCGCCGCCCCATGTAAAGAAGATATCAGGCATCTGATCTGCTGTTACAGCAGCTTTAATCTTTGTCTTATATTCCTCGTTCTGGGTAGGTTCCCAAGTAAGCTTAACTTCGGGATGATCCTTCTGGTACTTTTCGATAGCAGCCACATAAGCCTTACGATTTGAATCGCTCTCTACTGCGATATTCCACATAGTAAGCTCAACAGGATTCTCTGCAGTTGCAACTGTTTTAGTTTTGTTGTCTCCGGATGATTTCTTGTCAGAATCAGACTTTCCGCATCCAACGAGTGATACGAGTAACCCCAAAGTCAGTAGTAATGCAATTACTTTTTTCATTATACTATTCTCCTCCTTAAAAATGTTTTTTATTTATGTCAATGTGAAATGGCCTAGTGTATCTTTGAAGCATCCGGCTTACCGCCACATGTCAATTAAGTCATAATCACATATCCACCTTTATTACTTTTTGCTTGTACTTACCATGCGCCATGGATATTCAATTTGCAGCTTATTCTCCTTTAACACAAAAAAACATACAGTATCTTCAAACGGATCATTGTAAACAAGCTTAAAGGTTGAATTCTCATCATCTACCGTATAGTTGCCGCTAAAAATGCCATCCTCCAGGAATAAACCGTCCTCCTTAAAGGTGTAAGACCATTTTTTTTCTGCGCATGACCAATCGCCTACCAGTCCATGAGGCTCCCCTTCACCGGAAAAGGTATATGTATTATTGCTATATAGGTACATCCCCTCGTCATCAAGTACATACCGAAGCTGTATTGTCTCACCGTCTTTATCCTTTAGCTTAATAAACTGACTGTCACATTCAAAGGAATAACCCTTGTCTTCATATTTTGCGGTACCATCCTCACGAAATACTGCAATTGCCGTCTCTTTATCGTGTATATATGCCCAACTTCCGCATATCTTCTGTGCTTCATTTGATAAAACGATGTCACTCTTATTCTTATCGCATGCTGTCAACAATAGTAGCATGAGCACAACAGCTAAAAAAGCTGGCAGAATGTTATCTCTTTTCATATGATTACCTCTTTCTCCACTTATTATATAATTATCTATCTTGGACATAAATGTAATATCTTTACTTCTATAAGCATTGTTTTTACCTATTTGCATATTATATCAATATTTACTAATATATAATCAACTCTACCCACCCAGAAAAAGCAGTATTATTTTTCTTTTTAAGGACAAATAATTATATATTGCCCCCTTAATCATTGTAATATTATTCTCCTAAGAATAGCACTTCTCAATACTAAAGTCGCTTTGCCACAAGGTCTTCAAATAAAAAGATTCCATACCAACGATTCTCATCGCTGATATGGAATCATGTTTTATTCTTGCTTTTTTTATCGTAATCCATATACTTAAACGGTAATTCTTATGCTAACGTTCCGATAATTTTTTTGAAAGTAAAATTAATCCTTCCAACGCTTTACTGTCTGCTAATTTGCATTCTTCAATTAATACAGCCAGTTGTTGCCTTACCTCTGTTCTTGCTAATTTATTAATTTGCTTTACATTCCTTTCATATCCTCCAAGAACCTCAGCCATTTTCCATATATTTGTTACTACACTGGAAAATTGATTTTCTATCATTTGGCATATATCGCTATGTTCTTTCAATTCATCAGATAACTTTTTCATATAAATTGCTGCATTATTTCTACCATCTGCAAGACAATCCATTGCATCTCCTTGACACATCAAACGTTCTGCCATAATCGGCAAAATCGCACTCTGTGGAAATTCAGCTTCATTTAATATTGCATTTTTCCATGCATCATAAGCATAAAGGCCTTTCGCAAAAGTTTTTCCTGCCTTAACATCAAATCTTCCAGTCATTACTTTTATTGCGTTATCAATAATATTTTTATCTGATATTAATGGCTTGATCTTATCACCGATTGAAATAATTGCTATAGTATCATTGTTATCCCACCATCTACTTGATAAAAAATAGCCTGATTCATCAATCTTAATATCTGTGGTAAATTCAATAGCATCTTGGAAAAAATTCCATCCCAGCAATATACTACCGTTATCTTTATAGCCTGTTAAAATACAAGCTTCAGGAGGACCAATGATCCCGAGAGCAATACAGGGATATCCTCTATCAATCTGTTTTTTGATAAAATTAATAAAATCTGCTTTATTATCTGAACTATTACTACTTAAAAACTTTACATCACATGGTGTATTGGTTCTAGTTATTATACCAAACTCTCGCCCTAACGCTTCAACTCCTAATTTGTAGACATCTTCCGGATTATCAAAAGTATGAATTACATCAACATTTCCTCCGTTCCAGGAACTCGTATCCCAGGTCAGCCTGAAAGCTGCTCCTGACGATACCATGGAAAAGTCAATACTTAAGTCCTGTCCGAGATAGTTGGCACAACTCCTTAAACACATTGGATATGGGGTACATCCATTTACGCCATATTCTACCTTAGCTACTCCATATAAAATAGTACTGTTATTATTATCAGATTTCATCTCTTTTTTCACTACTTCTATCCTCATCCTTCTTAGCATTGAGTAGACCCAAACCAAAAGCACAGGCACATAACTTGATTCTCCCTACGGGCGGGCGCCTTTTTTTGAATTCGCTGGGTGATAGACCAGTTATTCTCTTAAATGCCCGTGTGAAAGTATCATAATTTGCAAAACCATACTTCACAGAAATATCTATAATACTCTGATTATTATAAAGAATTTCATAAGCAGCATTAGATATTTTTCGAATAAGAATATACCTTGACAATGTCATTCCGGTTTTTGTCACAAATATATCCCGTATATGTGCAATTGAAAAGCCTGTGACCCTTTCAAGTTCAATATAATCGATTTTTTCCTCTACTCTGTTTTCAATATAAATAATAATAGAACTTACTGTAAGAAAGTAGTCCATCCTTAGTACCTTTATTTCCCTTCATGAAGTAGCTTCAGTATATCATACCTTCAAAAAGCTTACTCGACTTTTTTTAGGATAATATTTACCATTTCTTATTTTTAAGAGCTGCAGGTGTTCAAGAAGTATAAGTCATCTCCCATACAATGTATAAATCCACTATAGCAGCTTTAGCCAAATCTCCATGCTCGTAGTTTCAGGGGAATGACTTGCATATCGCTCCGCACAAAATACATCAGTTTGCAATTTATGATTTGGTAACCATGTGTTGTAGATATACTGCTGTGCTTTGTAAAGAGCATCCATAACAAGAGCCTCAAAGCACTCAGCTTCAAAGGAACAAACAATATACTTTCCCACTGGTAGCTCCCAATTCATAAAACCGTTTGGAACTGCTCCCTGTCTAGACTTTGCACCTGCAAAATAACTGAAATACCCTTCCTCTAAGCATGGGTATGCCACACCTATCTCCTCATCATCCGCAGTAAGTTCCAGGACGATTTCTTTTTGCTCATGGAAACTCCGCCAAAGGTTATCCAACGGGTCAATGCCTGATTCTGTTCCCAGTCCATCAATAAAATGAATCGGTATGTCTTTTTTAATACCTGTAAAATAGATGGGTTCCGTAATTTGCTGACGATTTATTTCCAGAACAATTCCATCAGTGATTAAAGGTACTCCTTCATCAATTAGAGTATAATGTAGTAAAAGCTCCGGTTTCGTCATTCGGTTTAATGCTACCGGATTCTTGCGATAATCACCCGGGGTCATCCCAAAAGTAGTATTAAATATACGGGTGAAGTGTTCATGTGAGGAAAATCCAAGCCCTAAGGCGATATCTAAAATACGCTTATCCTTTTGAAGCAAGGTTTCGGTTGCCCTCGCCATACGACGGAGCTTTATATATTCGGCAACCGGTTTTTTTATCAGTCGACTAAATAGTCGTTGATAATAAAAAGGCGATAACGAAGCCATTTTTGCAAGGTTATCAATATTAATTTCCTCACTCAGATGGCCCTCAATAAATTCTATGGTCTGTTGTATTTGTTCCCATGCGTGCATCTATAAGCACCTCCTTCACATACAGTATATACTGATTAGTGATATACCGCTTGACTGTGAATGCCTTTAAAACTGCTATTTACTGTCTTCAATAATTCTTGAATCTATATTGAAATAAAGTTTCCATTGATCATTCTTCAGTTGCCAAAGTGAAATAACATGAAAAACTCCTCCTAAATCCGATGTTTCTGGAAATTCAGTTTTCACATCAATAACATAATGTATCTGCACAGCCTCTTTAATTGAAAAGATAACCTCTTCATTTATTATTTCATATCCATTGATATCAAAATCCTTGATATATTCTGCATATTCAGCTCCAAGACATCTATACCCACCACATATCATAATAGCATCATCAGCAACTAACTCTTTAAATGCTGCAACATCCTTATTCCTTGTTGCTTTCCACAAATCATGTTCTTTTTCAAATATAAGTTCTTCCTTGTTCGTATAACTCATCTTCATTCCTCCCTATTGAATCATGCTCCATTCTAATTTTAATCACTTAATCATAATCGGAATCCAAATTTCAAATTTGAAATCCTCGTCATTTTTATTGTCACCGTATTGGAAACACTCAATTTCTATTGTTTCAGCATGTGTATATCTAGTAGAAGGCAGCCATTCACTATATATCCTCTTCCACAGTCCATCAATTGCTGCTCCTACCGAACCCTTTCCTTCAAATATTGCCCATTTTGATTTTAGAATAGTATAAGCTTCCATATCTTCCGGAACTTCCTGTTTCGAAAAAGCTGCTATTATGTAATCAACTGTTTCATTATCAATTACATGTATAAATCCATGGACTCCCTGTATGTCACCATCTGCAAGGTTTGCTATCCTATCATAGCTACCATCAGAGTGAATCTTATTCCAAAACATACTAACATCTAGTTCATTGTTTTCAGGTGCCTTAAAATGTCTGATAAGACCAACAATGCGCATTTCATCACGAGATTCAATCCTATATGCAAGCTCTTTTTCTCCTTTTACCGATATTACAAAGGACATCGGCTGATACATCTTTAGGGTTCCTTTCTCCTTTCTTGCTTCTGATGGACTTACTCCATGAACAGTTCGAAAAGCTCGTGAAAAAGAATCGGCAGATTCATAACCATATTTCATTGCTAAATCCAATACCCGTATACCGCTACTCATAACTTCAGCGGCAGCTAAAGTCATTCTTCGCCTTCTTACATATTCAGATAGTGTTATACCAACTATACCAGTAAATAATCTCTGAAGATAAAACCATGAATAACCTGATATTTTAGTGATTTCTTCGCAGTCTATTTCGCTCTCCAAGTGGTCTTCTACATAACTAATCACCTCATTCATCATCATTAACATATTCATTTTGAACTCCCCTCTATATATTAGCTCCATTATCATTTTTATGTCCGACTTTTTATGCACTCTGTAGCCGTAGTCAAGCACTCTGCTTACATAGCAATGTAAACTAAAACCATATATCAACATTATAATTATGCAACATATAACCATATTTGTCCAATGAAAAACTGATAGAAATGCACCACCAAATATTAGATTTCTAGTATTTGGGGTGCACTTCAAGATAGGGTGCCCAGTCTCAGGCAGCCACATTACAAAAACTATTGATACTGCTGCTGCAATGGACTATAGCCGGGAGCTTTATAGAATAGTTTCTGAAACTTTGGAAAAAGAAGTCAGAGGAGGAGAACTAAGGGATGATATACCTGTTGAAGCCCTCGCAAAACACTTAATCTTAGCTATTAGGGGTATTGTCTTTTGCTTTATGAGTTAAAGCTCCATCCTCCCGCTTCTTAAAGCCCGCGGGCACGTATATGTAGTCAGGCAGAAAAAAGAGGACTTTCGTCCTCTTTTCATTTGTTGGTTTTATCCAATTATTAATTGCTAAGAAATGCCTGTGCTGTACTCATAGTATCAATTATAATACAATAGCTAATATGGAGCTATCATAGCTTAGCCTATATTATTCCAAATCCAATTTTAGAACAGATACTATTTCATCTCCGCACATTTCACCGTTTTCATGAAAGCCTTCCAAAGAATAGAGTTTTTTTGCAGCTACATTATCTGGCTCATAAGAAAGCCAACAATAATCCGCTTTACCACAGGGCATTGATTTTATATATTCTAAGGAAGCTAACAATGCTCTTCGTCCAAAACCCTGGCGCTGATATTTTTTGTCAATCATGAATCGCCAAATGCAGTAATTGTTTTTTGCAATAATCGGTTCATCCTCATCTCCGCTTGAGCCATATCCAAACATAACAAATCCTACAAGACAATCATCATCATATATGCCAAAGGGTAACGCCACACCACCCGAAGTAATCATAGTAAATGCGTCTATGATACTCTCAGTATTAGTAGCTACAAAATTTTTCTGTTCCTCATCCACAGAAAGATTTATAATCTCCCATACATTTTTATCATCAATCTTACGTAATTCTATCATTTTCTCCTCCTAATGCTTATATTCATAACATTAAACATAATTAATTTTCTACAACCAGGTCAGACCTTTTCACTAATATCTTCCTCACAATCAGCGCACCTATTACCATAACAATTGAAATACCGGTATTTATAGATATATTTTCTTTAAACACAAAGGAAGCAGGAAGTGCATTAAAAGAGCAATGTAACAGCGCACATAACCAGATATTCTTACTATATCCATAAATAGTAGCTTGAACAAATGACATGCCAATCAGTAGAATTAGAAAGGCTAAAAAATTAACATAAGACTGGGATGAGCCCTTAATAAAAAACAGTGGTAAATGCCATAGAGTCCATATCAATGATGTTATAATCGTAGCAATACCAAAAGGAAATATTCTTTCTAACTCTGGCTGTAGCACCCATCTCCAACCAACCTCTTCCATTCCGCCTCCAAATAGCATTAATGGAATCATTAAAACAGATAGATATATAGGAATTCCCAGAGTAATTTTTCCTCTGATTGCAGGATATATAAAATATAAAATTAAAGAAAGTATTACCAAACCATAGGAAATCATTGAAGCTTTAAATCGAAAGGCTTTTTTCATCAAATCTTTAAAACCAGTAATTCGACCTACTTTTTTTTGCACAATATAAGAACTAACCGTTGGTCCAAAGGCGCCTAATATGTACAAGATCATACAAATGGGATTACCAAACTTTAAATATCCGAATGCATTTGAAATAATAATCGTTCCCCATAATCCATATGATATGAGAAATGTTATAAATAAATAACGTACAATAATATTATTTTTAATTTTTATTTTAATCTCCTCCATTTCTAATTATTAGGATGAATATCAAATCCATCCATCTCCACTCCGTCAAAAGCGTAAAAACGTTTTAACAGATTCCACAGTTGCTCTAATTCTTCTGTTGTAAACTGGTACGCGATTTTACTCAAAAAATCATTTCCTACCTTTGCATAAGCTACTCCTACCTCGATTCCTTCTTGTGTTAATCTAATATTATTAGCGCGCCTGTCTACTTTACTAGACTCTACCATGATATACCCTTTTTTCTCCAAGTTAGTTACTAGCTGCTTAACATTCTGTTTAGAAGTTCCCAATTGTTTTGCTACCCGATTAAATGTGCACTCGCCCTCAGGTATATGACTGATAGTCAGCACGAGCATAAATTGGCGTAAAGTTAAATTCTTATATTGCCTGTCACATATGGCCTGTATTTTATTATTTGTAGCAAATAATGTAGCATAAATTTGTTGTATTAAAAACAATTCCATTATGTTTCTCTTTCCTTCCTATCATACGACTAGACAATATATTGTCTATAATATATCATATATAAAAATGAAAGTCCATACATATTTAACATTTTTTTGTAAAGCTGATTGTTACAACTAAAAAGCACCCTACCATTTACATGATAGGACGCCCTATAATCTCTTCGTAATAATTCAATGTAGTCCGACCTATGTCAAACCATTTAGAAATTTTGAATTCTTAAAATCCAGTTGCCGCCCTCCTTCACCCAGTCGGCTTTCAGTGTACCATCGTTGTTAAAGAAATATCTCACACTGTCTATGATCTGCCAACCGGTGAGAGCCTTTCCGTCCCCGTAGTACAGATATTGTCCGGCATCGTTAGGCACCCAGCCCTGTGCCGTAGCGGGGTCGATCATCAGCTTGATGCTTCCATTTTCCCGGTATTTATTGTTGAAGACTCCGTTCATTATTAATTAATACTGTCTGCAATACTTATGTCAGGCAGTATTTTTGTCTATTTTATAAAATTTTTATCACAATTTATAAAATGAAAGCATACATTTTATTATATTAGATTATTCAAAATGTGGTGGAATAAAGAGATGATTGACAATCTTTGTCCTAAAGATTTAATAGTTCTAGCAAATGCACTTGCCATTTCACTTTCAGAAGGTAAAAGTGCAGATGAGCTTAATGCTTTGGGAAATCTTATTGTTGCAGTAGGAAGCCTGATGTTAACAAGTGCTGCCCAAATGCAAAATATAGCTTCAAAAGCAGAGGCAGAAAAAAATAACTCTGA
The DNA here is from genome assembly GCA_023414875.1 of Bacillota bacterium. Taxonomy (GTDB): domain Bacteria; phylum Bacillota; class Clostridia; order Lachnospirales; family Lachnospiraceae; genus Mobilitalea. The sequence continues at coordinate 377,384 of JAEZMV010000028.1, read as the reverse complement.
TGCAACTCAAAAACTCACGCATTGATGCAACCAAGAAGTTTCTATGCGTGAGTTATATGGTTTCTAATTAGATATAGGTAGATATCCGTGAACACCGCTCTAAAAAGCACCCTACAGTGATTGTTTCGAATACCAACTCAATAATTTATACTATTAAGTCCTTACCCTCAATACCATAGATATCGTCCAAACGCAGTCTTTTGTCTACTATTTGGAGGATCCTTGAGGTCCGGTCAAATTTCGCAACCATACCGGTGAATTGAATGTATTCTCCACCAACTTCACTGCTATCTTTATCCTTTTGGAAATACACAACTGTAATGATAGGGTGTAGTCCCTTTGTCAGCAACAATTCAATCCCTCCCAGCTGAGAATCCAGATACTCTTTAGCTTCCTCTGACAAATCCTTGCGGGGTACAACAATTCTCTGTTTTGCTGCAATTGCCTCCTCGTAGCCTTTTAGTGCAGCAAAGGGAACAAATATCTTAGCCCGGTCTTCTACCCTCATTCTTGGATGCTTGATAATATCTGAGCTTATCCATGGGTATTCTGTATGGAGGATATCATCATATTTATTAGTAGCCTTATCACCTAAGGATACCGGATTCTTTACCATATCAAATCTCTCCTATGCTTTGTGTCCGCCAATTTGCTTATTTCTTTCTCTTGTAGTTGCACCCTCTTCCAGGTCCGTGCCCTTTAAGATGGCGTTTTTTCCAAACTTCTTCTTAATACTAAGCATGGCTTGCTGCATCTTACGTTCCTTTGCCAGCTCTGCCGGATCTGTAAATAGATCCATCTGCTCATAGAATTCATCCACCAGATGATTGGCGCTAATAGTTACCCGCCTGACCATAAGCTCCTTAGATATGATACGATCATAAAGCTCCATAACAGCCTTCATGATTTTCTTTGTACTGCTGCTGGTCGTACCAAGATTTGCAGTACCATGCGCGGATTTTGGGATTGCCCTTCCATAACGGTCGTTAATGATCTCACCCTGGTAGTTTCCATCATCAACGTTGCTACGATCATAACCAATGGTCAAGGTCAGACTGTCTGTTACCATTCCCTTATCTACAAGGTCCAGCACCAATAATTCTGTCATCTCCTGTACCACAATCCTTGCCTTATAAAAATCATAGGGATATGGTAAAACCTGTCCCGAAGATATACTATTCGTACTGGGTTGATAGATTTTGATTTCCTCCATACCACAGGGTTCATACCCCCAGGCATGGTCAATCAATAATTCAGCATCAATACCAAGCATTCCATATAGTAAATCCTCATTATGCAGTGAGGCTCTGGCAATGTCACCCATCGTATACAGCCCACTGCCCTCAAGTCTCTTGGCAATACCCCCTCCAACTCTCCAGAAGTCAGTAATCGGTCTGTGATCCCACAATAGTCTACGATAGGTTAGCTCATCAAGCTCAGCGATACGCACTCCGCTAGCATCAGCCTCCACATGCTTTGCAACAATATCCATGGCAATCTTACTCAGATACAGGTTGGTTCCGATTCCCGCTGTAGCAGTGATTCCCGTATTCTTTAGTACATCAAGAATCATTTTTACTGCCAGCTCCTTAGCAGAGATTTGATAAAGCTGCAGATAATTCGACACATCCATAAAGCATTCATCTATGCTGTATACATGAATATCCTCAGGACTGATGTATTTCAGGTAGGTTGCATAGATATCTGCTGATACTTCAATATAGCGTGCCATCTGAGGTGGTGCAATGATATATTCTACCTCTGTTCCTGTACGCTGTTTTATCTCCCTCAGCTTCTGTTGCACCTCAAATAACCGGGCTCTGCCGGGTATGCCATAGGCCTTCAGAGAGGGAGATACTGCAAGACAGATCGTCTTCTCCGTACGGGTCGGATCAGCTACTACAAGGTTGGTGGTCAGCGGATTTAATCCTCTTTCTATACACTCCACGGAGGCATAGAAGGATTTCAAATCAATTGCGATATAAACCCGATCCTTTTGGGCTACTCTTCTATTTGACATCTCCACTACCTCCCTTTCTCTGATGATTAGCTCTTAATCCTCATATATTTGATCTTAAGCTAGTATTCATAATTATACCCTACAATTATCCATAATTCTATTGAAATATGTAATGAAGTATATCATAAAAATATCATGTAAATATATCATACTCTGACAATCCACAAATGATGCTGCTAAGGATGCGAAAAGGCAGCCCCTCCAGGCTGCCTTTTATTTAACCTACTCCTCATTTGAGCTTGGAGTCGTTACAGATATTATTTTAACTTCTGAATAAAGGCCTTCATTATTTTCACCAGTATCGCTATGATCTTGAGCTACCAGATAAATGATATATTCAGTAGCTGGCTGATAATAAGGGATACTAACCATTTCTACATCTTCAACCCTACTCTGTTGACTTAAATATGCATTCTGAATAGCCTTTCCTGCTTCCTTCACCTCTTGAGCAGTAGGTTCACCAGCAGGTGCATCCTTTTTAGGGATCACCCATACATAAAGGTCATAGAACTCGTCATAATCCTTTACGAAGTGATTTATCATCAGCTCACTTGTCTCTTCGTTATAATCAACGGAGGCAGTTAAAGCTGGTGGTATTACATCGTTTGGCGTAGTGAAGGTTATTCTTTCAACTTCAGAATAGGTGTTATCTACTCCCTCTAGTACCATGTAAAGCTTGTACGTTATATCGGAATGAATTCTCTCAGAATAAGGTAACTCTAGTCCTTCAGGTATCTCTGATGAACACTCCTCTGATCCACCCAATATTATATAATCATTTTCTTCCCAATCAGAGGTCATTAATTCAATTAAGGCCTGATCATCTTCTATCTCAAAATTCTCATCAGTTACAATATAATGAACTACTCCTCTTTGATTTGCAGTATATTCCATTATGATTTGAGGCGTATCCCCTTCCGTGTTGAAGCTGACTGTTGGCTCTAACAACCAGCCAATCGGTATTGGTTCAGCTACTGCTTCCGTCGGGTTGCTAACTACAGTACCAGCATAATTTCCTGTCCCTGTTACTACTACCCTAATAAATTTGCTCACATCATCTTCTTTAATTATATATTGATTTTCAATTTCTCCCTCAATATCTTCATAGGGCTCATTTTTGGAAGCCGTTATCTGCCACTGGTATGTCACTGTGGCATTCTCCGGCGTTACCGCACCCGCAGTTAGTGTCTCTCCAACTCTTACATCCCCCGTAATGTTACTTATTCCAGTAAGCTGTATCCGATCGGTTTGGCCTGGGCTTTGGACTGGGACCGGAATATTACCAGGGACCGGGTCTGCTTCATTATCCGTTGGATATGGACTGGCTATATTAGGTGGTGGTAGCGGTTGTGGAGTTTGAGAGGTCCTAGCCGCATTTAGCAGCTGTTGGATTTGGTCTTGAATTAACCCTGCCCGGTGGGCGGCATTTTCAGCATCTCTTTTATCCTGCTCAGCTTGTTCTTGTAATTGCTGAGCCTTTTGTCTCAAGGCAAGCAATCTACTACTGTTTAGCTGCTCTAGATACTGATTCGTCCGTTGTTCTTGTCCCGAGTCCTGTACAGCACCCATAAATTGCTGAGTCAAATCTGCAAAATCGGTATTACCCTGAGACAGTTGTAACGCTGCATGGAGATATATTTGATTATTCGTATTTTGATAAGCGGCCATTAGAGCTTCGTAATATTGTTGTTGCTCTATCTGCCGATTCACTAAATCTCCAGCCATGTTGGCTAATACGAAAGGTGATTGCCCTTGAACAAAGCTTGGCATATCAATAGGTTGTGGCGGTGGCGGTGGTGGCGGTGGTGGCGGTGGCGGTGGTGGCGGTGGTGGCGGTGGTAATTGCTCTCCCGGTGTCGATGATCCTGCATTTACCGTTGGTGGCAATGGTTCATATGATGACGATGGTAGAAGGAATAGCGATGATGGTATCCCTGACGATGGTTGATACAGTGATCCAGTCATTGTGCCAATATACCCTGGATTTAAAAATTGAGGAGATGGTAAACTATCTCCTTGAGTTACAGGTTGAGTCATCATAGCACTACCCTCAAGTAATGCAGACATGGTCTGGCCTGTAAAAGGATCCACTAAAACTGCGAGTTGAGTTCCCCTGACTTGTACTGTTCCGCCAGATGTCGCAATTTCATATTCATCCTCCTTATTCACAAGACTTTTTACATTATTCCAAAGTGTACCGGCTTCTAATCTAATGTACACCTTTAATCCGGATGTCCCCGTCTCTTTCAATCTAGCAACTGTAAATAAGGTATTTGGTCCTATTGTCATTTTACTTCCGGTACTAAATATAAGATTAGCAGCTCCCTCCTGATCCGTGCGCACAGAATCGCCTTGCGTTATATCCATACCATTTACTCCATTCACCTCTCTGATACCCCCGGCTTTTTTAACAAATACTCCTCCATTGACATTCTTTAGAGATGCAAGGCTGATACTGGCTGCTGATGCAGGCTGAGAAGCTTGAGGGAAGCTCATTGGTTGAGGGATTAAGAAATATAGTATTACGACTATCAATACAATGGACGTCTTTAATTTCATCTAGGTACACCTCTCTTCCTCCGTATTATTGTGGTGGTTGATAGATGCGCAACAGAGCATTGCCTTTATCCAATATAATTAAACTTCCATTCTCCAAATACAAAACATCACTTGGATGACTGAATTGGGCAAGAGCTGCATTTCCATTTCTATCACCTGAATCCATACTACCTGCTAGGGTGCTGACCACACCTTCCGGAGTAATCATTCTTATGCAGTTGTTATAGGTATCTGCTACATATATGGTTTTATCCGATCCTACAGCTAGACCCATAGGGAAGTTAAATTGAGCAGTTTCACCAATTCCGTCTTGATATCCTCCAATTATATATGAAGTGCTTTTCATAAGCTCTACCCCTGATCCGGCAATTGTTGATACTATTCCCTCTGCATTCACTCTTCTAATACGCTGATTAGCTGAATCAGCAACATATAAATTATCCTCATAATCCATTGCTAAACCCTGTGGTTCATTGAATTTAGCTTGCTCTCCCTTTCCATCAGCAAATGCTCCCACTGGTTCTCCATTAATAGTTGAATATCCCCCTCCTGCAAAGACTGTCCAGTTTCCTAAAGGGTCTATCTTTAAAATCCGATGATTGAGAGTTTCAGTAACGAATATTTCTCCTTTGCTGTTTATTGCAATTCCTGTAGGATGCTTTAATCCTTTTACCAAGGTTTTTACATTCCAATTTTGATCTATTGTACGGATTGCTCCATTGCCTGTATCGGCTATATAGAGGGTTCCTTCCTGATCAACGGCTATCCCACTGGGAGAATTGAACATTGATTCAGTTATTAACCCATCCTGAAAGGCTCCCAAAGGCCTCCCGTACTCATCATAAAAATCGCTCCTATTAATAAGAGAAAGGCTTCCCGTATCCTTGTTCAAATAATAAAGCGTATGGTAATAGCTATCAGATAGGATAATAGAATAATCTTCACCTATCACCCCATAGTTTAGTTCAATCGATGGATGCATTTCTACATAGGTCCAGACCTGAGCATTGCCCTCTAAGGGTTTGCCTAGAGTAAACAGACTATCCGCCTCCGCAATAGCTTTTAGTGATAAGTCATCTACACCTCCAAGAATTGTCACTTGCCGAAAAGAAATAGTTGTCCGCTCATTCCAACTTTGAATGTCCTGCAATAGCTTTAGACTACCCTTCGGAATTGTTTCATCAATAAATATAAGTGGTGTATTACTTCGAGCAGCTAAGACTGCTCCTGATATGGCATTTATGTAATTCTTGCCTGTAGTCAAGGTGATTCCTGATATAGGTATCTCGTTTCCATCCTCCTGTGATTCATTGAACCAAATTTGCTCGTTGACCTTTGCCATTAAATCATATGGGGATTTTCCGCTAATACGAGTAATACTGTCATTACCTAATCCTGCTACCTTAGATTTTAGTTCGGATACCAATCTATTAGGGATGGCCTTTGTATCACCAATCATCAGAATGGAGATTTTATCTTTCTTACTAATCGTGTTTAAATAACTAACTACACTTTTCGGAATCTCTCCTTTTGAAGATAAGAACAATATAGGACTTTCCTTAGCTACTGCCATTGCCGCTATACCAGCAATTTGAGAGTAATTCTCTCCGGATGAAATGATGACAGGATTACCCTTATACTCCACATGTTTAGCGATTTTGGTGGCCGTTTCATAGTGATTACTTCCTCCCAAACGCACGATTTGTTTCTGTTTATACCCTAGTTCCTTAAGAGCTGTTTCAAAGCTTTTTGGAATACTTTTATTATTTCCAAGAATATAGATCGTACCCTTCGTATCACAATGATCCTTAATATAATTGAAGACAGCTTCGCTTTTCTGCGGTGTAGGCCCTACCCATAATATAGGAGCTTGTTTTTGCTGCGCTAAAGGTATCCCTGCTAAAGCATCATAGTAATTGGCAGTGCTGGCAAGAATAACAGCAGGAGCTATGCTGGGATTGAGTTTTAATGCAATCTCAAATGCAGTATCTATATCCGTTGCTCCTACTACTCTTTCCATTGAACTCAGTTCAACTGCCTTCACATTCTGGCAAACCAGAGTATTACTAATTAATAAAAAGATTAAAGCTAAGACAGCGACTTTATGTCTGGTACCTTTTCCCATACCCGTACCCTCCTTTTCTTACTACAGCATTAAGTACATATTGTTAATTATTAATAGAAATAAATGAAATAATGAGCTATAATTGTGTTAATTACTACTATAATAATTTCAATGACCGTAGTCACTTAATGTAGTCATATTATATCTTGAATTGAATACAAAGTCAATATTATAGGAAATTGTAGGGAGTATATATGAAATTGTAGGGAGTATACTATGAATAAGGAGAATACAAATAAAAGAAATTTACATGCAGCAGAAACAAAAAGAAAAATTTTTGAAGCAGCTAGCCAATTAGCCCAGGAACATGGAATAGAAAATGTAAGCGTAGATTCTATCGTAGTAGCCGCAGGTGTATCGAAGGGTTCTTTTTATGTGCATTACGAATCCAAGGATGCACTTATCGTAGAAATGGTGAATGCATACACAAATATGGCGGATAAAGATTATTCAACCTTTTTAGTATCACTTTCTGATAATAAAAACTTCTTTGATATTTTAATTTTATTAGCTGAAAGAATTGCAGATTATATTGAAAATAAAATTGGACTGGAAAATATGAGAATATTATATAAGTCTCACTTAACAAAAACTATTGATACTACTGCTGCAATGGACTATAGCCGGGAGCTTTATAGAATAGTCTCTGAAACTTTGGAAAAAGAAGTCAGTGGAGGAGAGCTAAGGGAAGATATACCTGTTGAAGCCCTAGCAAAACACTTAATCTTAGCTATTAGGGGTATTGTTTTTGAATGGTGTATCCGTTATCCCGATTATGATTTTAAGGGGCAGTTGATCGAGCACTTTAACATATTGCTTTATGGTTTAAAAGCAACAAAAGGCAGCCAAAATTAGCTGCCTTTTGTAGTAATCTATTTATTAATTAATTTACCCTGTACAAAGCTATCGATTACATCATAGTCCGAATTTAGTACTACAATATCTGCATATTTATCAACTGCAATCGAGCCCGTTTTATCATAGATGCCAAGCATTTTAGCGGGATTTTCTGTTAACAATCGGATTACCTCCTCTAAAGGCCGATTGGTAAAATTAATCATATTCTTTAGTGCATTCCCTGTTGTAAGTGTACTCCCTGCACGGGTATGACCATTGGCGAGCTGTGCATCACCATCAACAACTATGATATCATTTACTCCTAATTTATAGTGCCCATCCGGCAATCCGGTTGCCATGATAGAATCCGTAACCGCTATTACCCTATCCATCCCCTTTGTCTTTAAAAGAATACGGAAAACCGCAGGATGAAGATGTCTACCATCACAGATGGCTTCACAATAAATATCTGATTCTAATACAGCACCCATTATGGCAGGATAATGCTGATGCATTAGCTTCATGGCATTGAAGGTATGAGTTGCACAGGTAGCACCATTCTCAATACACTGCATTGCTGTTTCGTAATCCGCGCCCGAATGTCCGATAGCAACTACGATATCTAATTTCTTTAGTTCCTTGATAAATTCAGGAGCACCTTCTATCTCCGGAGATATTGTCATATATTTTACATCGCCCTTGGCTACTCTTTGGTATTCTTTAACTAAATCTAAATTCGGTGGTATCAATAGATGCTCTGGCATTGCTCCTTTATATGCAGAACACAAAAAGGGACCTTCCAAATGAATACCGATCAACTTTGCTCCTTCATTCACCAAATCTTTTTGCTGATTATATTGATCAATGCACCATAAGGTTTGTTCTCTAGTATCAGTTAATACGGAGCATAGCCAGGAGGTCGTTCCCTGTGTCGCAAAATAATGGCTTAGCCTTTGAAGGTCCTCTGCAGTTGCTGCATTTACATCAACATTCACTGCTCCGTGCGTATGAATATCAATAAAACCAGGAACAATATATTGCCCATCTGCATCATATATTTCATACCCGTCAGGTTCATCATTTTTTATGGTAATCTCCTTGACGATACCGTTTTGTATTATCAGATTGGCATTTTGGAAGCGGCCCTCCATGTATATAGCTCCATTTTTTATTATGTAATTGTTCATGTCCTACCTACTTTCTACTATATCATTTGTTACAATCCTTCTTTGATAGTTAAATTGCATTTAATTATAATAAAAAATGCTAATATATCTATTCAAACGATTGCTTTCTTTTTATTTCTCTATAGATTATTCCAGCTATTTCATTAAATCGAGGTAAGGTATAGGTATAAAAGGTTTTATAAGAATCACAAAAGTAATTTATCCCCGGTTTACCATCAAGCATTGGTTCTTTGTGTCTTCTGCAGCCGGATCGGCATATACAAAAAAACTCACAGGATCTGCATTTATGATCCTTCTCAAGAGAAAGCTCAACAAATTGTCTACCATTACTTTTAGTCTTCAGCTCTTCAAAACCAATTTCGTTGATATTACCCATGTTCCATTCGTCCAATACATAGAAATCACATGGGTAAACTGCTCCGTCCCCTTCTATAACTGCATTCATAGAACATTGTCCATACATATCACAGCTTTCCGGTGGATAGCCAAGTAGCATAGACAAAAGATTATCAAACATACGAATACTGATTCTAATTCCATTTTTGAAATCCCGATACCACAAATCAAATAACTGACATAAAAATTGCCCGTAATCTTTCGGTAACAGCGAATATTTTTTCATCCCAGACTTTTCACCCAAGGCATCCAAGCACGGAATAAACTGAAGGTATGTATAATGATTCTTCTTGAAAAATTCGTAGACTCTGGTTGGATGCTTTGCAACATTCTTACTGACTACACATAGTACATTAATATCAACCCCATACTGTGTTAGTAGTTTACCGGCTTTATCAACCTTAAGAAAAGTTCCGTTGCGCAAAGCATCTGTTCGATTTATATCATGGATTTCCTTTGGTCCATCCATCGATAATCCGACTAAAAAATTATGTTTCTTAAAGAACTCCGCCCAGCTTTGATCAATTTTTATTCCATTGGTTTGTATTGCATAGGAAACCCGGATATTCTTGCTATTATACTGCTCTACCAACCTAATAAGCTTCTGATAAAAAGGTAATCCTATCAGCGTTGGTTCTCCTCCCTGAAATGCAAAAGTAACCGAATGCTCTACATATTCAAAGGCCCTCTTCACCACTTGTTCTAAGGTTTCCAAGGACATGAAACCATAGCTTTCAATTTCTCTACGATTCATAACATCATAATAAAAGCAATATTGACAATTCAAATTGCATATACCGGATGCAGGTTTTAATAATATCATTAAATTAGGCATATTACAAACTCCTATTCTCTATGCTTCTATTTTATCATTTACGCAAACGTTTGCCTAGAAAACTTATCGCAATTAATACTTCGTTTTGTATAATAATATAGTTAATAAACCAAAATCCTTAGGAGGCAATGCAATGAATTATGAGCTTCATACAATCCTAGATAAATCCGAACTAAATAACTGTCCCACTTTTCATGTTGATTGTTATAATTGGGGAGGCGATTATCGCCCTGTTACATATGGACGAATGGCTTATCTAAAGGGCAAAGAATTTATCGTTTTGATGACCTGTGAAGAAAAAGATCCTCTTCGCACTTTCTATCAGGATGAAGACCCAGTTTTCCAAGATAGTGCTATGGAAGTGTTCTTCGATTTTGCTCCTGATAGCGGGAAAAACACTTATGTTAATATCGAAATGAATGCAAATGGTGCTATGCTTAATCGTTTTGGGCAAAAGCCACCGGGAAGACAGGTATTCACAAATTTCACCACTGCTCCCTGCACCTGCCAAGCATCAATCACAGAGGATGCTTGGACCGTAGAAGTTCATATTTCACTCCAATATGTGATGGATCTTTTTGGAAAGGAACACTTTGAGCCGGGGGATATCATTCGATGTAATTTTTATAAAATTTGTGCAAGTAAGCTGCCCATCGAGCATTATGGAAGCTTTACCCCAATTGATTCCCCAACCTTTAATTTCCATTTGCCGGAATTCTTTGCTAATGCTATCATTGTATAGTCATATACAATGAATCATAGAGTATAAAAAGTACCGTAAAATCTAAAAATCAGGTTTAACGGTACTTTTTATTATGAGGTTAACGAGTAGGACAATTTATGTATTCATTCTTCTATTGGGGAATTTTTACTTCACTTCAATTACAGGAATATTCAACATATCGCAAATTGCCTTCATGGAATCAGCGACATCCTCCCATACAATGCTATAATGGTGTGGAACTCCTTCTTCAATAATCTGCTCCACAATACTACGTACTGGCGCTTCAACTTTGATATTCGCCATGACACCCTTGGTATAGCGATCCATATCAATTGACGTTCCACGAAGCAGGAATAATTTATAAGAATCATTGATATTGCAAAATCTTGCTATTGTTACTTTTCCTTCCTTCAATGCTCCATAGAAAGCGGTACCCTGTCCGGCTAAAGGATGATTTTCCATGGTGAATTTATGCTTTGAATTTTTGAGAGAAGGTGCTGCGTTGCCACAATGCCAGAAGGTCATGATATTTTGTTCTTCATCTATATTAATCATATCCGTAATGAAGGTGGGAAGCCCTGTAAGATAGCTTTGTACAATCTGTGCCAGCTCCGCATCAACATCACCTTCACAACCAATACCTAATCCTTCATCTGCTAATCTTCCAAGCACCGCGCAAGGTGTAGTATGTAAGTTACCCATTTCCGGCCAGCATTTTATGCTTGCAAAATCATAGCCCTGCCTGCCCATAAGTTCTTTTAAAGAAAAATAAAGCTTTGAATGATTTTCAAGATGTCCCTCAGGAAGCTTGCTTATATCAAAATCTGATTTCATCTTTTCCATATCTGCTTCATAGATTTCTTTCGGAATTTGCTCCATCTGATCAAATACAACCTTTAAATCTGTTTCTTCAATACGTATTCCAAAGGTTTTACGGATTAGCTTCTCATCAAAGCTGGAATTGTAGAAGGCGGTAGGTCGATATCCAAACAGTCCTAATACTGTACCCTTCAGCTTCTTAACTACATCATATGCCTTTACCAAATTAATTACTTTTAAGGCTGTCTTCTCTTCCTCTTTATCACCGTAGATTGCATGGAAAGTAAAACCCAGTCTTTTTAATGATGCACTGTTCATCGTTACCGCTACCAGAGCATTGGCATATAGTCGGGCATTCTTTTCAAAGTCCGGCTCCTTCGGTGCCCATAAAATAATTGGTACCCCAAGATTTTCTGCCAAACAGCTAGATATATCATCTCCGGTAAATGCTCCATAAACCATGATGATAATATCAACCATCTCCTTCTTAAACTGTAGGGAAACCTCCTCCACAGCCCTTGGTGAATCTACCAATGCCTCTGACCGAACCAGGTTAATATCCGGCAAATTGTTCTCTATCCAATCACCATATTCTTTTAATCTCTTTTCTGGAAGCTCTCTTGGCCATCTTCCGGATAGAGACGTTATAAATCCTACATTAAGTTGTCTTTTCATAATTGTCCTTTCTTTACAGTAATTTATGCACCTCAAACATCCTGAAATTACAGGAGCACCTCCAATGTAAATTTTTCACACGGCGGACATTCGCAGTTCTTTCTGTGTACTTATTATAACACAATTGCCTGAGATAAATGTCTTGGACTGTCCGCATCGATATTTTTACTCTCTGCTATATAATATCCGATAAATTGCCCGATAAAACCAATAACCGCTGCATATTGGTCATCCTGTAAGCCATAGGCTAAATCCAAGGTATAATCAGCATTTTTCATCACTTCACTCACAGCCTCACCAATTGCAAGGGTGGTCGCTCCATAGCTTTTCATTTCTTTTAGGATACTTGCATCAGATTCCTTAGTCCTAGTATGGCATAGGGATATAATAAGCGTATTATCATCCACTAAGCTCATAGGTCCGTGACGGTATTCCATAGAATAGTAGGCCTCGGAATTTGTCAATCCCATTTCTTTCATTTTATTCATACACTCGTTTGCAATACCATAGTATACACCTTGTCCAAGGGTAATGAATAGGTTGATATTCTTATGCTCATTAACGACTGTTTTTGCTAACCGGTCCATCTTTGCAAGTAATTCTTCTGCTATATTCTTATAATCCTTCATTGCTTCAATTTGATGCTTCTTACCGCCAACATACATAGCCAGGATTACAGAAAGATAGATCATACTGGTGAAGGAGCCCGTCATAATAACACTTTTTTCTTCCGCCTCCGGTGAAAGTATCATATAATCATTATATAACGCACTATCCTTATCACAGGTGATCGCTAATGTCTTCACATTAGGGAAGCTGTGTACCTTATCAATAGCCATACGAACTTCAGTGGTGTAGCTTTTTCTTGTGATTGGAAGAATTAATACCCTTTTATTTTCTACAAATACCTCCGGGAAATAATAAAGTTCGGAGCATGGAACTGCTCTTGCAGAAATTTTTGTATAAGAGGAAAATACTTGTGCTGCAGTCTGTGCAATATATAAGGAGGTTCCGCAGCCTGTAAATATTAATTCATCATAGGTATCTCCCTTATGAAACACCTGGTCTAGCACGGAATAAATATTCTCTAGGGAATCGTTAATTGCTTGGAATGCACCCGGCTGACGATAAATCTCTTTATATGTTACTTCACTATTTTTTTTCATACTTACCTCCATGTCTTCATAGATACGCCTGTCCTTCTTAACCGACTTAATTTCTTTATCTAAAATATCATTCCTTTATTTATGCTTTGCCTTCGGAACCCGCGAGTCTTATTATATGTTTTACATCCTCAGTCAATTTATCATTGGTATACTGTGATAACTTCCAGGAATGGCCTTGATGATCAAGCTTCTTTAAGGCCTCCTGATAATACTCAACATATTTATATCTAATTTCAGTGCCGAAGTTAATCTTTGAAACACCTAATCGGATTGATTCTTTTATAATATCCTCCGACATACCGGTACATCCATGTAATACGAATGGGATATCTGTAAATTCTCTGACGCTTTTTAAAACATCTAATTTAATATCCGGTTTTCCTTTGTAATAACCGTGTGCATTTCCAATACCGATTGCCAAGATATCTGGTTTACACCTGGAAAGAAATTTATGTACTTCTTGTGGATTTGCAATATTTTTATTTTCCTGAATTATTCCATCTCCATCTAAACGAACAAGTTCCCCTATCTCAGCTTCTACTAGAAGGTTATGTTTCTTCGCTTCCTGTACCACTCTATTTGTTAACTCTATATTTTCTTCGACAGGCTTTGTTGAACCGTCAATCATGATTGAAGTAAAGCCAAGATCAATCGCTTCTTTACAAATATCATAGCTTTCCCCATGATCCAAATGAATGGATACCGGTACCGAAACTTTATTGGCGCACCATTTAGCTACTTCTACAAACCAATCATTGCCGGAATATACACCGGTTGAAACATAATGTGCTAATATAATTGGTGATTTTAATTCTTCTGCTGCTCGACAAATAGCCCATATGATATCATAATTCCCTCCCTGGGTATTAATCGCAGGAATTGCATAACCATTTCTACATGCTTCTTCCAAAGCCACTTTATTTGTTACTAACATAATTCTCCTCTTTCCTATTTGAATTTTATACGAACTTCCTTAACCCTTTACTGCGCCTTGTACCAATCCCTTTACAAGGTGTTTCTGAAAGAAAAAGAATAAAATTAGCATCGGAACAATCCCGATTACAGAAATGGTATTTACCAACGACCAATCATAGGATAATTCCCCCAAATATCGTACTGAAACGCCTGCAGAAAGTGTACGTAGTGAATCCTTCTGAATTAATGTGGTGCTATGAAGGTAATCATCCCAGGTCATTAATAAAGAATAGATACCAACTGCAACAATACCTGGTTTTACTAATGGAATGATGACCTTGAAAAGTATTTTAAATCTTCCGGCACCATCCATATATGCTGCTTCTTCAAGAACAGTAGGAATACTATCAAAAAAGCTTGCCATTAACATGGTAGTAAATGGTATCATAGCCGCTGTTAGTGCTAAAACTAATCCCGCGTGTGTATTAATTAAGTTCATATCCCCCATTAGACCATACAATGAAATCATACGACTAATCACCGGAAACATCTGTGCTGAAGTAAAGGCTGCTACAACCCACATATTCCACTTAAAATGGAAGCGTGATAAAGCATACCCTGATAAAATTGCCATTAATGTGGTTAATAGAGCGCAGGCCCCCGATACAATAAAATTATTAGATAAATAGCGGAAGAAATATTGATCCTCAGTAAATAACTGAATATATGATTTTACCGTTGGGAATTTTGGAAAAAACGTAGGTGGAAATTTATATGCCTCCATGTTTTCTTTGAACGATGTAATCAATACCCAATATAATGGGAACAGCAGAAATAATAAGATCACTGCTATTATAGCATAACGAAGGATAGCGAATTTTAGTTGCTTCTTTTTCATATTTATTATCTCTCCTAATCCATTTTTGACTCTTTAAAGATAACATTAAAAATGACTACTACAACAATCATCAAAAGCATCCAAACAGTTGTTACTGCAGCACCTGATCCAAGATTATTCGATACAAAGGCTTCCCTATAGCTTAATATTGCCAGTGTACTTGTAGAATTGTTTGGTCCGCCACCTGTCATCGTCCAAATGAGAGGAAATTGCTTGAAGTTCTCAATAATAGCCATTGACATCGTAACTTTTATTACGCTTTTCATATACGGAATTGTAATATAGAAGAATCTACATACTGAATTTGCTCCATCCACTGTTGCTGCTTCCATCGTTTCTTCCGGCACATTTGCTAATCCCGATACCAGAAGCAGTGCAGTAAGGGGAATCTGTTTCCATAAGGCTGCGATTGCAATACCAATAAGTGCTGTTGCCGGATTATTCAACATTGCAAAGTCTGTTACATTTCCAAAGGTAACTATACTCACTACATATTTTAACAACCCATATTGTGGTTGATATATCCACATCCATACAAGACCCGATATTATCGTCGGTACAATCCAAGGAGCCATCATTATACTTCTTATAAATCTGGCACCTTTTAAATTAGAATTCAAAACCAAAGCCATCGCCATACCAAGAACAAATTGAGATAAAACCACACCTCCGACTAAGGAGAATGTTGCTATAATTGCTGGTCCTAGTTTATGGTTTGAAAAAAGCTTACTATAATTGGCAAAATTATTCCATTCACCTGGTGTCCCGCTAATAATGTTCTTAATTCTGTAATCTTGAAAACTTTTTACAACTGAATCAAATACCGGTACTAAAATAAACATAATTGTTATTATAATTGCAGGGGTAAGTAATGCTAAGGCAAAAAGTTTATCTTTCGTAATTCTTTTAAGAAATGGTGTACCTTTTGGCTTGCGGGAACCTATAGTTCCTGTATTCACTTGCATCTAAATTTCTCCTTTCAGTTCCCTTCTGTTTCTGAAATATATTATCCATCTTCATGCTTCAATGGACAATAATGCAAATTTTCTCTCTATATTAGATTGACAGGAGCGTAATTCCCCTGTCAATCTAATAAATCTTCTACATTCCTATTAATTATTTAGTATGCCTTCTGCAGCAGTTTTAAAGTTGCTAATTGCTTCGTCTACATTCTTATTATCTACAGTTACTGCCTGAGCTAAGGCTGTAAGTTCAATGTTAAGATCATTTATAGCAGGAACAAAAGTGATACCCTTTGCAGTTTGTAATGCCTCAACCGCACCCTTAAGTACAGGTGAATCTACTATTGAGGGGATTTCGCTCATTGCCATTATAACCGGATAACCAGGTGCGATATTTTCTAAATAAGGTGCCAACACTTCTTCAGAAATTATGTAATCAATTAATAGCTTTGTTGCTTCTACTTGTGCCTCACCATTGTTTGCCATCATGAAGGTATGTGCTTGAATTAAGCTTTCTCCAGTTCCTGCTCCACCTGATAGGGGAGCTGCAGATGCTGTAAAATTGATTGCATCGGGATTAATAGAACGAACACCATTAAAGCCCCAAGATTGGTCATAATACATTGCAACCTGACCTAATGCAAATAAATTTCTTAAGTCCTTTAGCTTGCTTACTTGTGGATTATAGCCCTTAGTATTGAGTTCCTGTACAAATTCAAAGGCTTGCTTAAATCCATCATTATCTATATCAAGATTACCTTCTGCATCCAAAACTGATCCGCCAAATCCGTAAACTAAAGAGGTTAGGCAGGAACCGGATACCGATACCGAAGCTGTTGTCATTCCAAAAGGATATACTTGATTACCATCAGCTGTCTTTAAGGCTGCTAATTTAGGCGCTATTTCCATCATTTGGGCTACTGTTGTAGGAGGAGTATTAGGATCTAAGCCAGCTTGCTCAAATAAATCTTTATTATAATACATAATAAAAGGAGATGCATACATCGGTATTCCATAAGGTTCTCCGGCAACGCTGGTTGATTCTAATATAGAAGGATAAATCTGTGATAAATAATCTTCAGGGAAAGCATCAGTAACAGGAATTATAATTCCTGCATCCGCTAAGGTTGGTGCCCAGGAGGACTCTCCAAATACAAGGTCAACAACCTCTCCACCACCTGCCCAGGTAACAACCTGAGTTAACATCTGACCATACTCAGCTGACAAATATTCAATTTTGATATTGTCATACTTCGCTTCAAATCCAGTCTTAACATCATTCCAAAATTGATCATAACCTGCTTCTAAAATTGCGTAATTTGCAAACTTAATCGTAACTGGTTCTGTAAACACATATTCACCACTTGTTTCTTCCTTTTCAGTGGTATCCTCTGTATCTTCCTTTTCAGTGGTATCCTTTGTATCTTCTTTTGCAGTGTTCTCTGTATCAACAGGATCCTTACTTTTTTCAGTTACTTCTTTTCCCCCGCAAGCTGCCAGTGAAAAAATCATTACTAGAGCCATAAATAAGGTTAATACTTTTTTCATCTTTATCTTCTCCTTTTTAAATATTCTATAAAGTCACTTATAATGAAATCCCATACATATGCATGTCTTAACATTTGATGTAATAGCTTCTATATATTTGAGACTTCTTTATAAATTTACTTTTCCAAATAGAGCAAAAAATCACATACACAATAGATTTGTGTCAAGCTATGTAAGTAAAACTGACGCTAATTAATATTTAATGAAATGTATCTCGCGGGAATAAAGTTGTATTATATCCGGGAAATCTCGATATCTCATGATGTGATTCTATTTTCTTTCCTGCAATTGGCTTGTTATCATATACCAGCTGCGGAGAGGTTTTTTTCATGTTTTCTATCATCTTGAAGTGTAATTTTTCTTTTATACTACTATACTGGGATAGCTTAGCTAAATCGTGCTGCTCCATTGGATCCTTATCCAAATCAAACATCAATTCCTCTCCACCATACCAAGTCCACATATATTTATACTGATTTTCTATGACAGCAAAATATTTATTTTCACAATTTCCATAAAACTCTTTTTCACCCTCATGCTTCAAATAACTTAATAAATCAATACCATCTAAATCGTCACCATATGAGATACCACAGATGGATAGAATCGTCGGCATAATATCCGCCAATGTTACTATCTTGTTGCACTTCATTCCTGCAAAAGCAGGATGGGAGTGACCAAAGGATGCAGGTGGCTTAATAAGCAGCGGAACATGGGAGGATCCTTCTAAAAAGTTGGTTTTTGCACCCATATTATGATCACCCAATAAATCACCATGATCAGAAGTGAAAATAATCCAGGTATTCTCTAGTAAATTCAATTCACGCATTTTAGCAAATAACAATCCAAGGTTATAGTCGATTTGTGAAATACAGGCGTAATAGGCTCGCTTTACTTGCTTCTTTTGTTCTTTTGACATACGCCATATATTGTTTAGTGCAAAGGTTGGCTTATAAAATCCAAGAGGTGCACTTTCCATATCTGCCGACCAATCACCCTTAACCGGCTCTGATAATTCAATTCCATTATAAAGCTCCCAATAAGAAAGGCATGGATCAAAGGGCGGGTGAGGTTTTGTAAAGCTAGTCCATAAAAAGAATGGTCTTGTAGGATCTTTATTCTCGATAAAGTCCATGGACTTTTCCACTGTCCAGTGTGTTAGTGTATCCGTTTCGGGAATCGTATTGATTACTGGCTCTACCTCATTCTCACCAATTCCATGAGAACGTGTAGATATCTTCCCTCGCTTCCTCATCTCATTGAAATAATCCATTGGTAAATCTGCGTGCTCAATACCATAATTGGCTCTCATTGGATGAAAATGTAATTTCCCCTCGGCCCTTGTCTGATATCCATTCTCGGTTAATAGTTTAGGAAAAGTCACATTATCTCTCATGGGATAGTGATCGTTATTATTCCCTATCAACTCGTGTGTACATGCCTCCTTCCCTGTCATTATGGTAGCCCTAGCAGGCATACATACTGGACATGCAGAATAGCATCTTGTAAAGGCAATACCCTCATCGACAAGCCAATTCAAATGAGGAGTAAATATTTCCTTATTACCTAATGCATTAATTGTATCAAATCTCTGTTGGTCTGTTGTGATTAACAAAATATTAGGTCTCTCCATGAAGTTTCTCCTATGCATGACAGCTTAGTATTATATATCACCGGTACTTTCTCTTCTAATTAAGTTTGTTTTGAATGCTGCGTTCAAGGCTCCTTCTTTACCCTCAATCATCCGTTGCAGCATCTCTATGGCAGCACGGCTAATTTCTTCACGCTGCATCTCCATTGTCGTAAGTTTAGGATCGCTGAATCTGCTTAATAAGGAATTATCAAATCCTATTACTGCGATATCCTGCGGAACTTTCAAATTCATTTTTTTAATCGCAGACATTGCAACACAGGCCAGCATATCGTTTCTTCCAAAGATAGCATCTACTTTAAGGCCATTCTTAATTCTATTTATTATCTCGCTCTCTACTTGCTCCTCTGTGAAGCTCCCTGCGATGATATTATCTTCTGTAAATTCCAAATTGCTTTCCTTCATCTGTTCAACAAAGCCACGTAGCCTTAAGTCATCCATCGTACTCTTTGATCCTCTAGAACTAATTCTGTCAATATATAAGATATGCCTTCTACCTTTCGAAATCAGATATTTTACACAATCTCTGGCTCCACTATACAGACCGGCATCAATGATGCCTACATTCTTAGGAATATTATTATATTGTCGATTCATAAAAAGTACTAATGGTATGTTTGCCTCAACAAATTGTTGTACATACTCTTCTGGAAAGCTGGTTGAACTAACGATTATCCCATCATATTGACGGCTAATAACCTGGGAAACAAACTCCGGCGTATTCCTATTTGCACATAAGGATATCAAATATCCTTTCTCATATGCATACTTATCCATCTCGCTGACAATACGGCTGAAATACTCATTCGTAATCTGATCTGCGATAAAGATAATCTGGTTACTTTGTTTTCCCTTTAAAGCTCTCGCTACGTTATTCGGCCTGTATTGTAAAACCCGAATGGCCTCTTCTACTCTTTTTCTCTTATCCTCTATTACGTATCGGTTATTGTTCATTACATAGGAAACTACGGTTTCACTAACATTTGCATATTTTGCTACATCAGCTCTTGTAACTCTTTTTCCACTATTAGTCATTGTGCACACTTCCTTTACATATATACTCGTGTGTATATAACATATTTTATATTATAGCATGGGATTTTCCTTTGTCAATACTCATTAATATATTTTTATTATCAATCCTTCCCATTTCAATATCAAAAATTCGGTTATACTGTTTGAATAAGAGTTATCAGGATCTCCTGGTATACATACATTCTTTACAAACAGATAGCGTTATATTAATAAAGAATAATTCTAATAGAACTCAAGAACTCACGCATTGATTCAACATAGAATTCTCAATGCGTGAGTTCTATCTACGGTGCTTAATATGGAGCTATAACAACTTAGCCCACATTATTTCAAATTCAGTATTAGATTTCAAGAAAATACAGCTAACATTTTATATTCCTTTCCCCATATAGAGTACATGGTCACAATCCACAAATCCATTTTTTCTGTAGAAATCTGGTGCAGGTGTAAATCGGTTTGTCGTTAAGGTAAAACCTGCTAATTTATGTTCTTTAATATAGCTTTCTACAGTATGAAGCAATTCTGTTCCATATCCATGCCTTTGTAGTTCTGGTGATATAAACATTTCCTCTATGAATACTTCACTGTTGTTCCACCAATTTTTTTCATGTGCAAATATTGCTCCTATCACTTTATTGTCAATCAGTATTGTGTAACCAATGAATTTCGCATGATCAACAAAATCCTGCAAATAATTTTTCGCTGTCTCTAATGACCAACGACATTGCCATAATTCATTATTATAAACCTCCATCATAATTTGCGCACAGGCAGTCAAATCGGAATTTTCATACTTTCTAATCATTATTATACCTTTCCTTCAAAAATTCTGTTAATTCTTTTCAAGAATTGCTTTCGTGATAGGAAGCCATACCTCAATGTAATCTTTATAACATTTTTCCATACATGCACCCTCGGTCTGTACATACCCGGATGTAGGAAACCACTCACTATAAATTTTATGATACAGGGGCAATGTGGTTTCTGGATAAACAACATAAGGATATTTGAAAACTGCCCACAAGGTATCCGCCACGTTCAGACGCTCATATGTATTATCTGTGTCTTGAGAAATTAATTCTGCGCCATACATAAAACGCTGCGCACCATCTTCCTGAAATGCATAACGAATACTTGTCAGGAGATCCCCCTCTTTCATACGGGCGCATTCAAGTATTTTTGCGTGAGTACCATCTATCATAATTTCATTTCCAAACTCAAAGGCTTTTTTAAATATTTTCTCCGAGTAAGCCTCACTAGCATCTATTTCAATACTCTTACCGAACCAAACAGAAGCTTGCGTTTTTTCTATTCTATAGCTGATGTTCTGTCCTATATTAAAATTAATATGAAAAGAAACACGCGGATAAGCTTTTGTCATTATACTTCCAGCTCTTGCCTCAGACGGAGAACACCCATGAAATGCCTGAAATGCTCTAGAAAATGAGGATTGCGAATCGTACCCGAACTCAAGTGATAAATCAAGTATCTTAATGTCTGATTGATGTAACTCAAATGCTGCTAAGGTCATTCGTCTACAGCGAATATATTCTGCTAAGGGTATGTCAAAAATATAGGAAAACACTCTTTGAAAGTGGTATATAGAACAGCAAGCCTTTTTTGCAATAATACGATAATCTATTGTATCCTTCAGATTACTTTCTATATATTCTATTACATTATCCATATTAGTTTTAAAATTCATAAGTGCATCACCTCAATATTTTAACATATTTTATCTTTTCTGTTTATCATTCTATGCCCAATAATGTATAACTACATATTTCCAATTGTACCAGATATAATTCTGGTTATCTATATAAAATTGTACACAAGCATTTATGATATGCTCCCCTATAAATACCGTTAATCCCATGTAATGCAAAAAAGTTCCATAACAACCTATAATAAAGCTGCTATGGAACTTATATTTACATTTCACGCATTGTTGTAACAAAAAATTTCTATACGTAAGTTATAACTGCGGTGTTTCATTTATCTATATTATATTTGTTAATATATTCCAGTACGCCTAGATGAATTGCCCAAGCTACATCCTCTTGATAGTAATCCTTACACAAAAGGTCTGCTTCCTTCCTGTTTGATAAGAAGCCACATTCAACAATTACCAAAGGATAATTAACCTGTTTCAACATATAATAACTATTATTCGATTTTGCCATCCTTTGATTACCATCATTTAAGGACTTTACCATACTCTTTTGTATTGTTTCAGCAAGAATTTTTCCTTCCTCAGATTTTTGATAGTAAAAGACTTGTGCTCCCCAGGAATTCTCCTGTGTAAAACTATTTTGGTGAATACTTATTGCGATAAAGGCATCACTTGAATTGATAATTGTAACTCTCTTTTTCATATCTACAAGCTTCTTATTCTGGTCTGATTGTTCATATAATCCCTCATTATCTTCTCTTGTCATAATTACTTTAATATCATTTTGTTCTAAAAGACTTTTTAATTTATATGCTATACTTAAATTAATATCCTTTTCCAATGCATTATTTATTCCTACCTTGCCCGGATCAAAACCTCCATGTCCTGCATCAATAGCCACTGTAATTCTGTGCGGTTTATGGTTAAGTAAATGCCTCATTGTACTTATTCCTTTTTCCGACAAAAGAACACAGGCTAATAAAACCATGAACAAAAATAATATATTAAAATATTTTCTTTTCATTTATAAAGCACCCAATATCTGTTTCTATAAAGCTTATGATATATCAGCAAAAATAATCCAGCATTCCATAATTGCTTTAGATTTAAAATTTTACAACTCTCACAACGTGATTTATGAAATCATTAAAATATAAGTTATTTGCTGAATCCATTCTTAACCCATGAATACACAAGCTTGCATCAAGTGCTTTCACATTATTCCCAGTATACCCTTTTTCCCCATTACCAGCTATCGTATATACTGAATCCTGTTTTAAATCTACGATTCGAATACGAGAATGCCCCGTATCCGCAACCAATATATTTCCATCCGAAGAGATTTCCACCGCATGAGGTGCTTCCATTCCTATCGTTCCCTTTTCATGAACAACTCGCCCAATATAACTGTTTGAAATACTGTCAAATTCAGTGATCGGACCGGGAATTCCTTTCCCAACGATTGTTGTTATCACTTTCGTTTGAGCGTCTATCTTTCTAACAGCAAAATTCAAGCTATCCATGATATAAATATTATCATATTTATCGATACCCAGCCCATACACATCATTAATTTGTGCTTTGCTGGCTATATCTCCATCTCCACTATAGCCCTTCGTACCCGTTCCAGCAAAGGTAGAAATAATCCCCTCTATATCAATCTTTCTTATTCTGTCGTTTCTATAATCATTAAAATATACATTGCCCATCTTATCAACAACAACACCGGCAGGACTGTTGAGCAACGCATCACATGCCTTGATACCATCACCATTATAACCGGCATCACCACAGCCGGCAATTGTAGTTATAATCCCCGTCTGTCCATCAACCCTCCTAATACGCTGGTTATAGGTATCAGCAATATATATATTATCGTACTCGTCTACAAATACACCCTCCGGTCCGTTTAGCTTAGCATGAATCGCCAGCTCTCCGTCTCCTTGAAAGCCCTGAATACCACAGCCCGCCACCGTTGTAATACGATTCGTTATCACATCTACTTTTCGAATTGTATTATTAAATACTTCTGCTATATAAATATTATCATTTTTATCGATTGCTAAACCTGCCGGTCCATTTAGTTGTGCTAAGTCCGAGTTATCTCCATCTCCGCTGTAACCTGGTTTACCTGTTCCTGCAAAATTATATATTTTGCCTAATGAATAATTTATATCCTGCATATCAGGTCACTCTCCTCAAATATATTATTTATAGTATACATCATTAAATATGACAACTGTAAGTCATATTACCAAATAGTCTTTTATCTCATAATTAATGCAGATGCTTCTGGAATACCCCATTTTATATAATGTCACAAAAGCACCCTACCATTTTTTCATGATAGGGTGCCCTATAATTATTGTAATTCAATACAGTCTAACTTAAGTCAAACCATTGAAAAACGTTGAAAATTTCAACTATTTCTTACTATTAAGAACTGCCTGTGCTCACGCAGTACAAGCCGTCTTCCCAATGAGCCAGCGTCTTGACTTCGTCAATCCGTAGATTTTAGCTTCACCAGTGTACGTGTAAATGCAACACCTGTACTTGATGTGTCACCCATGTTACTGTGCAGTATTTTGTTACTCTGTTTTGCTGATAGCGTATGTAAAAAGCGCTTTAATCGCCTTGTTTACTTCCTTAAATTCTGAAAGCGAGATATCTGAGATATCTGTAATACTTGTTCCCTCATAAGCAATTGTTTCTTCATGACCAAATAAAAGATTGATATTAATTGAACACATCCCACCTTTGCTAAAGTCACGTTCATCAAAATCGATCCTGTGTGCATACAAGCGTTCCTGATGCAATGAGCCATCATCCCTTTGCCCCATAAGTGCAAAGATTATGTATTGCTGACCATACTCATTTGTAATAAAATCCTTTATCAGCATAAGCCTCAGGTTATTATTTTCTTGATTCTGATTGTCAATCTGTTCATCTGTTCTGGTGAAAAAATTTTTAAGTGCAAAAAAGCTCGTGACACCAAAAGCAATAACCATAATTAAGCCGGGAATTATCTGATTAAGTCCAAACAATACATACAAGCCAAATGTTCCAATGACCAACGTCACTAAACCAGCAACAAGCTGACCTTTTCTCCCTGTCATATTATCTCTCCTCTAAAAATTGTTGATATTATTGACAGCCGACTCAACATTTACGGCATCTTCAAAATATAATGAATGTGGCATAAACACCAGATTATCTATTCTATTATAGCCCGTCTTTATATCAATCACAACAACAACTTTATCTAGGTGCATAATTTCATATTCTCTGTTCATTTACCCACCACCCTTCTATAATATGCTAACATTATCTCATGATTTATGTTATTGTCAATGATTTTAATGTTTTTACCCCAGGCCACACACTTACATTACTCCCTCGTAAAGCAAGAAATAAGCCCCATAATAACGACTTCTCAACCGCTAATATGGGACTTATTATTCAATACCGCCTGTGCTGCTCAGTATAATATCAATGTGATATATTATTTTTACAATTGTGATTCTTATCGATATTTCAAACAAAAACCGAGTC
The DNA here is from genome assembly GCA_023414875.1 of Bacillota bacterium. Taxonomy (GTDB): domain Bacteria; phylum Bacillota; class Clostridia; order Lachnospirales; family Lachnospiraceae; genus Mobilitalea. Next base: position 351,808 of record JAEZMV010000028.1, on the reverse strand, counting down.
CTTTGTGACCCAAGCAACCTAGCATTTTACCGTTTATCCGATAAACAGGCACCAATGTACACCATATTTATCAATAATATCTGTCATAAGCGGGCTGAAAAAGCAAGAACCTAAAGGCTCAAGAACTTTTCCATCTTTTTTCATTTTCTCATATGCTCGTTCAATAATAGCCTCCTCTCCGGGTTCAAACTGCATACAGAATTGCATTGTATTGCCGGGAATAGTTTGTTCCTTATTTTGATATAATTCACCGACAGCAATGCTTTGTCCACAAATGTTAAGTTCAGCATGAATAATTGTACCATCGTCCGCTTTTTCACAATATCCAATTTCCGCATTAAAAGCGTCCTTGTAAAAGTCAAAAGCTTCCGCTCTGTTTTGTACGTAAATTTGTAATAGTAATCTTCTCATTGTTTCTCGCTCCTAATCAATTTTATTAATACAGGATACTTCTTCCCAAACATCCTGCACATTGTATCGCTATGTATTAAAGCTAAGGTTATTATAATCGAAATTCTATAAAGTACTAAAATTATTATTACAGTAGCTTATAATATCAATCCATTTCCGTTATAATAATTTATACATTTTCTTTAAAGAAATTATTCAAGCCTGTTAAAACTTTTTAAAAGCTTAGTTTTTCTTAACGCAATGTCAGCTCTCCACCAATTTTCCGATATTGCAAATTCTTTTGGATATAATTCGTTATTATCGAACCAACTCCATGTAATTCCCCAAACACCGTTATTAGGCCTAACATCTATGATATAATCCAGCTCTCTTAAAATAATCTCCTCGTTATCTTTATAAAATTCGCTATCAGGTGATGTTATAAAATCTGACGGAGTTTTTCCATAATAAGCCCATTTGGAGGCATCCCGTTCTATCGAAGCATTTACAAGCTGTTTCACAGTATTTGATAAAAATTCCATATCAAACTTATCTGCCATATTCAGTTGCCGTAATGTATCTTTTAATATGCAATATCCTCCTATACCCATATCTCCGTATTTCCCAGAGGTGTTAAGTTTATCAATTAACTTATTGACAACCGTAATAGCTCTTCTATAAATTTGTGAATCCTTATCTGCAAACTTCAAGATAAAACATGTAATCCCTGACGATACACCTATACTCTCATATTTATTGGCTTCACTATCATATGTCCACCATGGTGCATGTGGATAGTCATCGTTAGTGGGGATGCTAAACAACCAACCATTTTCATCACTATGTATACCGCTTTCTATAAATCTAAATATACCTTGCATTATTGGATGATTCTTATCAGTAAAGTTAATATCATTTAATTTATTTATTGCGGTAAGTGTCGTATACGGCGAAGAATTAGGATTCCAGCTATCTGGCTCAAAAGTATTGCCAAAACCACCATCATCGTTTTGATATAACGATAATGCTGAAAGCACAGCTTCCTTACTACCATTTTCAAAGTGATATTGCCATAACGCTAGTTCAATCTGTCTTGCATTTCTATAAATCCATAATCGGATTTCTTCAAATGCTTGTTTACTCAGTCTTTTCATCGAATGTCCTCCTAGTAAATAATATACAATTATACACTACATCTTAAATTCATCATTGTAAAAAAGGGACATGTTTTGAATATATACTTGCGGAGATAACCCACAGATTGTTTTAAAGTCATGAATAAAATGAGGTTGGTCAAAAAAACCAGCACGTGTCGCAACATCAATGAGATTCGTAGGATTATTCTGTAATAATCGTAACGCAAAATTAACACGCACAATACGAGAAAAAATTTTAGGGGTAGTACCTACATATTGTAAGAATAACCGCCTTATATGCTTTTCACTGTAATAAAATTCCACGGATAAATCTCGCATACTTACATTTCCTTTATGCATAACAATATTATTCATTATTGCGGTAATTTCCCTTCTGGAACTATTATTAATTAATCGGGTAATGAATATCTTATCCAGTGCTTCAACTAAGTCTTCAATACATTCAGACTTTATCAGTTCATTTTCAATTGATTGCCTAAGCATTTTATCTAAATCATTCAACTCAAATGAATTGTCGATTAACTCAGATTGTTCCACCTTAATAAAAGGATATAAACAACCGGAATGAAATTCAACCAATAGTAATAGCCTCATCATATTCGCATGTACTCCAACATTACATGCTTTTGTGTTTACACCACGCAAGCGGCTAAATATATCATTGGTACTTACGGATATCACTATTGTTGAACTGGCAGTTGGCAATATTGTATATTCATTCGACATTGCTATAGGAATGGTAATCGTATAGCAGGATATATAAGGTTTCAATATGCTATGGGGAGAAATGTATAGAAAATCCTCTCCCCTGCATAACGATATTCCTTGGAAACGTTCTATATTCTTCTGAGAAATCATCTACCTTCTCCCTTTATAATTCTGATTTTTTATTATTACAACAGAAATATACTTTAGTCCTATTTAAATATTATATAACAATAAATTATTACATGCAAACAGATTGGATTCTAACCATTTCATATAATCCTTCAATATAATAAGCCCCACACCAACTATTTCTCAATAGCTGATATGGGGCTCTCACTTTATCTCTTATCGCAAAGTCATCTTCAAACTTATGTTCTTCCGTTCCCCCACAACGGCTTCAAATGATTTTTCAGACCACTTGGGGACTTGCGTAACTGCTGCCACAACAATACCAATTACCAAAATGACAGCTCCTAAAATCAGTAATCTTTTATTCTTCATATATACCTCTTATGCTGAAACTTGATGCTTCTTAAATCCCAATCTAGCAAGTGGCAACATAACCGCTGTTAATACTGCGTAAAGAATAGCTCTTGCAGAAAGAATATCCAAAACTGAGCCGCCAAACTGATAGGAAATGTACTTACCGAGTTCGGGCATTGTAGAACGATACGGCAGTAAAAACAGAATCAAATTATATATCCCCGAAGTGCCATTAGGTGAAAGAAACATAGGCATGAAGAGCACAGGTACAAGTATAGCAAGTACAAGATATGAGCTTTTCATCTTTGCCGACAAAAGAAGCGTCAAACCAATCATAGCAAGCAATACCAAGTAAATAACACCTAAGTTAATAAGGAAAGCCTGTAAGAAAGTGAATGGATACGGTATTGTTGTATTTGCGATTTGTACGGGAAGATTCCACCCATTTACGCCAAATGCTACAAGCGGTAATCCACATGCTACAATAACATGTAACGTAAATGTAAGTATTCCAAACAGAATCGAAGAAGCAATTTTCGCTGATATCAATTTTGTTTTTCCATATTTAGCCGATAAAATAACTGCGTCTGTTCCAGCTTGATACTCACCCGAAAAAACGGGTGCAATTACAATGCAGACAGCAAGTAGTACAAACATCAAAAGTTCAAAACTACTGATGACAATTTCCCAACCCTCGTAATATCCATATTGCAAAGGTATTTCCACTTTTTTGCTCATTTCCTTCCAGTATTTAATTTGTTCTTCGGAAAGGTCGCGGGATGGGGAATTTAGCAGTGCTTCTATTTTTCTTTCTCTTGTTTCATAGAAATTTGCACCGCCTGTCATATCTAAACCGGGTAACTTAGTGAAACCAGAATATTCTCCCGGATTATCATAATTTGCAGCAATTATATTCAACAACTTTTCTCGTGGTGCAACAAAATTCCAATAAGCATCACCAATCAGAAATTTTTCATTGCCATCGTAACCCACATTATCAGAATTTTTAAATAGCTTCTGATATTCATGGATTGTATCAGCAATATACTCATCTGTCAGAGCTACAGATAACTCCTCGTACTGCTCTTTCTCGTATGCAATACCATCCGTACCTTTGATAACACCGTCTTGATTATATGTTTGATATCGCATTATCGGCAAACCAAAAAGAAATACCGTTACTAACAAACTAACCGCCATAACAATAAATGTAGATTTTCTACGTAGGATTTTTAAGAACTCATATTTTACCAACATTTTTATTTTTGTTACTCCTCTCCCTGTACATTTTTACCAAAATGATATAAAAACAGATCTTCCAAGCTCGGTTCAACGATATGTGCACCTGTTATCGGTGCATTTTCATTTATAATGCGTAACCTCACATTATCGTTTTCGTGATGCAGGTTTACAACAGAAAACCGTCCGTTATATTCAGCAGCTTCTCGGTTATCAACAAGAACCTCCCATACCTTTCCTTTGATACCGTCAGTAACTGTAGCCATCGGTTCTTGCAACAAGAAACTGCCGCTTTTCATCATCAAAATTGTATCTGCAATGTAGGAAACGTCAGATACAATATGTGTTGATAAGATAACGATTTTTTTCTTCGCAAAGTCTGAGATGATGTTGCGAAAACGCACTCGCTCTTTTGGGTCAAGCCCTGCTGTTGGTTCATCCAATATCAGAATAGACGGGTCGTTCAGTTCTGCCTGTGCAATTCCCAATTTCACTACGGTATTGCTATACACGCACCTTATTGTACTATAGCGTTCTATTACTTCATTCTTCTTTGTAATTACTTTTTATATTTTATATAATAGTACATTAAAAATAACACACATACAACCATATATTAACAGCTATCTCATTGTCGATACAATATATAATAATATCAAGAATTACAAAAACACCCCATCACTTTTACATGATAGGGTGTTATATTTATTTCTTATTCATATTCAATTCAGTCTAATCTAAGTTTGACCATCAAGAATCGTTGATATTTCAACTATTTTGCCTGATTCAACACAGCCTGTGCTGCACTCGCACAAAGGGGTAGCTATCCTTGTCGATTTCACTATTGCACTTCCACAGGAATCCATATTTCGCCTCTCGCACAATCAGCTTTGCCGTAATACATTTCAAAACTAATATCGCCCGCTGGATTATAACCCGATGTAGGAAGCCACTCGGCATATATTCGTCTCCACATATCCTGCATCTCGCAATCATCCACGGAAAAGATTGCCCATGTCATAGCAGGAACATGGAGTGTGGAAAATTGCTCCGGAATTTCTGCCCCTTCCGGTACATGCTGACAAATCATGTACTTAAAACTGGTCTCTGTGTGGTCATACATTGCTGCATGCAACATCGTATCAAGGTCCACTCCCAAGAAATGATTCATTTCATCAACCGTACCATCCTCATCACATTGTCTGCAAAACATCGGCACTTCCTCAAATGCCTTTTCCATATCGGAGCTGATTTCTCCGTACACCCCAAACATTTTAAAAGCACCTTTTGTTTCAATCTTACACATCATTTTTTGCACTCCTTTAATCTGTATTTGAAAATTCAAAGGAGGATATATCTGAAACTTCACACCATCCTGCCGTACAAACGTCGGTGTAAAACCATGCTGCCTTTCAAACGCTCTTGTGAAACTGTCTGCACTGTTGTATCCGTATTTTACGGCAACATCGATTACTTTCTCTCCTCTTTGCAAATCCACTACCGCAACCGACATCTTACGTTTCCGTACATACTCAGAAAGTGGCATATCAGTAAGGTAGTTGAATATCCTCTGAAAATGATACGATGAATAGGACGTTACATCTGCTACGGATGCTAATGCTTCGGCATCTGCCAAATTCAGTTCGATATATTCAATTGCCCGGTTCAGTTGTTCAATAAGATTCATTTTCACTCCTCCTTTCGCCATTCATACTATCAGAATAGAAATGCCTCTTCCCGACTTTTCAGATATTATTTTGTCGGGTATATTGCAAGTTCTTCACATTAAAGATTAATGAAGAAGATCTCCGATAAACTCTCCCGTTTCCTTCAATACAACTGCCCAAAGCCCAATCATCATGATACAGATTTACACAGCCCCTTACTTCTTCCTCTTCGGTTTCAGCATAGGGATAGCAGAGCAGGACATTCCCCTTTTATTCAAACCGTCTCGATAATACCCTTTAAATGTTCTTTTCAGAATAGTCTAATTAACTTTCATTATACCACTCACCCGCAAATTCCGACACAAAAATCTACATCTTCTCATCCTAACATTTCTCCGGTGAACCCGATTGCTTTTCCCTCCCCTTCCCATGCCCCACATGCCTTTCTCCCATTTTTCTGAACAGTACAAAAACACCTCCGAACTGTTACATTCGGAGGTGTAGTTTGTTTGATTTTATAAGTTTCAATACCGTTAGTTAAGCGATTGCCCTACTTATTATTGAGTACAGCCTTGTGCTCAAGCAGCACAAGCCGTATAACAAAAAGCAGCCCTTTCGGACTGCTTTTCTGTATATTGAACTTATTTATTGTTGAGAACGGCTTGTGCTGCTGCAAGTCTAGCGATCGGCACACGGAAAGGTGAACAGGATACATAGTTCAAACCTATCTTATGGCAGAATTCAACGGTAGAAGGATCTCCACCATGCTCGCCACAGATACCAAGCTTAATGTTAGGTCTTGTTGCACGGCCTTTTTCAGATGCCATCTTAACTAACTGGCCAACGCCTTCCTGATCAAGTCTTGCAAATGGATCTGACTCAAATATTTTGGTCTTGTAGTATGCATCAAGGAACTTACCAGCATCGTCACGGGAGAAACCGAAGGTCATCTGTGTTAAGTCGTTGGTTCCGAAGGAGAAGAACTCAGCTTCTTCAGCGATCTCATCAGCAAGTAAAGCTGCACGAGGAATTTCGATCATGGTACCTACATGGTACTCAATATCGGAATTCATCTCTTTCTTAACTGCTTCTGCAGTCTCAACAACGATTTCCTTAACAAACTTTAACTCTCTCTTCTCGCCTACAAGAGGGATCATAATCTCAGGAACTATGTTAAAGCCTTTTTCCTTCTTTACTTCAATTGCTGCTTCCATAACTGCTCTGGTCTGCATCTTAGCGATCTCAGGGTAAGTTACAGCAAGACGGCAACCTCTGTGACCCATCATAGGGTTGAACTCGTGTAAGGAATCACAAACTGCCTGAACTTCAGCAACTGTAAGACCCATATCCTTAGCTAATGCAGCGATATCCTCTGCATCGGTAGGAACGAATTCATGAAGCGGAGGATCAAGGAAACGGATGGTAACCGGTCTGCCTTCCATTACTTCGTAAAGACCCTTGAAGTCACCCTTCTGGAAAGGAATTAACTGGTTAAGAGCTTCTTCTCTAGCTTCAACAGTCTTAGAAAGAATCATCTTTCTAATCTTGTGAATTCTATCACCTTCGAAGAACATATGCTCTGTACGGCAAAGACCGATACCTTCTGCACCAAACTTAACAGCGTTAGCTGCATCAGCAGGTGTATCTGCATTTGTTCTTACCTTTAAGGTTCTGATTTCATCAGCCCATGTCATAATTCTATCGAAGTTACCACTGATGGAAGCTTCTACTGTCGGGATGTCGCCGATGTAGATCTTACCTGTGGAACCGTCTAAGGAGATGTAATCTCCTTCTTTAACGGTGCTATCACCGATTGTGAAGTATTTCTCTTCTTCGTTGATGTTGATTTCGCCACAACCGGATACACATGCAGTACCCATACCACGAGCAACAACTGCTGCGTGAGAAGTCATACCACCACGTACGGTTAAGATACCTTCAGCTGCATGCATACCTTCGATATCTTCCGGAGAAGTCTCAAGACGAACAAGGATAACTCTTTCACCTTTTTCATGATTATTCTTAGCATCCTCTGCGGTAAAGTATACCTTACCAGCTGCTGCACCAGGGGAAGCAGGTAATGCGCCACCAACCGGTTTAGCTTCAGCTAATTTCTTTGCATCAAAGGTAGGATGTAATAACTGATCTAAGGATTTTGCTTCAATTCTCTTGATAGCATCTTCCTTTGTAATCTTTCCTTCATCAACTAAATCGCAAGCGATCTGAAGAGCAGCAGGAGCTGTTCTCTTACCATTACGAGTCTGTAAGAAGTAAAGCTTTGTATCTTCAATTGTGAACTCCATGTCCTGCATATCTCTGTAGTGATTCTCAAGTAAGGTTGCAATTCTCATGAATTCAGCATATGCTTCAGGCATATCCTGCTCTAATCTTGTAATCGGAAGAGGAGTTCTGATACCTGCAACTACGTCTTCACCCTGAGCATTGATCAGGTATTCACCATAGATCTTAGCCTCACCAGTAGAAGGGTTACGAGTAAATGCAACACCGGTACCTGAGGTATCACCCATGTTACCAAATACCATGGCCTGAACGTTTACAGCAGTACCCCAGTCACCAGGGATATCATTCATTCTTCTGTAGTAAATAGCACGAGGGTTATCCCAGGAACGGAATACAGCGGTTACAGCTTCGATTAACTGATCTGCAGGATTCTGAGGAAAATCTGTGCCTTTCTCTTGCTTATATAATGCCTTGAAACCAGCGATAACTTCTTTTAAATCATCAGCGGTAAGATCAGTGTCATAATGAACACCTTTCTTCTCTTTGATTTCATCCAATACTCTTTCGAATTTGGATTTGCTTACTTCCATAACTACGTCAGAGAACATCTGGATAAATCTTCTGTAAGAATCATATGCGAATCTAGGATTGCCAGTTTTCTTAGCAAAACCTTCAACAGCTGCATCTGTTAAGCCTAAGTTAAGGATTGTGTCCATCATACCAGGCATGGAAGCTCTAGCACCGGAACGAACAGATACTAATAAAGGATTCTCTGTATCACCGAATTTTTTACCTTGTTCTTCTTCAAGAAGATTTAAAGATGCAAAGATTTGATCTTTAATTTCATCTCTGATTTTTTTACCGCTATTGTAGTAATCTGTGCAGGCTTCAGTTGTTACTGTAAAACCCTGAGGAATTGGAAGACCTAAGTTAGTCATTTCTGCTAAGTTAGCGCCTTTACCGCCAAGAAGGTTCTTCATATCTGCCTTACCTTCTTTAAACAAATATACCCATTTTGCCATTTTGTAAGTGCCCTCCTAAAAAATTATTTATATATTTATAATTGCAATGACTTTACCACAGAATAGGATGCTAAAAGCATTCTGTGAAGCATTTCACAAGATGCTTTCAACATCCTACTCATCAATGAGCGTCAAAAGTACTAAGCAAACATAGCGAATATGAGTCGTAATGTTTGCGTAATACTTTTATCACTCAAAGGATAAAGTACCTATTACAAATTATAACTCGTTTTTGGCATTTCTAATCGCCGCTTGCATTATATCATAGATTATCCAAAATAGGAAATAGTTTTTTTCTAAAATTTAAATTTATTCTCAAAATACGACTTAAGATCCTCTATTTTGATTCTTTCCTGCTGCATGGTATCTCTATCACGAACAGTTACTGCACCGTCATTTTCTGATTCAAAATCATAGGTAATGCAGAATGGAGTTCCAATTTCATCCTGTCTACGATAACGTTTTCCTATGTTTCCTCTGTCATCAAATTCACAGTTATAGGTTTTACATAAATCCATATATATTTTCTCTGCGGGCTCAGACAGCTTTTTGGAAAGTGGAAGCACACCGATTTTAACCGGAGCAAGCGCAGGATGGAAGCGGAGAACAGTTCTGACATCTCCCTCTTCTATCGTTTCTTCATCATATGCAGCACATAAGAAGGCTAACGCTACACGATCCGCTCCCAAGGACGGTTCGATTACATAAGGAATATATCTTTCCTTCTTCTCATCATCATAATAACTCATGTCCTCTTTTGAGACGTTCTGGTGCTGAGTTAAATCGTAATTGGTACGATCTGCAATACCCCATAATTCACCCCAGCCAAACGGGAACATAAATTCAATATCTGTAGTTGCTTTACTATAGAACGAAAGCTCAGCAGCATCATGGTCTCTGACTCTCATATCTTCTTCCTTCATACCAAGACTCTTCAACCAATCGATGCAGAACTGTCTCCAGTAAGCAAACCACTCAAGATCGGTATCCGGCTCACAGAAGAATTCCAATTCCATCTGCTCAAATTCTCTGGTACGGAAGGTAAAGTTACCGGGTGTTATCTCATTACGGAAGGATTTACCGATCTGTCCGATACCAAACGGAATTTTCTTGCGTGAGGTTCTTTGAACATTTTTAAAATTAACGAAGATACCCTGAGCTGTCTCAGGTCTTAAGTAAACAATATTTTTCGCATCTTCAGTTACACCCTGAAAGGTCTTAAACATAAGGTTGAACTGGCGGATGTCTGTAAAATTATGCTTGCCACAGGTAGGGCAGACAATATTATGTTCATCAATGTATTTTTTCATCTCATCCTGGGTCCAGGCATCTACAGAACCCTCGATCACGATACCCTTTTCCATATTATAGTCTTCGATTATTTTATCAGCACGAAAACGCTCATTACATTCCTTGCAATCCATCAAAGGATCGGAAAAACCGCCCAAGTGTCCGGAAGCTACCCAAGTTTGAGGATTCATAAGGATTGCACAGTCAACGCCTACATTATAAGGATTCTCCTGAATAAACTTTGACCACCATGCTTTTTTTACATTATTCTTTAATTCTACACCAAGATTACCATAATCCCAAGTATTTGCAAGGCCTCCATAGATTTCGGAGCCCGGATATACAAAACCTCTGGCTTTTGCAAGTGCTACAATTTTCTCCATTGTCTTTTCCATACTTTCATCCTCACATCAATCAAATTATTTTCACAGTTTTTGAAATTCTGATTTGTTCAGAAAATTCCCGTTATTAGATTATGCTTTCTACCTAAAATAGAAGCTTATTTTATATATATTTATCAAGGTTTAAATGCTACAATCGTCATACCTTCTGGGGCACTCTTCACCTCGTTCTTATCAATAACCTCAGTGTTCTCGGAATAGTATTTTATTTCACCATCTACGATTATGTGGTAAGGTTCATTCAGAACGAGTATTCTATATTTATTATTTTGAATAATCTCTTCGGTGCTTGCAAGTGCTTCGTTTTTTCTACTGATTAAGGTTGTAGGTAAATCTAGCGTTATGTCCTTAATCCCACCATTAAAATAAGCTGCAGTTACTTCATTAAAACTAACATATTGGTCCATACCGGTATAGGATAATACCATAATAGCTTTTCCATCTCGAAGCAGAATTTCATCAATTATGACTTTTTCTCCTCCGGCTTTTGTATTATAAGCAGATACCTCATTTTCAATATAATCCTGTAACTCACTCAGCTTGTAATAATCCTTATCAAAATCTTCAACAGTTGCAGCTTGAATCTTTCCATCCGATTTTACAAGAATTGTACTTTCAGATACATCTTCCGCTTTAATCATCTTTTTTTCCTTAGAACAACCGGCTGTGCCGAGAACAAGCAATAATATTATTGCTAATAAAATTGATTTTTTCATATACTTCCCTCCAGTTTCGTTTTGGGTTCATACCATTTTAACCTTAAAGTATAATAATTTCAATCATAATTTATAATTTATATCGTCTTTAGCATTTCCAGCGATTTAAAATCATGATCAATATAGCATTCAAGATAACGTCTGATACAGCGGTTTAACTCATTTAGGATTTCGTCAATCACTTTAAAGGTATATAGTTTCTCAATATCCTTTGATATTATGTATTGCATTGTATATAATGTCGAAGTATTTATTCTGACCGTATCCTTAGCATATACTTTACAAGCCTCACACAAAATTCCCCCACTTTCAGCGCTAAAATAATACCAATTGGAGTGTACTAATTCTCCTGTCTCCTCGAGGTTTGATGAGTTTTTTTTGCATTTCACACAGGCGAAAACCTGAGGCATCTCACCGTTGAGTGCCATGATCTTTAATTCGAATACTGCCCTGATGAGCTGCGAAGATATTGATTTTTTTGTCAGTATCCTGAGCGTCTGATACAGTAGTTTCAGAATATTTACTTCATCATTATTTTCTTTTGTTATATAGTCTGCAAACTCGCAGAAATAAAAGCCATAACACAAGCCTTCAAAATCATCTCTGAGTTCACCAAAATAATTTGATATCTCAGCTGACATAATATTATAAGAGGATTTACCTGCATATAGCGTAAATTCACCAAAGGAAAAAGGCTGACTGCATGCCAATAAGGCGCTGTTAGGTCTCCTGGCGCCTTTGGCAAATGCTGTTATTTTTCCAATTTCTTTTGTTAAAATCACCAGCCGTTTATCATAATCACCAACCGGCATGGCCGACAGAACCATTCCTGTCACGGTAGTCGATACCGGCAACAACTCCACCTTCTTTATCTCTTTCCATGCCATGCACTGAAGTATCCACGGAGATTTCGTCAGAATATTCTTCCTTCGTGCATGCAAGGTAATGTAAGTAGTCGTCTATCTTTCCAGAGTTGACAAAACTTTTCCAATAATCATAATTCTTCATAAATGAGCCCCCTAACCATGATGTTCGAGATTAAGCAGATTAGTCCATGATGAATGGAATATTTTCTGTGCTTGCACAAGAAAATATTATATTCATTATGGATAAGTGCAACGCGAACGAGAAAACGAAGTTTTCGAGTTTCTAATCTGCGTAGCAGATAGTCCATGAATGGAATATTTTCTGTGCTTGCACACTTCCCAATCTGTAATCAAGATATTATGTCTTTAATAACATCTTTTGTATCTATCATTAGGTTTCCCATTTTGTGAATCATTAAACTGGTTAGAATATCCCAATTTAAATTCCAAATTTATACTTGACAAATGAAAACAGTGTTAATTATTACTCATCTCTGCCATAACCAAAGTTTTTCATTAGGAAATCACTGTCTCTCCAGTCCTTTTTCACTTTAACCCATAACTGAAGATTTACCCTACAGTCGAGCAAATTCTCAATTTCTCTTCGTGCCTGAGTTCCTATCAGCTTTAATTTACTGCCGCCCTTTCCGATGATAATTCCTTTATGTGTATCGCGTTCACAGACGATAGTCGCATCAATATCAATCATTCCTCCATTACTTGCACTATTTTCCGGTCTTTCCTTCATACGTTCAATACTGACTGCAATACCATGAGGTATCTCATCCTCCAGAAGGCGAAGAGCTTTTTCTCGTATTAATTCTGCTACAATCTGTCTTTCCGGCTGATCTGTAACCGTATCTTCATCATAATACTGCGGACCCTCCGGAATATACTGATAAATGACATCCATCAACACCTTTGTATTCTCGCCCTTCAGCGCTGATACCGGTATAATCTCGGCAAAGCTGCAAATATCTTTATAGGCAGCGATAAAAGAAAGTATCTCTTCTTTCTTGACCAAATCTATTTTATTAATGACTAAAATTACAGGAGTTTTCACCTTACCAAGCTGCTGTGCAATATGCTGTTCACCGGCTCCGATAAATGTAGATGGCTCCACCAGCCAGAGGATTAAATCCACTTCGCTCATGGTTCTTTCCGCAACACTCACCATATACTCCCCCAGCTTATTTTTTGCTTTGTGTATTCCGGGGGTATCGAGAAATATAACCTGACCACGGGCATCCGTATATACCGTCTGTATTCTGTTTCTGGTGGTCTGTGGTTTATCCGATGTGATTGCTATTTTCTGTCCAATTAATTGATTCATCAGGGTTGATTTTCCTACATTGGGTCTTCCGATCAATGTAACAAACCCTGATTTATACTTTGTATTCTTCATCCTACCTCCCATACTGCATCTATGATGCAGCTTAAAATGCCGGAACAACAAGGTGTGAGTGCCATTGCACTAACATCGCAGTTCTTCCTTAGCGTACAACTATCTTATATAGTTATTTCATTAGATTTTTAACTTCCTTGAACATATCCTTGTTCTGATTAATCTTACCTTCATTTCCAATGACACAGATATTATTTGCATCATAAACTGCTTTCACAATGCCATGCAGTGCTCTGATATCTTCAATTGTTACATTTAATACCTCATCCCGTTCCTTCTGAAGATTAGCTTCCGTGATACCGGCAAGATACATGCTTAAGGAGCGTTTTCCGTCCGATTGGGGAGTCAACGGAGCATCCAGCGTACTGAAGGTTCCTATGATATACTTAGTGATATCTCTCTCCTCGGCAGTAAAATTCTTCACATATTCCGCAGCTTTCTTATAGATTAAATCGGTCTCTCTTAAATTAGGGTCACGGTAAGAGGTAAAATAAGCATCACCGTCGACTCCGGAAAATCCGCACATACAGCCATAGGCTCCGCCCTTTACTCGGACATTGTTCCACAGATAATCATAGCTTAATATGGTCTTGAGTACTCTGAGTGCTCCGTTGTATTCATAGCCGGCTTTGATAAAATTACCTGCTCTGGCTACATACTGTACCTGCATCGCTGTTTTAAAGCCTTCATTCAAACACTCCGGCTTCAAAGAAGAGGTATCATACCTCTCAAACAGTTTATAATCAGCCTTTCCAATCAAGTCTCCGGTAAAGGTAGTGAGTTTTTCTTCAAAACGGCGATAACCTTCTTCATCCGCTGTTAAACTGATCAGTAGATTTTCCTTGGTAAATATCATCTGCATCAGTTCTTTCATTTTGCTGATTGTAGTCTCAGCTTTTGCTGTAAAATTATCAGCAAGCTCTTCTATAAATTTATAGAAGGTTATTCCAGCGGTCGTTTCCTTAAATACGCCATGGACCGAATAATATGACATCGCTCGGTCTACCGCCACAGAATGACCGGAGGAATTAAAATGCATCTGGAGCTTGGATTTCATCTCATCGATAATTTCCTTTAATCGTTTAATATCCTCAAGCTTTGTACGATAAAGCATTTCCTCGATTAAACGGAAGGCTTCCGATAGTTTATCATATAATACTTTAGTGGAAAACTCAAACACAGGATAATATTGTTCTGAACTTCCTTTGATGGAAAAGCTCCTGACATTCGTAGATATTCCACCGGTATGAATATTAACTTCATTGGATAAATCCAGATAACTGTAGCTTTGTGTATCTACATATCCGATGACATAAGATAATAACGAGGCATAGGGAAGCAGCTCCTTAGGTATCTTCTTTACATTAAATAACAGACGCAGATATGCAATCTTATTGGTATAAATACTATGGTGAATTACCTTAATCCCGTCAACGGTATGCTCCTCATTATGGAGGGGCTGAATCTTCTTATCAATATCCTCACGGGTCAGTAACGGTATCTTCTCCAATTCCTCCTTAGTAGATGGTTTCTCCTGAAATTCCTTCAAATTCAAGGTGTCATGAATAATCCTCTGAAGTTGATCCTTAGATAGTGTCGCTTTGTACGAAGCTAACTTCTCTCTCAGTTTTTCTTCTTTCTCATTGTTTAATCCAGACTTAGGCTTTAAGATTACAATTGAGCTATGAGTATTCTCCAGTAAATATTCTTTGATAATCTTCTCATAATAACCGGTTCCGATTTTATCCTTTAAGAATTGATATCCTGCGGAATCCTTTAAATGAAGGAAAGGCTTTCTGTCATCGTGAAGCCAACTACTCATAGCACGCAGACCATATAATAGCCCCTTTGGAAACTGTCCAAAATCAGCCTCTCTGTATTTAAACTCATAAAAATTAATTGCTGCTCTCAGGGATTTTTCCTCCACTCCCTCAGCAACTAATTTAGAGAGCACATCACGAACCGTTCCGATTAACTGATCCTTCTTTTCTTCCTCTGAATTCTTAGCTATGATTGTTAATATTGGTTGAATTAATTCGTCCTCATAACCGCCCAGGATGTCCTTTCCGATTCCTGCATCCAAAAGAGCCTGCTTAATCGGAGCACCAGGCGCCTGAAGAAGAACATAATCGAGTATCTGCATGGTTAATCCCAGCTCTTTATCGAGAGCATCCCCTATTACCATGCTTAAGCTTAGATACGTATTATCCTTTGCTTCTTCCTCCTCGCTGAGAGAGTAGAAGGTTTTCACTTCTCTGATTGCCGAAAAGCTATCTTGCTTCTTCACCTCTGAAGCAATCGTAATTCTGTCATACTGATTCAGATATTCTTGATCCAGCCAGGTAAGGCGCTCTACAAAATCCATATCGCCATACAAATAAATATAACTATTGGAGGGATGATAATAGGTTTTATGAAAATCAATGAATTCCTCATAGGAAAGCTCCGGAATGAAATCAGGATCTCCACCTGATTCAACACCGTAAGAGGTATCCGGGAAAAGTGAATTCTGTAATAACCGATATAGCATAGATTCCGGAGAGGAAAATGCGCCCTTCATCTCATTATAAACAACACCGTTATACTTCAATTCATCTTCTTCATTCTCCAGATGATAATGCCAGCCTTCCTGTTCAAATATCTCTTTTCTTTGATAAATATTCGGATATAATACTGCATCCATATAAACATGCATTAGATTTTTAAAATCCTGCTCATTGATACTTGCTATCGGGTATACTGTTTTATCCGGGTATGTCATAGCATTTAAAAAGGTGTTTAAAGAACCCTTTGCCAGTTCGACGAAGGGATCCTTTGCGGGAAAGTTCTTTGATCCGCACAAAACAGAATGTTCTATGATATGGGCAACACCGGTACTGTTTGCTGGCGGTGTACGAAATCCAATAGAAAATACTTTATTTTTATCATCATTTGCGATGATAGCAACTCTCGCTCCGGTCTTCTTATGCACCAGAACCTTTCCAACTCCATTTAAATCCTCCAGTTTTTCTTCAAATAAAAACTCATACGAGGACGGAATTTCAAATTTCATGTTGATTACCTCCATCTTTTATCAGGTTTATGAAAGCACCGGTTTTACGATGCTTCTTATTATTAATAAGTATGGTAATTTATAGTATACGCTTATTCATAATAACACAAAAATATCAATTTGTCATTTCATACCTATCAAAAAGTTACCATAGTAATTATTTCATTTTAAGTGTTCTTATTGTAGAAATTATTACATAATATAACAAAACTAATTTGACAATTACATGAATTTATGTTAAATTTAGACTATCATTACTAATAGTAGTAATGCAATTTTATTTCAGTTTTTAGGAGGATTCTATGAAGACGGGAACAGTAAAATGGTTTAATGCTAAGAAGGGTTTTGGTTTTATTTCTGATGAAGAAGGCAATGATGTATTCGTACATTTTTCAGCACTTCAGATGGATGGATTTAAGGTTCTGGAAGAAGGAGAGAAGGTACAGTTCGAAGTAGTCGAAGGCGACAAAGGCCCACAGGCTGCTAACGTATCTAAGTTATAATCACAACGACTTAGTTTATTTTTTACATATAGGTAATATATCTAAAAAGTTATCGGGTGGGTTTGTAACGAAAAAACAGGAGCTGTAGCACTATCGGTGAATAAACCGACAGTGTACAGCTCTTTTTTCCATAAAAATTTCATTTCTATAAATAGTTTAGGTGTCAATAGCTTTACAAATAACTAAATTTACTTTTGACACCCTAACCATAAATTAATGTTTAAAATGTCTCATTCCAGTGAATACCATAGCAATTCCGTATTCATTACATTTCTTAATGGAATCTTCGTCCCTGCTGGCTCCGCCGGGTTGAATGATTGCAGTGATACCTGCCTGGTGAGCAGCCTCTACACAATCATCAAAAGGGAAGAAGGCATCAGAAGCTAACACCGCACCCTGAGTGATATCTTCACCAATCAGTTCCTTTGCATGTTCTATTGATTGCTTGGTAGCCCAGATACGGTTAACCTGTCCGGGTCCGATACCGATGGATTGCTTATCCTTGGCAAGGGCTATACCATTGGATTTAACGAACTTAACTACACGCCATGCAAATTTAAGATCTTCCATTTCCTTTTCAGAAGGAGCACGGTCAGTTACTACCTTTAAATCTTCCTCATTAAATATCTTACTATCAATCGTCTGAACGATTAATCCACCATTCACCTTTTTCAAATCGTACGAATTCTCGTCCTGAGGAACCTCGATATCAGCCAGTTGTAATAATCTGATATTCTTTTTCATAGACAATACTTCAAGTGCCTCTTTTTCATAGGCAGGAGCAACGATTACCTCCAGGAAGATATTTTTCATCTCTTCTGCCATTGCCAGGGTAACTTCACGATTGATTACGACAATTCCACCAAAGATCGAGGTCTTATCTGCATCATATGCCTTTTTCCATGCATCATAGATATTATCCGCACTGCCCACTCCGCAAGGGTTACCATGTTTGCAAGCAACCACAGTCGGTTCAGTAAATTCTTTTAAGAGTTCTAATGCTCCGTTGGTATCATTGATGTTGTTAAAGGACAGCTCCTTACCGTTTAGCTGCAACGCGTCAGTAATGGACCCCTTCTTTATACCGATTTCACGATAGAAGGCAGCTGACTGATGAGGATTCTCACCATATCTCATATCTTGTACCTTTTCAAAGGTCATGGTAAGAGTCTCCGGTAATTCTTTATCATTTCTCTGCTTCTTCAGGTAATCCGCTATCATCGTATCATAGGAAGAGGTGTGCATGAATACCTTCTGCATCAGATAGAATTTGGTATCAAGAGAAACTTCTTTCTTTTCCTTAAGTTCAATTAATACCTTCTCATAATCTCTGGGATCAACAACCACAGCAACATCCTGATAATTCTTTGCTGCGGAACGAAGCATAGTAGGTCCACCGATATCGATATTCTCAACTGCTTCATGACGTTCTACATTTTCCTTTAATATCGTAGCCTTAAATGGATACAAATTAACAACAACGACATCTATGGTATCAATCTTCAAGTCTGCCAGCTGTTTCATGTGGGAAGGATTGCTTCTCATTGCAAGCAAGCCTGCGTGTACGGTTGGATGTAGTGTCTTAACACGTCCGTCCAGGCATTCAGGAAAACCGGTTAATTCCGATATTTCAATTGCAGGAACTCCTGCTTCTTTTAATTTACCATAAGTACCTCCGGTAGAAATTATCTCAATTCCTAAAGATACTAACTCTTTGGCAAATTCAATAATACCTGTTTTGTCCGATACGCTGATTAATGCTCTCATGACTTATCTCCTTTTCTTCCTTGTATTTAGGTTCATGCTATCTTATTACTTAAAATTCTACACCAAGGGAGAAGTGAATTCAATTCATAAATACTTATGTATCTTATCGTATTTTCTAATATATCTCAAAATATTCTGCTTCTATTACCGTTATTTTTATCTATAGTATAATATCACATCCTTGCATATTCAGTGAAGTTAGTGATAATTATAAAGTATCGTAGAGAAACTTTCTTAACTTATCTTCATTTAAAAAATTAAGTCTCCAATGTAATAAAATTAATGATTTAATATAAGGCATCTCCCTAATTTGCTTTCTAAATCAGTAGCAATTCAACTTGCATTCATATAAAAATTATACTATAATGCGTTTGATGTGAAATTTGAGTATGCTGGAAATATGTACAAGCAGTAATTTCTTGGAGGAT
This sequence comes from Bacillota bacterium, assembly GCA_023414875.1. GTDB lineage: Bacteria > Bacillota > Clostridia > Lachnospirales > Lachnospiraceae > Mobilitalea. Next base: position 332,473 of record JAEZMV010000028.1, on the reverse strand, counting down.
TTTATGAAACGTTTTAAAATAACTGATATCTTAATCGGAATCATTTTCACTCTTCTATTTATTTCTATCGCCGTCGTCATTACGGTTAATTTCAGACCACTTTACTACCTGGATATTAATATCTTGGATATAGATAAAACATCCGGCTATTCAAAAGAAATCATCAAGGAAAATTATAATGCCCTGATTGATTACTCCTCTCCTTTCTTCAGGGGAGATCTCAAATTTCCGACTCTTGATGCATCACCAAGTGGCCTTAAGCATTTTGTAGAGGTAAAGGATATCTTCACATCCTTTTATGTACTTGGTGCGATAACCTTGATTTTAGCAATTCTTATCATCGTACAAAAGTCAAGGAATAAGGATTACAGTTACCTGCTGGTATCTGCGATAACGGCAATTGTACTACCATTATTAGTCGGTTTCTTTATGTGCCTGGATTTTGATCGTGCCTTTATACTGTTTCATAAATTGTTTTTTAATAATGAAGACTGGCTCTTTGATCCAATAGCAGACCCGGTAATTACTATCCTTCCCGATACCTTTTTTATGCATTGTGCAATCATGATTATTCTGATCGTTCTTTTATGCAGCGTTGTTTTTGCCAGCATCTATTTTTGGAAAAAACGTCACTTTAGCATAAAATATCGTAAAAATAAAGGGTTAAAATTGTAATTTTGTAATATTGTTTTATCTTATGATTATGATATGATTGGAACGTAAACCATTTAATTACAATTGTTATTTTTCAAAATATTGAGTTTCTTACAATCAACTATAGCAACTATATGTTAAAGCAATCAATTTTGAGCCGCCTTGGGCGGCGGAATGGAGATAAGTATGAGAAAGACAAAAATTATATGTACCTTAGGACCGTCAACCGATAATGATAATGTATTAAGAGAATTAATACTTTCCGGAATGGATGTGGCACGTTTTAATTTCTCCCATGCAGATCATGAGGAGCATCTTGGTCGCCTACGAAAAATAGAGCAGTTTCGTGAAGAGCTGGGCGTTCCGGTTGCAACGCTTCTGGATACAAAAGGACCAGAGATTCGTATCTGCAACTTCAAGGGCAATAAAAAACAGTTAAAAGAAGGCCAGACCTTTACCTTAACTACCAGAGAGGTTGAAGGTGATGAGACTCAGGTTTCCATCAGCTATCCGAACCTGATTTATGATATTGAAGTGGGCTCTACTATTTTAATTGACGATGGTTTAATAGAAATGATCGTAGATGAAGTGACGACTACTGATATCATCTGTACCGTAAAAAACAGCGGTTTGATATCTAACAAAAAGGGGGTTAACGTACCCGGAGTTCATCTATCCATGCCCTTTATCAGCGATAAGGACCGGGAAGATATCATATTTGCGATTTCACACAATTTTGATTTTATTGCAGCTTCCTTTGTTCGTACAGCGGAGGATGTAAAAGAAATCCGTAAAATGTTAGTAAAGCATAATTCGAAAACTAAGATCATTGCTAAAATTGAAAATTTACAGGGTGTAGAGCACATTGATGAGATCATCAAAGCGGCTGACGGAATAATGATTGCCCGTGGTGATATGGGAGTTGAAATACCCTACGAAGAAGTACCTGTCATTCAGAAAATGATTATAAAAAAGGTGTATAACAGTTCGAAACAGGTAATTACAGCTACTCAGATGCTGGATTCCATGATTAAAAATCCCAGACCAACCAGAGCCGAGACTACGGACGTAGCCAATGCCATCTATGACGGCACCAGTGCAATTATGTTATCCGGTGAAACAGCAGCCGGAAGCTATCCGGTGGACGCTTTAAAGACGATGGTGAAAATAGCAATTCGTACTGAGGCTGATATTGATTATAAAAAACGCTTCCGTTTGCAGGATGAATGCCAAACCCCTGACATCACGGATGCAATTTCCCGTGCGACGGTTACAACTGCTCATGACTTAAATGCTAAGATGATAATTACTGTCACTACCTCTGGCAGAACAGCCCGCCGAATTTCGAGATATCGTCCGTCATGCCAGATCCTAGGATGTACGACTGATCCGGTGGTCTACAGACAATTAAATATGGCTTGGGGTGTTACTCCTTTGTTAATAGCGGTTGAGCATGATACCTTTGAATTATTTGATCATGCAATCCAGGCAGTTGAGAGTGCCGGTTATTTACAAGACGGTGAGCTAGCTGTTTTGACAGCAGGAGTACCTTTGGGTACTTCAGGAACCACTAATTTAATAAAAGTTCAGATAGCAGGTAGTAAGTATTAAATCTCACCCGTAGTGATTTTGTCTCAGAGCCTCAGAATCATTTGCAAACCCTGATATTGTATGATAACATACAGTTAGTATTTTCAAATTATTACTATACAAAGCCTTCGATCCGACCTGTTGAAATATGACTCTATAACCAATATGTAATGTTATTATATTTATTTGAAAGGATGTTACTTATGAAAAAGCAGGATTATTTAAAATGGGATGAATATTTTATGGGGATAGCTCTTCTCTCAACCGAGCGTAGCAAGGATCCCAGCACCAGCGTCGGTGCCTGTATCGTAAGTGAGGACAACAAGATATTATCGGTTGGTTATAACGGAATGCCGATGGGCTGCTCTGATGATGAATTTCCCTGGGAGCGTGAAGGCGGCAATCTGGAAACCAAATATTTTTTTGTATGCCATGCTGAATTTAATGCTATTTTAAATTATACCGGAACCAACATGAAGGGTGCCAAAGTTTACACCACTCTATTTCCCTGCAATGAATGCACAAAGGCGATCATCCAGAAAGGTATATCTGAGATTATCTACAAGTGCGATAAGTATGCTACAACCGACTCAGTGATGGCTGCTAAGCGTATGCTTAATGCTGCCGGCGTAAAATATCGTCAATATGAACCAATTGGAAAGGATATTCAGATATCCCTGTAGACCTGTAATCCAATATTTCTGATAATAAAAGAGGCTGTTCGTAATGTGATATCATAACCGACTAGGGTTAAGGTAATACATTACGGGCAGCCTTTCCTACTGACGCCCATGCTTTATGGGCATAAATCATGAAGAATAGCCGCTTTTGCTATTCTTCTAATGGCTCGCAATCCAACCATAATCATTTACTTATGATGCTCTTAATTTTTTATCAATTCCAGAAGACAACATTTTTACAAGTATTATAGTTAAAGCACATGCTATAATTTCAATAATTATTGTAACATTCTTTATACTATCAGCTTGGCCGGTAATCGTGGATTTTGGCAGTAAAGCGCAGAGAGCAGCGCCAGTGTCGCTAACTTTAGAATACAGGAATAAGTAGGTAGCACCCTTATAGTCAACATATTTTGAACCACATACTTCTTTCCCTGCCATTGCTTCTTTATAGAAAGCTTGGTTAACGAATATCTTATCTGATTTGATTGCTTCCATATCAATGCTAGGATCATTTTGCTTTAACGAATAATCAATAATCTCTTTTCCATCCAGGGTTACCAATCCTAGATAACCGGCTTTGTCAAACTTCAGATCAGAAAGAATATCTTTCACAACGTCTGCCTTAACATCGATAATCAGGAATGAATCAAAATTGGAAATATTTTTAATAAGTCTCATCGAATAATCATCTGCACCTGTATTCAACTGTTTATCTAGAAACTCATCTTCGCCATCCCATATATGTTCAGTTTTATTATCATCCAGAATTTTTCCTAAGTCTGTTTTCTTAAAGCTTTTAAAAATTCCATTATCAATGCCTTCGCCGGTTGAAAGAGAATCAACATTTTCATTTATTAAATATATATCTTTGATGAATTCATCCGCTGACTTCTTGGAGCATAAGATATTACCAAGGGAATCCTTATATACAAATGATTGTATCTTATCATCCTGGCTTATAGAATACCTTTTGATTAAACTATCATCCGCATACAGTTTCGCGGTTGCCTCGACAGAGTTAAAACCAAACTTCATACATTCGCCCGCCATATTAATTTTATCTTCTGCTGCCTTCTTGTAATTACTCTCAATAACTTCTGCAGCTTTTATATAGGAAATAATCCCCAAAAGTATGATAAACATAATAGGAACCATAAAAGAAGCTATTAATTTAAACTTAATTGTCGCAAAAAAACTCACTTTTGCTACCTCTTCTTGATCATTAAATTTATCGTTTTTTGCCTTTGTCTTTTTTTTCACAGCCGCATTTACATTTTTCATTTTTCTCCCCCGGTATTTTAATTTTTATTCCGCTTTTTGTTACTGTTCACACACTAACGAAGCATGGCTGCTTTTGCCGCAAATGCTTCATAGAAAACCCGTAAATGTAATAATGAATTTCCACTGGAATTCATTATTATATTTACTAAGAGTTCAACTATGTTGAATTCTTTTCACACTAATCTCCTAATATTCCCTAATATGTTCTTCTTGAAATCAGAACATATGTTTGCTATAATTACATATGAGGTGACTAGCATGATCTTTAAGCAAACATTTTCTTTTAATCACATACCCAGTTTTTCTGGTAATCATCCTGTCACGGTAGTTGCTAATTTTGCTGTTGACGGGCGCTTTATTCCGATCTATTTTCGTTATGTATCGGAAGACAGTTCTGAGTACACTTATAAAATTCACGGAATCAGGTATATCAAAGACAAGCATGATGGATTTACATTTTGTTGCTTATTTATTAACAACAGTATGGAACAGCAGGTTATATTAAGCTTTATAACAAATGAATGCCAATGGATTCTTGGCGGATAACTATCTTTCCTCTGCCTCGTTCGATTCACTTTTTGTCTGCTTTGCTCTTTAGCTGCTTTACCTCTTCCATTACTTCTTCCTTAAAGGTTAACCATTCATCCTCATGCTCTACAAAATAAAGCGGACATGGCTTTTCTGTAATGTCATAATGTCTGATGATATCCTCTTTGCTCAGGTCATATTCCAGGCACAGGGAAGCGGTTAAGGATACGAGTGATTTGTAAGTCTCTTCATTGAATTGACCCGTTTCATCCGGATGGCAACATTCAATTGCTATGGTATCACTGTTTCTTTCATTTGATGCATAAGCAATCTCAGTTAAGGGAATGCACTGAACGATTTCTCCCTCAAGTCCTATGATAAAGTGACTGCTGACTGAGGTCTTTTTCGTCTCTGCCAGTCCTTCAAAATAATTACGGTTATTCTCAGCTGTAGTTCCTGGATTCGCTGTATAATGAATTACAACACCATTGATTTTCTTCAATTCTGTTTTTGGTCTGGAATAGGGATTCGGGGTAAGGTATCGGATTTGAATCTCTGCTTCACTGGATATAGTCTCTGATATGGTATCTTCACGCGGGCTATGGGAATCTAAATCCCGATGAAACAGTTTCGTTACAAAAAACACTGAAAATGTAAGGATTGCCAGCATTAATATTACCGCTAGCATCATAATCATTAAATTCCTTCTTCGCTTTTTTCTGCGCCATTCTTCTTTGGATAATACTCTTTTCATAAATTCACCTATTACTCCTAAAGTAATGTTTGGATAATCCACCAGTGTATCTTGGTATCTATGTAACAATATCTAATTACTTATCGCTTTATTAATCTCCGATAACAAAAAGTCCTTCTCTGATTCCGGAATCCATTCTGTCAATCTTGCTGCTTCAATCGGTATTCTCCATTTCACGATATCTTCTCTATTTATTCCTGATAAACGGGTATACTGTTTTAAATATACTTTGGCCATTCGGCTACGAAACAATCGAAGCATAATTTTAGCAAAGCCTGTTATCCCTTGCGGAAGTGCTGAATCCTTCAGCAAAAATAAGGTTCTTGCTACATCAGCCGCAGGTTGTCCCTTCACAGCTGTCATCCAATCCAGTATACAGATACGGTTATTATTTACTATAATATTACCGGGATGAAAATCAGCATGGCATAAGGTCTCTCCCTCAGGCAGCTGCTCCAGCAGCTGAAGCACTGCGGATTTCTGGATATCTGTTAATTCAGTCCGGCGTATATTCCACTCCAATGCATCTTTGTATTTAAATAATCCATGCACCTTTGTCTGATGCATTTTATAATGTATATTCGCAAGCTGTTTTGAATACTTTACGACTAACAAAGGATTTTTCATGATTTTATCTAGCAACGAAACACCGTTTATTCTTTCATAGATAATACCATATCTCCCACTATGCTCAATCAGCTGCCCTGTTTTTGGGATCGGTAAACCTAACTTCTCGATCATTTGGCTCACTTGATATTCTTTTTCTATTCCCTCCTTAGGGAATTCCTTGCGGAATAATTTTAGTACTTCTTTTTCTCCCCATTCATATACTTCAGCTGTATTACCTTCAGCAATAAGTTGTCCTAGCATAATAATTACCATTCCCTTCGTAAAGCCCGGAAATGCTTCATAGAAAACCCGTAAATATAATAATGAATTTCCACTGGAATTCATTATTATATTTACTAAGAATTCAACTTTGTTGAATTCTTTTTACACTAAATCCCATTGGTATATTTTGTTATACTTAATATATTTTATTGTTTTATAAAATAAATGTCAAATTATAATTCTGTTAGGTTTGTTTCAAATGTTATATGCAATATAACGAGTAAAAGGCAGGGAAATATTCAACCTTGATTGAGTATCCCTACCTTTTGTCTATTGTTATTCCTAGTAAATATTTTTACTTTTCTTTTATGCTACTCGTAGTTGGTATTCATAGCGTTATCTCAAGTGTAATTCTTTATATTTATTTTAGGATGGTACTTTTAGTGTTATTTTAAGTAGCTATTCTTTGTTGATATTCTTTTAATATTCTTTTTTGGTAATCTTAGTTATTATTCTTAGCTATCACTTAGCTATTAACTAAGCTAATACTCTCATCTATTAACTTAGCTAATACTATTCTTAGCTATTAATTTAGCAAATATTCTCAGCTATTAGCTTAACTAATAATATTCTTAGTTACTATTCTCAGCTATTAGCTTAACTAATAGTATTCATAGTTACTATTCTCAGCTATTAACTTAGCTAATAATATTCTTAGTTACTATTCTCAGCTATTAGCTTAGCTAATAATATTCTTAGTTATTATTCTCAGCTATTAACTTAGCTAATAATATTCTTAGTTATTATTCTCAGCTATTAACTTAGCTAATAATATTCTTAGCTATAACTCAGCAAATAGTCTTAGCTATTATTCTTAGCTATTTTTAGTTGGTCTTCTTATTTTTTATTCCTCTACGCTATAGTTAGGAGCTTCTTTTGTGATATGGATGTCATGAGGATGACTTTCCTTTAAAGAAGCTGCTGTTATCTTAACAAACTTACTATTCTCCTGCAGGCTGGTTATATCCTTTGCTCCGCAATATCCCATACCGGATCTTAAGCCACCGATCAGCTGGAACACCGTATCTTCTAATGTTCCCTTGTAAGCAACTCGACCTTCTACACCCTCCGGTACCAGCTTCTTCGCATCTGTCTGGAAATAGCGATCCTTGCTTCCCTTTTCCATCGCAGCGATGGATCCCATACCGCGATATACCTTGTATTTTCTACCTTGGAAGAGTTCGTAGGTACCCGGACTCTCATCGCATCCGGCAAAAATACTTCCCATCATGCATACATTAGCTCCGGCAGCGATTGCCTTAGCAATATCTCCCGAATATTTTATACCGCCATCTCCGATAATCGGGATGCCATATTTCTTTGCCACTTCATAGGAATTCATGATTGCGGTAATCTGTGGAACACCAATACCAGCAACTACTCTGGTGGTACAGATGGATCCCGGTCCAATTCCGACCTTAACGGCATCAACCCCTGCTTTAATCAAATCAAGTGTTGCTTCTCCGGTAGCTACATTACCTGCTATGATCTGAACCTCCGGATATGCATCACGAACCATTTTTACTACCTTAAGCACATTTGCAGAATGGCCATGTGCAGTATCGATTACAATAGCATCCACTTTTGATTTTACCAGAGCCTCTACACGCTCTAATATATTATTGGTAATTCCCACAGCCGCAGCACACAACAAACGTCCCTGTGAATCCTTTGCGGATAGCGGATATTTAATTTGCTTTTCAATATCTTTGATTGTTATAAGACCTTTCAGATTGCCCTCATCATCCACAAGCGGAAGCTTTTCTTTTCTGGCAGATGCTAAGATCTTTTTCGCCTCTTCCAATGTGATGCCTTCCTTTGCAGTGATTAAGCCTTCTGAAGTCATAGATTCTTTGATTTTCTTAGAAAAATCTGTTTCGAATTTTAAATCACGATTTGTAATAATTCCAACCAGCTTTTTACCGTTTTCAACAATCGGAACGCCGGATATTCTATATTTTGCCATTACTTCGTTAGCATCCAGCAAAGTATGCTCCGGAGATAAATAAAATGGATCAGTGATCACACCATTTTCAGAACGTTTTACCTTATCTACCTCTTCTGCCTGTTCTTCAATTGACATATTTTTATGAATTACACCAATGCCTCCCTGTCTCGCCATCGCGATTGCCATCCGATTCTCTGTTACAGTATCCATTCCGGCACTCATTAACGGGATGTTCAGTTTAATTGTCTTAGTTAGGTAAGTCGTTAAGTCAACTTGATTTGGTGTGAACTCTGAATAAGCAGGTACTAACAGTACGTCATCAAATGTAATTCCTTCACCGATTATTTGTCCCATTTTTCTAATCTCCTCACTTTCTTAGATATGATTGGTTTAAAATTAATTTTTAAAAGTATAACGAATTAAACTGCTATTGTCAACCTAGAAAAACAGGAAAATTATAATTTGTCCACAACTTAATTAACAAGTGGTATTTATTATGAAATTCTATGATGTTTGTTACCGGTTTTTATAGAGTTTGAAAAAGGATGCTTCAAACGTTTACCATTAAAACATTTTGAAACACCCTCGGTGATCTTCTCTTATGAAATTAGTATTGAGCTATTTTTCTTGGGCTCTTCTGTTTCATCATCGCTAGCATCTTTTCAGTGGGCTCAAAAGCAATTTTATATTTTTTATCTTCTACTTGGGCAACGATAATGAAGGGTTTTTTTGTCTTATCTCCCGAGGTAAAATCCTTCTTCTCACTCTGAACATAGGTATAACCATCCAGTGCATGAGAACCCTCCGGAGCCACAATCTCCACCTGCTCCATATCAACACGAAGCATTGTTTTACGTTTTGCTTTTCCGGTAATCCGATCAAAGTCAATCTGTCCATCTACAAATACATATTCGTATTCAACATTTAATCTGGGAAACAAGAAAACCATAAACGCAACTGCAGCTACTCCTAATATTGAAAAAAGCCCTCCAAAAAGCATAGTGAATACTCCAACAATAATAACCATAATCATAAGAGTACGCTTTACAATTGACATCATATCGTCCTTCTTTTTAACTCCCGCTTCAGTATATAAATGATTCATCTAATACCTCCTTATACTTCAATCGTCCAGCTATGAGTATCTTCAATTTTACCCAACTGAATACCGGTAATTGTGTCGTAAAGCTTTTGACTAACAGGTCCAATACCACCATCCTGCACCTGCATGATGTTATTCTCCCAACGAAGCTGTCCTACCGGTGATATAACCGCCGCAGTTCCGGTACCCCATACTTCTTCCAAAGAACCTTTCTGTGCAGCCTCATATACCTCATCGATTGATATCTTACGTTCCTGAGTAGGCAAGCCCCACTCTTTGCAGAGAGCAAGTACGGAATCTCTGGTTACACCAGGTAATATACTTCCGTTTAATTCCGGTGTTATAACGGTTCCATTAATTTTAAAGAAGATGTTCATTGCACCAACCTCTTCTATATATTTTCTATGAACGCCATCAAGCCATAACACCTGAGAATATCCTTCATCATGAGCTTTTACCTGGGACTTCATAGAAGCCACATAATTTGCTCCAATTTTTGCTTCTCCTACACCGCCCTTTACTGCTCTTACGTATTCATCCTCAATCCAGATCTTTACGGGGTTTAGTCCTTCCGGATAGTATGCTCCTACCGGTGATAATATAATCATAAACAAATAACGATCAGAAGGTCTAACACCCAGGTAAGGATCGGTAGCTATAATAAAGGGTCTTATGTAGAGTGAGGTACCTTCCTTTGTAGGAATCCAAATCTCATCCATCTTAACTATGGCTTTTATAGCCTGAAGAAAATCCTCTTCCGGTATTTCCGGAATACATACTCTACGGTTTGTCTTATTCGCTCTTTCTATATTCTTACCAGGTCTAAATAACAGGGTTCTACCGTCCTCTGTCTTATATGCTTTTAATCCTTCAAACATCTCCTGTCCATAATGGAAGACCATGGCGGAAGGGTCTAAATTAAGTGGCTGATAAGGTATAATCCTTGGATCAAACCAACCTTTTCCTGTTTCATAATTCATAATAAACATATGATCAGTAAAAATTGTTCCAAACTTCAAAGGATTATCTGCGCCCGGCAATACCTTTGGATTTTTAGTCATTTCAACTCTAATATCTAGCATCTTATCATCCTTCCTTTTTCTGTTATCCCAGATCTACAAAATAATTTTGCAAGGCTGCATAACAAATACTCATTTCCCTCAAATAGTCTTCGGTTACCAATTTTATATCCTTTATAGTAGCCTTAGTTTGATTTTTTTTCAAGTATTTTTTTCATTGTTTTTCATATAGGACAACAGTTTTATATCCTTACATGCCCTTACCGAAGTTTACAGATGTATTTAAAAGTGTTCAGTGCACGAAATTCTGTACCTGTGCTTATATATTCTTTTCAGTACACATATGATGCAACTATTTCTTATGCTCATATCTACAGAAGGTATAAGTCAGGTCATAATAGGTCTGTTCTTCTGTTTCTTCCGCCAACACCCAGTCCTCCATCTCATCGAGATTCGGAAAATAAGTATCTGCCTGGTATTCATAATCTATTTTTGTAATATGTGCTATATCACAGAAAGGGAGCATCTGCCTGTATATGCTTGCACCGCCAATCACATACACATCTTCTGATTTGTATTTCTTTGCTTCTTCCAAGGCCTCCTCAATACTGTATACAGTAATAGCATCCTTCACTTTATAATCCTTTTCAAGAGCAATGACGATATTTACCCTGTTTTTTAAAGGTTGTCCACTCGGAAAGCTCTCAAGAGTATTTTTTCCCATAATCACGACTTTATTAGAGGTTTCATCACGAAAGAAACGCATATCAGCCGGGATACTTACCAGAAGCTTATTCTGATAGCCGATTGCCCAGTTTTTATCTACTGCTACGATTAAATTCATATATTATTTACCTTTCTTTACTATACGGCCACCGGTATGTTTTCTACCTTGGGACCGAATTTATAGTTTCTTAATTCAAAATCGTCTACCGTGAACTGATAGAAATCCTTCACTTCCGGATTCATCCAGAAGGTAGGTGCTTCATAGGTAGGTCTCTCAATTAATTCCTTTATAATAGGAATATGTCTGTCATAGATATGAGCATCCGCAATCACATGGACCAGTTCTCCCACTTCATAACCGCATACCTGAGCAAACATATGAACTAAGACGGCATACTGACAGACATTCATACTGTTGGCTGCAAGTATATCATTGGAACGTTGATTCAATATTGCATTTAATATCAGCTTATCACTATCTTTCCTCTTCGTAACATTAAAGGTCATACTATAAGCACAGGGATATAGATGCATCTCATGAAGATCCTGATGAACGTAGATATTTGTCATAATTCTTCTGCTGTATGGATTATTCTTCAGATCAAAAATAACCCGGTCAACCTGATCCATTAAGCCTTCTTTGTACTTATGCTTAACACCCATCTGATATCCATAAGCTTTTCCAATGGATCCGTTTTCATCAGCCCAGCTGTCCCAGATATGGCTGTTTAGTTCATTTACATTATTCGACTTCTTTTGCCATATCCACAGTATTTCATCGATACACGACTTAATGGCTGTTCTTCGTAACGTCAATGCCGGGAACTCCTTGGATAAATCATATCGATTAACAACTCCAAATTTTTTAATTGTATACGCAAATGAGCCATCTTCCCATTTTGGTCTGACCTTTTCCCCTTCGGTACTGACTCCGTTCTCTAATACATCCTTACACATTGCAATAAAAATGTTATCTGCTAAACTCATCTTCGATCCTCCAGACTTATTTATCTTTTCGTACCACTCATAAAAAATACTTACTTAAAATATCGAACATCGCAGTTCTTCTAATCTCTTAAGTATCTATTTTACCTTACAAGACCGGTCTAAGCAACATAAATTTCCCTTTACACAGGCTTTCTACCTACTGATTATTTCTGTAAATTCTAACAGGTAAATCTATCGACAAAAATCAATGGGTGTTTTTTCTACATAATAAATAAAATGTTCGCACCAGATAAGAATAAATTGTGTCTTATCCGGTACGAACACTCTATGCCAGTTAACTTTTAAGTAGAATAATATCAAATATGTTTCCCTGTATCCCGTTATGGGTTTTACAGGCAAAGCATCTGTTCCTCCGCGTAACGCTTGATATTTGAAGCATTTACATATTTCTTAGCTGTACCTTCCTTAATCTCAACCAGGGTAGGTGCCTGCATAATGCTGAACTCTCTTGCTAATTCTGGATTTTCCTCAGCATCCACGAGGGCATAATTACTGCCTTTTAAATACTCCTTTGCACTATGGCAATTCGGACAGGTCTTGGTGGTAAATAAATATAATCCATCCACCATCTGTACTGCTTCCACATCTGATTGGATTGTACTCTTAGCCCTGCTGTCCTGCATTTGTCTGAAATGAGTGGGTTCATAAAGCTTACGATTTTTATATTCCTGCGACTTTCCTTCATTCCAGTTCTGAACAGGACGATAATATCCGGTAATACGGCTATATACTTCCGCTTTTTGTCCACAATGAGGACAGGTATATTGCTCACCAGCCAGGTATCCATGAGTCTTACATACAGAATAGGTTGGTGACATTGTATAATAAGGAAGCTTATAGTTATTTGCTATTGTTCTTACCAATTTTGCTGCAGCTTCCCAATCTGTAAGCTTCTCTCCAAGGAAAGCATGGAATACAGTTCCTGAGGTATAAAGGGTTTGTAACTCATCCTGGATATCCAATGCTTCAAAGATATCCTCTGTATAGCCAACCGGCATATGAGAGCTGTTTGTATAATAAGGAGTATCTCCCGGATTACCTGCTGTTTTAATATCCGGCCAGCGTTTTCTGTCATGCTTCGCCAAACGATAGGTTGTGGATTCTGCCGGCGTCGCTTCCAGGTTGTAAAGATCTCCGTATATTTCCTGATAATCAGAAAGACGGTCCCTCATATGATTTAAGGTTTTAACTGCAAATTCTTTTGTCTTATTATCCGTCATATCTTTGCCAAGCCATTTTGCATTCAAGCCCACTTCATTCATACCGATTAAACCTATGGTGGAGAAATGACTTTCAAAGGAACCGAGATAACGCTTCGTATAAGGGTATAAACCTTCATCCAATAGCTTGGTAATTACACCCCTCTTTACTTTTAAAGAACGGGCAGAGATATCCATCATTCGGTCTAAACGCTGGAAGAACTCTGTTTCATCTGCGGATTGATATGCTATTCTTGGCATATTAATTGTAACAACACCTACGGAACCGGTGCTTTCGCCTGATCCAAAGAAACCACCGGTCTTTTTACGGAGTTCTCTTAAGTCAAGACGAAGTCTGCAGCACATGGAACGGACATCACTTGGTTCCATATCACTGTTAATATAATTTGAAAAGTATGGAGTACCATATTTTGCTGTCATTTCGAATAGCAAACGGTTATTCTCGGTATCTGACCAATCAAAATCTCTGGTAATGGAATAAGTAGGAATCGGGTATTGGAAACCTCTTCCGTTTGCATCACCTTCAATCATAATTTCGATGAAAGCCTTATTAACCATATCCATCTCTCGTTTGCAATCCTTATATTTGAAATCAACTTCCTTACCACCAATGATACAAGGCAGCTCTGCCAGATCATTTGGAACAGTCCAGTCTAAGGTGATATTAGAGAAGGGTGCCTGTGTACCCCATCGGCTGGGTGTATTTACACCATACACAAAGGATTGGATACATTGCTTTACTTCCTTATAGGTCAAGTTATCTATCTTTACGAAAGGTGCCAGGTATGTATCAAAGGAAGAAAAGGCTTGTGCTCCAGCCCATTCATTCTGCATGATTCCTAAGAAGTTTACCATCTGATTGCATAGAGTTGATAAATGACTTGCCGGAGATGATGTAATCTTGCCGGGAATTCCGCCTAAACCATCTTTAATTAATTGCTTTAGGGACCAGCCTGCGCAATATCCTGTCAGCATGGACAAATCATGCAAATGAATGTCCGCATTTCTGTGCGCGTTTGCAATCTCTTCATCGTATATTTCAGACAGCCAATAATTCGCTGTTATTGATCCTGAATTATGTAATATAAGTCCGCCTACGGAATAGGTAACTGTTGAGTTCTCTTTAACTCTCCAATCCTCTTCCTTAACATAGCTATTCACAATTTCCTTGTAATCTAAAATTGTGGATTTCATGTTACGGATCTTTTCTCTATTCTTACGATACAAAATGTATGCCTTTGCAACATCTGTGTATCCGGTCTGTTCCAGTACATTTTCCACACTATCCTGAACGTCTTCTACATGTATTGTCTCGTCTTTAATCTTATTTTGAAAATCTGATGTAACACGAAGTGAAAGTAAACTGATAATTTCCTCTGTGTAGAATTTCTCTGTTGCTTTAAAAGCCTTAGTAATAGCTTCGCTAATTTTTCTTAGGTTGAATTCGGCAACCTGACCATCTCTTTTAATTACATTAATCATATGTAACTAACTCCCTTCCCGCTTCTATCTTAGTTGTTTTTCTGAATAGCCTTATGTTTTTATACTACCAGAAACCACCAGGATAGTCAATATAAAAATACTAGATATATGCAAGTTTTTTTCACCTTACACTATATCTAGTATTTGTTATAGTCATTAATACCTATATAGTTATACTGAAAAATGTCGACAACTAGGTACTTCAAGCCTAAGGATTACCTACTTACAAACTCTGATATACCTCTTTCGGAACATATGCCTTGACATAAATACCTTCCTGGCGATACTCTTCCTCCATTAACTGCCCGTATTTTCGTATCATCTGTATCTTGCCGGCCTCCTGATAAGAAAAAACCTTTTCCAGTAATATTTTACGTTCGTTCAAGATTTTCTCAATCAAATCCAAAAGCTTATCGACATCCAATCCGGTTTTTGCGGATATCTTTACCGTATAATCCGCCTTAAAGTCCTTTATGACATGCTCCGCATCCGGTTTATCCTGCTTGTTAAAAGCTGTTACGACAATTTTATCCTGTATACCAAGCTTATTTAAGGTCTCGTATACGATATGCATCTGACGGTCCACATCCGGATTTGAGCTATCGACAACATGAAGGATAATGTCAGCGTACTTTGCCTCCTCTAATGTACTGCGAAATGATTCAATTAAATGATGGGGCAGTTTACGTATAAAACCTACTGTATCAGTTAACAGAATTTGTTGACCGCTTTTCAACACCATGTTACGTGTTGTAGGATCGAGCGTAGCAAAGAGCTTATCTTCCTCCAGAACGCCCGCATGGGTCAGATAATTCAGTAGGGTGGATTTACCCGCATTGGTATAACCCACAATTGCTATTACCGGTATCTTGTTCTTATTCCTAAGACTTCTGGCGGTCTCTCTGTTTTGCTTTACTTCATCAAGTTCACGCCTTAGCTGAGATATCCGTTCTTTGATTAAACGGCGGTCGATTTCGAGCTTTTTCTCACCGGGACCTCTGGTTCCAATACCACCGCCAAGTCTTGAAAGAGAATTTCGAAGACCAATCAACCTTGTAGATCGATAACGAAGCTGTGCTAGCTCAACCTGAATTTTACCTTCTCTTGTAGAAGCTCTATTCGCAAAAATCTCCAGAATAATTACCGTTCGGTCTAATACCTTCATCTGGAGCGCGTCCTCCAGATTCTTCAATTGTGTCGCAGACAGTTCATCATCGCATACCACGCCGGTCGCTCCCTGCTCGACAGCCAGCGCTTTAACCTCATCAATCTTACCTTTTCCTATATAAGTACCGGGATGAATACTCTCCCGATTTTGAATAATCTTCCCAACGGTTAAGGCACCGGCTGTAGCAGCCAGCTCCTCCAGCTCATCCAAAGACTCTGACGTATCATCCTTTTCTGAGGATGCTACACCCACCAGGACAAAACGTTCTTCCTGGTCCTTAATCTCATACATTTCAGCCATATAATTCTCCATTTCGCCACTCAGCGGCAAATTCTTCTCTTAAATAATGCCTATTATGAAATAGCATAATTCACACTTTTAAATATGATGATCTTCGCGGCATCATTAACAATTCAAAGAATTTAGCTCTTCCAAAATTCAAAGAATTTAGCTCTTCCAAAATTCTTTACTCCGCCGACATATCGTTTAATCTTGTATCTATAAAGGTAACTTCTCGCAATGCTTTATCATCATCGGGATAATTTTTCAAATAATCCGTCAACTTCTCTTTCGCCAAATCATATTTTCCAAGATTCTCGTAAGCAATAATTTCGTTTTTCTTTAGTATCTGTAGGGTATCCGCCTGATTATAGGATAAACCCAACTCCAGGTATTCTATCGCATCCTCGCTATTTCCGTTCTTCATCAAGCAGGAAGCAATCTGATTATATACATTCGGCGAATTAATACTACCACTTTTAATATAATTCTCGTAATAATAAATCGCATTGGGATAATCCTTATTATGGCGGTATATCTCTCCAATATAATAATATGCTTCCGTAAACCCATTCGTAAAGCCTTTGTTTAATTCAGCCAGAGCCGTTTCATAATCCCCTAAGAAATAAGACACCTTGGCTTTGTTATACTCCCCTTCCGTGGTTTCATCCTTAATCTTTGCAGCCTCATTAAGTACTTCTAAGGCCCCTGCTTCGTCACCCATGTCAAGCAATAGAAAGTACTTTCCATAATAAGAATAATAATCCTTGGAATCTACTTTTATCGCTTTATTATAATCTGTGAGGCTTTTCTCGAATTCATTCTTGTTCCTATAACAAAAAGCTCTATTGCTATAAGCACTTGCATTTTTATCATCTTCGGTAAGAATTGTTGTATAAACATCTATTGCTTTATCATATGAACCGATTGCAATTAAGGAACTTCCCATATAATACAATATGTCCTCATTTAGCTTTGGTAATTCGCTGATGTCAACCGCCTTTTCAAATTCTGTCACAGCCTTCTGATATTGCTGTATATGATAATAAGCAATCCCTTTTCCACGATAAACCCTTTTATTATTTTCCCGTACTATCTTCAGGTTTTTATCCATATAAGCAAGATCAAACTGTTTTATAGAATCCTCATACTTACCCAGCGCAATTAATGTCATACCATAATCTATCAAATATTCTGCCTTATTCGGATTTTTCTTAATTGCCTTTTCAAAGCTTAAAGCAGCCTTCTCATAACTACCGTTCTCGAAGCTTTTCTTTCCATTCTTATAATAGTTATCCGCTTTACCGCAGCCGGTAAGAAATACGATAATAATTAAAAATATTCCCATAGAAAGAAGCTTTCTCATCATGACCTACTCTCCGTTCTTAAGGAGGTTGTGCCTCCGTAAAATTTGTCATTATACTATATATAGTATTTACAGGTAATTATACAACATAATCCATGAAATGACAATCCTATTAGCAACATATTACACAAAAATCCCAGTGGTAATCCTATGATTATTTCAGATGTCGCATGGTGCCCTCCTGTATGTCGGTATGAGAAAATTAATAAGGCATACCCGAGCTATGGACATTCCATCCAGTCTCAGTTATGCCTTATTATTTACATTAAATTATAATTATTATCTTATTAACCGAACAGGGATACGGTAAGGAAGATTGTTGCTGTTAAGGAAGCAACTAAGGTTACTACCGTAATCTGAGTATTGATGGAAGGACCAGCGGTATCCTTGAAAGGATCACCAACGGTATCACCAACAACACCAGCTTTGTGGGCATTGGAATTCTTTCCGCCATTATTACCTGCTTCAATGTATTTCTTGGTATTATCCCAAAGGCCACCGGAGTTTGACATAAATAATGCAAACAATAAACCACTTACTATGTTACCGGTAATGAAACCACCGATCGCACTTACTCCTCCAACGAAGCCAACCAAAAGTGTTACAATAATAACCATCAAGCCGGCAGGGATTAATTCCTTGATTGCACCTTTCGTTGCGATTTCAATACATTTATCGTATTCCGGAACCGCACCTTCCTTGCCCTCTTTCAGACCTGGAATTTCTTTAAACTGGCGATGGATTTCCTCAACCATACGTTGAGCGTTACGATCTACACCAAGCATCAGCATCGATGAGAATAATGCAGGAATAGCTGCACCAACTAATAAACCAAAGAATACAACCGGATCTATAATATCAAATCCAGTGATCTTTTCCATTGCTTTTTCACCCTCTTCGAGAACCTTATTCAGTTCATCGATACCGGCGTTAACTTCGCTCATGAAGGCTCCTAACAAAGCAATAACCGTTAGTCCGGCAGCACCGATTGCAAAGCCTTTTGTAACAGCCTTAACCGTATTACCGGCGCTATCCAGTTTATCTGTAATTTCAAGTGCTTTATCACCTAAGTTACCCATTTCAACGAGTCCACGGGCATTATCTACTATCGGGCCATAAGCATCGTTCGAAATAATCATACCTACGATGGATAACATACCTACCGCAGCCATGGATATACCAAACATACCATAGGTCAATACTGCATGCGGATCATCTCCTCCGAGAGGTGCACAGATTTTATATGCTGCAAGAGCAGATACACCAATACCAATCATTGAAGGTAATGCGCTCATAAGTCCATATGAAATACCGGATAAAATAGTGAAGGCAGGACCGGATTCACATGCCTTTGCTACCGCATGAACCGGAGGCTTCTTATCATCTGTAAAGTAATCACTCGCCAGACCTATGACAACACCTACCACAAGACCAATCGCACTGGCACCCCAAATACGCCATTCAAAATCAAAAGCCCAGGTTGCTACAGCTGTCAAAGCACCAAATACTGCTGTTGTAATATATGTATTCAGATTTAATGCTCTGGTAGGATCTCCGCCTTCCTTCATCCTTGCAGTTAAAACACCGATGATAGAAGCGAATAAACCGATTGCTGCATAGCAGAATACCATCGACATATTGTTTTTTCCAAGAGCAGAGGCCATAACTAAAGCTGCTGCCATGGAAGCAACGTTAGAGTCAAATAAGTCAGCGCCCATACCGGCAACATCACCTACGTTATCACCAACGTTATCAGCGATTACGGCCGGGTTTCTTGGGTCATCCTCAGGAATACCAAGCTCTACCTTACCAACTAAATCGGCACTGATATCTGCTGTTTTTGTAAAGATACCGCCACCTGCTTTTGCAAATAGCGCCATAGAGCTGGCACCGAAGCTGAAGCCTAATAATGCTGTGGTATCTCCTGTTAACATAAGAACTGCAGATACACCAAGCAAGCTGGAACCAACCACTGCCATACCCATTACAGCACCACCACGAAAGCCTGACATAAAGGAAGGTTTAATTCCTTTCGTTGCTGCTTCAGCAGCTTTAACATTTGCAATCGTTGCAATACTGATACCGATTTTGCCGGCAATTCCGGAAAATACTGTACCAAATAGATACGATATCGCCATTAGTATATTATCTAGCACATCGCCCTTCCATATCGGAGACGGAAGGAAAACTAAGATAATTATTGCTGCTACGGAACAAAAACGAGCCAGCGTCTTGAATTCCTTAGCTAGAAATGTGTTTGCTCCATTACGAATTAACTTGCTTACCTCTGCTATTCTCTTATTAGAGGAAGGTTGTGATGATACCCATCTGTAGAGCCAGAAAGCAGCTCCAAATGCCAGAACAGCAATAACAATTGATACAATTTGGAAAAACTGTAAATCAAAGTTCAAAATATTCATCTCCCTTTCATATTATAATAAGCTAAAATTTCGCTTTGTGTTAAATACTACCACTTTAAACTATATTGTGCAATAGCAAACTTTTCTTTTCACTATTTATGTTATTATTACACATTTATGCGTTTTCATATCAAAGTTTCCATCCATTCTTTTGTGCTATTTGTACAGTTTGCCAGCCCGTAATTTGTAAATATTGCATGACCTAAAATTTTCATTTTCGTTATATTTACCCATGCTTAAAAATGGTATTAATTAACATCTAAATACTTTTTAAATTTGTCCAATTTCTATTGAATCAGCATTGACATAAATAGCAGAAATGAGCTACAATAAAAACAATTTGATTTAACTGTCATTTCTATAGTTAATATCTTATTATTTAAAAAGTGTAAGTATCCATTCTATTTACACTTGATCCATTTGATAACAATAAAAGAAATGATTTATCATGCTAAGGAGGATAAAAAATATGGATTTCCTAATTTCACATCTTATTGAAATTAGTCCAGAGTTATGGGGCAAGTATGTAATCATGTATGTTGTAGGTATTGTGCTGATTTATTTGGCCATTAAAAAAGGTTTTGAACCTGCACTGCTTTTACCCATGGGCTTTGGTGCAATCCTGGTAAACTTACCTTTATCAGGTGTTATTGATCAGACGATGCAAACACAGACTGGTGAACAATCAGTAGCAGGTATTATCCAATGGCTTTTTCATAACGGAATTGAAGCTTCCGAAGCATTACCGATTTTATTATTTATCGGTATAGGTGCTATGATAGATTTTGGTCCTTTGCTGTCTAATCCGAAAATGTTTTTATTTGGAGCAGCGGCACAGTTCGGTATCTTCTTCACCATTATAATTGCTGTTTTACTGGGATTTGAATTACCTGATGCTTCTTCCATCGGTATCATCGGTGCAGCCGATGGACCTACCTCTATTCTCGTATCACAAATTTTGGATTCCAAATATGTCGGAGCGATTGCGGTTGCTGCATACTCTTATATGGCATTAGTTCCAATTGTACAACCCATAGCAATCAAGGCCGTAACCACTAAGAAGGAACGTATGATCCGTATGGATTATAATCCGAAGTCTGTTACAAGGACAACCAGAATTGTATTCCCGATAATTGTTACCTTTATCGCAGGTCTCATTGCTCCTCAATCTGTTGCCTTAGTGGGCTTTTTAATGTTTGGTAACCTTCTTAGAGAATGTGGTGTTCTTGGCTCTTTATCCGATGCTGCACAAAATAACTTATCAAATTTAATTACATTACTGCTAGGAATTACCATCTCCTTCAGCATGAGAGCAGAAGAATTCGTAGCCTGGGATACTTTGTTGATTATGGGATTAGGTTTAGTGGCCTTTGTATTTGATACCATTGGCGGTGTATTATTCGCAAAATTCCTCAATCTCTTCCTTAAGAAGAAAATCAATCCTATGGTCGGAGCTGCAGGTATTTCTGCATTCCCTATGTCAGCCCGTGTTATTCAGAAGATGGGACTGAAAGAAGATCCTTCGAATCACCTTCTGATGCATGCAATTAGTGCTAACGTATCCGGACAGATCGGTTCTGTTGTAGCAGGTGGTGTGGTAATTAAAATCGTAACTGATATTCTTGCCAGATAATTGAAAGGAGCAATCAATGAATAAAGAAGATTTAATGTATGCATTAGAGATTATGGGTAAAGGAATGCTCTCTATCTTTGTTGTTATCTTATTATTAACTTTTATAGTTATGATACTTGCTAAGATTTCAACCTTATCCAAAAAGAATACTCCTACAGAAGATTAGAACATAATATTTACAATGTAGATACTTATCAATGAGCTGTTGCACTAGCCGTTATGAACCGCCGGTGCACAGCTCATTTTTAATGTCATAATAAAAGAAGCAGAGCCTTCTATTTCTTAAACGTACATTAGCCGCTTAACGCGAAAAGGGTGTCGCCCATGTTAGGCGACACCCTCGTTGTTATCAAATTACTTAACCTAAAGCTACATCTAATACCATCATTACGGCAAAGCCCAACATAGCACCAATCGTGCCGATATTGGAATGATGCTTTTCCTGCTGTGCTTCGGGTATTAGCTCCTCAACTACAACATAAATCATTGCTCCTGCGGCAAAAGATAGCGCATATGGCAAGATAGGTTTCATTGCAACAACTGCTAATGCACCAAGAACTCCGGCAATCGGTTCAACCAATCCGGAGGCCTGACCATATACAAAGCTTTTCCGTCTTGATAATCCTTCTCTTCTTAACGGTACTGATACCGCTGCTCCTTCCGGAAAGTTCTGTAAACCGATGCCTATAGCAAGTGCAACTGCTCCTGTCAATGTAGCAGCGGGATAATCAGCTGCAACCGCACCAAATGCAACACCTACTGCAAGACCCTCCGGTATGTTATGAAGTGTTATTGCCAATACCAGCAAAATACTTCTTTGCCACCCTGTTTTCATTCCTTCCGGTTCCTCTTGAGGACCAATATGAAGATGAGGCATAATAACATCAACCAGCCATAAAAAAGCTCCACCTGCCAAAAAGCCACCTACCGCCGGTATCCAGGCAATCATGCCTGCTTCTTCTGCCATTGATATGGCCGGAGCCAACAAAGACCAGAAACTGGCAGCAATCATGACTCCTGCTGCAAATCCCAGCATTCCGTTTAACACCTTCTTATTTATATTCTTAAATACAAATACTGTTGATGAACCTAGGGCAGTTACAAACCAAGTAAATAACGTGGCTATCAGCGCCTGTACCACCGGGTCCAATGAAGTAAACCATTCCATCGTGCTACCTCCTTTCTTTATAATAATATATTCACAAATAGGAATCTGTTTTTCTTAATTCATAAAAAGCTATTAACATATTTCATCATATTTTATCATTTATGATATCTTTATCATAAATCACAACCAATGTACTTGTCCAGTCCCATAAAAAAAAATATTAATATTAACATACCTGGATAAGTGCGATGGTTTAATTCCATTGGGTGTCATTTCCAGAGCTATGCAGAGATGTTTTATTCAATAGGACGTAATTTCAAATAAAAAAAGCTTTGGTAAATTACTTACCAAAGCCTTTGAGATACATGATGAAAGAAAAGCATTTATTTCATTATTGACTTAAATCATCTGATATAGCTTACAGCCTTATAAGGCTGTCTGTAATTATAGCTTGTTATTCTAATTCCAGTTTCGGGGCTGCTGGCACTGATAACCTTTCCACTACCTATATAAATAGCCACGTGATTAATTGTTCCGCCTCTTGTATAGAAGACTAAATCTCCCACCCTTAGACTATCCAAAGAAACCTTTCTTCCTCCGGATGCTTGAGTTCTTGAAGTTCTTGGAATACTAATTCCAAAATGCGCAAAAACCGATTGGGTAAAGCCGGAGCAATCCGCACCGTTTGTTAAGCTCGTTCCTCCCCATACATAAGGATTCCCTTCAAACTGAGTTGCATATGAGGCTATTTTGCTTCCCAGAGAGGAATCTTCATAGGACGTATGATTACCTGAGGAAGAATTACTGCTTTCTGATTTATTTACTCCTGAGTTGCCTGTTGAACCACTTCCGGATTGTGAACCATTACCGGTGTTGTTTTCGGATTCCTGTCTTCTAGCAGCAGCCTCTTCTTCTAATCTCTCCAGCTCTTCTTCTATGGATACCGCTTCCTCATAAATGGTATTTATTTTAACATAATCTGCGGATACAAATCCAGTATCCGTACCACCCAAGGATACCTTCACCCACCCGTCAAGCTTCTTGAGTACTTCTAGCTCATCACCTGCGGGCACTAAAGTTAATACCTCTGAATCCAGAGAAGCTTTTTTCCTGACCTTTAAGGTCGTAGTATTTACTATGGCAATCTCTTTACCTAGAGTTTCTGCTAATTCGGCGGCCTTCTCTCCGGTAATAAGAAACTCTGATTTTATGTACCCTGCCACTGCTCCGGATTTAATCTGATACCAGTCATCCTTAGCAGATATTATTGTTGCGGCAGATTCATTATAAAGCTTTCCAAGTATTTCGCTGTCCTCACTTGCGTCTTTTCTTATATTAACATAATTCGTTACCTTTGCAAAAGCGAGGTCTGAATTAAGTTTTGTTGTTTCCTCCAAAAGTTTTTGGATGATTTGGTCCTCTTTGGTATCTACATCTTGAAACAGTTCCTCCAGTATCAGATTAATGCCTGCTATCGGCTCCTCTGATGCATATGTAATTGCAGCCTTTCCAGTCAGGGATATTGCCCCTGCTAAAATGCAGACAAATGTCTTATGTATTTTTCTCATGAAACCTCCATTGAAATCGTATTTGTTACAAACTTATTAAATTTGTTACGTACTTATTATACTCTTTTTCAAACAGGATTTCACGATGTATATATTGGGAAATATGGAACCTTATTTTCAATTTACTATATACCGAAACGTATTTTCTAAGCACAGCGCTCCATATCCCAGCGTCCGATTCGGATATATCATCTCTATTCTCAGCGGTCTAGCGCCATTAATCAAATATGCCCTCATCTTTTCACCATAGAGATATGGGTCATTTCCTTGTACAATTCCCCATTGCATCAGTAAAGCTACACTTCCGGTTACAAAAGGAGTTGCCATCGAGGTTCCCGATCTGATTGAATAGCCTCCCCCGGGTGCACAGGAATTAATATTAACACCGGGTGCAACAAGATCCGGTTTTATGTTTAAATCTCTTGTATATCCTCTTCCAGAAAACGGAGCATAGCTGTCCGTATACGCGTTATACGCACCTACACTGATTGCATGTAAAGCCGTGGATGGAACTGTCAGCGTAGTAAATTCTGAGGGTAACAAAAACCTGGTCTCTGGATTTTTCGCTCCTCCAGCGGGTAACCACATATCAAAATTACCGGTAACAATCCTTTGTGGAACCAGTTCAAATTGCCATATACCTGGGTTGATATATCTTCCGGTTGGAATCATTTCAATATAAATCTCTTGCTGCGGATTATAGGGTGTGGGATCTCCATAATAAACCAATAGCTCCGTTTGACCAATCTGAAACTGCTGAGTTCCCAGTATTCTCTGCAATGGTCCAACTCGGGTTCCATTCGGAGCAGTAATTATGATGTCAAAATGATCATAATAATTCTTCCATATCTGCACATTGATTGAAAATTCAAACTCACTGACTGCAAGCTCAACGATCGTATCCTGCCCCATGGTGAGAATGCCGTGTGCATGATTTCCCGCTGCACCCTCATTACCTGTTCCGATTACGATATTATTTTTCCAGACGTTAGCTAGATTATTGATGAAGGTTTCCAAAAGGGTCGTTCCCGTATGTGAACCATAGTTATTCCCGAAGCTTACATTAATTGCAACCGGCTTTCCCTGCTCCACTGCATATTTCAGGGCAAAATCAAGCCCCTGCATCAGCTGTGTTGTCTTAGGGAAGGAATCTCCGACTGAAGCTCCAAGTTTTACGATTATCAGTTCGCTTTGTGAGGCCACCCCACGGTATAAACCATTACTGGCGCGCCCGTTTCCGGCAGCAATACCTGTAACATGGGTTGGGTGTTTAAAAAATATATTTTGAAAATAATTTATATATTCCAATGAATATGTATATCTTGGTTGTTGTACAAATCCTTCTCCCCAACTTCTATGAAGTCGATAAACCAGGAAACAATTTCTGTTGTAAGCTCTTCAAAATCTGCATATCGCTTCACAAGTGTCAATACATCCGGCTTCTCTACATCGGCCATTCTAATCAATTCTATCTCTCCCTTAAGTCTTTCATATCTTTCCTGCTCTGTACGAAGCGTTACATTAAAACTTTCCCGAAGTGTTATATATTCTTCTTCAGATATCAAATTCCTAGACTTATCCACATAGGTATCTGATAAGGCTTTTTTGTAATCTTGGATGGTTTTGAGGATTTTACGTAACTCCTTCACTTTCGTTTCTATCCTATTTTCAGCAACTGTAATTCCATTAATTCTATCCGATAAATACTTTTCACTCTCCTCATTTAAGACTTCCTTAATAAGAATTTTTATTTCTCCAGCAATCGTATTTTTTAAATCAAGCAAGCGAACCGCATGTGGAGTGCACATTTTATTTCTGGTCTTATTTGCCAGCTGACATCTTAAATAACGGCTCTCCTGATTGTTACTTCCACCCATTTTAATTAAGCTAGAACCACATTCTAAGCACCGAACCCTTCCGGCCAAGCAATGTGCCTTATGCTTGCCGTTTCCATTATTTTCGCTAACGGTTCGTTTTGCTTTCATCATTTTTTGGGCTTGATAGAAGGTATTCATATCAATAATCGCTTCATGATTGTCTTCTTTGACAACCCATTCAATTTCGGGGGTTTTGACAACTTTTTTGCTTTTATAACTAAGTTTTTTTACTTTGCCCTGTGTGAGTATACCTACATAGGTATTGTTCGTCAGAATTTTTCTAATGGTGGTTGTCCCCCACACTCCCATTTTAGAGGAAGCAGAATCTGACTTCGGATTTTTGTAATTATATCCCGAATTTTGCTTGTAAGCTGTTGGTGTGGGGATTTGGGTTTCTGTCAATATATAGGCAATTCTTTTTATACTGTAGCCTTCAAGGTATAAATCAAAGATCCACCGGACTACTTTAGCTGTTTCTTCGTCAACAATCAATTTGTGCCGGTCAGCTGTGTCCTTTTTATAGCCGAATGGAGCAAAAGCACCAAGGAATTGACCCTCCTCCATCTTCTTTCTGAATACCGCTTTAATGTTTTCGGATAAATCCTCCAGATACCATTCGTTAATTAACCCATTAATCTGACGAGTCTTTTTATTACCTTTGACATTAGAATCCACATTGTCAATAGTTCCAATGAATCGAATACCCCATTCGATGAAGTAACCGTGAATATATTTTTCAACAATTTCCATCTCACGAGTGAATCTCGATTGTGTTTTGCAGATAATAACATTAAACTCTCTGCTTCTGGCATCACTTAACATTTTATTCCACTCAGGTCTGTCTTTATCTGCGCCGGAGTAATCATCATCACTGTACACCTTATAAATTTGCATATTATGTTCCATTGCATAATTTACTAAAAGCAGCTTCTGATTTTGAATACTTTCACTATCATCACCTTTATTCAATTTATCAACGTCTTCTCTGCTTAATCTACAGTATATTGCTGCTTTATCCATATTCAGTCCTCCTTTATTGTAAAAGAGGTTAGATACCACCAATCATATTATACCCTTCTTAATAATATAGAGGAGTTATATCTAACTACGTTCTTCATAAATCAACTGTTTTTTTCTTAATCATATTAACGACTATTTCTAGCACTTCGCGTTCTCGTTTTCTTTTGTCTTGCTCCCGATAGTGATTATGTAATACTAACTTTCCCATATGTCATTCACCATCCTTTTCGTTACTAATATATATTGGTTAAGAATACTGATTATAACTTAAATTCAATTATATTAGTTAACTTAACAGGTCTGTTCTTTCTAATATTAATCCAGATAAGAAAAAGGAAGACTTCAGTGCCTGCGCGCACCGGTCTTCCCCTATCAGGTTATCCATTTAGGATAAACCTCACTTATTATTTTTTTTCATATTTATATAGTTATCAATACCCTTTGCTGCTGTTTTACCTGCACCCATTGCCAGAATTACGGTAGCCGCTCCAGTCACTGCATCTCCACCGGCGAAAACACCTTCTTTAGAGGTCATGCCTGTAAGCTCATCAGCAATAATGCATTTCCATTTGTTCACATCAAGGCCTTGCGTTGTAGAAGATATCAAAGGATTTGGGCTCGTTCCCAAGGACATTATGACAACATCTAACTCAATCTCAAACTCAGAATTTTGTTTTTCTATTGGTCTTCTCCTGCCGGTTTGGTCCGGTTCTCCCAGCTCCATCTCTATACACTTTATTCCTCTGACCCAGCCCTTCTCATCAACAAGTATTTCAGTTGGATTTGTCAGTAATTTGAATATAATACCTTCTTCCTTTGCATGATGTACCTCTTCTACTCTAGCCGGTAATTCCTCTTCACTCCGCCGATAGATAATATATACTTGTGCACCAAGCCTTAAAGCAGTTCTAGCAGCATCCATTGCAACATTACCACCACCAACAACTGCTACCTTCTTTCCTTTATATATAGGCGTATCATAACTTTCATCAAACGCTTTCATCAAATTGTTCCTTGTTAAATACTCATTGGCAGAGAAGACACCATTGGCATTTTCGCCTGGTATTCCCATGAACTTAGGAAGTCCTGCCCCTGATCCGATAAATACCGCCTCAAAGCCTTCTTCTTCCATAAGTTCATCAATGGTAACCGATTTTCCGATAATAACATTGGTCTCAATTTTAACACCGAGCGCTTTTATATTATCAATTTCTGTCTTTACTACCGAATTCTTAGGAAGACGGAATTCCGGGATACCATATACCAATACTCCTCCTGCTTCATGCAGGGCTTCAAACACGGTGACATCATACCCCATTTTTGCTAAATCTCCGGCACAGGTAAGTCCAGCCGGCCCCGAGCCAATTACGGCTATTTTTATTCCGTTTTTATGCATTGGAGGCTCAGGTTTCATACCATGCTCTCTGGCCCAATCTGCAACGAATCGCTCCAGTTTGCCAATCGAGACCGCTTCCCCCTTAATCCCTCGGATACATTTTTCTTCACACTGAGACTCCTGCGGACATACTCTACCGCACACTGCCGGAAGTGCCGAATACAAACTAATAATATTAGAGGCTTTCTCTATATTACCAGCTTCCACTTCCTTAATAAAACCCGGAATATCAATAAATACAGGACATCCTTCTCTGCATTTCGCTTTTTTACACTTCAAGCATCTGGAAGCCTCTTTTGTCGCTTCTTCTAAATTATAACCAAGGCATACTTCATCAAAATTCGTTGCTCTGATATTTGGTTCCTGCTCTCTGACAGGAACTTTCTTTAATACATCCATACCGATTCTCCTCTATTTATTACTGCAATCACAACTCTTACTTTTTTGGATAGTACGCTCCTGTTCCTTCAGAAGTGCATGGCCTTCAACTGTTTTATACATTTGCTGTCTCGCAATGCTTTCATCAAAGTTAACCATATGTCCATCAAATTCAGGACCATCGACACAGGCAAATTTCACTTCATTACCTATCGTTAATCGACATGCACCACACATACCTGTACCATCTACCATGACCGGATTCATGCTGACTATTGTTCTAATCCCTAATTCCTTCGTTAAAATACATACATATTTCATCATAACTAACGGCCCGATAGCTATCACCAAATCGTAATGCTTTCCTTGACTTTGAATTAAATCTCTTATACAGTCATTCACATTGCCTTTAAGACCGTAGGAACCGTCATCTGTAGATATATATACATTTTTTGAAACCTTTTTCATTTCCTCTTCGAAAATAATGAGATCTTTATTCCTTGCTCCAATGATACAGTCAGCCTCAATTCCCCGTTCCTTCAACATCTTTAGCTGTGGGTAAACCGGTGCTGTCCCAACGCCTCCGGCTACGAATAATATCTTCTTCCTGCTTAATTCTTCGAAAGACTCCTTTACAAGCTCTGACGGACATCCAAGCGGTCCCGAAAAAACTCTTATGTAATTCCCTTCATTATACTCCGACAGTTTTTTTGTGGACGAACCCAATACCTGAAATACGATTGTTACTATGCCTGCTTCTCTTTGGTAATCACAGATTGTAAGCGGAATTCGCTCTCCCTTTTCATCCATTTTTAAAATGATAAATTGTCCGGGCTGGCATGATTTTGCAACTCTTGGAGCTTCTATATCCATTAAATAGATACTCGAGGCCAATCTTTCTTTTTTAACAATTTTGTACATATGATCCTCCATAAACTATTGCATTAGATAATGATTATCTCCCAAATATATCTTTACAATCAAATAGGAACAACTTTGCTAAATCATAAGAAGTTCCTATTTATATACACTTTATTATTTTAATATCCTATTTTTCACTTATTGCTTTTACCGGGCAAACATCTTCCCAGCATCCGCAATGCCTTCATCTTATTCACCCTCCTAATTCCTTAACATTGATAGTTTATCATTCACAAACATTAGATTATCATAGGCAATATTAAATAATTCAATTTTCTCATTATATGTCGCTGTGTGTAATTTGTTAGGAACATCAATGGATTCCACTGTGATAAACTTTGAAACCTCAGAAAAGTCTTTGATTTCTCCTGTACTAACACCAGCTGTTACTACAGCTCCAATAGAAGTTGCCTCCTCTACGCAATTAAGCTTGAGTATCTTTGCATCAAACACATCAGCAAGAATCTGTCGAACAATCGGGCTTTTCGCCAAACCACCAATTACTGTTATTTCATTAATAGGTATTCTGTTTCGGAAACTATCGAGAATTATCCTGAGATTCATTGCAACTCCTTCGACAACACTTCTCATTAAATCTCCACGGGTATGTTCAGCGGTCAGACCTATGAAGGCTCCACGGGCATTGGGATTCCATCTAGGACTTCTTTCACCAACTAAGTATGGCAGGAATAACAGGTTATTAGACAACGGCTGTGACTTGGTAATCTCGGAATTAACCAACTCATAGACACTTCCAGTATTCCCAGCGAGCTCTATTTCTTTTTTGTATAGCATATTAATAGCCCAGTTATAGGATAAGCCTGCAGCCTGCATTGTTCCTGTGGGTCCAATCATACCCGGCACAACATGAGCCCAATTAAAGGTTTTCATCTCTTCGTCGAAAATAGGTTTCTCCGTGGTTGTAGTGATCCAGGATGAGGAGCCCAGACAATTGTATACAAAATTCGGTGTTACTGATCCCGCACCAACAGAAGCACACATACCATCTCCACCGCCAAGAACAACCTTAGTTCCAATTGGAAGTCCACATTCCTCGCTCATCGCAGCGGACACTTCTCCCACAATCGTAGTAGAAGGAAGAGCTTCCGGTAGTTTATCACGATCTATTCCGGTAATATTCACCAGTCTGTCTGACCACTTAAATGTATTAATATCAAAAACGTTTGTGCCGGAAGCATCGGAATAGTCAGTCACAAATTTACCGGTTAATCTACAAACTATATAATCCTTTGCATTCAATATCTTATATGTATTATGATAAATATCCGGCTCATTATTTTTAATCCACATCAGCTTCTCAACACTATATGCACTGCTAATACGGTGACCGGTTAAGTTATAGAACTCTCGCTTGTCAATCTTCTCCTCAATCTCCAGTTGCTCAGCCTGTGCTCTCATATCCATCCAGATAATTGAATTTCTAAGAGGATTCCCATTTTTATCAACGCAAAGACAACCCATCATCTGACCGCTAAAGGAGACTGCGCTAACCATTGTCTTATCTATTCCCTCTAGTAATTCTTTATTGGTGCTGCAAAATGCTTTCCACCAATCATTAGGATTTTGCTCAGCCCAATTTGAATTGAACAGTTTTGTACCATATTGAAACACCGAGCTTTTTACAAGTTTACCATCCGTAGTAAATAATGTAGCCTTATTTCCTGATGTCCCTAAATCATGAGCAATAATATACTTAGTCATTGTTTTTTCCTCTCAACTTCATATTCTTGGTTTATAGAAACGTTTCCACATAAAGACAGGAATAACTTATTACTTTGTAAAAAGGTATATACTAAGCTTTTTACTTAATTATTAACTTTTCCGAGCCCCTTACCATCAATTTGGGCATCATGATAATGCGCCTAGCCGGATTGGCATTATTCTTATCACTAATTTTCTCACATAACATTTTCATGGCAACACGTCCCATTTCAATGGTATCCTTTTCTGCCAATGAGATATTAATCTTTAAAAATTCAAGAACTTCAATCTGATCATAACCCACCAAAGCAATATCTTGAGGAATGGAAAGTTTTTTTTCAAATATAGCCTTTAAGGCTCCCAATGTTAACATATTGTTGTTGGTAACCAGAGCTGTTGGCCAATCTTTTCTGTCTCTGGATAGGATATTCATCGTAGCCTCATAGCCTGCTTCCTTTGTGAACAAGCTGTAATGAATCCACTCTTCTTTGTACTCCAATCCATAACTCCTAAATGCTTTTATATAACCTCTTGCACGGTTTTGACCCAAAATCAAATCAGGATTTCCGGCTAGCATTTCAATATGCTTATGTGTATTGTTGATAAGTAGCGACGTTAAGTCAAAAATCGCACGCTCATCATCAAAGAATATGCCATCAAAATTTGAACCAGGTATTTCACGGTCAATTAAAACCACAGGCATATCCAACTGATCATACATACTTGATATTTCCATAGCGTTTTGCGTATTTTTTATTGCCGATGTAACCAAAAGTCCTCTGATGCGCTGTGAACGAAGCTCGCTAATCAGTCGTAATTCCTTACCTGCGTTCTCTCCTGTGTCACACAGTATTATGCTCAGTCCCTGACTGTCGGCATATTCATTAATACCCTTTATAATACCCGAATAAAATGTGTTATCGATTTCCGGTATCACAACCCCAATGATATTGTTATTCCCTTTGGTCAGATGTTTAGCTAGCGCACTGGGAACATAGTTATAATCTCTAATCGCCTTTTCTACTTTAATTCTTGTCTCTTCACTAACATATCCCGACTTATTAATGACACGGGATATCGTTGATAACGAACAATTCGTTATTTTTGCAATATCCTTAATCGTAATCCCCATATGATCATCCCCTTTTATATAATTACTTTTTCATTACAAAAGAATTATATTGCTTAATAATGTTATAATCCTCACCTTATGGTTCTATGTGTAATTTTCACCTTGAGCAACTAACTCGTTATAGTATTTTTGATTCCCCGGCAGTTCAATTGTAATATTGTATAGGATTTTTTGAATTGGCTACAGATATTACATCGTCCCGTTGTTTATCTTACCGTTCGAATCAGTTTTCAACTTATGATAATAACACATCTCCTTAAATTCGTCCATTGGTTTGGTAAAAATATCAGATTCTTCATATGGGTAGATTATGTAGAAACGTTTCCTTGTTTTGTATTAATTTTACCCATTATATTAGAAAATGTCAATACCTTTTTTGCGACATTAATGCCCTGTTTTGTGTATTACATATTATATTATAGCTCAATAATCCTATTTATTGTGCATTTTTACATAAAAAATGGACAAAATAAGAGTTCATAAAAATAGTTGACATATGGAAACGTTTCTATTATCATATTATATGGACCAATAAAAAATATTATTATACGAAAGGAAGTATAGAAAATGAATAACTACCTACCAGCTGTTACACCTACTATATATTTCATTGGGGTAACAACTGCAAAATCTTCAATTATGCGTGTTTTCCCCAAATGGGCTGAAGTACTTGGTCTAAATGCTACCATCAAAGGCATCGATTTTAACCCCCACTCCTCCGCTGAAGAATATCGCGAAGCAGTAGAATTTATAAAAAATGATCCTTTATCACTCGGAGCTCTGGTAACTACCCATAAAATTGATCTCTATAATACATGCAAGGATTTATTTGAATATGTTGACCCTTTTGCTGAACAGTTAGGTGAGGTTTCTTCTATTTCCAAATTAAACGGCCAATTAAGAGCTCACGCTAAGGATCCTATCTCCAGTGGACTGGCTTTAGAAAGTTTTGTCCCCTCAAATTATTGGCTTGATTATAACGGAGACGTTCTATTACTCGGCGCCGGCGGAAGTTCCCTTGCAATGAGCATATACTTTGCTCAGGAAAAATTCAAAGATAACGTACCAAAAAAGATAATTATTACGAATCGCAGCCTTCCTCGTTTGGAATCTGCAAAAGAAATTTTAGACGGATGTAATCCCCAGATTCAATTTGAGTTTATACACAACCCGACACCTGCTGATAATGATCGGACTCTTGCTTCCTTAAAACCCCATTCACTTATTGTTAACGCAACCGGACTTGGTAAGGATGGCCCTGGATCACCTTTAACAAATGACTGCTCTTTCCCTGAAGATAGCCTTGTTTGGGAAATCAATTATCGTGGAGAGCTACTATTTAAAACGCAAGCACTAGGCCAAAAAGATAAGAAACGTCTTCATGTAGAGGATGGCTGGACTTATTTCATCCATGGATGGACACAGGTTATCTCTGAAGTTTTCCATATTGAAATAAGTGGTGAATTATTAGATGAATTAAGCAATGTAGCTAAGACGGTATAGGGGGTGTTTCCATGAATAGTTTTAATTGGGATACAAGTTTTACAGTAGATTTTAACCTAATGAACGGTTTCTCTAACAATGCCGTATCTACCAAGAGATACCTCTCACAGATGAGTGCTATGTATCATGATGCTAAAGCAGCACAGGATATCTTAGAGAAGAACGATCCTCTGATTTATGAATTTTATGAATTAGGCTGTCCGGAAAGAGCCGGAGATCTTGCCTTTGGCACGACAATTTTGTATCCCGGAAAAATAGGTGATGAATACTATATGACAAAAGGTCATTTCCATACAATGCTTGATACTGCTGAGGTTTACTATACCTTAAGCGGTGAAGGCTACATGGTAATGGAGAATCCGGAAGGTGACTGCATTGAAATGCCTCTAAGAAAAGGGGAAGCCATCTATGTACCACGCCGTTATGCACACCGCTCTGTCAATACCGGGACCCAGCCACTAATCATGTTCTTTACCTTTGCAGGAGATGCCGGACACGACTATGGAACAATCGAAACCAAGGGTTATCATAAGCTTGTTATCGAAAAAGATGGAAAACCGTTTATTGTTGATAACAACCAATGGCAGGTGGAATAATAACAATGAATACAATTATGACAGTTCTTGGCCCTATCAAGACAGAAGAACTTGGTTTTTGCCAGTTTCATGAGCATATTGCTATAAGTATGGGGATGTCTTATTCAGTATCTCCCCAGCTTTATATGGATGATATGCAAAAATCCCTTGAAGAAGTCCTTCGATATAAAA
The DNA here is from genome assembly GCA_023414875.1 of Bacillota bacterium. GTDB lineage: Bacteria > Bacillota > Clostridia > Lachnospirales > Lachnospiraceae > Mobilitalea. The sequence goes on along the minus strand of JAEZMV010000028.1, from coordinate 297,329 downwards.
ATGCGGGGGGTAATACTTTTATTGATGCACAACCGGGAGGCTGCAATCGTATTGTTCCGCTTCTGCAATCGGTTGCACTAAAATCCGGTGTTAATATTATCGCTTCGACAGGCTTTCACAGATTAATTTTCTATCCCGAAAATCATTGGATACGCCAAATGTCTGAGGAGAAATTAAGCCAATATTTCATTAATGAGCTTAATGATGGTATGTATCTTGAAAACGACCTCTGTTACAGTACGGTTCAAAGCACAGCTCGAGCTGGTATAATAAAGGTAGCTTTAGATACAGAAAATCTTACCCCAAGATATCATAAGCTGTTTTCTGCTGCAGCAAATGCATGCATCGAAACCGGTAGAAGCATTATGATTCATATAGAAAAAGCTTCAAATCCTATTCTGCTGATGAATTTTTTATTACAGCATGGTGTAAAACCGAATCAGATGATTTTTTGCCATTTAGACAGAGCGATAGATGACTTAAGCATTCATAAAAGTATTGCTTCTGAAGGTGCGTTCCTTGAATATGATACAATCGGGCGTTTCAAGTATCATTCCGATGAGCATGAGTTAACCATAATTTCAGAAATGCTAAAAAGCGGCTACGAAAATCAATTGCTGTTTTCACTCGATACTACAGCTGCTCGAATGAAGGCTTATTCCCCAGATGCTATCGGTCTTGATTATATATTAAGTACATTTTTGAATAAAATGAGAAATGAAGGAATATCAGATACCCAAATCAGAAAAATTTCTCATGACAACTGCATCAAAGCACTCATAAACCACTAAACCTTTCTTGAAAGGAGGATACATTCGTTAATAAAATGAATGTTACTCATAAGATGAATATTTATGAACAAATTGAACAAATAAAAATAGTTCCGGTTGTTAAACTTGATCGAAGCAGTGATGCCCTTCCGCTTGCTGAAGCTTTATATCAAGGAGGCCTTCCTATCGCAGAAATCACCTTTCGTACAGACGCTGCAGAAGATTCTATACGTAATATAAGACGTCAATGTCCAGAAATGCTGGTGGGTGCCGGTACCATAGTAAATTTAGAGCAGGCAAAACGTGCCTTGGACGCAGATGCTAAATTCCTTGTTTCTCCGGGTTTTTCACATAAAGTAACCCAATTTGCATTGGACAACCATATTCCGATTTTCCCGGGAACCTGTACTCCAACAGAAGTAATGTATGCCTTAGAATACGGTCTTCCTGTTGTAAAGTTCTTCCCTGCAAAGCAATATGGAGGTCTTGAAACGATAAAGGCTCTTTCTGCTCCTTTCCCTGGAATTCGTTTCATGCCTACTGGTGGAATCAACTCAGATAATATTAAAGAGTATTTATCCTTTCATAAAATTATTGCCTGTGGTGGCAGTTGGATGGTTACAGAAACTTTAATCAATAATGGTGAATTTGATAAAATTAAAGAGCTTACCGCTCAGGCTGTAAGCCTTGTCAAGTAAATAGATGGGAGGTAATACTATGAAAATTTTAGTTACGCCAACTTCTATGCAGCCGGATAAGAAAAGTAAGGCACTAGATAAACTACGGTCTTTTGCAGATGATCTGGTTTTTAATCCAACGGGTAAGCCCTTAGAGGAAGATGTTTTAATTGACTTATTGAAGGATTGTGATGGCTATATTGCCGGATTGGATTATGTTACAAGTAAAGTAATTGATTCCTGTAATAAACTGAAGGTTATTTCCAGATATGGAGCAGGCTATGACCGTGTCGATATTGCTGCTGCAAAAAATAAAGGAATTTTAGTCACTAACACTCCAGGAGTAAATGCCGAAGCTGTCGGTGAACTGGCAATTGGACTTATTTTATCAGTAGCAAGAAAGATCCCATATTTAGATTCACAAACTCGTTCCGGCGGCTGGGTTAGATCTACCGGATATGAACTAAAAGATAAGACCATCGGAATACTAGGCCTTGGTGCAATCGGAAAGGTAGTTGCCCGTTGTGCCCAGGGTTTGGGTATGCATATAATCGCTTATGACCCATTTATTAATGAATCTTATTGTCATGATAATAATATTAGTATAGCTACCTTTGATGAAGTAATTGCAGTTTCTGATGTTATAAGTTTACACCTTCCGTTAACTTCGGACACAAAACATTTGATTAACGAGAAAACCATCAGCCTTATGAAAGATAACATTATACTTGTTAACACCTCACGCGGTGGCATTATTGATGAAGAAGCAGCTTATCAAGCACTTAAAGCGGGAAAGATAGGCGGTTTAGGACTCGATGCCTTCGAGATGGAGCCTCCAGAATACTCTCCTCTTTTTGAGTTAAATAATGTAGTAGTAACTCCACATAATGGGGCCCATACGAAAGAGGCTACTGATAATATGGCCATTTCTTCAGTAGATAACTTGATTAATTTACTAACCGGAAAAGACTGTCCCAATGTAGTTAATCGATAAAGCAGTTACATAACTATCTCTTTTGACATAATACAATACAGACATAGAAGAAGGTGTTTCCAACCTAAATATTTTAGGCTTGAAGCACCTTCTCCTAATTAAATTCAAAAAATTCCTTAGCAAGTTGCAACAGTCCTTTCTTCTCCAATCTCGTTTGATATTTTTCAGACACCACACATGGGTTCCGTGTCCTGACAGGTCAGTGCTCGGAACAATACTCAACCTTTCCGGCATCGGTGTTCTCAAAGCTTCATTGATTTGTTCCTGGGTGTAAAGCGTTCCAGTATCATAGCCTACCGGAGGATCACCGGATATCGTCTGATCCCATAGTACGGCTATTCGGGTCGTACCATCTTCATTTCGAAAATCCGGATGGGAATAATCAATTCCGGAATCAATGACTGCGACTAATACTCCCTCTCCAAAAAGGTTATAAGTCTCCGTCTGAAGCGGATTGATGCAGGAAGCTGTCCGACCTTCATTCACTTCATAAAATAGACGTTTAGGTTTTTCAATAAATTCAATCTCTTCATAATCGGACAGACGTTCAATTAGATACTCCGGCACCGTTAGTATCGCATATTGCCCTGCCAGCTCCACTGCGGAAATACCGAGTTCTTGTCTAATTCGTTCCAGACTGCCACTGAATTTCACGATCAATTCCCAGCTATTTGTTGCCGGCTCATACCCCACATCAAGTCCATAAGCTTTTTCTCTTGTAGCTTCCGGAACCTCTAAAGCCATATTTAATTCATTTTCAATTTTTCCATCCGGCATAAAAATACCTCCTACCGGCTTATACTTAGTTTTATTATATGCGGTAAGGAGGTATATATTATATTTTGTATTAAAAATTCAAATAGCCGATATATAGATCATTAAAATCCTCATCCTTTGATAAATGTATTTCCGATGATTTCCTAATTATTTGCTTCATTCTATCTGAAGCTCCCTCCTCCAGTAGAAATTTTACGGCTCCTCCCAGGGAGCTGTTACCGACTATCTCGATCTTATCTGATAGTTCCACCGGCAATAATCCAATGTGAATTGCTTTACCGATATTCATTTTATATCCAAAGCCTCCTGCCAGAAATACGCTACCAATATCCTCAAAGCTTATTCCATAACGTCGTATTAAGATTTCAATACCGGCCCGGACCGCTGCCTTTGCCATTTGAATTTCTCTGATGTCCTTCTGTATTAGGGTAATAGCATTACCGTTTTCATCTGTTGCAACCTGATAACCATCCTCAAAATAGCACCCTGCTAATAACCCGGTCTCATCCACAATTCCGGTTTTAAAGAATTCTGAAACTGCCTCGATTACTCCTGTTCCGCAGATTCCTATCGGTGCTTTATGGCCAATCGTACTATATTGAAGCTTATTCTCTTCTAAAGCAATATTACTGATTGCACCGGGGATACTTCCGACTCCACAAGAAATATTACCTCCTTCAAAAGCAGGACCAGCTGCAGTTGAAGTGACAAGAATTTTATCTTTGTTACCAACTGCCATCTCTCCATTCGTACCTAAATCAAGAAATAAGTTAGGTTTAACGGCTTTGTCAAAATCATTCACCAATAATCCCGCAACAATATCACCACCGATAAATGTAGATATGCCCGGTAGAATTATGACTGTATTATTTAGATAGGAGGAATCAAAAACCTCTTGAAACGATAAGGTTATCATATCAATATTGACAGGTATAAAGGGGTAGCTTCCAAGTGTTTTGCAGGAATATCCCAATAGAAGGTGTGTCATGGTTGTGTTGCCGGCCATCACCAGTCCGGACACCTGTTCCTTTTCTATGCCCGATTTCTCAATGACCTGCTTAATTCCATCCAGTAAATCCTGTTGTATAATTTTTTGAAGAATATCGCTTTGCCCTTGATTGGAGGCTTGTATTCGACCAATCACATCTGCACCGTAGGCCCTTTGCCTATTAACAGCCGTATAGGTGAAGATGGTGTTTCGATCAATTCGATTAATCAGGCTTACCGCCAAGGTTGTAGTTCCGATATCAATCGCTATCCCATACTTAGGAACGCATTCCTTCTCCAACCTATTATTTTCAGCGCTTGTTATTTTTACTAATGAATGCTCAGCAACTACTTCAAAATCATCTTCCGGGTCAGCGATCAAATTAATCGTACAGTCTGATCTTGGGTATGCTGTACAAGCCAGGCGAAAACCCTTTTGTAATTGCTCCTGTGAAAAGGTGGCACGGTCAGAGGACGATATATCGATATCTCCTGCCACTACTTGTACTTTGCATTTGCCGCAGGTACCTCTGCCACCACAGGCTGCATTCATGTATATCTTATGCCTTCTCAGCATTTGTAGCAGATTCTCAGAATCATTACACTCTAAAATGTGTGGCGCTCCACCTTCCATTAATGTTACGATGGTTGTTCTATTGTTTCCTATGTTAAATTCCTTACTAAAATCATTTTCATTCATAAGTATTCCCTTTTATCCCTGAGATGAAGCATATCATCATATTTACTTCATTAATAGCATCTATTCCTACAGGTGTCAATGAGTTTTTGTAAGGATAACTCACAATCCTTGGTAATTTATCCGCAAGCCTGGTATTTTAAACCTTTCTTAACACACAAAAAATCCTCCCTAAATATTCATAACTTCAGGCAGGATTTTTGATGATAGAAAATGATAATGCTTCATATATAAATACGATTATTATTTGTATTACACTATATATTTATATGCTGTAATGGTATATTAGTTATCTGAAAATAATGGCGTAGACAAATAACGTTCACCGGTGTCCGGAAGTATCACAACGATAGTTTTATCTTTGTTTTCAGGACGTTTTGCCAATTCAGTTGCTGCCCATAAAGCAGCACCGGATGAAATTCCTACAAGTAAACCTTCCGTCTTTGATAGCTCTCTTCCGGTTGCAAATGCATCTTCATTCTTAACTCTAATAATTTCATCATATACCTTCGTATTAAGCACCTGAGGTACAAAACCTGCACCAATTCCCTGAATTTTATGAGGTCCAGAAACTCCTTCCGATAGAACCGGAGATGCATCCGGTTCAACAGCTACTACTTTAAAATTAGGATTCTGGGACTTCAAAAATTCACCGGTACCTGTAATTGTTCCTCCGGTACCAATACCAGCTACCAGAATATCAACCTTTCCCTCTGTATCTTCCCATATCTCAGGACCTGTGGTTGCTTTATGAATCGCCGGATTAGCAGGATTGTCAAACTGTCCGGGAATAAAAGAATTCGGGATCTCTTCAGCAAGTTCATTCGCTTTCGCAATTGCTCCCTTCATACCCTTAGCACCTTCTGTAAGTACAAGTTCTGCGCCATAAGCCTTTAGTAAGTTTCTTCTTTCCATACTCATCGTCTCAGGCATGGTAAGTATTAGACGATAGCCTCTTGCCGCAGCGACTGATGCTAGACCGATACCTGTATTACCACTTGTCGGTTCTATGATAACCGAATCAGGAGTTAATCTCCCCTTCGCTTCTGCATCATCAATCATTGCTTTTGCAATTCTGTCTTTTACACTTCCCGCTGGATTATAATATTCCAGTTTAGCCAATACGGTTGCTCCCAAAGCATGCTGTTTCTCATAATTTGATAGCTCAAGTAAGGGCGTTTTACCAACTAATTCTGTTAAACTTTTGTAAATTTTCGACATACATATTACCTCCGTTTCAATTTATATATTTCATATATATTTAATATGTTTAGTATTATAATATTACTGTTCTGTCATAATGTCAATACGTAAAGCAAAAATATTTTATATAATTCATATATGAGTTATATGCTATTGACTATTCTTATATTTTCCTATATTATGATTACATACAAAAAAGATATGGTATGGAGGTGTTTACATGAGATTATCGGCAAAAGGTCGATACGCACTTGCTGCAACGACCAGTATGGCTGGGAATCTGGATACTAATGAATACATTACTTTAATCAGCATCTCTGAGAAGCTTGACATTTCTAAAATATACTTAGAACAGGTATTTTCGTTATTAAAACATGGAGGAATCGTAAACTCTATTAAAGGCTCACAGGGTGGTTATCAATTATCCAGGTCTCCAATGCAAATCACTGTTTATGACATTTTATCTGCTGTTGAAACCGCTTTATTCGAAAGTACAGAGGCAACCATCAAGGACAAGGCTCCTGATATCGAAGCAGCCCTAAACCTGACTATCTTTGATCCTCTTGATGCGGTAATAAAGTCAACCCTTCAGAAGATTACGCTTTATGATCTTGTATCTGAAGCAGAAAAGCATAAATCAGATCAAGGCTTTATGTTCTTTATCTAAAATTTCAACAAATTGAGCAGATGAAAATCCTTACAATAACAAAGGGGCTGCTGCAAACTTTTATCTAACACTATGTTGGAGTAATATATTCCCTTGAGAGTTTTTCTTGTAAATAAACACCTGTTAATATGGCTTTCTTATAGAATAAGTCATGCTGATGCGAGAGGTGCAGGAAAAAATCTCGAAAGAGAAGGATATTGCTCCAATATTGAATTCCTTAAAAAATTCTGATTCTCTCTAAATAACATATTCTATACTGTCCATAGAAGTTCTAGTTTTCTTGTTATATAGTATCATACATTCCCTACTCTCAGCTTTACCAAGTGAGTAATAGCCTTTTCCTTCCCTATTAAGTACTTCATGACTTATTTTACGGTTCATCTTTGTCGGCGCATCTTTTATTATCTCAATACCCTCATCAGGAAAATGTTTTACTCTGTAATAAGGATCGAACAGATATACATTCTTCTCATCAATTCCGGTAAGAAGTACATAATGCCAGCATCCAAGCATAACCCGGGCAACTGCTACCCCTCCCTGTCCAAGGCTTTCAGCTATCTTGCTATTTTGACTGATATGTACCGAATCCCCATTTATCATTTCACATTGTATCGGCCACTTCTTAGCTTTTCCAAATTGGTTCAACCAGTTTGCCAGAAAAACCATTGCCATCCCTGTAGTTCCGCTTTTATAAGCCTCTCCTTTTTTATTATAACTATCCAGACAATATAACATAATACTTTTAATAACATCAGGGGATATCTCATTTCTATGAAATAAATAATTAATTGCGTTCATCATCGATGTCGGACCGCAATCATACTCTGACGATTGATAGCTCAATGGGTTTTTCATGGTTCGTTCCCCTTCCTGTTATTTATTGTATATGCGGTATATTATTTATTAATTCCGCGTATTATTTTCATAATGCCATTCCACCAAATCTGCAAGGGTTATTCCGTCTACGACTTCTTTAATTGCATCATCCAATCGCTTCCACGCAATCAATGTAGCGCAGTATTGCTGCTTTTCATTATCTTCCTCCTGACAATTTACCGGAGTTAAACTCCCTTCCAGCAATCGTAGTATCATACCTAAGGTATATTGCTCCGGCGATTTTGCCAGTTTATAACCGCCTTGTGAACCTCTTATACTTCTGACCAACCCCGCTTTATTAAGCACGGAAATAATCTGTTCCAAGTATTTCCCTGATAACTCCTGCCTTTCGGCTATTGTTTTCAATGTGACATATTCACCGGTATTATTTAAGGCCATATCCAGCATAATGTTTACCGCATATCGACCCTTCGTAGAGATTCTCATTAACATAAACAGTCCTTTCACTCAGCAATAATGAGCTAAATCATCCTTTATTCCACTGCTTTTTTCAACGCCTGATCAAGATCATAGATCAAATCCTCAGCATCTTCAATACCAATTGATAGTCTAATCTGATCCGGAGTAATTCCCACATTAACTAACTGTTCCTCTGTCAATTGGGAATGTGTCGTAGAAGCAGGATGGATTACTAAAGATTTTGCATCTGCAACATTAGCGAGCAGCGAGAACACTTCAAGGCTGTCAATAAACTTCTTCGCTGCATCGATCCCGCCCTTGATTCCAAAGGTAAATATGGAACCTGCACCCTTTGGCAAATACTTCTGGGCTAATGCATAATACTTATTGTCTTTGAGACCCGGATAATTCACCCAAGAAACAAGAGGATGGCTCACAAGAAAATCTACAATCTTCTCTGTATTGGAAACATGCCTTTCAACACGTAGAGAGAGTGTCTCCAGACCCTGTAGCAGCAGGAAGGAATTAAACGGACTGATAGCAGCTCCGGTATCTCTAAGTAGTTGAACTCTCGCCTTTAGAACAAATGCAGCAGCTCCAATATCTTTTGCATAATTAATACCATGGTAGCTTGGATCAGGTTCTGTAAGACCTGGGAATTTACCACTGCCTATCCAGTCAAATTTTCCGGAATCTACAATTACACCGCCGATGGAATTACCGTGTCCTCCAATGAATTTTGTTGCAGAATGGACAACGATATCTGCTCCGAATTCAATTGGTCGGATTAAATATGGTGTACCGAAGGTGTTGTCAATGATTAGTGGTATCTTATTCTCATGTGCAATGTTTGCAACCGCTTCAATATCAATAACGTTAATTCCAGGATTACCTAGGGTTTCAATATATAAAGCTTTTGTTTTATCATTAATCGCTTTTCTAAAATTTTCAGGATCATCAGAATTAACAAAAGTTGTATGAATGCCGTATTTAGGAAGAGTATGATTAAAAAGATTATATGTACCTCCATAAAGAGTGCTGGCTGAAACAATTTCATCACCTGCTCCAGCTATATTGAGTATGGAATAAGTAATAGCTGCAGAACCGGACGCTACTGCAAGTGCAGCAACTCCGCCTTCTAAGGCTGCGATTCTCTGTTCAAATACATCATTAGTAGGGTTCATAATTCTGGTATAGATGTTACCTACTTCCTTAAGTCCAAACAGATTCGCTGCATGCTCAGAGTTATTAAATACATAAGAGGTCGTCTGATATATCGGAACTGCTCTCGATCCGGTTGTTGGGTCAGCCTTCTGACCTGCGTGTACCTGTAAGGTGTCAAATTTCAATTTGCGTTCACTCATTTTTTACCACTCCTTTTTTTAATTTTGTTTATGGTATAAATATTCTTACCTGTTCTCCCTGTTTTTTAGAAAAATCTAATATTTTAATTATATTAGGTCTTACTTGATAGATATTCTTACTGTCATCTAGATACTGTACCTTTGGTTTACCTTCAAAATAGTATACGATATACTCGCGATATCATATATTTCATATATTAATAGTATGCATTTAGACAAAAAAGGAAAGTGCACCTCGCCTTCGCCCTACCAATTCTAATAATACTTTGCTTTTCAGCCATTCAATGCTCCTCCCTTATTATTTATTATACATACTAATCCTATATGCTTAATATGTATTTATTTACTAAAATACCTTATTACCAATCAATTGTCAATATAAATATACAAAACTATGTAAATTTATTTTTATGGATTAGTACATGCATCAAAACTATCTCCGTGTCTTCTTCCAAGCTATCAATAGAGTACGTGAATATTAAGTTTTAAATTGTATAATTTGGCTCAAGCGATATAATTCTGGATAAGAACTGCCTGGTCCTTTCTTCCTTTGGCCTTGAGAATATTTCCTGTGGTGTACTTTCTTCCACGACCACACCTTCATCCATGAAAATTACCTTGTCTGCCACATCGCGTGCAAAGGACATTTCATGGGTAACCACTATCATGGTTATTCCCTTCAGAGCCACCCGCTTAATAATATCCAGTGTCTCTCCTACAAGCTCAGGGTCAAGCGCAGAGGTAGGTTCATCAAATAAAATAACTTCGGGATTAAGAACGAACGCTCGAGCTATTCCCACACGCTGCTGCTGTCCACCCGAAAGCTGTGCTGGATAATAATCATATTTATCTGACAATCCAACCCAATCCAGTGCTTCCTTCGCTTTTTCCCTTGCCTGTTCTTTGGGAAGCTTTCTAGCCGTTACAAGACCTTCCATCACATTTTCAATCGCTGTCTTGTTGGCAAACAAGTTGTAACTTTGAAATACAAAAGCTGTTCTTCTTCTGATTTGCAGAATCTGCTTTTTTGTTGCCTTTTTTAAATTAACCTGAATATCTCCTATCGTCAGTTCTCCGCTATCCGCATTTTCCAGAAAATTAATACATCGTAGCAGTGTGGTTTTTCCTGATCCGCTGGAACCCAGTATTACAACTACCTGCCCATCTTCCACATGTAAAGAGACATCTTTGAGAACTCCAAGTTTACCAAACGCTTTTCTTACACCTTTAATTTCAATCATATAGATTCCTCCTGAATTTTCCGGTATGCCTTTTTAATATATCCGCAAGATACTCAATGATGATCGTAAATACCCAGTAAATAACTGCTGCCGCCACGTACCCTTCGAAAAATGAATATGTTCTAGAACTTGGAATAATGGACCCTGCAACAATTTCTATAATGCCGATTGCCATAACAACCGAGGAAGCCTTAATCAAGCCCACCACATTATTAATAAGCATTGGAATTGCAATAGGTATCATCTGTGGTAGAATAATTCTTCTGATCGTTTGGACCTTTGTAAGCCCCACAGAATATCCTGCCTCATCCTGACCCTTATCAACAGATAAAAGTGCTCCTCTGATTGACTCAGAGATAGAGCAAATAGCAGTTATCGTAAGCGCAAAAATACCTACCCATATATTATCCACGTCTGAAACTGTCATATTAATATGAAGTGCTTTTGTAATATCATTAAATTTCAACATAAAGATCAGATTATAAAGCATTAGTGCCACTACAATCGGTATCCCCTGATATATCGTCACAAATACAGCTAATAATTCATTGATGACAGGAACCTTGTATACTCTTACCAGCGCTACTACTGTTCCCAGAAGTACCCCGATTATTAACGGAATGAATACGAGTTTTAATGTATTAGGCAGATATGTGAGTCCTGATACTAAGCTTTCTTTAAAATTTTCAATATTAAACTTCATCTATCTTTCCTCTTTTCAACCTAATATTCTTTTAATTCACAAGATTTTCTGACTCTACTGCATTCAAGCCTCTTATTTAAATAGTAAAATAACAGACGGATAATCAGGCTTATCGATATAAAAATAATTGCCACAAAAATGTAGGCTTCGACAACGTGCTTCGTCACTGTTCCAATGGTTTTAGCCCTTCCCATAATATCTGTTACCCCAATCATAAAGACCAAAGAAGAATTTTGAAAAAGACCCACTAAATCGGAGCCAAACGGAGGTAATGCAACCCTTATCATCTGCGGTAAAACAATTCTTCTAAAGACCTGAAACTCCGTAAGTCCGACACTGAGTCCGGCTTCTGTCTGTCCGTACGGAACAGAGGTAATTGAGCTATAGAATATTACTGATAAAAATGCTCCTTGATTCAATATAAATGTGATATACGCAAAAATGATAGTACTCCATTCTCGATTAATATTTGTTCCGAAGGCAGAGTCGATGAATACCGGAAGGCCATAATACACCAGCATCAACTGTACTAACATCGGTGTACCCCTCATAAATGAGACGTACACCTTAAAAAACTGATGAAGTATCGGAGTTTTTTTCATGTTCACCATCGCTATTAGGATTCCAAGAATGACCCCAAAAACACTACCATATATTACAATCGAGAAGGTTACTGATAGATATGGAACAATTTTGGGTATGTTTTCAAAAAACCTTTCCCATTCAAACAGTTTATCCATATTATTTACTCGCTTTCTGTATAATCTCCTCCAATTACATCAATGGATATTTCTGCTAATTTCCCGGTTTCCTTAAGTTTTTTTAGCACACTATCTACTGCTTCCTGTAATTTTGTATTCTCCTTGTCATAAAGAAAATATGTCGAGGATGACTGAACTGGATCTCCAATCACTTTTATAACATCTGATCCATTACCATAATTTTTATTAAGCTTTTCAACATCTCTCTTCGTAGCTATGGTTGCATCCCATACACCGTTAATAAGACCGGTTACTGTCTCTTCATCCGTACCATTATCGATATAATCAATGATGATTGGATTTTCTTTATGCTCACTATTATATTGTTCAAGAATATAGGTAGCATTTGATCCTGTTGAACTCTTGACCTTTAGTCCTTGAAGATCATCAAGTGACTTAATATCTTCTCTATTACCTGCAACTGTAATATAGGTAACATAAGTTGTATAAGCGTCTTTACTGAAGAGATATTTATTTTCTCTTTCTTCATTCCACTCATACTGATGTGCAGCAAGGTCAATTTTGCCGCTGTCAAGTGAAATAAGAACATTAGCAAAGTCCGAGGTCTGATATTTAAATTCATACTCTGGAAGTAATTCATCTACTGCTTTTAATACTTCATACTCATATCCTGCTAGATCTCCGTTTTCATCCAAATAGCAGTAGGGCTCATATGCATTGCCTGTTCCAACTACAACTTCGGTTACCCCGTCCTCTGATCCCTTACTTTTCTTAGCACATCCTATCAGGCTAGTCGCTCCAAGTGTTAATACTAATCCTGTAATTACTATTTTCAGCCCATTTCTTTTCATGATTTTTCCCTTTCTTTCTATCCATATTTTTATTATTTGATGGGTGTTATTCACCATTGCATCCATGGTCTATAAATTATCATAAAGATCTTCTATTAATGTTAAACTGCCACGATATCCTGCATAGGTGCGGTTAAAGATAAGCCGATCCGTAATCGGAAATGAGATGACACTGCATTGAATATCTTTTACTAGGGCAATTTCCCGCTCATTCGTACTTCCTATCAATAAGGTAATGTCCTCATGACGTTCCAGAGCCTTAGTAATCCTATATTGATCTGTCTCAAATACAATTTCCGGTGGGTTCGCATATTCTAAATCCCGAATTTGATTTTCAATACGTTCCTTATCCTCAGCTCTGAATACCGGATCAGTGATGATGGTTATGGTGGGTGTAAAACTATAATCATTCGCCAGGTATCTGGTTACTCCGATTGCAGTATTTGAATCTCCAACAACTGCGAATTTCTTCCAGCTAAGAGCCCCAATTGCTGTCTCAAGGTAGCTGTATACATAGTCCTCTTCCTGATTGATGATATCTTCGACTAATTCGTTATCCAGATTTAAAGTATTCCCTACCTGACGGATGAATGCCGAGGTATCTGTGGCTCCAAATGGTATCCCCGGAATTCGTAGTGATGGTACTCCAAATCTTTCTTCGTATTCCTTAGCGGCACTTTTTAACAGCCAGGGATTAACGATTATATTTAATACTGCCGCGGATGAAGTACGGATGGCCTCAATTCCCTGATGCTCTGTAAAAAATGTATTAACCTTCAGTCCAAGCTTTTTAAGTATTCTCGTGAGTTCCTCTAAATTGCCTTCCCAGAATGGATCATGATACGGCATAATCCCAAAAAGGTTAACAAGGTTGGATTGCTTTGGCAGCTTCTCTTCTACCAGATAGGTTAAAAATGTTTGAAAGGCAGCTTCATATCCGAGATAGCTATCACCAGCAAAGCCCGGTGTTTCAATTGGGTACACTCTAATTCCCTTCTCTAAAAATTCAGAAGTGACACTTTTAATATCATCTCCAATAATTCCGGCCGTACAGCCGGTAAGAACAAAATACGCATCAGCATCAATAATCTCCACTGCACCTTCAATTGTGGTACGAAGTTTATCAACTCCACCAAAGACAACTTCCCGTTCTAACATATTCGAGGATGGAAGTGACACGCTAGATAAGAAATGCGGAGATCTACCTCCTGCCTGACCAGCTTCACCGGCTGAAGTCTGCATACAACAGCCAGGCCCCGAATGATAGATAGGACAAAGCTTATCTACTGCACTCAACACGGAATTGATTCCACCTAGGACACAGGTGCCCCGTGGACTTTCTGTTACAACTGACATAAAACACCTCCAAATTCTACCGTCTATCGCGGTTTTCTTAAGCCTCTAATGGTTTTATAAATTTAAGAGGATCTGATTCATACCAGGTTTTTTTATAGGGCAGTCTGGCATGCTTCTCTAACTTCTTATTAAAACCGGGATTCTCAATCTGATCAGCTATTTTATTACCAAGATATAAAATACCGTCATAGCCCATGGTAGGACGTTTCATATCAAGCACATGTGTCGTCGGTATGCCAAGTCTTGCAGACCAGGAGGGTACGCCAATGAATACATCCGGTTTTAAACGATTTACTATATTCACCTGTTCAAAGGGCTGCATGTTTGCTATATCAATGATATAGTCCTTATGTATTTCATTCAGGCACTCAATATCAATCTGTGCATCATCGTCATAGGTGGGAGTTTCAAGTCCAACTAACTGCATTCCAAAATCGTCAATTAATGCTGCTGCCGCAAACGATCGTCCAGTACCGCCACAAATGAATACTCGCTTTCCCTGAAGACGTTGTTTAATTTTTTCTATCTCAGGAAGCACTCTAGCATGCTCTCGCTCTATATATTCTTCTGCTTCTGCCTCTTTACCGAATAATGCTGCAATTCCCCGGTACCATTTATCTGTATTACGGATACCGATTGGCATTACGGTATGTGAAAATGGAATTTGGTAATCTTCTTCCAATTCCTTCATGAATTCATCTGCAAACACCTTACAAATGGAGGTAGATGCTTCTGCAGCAGGAATTCGCCTTATTTTCTCTAGGGAACTATAAAATGGTATATAATTACAGGTCAACCCCAAAAGCCCAAGCATTCGCTCGATTTCCAGCTGATCCTTGTAGCTGATAGAAACAGGAGCAAATAGATTGACCAGTCCTTTTTCCTTCGGTAGTTTTTCACCACTCAGTATATATTTTGATATTGCTAAAAAGGCTGCGTCAAAGCCGGAAGCACAGATTTTGGATTTAAAACCATCACAATGGATGGGCACAATCAACGCTTCACTATCCTCTTGTAAGTCCCTTGCTATTGCATCGATATCATCACCAATAATTCCGGAGGCGCACGAGGTAAAGATAAAGATTAATTTCGGATTGTATCTTTCCTGTGCCAATTGTACTGCTTCTCTTAATTTAGCTTCACCACCCAGAATAACATCCTTTTGATCAAGATTCGTAACGATGATTCTTGCGCTCTTAATATAACGAACACCACGATGTGCCTGACCAACACGGTACATGTCACTCGCCATACTGGAGCATCCTACGCAACCCTGCGGTGAATGTGCAACAAATACAGCCTCATCCAAAGACATTAAGGCAGCCATACTGTTAATCTGCTGGCATTGGAGTCCTTGACTGAAGGTACGGTCTGCAGATTTTAAGCATCGCTTTCCGAATTCAGAAGCTAACTCACGGCTATTACCTCCACAATCATTGAAGGTATTTGGACGGCTTTCTCTAATACCCGAATATGTTTTACTCATTTCATTCCCTGCCCTTCCTGTTATCGCATTTCCCCAAAATAAATATATCAATTCATGAAGAATCACATAGCTTTTTCATTGAAGCTTTTCTTTGAAGTTTTCTTTGAAGCTTTTCTTTGAAGTTTTCTTTGAAGCTTTTTCTTTGAAGCTTTTTCATTGAAGCTTTTCTTTGAAGTTTTATTTGAAGTTTTCATTGAAGCTTTTTCTTTGAAGCTTTTTCTTTGAAGCTTTTCTTTGAAGCTTTCTTTGAAGCTTTTCAGCTTTCTATTTGTTTTGCTCTAGTATTTCCTTTAAAGTATTAAGAACAAGTTTGTTTTCATCATAGGTTCCAATCGATACTCTTACCCAGGTAGGTAACCCGAATTCCTTACCCGCTCGTATAATGATCCCTTTTTTATAGTACTCGCCTACTACCAGTTCACTGTCCAGCCCCGTATTAAACAGGATGAAATTACAATTTGACCTGACATACTCAAGCCCAAGCTCCTCTAATACTTTATAATATAGCTCCAATCCCTTTTGATTATTTTTTACTACATAGTGATAAAAAATAGTATCTTCTAAGCTTTCTGCTGCTGCAATCTGGGCAAGTGCATTTGTATTGATTGGCATACGTACTTTATTTAGATAAGCAATAATCTCTTTCGTAGCAATCCCATAACCAATTCGGAAGGAAGCAAGACCATACGCTTTCGAAAAGGTTCTAAGAATTATTACATTACTATATTCACGTAAAATTCCAACAGAATCAGGATAGCCTTCCTCCACGACAAAATCGATGTATGCCTCATCCAGAACCAGAATAATATCAGAACGCAGCTCCTTAAGGAACTTTCTCAGCTCTTTTTCCTTAATGATGGTACCGGTTGGATTATTTGGATTACACAACCAGATAATTTTTGTCCTGTCCGTTACACTCTGTTTAACCAGATTTAAATCTACCCTAAAGTCCTTTAGCGGTAAGCTGACAACCTTCGCTCCCATCTGCCAAGTAACGTTTTTATACCAAGCAAAGGAGGGTTCAATAATAATTGATTCATCCTCTTCTTCTAAAAAGGTCTGAGCAACGATTGAAATCAATTCAAAGGAACCGTTCCCAAAAATCAATTGATCCGTTTCAATCTGAAGAAGCCTTGACAGCTTTTCTCTTAGAACCGTGCAATTCATGTCAGGATAGTAGGATAATTCCTCCAGTGATTTTTTAATCACCTCTTTTACTCGAGGTGAATATCCATTTGTATTTTCATTTCCAGCCAGTTTAATCACCTTATCAATACCAAGCTCACGTTTTACGGCTTCAATTGTCTTAGCTGCTATATAATGATTGATTTGCTCCAAGGCTTTTCTTGGTATTATGGCTTTTTCTTCAATTCCCAACCTCACACCTCCTATGATCTCTTCTATGAATCTTCGATTTGTATCCCTATTTATTTAGAACCTTCCGCACTAAAGCATCGGCCTGAAATGCTGCCTCCACTATTTCGACCACCGACGTACCGAAACCCAACCTGGTATAAGCCGGAAATTCCTTGAGGGTACGCTCTGCAACGACGAATAAATCTTCGGTTGCATTGTCTGTGATTCCAATCTCCTCTAAGGTTAAGGCGAGATGATATTGGTCAAAATCCCTAATCGTATCTATGATGTAAGCCTCCGGTTTGTTTTCTAAGAATAATTGAATCAATAGTCCTAAAGAAACCTTTTCACCATGTAGTCGATGCCTGGTATTCGCCAGCCTGGTCGATGCATGATAAAACGGATGTGCAAACCCGCCATATAAGCTATCCTCCGTGAAGCTACCTACAAATCCAGCCAGATAGATAATTGCATCGATAACATCAATGGTTGCTTGTGTGATGATATTGTTCTGACCATCCTCTACCACTTTTTTACCATGCTTTTTCAGAAGGTCAAAGGCTAGCTTTGCTCCACTTACGGATATATTGAGTGTTATATTATCTTCTGCAATTTCCAGATTCGGCATTGTTTCATACCATTTTGCCAGAGTATCAACAATTCCGGCATAGGTATATCTGGCAGGAGCAGTTGCAATAATTCTGGTATCTGCAAGAATGAGTCTCGGTGAATTATCATTGAGAAATGTAGTTACAAAATCACCCTCTTCATCATATAAAATAGATACTGCTGCCCAAGCCGCACAGGTTGCTGCAATCGTTGGTATCGCAATGACCGGAAGTCTTGTTTTTGATCCAACAACCTTCGCTGTGTCATTTACCTTCCCTCCACCGATACCGATGATCAGATTAACACCTAGTTCCGCAGCTTTCTGCACATAACGGTCTATTGTAGCTAATGTTGGATAACCAGTAAACACTTCTATGATGTAATCTATCTTATGTTCCACAAGGCTCTTGTAAAATTCTTCGCCAACAACCTTAAGTGCGGTTTTACTACCTATAACCAATGCTTTATTCCCATACTTTTTTATGAACTTTCCCGATTCACCGATGATATCCGGTTTGCTTATATATTCCAGCGGGGTTCTTATTGAAACCATATCAGCACTCCCTTCTTTATTCAAATCACTTTTCGTTTTATATAGCGTAATCTTCTCTTCGCCTCTCTGCTTTTTTCTCGTCAACCTTCATTACTTTATTTAAGATATATTGTTCAAAATAATTAGCATCATTGTCCTTCCTGCGAGGTCTTGGCAGGGTAATCCTCAGATCCAATGTAATCTGTTTGTCATCCATTAAGATTACTCTGTTGGCAAGTCTGACAGCTTCGCCTACATCATGAGTAACAAGAATTCCTGTAAAACCCTGTTCGGCCCAAAGCTTCTCAATTAATTCCTGCATATCAAGCCTTGTTAATGCATCAAGAGCTCCAAGCGGCTCGTCAAGGAGAAGAACACTCGGTTTCCCAACAAGTGCTCTTGCAAGTGAAACTCTTTGTTTCTGACCTCCTGACAGAACACCCGGCCATTCATTCTTTTTATTAATAAGACCAACTCTTTCTAAGGATAACGCTGCTATTGCTTCGTTCTTATCCGCTGTTCCAATAATTACATTTGATAGCACCGTCTTCCAAGGTAGTAATCTTGCTTCCTGAAATAAGAACCTAACCTGACTATTAACTCCGGCTACTTCTTTATCGTTCACGGTTATGCTACCCTCTGTGGGGGTATCTAATCCAGCTATCAAACGAAGTAATGTACTTTTACCGCAGCCGCTGTGACCAACGATTGCAATAAATTCACCGGGTTCAATTGTTAAATTAACATTCTCCAATACATCCAATTCCCCAAAACTCTTTTTTAGATTTTTGATTTCTATTTTATATCCATTTTTAATTTCATATAGATTTTCATATATGTTTTGATCTGTATTCTCATTTATATTATCATTCATATCACGCTCATCCCCTCTTAACAGGCGCTTACGGTATCAACTTTCTAATTTCAAGCAGTCCGCCACTTCAGTAATTTTCTCTCAAGCATCGATGCAATTACATCGGATAACTTACCCAGTAAAGCATAGATAATGATACTTAATACAACCTTATCCATCTGCATCAATTCTCTTGCGGTCATAGCCATATAGCCTATTCCTGCATCGGCGGCAATCGTCTCGGCGGCAATTAATATCAACCACATGGTACCAAGTGATAATCGAATACCAACTAGCACTGAGGCTAGTGCTCCTGGCAGAATAATATTACTGAATAAGGAAAAGCCTTTCAAACCATATACCTTTCCCATCTCTATCAAGCCTTTGTCAAGTGCTTTTATACCATGATAGGTATTGATATATAAAGGAAAAAATACGCCAAAGGCAACCATGATAATCTTTACCTTTTCTCCAATACCAAACCATACGATCATAAGTGAAATAAGAGCAAGAATAGGAATATTTCTTAGCATCTGAAGCGTTGTGTTCAAGGTAATATCAGATATCCTCCACATTCCATTGATTAATCCCAGCAAGAATCCGATTCCACCTCCAATCATAAATCCAATGATTGCTCTTTTTGCACTGACAGAGGTATATTCTAATAACTGACCATTCTTAATCATAACCACAGCTCGATCCAGCACCTTGCCCGGAGAAGGCAAGATTGTATTATGGCCTGTATTGGTAGCCATATACCAAGCAAATATTAAAAAGATTGGTAGTAGCCATTGCAAAAATATCTCATACCTTTTTTTCTCATCCTTTTGTTTCAATTTCATTGTGTTCCTCCTACCTTAAGCATTCAATCCCAATCTATGGTGCGTTTTCGAAACCTAAAATCTTGTTGGTTTTCTAGACTATAAAATCTATTAGTGCAAATTGTCATAAATATATGGTTTAATCAGTTGGTTATTTTCTTAGTGCATCCAATGCATTTTGATAATCCGAGGACAATGAATCGTCATATAAAGTGCTTACATCAATTTTGCTTTCTAATAATCCTACTGCAAAGAACGCATCTGCAACATTCTGCTCCGATGTGATGATATCTTCTGATATCGTAATAATAGTTGTATCTCTTTGTTCATAGCCTTTTTCTAAAACCGCAAGAGCATCTTCAACAGTCTGGCCGGTAGGATCTGCTGATATCTCAGCCCATTCTTCAAGATGCTCTTTCTGCCATTCATTTACCAACTGTAATCTTGCCAGGTAGTCAGCAATCGCTGCTCGTTTCGCTTCATCAGCAAGCGCATCCTGGGATGCCTCAAAAGGAAAATTCCCCGACAAAATATCCTGCGCCGATTCAAGAGTTGTTGCTCCTCCATTCTTAGCTGCATTAATGGAGTTGCCATAGCTTGCAAAGGCATCCAAATCTCCACCAAGAAGTGCACTTACACCATCTGCCGTTGTGATTTCAATTGCATCGATATCCGTCCATGCTAAGCCGGCGTTTTTAAGCATTACATAAAGAAAATATTGGGCTGTTGTTGATTTAATGAAGCCGACTTTCTTGCCCTTAAGCTCTGCTACGCTTTTCACTGTTGAGTTCGGAGGGAGGATTAATTCCTGAAGCTGTGTATTGCTGTTATTGATTGCAATAATCTTAAAGTTACCGCTATTTTCTGCTAAAGAGGCGTAGATTGGAGGTATCTCACTGGAACCGGTCAGATCAATCTGATTAGCTGCCATTGCTTCCAAGCAAAGATTACCGCCTTGGAAGTTTGTATATTCCACTTTGTAAGGTGTGTCATCAAAACCGGCAGCTTTTAATAGTGCTTCCTGCGTTTTCCAGCCGGTTGTACCAAATCGCAGGGTTACCGAACTTAAATCAATACCACTGTCTTTAGAGCTGTCATTGGTTCCATCCGTACCTACTGCTGAAGGCGATGTTGTTGTTTTATCTGAACTACCTGCATCCCCAGTTGAGGTTTCTTTTTCTTTTGCTGAACATGCCGTTAAGGTAAATAGCAGAACCACGATTAATGTCAGCATACCACTTAATTTTTTATTGAACATTTATTCTCTCCTTCTGCCGTCTGTCACGGCATATACTTTAATTTTCATAGTATCAATGATTTAAATTTTACTTACTTTTATATCCGAATTATAATAAATCAATCTTTTGACTGCCTCATCAATATAATGAGCAATAGCAAAGGCCGTGACTCCTTTTCTACTTAGTGCATATTCCGCAGCTGGACCAATCTGGCTCACCAATACATACTTACAATCTGACAGCAATTCTATATTACTAGCTAAACTACCTTCGTCATGAAAACCACCTTGACAAGCAATCATTGTTTCTCTGATTTCGTGAAACCGAAATTCATCGTTATCATCTACATCAATTATGTAAAATTTATCAGCTCTACCGAAATGCTGGTTTACAACCTTACCATCCGTACTGGCAACTGCTATTTTATAGGACATCTGGCCACCTCCATTTTTATCAAATAACTTCTCACCCTAGTTTTCTCCTTAACCATGGGAGAACGTATCCTTATGCGCTATTCTTTTCAAGTAAATTTGATCACCAAAATCCTTTTCTCCCGGAATACCGATTGCGTCTGCTCTACATCTCTGACAGTGTCTGAATACATCAATATACTTTGATGCTTTACCTCTTGCTGTCTCAATCAATAAGCAATTCGGAGCTTCAATATCTGATAACTCATGCTGTGGAATCAAAGGAATTAAATTATATATGGAAGCTCCTGCCTCACTAACCATTTTTGCTATATCCTCAATATGATGATCATTGATACCCGGAACAAGTACCGTATTAACTTTAATTGTAATGCCGGCTGCAGCTACTTTCTTAATTCCGGCGATTTGATTCTTTATCAGAAGCTGTGCTGCCTCTTCGCCTTCATATCGTTTACTGTGATAAATAATCGCCGAATTTAGTTTTGCTTCAATAGCCGGGTCCACTGCATTTACTGTTACTGTCAGAGAATCTATACCTACTTCGATGATTTCCTCTGCTTTCTCTTCCAGTAATAGCCCATTCGTGCTCATACATTTAATAATGTCGGGATAAACCTTCTTAATTAATCTGAATGTATCCAGTGCATAATTTGTAGCCAAGGTATCTCCCGGACCAGCGATTCCGACCACGGTAATATCAGGACATAATTCTAAGGATTTTCTCACTATCTCAAGAGCTTCCTCCGGTTTTATCACTGTGGCCGTCACTCCAGGTCTTTGCTCAAAGTCATTAATTTTTCTGTCACAGAATTTACATTCAATATTACACCCCGGACTTACCGGTAAATGTATTCTTCCTTTATTAGCCTTGTGTCCTGCAAAGCATGGATGTGAGTTCTTTAAAGCTTCATAGTTATTCATTCGAGTCTCCATTCTGCCACTTTGCTGCGGCCATATAATGAATGATTTCAAAACCTTGAGCTATTTGCTGCAAGCCTAATTAAATCTGGTAAATGCAACCGAATAGATATCTTCTAATAGCTTTAATCCCCCTTTATAACCTGCGTAACTACTGTTAATTACAAGTCGTTCCACCAGCGGATAAGAGATATTGATAAAATGACCATTTGTTTTCTTCGCAATACTCTTCTCCCAGTTACTTCCGATGATAAGAGGATATCCATTAAAATCAGTTTTCTCTATCTCCTGATGTATCTCCTGTCCGTCACTGGAAAATTCCACTTCTGCTTCAATTCCATAATTCAAATCCTTAAAGTAGGAAGCAATATCTTCTCTATATTGCTGAGGGGTGTCGTCTACAATATACTGCTTAGATGGATATAATCCCTGATCGTTTACTAAGAACTTTGTCACAGCCAAGCTATAGCTCGCATCAGACACAACCACAAAGCGCTTTGACATAACTCGGGTTTCCAGGAAAACATCTGCATATCGTTCGATGTAGTAGTAATATTCTTCTTCCTTCTTTTGAATCACAGCTTCTACTTTATCGTTATCAATTCCTGCATACTCTGCTACTGCTCTTAAAAACTTAGAGGTTTCAAACGCTCCAATGGGTAGTACCGGATAATGTAAGTACGGGGTATCAAATTTCTCTTTTAGGAACTGAATACTTTCCAGTCCCACCCAGGGAGAAACCAGTAAATTAAACTCTGCCTCAGGAATTTTATCAATATTATTAATTCCACGCCCATAACCAAAAATTGTATTTGGAATTAATCCAAGTTCAGCTACTAGGTTTTCCAGCTCTCTTAAATTTCCCAGCCAAAAGGGATCGTGCATCGGTAGCCCTGCCCAGATATTAACCAATCCCTTTTGAACCGGTTTTCTCTCCTTAAGGTATTGGTCAAATATCGCTTTTAATACCCAGTCATGACCCAGATAATTATTGCCTTTAAATCCGGCAGTAGAAGCAAATATAACCGGCTTATCATAATCCTTATACTTACCTACCACATCCGCAACATTATCACCGACTATTTCAGACGTACATCCGGTTAATACGATATAAAGATCTGCATCAATGATTTTGAGGGAATTCTCGATTGTCTCATCTAATTTATCATCTCCACCAAAGATTACTTCCTTCTCACTGATACTGGTGCAAGGAAAGATGTGTGGTGAGAAAAGTCCTGAACTCCCAACACTTCCTCCTAACTTTTCGCCGCATCCGGGACCGGAATGAAGGATAGGAAGAACTCTTGTAATCGCCTGTGCTGTCTGCATTGCAGCCAAGGCACATTTATATCGTGGTTGATTTAATATCTTAGCCATTAGCTACCTCCTTTTTTTCTAGGGGGGTTCCCTCCTTTAAAAATGCATTATTGTTTTGCTGATACCACCAATCGGTATAAGGAAGCTTCACTCTGGCTGCCAGGTTCTTTTCAAAGCTTCTGTTCCTTACGGTGTCAAGTACGGATTTTGCAAAATTCAAAGTACCCTGATAGCCAAAGATAAAATATTCATCAGCCACATAAAGTGCTGCAACACCTTGCTTAATAGCCCATACTGTTGTACCCGGATGTCTCGAGAAATAGATGTCAGGTTGATATTCATTGAGGATATTTAATATCTCAAAATTCTGTTGATCAGCTACGCTGAGCTTAATATTCGTAGGAGACGTTTCCTTCAAATACTCCAGCGCCGGCGGAACAGCATCGTTATCATATTTACCATCATAATGCCAAGCTGCTGCCCATACTACCTCCATACCAAGCTCCTGGAGTACACGGGATACTTCATAGGTATATCCGGGTCCCATACCGATGACTGCCCGTAGTCCCTTTAATTCCTTCTTTAATTCTTCTATTTGAGGTAAATAAATTGCTCTCTCTCTTTGAATGTAATTCTCTACCTTATCAGATTTCCCAATAGCTTTACCGATTTCTCTTAACCATGTCTCATAGCCGATAATACCGAGTGGATTAATGGTTCGAATATATGGAACACCATAAAGCTGTTCAAGTGCATTACCCAGGTAAGTTCCTAAGGTGCCACAGATACATACGGTGGCCAAAGCTTCCGAAATATGCTCTAATTCTTCCACTGTTGCATTCTGATATAGGAATTGAACCTTTACATCAAACTCTTCAAATATTTTTGTAATCTGCTCCCTCTCACTCTCGAAGAAGTTTTTGAAATTAATTACATCTCTCTTTTCTTTCGGTGGCTTAACGAGGGATGTCAGTACTGCATGATCCGATATATCAAAGCCCGACGCCCAAATTCTCGATTTAAAGCCTTCACAATGCACTGCAACCACCGGAACCGGGAGTTCTTCCTTTAACTCCTCCACAATACTATCTACATCCTCACCGATGATTCCGGTAACACATGAGGTTGCAACAAATATAGCCTTGGGATGATAGGAATGATAAGTCTTTTTGATAATTTCTCTTAAAGTATCAGTAGCACCGAATACGGTATCCTTTTCATCCATATCCGTACCCAGAAATACTGTGTCATTCGTAACACCGATCTTGGCTGCTAATTGATTATTCAAAACAACAGCACCGGGAGCTATTGCCGTACAGCCTGCAGGAGCATGATTGATTACAGCAACATCTCTGATACCGGACAGCTGGCCTAGAGCACAACTGGATAAACAGGTACTTGATTGGCTGAAACATCGTTCCCTGTTTTGTAGGGAACCGCACCTAGACTGTTCGACAATATCATGTAAATCGCCTTCATATCCTGTGATTGAGCCCAATCTGTTTTCTCTGGTTCCAACGCTGGATACTTTTAGATTAATTGACATCTGATTACCTCCTTATGAATTAAGCTTATAGATTACTTGCATTTTCTGTTCGAACTGTACCTGTTTCCATAGCCAAAAGGTAATCTCCCCATTTTGCAGCCCATTCTCTTAATTCACTGATTTCAAGAGGTGCAGGAACCTTAGATTCTGTATGATTTGCTATTTTCTTTGCCAGTGAACGGTATATATCTGCTTGAGCCGTCTTTGGAGCGGCTTCGATTGTCGTTTTCCCTTGTAATTCACTCTGTGTAACCGTAACTGACCGAGGTATATATTCAACCACCTGTGTTTGTGTATGCGCAACAAAATCATCAATAATTTCCTTTGAATATGGTGCATTAATTGAATTAGCAATTACACCACCAAGTAATGCTCCACCTGATTTCGAGTATTTATGTATTCCTTTGAATAAGTTATTGGAAGCGTACACTGACATGAAGTCTGCCGAGGAAACTGTGAATACATGCTCGGCAATTCCTTCTCTGATTGGAACAGCAAAACCACCACATACTACATCGCCCAGGACATCATAAATTACATAATCAAGATCCAGTTCTTCAAATACTTTCTGTTGCTTGAATAATTCAACTGCCGTAATAATACCTCGACCCGCACAACCAACTCCGGGAGCGGGACCACCGGCCTCTACGCAATAAATCCCGTTGAAGCCTTCAAAAATAACTTCAGATGCTTTCACTGAATTCTTTTCTCTCAGCGTGTCAAGTACTGTAGGAATATATCTTCCATCTCGAAGCGTATTTGTAGAATCGCTTTTTGGGTCGCAGCCAAACTGCATAACCTTATATCCCATCTCGGACAGAGCTGCTGTCAAGTTTGAAGTAGTTGTTGATTTACCAATACCTCCTTTCCCGTAGATTGCAATTTGCGTCGCTTTTTTTGCCATAATATTATCCTTCCTCATCTTTATTTTAATAATGTAAGAGACAACAACTATGAATACTTCTTTCTTAATCATATTTAACATATATGTTTTATATACGAATTTGTTCTATAATATTCCAACGAAAGCAAATTGTCAACTTCTTTTTTACATTTTTTATATATATGTTTTATATGTATTTGAATTTCAAATATGAGACTAACATATTTTGCATTTATTTAATTGATTGATATATACACGCCCCTCGTTATGAATCTACTACTGCTGACTTTAATTATAATTTCAAAATTTAATTGACATATCTATCCATTTTATACTAATATCTTTAAGTACTAATATATATTAGTATAAAAAATAAGTCAGGAGATGATCATCCTATGAACAGGCAAGAATATAAGATTTTTTCAAATGGTAAGCTTGGGTGTCTTACACTTAAAAACAGGCTTGTCCGATCAGCAACTTGTGATTATCAAGCAAATGAAGACGGAAGTATAACACCTCAGATACTGGACATTTATCGTAAGCTGGCTATGGGTGGTATCGGCATGATTATAACAGGTCTGCTCGCTACCACCGCTGATAGTATTGGAACGAAGGGGCAGGCAAGCATTTATAATGATGAAGGTGTTCTTGAGTTGTCAAAGTTAGCTTCCGCTGTACATAAATCTGGCTGCGATTGCAGGATTATTGCACAGTTATGTCATCCCGGCCGTCAGATTACCCAGGAACACACCTTGTCAGAATGCGTTGGCCCCAGTGCATTAGCGTCACCTTTACTTGTAAAAAAGGCCAGAGAACTTTCAGAAGAAGAAATATATTCCATAATATCTAACTTCGCTAAAGCGATTGTCAGAGTAAAGCAAGCTGGATTTGATGGTGTCCAACTGCATGCTGCTCACGGATATTTATTAAGCTCCTTCCTATCTTCTTATACGAATCAACGTACAGATTCCTATGGAGGTAACGTAAAGAACAGGGTATCCATCATCCGCGATATCATTCATTTAGCGAGAAAGACAGTTGGGGACTTTCCCATCCTGATAAAGCTCAATTGTGATGACCATGTACCAGGTGGAATTGATAAGGAGAGTTTTCCAGAGTTGGCATTTGAAGTAGCACGTAGCGGAGTTGATGCAATCGAAGTAAGTGGTGCTATATGGGATTGTCTTGTACGTTCTGAGGCTGAGCTTGGTTTCTCTCCCGTTCCACTTCCGGAAGCAAGAACACATATTGACGAACCGGAAAAACAATCCTATTATTATGATTATGTGAAGGAACTCTCATTACCTATTCCGATCATTCTTGTAGGTGGAAATAGAAATATAGAACATATGGAAGCTCTCCTTAAGGAAGGACATATAGACTATCTCTCCCTTTCCCGTCCACTCATCTGTGAACCGGATTTACCACATCGTTGGTTGCTGGGAAACGGAGGGGTGCAATCCTCTTGCGTATCCTGTAATGCATGCATCCTATTCAAAGATGATTTCAGCTGTGCTCTTCGAAGACACCATTTAAATCGAACAGAATTTGAAATCGGCTTTGCAAACGGATGGAGAGCCACCTTTAAATAAAAAAAGAAGCCTGGGGGAAGAATTCAATGCTTTCAAAATTATCAAAACTCATTATGGGGCTCCTATGGAAGAAGCCAATGAATCCCTACGAACTTACTAAGCTGATGGATATGGCTGTGATACAGGACTGGTTCCCGTTAACAGCTCCATCCATATATACTACAATTAAAAATTTAGAGGGTAGGGGATATCTGATTGGTGAGGTTATCAGAAAAGAAAAGCTTCCTCCAAAAACGATCTATTCCTTATCGGAGGAGGGTGAGAAGCTTTTATTATCAGAGTTACTTATGGGTTTAGAATCTTATGAAGCTTCTGCTACTGACTTTGGAATAGCATTATTTCATATTGAAGCAATGCATAAGAAAGATGCTATTATGCATACCCGTAAAAGAATTGAATTGTTACAGACTCTTTATGACAAAGCACGAACCCGGTTCGAGTTGAGCATGCCAAAGGTTCCCTTTAATATGAAAATGATGTTAACCTGCAATATGTACCGCCTGGAGACGGAACTTAAGATAACCAAAGAGTTGTTGGAAGAAATTCAAAATTCCGACAACTGGAATACCTCCTTCACTCAGTTTATGTAATAAGTTTTTACGAGGTATCCTATGTCAAAATAAACTCAAATATAATTTATGAATGAAGGGCGTCCTTTTTTGGGTTGTGATGGAATGTATTCTATTTAGATAATTGAATATATTCTTTTAAGATAATTTACTTGAATTCTTAAAATGTTTGTATTATAATGCAGTAATTATACTAATTTGATATGAATTGTATATATTACCATTGTATGCCACTAAAAAAGCCATGATAAGGAGGTCCTTTGATGCAGTATCAGTTAAACACAAAATGTGTCCATGGGAATAATGAGAGTAAAACCATAGAAAATACTGGTGCAATTAGTTTTCCAATTTATCAGACAGCAACCTTCGCTCATCCCGATGTCGGCAGTAGTACCGGATATGACTATTCCAGAGCTCAAAATCCTACTCGCGAGCAGGTCGAAAAAGTAGTTGCTTCTTTAGAAAACGGTAAGGGTGCCGTTGCCTTCTCCTCAGGAATGGCTGCAATGAATGCCTTAATGGAATTGTTTCAGCCGGGGGACCACATCATTGCTTCCAATGATTTATATGGGGGAACCATCCGTATCTTCAATGCAATCAATGCTAAGAACGGTATTCAAGTAGAATATCTTGACACGGCTGATACCGCTTCTGTTATAAAGAGTATCAAAAGTAATACAAAAGCAATTTATGTAGAAACTCCTACGAATCCCATGATGAATGTTACTGATCTGGGGGAAATTGCAAAGATAACGAAAGCACATCATCTGCTATTCATTGTTGATAATACATTTCTATCCCCTTACTTCCAAAATCCTATTTCTCTTGGCGCAGATATCGTACTTCATAGTGGTACGAAATATCTTGGAGGCCACAATGATACCTTGGGTGGATTTCTGGTATTAGCCAATGAAGTTCTTGACGAGAAAATTCGTTATATCTCAAAAACTACCGGAGCCGGTTTAGCTCCGTTTGATAGTTGGCTAATTCTTCGTGGTATTAAGACATTATCAATTCGTATGGAAGCTCAGCAGAAAAATGCTCAGATTATTGCAGAATGGCTGGAGAAGCAGAGAACTGTAAAAGCGGTTTATTATATAGGACTTCCATCGCATCCTGGTTACGAGATAAACAAAAAGCAAGCCTCAGGTTCCGGAAGTATGATTTCCTTTCACGTAAACAGCGAACAGACCGCCATCAAAATCTTAAGAAAAGTACAGGTCATACAATATGCAGAAAGCTTAGGTGGAGTAGAAAGTCTTATCACCTATCCACTGCTACAGACACATGCTGATATTCCGGAGGAGGAGAGAAACGCCAAAGGTATCAACAATACCTTATTACGCCTTTCTGTAGGCATTGAACATAGAAATGATTTGTTATATGATTTAGAACAAGCCTTTACTGAATAGCTTTGCTTGGGGCTAGATTAGAGTTTTGCAATAGCACCTTATGATTAGACTACCGTAAAAGCAGTAAAAAAGGAGGCCCTATAGATGAGTTATGATTTTAACCAAATTATCGACCGAAGGAATACGAATTCTCTCAAATACGATTTCGCAGTAGAGCGCAGAAAACCCTCAGATATCCTCCCCCTTTGGGTTGCGGATATGGATTTTCAAGCGCCTTTGGAAGTGCTTGAGGCGATTCACCAGGCTGTATCACATGGTATTTTTGGGTACACGGAAGTAAAAAGTGATTATTATGATGTACTCCATGATTGGTTGTACAAGAATTTTCACTGGGATACACAGGAAAGCTGGTTAATGAAAACTCCCGGTGTGGTTTTTGCTATCACCTTAGCTATCAGAGCTTTCTCAAAAGAGGGGGAAGGCATATTAATACAACAGCCTGTTTATTATCCTTTTCATGAAGCTGTACTATATAACCACCGTAAATTAGTTGTTAATTCTTTAGTTTATGAGGAAGGTAAATATAGTATCGATTATGACGATTTTGAAAATAAAATAATCTCACAGAATGTGAAGCTTTTTGTTCTTTGTAATCCTCAAAACCCTGTTGGACGGGTATGGACAAAGAAGGAGCTGACTAGAATGGGCGACATTTGCCTCAAGCACAAGGTAATTGTTGTTTCTGATGAAATCCATTGTGATTTTACATATCCCGGGTATGAACATACTGTCTTTGCTAATATAAACGAGGAGTTTGCAAGGAATTCCATTACCTGTACTTCTCCAAGTAAAACCTTTAATTTAGCGGGCCTTCAGATATCTAACATATTTATTAAGAATGATGATCTTCGGCTTAAAATGAAGCGAGAGCTTGATGCAAGCGGCTACAGCCAGTGCAACACCCTTGGTCTTGTTGCCTGTAAAGCAGCCTACCGATATGGTGAGCCCTGGTTAACGGAATTGAAAGCTTATTTGTATGAAAATTTAAATTTTACCAGGGAGTATCTGAAAGCCAATCTTCCTAATATAACACTAGTCGAACCTGAAGGTACTTATTTGATTTGGCTAGATTTTAGGAAATTAGGATTAACGCGAAAAGAAATGGAGCAATTAATTGTTCATACTGCAAAGCTCTGGCTAGACCCCGGACATATCTTCGGTCCTGTTGGTGAAGGCTTCGAGCGTATTAATATCGCCTGCCCAAGAGCTATTCTAAAGAAGGCTTTGGAACAGTTGACAAAAGCTGTAAACTCTTTATAATAATCGTTGTTTAGTTATCCTTCATTATCTTATTAAGTACAATGGTTTAGCTAATATACTACATTGTTTTACTATTCCATAATATGCTATACTGGTTGTTATTAATTGGTGGCATGTATTTATTTAAGGAGGAAACAGACATGAGCAATGAGTTAAAGGCCTTCCAGCTCCAGATGGGACCAGCCAAATGCAGCTTAGATTTGAGCGTAGGCAGTGAAAGAGGCAGCTATGTTAATCAGGATTATATTCTTCATAAATTGGGAAGACCACATAGAGCGATTAATTTAATGTATTGCTATTATCCCTTGGATAAGGGTTGGCCGGTACGTGCAAGTATTGCACATGCCAGTGATGAGGTCTCCTTTGCATGGGATTATCCTTATGATGATTACTTTACCTACAAGGGCGGTCTAAATGGTAATCTTGAAGACGAACCCTTCACCTTTATGAGAGATGTAAGAAAGCATGGTCAGGATGTACTTCTGACCTTAACCATAGATCCTCATGTAACAGACGAGCATCTGATAGCGATTGCCAAGGATTTAACTACCTTTGGACGCATGTTCCTTCGTATTAATCACGAGGCTACCGGCCACTGGTTTTCCTTTAATAAGCGTTGTAGCTATCAGGAGGTTGCGGATTTCTTTGTTCGTTTTCATAAAATCATCAAGGAATATGCTCCAAATGTACAAACCATACTTTGCATTGGTGGTATAGAACATCTGGAAAAAGAAGAAATGGAAAAGGAACAGGAATTTACCGAGGCTGTTCGTCAAACCGATATCTGGTCCGTTGATAAATATATGGCACTGCATTGGGGTTGGCCCTACGATGTTGCAGAACGCGGTGGAAGCAGCCATAAAAGAGATTCCATCCAGCAGACCTATGATCTTACCAAACGTAGCTTTGAAAGATTCTCCTATCTTTGTGATGGTGCAGTAAAACCTATGGTTATGTCAGAATTCAATGCTGATGGTGATGTAACCGGTCCTTTTGATCAGGTAAAAATGATTCGAGAATTTTGCGATATGCTAAAGAATGAACCGGCAACCTGGTTCTCCGGTCTTACCTTCTATCAATTCAGGGATGATGGCCGTCTTGGCCTCGAGATTACCGACCCTAATAATAAGGAAGTAGGTATCGAACAGCCTGCATTAAAGGCTTATAAGGATATCCTCCAGGATGACTACTTCAGTCCGAGTTTTAACGAAGCAGAGGAGGCTACCTTCCCTGTTACACTAAGATGGGGTGGTGCTGAGGATTCCACCGGTTTATCAATACCTCTTCATTTTGAGAATAATCCAACCTTCGCTGAAATTATCTTCGATGATGAGCTTAAGGATTTAAATCTTATGATGGAACTAAACGATCACTGGTTCTATAAAGCACCGGGTGTTAACGTGATTGACTTTATGCCTGCATTCTTTGAAAAACCGTTACAGGGTGCCTGTGATATAAAACTGAAGCTATTTGCACCACCGGCAACCGGAGAAAACGATCCCTCCCAGGGTGCTGACTGGGCTGAAAATTACTATACTATAATTAAAAAAATGCCCCAATTCCGTTTGAGATTTGAGCCGATCGAGCTATGAAAAACTACTCAATTCAATTGATGAATGTAAGTGTAAGATAGAAATGTTTATTAATTATACTGATAAAAAGTTTCCCAATCATTTTATAATACTGTTAGATAATAAAGCTATTGGAATAATTGGTGCTCCAATCATAAATATTGAAAATGAGAATTTTGGATTATTTTATCAACTTTCAAGAGCATATTGGGGAAAAGGTTATATCAGCGAAGCGACTGAGGCATTTATACAATATCTAAAAGATGCTTTTCCTAATGTAATAATTAACGCAGATGCAGTGTCTATAAATCCTTCAAGTATAGCTGTTTTAGAAAAGCTTGGATTAAAGCAGACTCATATAGAAAAAGAAGGGTTTGCACTTCATAATCTCAAACTTGATTTAGTAAAGTTTACTAATGAGGTATAAGTTGAAAAATTAAGTAATTGAACTTAAAAGGAGGGAAAATTATATCCCTCCTTTCATCGTACCCATATAATTATTATCTAACAGAGCTTTTCCATTATATGATTGTTGTTGGCTAGCAACAATCTGAAATTGTTTTGCCACTCCAATCATTATTAATTTTCTAGGATGTAATCTTTTCAACTTGCTTGGTGTGCGGCTGCTTTTTGCAGTTCTTCTGCTCTTTCTAGTGCCCGGTCAATATTTTCACAGATGTTCTCGTCTCCAATCTGCTTATCAAAGCCCGCCTTCTGCATCAGCTTCAAGGGCTGTTCCTGAACATGGGACAAAATAACTGTAATATGTCTTTTTTTACATGACTTCAATACATTATTTA
The DNA here is from genome assembly GCA_023414875.1 of Bacillota bacterium. GTDB lineage: Bacteria > Bacillota > Clostridia > Lachnospirales > Lachnospiraceae > Mobilitalea. The sequence continues at coordinate 263,830 of JAEZMV010000028.1, read as the reverse complement.
AAGTATGTAAGGCATTCACATCCATTGCCGGAACACTCTTCATTCGAAGGATAACCGCCTTTACATGGGAATCCACTGATATATTCATAAATTTGTCTGCCGCTCCAAAGAACATGGGACCGTTGATTTCATATACCATTGTATGCTTTGGAACTTTCTTCATGCGGTTATTTTCATGCATTTCATCATCTACCAGATCATCATCCGTCGCATCCTCCATATACCTCCAGCTCTGGACCTCTGCTACATCCGACATCCGTTTCATGAATAAGATTGCTGCCATTAAAATACCCACTTCGATAGCAACTACCAGATCAAATACCACTGTAAGTGTAAAGGTTGCTACTAAAACTGCGATATCACTCTTCGGTGATTTCTTAATCAGGTCAACGAACTCTCTCCACTCACTCATATTATAGGCTACCATAAATAAAATGGCCGCTATCGTAGGCATCGGAATGAGTGCTGCATAAGGCATTAATACTACGAGGATAAGAAACAGGGTTATCGCATGTACCATACCGGCTATCGGTGTACGCCCGCCATTTTTAACATTAGCTGCAGTTCTGGCAATCGCTCCGGTTGCAGGTATTCCCCCAAACAAGCTTGAGAAAATATTTCCGGTACCCTGTGCAATTAATTCCATATTAGAGCGATGCTTACTACCAACCATACCGTCTGCCACGACGCAGGAAAGCAGAGATTCTATACCTGCCAGTAGTGCTATGGTAACAGCATCCGGTAACAAGCTTCGTATCATATTAAAATCAAACGAGGGAACTTGAAGAGTCGGGGGTTTTGAAGATATATCATATAGACTTCCAATTGTATTGACATCCACCTCGAAAAGCTTTACTACCGCTGCAGAAATCACCACGGCAATCAAGGATGCGGGAATTTTATTATTTATTTTCGGCCATAAAATTAAGATACTCAGAGACAACGCACCGATAAGAAGAGCCTGATAGTTTATGGTAGTGATATTTTCGAAACAGGCTAGCAGCTTCTCCATCGTTTCTACCGGTTTTGTTTTTATGGTTAAACCAAGAAAATCTTTGATCTGTCCAATCAGGATTGTTACTGCAATACCAAAGGTAAAACCTGTTGTTATCGTATACGGAATAAAACGAAGTAGTCTTCCGAACTTTAAGAAACCCATAATAATCAACATGATACCTGCCATTATGGTTGCAATGACTAAACCTTCCATTCCATTTCTGGCTACAATCCCTGCAACAATGGTAGCAAAAGCAGCTGTTGGTCCTGCAATCTGAACACGGCTGCCACCCAGGAAAGATATGACAAATCCAGCTACAATCGCTGTATACAATCCTCTTTCCGGGGTCACCCCCGAAGCTAATGCCAGTGCGATTGAAAGAGGCAATGCAATAATCGCAACGATAATTCCGGCGATAATATCCTTTGCACACTGCTCCTTACTATATGTTTTCATAACCGAAAACAATTTTGGCTTCAACTTATCCATTTTTCTTTTGCCTCCTACTAAATTTCATTGTTATCAAATCTCAAATAACAATCATAGACTTATTAAATTCATTTTTCAAGCATAAATTACATTTTTTTATTCCAGTAATCTTTATATACTCTTCACACCCATTGTCATTAGGTTAAGAAATCTATGATAGATTTACAATAAAAATGTTACAGTTTAAGCCGTCAGGACACTAGCTCCTGGGCATAGCCCCTAAGTTGGTACAGAAACTTACCATTATTTAATTCTAGATATTTTAATTAAATATGTTAGAATGAAATAGACTCTTATGTATACTCTTTACTGATTCTGGAGGTTATTTGATGAAAAAAGTAATATTGATTACTTTATCATGCCTGATCCTGGTTGGTGTCGGTCTGATAGGAAATCATTATTTGAATAAAGATAGTGTGGAATTGTCCTACCCCTCCTTTCTGGAAGCGGTAGAGCAAAAGCAGGTGGATGAGGTAATCTTCGAAACCGAAGGTAACGATTTTAAGGCAAAACTCAAAGGGGATGACAGTTTTTACATCGTACCTAATCCTAGAACGGAGAATTTTACTGAATTTCTGTTATTGAACGATATTACCATTCAATACGGTAAAGAGAATGCCTTTGTTACCGTTTTAAAAGTTCTTTTGGTAGGTGGTATCATAGGAGGAATCTTTTGGTATACCCGTAATGGTGGAAACTCTAGCAATCTGATAAATGATGCCAACAAAAAGAAAAAGAAATCGAATACTTCCACCATTACCTTAGATCAGGTAGCCGGTAATATAGAAGCAAAGTCTATGGTGGAGGACATCATCTCTTTCATCAAGGACCCTGAAAAATACAGTGCCGTAGGAGCCCGAATGCCGAAAGGTCTTCTACTTTATGGACCACCCGGTACCGGAAAGACCTTAATGGCAAAAGCTATTGCCGGAGAAGCGAATGTACCCTTTTACGCCATGAGCGGTTCTGACTTCGTGCAGATGTATGTCGGAGTCGGCGCCAGTCGTATTCGAAATCTGTTTAATAAAGCAAAGAAAAGTGAAAAAGCAGTAATATTTATCGATGAAATCGATGCCATCGGTAAGAAAAGAGCCCGAAATGTATCTGCAAGTAATGATGAACGTGATCAAACACTGAATGCCCTGCTTACAGAAATGTCCGGCTTCCATGATAACCAGGGAATCATCGTTATCGGGGCTACAAACCGATTGGATACCTTGGATGAAGCCTTACTTCGTCCTGGCAGATTTGACCGCCATATTGAGATCGGCTTACCGGATGTAAATGCCAGAAAACATATATTATCACTATATATGAAGAAAAAACCTATTGCGGATGATATTAATCTAGATGATCTGGCAAAGTCTACGGTATATTTCAGCGGCGCTATGCTGGAAAATCTGATAAATGAAGCTGCTATTAATGCGGCAAACGATAAAGCATCTGTGATCAATAAGAGTCATATGGAGAAAGCCTTTTATACGGTCATCGCCGGAGCACCAAAGACAGATCTCAGCTATATAACGGATAGGGATCGTAAAATTACAGCCTACCATGAAGCCGGTCATGCACTGGCTACCACCTTATTGCTGCCGGAGCATTTTATCTCTAAGGTAACTATCATCCCCAGCGTTCGAGGGACAGGCGGCTTCAATTTAAGCATTCCTAAGGATACCATGTTCCAGACTCAACGACAGATTAAAGCGAATATTCAGGTACTGCTTGCCGGCAGAGTTGCCGAAGAACTTATCTTTGGTGCAGAAGAGATTACTACCGGTGCCAGCAATGATATTCAGAAGGCCTCCCAGATGATTGTAGATTACCTGGATAAATACGGTATGGATGAGGAAATGGGTCTATTCAGTATGGAGGTTCTTGAAGAGGGGCATGATAAGGAGTTAATACAGAAGTGCCGTTCTCTTATGAATTCCTTATATAAGAAGACAAAAGAGCTTATAGAAGCTAATCTTACTATGCTGGAGAATATCACCGTAGAGCTTCTTGAGAAAGAGTCCCTGAGTGGTCAAGATATCGAACGTATCTGTGCTTGACACTCAAATAAGGCAGAGCCTTGTTATCAGAATTATGTATTTATTGTAATAACTTGAAAAGTGCGCCAGTTGACGCACTTTAATATAGCAGCCCTTGCATATGAATCGAAGCATCAGTTAGAATTAACCTAGAGCTTAGGATTACTATCGCAAGGGCTGCTTTTTCATACTATATTATTAATATTCACTGAATAGTTCCTTTAATTTTCCCTTCTTGTCTAAAGCATTATTATAACCGATATATCGATACTCCTTGATAAATTCCGAGTAAGCTGTTACCTCGGAGAATTTATGAAGCATATTCTCCTTATCAATATAAAACAATGCATTAATAACAGGCACTTCATTGAATAATTCCATCAAATAAGCGTTATATCTGGAACCCTTAAGTTCTGCAGTCTGCAATAAATAAGAGGATAAATAATTTGCACTGATCTTATCCACATCATCTTCAGAAATATCATAATTTGCCCACAGGATGAACGGCACCCTGTATTTTTTTTCAAGGGATTGTGTAAAAGGTATCTCCGTCTGTCCATCTAATAAATCATGGAGCTGATTGTAAACAACCGGCTGATGATCTCCAAACATCAGAATAATGGTATGCTCCTCCTGCTTGGAGAAATAATCGATTAAGGACTGAAATGCTTTGTCCGACTCACGAAGCAAACTCAAATATTGCTCTACATCTTCATATCCTTGCAGGTCTTTTAAGGTTACCGTATTCTCCTCATCAAATACTCTCGCATTCGAATAACCACCATGATTTTGCATGGTTACATTAAAAATAAACAGAGGATCTTCCTCCCCTTTACTTTCATATTGCTCTATAATCTTTTGATAACTTTCTTTATCACTAATATAGGTCCTGATTAGCTCCGGGTCCTCAAAATTCTCAATTGACAAAAATTCATCAAAGCCCAGCAGTGGATACACAAGATCCCTTTTGTAGCCGCTGGGAGCATACGGATGTATCGCTATATTATAGTATCCCTGCTCCTTTAAGATAGAAGCTAAAGAGTCGGTAGGCTCCGTTACAAATTGCTGATAGGGAACACAGTTTTGTGGCATAACCGCCATACTGTTACCGGTGAGAAACTCATACTCCGTATCGCTGGTTGCACCACCGAAGACGGATACATACATCGTACCTTTTGTCGCATTTTCCTCCAGGGACCGTATATAAGGCAGGTAATCCATGTTAGTCGCAAAATCTCCTATCATGCTTAAATCCGAAAATGCTTCATTCATAACTGCAATTATATTCGGTTTTTCTTGATCAGCCAAAGCTTGGTTGCTTCCAGGCTCCACCTGTTCCAGTGCTTCCCTAACCTGTTCTATAGAATAACCTTCCGGTGCTTTTGTATCCATTGCCTCAACATTTGCCACAAACCCAAAGGCCGTGCCATAAGCACAATATGTGTACTTTGGTGCAAAAAAATCTATGACTCTTATTTTTGATTGAATCAAATCAGTATCAAAAAACTGATGAAATACGGATACTGCAAATATCATATAGATTCCCGCACCGATGAATCGATTAAATATGGATATCTTTGTGTGGGGCTTCTCCAGCTTAAAGCTTAATAGAAGTATAACATACATGATTAAGGTAGCAGTCAGAAATCCCTCAGTAAAGCTTAGATCATAATTAGAGGCTACGCTCATACCCGTCTGCCAGGCAAGTAAATCACTTGGCAATATGGGGTTTCCACGAAATAAAAAAACAAGATAGTTGATGAAGGCAGCCAAATAAATCACAATATTACCAATGATAATTGCTAATCTGTAATTTCTGATCAGTGCAAACAGCAAAAGGTAGATAATCACATACCAAATCAGATTATACAAACTGTATGCCTTAAACATGTTCATGTTATAATTACTCACCATTAATTCGACGACAAGAAAGGAGGCAATCGGTGAAATAAGAAGTACCAGTCCATTGACCCAAATGGCATGTTTTTGAAACACACTTCTAACCTTACTGATTTCCAGCATCGATATCACTGACATAATAATCCATATGAGAATTATTACAGTCGTTGAGGGCTTTTTCATCACCTGCCAAAATCCATTTTGAAAATAAACGGTCAGCACGAAAAGAAAATATACCATCATTAGATAAATCGGGATATTCTTTTTGCTTTTCCAATTAAATTTTATATCAAGCTTCCTTTTATCCATTTTAGTAATAACCCCACGAATTCAATTGTCATAATTAACATTACAAATATATATAATGATTATTGTTATGTCAATCAGATTAATTGATAGATAATTATGATAACAATTGCAGGTGATAGGCATAACGCAATTTCATATCTGCAATATAAAATTTCTTCACCTACCCAGATCTAGCGCATAAATCTCTTTCCCATAATCCTGGTTATTTAAGATTTATTGGTGTCACTTTACATACTTTCCGATCGTAAGTCAGCAGCCCGTTAACCTCATCCTCCACATCGGTTAGTTGCGTATAAACTGCAGCAGATAAACCTTTTGCAATTAAGGATTGAATCTCCTTTTCGAGCAGACTGTGATATGCCTGATCAAAAGTCTCCGTCGTTAAATATATGCGGTAACCGTAAATTCGCTGAGAATAAGAATGCTCTTTGATATAGCAGGCATATCCACCAAACTCTGATAATACATTAGGTCGTTTATCCGGTGATAGCTTAATTGAATGAAAATAACTGTGTTTGCTCTTAAAATCTCCACAGCCCTGATCATACCAGCCACTTGCGTGGTCAATGAAGCGGGTTGTATCAAGCTGGTGAAGCATATCATAAACCTCTTTCGAATCAAATTGGCCCCAACCTTCATTGAAGGGAACCCATACTACGATCGACGGAAAATGATAGAGATGGGAAACCGTCTCCTGGCACTCCTTCATCCATTCTTTTCTTCCTGCCTCATGTTTTCTGCCAAACCATCGATAATGCTTATCCTTGATGCGATTCGCAATGCCGGGAAATAGGGTGGGCAGATATCCAACCAAGAATGTGTTATACTTCGTCCCACCATTTACAATATCCTGCCAAACAAGCATTCCCAGTCGGTCACAGTGGTAATACCAACGAAGAGGTTCTATCTTAATATGCTTCCGAAGCATATTAAAGCCCAATTCCTTAGCCTTTTGAATATCAAAGATATAGGCTTCATCACTAGGGGCTGTATATAAACCATCCGGCCAATAACCCTGATCCAACAGCCCATTCTGAAAGTATGGTTTGTTATTAAGATAAATTCGAGGTATCTCATTTTGATCCGTTATTATCTCTACTTTTCTCATAGCAAAATAACTTTCCACCCTATCTTTACCGGCAAGGATCACCATTTGGTATAGGTTTGGATGTTCCGGACTCCAATAATCAAACTCTTTCAATGGAATCTTCATAAACGGAAATCGGCTTACTGTGGTTTCAATGATCTCCTGCTCCTTAAGGACATCTACACGAAAACAGATTTCTTCCACCAGCTTCGGATCAAAATCTTCATTTATTTGTATCTCGACCTGAACACTCCCTTCATCCACAAGGGGCGTAATCTTTAAATCCTTTATATAAAGCTCAGGAACCCATTCCAGCCATACAGTCTGCCAAATCCCGCTTTGTGCGGTATAAAACATGCCACCTCGCTTCAGCTTTTGCTTCCCTCTGCTATGATACGAGGTATCACTGAGATCGGTAACCTTTAACGACAACAGGTTTGTACCCTCTTCTAATCTTTTTGTAATATCAAAAGAAAACGGAAGATATCCACCCATGTGTTCTCCTATCTTCTGATGATTGATATACACCTCACAACACTGGTCCACTGCTCCAAAATGCAGGATGCATCTCCTTTCCTTATCCTTCTGATCTATCGTCAGAATCCTTTCATACCATAGAATTTCATCGGGTTTTAGTTGCCTATTCACACCGGAAAGGGCACTTTCCGGTGAAAACGGAACCAAAATTTGACCATCATAATGCTCCGGCATTAACTCTTCTTTCAATATACAATAATTCCAGTATCCGTTAAGATTGATATAATGATCTCTTTTTAATTGAGGTCTTGGATACTCCTCCAATACATGCTCCGGATCAATTTGTTCTCCCCACTGCGTATATAACTGATACTTACTCGTTGCCTTCTCTTTAAATAGCATCGTACGAATTGCTTCTCTTATTTTCATACTCTTACCACCCCAATGTATGATGTATTACACTAACCATTTCATTTATGCATAACAAATATATGTTTCTACTATATTCTATATCTCAGTGTTTGGCAATATTATGTATTATAACAGGATTGGAGAATTTATGAAACTAATAAGAATTCTATGTTTACTTATTATCAGCTCAGGCATTGGGTTATTTCTACTTTCTTACTTTGCTTTGCGGCATAACCCATACCTCTTTCCCTGGTGCATAGGTCTTGCTTGTGCTTTGATTATTCTTGGTCTCGGATATCTGATTAACACCTTATTATCCTTGATAGAACACCGGGAAATCAAAAAATTCAAAATTTTAAAACCGAAAAACGGAATCATAAATCCGAAGGAAAAAGCCGGATATCTTGTTAGTAAAATCATGCAGCTCCTGTTATGTATTTATGCACTTATTCTAAGTAACTTAAACATTAATCCTCTGGCTCTAATCTTAAGTGTCGCATTAATCATAATTCAGTATCTTCTAGACTTGTTTCTCCAACTATTTTATTACAGTAAAAGGGACATGGACAGTTAATTAAATCCTGCTTTAATTTCATTATTACAATGACTTTTATTTATATACTATTATAAATTCAAAGTTCCAAACAGATATTACAATTCATCTGTAGGTCTATTTATCGAGTGGTAAAGAGTACGACCTTTTGTTCGGTTAAATTAACAAATCCCTTATATCTGAAACAATCTGAATTCTATGAATTATTTATTAAATCCTTTTTTAACTTTCCTTCTTTTTGTTTCTATCATATCTCATATAATCAGATATTAATAGTCTTTTGTATATATCTGATCTTATAAAAATCAGTTATTAATAATCTTTTTATTTTTATCTTATCTTCTAAAAAATCAGATATTAAGTCTTTTTGCTTTTATCTTATCTTCTAAAAATCAGATATTAATAGTCTTTTTGTTTTCATCTTATCTTATAAAAATCAGATATTAATAGTCTTTTTGTTTTTATCTTATCTTCTAAACATCAGATATGAAAGTCTTTTTGTTTTCATCTTATCTTATAGAAATCAGATATGAAAGTCTTTTTGTATTCATCTTATCTTCTAAAAATCAGATATTAATAGTCTTTTTGTTTTTATCTTATCTTATAAAAATCAGATATTATAAGTTTTTTTGTTTTAATTTATCACTTTACTATATAATATGTCGCATTTTAGTTGCGTCTGCATAAGATATAGTAGGATTTCGAGTGAAATCTAACCTTAATTTTATAGGAGGAATTACTATGACATTTGAAGAACTTTGTAGATTTATAGGCCAGACCGTTACAATCTTTACAACCAGCGGCGGTGCTTCAGGCTGTGGGTTTACCGGAGTGTTATTACGTGTAAATCCCTGCTTTGTTACTTTAGTAAACCGTCTTGGTACTGCCCCGACCAATCCCCTTAGCGAGGAAATTTGCGGTGAAAGAAATTACGGTGGCAAGGATTGCAGAGATGGGAGAGATTGTGATGAAAAGAACCCCATCCATTCTGTAGGCTCGGTTTGCGACATCCCGATCGATAGAATAGCTGCATTCTGTCATAATGCTATTTAATCAAGTACTTTCAGGATATTTTATGTAATATTATAAGATAAAACATAGGAAAATGTCACATTAACATCCAAAAGCTCATAATATATTACGGGATATTTTATCGGTAGTGTTGCCGATAAGAACAATTAAATTTTTTTAAGGAGGAATGAACATGTCATTTTTAGGCAATAACGGCTTTAATTGCAACGGAGATCATGGAAATAGTTTTCTTAGACATATTTGCGAATTCATAGGAGAAACTGTTACCATATTTACAACCAGCGGTGGTGCTTCCGGCTGCGGTTTTACCGGAGTAATCTTAACAGTTAACCCTTGCTTTGTACGTTTAGTTACCGAGCAGGGTCTCGCACCTTCTAATCCTCTTGCAGAAAACATCTGCGGAGATTTCGATAACGGACCGGGCAGAGGTATCGACGGCTTTGGTGGTATGGGCTGTGGAAAAAAAGGAAGCGGCCATGGACCTTCACGTACTGTAGGCTCTGTATGTGATATTCCAATTGATAAAATTGCTGCCTTCTGCCATAATGCAGTTTAACTATTAAATTACAGATGATAGAACTCGCCCGAGAGTTAAGGCTCGGGCGAGGCTATACTACTATTCAATACTCCTATTCTAACAACATTATCACTCTCAGTCTGAGGTTCGATACCCTCTATTTTGTATGTAAATACCATATTGATCAATCCACTGATTGCCTCATCGATTTGTAATTGAAAATAATTCTTTTGATAGGAGGATGTGGAAAAAACCTGCATCTGACTGAAATGACATATCTCCTTGATATAATCATATATCATTCTTCTTAATTCAAATTCGTCCATGTAAACACCTTTCTCATATACTAAGACATGTACCATTTCTGGGTATACATAGATCCATCATGCGATTTACCTATGCTATAATAATTTATATCAATCAAATATGAATAATATACCATTTAGTTTTATAACAGATATCCTTTTGGTGATAATATTACAGAAGAACTTTTTGCTTTATGGTAAGATTACCTTACTAATCACCAGGAGGTTTTTCAATTTTACTTGTTAAACTTCTTGCTTTTAATTATAATACTTGCATGTTCCGTCATGGTTAGCGATTTAGTAACGTTAGCAAACGAAATATATGGAGGAATTTCTCTATGAAAATAAAATTATTATTATCCCTTTTTATTATAAGTATGTTCTTATTTGCTGGCTGTTCTACGTCTGATGCTTCTTCTCCAGAAAAAATCAGTGCCAGGGAGGCCAAAAAAATGCTGGAAGAAACAAAGGATATTATCTTACTGGATGTCAGGACATTGGAAGAGTATGAGGCTGGACACATAGAGGGGGCCATTTTGCTACCGGATTATGATGTTGAGGAGAAAGCTGAGCTGCTTCTGGAGGACAAGAAGGCTACCATATTAATTTATTGCCGCAGCGGAAGAAGGAGTGCCCTAGCAGCAAAGACTTTGAGTGAACTTGGATACACATCAGTGTATGACTTTGGTGGTATTATTGATTGGCCTTATGATATTGTAGATTAGTCTTTATAATATTGATATTATTAATGGTATTCTATATTTGATTATTTTTGTCAAATATTAGAATGCCATTTTTATACTTTTTTGTATTTTAATATAAAAATCGTTGTATTCTGTGACGTCAAATGATAAAATTAGTAAGTATATAACATATTATGTATTCGGAAACAGAACTCACTTCTGAATTGCGACTACGCTGAATATTCATGACCAAACATAAATAAAATGGGGGGGTATTTTCATGTCTGAACATCAGACTAAAAAGAGTGATAATCGTATTATTATGCGTTCACTCTTTATATTACTTGTAATCGTAATCTTAGTTGTGCTATTGTTTTTGAATTATTTCAATAAAGATTTCATCCTGCGTATACTACCTACTTGTCTTATCCTAGTAATTCTATTACTGGTTATACAAATGCTTATGATGAATCGCTTCTTTCTAGCAGTGAAATCAATTGATGATAATGCTAACCTTCTTTCTCAGGGTAAGCTAAATATTAGTGATATCATGGCGGATAAAATGAAGGGTCTTGAAACCCTCGCCCTAGCCTTTAATGATATGAAACGAAATCTGTTAAGCTTTATCGAAACCACAAAAAGTAACGTTATTGTTTTATCGGATGCCGTAGATAAAGTTACGAAAAGCTTAAGTATGAGTTATAAGGGGAACGAGCAGATTGCCGCTAATATGGCTACGGTAGCGGAAAAAGCTCAGGATCAGCTAAAGATAGCGAAAGAAACCCTTGAAAGTATCCAAGAGGTAAGTGAACGGACGAATCGTATTACTGCAACGTTAGCAAATATTGAAGAATTTGTAGAGAATACTGTTAAAATATCAACAAGTGGTTCGGAAAATCTGGATAAATACAATGAACAGATGGATGTAATCTCAACTAATTTAAATGACACCTCAATCTTTATTGAGACCCTAAACTCCCATCTTCAGGAGATTGATCAGGTTGGTGGTTTGATTATTTCTATAACCGAACAGCTAAAGCTTCTTTCTTTAAATTCCTCAGTTGAAGCAGCAAGAGCAGGTGAAGCCGGAAAGGGCTTCGTAGTTGTAGCTCAGGAAATGAACAAATTATCCGCTGCCACAAGAGACAGTATAGGGCAAATAAACAATTTGCTAAACGATATTATGAACAGTAATGCTAAGGTCAGTGAAAGTATCAGTAATGTATCTGATAGCTTTGATTTAAGCAAGAAGATATTCGGGTCTGTAAAGGAGTCCTTCTATACCATTAATAATAATGCAAATATATTAAATGCTGATATGAAAAAGGTATATGAAGAATCCCGCATGATTAGCGAAAATACGAAAACCATCGGTAAACAAGGTGCTTGGTTACATGATGCCTCCAATGAGATTTCGTGTATTACACAGGATGTAGCAGCTGTAACTGAGGAAGAACTTGCAGAAAACGAAGAAATTAATAATCAGGCTTTATCTCTTAAAAACATGCTGTCAAGCATCGAGAGTTTACTTAAGCGTTATAAAACCTCAATTTCACCGGTTAATCAGTCAAGTTCTAAACATTTGAAACTTATTATGATGTGTCCACTGGATCATCCCTTCTGGAAATCTGTACAACAAGGCGCATTATATGCACAGAATGAATTAAAGGGTAAAAATGTAGAAGTAGAATATATCGGCTTTGATAAGGTGGATCATACCTTTAATACGGTACTGAATGAACGTATCGAAGAAGGGTGTGATGGTCTCATCTTACCCGGCTTTGTCCAGGATATTGAGAAATGTGTTGAAAAAGCAAATCGTAAAAATATCCCTGTCATGGCATTTAATTGCGATTTTGCACCAGGAACCCAAAGGCTTTCATATTTTGGCCCTGATATTCCCGCTGCAAGTAAGCTGGCAGGTGAATTAATCGCAAAGGGAATCGGCGATGAAGGTGAAATAGTTATCTTTGTAGGAGATATTACTACTTCTATCTGCCACATTAGACGGGATAATCTGGTAGCTGTACTCTCTAGGCATCGCAGTGTTCGTGTTGTCGCAGAAGTGGATAAGATCAGATCCGAGGAAGCAGTATATAAAAAGACCAAGGAACTTTTAAACTCCTACCCAAATCTCAAGGGTATCGTTATTATCAGCAGCGGAGCTCCCTCGGCTTCAAAAGCGATAGAAGAAGCCGGCCGAACCGGTCAAGTCAAGGTATTCTGCTTTGATTATGATGATGAAATCGTTGAACTAATTAAGAAAGGGCTTGTACATACAGCTATGGGACAGGACCCCTTTGGCCAGGGACATGACCCTATCATTTATCTGTATAATTATCTTGTTGCTAATGAAGTACCGGAGGATATTACCTATACCAGAACAGAGGTAATTGATATCCGAAGCGTTAGCTAACCGATGAATTTAACTTAAGAAAATCCAAAAGAGTATCCTCCTTTCCATAAAGCAGGTTTTTACCAACACGGTAAATCCCTTAGCTATAATGAAAGTTAGGATACTCTAATTTTATGCTTTGAAAGGTAATCCTGTCTTCTCTTACATGATACCAATACTTTTATCGTCGGTTGTTGCACCATCATTTTCTTTAATATAGTCAACAATTTCATCTACGGTAGTAAATGCAAGTCCTACATAACTGTCTGCAGCTCCATAATAAATAGCAATACGTCCGGTCACCGAATCCGCAAGTGCTGCGCAGGGGAAAACCACATTAGGAACAAAACCTCTCTCCTCATACCAAGCCTCGGGAGTAAGAACAAAATTATTACATCTATACTTCACGATCGAAGGATTATCGATGTCAAGGATACATGCTCCCATACTATATACATAACCATTGCAGGTGCCGGTAACGCCATGATAGAACAAAAGCCAACCCTCACTAGTTTCAATCGGTGCTGCTCCACCACCGATTTTTAGAGTTTGCCACCACTGTTGTCCCTTGCTCATGACATGTTTATGTTTACCCCAATATATCAGATCCGGGCTTTCACTTAAGAAAATGTCTCCGAATGGGGTGTGACCGCTGTCACTCGGTCGAGATAGCAACATAAAATTATTATTTATCTTTCTGGGGAATAGAACTCCGTTTCTATTAAAAGGAAGGAACGGATTCTCTAGTCTGACAAATTTTTTAAAATCTGTTGTCTTTGCTAATCCAAGAGCAGCACCATAAAAATCGGTACACCAGATAATATAATAAGTATCTTCTACTTTAATCAGACGAGGATCATAAGCATAACGTGGCAGGAAGGGCTCACCCTTTTCGTTCACAAACGGTATCTGCTCCTGTTCATAGGTCCAATGGATCGCATCCTTACTGTAGCCCATGTATAAATGTGGCACTCCGTCCGTCTGTTCCGCCCTAAATACGCCAATGAATTCTCCTTTATAGGGAACAACTGCGCTATTAAAGATACGGGCAACACCCGGAAGAGGGTTCCTATCTATAATCGGATTTTCACTATATCTCCACACTGGCCCTACTGCATTTGCAGGTCTGTCCTGCCATGGGATGTTGGGTAACTGATTCGTTAACATTTTTACTCCAGACATAATTTTCTCCATTCCGCCGCCAACGGCGGCTCAAGTGATTATCTTTCACTCTTTCTCCTTTAATAATTATTATTCTCCGTAGCATAATCTCAAATAATTGATTTACCGGTATCATTTATTAGAGGATTGCCGGAAAATCACTTCCACTTCAATTATGATTACCTCTTTGGGAAAGGTGGGATTCTTAATTCTCCACATAAGCTGCTGCACTAGCCTTCTTCCAAGTCTCTGATTCCCGACACGAACCGTTGTTAAAAATGGTTCAACCTGAGCCATTCCTTCCACGTTATCATATCCTGTAACTGCTACATCCTTGGGTACAGCCATGCCTCTACTTCGGATGTACCGGATGACATCTAACGCAATATCATCATTTGCACATACAATAGCCTCCGGCATATAGGAAAAGTTGTTTAGTGCTTTTTCTACCTCCTCTGCCTTATAGAACCTATTCGCCGGATGATAAGTAGCAATAATGGAATCATCCTTCGCCAGCCCTGCACTACCTAAAGCACTTAAGTATCCTTGGTACCTATCATTGATTGTCCTACAGTATGTAATATCACCAATAAAGCCTATCTTTGTCAACCCTTGTGATATCAGGTTATTAGTGATTTTTCTAATACTGTTTTTTCCTTCGCATAGAATTACATCTCCGTACTGGGAGCTTGCTTCTATCTGATTGGGAGCATCAAGGAATACCACCGGCGTATTATACTTCATAATCTGATCAATGTATTCTTTGGAAAACACACTTAATATAATAATCCCACTGATTTCAGTCTGAAAATCCAATGGAATTGTAAGGTTCTTTTCGTCCTGCTCACTAATAAAGTTAAATTGAAGTTTACAGCCATATTTATTTAATTCATCGGATATCCCAACTATAATACTGTTCCAGAATACAGATATTTCTCTTCTGGCCAATACAACAATGGTTTTGGTGTCATCAAGTTTATTGCGAAGCTTAAACTCATTTAATACCACGGGAGATAACTTAGAATAGCCCATCTCATATGCTTTTTCGATTACTACATATCTTGTTTCATAGGAAACCGTGTCACTGTTATTCAAAGCTTTCGCAACCGTATTTCTGGACAAGTTCAACTCCTTTGCAACATCCTGGATCGTTACCTTCTTCATAAATGCTATCTCCTTCTACACTTACATAGGTTTCTATATCTAATCAGCAATGAAATCAATAAGCCCCATCAACTTAAATCTAAATACTTCACTAATTCTTATTTAACAGTTCTAGGTTCTTACGAATCATCTCACATCTTTGCTGAACACTATCTACAGAGCGCATCGGATCAGCCGGAGTCTGGAAGGTATAATCGATTAATCGCTCTATAGTGGTTGCTGCAACATGCAGTCTCGTATCAGAGGATGCATAATAAATATATACTTCACCGCTTTGTCTGGCTATTGCCCCATTGGTAAATACCACGTTAGATACATCTCCCACTCTTTCTATTCCTTGTGGAGCTATATAATAACCGGAAGGTTCTGCAATTACCTTGGTTGGATCCTTCAAATCGGTAGCAAATACATAGATGACATAGCGTAGTCCTGCGGCAGTATTACGTACACCATGTGCAATATGAATCCATCCCTTATCCGTTTTTATCGGAACAGCTCCGGCTCCGTTCTTTGCTTCCGTAATGGTATGATATTTACGCTTGCTGGTGATTATTTCTTCATCAATGACGGCATTCGTGATATCATTGCAGAAGCCTACTCCAATTCCTCCACCTGAGCCGGTATCGATAAAACTATCCATAGGTCTGGTATAGAACATGTATTTCCCATTTACAAACTCCGGATGAAGTACTACATTTCTCTGCTGAGGTGAATTTAAGGTTGTAAGATTCTTCAACCTCTCCCAGCTCTTTAAATCCTTTGTTCTTACAATTCCGGCTTCTGCTACGGCTGCTGCAAGATCATTGCTATTTATATCTTTGCTTTCCGAGCAGAAAACACCATAGATATATCCGTCCTCATGCTTCGTCAAACGCATGTCATATACATTTGTTTCTTCCTTACAGGTATCGGGAAGCTCTACCGGATAATCCCAAAATTCAAAGCCCTCCACCGGACTTTCACTTTCTGCAACTGCAAAGAAGGACTTTCTGTCACTTCCTTCTACTCTGGCAACCAGATAGTATTTACCATTCAGCTCAATTGCACCTGAATTAAACACTGCATTTACACCAAGACGCTCCATAAAATAAGGATTCGCCTTCTCATCCAGATCATATTTCCAGAAAAGCGGTATATGCTCTCTTGTTAGTACCGGATTAACATATCGATCATACCAACCTGTATATTTGTTACTGATTTCATTCTTCATATGAAGCAGCTTCTGATACTTCTCTAATTCAACATAGTAATTGGGATGCATATTAAGTTCTCCTTATTATATTTATATTTACATAGTAGCCTTCTTAAATTTGTATCGTAATATTCTTAAAGATGTGATGCAATAGAGATTCACATTAATCTTTTTCTTTTACGCTTCGATTAAAACTCAACTTTTCTGTTTATCACCTCAAAGCACATTCTGCCGTTATGATAGGGACATTTCCATGGGCCTACAATTTCCTTTGTAGTAATTGGTGTTCCGTCTTTGTAAAGCTCATTGAACCATTCAGAGCCCTTTCTAGGATCTATCATAAAGCTCTTGGTAAAGTCCCATATTTTACTCGCGGTCGCCAGATAATCCTTCCTAGTTTCATCCTTCTGGTAACCATTGATAAACCCAAGGATTGCTTCTGCCTGAACCCACCAAACCTTCTTGGTGTCAACCCTTCCATCCTCACACTCATTGTATAAAGAGCTTTCATCCATCGCTACCTCATGAATATGGGATGCCAGTTCCTTCGTAATCGGGGTAATCTTCTCCTCGTAGTGTGAATCTCCAAGAAGCTCAACCCCACGATCTATCAGCCAGGAGGCCTCAATGTCATGCCCGTAGGAGTTCAAATCGATAATCGAGTTCATATTAAAATCAAAGAAAACTTCAAGTCTCCTTTTCTTTGGGTTATAAATCTTGTCCGCAAAAATATCAAGCATCCACATCATCGCATCGGCTAATTTTTGGTTCTTATCAACCCTATATAATTCCGTATATGCCTCAAATACATGGAGCAGCGTATTCATGGTTCGGCTGGCCATAACTCCGTTTTCGGAAAGCTTTTCATTCGAAACCGGCTTAAACTGACGATCAAAGGCTTCGAGATATCCGATCTCATCCTTACATATCGTTTCTACCTTATCGACCAGAGTATACGCAAGCTGTAAAGCTTCCTTATCCTGTGATACCCCATAATAGGATGCTAAAGCATAGATTGCAAAAGCCTGGTTATACGTATGCTTGGAAGTATCTGCAGGTTTTCCGTCATAGGTTACAGTCCAATAAACACCGCCATTTTCATTATCATAAAATGCCCGTTTCAAAAACTCATACGAGTGTTTTGCATAGCCTAAACATTCTTCATCCTGTACTGTCTGATATGCATTGGAAAAGAACCAGAGAATTCTGCTGTTTAAAATGCAACCCTTATCTGCTTGTTGATAAAGCTTCAAATCATAATCCATCTCTCCGTAAAAACCGCCGTAAGTTTCATCCTTTAAGCTTTTCCAAAATGGAAGGATGTCCTCTATTAAGTGATTTTTTATTTCCTTTACCCTCATCCGTATTACCTCTCTCATTAATTTTATATGTGCAAATTTATTACGACCTTTTGATAATAGACCTTTTGACACTCATAAATAGATAGTAATTAAGAATATCTGAGTATCACAATTTCTTATTAATTTGGTATTGCTAATCGTTGATTAAATATGTGATAAAATCATCTCCAAGTCGCCTTCCATACGATAAGTTTCGTACCCGGAGGGAATAATAAAATGATCACCCTTCTTAACAGTATAACCGTCAATCCTACCACTGCCTTTTATAATACTTACATTCATAAAGCTTTTATCCTGTACAAAATCCTGAACCCCATACATGTTTATTTTATTTACTGTAAAAAAATCGCAGCTAACTAGTTCTTCAAAAGTATAATTTTCCTGCCGTTTTATGCTTCCTCCAACTTGGTGATCAAGATGGGGACAACAAATCACGTCGATACTTTTCTCGATATGAAGCTCTCTCGGCTTTCCATTGTCGAGTCTGTCATAATCGTATACTCTGTAAGTAATATCGCTGTTTTGCTGGGTTTCAAGAAGCATGGTACCCTTTTTTATTGCATGCACGGTGCCCGGATTAATCTGAAAGAAATCACCTTTATGAATCGGCCTCACCCGAATAAAATCCTTCCACTGATTAGTATAAATCATATTCCTCAGTTCCTGCTTATCCTTAGCATTGTGGCCGATTACTATCTCAGCGTCTTCCTCACAGTCAAGAATGTACCAACCTTCTGTTTTTCCGAGGGCTCCAGCTTCATTCGCTTTTGCATATGCATCATCAGGATGCACCTGTATACTGAGATCTGCTTTCGCATCAATTATCTTAATCAGCAGAGGAAATACCTCTCCTTTGGCATGTCCAAAAACTTCCCTATGATTTCGCCATAGCCAGCTCAAGGTTTTTCCCTGAAATTCTCCGTTCTTTACCACACAATCACCATTCTTATGTGCACTGATGGCCCAACACTCGCCGGTGTGATCACTTGGTATGGTATAACCATATTCTGTTTGTAATTTATTACCGCCCCATATCATGGACTTAAAAACCGGCTCTAAGAAAATCAAATCTTTCATATACTCCCCGGCTCCTCTCCCCGTAAAATTAAGTAATCATAGAGTTTGTCATTTTAAATGCATTGTTCGTGCATTTATAATGCACTAATAATGCATTTAATGATGCATTAATAATTCTAAAATAATCAGTATCTTTTGTCAATCGTTTCTATCATAATAATTGTATTTGTTTAATTATTTTAAATATAATGTTACTAGCTATGCATCAACCTGGCATGCAGCTTCTTCCATCAGCTAAAAGTAAGAAGCTTTTCAATTCATAGAAACTGACGTGGAATACTTCGCCGGACAAACGGCATACAAGAAACCCTTGTAAAAGTCAAGCTTTTACAAGGGTTTCTTAGGCTAATAGATATCATTACTTAGGTCTCTATTCTAGAACCTACAGATCAAATCAATGCAGATAACATATCGTTGCTGATCTTTATTAATATAGGAATAGGACAGGGTCTTACATAGACCTCCTGTAGCGGTTGATATATACTCCAGGGAGGTGTACCATTCGTCCGGATTTTTTATGGCCTGACGAAAGTATTTCTTCCTACCATGATAATCACCCGGCATAGCTGGTTTAAAATTATCATCCTGGTCTACGAGAATTTCAGGATTCATAATTGTATGGCTCAGCTGATAGCCCTTTTCATCTATTAAGTACAGGCATTCAAAATCCTTCTGCTTTTGTATGGTAGCTTCTAATACGGCATCAACCTCCTCAATACCAGAAGCCCTCTGAAGCATTTCAAACATTTTTTTCAATAAAGCTTTATCAATCGAATTAATGTTATTATTATCAGGAATATTACTGCCCTGATTGATTAATCGATACCTTGTCATTGTTTTTTTAAGCTTTGAGGACAACTCAGTAAGGATGCTTGTCCCTGCACAATTCTCCTGGGCATAAGCTGCATTATTTTGCACAACACCGGAAATATCGGTAATAATTATTGAAGTACTCACTAAGTTCTTAGCCTGAATATCTGAAACCTCTGCTATCTCATTGCATAGCTTAGTTACATGTTCGATGGAGCTATGAATACTCTGAAAGCTCCGTGAGGTCTTATATGCAATATCTGCACTATCCTTGGCTGTAAGTATACTGTTATTAATCAGATGAGAGGTCTGTTCTACCGCCTCAGCACTTTTTTCAGCCAATTTTCTAACCTCACTTGCGACTACAGAAAAACCTTTGCCTGTATCTCCGGCACGTGCAGCTTCAATAGCGGCATTTAAGGCTAAAAGCTTTGTCTGTTCAGCCAGTCCCTTTATGATAGTAACTACACTAGAGATATCCTGTGAGGATATTTGTACTTTATGTATGGCCTCAAGCATCTGGTCCATATAATTGCTACCGACTCCTGCTTCCTTCTGAATATCATTCACACTTTTTGATACCTGTTTGGTATGCTCTGCATTATTTGTTGTCTGTTCCGTTATCCGGTATATTGTATCCGTTAAATTCGCAATCAGACCTGCCTGTTCTGTCGCGTTTTTTGCAATCTGGGACGAACCGGACTCGACCTGATTGCAAAACCTGTCTACTTCATCTGATAAGGCGTTGATCTCTTCAAAGGAATTGTTCAAGGATTGTCTGATCTTATGTAGTGCATTTTTAATCGGAATAAAATCTCCCTGGTAATTTATATCCTTAGTAAAGTATACCGCCATGTTACCGGCGGACAGGTGCGACAGGATATGAGATATTTCATTAATATATAGGTTAAAGGTTGTGCTTATCTGATTAATGTCATTCGCAAGCTCCCCTAGCAAAGTCATATCACTTGTATTAATCGAGATATCAAGATCACCATTTACTAATTGATGCGTGTTGTTAATAATCTCAACTGCTTCCTGATTAAGCTTCTTCCACTCTTTTTCTCTCCTCATATAAACACCCTCCTAAATTGTCATATAACGCAAAAAAGCAGTGGGGTTATTCGCCTCACTGCTTTTTTATACTATATATTACAAGTTTGGAATTGTCAATATAATAAGACAAGATATCTCAGTATATGACATACAAACCTATTACGATAAAAGTGTCAAAAGATCTAATATAGACATGGCTTCTTCGATTTGCACATAATCAAACTTGATTAAAGTGATGCAGTAGCTTATTCGATGAGCAACTGTATGAAGTCGTTGGTACTTAGGTCCTGTATTTTAGGACCTTATGTACCACTACGTACTTCATCCAAGCGAAAGCGTGTTGCGAATGAATGAGTTATTGCATCACATATTCGAGAACATAATTGTGCAAATTGATGAAGGCTACAATAAAGGTGACCTTTTGACACTCCAGCTCGTTACTTGATAAATGCAATCACTTCTACTTCACAGAGTACATCCTTAGGCAACTTCTCTGAAGCCACGCAGGATCTTGCCGGTTTTCCGGTAAAATACTGAGCATATACCTCGTTAAACTCTGCGAAATCATCCATATTTTTCAGGAAACAGGTGGTTTTAATTACATGTTCAAAGGAGATTCCAGCGGCTTCCAATAAACCGGCAATATTTTTCATCACCTGCTCTGTCTGTACCTTAATATCTCCTTCAACAAGCTCTCCGTTGGCAGGGTTAAGCGGTATCTGTCCTGAAGCATATAACATATCATTATGAATGAGTGCCTGTGAATAAGGTCCGATTGCTCCAGGAGCTTTGTCTGTCTGAATTACTTTATACATAAATTACCTCCAGCTCTATTTTTCTTACCATTATACGTATTTTAGTTTCATTAATCAATATAAAAATAAATAAGAGCCCCAATTATCGTTACAGTTCAGCCTAGCCTGTGTCTAAAGTACAAGACCAGCGAGAAATGTTTCCAATGGTGAGTATTTGCAATACGAACTACGTAATGCAACTAAGTGGGAACGGCTCATCCATGGGAACATTTCCTCCCTGGTCTTATTCTTTATATTAAAAGGCTGAACTGTAACCAACTATCACCGTAATTTATAGTAATCCACATACCATTCGGAAAATTTAAGCAAGCCCTCGTCGATTGTGACTGTGGGTTTAAAGTCAATCGCTGCCTGAAGTAAATCCATCGAAGCATAGGTTGCCGGAACATCACCCGGTTTTAAAGGCTCAAATACCTTCTTAAATTCCAGTACCCTGCCCGTAGCTCTGCTTAAACTAGCTTCCAGTGTATTAATGAAGGTCATCAATTTCTCCGGCTTACTGTTTCCGATATTAAATATTTTATGGAGGATCTTACCCACCGGCGGCTGGCTGATAATTCGTTCAATTCCTTCTACTATATCATCAATATAGGTAAAATCACGATATAGATCATGCTCAAAATCTCCGTTATTATATATATGGATTGGTTCACCTGCAAATAATTTCTGTGCAAAACAATAATATGCCATATCCGGTCTGCCCATTGGACCATAAACCGTAAAAAATCGTAAGCCTGTAGCAGGAATATTGTATAAGTGACTGTAGGTTTCAGCCATAAGCTCGTTGGATTTTTTAGTTGCCGCATAGAATGAAATGGGATGATCCACAAAATCAGTTTCTTCGAAGGGCACTTTTTTGTTTGCTCCGTATACAGAACTGGAGGAGGCA
The DNA here is from genome assembly GCA_023414875.1 of Bacillota bacterium. Lineage (GTDB taxonomy): Bacteria > Bacillota > Clostridia > Lachnospirales > Lachnospiraceae > Mobilitalea. The sequence goes on along the minus strand of JAEZMV010000028.1, from coordinate 241,121 downwards.
TAAACCAAATGCTTTACCGGTATCCTACGGCACGCCTCTAATACATTATAAAAGCCGATGATATTACTTTGTATGTATGCATCAGGGTTTTCTAACGAGTATCTTACCCCTGCCTGTGCTGCAAGATTTATCACAATATCCGGTTTGATTTTCTGGAGGATATCGAATACGTTATCTCTTTCTGCGATATCTGCTTTGAAAAAACTAAACTTCTGGTAGGGCTTTAGAACTTCTAAACGGGCTAATTTTAGATTTACATCATAATAAGCGTTTAGATTATCTATTCCGTATACAGAATATCCATGCTCAAGTAGCTTTTTGGATAGGAAGGACCCTATGAAGCCTGCTGCTCCTGTGACCAGACATCTGATTTCTGTATTGCTTATTTCTTCCTTCATGCTTCTCTTCTCCTCTCGTAAATGGACGCACCAGAGCATGCTTTCTTCCGATGGAAGCATACTCGACTCCGGCATCCGTCATATCCTTTACTGTATATATATTTCTTCCGTCATACACCAGAGGCGTTTTCATAAGCTTGCGGTAATTTTCAGGCGGTATCGCTTTGATAGCTCCCCATTCAGTGAGAATAAAGCAGATATTAGCATCCACCAAAGCCGTTTCCGCCGTTTCGACATAAGTAATATTACCCTTACCATTTTTTCCTTCCGGAAAAAGCTTCTTACAGTTAGGCATGCCTACCGGGTCATATGCATATATGTCCGCTCCATTTTCTAATAAATACGGAACAATTTCAAGGGAAGGCGACTCCCGAAGATCGTCCGTACCTGGTTTAAAGGTAAGCCCCAATAACGCCACCTTTAATCCGTTGTAAGTAATTAATCTTCTGTCTGCTTTTCTTATTAATGCCATTTTTTGTTCCTTATTTACTTCAATTGCTGCTTTTACAGTCTTTAATTCATAACCGTTTTGCTTTGCCAGGTATTCCAGGGCTTTGGTATCCTTTGGAAAGCAGGAACCACCATAACCGATACCCGCATTCAAAAATTTACTTCCAATTCGATCGTCAAAGGACATGCCCTGTGTGACATCATCTATATTTGCTCCCACCAGTTCACACAGATTGGCAATATCATTTATGTAGGATATCTTCAGCGCAAGAAAATCGTTGGATGCATACTTTATCATTTCAGCGGATCTGCGGCTGACTGAAACAATCGGTAACTGGAAGGGAGCATAAATCTTCATCAGAATTTTCTCAGCCCATCTGCTCTCTGTTCCTATGATAATTCGCGCCGCCTTCAGTGTATCCCGCACCGCTGATCCTTGTGCCAAAAACTCAGGATTAGAAGCGACTTCAACCCTGACCTTATGCACCAGGAAATCAGCTATGAACTGCTCCACCTTATCATTTGTCCCTACCGGAACCGTGGATTTTACCACCACCAGGCAGTCCTTTTCTATATTTTCGGCGATCTGTCGTGCTACGATTGCAAGGTAGCTTAAGTTTGCTGAACCATCCGGCAGCTCCGGGGTACCCACTCCAATAAAGATGGCATCTGCATCACGATAAGCAGCTTTATAATCGGTGGTATAATCGAGCCGTCCGGCCTCATAGTTCTTCCTCATCAGCCGTTCTAAATCAGCCTCAAAAATCGGTGATATACCGTTTTTCATCAGGTGAACTTTCTTTTCATCAACATCAACGCAGGTTACGTTATGCCCCATCTCCGCGAAGCACACACCCGCTACTAATCCTACGTAACCTGTTCCGGCTACAGAAATATTCATAGTATTATTTCTCTCCTTATTCATATCCTACTAGTCATTTACAAAGCATTAATTATTTGAATATACAACACCTACTAATTCCTTAGCCCCAACACTATGCTTTAAGTGTTCTATTACCTTACTTATGCTTTAAAATTGTATGTATTGTATATTCATTAGTTTCTTCAACTGCACTTCGATCTTTCTTAGCTTTGTACTGCCTCCAGTTTATCCTTCCACATAACATTATCCCTGATTACTCTGGCTGGAACTCCTCCGGCGATTGTATTGGCAGGTATATCTTTGGTAACAACCGAACCGGCTGCAATGATAGCTCCGTCTCCAATCGTAACCCCCTTCAGTATGATGGATCTCATACCAATCCAAACATGGTTGCCGATTTTGACCGGTTTGGTCTTCTTATGTCCGTCAATTAAGATATCATGTTCATCGGAATCACGGATAATCACATCTTCTGCAATTCCAACATCACTTCCGATACTTACTTTTTCACAACAGCAGATATTGCAGTTCATGTTAATAAATGTATCCTTACCAATTTCTAATCTAGCGTTATCCTTCACGGTTATTTTGCATCCGTTCAATATTCTTGCATTGAATGCTTCTATTACCGCATTGCGATTTACATTGATTGTCGAGGGCGAATATACAAAATTCTTTTTATTGCTTCCTGCAATTAAAAAACCGTCACCGGTTATTTTACTGTTCTTTCCTAAGGTAAATTTAGTTTTTCGAAAAACTATTATCTTTTTTTTGTGCTTTATCGAATAATAAAATGTCTTCCCTATGTTTAAATAAAGCAATGCTCTGACCTTGTGGTTCATGAAGTCCTCCCAGTGAATGATACACTTTCTTAATACTTATATTGATATGAGTGTTAAAAGTCTATATACATTATGAGGATGAATATGTGTGTATATACATTCATATGGACTTGCCTTACCATCCAGCGATTGCTTATAATGAAGCAATCACTAGATGCCGGTCTGCGCCATCTGAATATATACACACATATTCATGATACTAGTTGAAAGACTTTTGACCCTCTTATCCTAATTATATCTATTACTTTACACGGTTGCTCCGTTTGCATCTATCCAGGTATTCGAGCTACCGTTTACCGTGGTATTAAATGTAGCCCTGACACCGGTTCCTCCGGTATCTGTAAAAGAAGATGCCGTGCATACCCCGGCAGTCCGATTGGTAAAGGTAACGATACCGCTGCCCTGTGATGTGCTGACCATCCAACCTGGGAAGCGTGTGGTAAGTATTTTATTTTCTACCGTAGCTATATTGTCCCCTGCAGCAACTGAAACCTGAGTTATTTTCTCATTTAAGGTGATCGCAATATTACCTGCTACTGAAGCTCCGCTGCTCAGTGTTAAGACGCTTTCATGCTGGGCTCCAACCTCCTTGCACCAAATCGGTTTATTTAAAGCTGCATCAAAATAGGTGTTACCCTCGGACACACTGACAGGTCTACCGTTTCCCTTGTAGGAGCTCAACAGTGACCAGCTGCTCCAGCTGTTGTCGCTGGTTGCGATACGTTTATATACAACCTTTTGACCCACCGGATGATATTCCTGATATGTATATTCATAATAACCAATGATATGATTCGTAATGAGTATTCCGCCAATATTAGGAGTCGGAGCATCCGCAGCAATGGAATTACCAAAACAGGTAATCGTTATTGATGCATCAAACCCCGTACAACCGGTATCAAAGTTAACCTCTGCGGTGGTAGCATTTTTATAATTACAGATCGGCATCCAATTCGACCATATCGGGGTATAAGGATTCCAGTAACGGATATAGCGATATCCGCTCATATAAAGCGTATACTCCTGATAAATGCAAATATCCTCCCTGGCTACGCGACTTGTCATTAAGGTTCCCCCCTGTGACTGTGGAAAACCGGAAGCACTACTGTCAGATATTTGTGCATACGTTATTTTCCCTTCTTCAAAATAGGTAGCCGGAGTTGCTGCTGTAATACCACCTCCCGGTATGGATGTTATCACCGGGTTAGCGCCAACTCCTCCCAGAATCCCATCCCCACCGACAGCAAAGGTCGATAAGTCAGAGGAGGTATCATATTCACCGATATCCAGGATGTTTTTATGCTCTTCATAAGCATCACTAAAGGTTTGAATTTGATAGCCGGCGCTTATGATATAATCAAGAACCTGTCCAATCAGAGTATTCTCAGCCGCGGTGTTATCCCCGACATGGGTCATAAGAATACAAAGTCTTTTATTTGCTATGATGTCATCTATACGGGTTGTAATTGCACTAAGCTCACCAAATCCCCAGGCGCCGACTCCAAGTCTTGATAACGAATAGGTGTGCAAGGGGCTTCCATTGGACCAATCCCCCGTGTCCATCGCACATTTAAAATATTTTTTAGCAAGCTCTACCACCTGCTTATTATACAATCCATTGGGGTATGCCAAGACATTTCCTGTCATTCCATAACCATCAAGTATTGATTTACTGTTCTCAAACTCACTGATAATCTCTGCTTCTGTCAGCGTTGTCAGCTGCCTGTGAGTATGGGTATGAGATATAATTTCATGACCGTTTGCTACTAGATCCTGCATTTGTGCCAGTGTCATTCTGGTTGCTTCACCAATACTACCGGTAATTGATGCGAAGGTACCCTTGGCTCCTCTGGCTTCCAGCATAGGCTTAAGGATCGTATACGCTTCTGTCCTGCAATCATCATCCACAAGACAAAACGATGGTTTTTTCGTTACATAATACTGTAATTCCTGCATAAATTTTTCCTCCTAATTTACTTTCTAATTTATCTAAGTGTTTCATTGCTTTCTTTATATACATTCTTTTTCATATAAATACATAAAAGCTTGTATTTTATGGTAAGATAGATCCCCTCGAGCTCCAGCCTCATAAGTGGGAACAGATTAAGCATCAGTAAGTAGAATAACGCACACAATATTATTGATACAAAATTCCATAAATAGCCTGAGCTGATTTTTTGTAGCAAGAGCCCAAAGAATCCCATTCCTAAGGCAGAAGTCAATGTCGGAAGAATATTTTTTAGTATTTTGTTGAATGGAACCCCAACGGATGTCTTCATAATGATAAAATGAACCATAATAAACCATAGCACGGCTCCCGCCCTGGTATAAACAAAAGCCCAGAAGCCGTAGGAGGAGCTTATTAAACAAACCGGTATCAGGATTGCCAAATTAAGCAGCTGTACCAGTAAAGATAGTCTGGGTCTCCCCAGTGCACGATACACTTCACTGCAGTAATAGCCTATAACAGTTAACAACGAATTAGCTAAAGCAAAGATTCCTATAATTGAGCCCGCATTACCCCAATCTTTCCCGAGTAATATTTCTGTTGCCAGATCACTCTGCAGGTAAATACCCATGCCAAGTGGAAAAACCAGGATTGAGACCAGTCGTTGTGTTTTAAAGAATACCTTCATAAACTGGCTTTTATCATTCTTTAGCCTTGACATAGCTGAAAAAAACACCGGAATCGTAGAAGAAACGATTAAATTCATTATCGAATGAACCATGGTAACTGAGGTTTTATATAAACCCAGATGATACTTGTCAAACAGCTTACCAATGATGAAGATGTCCAAGTAGAAGGAAAACCAAATGGTAATCGTCTCTAGCAAAGTCCACATACTAAAGGAAAACATCTCCTGCAATATCTTGAAGCTATAGTAAAAAGCCGGTCTCCACTTTGATGCAGCTGTCAGAATAACGGCATTCACTATCTGTGTCAGAAATTCTCCGGCAATCAGTGACCAAAAGCCAAAGCCCAATAATGCTAATGGAATGGTGACGACAAAGGGAACACCTATCGTTATCATTCTTACCATAAATAGAGTCTTAAAATTCATATCACGTTTATACAGGGCTAATTGAATACCGGAAAATGCAGTTGTTAATAGTACAAGACCGGAAAAACCGATGACAGTTTCTAACTCCGGGCTACCAGCCAGCGATGCTACCTGTTTACGAAACAGGATAATAACGAAGCATAAAAGTGTGGATATCACAAGATTGGTCCAGAATGCCACGTTCGCATTCTTATACTTTTCCTCTTCACTATTAAAATCATGCTGTATCAGGTACTTCTGAAAGCCCGCATCCGTAAACATGGCAGCAAATGCGATTATCATCGTTACCGTGGCCAATACACCGAAAGCTTCCGGTGCCAGAATTCTCGCCAGGATCATATTAGTAATCGGTGCAATTAGCTTTGCCAGGATCTCTGTGATGGTAGTCCATTTGGCTGCATTTACCGCCTTTTTTATAATATTATTCTCCATAAATATCTTTTTGCTCCTTTATGCTTGGCTAACTGTCTCTTGTATTGTATCCTGATTCAATGACACTTGAAACGTAGGGTGATTTCTCCACCCTTCAGAAGGAGTAAATTTCAAAGTGTCTTCATATGCCAGATCATCTGGTCGTTTCCTATGATAATTGATTAAATTTGAGGTTAGTAAGGTCTTCTCCGGTTCAGAGAAATTATACCACTTCATGCCATGCGCATTACTGATTGTGGGAATCAAAGACGGTTTAAATCCCATCACTGAAGCAATTGCTTCATCAAAACAGATTGGATTTTGCCCCATTGCAATTATGCCAACCTTTTTAGGATCCGGTAAAAGCGGCCCCTCTCCTTCTCCGGATATAATCATATCTGCTACAATTAGCATCCTTCTCTGCTTTGTATCCTTCATACATCCCTCTTTATCAGCAAAATAAATAATTTTATTCAAGTCCAGAATGGTTCTCCAGATTGTATCATTACCATACCAGCTTCCCTCCCGGTATCGCTCCTTCAAGAAAAGTCGGCCAAGCACTGCAAATGCAAATGCAAGCTGATAATTTAATTTAGTTTGGAGCTTTCTTCCCTTCAAGGTACTGACATCAGCTTTCTCCAGAAAGTGAGTCCGAAATCTTTTAATAATACTCTTCTTATCATACTCATCGCCTCCCTCTGTTTTTGATCCGGCAGTATGATGCGGCAACCATTCCTTATTTGTATTGATACCAACCAAATTCTTAAGGGCTATGGTTACTCCTGCCTTTCGATGCGTCTTTGGCTTCGGCATATTTATGATAACATCGGCTTCCAGGATGGATTTTGCGATGGAATATTCATTTTTCCTACAGTTGTGATGCTCCTTCATGATACTGTGGTCATAATTAGTAATCCGCAGGTTTTGATATCTGTCCTGCTCCAGCGGACAAAACTCAGATTTACTGCCAAGATCCACAATAATTGCGTCATTCTCCTTCTCAGGTTCCAGTCTTTGAAGTATTCCGTTTTTATATGCTGTTTTGTAATTACGAAAATCCGCCAATTCTACCATAACACCTTTGTCTTTATAAAAATCTATCAGGTCAAGGTATCCCTGTTCTTCCACAAGCCGTTCAAAATCACAGGATTGCATTGGTGCATCACCAACAATAATCTTACCCTTACCTCCAAGCGCGAGGATAACATAGTCAAGCATTGCACGAACTAGGGACGGATGTGTAATCAGACACTCTGTTCCGTTTCCGGGCTTCTCATTCACATGCATCACCATATTAGCCTTGATTAATACAACCTCACCCGGATGTATCATTTCTTTTAGAGGATTCCATTCTTTTTTTCCAAAGTTCTCTTTGTCAAACCCCATATGATATAGACAATTCCTAATCATTTCATACACTTTATTCGAGGATGCGGATATCTCCCCGGCAAAAGGATACTCCGGATAGGCTTCGGAAGGATTAAAATAGTCCGACTTATCCGGATAAAAGCTTTCTAAATTCTGATGTAAATATACCTCATTTCCTCTCAAATCAACCTCCGTAATCCGGCAGTGTTAACCAATCGCCCAGCATATAATCATAAGTCTCCGGAGAAAACTCTTCATAACCGGACCCCGGATAGAACGTCATCTCTCCAAAATATAATTTTTCTTCCACCTCGTAAAAATCAATTCTGACACAGGGTATTTCCTTGGCTAATACCTCTGCAAACTTCTTCATTTGATCAAAGTTCTTCGGTTTTGGCAAAACCTCTCCGCTGTTTGGATAATGTCTTATAAAAGGTAAGGGCTTCCAGTCAGCATCATAAAAGTCTACATTCAAGCCGGATGCTGAATTTCTGTTTCTGCAGACAAACATGCATTTGACTCTACCGTTAAAACAAATAAATTTATAGTCTTTAAGCTCGGAACCGGATTCCTCCACCATATATTTTTCACAAAGAATCATAGGCTTGATGTTCTTATAGGGCCATTCCCGGTGTACCCAGTAGTATCGCTTTCTCATCCATCCTTTCAATATCTTTTTTAATTGTCTATGATTTATATCCGACTTATTCCTACAAATATAGACATCTCCGGAGGTATGATTTGGCTTTAAGACAAACTCCTCTGGCAGTCGGTCGAATTCGATATCCTCATAATTTTGGTATACGCCATAGATAGGGATCAAGAACTTCTCACCAATCATACGTGCAATATAATTTCTTACCTCATATTTATCTACCAGGTTTGTATATTTGGGGTTACGATCGTATATTTTGAGCCATTGCAGTTTTTCATTGAAGGTCTGTGGATGCTTCAGATTTAACGATTTACCCATATAATTTTTGTACTGCACCGAAAGATATAGCTCTGTCGGTATAAAATACTGGATGAGTCTTCGATGCCATAAAAAGGCAGCCAGCTTATGCAGGTATTGTCTCATTTTCTGTAATTTCATCACTTAACTCCTTTTTCCCAACAAAAAGAACATAAAATAACATAATATGCGTAAAGTCAATATTTCTAACAAAGTAAACAACAGAACCATATTCCATCACCAGCGACAGCAAAAAAACTCCAAATAATATTTTGCATATATCACTTCTTTGACGGATGGAAAAATAGTCCTTGAGAACAAAGATAACATAGGAATAATATATGATAAAACCGATGATACCGCTGGATATTAATATCTCTAGATAATTATTGTCGGTGACAATTTTCCAGGGCCCGATCAGACGAAAAGCATCCAGTCCATACCCAAACACAGGATTTTGCAAAAAAATTGTATATCCAATATCAATCAGCCTCATCCTTGTTAAGATGGATGGATCGCTGACATCCTTATTCAAAGCTAAATTAAGCAGCTCATCCATTCTGGAACCTACTGTTTCATAAAGCTGGGGAATTGTCCGAATTACATAAAACATTATGGAACAAAGTAAAAACGCTACCGTGAAGTAAATTATCTTTTTATTTCTTTTAAATATGACATTCAGTAGCAGGAAGAAGCCTAGAACCAGAATCAACAGTCCCTTTCTGGAACCGGTTGCCAATATAGTAAATACAAATAAAAAATCCAGAAGCAGATAACGCAGCTTTCTGTTTTTGAAATAGTAATAGGTTGCAAAAATAAATGATACCGCTGAAAAATAGGCAATGATATTAGGACCTACAGAAACCACCTGCATCCCAAACAGACTGTAATAGCTGATTGAATCTCCCCAGGAAAACGCCAGCCTGCCACTGAATAAAGAATTACGAAATGCAAATAAAATAACGATATTACTAACCACCGAGGCGATGATATAGGTATGTAGTACTTTATGTACATCATTAATATATACAAAAAAGCTGAACAGTAAAACCGACAGAACTAAATTGATAGCAACTGTCTCCACCATTTTGATGGAATGCTCCGGGACCGCCGCTCTCCCAGAGGCTATCAGGGCATAGTTATATACGATAAAAATAAGTATAATCATCTGATACTTATTGATCCGTAGGGCATAATGAAGAAACAGATAGCTTAGGCATACGAACATAAATATGATTGTACTGGCCTGAAAAATAATTGAATGTTCAGCAATATTTCCGGCAACCAGCGCTGCTCCCAGGAGAAACCAGCATAAATTTACTGCCATTGAGTTTTTCTTTGTTTCTGTTTCAGCCTGTGGTATAAAAGCCAAGGGATGAATTGTAATCGGTGTTGTATTATTGTTTTGCAACTGCATTGAAATAACCTCTCCATTTTTCTGATACTACTTCCGAGTTAAATTTATTTTTTATTTTTTGTGCCTGTTTTCCAAGAGCTGCCGCATAGTCCTCATTTTCTGCTAGCCTGCACATCGCTTTATATAAAGCCTGTACATTTCCTACCGGTATCAAGATTCCATTCTTCCCATCCTCTATCAGATTGGAGGGTCCCCCTGACGGGCAATCCGTCGAGATTACCGGAAGCCCAAGCGCCATCGCTTCAATTACTACATTTGGCAATCCTTCATAATCAGAGCTAAGTACAAACATAGAAGCTCCGTTTATCTGTTCCAGAAGCCTCGTAGTTCTGCCCGGAAAACTGTATGCTTCCGAAGGCAACAGAGAATTTGCCAGTTTTATCAGTTCCTCTTGTAGTATACCCTCTCCATAGATGATTAGCTTATAATCGGAATGATTTTCATAAAACTGTGCAAATGCCTTGATCAGCAAGGGGAAATTCTTCTGCTTATCCAACCTTCCAGCTCCCACAATTTCTTTTCTTCTACCTCCAACCCAGGGTTCACTAAGCCTCGTAAGATCCAGCGGATTTGGTAATACGATTCCCTTCCTTTGAACTCTGTTTGAAAAAAAGCCGGCGGCCTGTTCTGTCTGAAAGATAAGACCTGAGGCATGGGGATAGCATAAACTTCGCAACAACCTGGTTCCTTTCTTCCAGGGCATAACCCAAGGATTATTCCTTTCTGAAACCACTACCGGTATTTTCGTTCCAAATAACGCCGGTATGACATAGATTCCTATTTCCTCCGGAAGAGCAACAACAAGATCAGGCCTTATCCCTTTGACATAATTACGTAGCTCTTTATAACGTAGATATTTATCAAACAACCGATTACCGGATTTTTCACCAATCATATGCAATTCAACAGAGGGTGGTATATGATATAAAACCTTTTCCTTCTCCAGAGTAACGATCTTGCAGCTTATCTGCTGCTTTGTCAGATATTTCAATAATTCCGAAATTACCCGTTCTGCTCCACCACCATGCATATTCCTTGTTACAAATACTATGTTCATAATACACTCCATCCCTGACACTCTAAGCCTGCACTAAAATTAACCACTTGCATAGGAGGCATAAAGTTCCTTAAGTTTTTTCGCATTCTCTTGTATGCTGTACCCAGCATCTGCTATCTGATAATAAACATAATTTGCACTTTTCTCGCGATTATGTGGTAAGGCTCGATCGATTTTATGAGCCCATTCCTTTGCCGGTTTTTCTATAGGAATAAATTCAATCAAGTTAGTAATGGCCACCTCCGAGGATATCTGATCGGAGATAAAGCAGGGTAAACAGGAAGCCTGCGCTTCAACCAGAGTCAGTGGTAGACCTTCATACTTAGAGGGCATCACAATAGCATCCATTGCCTGCATAAGCTGTGGAACAAAATTAATATTCCCCGTGAAGATAACGGCATCTGAAAGCTGCATTGAAATAACCTTATTTTCAATTTCCTGTCTCAAACTCCCGTCACCGACTAGAATTAACCGATAATTCTTATTCTTACTATATAGTTCTAAAAAAATATCAATCAGATAGGTATGGTTTTTCTGATCCGTAAAATTACCGACATGTCCTATGACCATTTTGTCTGATAGACTGTATTTCGTCCGATATTCATTTCGAAGCTTCTGATCATACCGGTACCGATTTAACTCAATTCCGTTATTAATAATCTCAAATTCCTTCTTTGGGTATAACCATTCCCCTGCTTTTTTCCCACAGGAAAAAGCCTGGGTATACAAGCTATCAAAGGATTTTCTTAAAATCCTATTCAGCAGCTGGTATTTACAGGTTGTATTATGACTATGGGGGATTCTGATTTTGATACCTGCTTTTTTAGCAGCATACAGTTCCAAAGCAAGTGTACAGCTATTACCATGAGCATGAACAATATCATACCGGTTTTGCCTGATGATATCAGTCAAGGTCTTCAGATATCGCCAGGGCTTTCTGAAGCGATTCGGATTGCAGTAAACACTTCCTCCGTAAGCTTCGATTTCTTCTTGTAAATCCTGTTTCATTTGATTCGGAACCATAATATCCATCTTCAAATCAGTTTTGTCCAGGGCACGATAATAATTCAATATAACATTCGTAATTCCGTCAAAACCGAAATTTGTAGTTGAAATCACCAACACCTTAATTAAACTACCTTCCAACTCAGATCACCTCCTTATCGTACCTTACCTTGCTTCTATTCTTCCGGTTACTCTCTGATATCCGTTCATATATTTTGTCAATAATCTCACTGTCAATCGAAGTATCAAACTTTCTAGCAAACATACAATCTGATTGCATAATTCTGTCATAATCCTCTACATGCCAAACATACGGATTACCCTTACTGCTTCCTCTCTCCCAATCAATTAACCTAAGATTAGCCGTCATATCACCTTCCTCTTTCGTCCGGTATATCCGATCACGAAAATACGAGTTGAAAGCAATCGTTTGAATAAACAGCTCATCCGAGCAATTAGTTTTTTGAAACAACCTCTTAATTTGATTTTCCTGATTCACAAGGTACTGAGCTAGTTCCTTCGTAATACTAACCCAATTCGATCCATACTTTAGCTCAGTGTTCTGCTTCCAGCGGTTCACCCTAAGTGCCAGCTGAAGCAAAATCAGGAATCGATCCAACGCGATAAAACAATCATTAAGCACTCTAAAACGAAACCGATTTCTGTAATTCTGAAGAAAATGATAGACTGATACTCTTCTGCTGATTTCCGGTGTATTCTTTACATAGTCGTCGCTTTGATACTGTATGAATTCACAGTGTTCATTTATCTGAAAAAAATTGTGGATGTCATCCTGTGATTGAATGGGTAAGTCAGCACCGGATAAAATATGAAGATAGGAATACTCTTTTTTAATTGCTTTTTTCATCAGAAACATTTCGCATTCCGTCAGGCTAAAGCCACCCCAGTAAACCTTATTCTGTGAGTAAACATAGATGTTTGATTCCCTCGGCAGGTTAATCAGCCGGCTACGATCAAAGCTCTTAACTTTCTTGTCAACATGGAGGTAGATATCATTGCGATAATCATCAATTAATAAAATCAACTTCTCAAGTGTATCCCAGTTATTATGAGCTAAAATCAGATATGCATGTTTATTCATATTTTTCTCCATTCCATCGCCAATACTATGCCTTCAAATCACCGGTTTCTTCAAAGGGCTTATTTGTAAGCATCTGTTCATATATTTTTGCATCCACGAGACATCGATACCAGCGTTGATACATGTAGTGATAAATAAAGCCTTCCTTCCCGTCCAGAAATCCCAGTTTGAACAGATAGAAATAAATAAATAACAAAGAGCTTCTAAAGAACAAAGGAAATTTATAATAAAAGGAAAATTTCTTTTTTCTGGTTTTACTGATGGACTTGTCATTAAGCTTCTCCTCAGAGGCATTGTCCCTATAAGAAAAATAATCCTGCATTTCTCTAGTTGCATACCAATTCATTTTAGATATAAAGTAATTCAGATTCCGAAAATCGTAATGAAGGAACTTTTCCTTCGTGGCCACTGATCGTCCTTTGGATAATATGGTATGCTCATCCATCTTTCTTTCTTCAATTCTGCCTTTCCCTGTCTTGAAAACCATCAATTTTCTTTTCTTACTGCCTCCATGTTTAATCCATCTGCCCATAAAATAGAAGCGTGCTTCCATCGTAATCCCGTTTACATCATCATTTTCATGTTGTTTCATCAACTGTGTCAACTCTACACATAACTCAGGGGTTAATCTTTCATCCGCATCCAGTCTCAGCGTCCATTTGGTAGTAATCTCCGTGTGATCAATTGCCCAGTTGAATTGCTTTGCATAATTCTCAAACGGGTGGAAGTATACATCTGCACCGAGCTCTTTCGCCAATCGGGTGGTCTCATCAGTACTCCCGCTATCCACAACAACTGCTCTTTTGACGAAGCCTTTCAGTGTCTTAAGACACTCTTCTATATTGATACTTTCATCTTTCGTAAGAATAATCGCGGTCAAATCAACCACTAGAATTCCTCCGTTTCTTCAATGGACTTTTGAAAATCCTTCATTTGATAATATTGTGGGTAGCTGCTCATAGACTTCTCATAGGCCAGGCTACCAAATATTTTATTTACAATTCCATTTCTTTTTTGCAGTAGCTTGAGCATAGGATTAAAAAGCTTTGTAAGACCTACCTTTTTTCCATGAACCTGAGCGATGACTCTTACCATATCGGAGGTTGCGACATATTCATAATTCTGTGGGAAGAAGATTCCCTTTTCCTCGTTATCTATCATTAATCGGATAAATTCACAGAGGTTATCGATATAAAGCATACTACGCTGATTGTGTAGCTTAGGAAAAATGGGAATTCTCTGTGCCATTATGGAAAGCTTTCGGTAGTTCCCTTTGGAACCTTTTCCATAGATCATCGGAGGTCGAAGAATTACTACTTTGAACTCCTCGTTTTCCAATTCCCGAATACCTACTTCTGCCATCAATTTACTGTTTCCATAGAAATTGTCCGGCTTTGGTACCGTATCCTTCCGGATCATTCCATTGTCCGCGTTGGTATTACCATAAACAATAATACTGCTCATAAAAATAAATTGTTTCACACCGGAAGCTTTTGCATGTTTAGCAGTCTCAATAGCCAAATCTCTGTTGACTTTATAATATAAACTCTCAAGCCTTTGATCAGCTGAAACATGAGCAATTCCTGCTACATGAAAGACTGTGTCGAATTTTGAAAAATCATACTCTCTCCACTGTTCGTCCCTCATATCTACCGATGCTATGGAGTATTTGCCCGAATATCCTGACAGCCATTTTTCAAGAGATAATCCGATATAGCTGTCTTTTCCTGTGATTAATATATTCTTCATGTAACTGTTTCTCCTCATTGAAGGATATTTGTATCCTGCCATATCATACTTATTCTATTAAATTGAAAGCTTTTCATTGGTAACTGCAGTATCATCCATACTCATTGCTCCGGTACCACCCTCGACAACACCCTGCTGCTTTGCTACCGTTAGCATGGTACCTACAAAACATTTCACATCCATTATGAATCCTAATTTATCGATGTAATCTCCATCCAGCCTGGATTTTTCTTCAATGGAAAGGGTGTCTCTGCCATTGATCTGTGCCCAGCCGGTCAGACCGGGACGGACATCATTTACCCCGTATTTATCCCGTTCTGCAATTAAATCATATTGATTCCATAGTGCAGGTCTTGGCCCAATCACTGACATATGTCCGATTAATATATTCCATATCTGCGGCAATTCATCTAAGCTACACTTCCTCAATACTTTTCCAATTCTAGTTATGTACTGGTCCGGTCCTGTCAGAAGATGCGTGGGCATATCCTTTGGGGTATCAAGACTCATCGTACGAAATTTATAAATAACAAATTGCTTCTTATTCCTTCCAACCCTGACCTGTTTGAATAGAACCGGACCCCTTGAGTCAATTTTAATTGCTGCTGAGATTAAAAGCAGAACAGGTAGGAAGATTATCATTGCAGATAATGAAAATAAAATATCAAAAAATCGTTTCATTTTCGTATAAATCATTGTAACCCCCTAATTTACAGTATTTACTTAGCCTTTATAACTGTAATTATCCGACATTCTCCATAACCGTATTTACGATAACTGCTTTCTCTTTTACTGCAATCTTCTCACCATAACCTAATATAACCCTACGGTTATTAACTTCGTCCGGATCACGAAAGGTAGGAACCACTTTCTTCATCGCCTTCCTAATCACCTCATCCGCACCGATATCAAGGGCTCTTTGAATGATATTTAACTTTTCATGTAATTCAGACTGAGATATTTCATTTTGATGCTCAATAAAAATTTTTTGATTTTGAGTCGTTATCAGCTCTTCACTTTGAGTTAGAAGCTCTTCATAAAGCTTCTCCCCGGGACGTAATCCCATTTCCAAAATCGGTATATCAACTCCGGGTTCATAACCGGATAACCGAATCAGCTTTTCTGCTAAATCATATATTTTCACGGGCTGCCCCATATCTAAAACAAATACCTCGGATCTGTTTGCCATTGCCCCTGCCTGCAGTACCAGCTGTGCTGCCTCCGGAATGGTCATAAAGTAGCGGATAATCCGTTTGTCGGTAATTGTGACCGGACCTCCCTGTTCGATTTGACGTTTAAACAGCGGAATGACAGAACCGTTAGAGCCCAGAACATTTCCAAAGCGCACCGCAACATATTCAGTAGAACTGTTTTTGACCATACTTTGTAAAATCATTTCACAAAAGCGTTTGGTAGCTCCCATGATATTCGTTGGATTGACTGCTTTATCCGTGGATATAAGTACGAATTTTTCTACCTTATAGCGATTTGATGCCATTACTGCATGGTAGGTTCCAAAGATATTATTCTTGATTGCTTCAGATGGACATTCCTCCATAAGTGGAACATGCTTATGAGCAGCAGCATGAAATACAATATTGGGGAGATGTCTCTGAAATAGTAGATTTACCTTCTCCTCATCTCGTACGGATGCTATTTCTACTCTCAAATCCAGACTATCCTGATATATGAATTTTAATTCCTGTTGAATGTCGTAAGCATTATTTTCATAGATGTCAAGAATCACCAGCTTTTTAGGATTTGCCTTCGCAATCTGTCTACAAAGCTCGGAGCCAATAGAACCGCCTCCTCCTGTGACCATAACTACTTTACCTGAGATACATTTCTTAACATCCTCATTTTCAAAATTAACCGCTTCTCTTCCCAACAGTTCTTCAATATTTACATCCCTAATACTTTTTGTTAGGGCCTTTTCCTCATTCTGCATTAGCGTTAGTGTATCCGGTAAGGTCTTGACACGGTATTTCATAGATGAACAAAGCTCCAAAATACTGCTTCTCGTTTCCGATTGTATGGAGGGGATAGCCATTACTATTTCTTTTACCGGAGTACATTTTAATAACTCACGTATGTTTTGGATGGGACCCTTAACTTCTATATTATGTATCTGCTTTCCAATCTTCTCGATGTTATCATCCAGAAAGCAACAGGTATAGTATCTGCTGCTGGGGTCATTCCTGATTTCCTCCGAAAGCCGGATTCCGGCTTCTCCTGCTCCAATAATCGCTAATGGTATTCTTCCAAGTGCTGATTTAAACTTGCTTTTCATACGATAATTACGATACATCAACCTCATAAAAAGCATTAAAAGCAGAGATACAGAGTAAGCAGTCAGTGAAAATGAAATCGGAATTTTGCTTTTTACGATCAAGCTGTTCAGAAGCACATAACTGAAATATCCGATAAAACCACCGAGAAGTAAGGCCATATACTCTTTACTTTCCGCATATCTCCACAGACTGTCATAGGTTCTAAAAATATATAGGGATAATGTACAGCATAAAATCAGCAAAGCAAGACTTGGTAATAAATCGATATAATTTCTGCCGATTTCATTTACTTTGAAAAAATATAGAACAAAGCTTATAGATGAGATGATAAATAAATCCAAGACAAATACAATTAATTTTCGGTATTTACTAAAGCGAAATAACATTACGATATCCTCCCCTACATTTTCGCAGATATGTATACTATGATTAAACGTGGTATCCATTGATCCTCTTTTGTAGTGTTATTTACTATCTTTCTTAGGTAGGTTAAATATCGTTATCTTTCTTTGATATAGATATTTTCGTTTACTGTACTATGTAGTATCTATTTTCATATTTTTTATATTTTCTTCCGTAATAAGTATACTGCCCTTTTTTTCTCTCGACCTTATTCAGAACAGCTCCGAGAATTCGACATTTTCCCTTTTCCAGCTGCTTCTTCACTTTTTGCGCCAGCTTATAGCTGATTTCATTGGCCTCTATAACAAGTACCAATCCATCGCAATATTCCGAGACGATGGAACTGTCTACCACACTTCCAAGGGGCGGTGTATCAAGGATTATATAATCATATTCCTTACGAAGCATCTTCATAAGATCCTGAAAGCATTCACTATCTAGTAGTTCAGCCGGATTTGGAGTGTTTGGTCCGGAAAAAATTATATCTAGATTATTAACGTTCGTTTCATACACCACTTCGTTTATACTATGTAAACCGGATAGATAATGGGTTAGTCCAAAAACAGCATGGTCCGGCTTGTATCGACCCACAATCACTGATCTTCGTAAATCTGCATCAATAAAAATCACTCTCTTACCGCTTTCAGCAAAGGAAAGGGCCAGATTAAAGGATACATTGGACTTTCCTTCATTTGGTAAACAGCTGGTAAAACATATTACTTTTATATCTCTCCCACAAAACTGTATATTAGTTCTTAACAGTTTGAAGGCTTCATTACTTTGAAAATCTCTTTCCTTTAGTTTTTCCAGGGTAATCTGCAGCATATTTTTAATCTCCTTTAACTTGCCAAAACTGTTTTTCTAATATTTTTTTTCATTTTTCTTCTATTCTTATAGCTACCCTCTTCATAGGGAATTGCACTGAGTGTCGTGAGGCCCAGGTATTTCTCAATATCCTCAGCGGACTTTATGCTGTCATTCATCATATAGCGTAATAGGATAACACCGGAAGACAGGATGATACCTCCCAAACCTCCAAGTATCGTATTCAGAATTACATTGGGACCCGAGGGCTCTTTCGGTAAATAGCCATTCTCAAAAACATTCGCTTTCTTCATCTCCATAACGCTCACCATTCGTTCAGCGGAAACTGCAGCAATTGCATCTGCAAGACGCTTCGCTATCTTTGGATCATTATAGGTTGCTGTTATTTCTAGGATTCGAGTATCGTAGGGAGAGCTCACTTTATAGTGTTTAATCAGCTGCTCATGGGTTAAATCCAGGTTTAACTGATTGATAACTGCTTCTGTTATAGAACGACTCTTAGCAATAACCATATAGTCCTTGGTCAGTTGAGTTCCCGTCTGAATGTCATTAATGGTTGTCTTATCATCTTCCTGTCGGCTAATGACATATACTTTTGCTGTTGAAGTATACTCCGGATCCATCAGATAGATTGAGTAAGCACAGACACCTACTGCACCAAGTAATCCAACAATAATTAAAATCCATAGCTTACGATAAAATAGAAAAAACAATTCCTTCAGTTCAATTTCCTTCTCTTTTCCTTTACCAATTTCCATTGCCCTGCTCCTTACCTTCCTGTTATAAATTACTGTCCTCCACCATTGTTAATGGGTTTTCCCATAGTAATAACTGTATCATCTGCACCCCGTATTTCTTTTCTATGACGGCTGTCGCTTTTTTTGCCCTTGGTCTTCTATGCTCCAAATCATGGGCATCCGACCCTAGAAAATGTACCCATTCACGATGTAAAAGTTTATGGGAGAATCGCCTCCCAGGCTTCCACAAATGTCCTACGATACTGGACATATTTATCTGTATGTACACTCCCAAGCTGATCAGCTTCTCTACAAGCTCCGATTTTTTAAGCAGGCAGCGATACCGTTCAGCATGCGCCAGTATTGGTATATAACCTTCGAAGATACAATTATTCAATCCCTCCCATAATTCATGAAATGAGACATTTTGGTAAAACTCCACCAGAATATATCTTGTATCATCAATGGTAAGTGCATCTCCTTTTTTTAAGGCCTCCAGCATTTGTAAGCTATAAAACAATTCATTCCCTAATATTACTTCTAATTCCTCAGAAATACTGGCTGCAACCTGATTAACCCTTTCAAGTATTTTCTTTAGATTTTCAACTGGCATACTCTTCTTTCCGGCTACAAAATGTGGTGTAGCAGTTATAATGCGGAAACCCTCTTCATATGCAGCTAAAAGCATACGCCTAGTCTCCTCCATATTCTTTGCTCCGTCATCAACTCCCGGAAGTATATGACTGTGAATATCAAAATATCTCTGCATCGATTTACCTCGTATATGGTGGAAGAGCCTTTTGTATTTTCTTATTTTATCACCATTTATTTCCTAATTTGCCGACAAATGAATTATATAATAGCAAAATCTAGAAATCAATTACTAGTTGGAAAATAAAGTAAAATTCGATTTACAGAATCTACTCCAACAAAACAGCATATAAGATTATGTACAGGCATTATCATGCAATCGACAGTATGTACTAATAATGATTGTAAGAATTCCATGGATTAAAGAATTTTATAGGAGCTATAATTCCCCGATTATTCTTCTTACCCGGGATTTGAAGATAGATATCTCTTAAAACTGCCGTGATAACCAAAAGCACTCTGGTAATTATTTTTCTCTTATGTGAGCTTCGCTTTGACTTCATTGGTTCCTCCCTTTTATTCCCAATTTTTCCATATTTGGGATTATATAATACTGACACCTGAAATACAACCTGAAGTAATTAAAAAAAGGAAAATCCGTATTACAGATTTTCCTTTTTAATTACATCAGAACTATTTAATCGGTATTATTCTATGCATTAAAACTTTATTCGAAAAATTACAGAAACAATTACTATATTACAGCCCAATTTCATGGATCGATTTTGGTTTTACCGGAGTTTCCTCAAAGGATTTCAATCTTTTCTCCATCACCAGTAAATCCCACCACCGGTCAAATTTATAACCTGTCTTCTCATAAACTCCAACTTCGGTGAACCCAAATTTCTTATGTAGTTCGACACTGCTTTGATGAGAATAGGTAATCAGGGAATAGATTGTGTAATAACCCTGCTCTTTCACCAGCTCAAAGAGTTTATGATAGAGCTCCGTAGCTATTCCTCTTCTATGATATTTCTCGTCTATATATACCGAACACTCACAATCCCAATCAAAGGCTGCCCTTTCCTTAAAACGGGAGCAATAAGCATACCCTACGATTTCTCCCTCAACTTCGCATACAAGCCACGGAAATTGTACTAATATATGTTCCATCCGTTTTTGAAAAGCCTCTAGCGTTAACGGCTCATACTCAAAGGTGATTGCAGTATTTAAGATATATGGTTGATAAATGGAAAGGAGGGCAGCTGCATCCTCCAAAGTTGCCATTCTGATTACCAGGTTACTCATTCTAACTTTTCCTCCGTGTGGTTTTTACATATTCCTATTTTATATCAGTTTCTACTTATTATACAGTATTATTTTTATTATAAAATTATTTCATTTGGACCATCTAGTATTTTTTCGCAATTAACACTCATTCAAATTATAATACTCCTTTTTTGAGACAAGTATATTCTGTGTCCTAGCAGGATTGGTGTCGTACGTTCACCAATCCTGCTTAGATTACATATAATGTGACATAAAGGAGTGAAGTATATGTCCCTACAATTTGATATTGGAATTTTTGGTGGCGATCAACGCCAGGTATTTATGGCTTCGGCATTCCTTCAACTGGGATACCGGGTATCTACGTATAGAATAGCGGAACCTATGATTCATGAGAATTGTGTTACGCTGCATTCCTTAAATGAATTATTCGATCAGTGCAAGGTAGTCGTAGGTCCGATTCCTCTAACTAGAGATCTGGTATCTGTTGCTTCCACGAAAACCTCTGATCTTACTGTATCAAATCTGTCCAATTTATTAACAAAAGAACATTTTCTAATCGGAGGAATGATACCTGAGCAAATCTCTGAGATTTGTACTTTGAAGGGAATTCCATATTATGACCTAATGAAGAATGAGAAAATAACTATTCTTAACGCTATTGCAACTGCAGAAGGTACTATTATGGAGGCAATTCAGAGCAGTGATCGTAATCTCCACGGCAGTAATTGCCTTATACTGGGATACGGCCGCTGCGCTAAAGTTTTGGCGGCAAAATTGAAAGCTCTGGATGCTAGAGTTACCGTCGCAGCACGCTCCGAGGATGCTCTCGCTTATGCGGAGGCAGCAGGACATGAGACGATTCACATATCCGATATAAAGGCTATTCTGCCTGCTTTCCATTATATTTTCAACTCAATTCCCTCCTTAATTCTTGATAAATCCTGTCTGGAGCTGGTTGCCCCGGATGTAACCATTATTGATATTGCTTCTGCTCCAGGAGGAGTGGATTTTGAATATGCTATGCAGCAGAACATTAATGCCAAACTATGTCTTGGTTTGCCCGGAAAGGTTTCACCAAGAACATCCGCTGATATATTAGTAAAAGAAATCATTGAGTTAATGAAAGAAAGAAGTGATTAAATGACCATCCGTGGGAAAAATGTGGGCATTGCCCTAACCGGGTCCTATTGTACCTTTGATAAAGTTTTTTCTCAAATTGAACGCTTGGTCGCGGAGAATGCGAATGTATATACCATCTTTTCCGAACGTTCCCAAGTAACGGATACCCGTTTTGGAAACGCAGAGGATTTTCTCCTTAGAGCAAAGGAGCTTACCGGAAATGAGCCGATTACTACGATTGTTGAAGCAGAAAAATTAGGTCCAAACAATCTTCTCGATATTGTAGTGATTGCTCCCTGCACCGGTAACACCCTTGCGAAAATGGCCAATGCGATTACCGATTCAACCGTACTGATGGCAGCAAAGGGATTGCTTAGAAACGGAAAACCGCTAGTCTTAGCTATTTCAACCAATGATGCTCTCAGTAACAATTTGAAAAATATTGGATTACTGATTAATGCCAAGAACGTATATTTCGTTCCATTTGGCCAGGATAATTATAAAGGAAAACCCAATTCTATGGTCGCTGAGTTTAACCTGATTATTCCTACCATAGAGGAAGCATTGGAGGGTAGGCAGCTACAACCTATCGTTCTGGCTCCAAGGTAACTGAATATAAATGAAAGTAAGGGGGCTTTCAATCACGCTTAATCACGCGGATATTGACTCATACAACAGTTTAATCTGAGCCTTGTGGTCTTCATTTGTGATTATTACGTGATGTAAGCTCCCTTTTTATTTATGTAATCTCTAAAGTCTAAGCTGCAACTAACTTCCGATCTATCAGGTTTTGTAGCTATATAAGTTGCGGTATTTATTATTTCGTCATCTAAATAATAATAGTACGCGTATGAACTTAGAAGGAGGCCCTATGTGCGGGATAGCCGGTTTTTGTAATCTTAAAGCTGATTACACCAACGATAACAATAGGTGGCAAAAGACATTAGCAGGTATGAGAAAGGCTCTTTTCCATCGGGGTCCGGATGAAGATGGTGAATATTTAACCCCACAGGTTGGATTTGCACATACCAGACTATCCATAATTGATTTAAGCCGAGGACAACAGCCTATGACGCGGGATAAGTTTGGTTGCTCCTACACAATCATATATAACGGAGAGCTCTACAATACGGACGAACTTAGGAATAATCTGATCCGAATGGGGTATTTATTTAAGACCCATTGTGATACGGAGGTAATATTAACCGGATATATGGCATTTGGTAAGGACTTTGTAAAAGAAATGAACGGTATCTTTTCTTTTGCAATTTGGGATGAGAACAATAAAACTCTTTGTCTGGGGAGAGATCGTTTCGGTGTCAAGCCGTTATTTTACACGCTTATGGATGATAACCTAATATTTGGGTCTGAGATTAAGGCATTGTTTCAATTTCCCGGTTTTAAACCAAGATTGGATGCTAGTGGACTGAGTGAGATCTTTGGTCTCGGCCCGGCAAAAACCTACGGACTAGGTGTATTCAAAGATGTGTACGAAGTACTGGCAGGAAATGTACTTATCTTCAATTCTACCGGAATTCATGAAGAGTCTTACTGGAAGCTTGTTAGTGCTCCTCACGAGGATTCCTTTGCTAAAACCATCGAAAAGACCTCCTTTTTAGTTACAGATGCAGTTAAGCGACAGATGATTTCCGATATTCCTATCTGTACCTTCCTCTCCGGTGGCATTGACAGCAGCCTGGTAACCGCAATCTGTGCCAATGAGCTTAAAAAAGTGGGAAAACAGATTGAAACTTACTCTTTCGATTTTGTTGATAACGATATTAATTTCAAGTCAAATTCCTTCCAACCCTCCAGAGATCGCCCCTATGTTGATATTATGATCGACCAGGTCGGCAGTAAGCATACTTATCTGGAATGCGATAACCTGGATCTGGCTGACAATCTATACAATGCTGTTGATGCAAGGGATCTTCCTAATATGGGAGACGTGGAATCCTCCCTGCTTTATTTTTGTAAAAAGGTAGCTGCCAAGACTAAAGTAGCTCTTACCGGTGAATGTGCAGATGAAATATTTGGTGGTTATCCCTGGTTCCATAATCCTGAGATGATGTCTGCCAATACCTTCCCTTGGTCAAGAAATATGGAAACCAGAAAACAACTCCTATCAAAGGATTTGCTCTCTTCGATTGATTTGGGCGGCTATGTACAGGCAGCTTATGAAAAATCAGTTGCCGAGACCCCACGTCTCGCAGGAGAAAGTCCACTGGAGGCCCGGCGCAGGGAGATCGCATACCTTAATCTGAAATGGTTCATGGTTACATTACTGGACCGCATGGACCGTTGCAGTATGTATTCAGGTCTGGAAGCCAGAGTTCCATTTGCAGATCATAGAATTGTTGAATATGTCTGGAACGTTCCCTGGGAAATGAAATCGCCGAACGGCTTAGTGAAGGGGTTACTTAGAGAGGCCGGGAGAGGCTTGATACCGGATGAGATCTTGTTCCGTAAGAAGAGTCCTTATCCAAAGACTTATCATCCTGACTATGAGAAACTGCTAGGTAACCGGCTGCTCGAGATCCTTTCTGATCCTAATGCACCAATACGACCTTTGGTAGATGTGAAGAAGATCAAAACATTCCTGGGTTCACCCTCCGATTACGGAAAACCCTGGTATGGGCAGTTAATGGCTGGGCCGCAACAGATCGCCTATATGCTACAGATCAACTACTGGCTGGAGAAATACCATATTGAACTGGTGTAGGTGGATTATAATGAATCTTTCTAGGGACGGTTGCTGGCGGGGTGCTACCCATAGAAAACTGTTCGAAAAGTTGAATTCAGTTTCCTAGCATTTCTAAGGTACCTTGCTCACTTGTAGAAGTCAGAACGCGCAAAAACTCCTCAAAGGGAAAGCTGAACACCTATCAATAGGTGTCCCGCTTTCCCTTTTCGTCAAACATTTGCGCTCGTGCGAATTATCGCACGTCTGACTTGATCGTTTGCTCGGTACCTAAGAACTGCACGTAAACTGCATATACTTTCCTCACAGTATTCTGTGTGCAGCACCCGCCAGCAACCTGACTATGAAGAAGAATTAGATTATCATGCCACATATTTTATTCTAATACATAGGTTACTTCGGAGCCATTATCATATGAACGATATGAGATATTTTACTTATATGCAAAAAAATAGAACCATTATTGTGATCCTTTTCGGTTTGAAAGACTAATTATTTTTCTATGTAATCCTCCAAATAATCGTCAATCACCTGCATCTTACCATCCACTTACTTTTTCTCAATTGCAATGAAGGGGATTAGCATCTCCTTTTCATTCATTCCTGCATGGTTGGATTGGTGTCTCGCTGAATTATGATCGTATACGATACCTTTATCAGCGATTGCAACTGCCAGATAATCTCCAATGAATGTATCAAACTTTGGATGAGGCGTGCCATCACCGAATATCTTCTGTTCCTTAATCTGCTCTTTTGAAAATAGGAAAAAATCGTTACCAAACAGTTCATGAAATCTGTCAGGAAACTCCAAAAGAAATTCCTCTTTAACATAAAATGCAGCCGCGCGGGTTTCAATTGAGATTGGACGTTGCAGCATATTCACCAAATAAGGATAATCACTCAATTCATAATGTGTTAAATTACAATGCCCGTGATCTGCTGTAACAATCACCAACGTATCCTCTAACTCCTGACACATTTCCTCAACCTTGTGGTCTATCTCCTTTATGATATTCGTTACTGTTTCTTCGTAACAACCAACATCATGCATCGTCTTATCAGGATCTTCCCAATAGGAATAAATATATTTTTTACCCTCCTGGCTACATAAGCCTGTAATCTCTCTAAATAGCTCCTCCAATGTAATAACCTTATTTGAACCAAATTTAGATACACTATAAGCCTTAGCTTTCCCGGTGTCAGCTATTTTCTCATATATACTTTTATATGGGAGATAGCGCCAAGCTACATGATAATTAGCAGCTTCTTCTTTTGTATACTTATCTTTATTGGTAAAAATATTAACAATTTTATCAATTTCTGAAAAATAAAGACTCCAACCCATCCAGCCATGCTCTGCCGGTGTTAATCCAGATTCTAAGGATATAGTTGCCGCTGTCGTAGTTGGAGGAAATACCGAAGAATATTCAGTTACTAGATGCCTTCTTAAGAAGCTGCTCTGCGGTAAATGATAATTAAGAGCATCCATACCCATACCATCGAATAACATGACAACAACATTTTTATAGGAATGCTCTAATAAGGAGTCCATAGTAGCAAGAGTATCATGTGAGTACTCAGCTCCATAATATTTGAGTATGGAACAAGCCAAATTAGTTATTCCATTCTTATAATCAGCGTACATGTCATCCCCCCAGTTATGTTACTGATCCTGTTAAATCCTAATCATATCGATCTGAGCACTTTCTTTATTGGCTTTAAATCCAAAGCTTTCATATAGGTGTATTGCATGTTCATTGCATTCATCTGCCATTAGAAATGCTCTTTTTGCCCCGCATTTCTTACCATATACAAGGGCCTGATGAATTAGTTCTCTGGCAATTCCTCTTCTTTGGTAATCCGGAGATACCGCTACTTCACGAACCCAGACAACGGCTCCCTTTTCGCTGTCGTGAGCATAGGTTCCGACACAGATCACTCCTATGATATTCCCATTCTCTCTATGTACAAATGCGGCTGTATTCTTCGTATACTCCGGAACCGCCGGAGCTTTGCCCGTGATCCATTGCTTCATCCATTCTGTCGTCTGCCCTGCAAATCCTCTGCTTTGTCCTATGCAGGAAAGAGTAACTTCTGAAGCATTTTCACAATCCTCTATAGTTAAAAACTCAGGCTCATTGTTATATTCCTCATGCACTAACTCAGGCAGAAAATAGTCATTCCATACAGCATAAATTTCGAAACCGTTCTGATTAAGTTCTTCCACCCATTCCGAGGGAACAAATGTTATTAATACCTGTTCTGTTCGTGTCATCACCTTAAGTAGATCTGCTGCCTTATTAGTAGCATAATGATATTCCTGTTTTTTACCTTCCGTATTGTAGCCATAAAGAAGAATGATATCTTCATTATCACAGACTACCTCATAATTCTCGATGTCTCCAAACTCAGTATAATTCAGGGAGGTATATTTGAAATTATCTATTCTTTCCTTGATCATATTAAATTCATTTTCCTTCATATTTATCTCATTTCTCCTGTGCTGCTTTTTACGCGTTACAGGTTATTAGTTTATGTTTGAATACCGGTTTGTCTTTAAACCTCAGTAATAGATGTACCTATAATACTACTTGTGCCATTCGGTTCGTTTAATTTCATTATCTGCTATAGCTGATATTCGCTTTTCTAGCCTGCGCACATAAGTACTGTCTGGGAACCTTATAGGTAACCCCATCTTTTATGAATATGGAGCCGACCTGTCGGAATTCAAAGCTGACCTTCTGATTCATACACTGTTCTCTAACATCCAGAACCCATCCATAGTCAAGAGGTCTCACATCACTTCCTGACTCACCACCAACTACCACACATTCAATGGAAGCATCCAAATATTGTGATAGATCAACCTTCTCAAGCATCGGTTGGATCGTAATCATCTTATGCTTAATCGGCAACTTCATGAAGATCGGTATTCTTTCATCCGTTCGTTGCTGATTTTCTACCGTAACACATACCGTTACATGATCAAAGCCTTCGGCAAAATCCTCCGGTAATCCGATCGTAAACCGTTCTATCCTCTTTGTGATAAAGAAAAAATTAAGATCACTGCGTTCACGAATCATCTCCCAGGCTTCCTTACGCCAATCATCTGCTTCCTCCACCAGGAAATCACTGTTAAAACATAAGAAGACTGTTTGTCCGCCTTTCATTTTATAATTTCCCTTTTTATCTTTCTCAATCGGTTTATAAAATTCATCTGTCTTATATATGATATCTGTATTGATGCCTTTTCTGGCATTCGCTCTATGTATATAACAATTCTGACAGCCTTCACTTTTTTTGTGACAGCCTCTCCAAGGATTCCATATCGCCATTCTTTAACCTCCTGTTAATCAATTTTTTACTTTCAATATTACATCAATTTATTTACATAACCTTTCATTATCACTTAATATGCTGTACCATAATTAGGCACGGATTTTCTTCCCCCCATAATTCCGGTATACACTCCAGAGGCCGAAATCCCATTGATAAATAATAATTCCTTGTTCCGGTATAATGAACATCTGGATGGGATGCATCCAACGTTTTAACCTGTAAGTATTCATAACCATTATTCTTCGCCCAGGTATAAACCTTATCAAATAGAGCTCTACCGATCCCTCTCTTATGATACTCACGCAGAATCCCCATAACAAATACTTCAGCTGTGTATTGATTATTTACTTTCATTGATATAAATCCTACAGGTTCGGCTTCTTCCATAGCCGCAAAAAAGGGTTGGTTGCAGCTTTCATTGATATACATTTGGGTTGCTTCCGGTATTCCAAACCATTCCGGAAGAGCCTCCAGAATCCTTGTTGCTATTTCACTCTTCCTCTTTTTATCCTCAATTTCTTTTATTTCCATCGTTATTCTCACATATATTTCTTATATTTCTGTTGTTATATTAGTATTTTTCATATGTTTATATGGTAGCATTATTATCATCCATATTATGGGTTCATTATATTCTAAATTATAATAAATAACAAGTAAGTGCGCTACCATAGGCGAACTATGTCCGCTTTGATAAGATGCTTTATTTTTATAGGACGCAAATTTCTATGAAATAAAAAGGCTGTCCCCTGGTTTAGGTAAATTGATGTATCATCAATTCTACTTAATGTATCCCGGAACAGCCTGAGTTATTATTTTCTTATGCGTTCTTTTCTGAGCCTTTTTCTAATTCAACAATCGCGCTCTTTTTCATAGGAATTCTACAGTTCTTATTGTTTCCGAATTCTACGATTACAATTTCATCCATAATATCGATTACTACTCCGTAAAAGCCGCTTGCTGTAACCACACTGTCTCCTATTGCTAAAGTGGAGAGTAATGCGTTCATTTTCTTCTGCTGCTTTCTCTGGGGACGAATCAACATAAAATAAAGCAAAAGTCCTAAGCCTCCGATGTAGAGGAGACTCACAAACATATTGCCCTGCGGGCTTGCTCCAGTATCCGCTGTTCCACCTAATAATATAAAATTACTCATAATTAATACCTCCTGATTGTTAAGTTCTATAATTCAATGTTATTCGCTTCTAGTCCTCGCTCCTAACAAATCCTTCAAGCTTTTGTTTCTTATACTCTTGATATCGTTTTTCTCTGATCGCTTCTCTAATCTCTTCCATCATATGGTTGTAAAAATAGAGGTTATGAAGTACCAGTAATCTCATGCCTAACATTTCCTTTGCTTTTAGTAGATGTCTGATGTAAGAACGACTGTAATGCTTGCAGGCAGGACACCTACAACCCTCTTCAATTGGCCGTTCATCCAGCTCATACTTCGCATTTAAGAGATTCATCTTGCCATAATTTGTATAAGCATGTCCATGCCTTCCGTTACGGCTTGGGTAGACACAGTCAAAGAAATCGACTCCACGGTCTACTCCCTCCAGGATATTGGCAGGTGTTCCAACACCCATCAGATAAACCGGTTTATGAAGCGGCAGGTAAGGAACCGTTTCGTCCAGAATACGATACATTTCCTCATGACTTTCACCTACTGCCAATCCTCCGAGTGCATACCCGTCCAGCTCCATCTCAGTGATTCGTTTTGCATGTTCAATCCGAATATCCTCGAAGGTTCCTCCCTGGTTAATACCGAATAACATCTGATTTTTGTTAATTGTATCCTCCAGTCCATTCAGACGGTCCATTTCCTTCTTACAACGCTCCAACCAACGGGTTGTTCGATCTACTGAAGCCTGCATATATTCTCTGGTGGCCGGGTGAGGTGGGCATTCATCAAAGGCCATCGCAATCGTAGATGCAAGGTTGGATTGTATCTGCATACTCTCTTCCGGTCCCATGAAAATCTTACGACCATCAACGTGAGAACTAAAATATACACCTTCTTCCTTAATCTTGCGCAGTCCTGAAAGTGAAAAAACCTGAAAGCCTCCGGAATCTGTTAAAATAGGCTTGTCCCAAACCATAAATTTATGGAGGCCACCCATTTGTTTTACTACTTTATCTCCCGGCCTAACGTGTAAATGATACGTATTGGATAGTTCAACCTGAGTCTTAATCTCTTGAAGGTCCATGGTTGATACGGCTCCTTTAATCGCTGCAGCAGTACCTACATTCATAAAAACAGGAGTCTGTATCGTGCCATGTACTGTAGTAAATTCACCGCTTTTAGCTCGTCCGTCCTGCTCAATTAACCTATACATTACATTATGCCTACTTTCTATATTCAAATAAAAATAATTTATTAGCTTGATATATATTAATACCACGTCCAATTTATAACATTACAAGTATACCCTTAAACCCCTTTATTTTCAACTAAAATATCTATAATTCATGAATATTTCATGGAATGTTTTTCTTTTATTTATATTAATGATATCTTGACCCTTTTCTATAACTAAATTTTTTGGCTTAACACTATCAATAATTAATAAATTCGTTCCATTTGTACACATATTAATAATTAATTAGACATATTACAAACAAATTAATATATTTTTCGAAATTTATTGCATTATTTTGACATAATTGGTAGAATGAATATGGTTATTTTGATAAAAATACGGCACTAATGATGTCGGAGGTCACAATATGTCGATTAAAAAATCTCTACAAATTCTGCTAATTATATCGTCCATGATACCTGTTGTGTTAGTTACTGTGATAGCACATGGATTGCTAACCAATAAGTTGATTACAGTTAATGCCCAGAATTTGCAGCGAACTGCAGAAACCAGCATAAGTGGTCTTGATGCAATGATAGAAACACAGAGAACCGAGGTATCCTTATTATCCATACTTAATGAGGTATTAGCCGCTGAAAAAGAGAATCTTAGCAACGGCAAGCTTGCCCCGGCTTCCGTCAACGATTTACTTTATTCAAGAGTGCAACGCTACGAAGAATGTGAAGTAATTTCATTGTATAATAATAAATATGAGATTATCGCAAGTTCCGATTCTTCCATAATAGGAACAAAACGTACTTCTGATTTAACACTGAATTATATTAAGGCCACAAAGTCAATTGCAGTTGATGTAGGTGGTTTAAAACCCGTCGTAAAGTCTGATAAAACCATATATACCATTGAAATAGGATCTCCAATCATTGATCATGCTACAGGCGTTTTACTCGGTTATGTAGTAAGTACCGTGGGTACCTCCTATTTTGATGACTTTCTAAGTTCCATAACGGCTGGTAAAACCGGATTTAGTATTTTACTTGACCATGATGGTTCTATTATTTATCACCCGGATGACTCACTCATAGGTCAACCTATCAAATCAGAAAAATTGTCTCTACTCAGTAATTTTTATAATAAAGGTAAGATCCCGAATAGTGGTTCTTTTGAATATTTTTTTGAAGGAAATAATCAGGCATACGGTTACAGTATTATCCCCGAACTCAACTGGGTGTTATTGGTTAAACAGGATGTTGCAGAAATACGATCCTTCACTACATTCTTGCTTTCACTTTTATCCTTTGTATGTATTTTATTGATAATAATAATAATTGCTTTCGCAAATGCTCTTGCAAGAAAGATATCAACTCCGATTATTTCGTTAAGAGATGCCATGAGAATCGCATCGGATGGTAATTTGACGGTCCAATCCAATATAAAAAGTAATAATGAGCTTGGTGAGCTGTCAAAGAATTTTAACAAAATGCTCCATATAATCAAAACAAATTATGAAGATTTGGAATCAATGCATGAAGAACTCCTATCCAATGAGGAACAGCTTCGCTTAAATTATGATCATATTGAATTTCTAGCTTATCATGATACCCTTACGAATCTTCCAAACAAACTTGCTTTTCTTGATTATGTGAATACAGTTTTAGTATCCTCTCCGTTAGAGAAAAAAATACATGCCGTATATTTTGTTGACCTAGATAATTTCAAAACAGTTAATGATACCTTAGGACATGAATATGGTGATTCTTTGCTTGTAAAGACTTCACAGCTGCTTACTTCTATTATAGGTCCAAATGACATGCTCGCAAGGGCTGGCGGTGATGAATTCCTATTATTTAAAGAAAATATTGACACAAAGGATTGCGCTGTAAACTTTGCCTCTCAGATTATTGATTGCTTTAAGAATCCCTTGGATCTGGAAGGTGAGCTCGTGTATGTTTCTATGAGTATCGGTATCTCCATCTATCCTGAGAATGGTATCTCTCCAAATGCTTTGATTAAAAATGCTGATATCGCAATGTATAAATCCAAGGATACCGGAAAGAGTAAATTTACTCTATTTGATTCTAAAATGGAAGAAGAACTTAATCGAAATACTATCATAATAGAGATTTTACGAAATGCGATAGATAATAATGAAATTTATATTCAATATCAGCCTTTGATGGATTTGGAATCAAACAGTATTATCGGCTTCGAAGCCTTAATGAGAATTAAAAGTGAACGTTTAGGTCACATTAGACCGAATGAATTCATTCCAATTGCTGAGGAAAGCGGTTTAATCATCGAATTGAGTTCCTGGTTAATTCGTGAAGCATGCTTGTTTAACAAAAGCTTAATTGATCTAGGAGCGAAACCACGGCCAGTATCAGTTAATATTTCCTCCATACAGATTAACCGTCCCGGCTTTGTCCCTCTGTTATCTGAAATACTAAATGAGACTAAATTACCACCTCAATATCTTGAACTGGAGATTACAGAAAGCACATTGGTATCATCGCTTATGGATGCGACAATGCTACTAAACAATCTTCAGGAGCTGGGGGTAAGAGTGTCCTTAGATGATTTTGGAACTGGATATTCGTCATTGAATTATCTTACGAAAATGCCGATTAATACATTGAAAATTGATAAATCCTTTATTGATAATATCTGCAGCAACGATAAGGATTCCTGTATAGCTGAATCCATCATACAATTAGCACATAGCCTGGACATCAAGGTGGTTGCCGAAGGTGTAGAGCAGGATGAACAGCTTACCTTATTAAGAACGAAAAGATGTGATATTATACAAGGCTTCATCTACAGTGCTCCATTACACCCGAATGCATTAATGGATGCGATCAGAGAAGATGATTTGATTTCTCAATGCTCCTTATTTAATTAATAAGAGATTATATTGCCAGTAGGTTTATCCTGCTGGCAGTTTTTATGATAAATACCCGGCTGCTTTCATAGCTTTGCTTGCAGAATTTCTCGAAATACTTAAATGTAGCATACTAAATAACAATAAAAATATGTGACGAAGTAGATTGAAATCCGGTGTATTAGAGTGAAAGGGTGATAACACTTGAAAGGAGGCAATCAATGGATGATAACAATATTGTGGATTTATATTGGGAACGATCCGAAAAAGCTATAGCTGAAACAACCACTAAGTATGGCAGATATTGTCATTATATAGCTTACAACATTTTGCAAAATTATGAGGATTCTGATGAGTGTGTAAATGATACTTATATAAAAGCATGGAATTCAATGCCGCCACATAGACCTGACAGGCTTTCTGCATTCCTTGGTAAGATAACTCGTAATTTGTCTTTGAATAGGTATGAGAAAAATACTGCTCAAAAGAGAGGCTCAGGTCAGATGCCACTTGTCTTGGATGAGCTTCAGGAATGTGTTCCATCATGTAGCAGTGTGGAAGAAGCGATTGATGACATGATCCTGAAAGATGCCTTGAACAAATTTTTGTCTGAAATGGCTCTGAAACATCGCATCATTTTTATGCAACGTTATTGGTATATGTGTTCAATCAAAGAAATTGCTATCGAGCACAAATATTCTGAGAGTAAAGTGAAAATGATTCTATTAAGATCGAGAAGTAATTTAAAACTTTTTTTAGAGAAAGAAGGGATTGAATTATGAGTAATAAAAAAATCCTAAGCGTAATTGGTCAGGTCAATGATGAATATATAGAAGAAGCAATTCCTTACAGTAAGACAGTAAAAAGACACCATTACTTACAATGGGGGGCCTTAGTGGCTTGTCTTGCTTTAGCAGTATTTATTGCTATTAAGATCATTCCTACAAATCCAGTGGAGCCAACGCCGGGAATTGGTGACTTGCCTATGCTTGCGATTTCAGAAAATTCAGGGGAAGCAATGGGATTTGAGGGATACACAGCATATGATATATCGGAAATTGTCAATAATAACCCGTGGAGAGAGACTTCGGAGATTTCCACATTGCCTGTTTATCAAAACTTATTGGCTTATGATGAAAACTATCAGGTATCTGAAGCTGATTTTGATAAGATGAAAGAGTTCTTGCTCAATGTTGCAAGTAGGTTAGGGATGGATGTTGATAACCTTGAAATTACTGATAATGCTCCAGATGAGAAGACTCAAGATGCCATTAGGGAGAAACTTGCAGAAGGAGAAAGTGTTCCTGATGGTTACTTCTCTCCAAGCGCTATTATTATAAAAGGCGATGGTATCGAAGTTGAAGTAGACCAACAGATGATAGCAAAGATAACCTTCGAGCCTACTATACCACTTCCGGACGAGTACAACTTTACACATTATGCAACTTACGAACAAGTCTCTGCGGTAGCAAAATATCTGAGAGAAAAGTACAAGGACCTCATTGGGATGGATAATCCACAGGTGAATATTCACGGGGGAGATTATTCCATATTCTCTGGAGAATACATTGAAATCTACGGAGCAAAGCAGGCACAAGGATACAATATCGAGTTTTATGATAGCGGAGATGATATCAGCCAAATCATAAATTACAATTTTAATAGAGTTGCATTTTATTGCGATGATGACGGTAAATTATTCCTGGCAAGAGTTTTTCAGCCTGACTTATCCAGTGAGGTTGGAGACTATCCTATTATCACATCCGACAAGGCAAAGGAACTTCTTAAAAATGGGAATTATATCACGACTGTTCCGGAGAAATTGCCTGGTTTAGATTATGTTGCAAAGGTTGAACTGGTATACCGCACAGGTGGCACAGAACAATATTTTATGCCTTATTACCGATTCTATGTTGAGTTACCTGATATGGAGAGAGAAAACGGATTAAAAACCTATGGGGCATATTATGTGCCCGCCGTGGAGGGCGAATACATCTCCAATATGCCGGTATGGGATGGAAGCTTCAATTAGCAGCTTGAAACGCTGCATGATTATATTCATAAGTAGCATAAAAACTGCCAGCAGGATAGACCTACTGGCAGAAATATTTTATCTTCATATTCTTATTTTGCAGCACCGGAGCATCCAAGAACGTTAACAATCTTATGCTTTACAACTGCCTTGATATTATTTCTTGCAGGAGTTAGATATTGTCTTGGATCAAAGTGGTTTGGATTATTTCCAAAGTACTCTCTGACACCTGCGGTAAAAGCAAGTCTTAAATCAGAGTCTATGTTAATCTTGCAGACAGCCATTCCCGCTGCTTGCCTTAACATCTCTTCCGGAATACCGATTGCATCATCCAGCTTTCCACCGAATTTGTTAATAATCTGTACGTATTCCTGAGATACCGACGATGCACCATGTAAAACGATGGGGAAGTTAGGAAGTCTCTTTGCTACTTCTTCCAGAATATCAAAACGAAGTAACGGTTTCTGACCCGGTTTGAATTTAAAAGCTCCGTGGCTGGTACCTATAGCAATTGCTAAGGAATCAACACCGGTACGGGAAACAAACTCTTCTACCTCTTCGGGTCTTGTATAGGATGCATTTTCAGCAGATACATTAACATCATCTTCTATTCCCGCTAATTTACCTAATTCTCCCTCTACTACAACCCCATGGGCGTGAGCATATTCAACAACCTTCTTCGTTAATTCTATGTTATCCTGAAAACTATGTTTGGAACCATCAATCATTACAGATGTGAAACCACCATCAATGCATGCCTTACAGATTTCAAAATCATCACCATGATCTAAGTGAAGTGCAATCGGAAGATCTGTGTCGATTAAAGCAGCCTCTACTAATTTTACAAGGTATGCATGCTTCGCATACTTTCTTGCTCCGGCAGATACCTGTAAAATAATCGGTGCGTTCTCTTCTTTTGCAGCTTCTGTAATTCCTTGAACGATCTCCATATTATTTACGTTAAAAGCTCCAATTGCATAACCTCCGTCATATGCCTTCTGAAACATTTCCTTCGTTGTTACTAATGCCATTTTAATCCATCCTTTCCGATTATTATTTTCTTTTGCAACTTGTGTGTTACAAATTTTACTAAACAATTTCATTATACCATAAATACGAAATAAGATAAGCTTTTTTTGAATTTATTTCTCATTTTATCATTTCCTTATACCTTCAATTTCATATGTATATAGTGCTTGAATTAAATTGTTTTATACAGAGAATTTTTTCTAAACTGAAGCAGATACCTTCTTTTCTTATGAATTAGGACGTGATCTCCTATTGAATAAAAATAGAGCTGTTTCGTCTCTAATCCATTGGATTAGAATCGAAACAGCTCTTAAATATTTACCTTGAATATCAGTATTCAATGATAATGTTGATTCTACTTTCTGTACAATTGAATCATAACCTACTTTGAAGGTATTATTTATGCTTTACCAACAGATCCGAATAATTGGATCTTTTCTTTTACCGTAGCCTTAATCGCTTCGGCACCCGGTGCTAATAACTTACGAGGATCAAAACCTTTTCCTGTCAAATCCTTGCCCTCTTCGATATATTTACGTGTAGCTGCCTGGAAAGCCCACTGACATTCGGTATTTACATTGATTTTAGCTACGCCAAGAGAGATTGCTTTTTTGATCATATCTTCAGGAATACCGGTACCACCATGAAGTACTAAGGGCATGTCACCAGTTTTCTGTTGTACAGCATCCAGTGTCTCAAAGCTGAGGCCCGGCCAGTTTTCAGGATATTTACCATGAATATTACCAATTCCTGCTGCCAGCATTGTTACACCAAGATCAGCAATTGCTTTACACTCATTAGGATCAGCACACTCTCCTGCTCCTACTACTCCGTCTTCCTCTCCACCGATGGAACCAACCTCAGCTTCGATAGAAAGACCTTTACTTTCACAAATTGCTACAAGCTCTGTCGTTTTTTCAATGTTCTCAGCAATTGGATAGTGTGAACCGTCAAACATAACGGAAGAAAAACCTGCGTTAATACAAGCCAATGCACCATCATAGCTGCCATGATCTAAGTGAAGTGCCACCGGAACTGTAATTTTTAATTCCTCTAACATTCCGTTAACCATACCAACAACCGTTTTATAACCACACATATATTTACCTGCTCCTTCTGAAACTCCAAGAATCACAGGTGAGTTCATTTCTTGTGCTGCTAACAGAATTGATTTTGTCCATTCCATGTTGTTAATATTGAATTGACCTACTGCATATTTTCCTTGCTTTGCTTTTGTAAGCATTTCTTTTGCTGATACTAATGCCATATTTAATATCCTCCGTTAAAAATTATTTATTTAAATAAGCAACATTAATTGCCATATTATAGCTAAAACTCATTATAATCGTTTCTGAACTATTTGTCAAAACTAAAGTTTTCTTCTATTTTCCTGGTCTGAAATTATCTTCCATACGCAGACTAATTGATATTTTGCGAACCCCTTGCCAATTAAAATATTAAGGTATAAAATAGTATTCAAACATAATGAAAATATTATCCTATGTTACTACAAGGTGTTATGAAAGGATTACTTATGGAACCAAAACGTGTCTCAGATTCCTTAACAGAACAAGTTCAAATAATAATGCCCTCCCACATCAATGGTGCAGGACGATTATTCGGTGGCCAATTAGTTGAATGGATTGATATTGTTGCAGCTGTAGTGGCAAGAAGACACTCAGGGTGCAACATTACGACAGTTGCAATTGATAATCTTCAATTTAAGGCCGGTGCATTTATCAATAATACCTTAGTATTGATTGGTCGAATTACTTACGTAGGGAATACCTCGATGGAAATAAGAGTTGATACTTATGTGGAAGATTTAGTCGGAGTCCGAAAAGTAGTTAATCGTGCATATCTTGTCATGGTAGCTCTGGATAATAAAGGTAATCCGACTGAAGTTCCCAAGCTGATTATTGAAACAGAATCCGAACGTGCAGAGTGGGAAACCGGCAAGAAGCGGCATGCGCTACGCAGTAAGCGACGACAAGAGGGTTACTAATATACCGGACATATCTCTCATTAATTGATGGCATTAATTCTAAAATATAGACCCTATAAAGCAGAAGCTCTGAAGGAAGCTTACATTCCCTCTATAAGCTCTGAATTTATAGGGTCATATTTCAGTTTAAAGCGAAAACGCTTTACCCAGTACTCTATTGTATCTCATAAGCCTTCTTAACAGCCTCCTCCAGACTCATTCCGGCGAAGCACTGTGCAGGAAGCAATCTTCCGCTTTTTTTATCATTTACAAATGCGCCAACCACTATACCGGGAACGCAGCCTTTAACATCATTCGGAGCATGCGGTCCGCCCATATCCGTTCTACACCAGCCCGGATCTGTTAAATTAATCAATACATTGGTACCCTCCAGCTTAGAACCCAAATCCTTTGTGAATTTATCAAGTGCTGCCTTACTTGCTGAATACCCTGCCTGTTCCGGTTCGTTACGAATACCGCTGGTAGTATTGATTACTCTTCCAAAACCCTTTACCAACATTTTGGGAATTAGTCGATAGCATATCATCGCCGGAGCTATTGTATTTATCATAAAGCTTTGAGTAAAATCTTCTACCGGCGTCTTGTAGTAATCAGTACGATAAGCAATTTGCACCGCTGCATCATTAAAGAGAATATCAATATGCGTGCCCTTCTCTTCTATTTCATCCAGCATCCGGTTTACCGCATTCATATCCGATAGCTCAGCCTGAACTGAGTATGCTTTTACCCCAAGCTTTTTAACCTCCTCCAGTACTTTCTCCGTATGTGATATGCATCTGCTGTGAAGTACTAGATTGCATCCATACTGTGCCATAAAAATCGCTATTTCATATCCGATCCCTCTGCTGGCACCGGTAATGAGAGCCCATTTTCCTTTTACATCTGATATCTTGATCCTATCTGTTTTATCCATAGCAATCTCCCTCGTCTTTGTCATTATTTCAGTACTACCATATACTTATTAGTATGATTTGATTATTTACCAAGGTATACATGCATTTAATCTTTTATATTTTTGTGAAAACATGAAATGATATTACCAATCAGATAACAGATACTTTCCTGATAACATAAATACTTTCATAATTCAGATTGACATCTCCCAGGTTCTATGATAAGCTATTTGAAAAATTTAGGAAAAGGGTTGTTATCATGCTCTCAAATAATAATAAATGCATTAATAGGGACAACGATATTCAGCGCTTGTAGCTATGAAAAACTTCACCTAGCTGTGAAATTAATCATAGGTACAAGTGCTTATCATCTTGTGCCTATGTGGAAAATACGCAAAAGCCACATTGGTAGATTGATTTATATCATTTACTAACGTGGCTTATTCTATTTATTTCTTTGAAAGGTTGTGATACTTTGAGACATACAGATTATGTCGGAATGGATTGTTGCTCCATAATAATTTATTAATTAAGTAAATCAGTAACAGTAAATCAAATCAGAAAGGGAGCAATCTTATGATAAAAATTAACGGAACTATAAACAAAACCGATATCGAACCGGAAATGCTTGTAAATTATA
This sequence comes from Bacillota bacterium, assembly GCA_023414875.1. Taxonomy (GTDB): domain Bacteria; phylum Bacillota; class Clostridia; order Lachnospirales; family Lachnospiraceae; genus Mobilitalea. The sequence continues at coordinate 201,333 of JAEZMV010000028.1, read as the reverse complement.
TCGGAAGTACAGTTAAGCTGAAGGGCTCTGTTTACAAAATCAGAAATATGAGCGGATTTGCCTTTGTCATACTAAGAACACGAAGATCTATGATCCAATGCATTTATAGCGAGGAGTATTCCGAGTTTCCTTTAAGTAAGCTTACAGAAGAAGCCTGTATTGCAATAACCGGAGAGGTTATCGCGGAGGAACGGTCAAAAGCCGGCTTCGAACTCCGATTAAAGCAGGTAGAGATTCTCTCCTCACCGGCAGAGCCTTTACCGGTTGTAATTAACAACAAGACTCTTGATACCTCCATGGAAACTCTGTTGGACTACCGGCCCATCACGCTCCGAAACGAAAAGGAAAGGGCTATCTTTAAGCTTCAAGAGGGTATCTGCAAGGGATTTCGGGAATTTCTAACCTCTATGCATTTTACGGAAATACATTCTCCAAAAATTGTCTATGCCGGTGCAGAGGGCGGTGCGAATATCTTCAAGCTGGATTACTTCGGCAGAGAAGCATATCTGGCACAAAGTCCGCAATTCTATAAACAGATGATGGTTGCTGTATATGAAAGAGTATACGAAATCGCTCCGGTCTACCGGGCAGAAAAGCATGACACCTCAAGGCATCTAAACGAGTATATCAGTGTGGATTTTGAAATTGGTTATATAGAAAGCTTCGCCGAGTTGATGCAGATGGAAACAAGAATGCTGCAATATACAATGGATTTTCTGCGAAAGGAGTATGATAAGGAGCTTAATCTCCTTAAGGTCTCTCTCCCTATGATTAGCGATATTCCAGCTGTAAGGTTTCATGAAGCAAAGCAGATGATTTCCGAAGAGTATCATAGAGTCATTAAGGATATGGAGGATTTTGAACCGGAAGAGGAGAAGCTCTTGTATGAGCTAATAAAGAAACGGACCGGAAGCGATTTTGTCTTCGTCACTCATTATCCCAGTAAAAAGAGACCCTTTTATGCAATGGATAATAAAGAAAACCCGGAAATTACGGATAGCTTCGATTTGTTGTTTCGTGGAGTAGAAATTACCACCGGTGGGCAAAGAATTCATAACTATGAAGAGCAGCTTGATAAAATGCGTGCACGAGGTATGAATACAGAGTCCTTTGAAAGCTATCTGATGCTTCATAAGTATAGCGTTCCCCCTCATGGCGGTCTGGGTCTGGGTCTCGAACGTTTCACCAGTCGACTGTTGGAGCAAAATAATGTACGAAATGCCTCCTTGTTTCCTCGGGATATCAAACGTCTTATCCCATAATTATTATAATCACTTGTAATATGTTTAAAGTTACTCCTTCCTAAATATATGTACTCGGCAATTGTTATTTGGACCCAAATCTTGCAAATAGAGGATATTACAAATACTCTTTCATATCCAAAAAAAGGAATGCCTTAACATTCCTTTTTTATTGTAAAAAGCTTTATTATTTCAACTGGTCTAATTGTTCTTTTCTGTGCTCCTGTTTTTCCTTCGCATTTTTGAAGGATTTGTCATCCATATGCTCCGAATTATGATTTAGATAACCCTCTGCATAGCGGAGACGTTTTTCTGTATTTTCCTTACAATCGTTATTACAATTCTCTCCATGCGATAAAATATTTTTTAAATTCGATATTTCATCCTGTCGCTCCTCATTGATCCGTTTTGCATGTTCAATATTGTTCGGAGATGAGGAAATATCGGAATGCTCTTCCAAATGTCTTTCCGTACGTGTCTGTTTTTCAACCAAATTTATTAGATGGTCTACTCTTCTTTCTTTTTTTAATTCTTCGCTGTCTCTGTTAATACTCATGCCTTCCCACCTTTCAAACATTTTTTGAGATCACTTTTCATAAGGTTTCTCATCAATATTTTCTCCGAAGCAGTTCATAGTTATACTTTTCAAAAGCTATGAAAAGCTTACCTTTCTGGGAAAGCATGTATTACATTCCTAATCCATCCAATAATTTTATATTATGTTAAGCTGTAGCTCCTTTTAAATACCTCATATAATAAAACATGTATTGTTGTATAATGCCTGCATAACCTTTATATTTATTTTTATCAAATTTATTTTGGTATATTTCCTTTAATACTCTTAATATCCATACATCAACCGGAAATCCTTCAATATGATGTAGTCCGTATAGGGATATACAATTGGCCACTTTCTCACCGATACCGTGCAGCTTTTTTAAGGTAACTACTGATTCTTCAAAACCACATTTACTTAGGCTTTCCAGCTGAAGACTGCCGTCAAAAACTGCCTGGGCAGCCGTAATAATATAGTCATCCCTGTATCCGGTTTTTAGAGCACGTAAATCTTCCTTTAAAGCATGTGCCAGAGCAGCTGGTGTTGGGAACGTGACGTATTCCTTAAAGCCACATTCCTTGCTGATCCTTCTTTCACCATAACGCTCACAGATTCCTTCGATGCAGCTTTTTATTGCCGGTATATTCTTATTCTGTGAAATGATAAAACTGATCATCGCTTCAAAGGGTTCTTGTCTTAAAATTCGAATTCCTTTTCCAAACTCAGCAGCTTGTTTTAAAAACTCGTCCTCACCATTAATAAGTGCATCCACAAGCTGTCCGTAATCATATTTCATATCGAAATATGCTTCCCATATCAGATGATATTCATCCTCAGAGCAGCTTAATTCTATGACATGTTTGTCCAACTGTTTCAGCTCCAGATATTTTCCGAAGGCTATCACCGAGTATTTGATCAGCTTCTCTTCATCGAAAACCCGATTCATTCGGAAGCATTGCCCGGATTCTGCAATTTGAATAAGGTTAAAGTTCTGATTATGTATTATCATTAAAATCCTCTTTTCATATTTCGTGGCATTGATGCTAAGCCCTTCCATGTGTTACATATATCATCATTATAATTTTTTACATCTATTTAAAGTTAATTATAATATAACGGATGCTTATGTACAAGTTAGCCATTCCTGTAACAAACGGTATTTTATCCTATACATTCCAAATGGTCAGGTGCTATAATATCAATAAATTAATTACTGTACTAAAGGAGGATACATTATGATCTTGGACACGAATATTAAGGAATTTAAATTAAGATTTGCAACTGTCTCGGATGTAGCTCTCATATTGCAATTTATCAGAGAACTTGCCGAATATGAGCATATGGAGGATGAGGTGGTAGCTACGGAGGATACTTTAACAGAATTCCTGTTTCAGCAAAAAAAGGGAGAAGTACTCATTGGAGAATATGAACAGAAGCCCGTGTGTTTTGCTTTATTTTTCCACAATTTCTCCACTTTCCTCGGTAGGCCGGGAATATATCTCGAGGATTTGTATGTAAAACCGGAAATGAGAGGTATGGGTTTTGGAAAAATACTTCTTTCCGTTCTAGCAAAGCTAGCAATTGAAAGAAAGTGTGGACGCTTAGAATGGGCATGCTTGGATTGGAATGAACCTTCTATTCAGTTTTACAAAAAATTGGGCGGCATGCCTATGGATCAATGGACAATATTCCGTGTACAGGAAGACTCACTTAAGGAACTCGCATGCAAATTTGAGTAATACTTAAAGCTTTCATGTGCTAAATTATATAACTCCCTCAATTAATACTTTTTCTATATAATAATACATTGAGTTAAATAATAATTCTACTTATAATATTAATGTACTTGGAGCGTATTGTAATTACAGAAAGTGATAACCAACGGGGGTAAATTCATAAAATATGTTTAATAACTTGAATTATATACACAGATACATGATGGGACAGATCAGAAGAATTTATTTTATGGCCTTGCCGGAATCGAAAGAGGACATGAAAAAGAGCCGCATCTATTATACGACTGCCGATACGGCTGCTCAGACTATCGTTCAGTTAGCGGGTGGTACTTTCTTAGCTGCACTCATGTCCTATAGCGGGATTTCCGATGCTAATATCGGAATTATAACCTCCCTCGTGAGCTTAGCAGCATTATCACAACTATTTCTAATTAACTATTTTAAGAAAATTAAAAAGTACAAATTTCTTGTTTGTGCTACTTCTCTTCAGAGAACACTGTTTGCATTACTTTATGTAATCCCTTTATTAGGGATAAGTACTGTAGGTAAGGCAACCTTCATTATTATCCTGTATTTTGTCGGGCAGGTTTTTGTTCAAATTGGATTGCCGGCTTCTCAGGACTGGATTGCAAGCCTGGTTCCAAGTAGGTTAAGGGGTAAATATTTCTCTATTAAGGATTCCGTGGCTGTGTTTGTTGTTTCCAGTATGATGCTTCTCTGTGGCATGATCCTAGATTACTTTAAAAAAACCGATATTCTTACCGGTTTTATTTTGATCAGTGCCTTGATTTTTATTTTGACCTTGATTAATGTTTTCTCCTTATCGAAAATGAAGGAACCAAAGATCTCCTATATCAATGAAGAAGGAAAAGAAATGCATGGCAGACTCGCAAAGAAAGCCAAGGGTAATGCAATCCCTGAAAAAACCCAGAGCATTCTCTCAGAAGTAAAAGAAGCCTTTGCATACCGGAAATTCCGTAAAGCCTTTACGGTACAATGTTTATATACATTATCCTTTTATATATGCTTACCCTTCAATGCGAGTTATCAGATTAACGATCTAAAATTACCTTATACTTTTATTATGCTGGTCGGTTTTATATTCAATTTGTATCGTATCTATATAACACCCAAATTAGGCCGCTTAGCGGATAAGTACGGAATGGCAAAAATGCTCCGTTTTTCCTTGCTTGCACTCGGACTGAATATACTTACTATGGCATTGACTATGCCCTTTAATGCATATCCATTACTTATCTTAAGCTCCTTCCTCTCTTCCACAGCTTGGGCCTTTGTCGGTATCGGATTATTTGGAATGCAGCTGGATTTCTTTCAGAATGATAAACGAATGATTTGGCTTACGATCACTTCTTCTATTTCGGGAGTATTTGGTTTCCTAGTCTCTATAGTAGGTGGAACACTTTTAAGTTTTCTTCAAAAACAAAACATTGAAATCCTGGGACAAAAGATATATGCGCAACAAATCTTGAATCTGATAGGATTTTTGATCATATTATTTACTGTATTTTTTATTAAATACCAAATTGAAACAGAAAAAATTGACGCAAACCGTGCAGACGGCAGGGTTACGGTATAAATAAGGGAGGACATCAAGTCCTCCTTATTTTTACTATTTTCCTATGTAACAATCTTCCCGTTATTTAAATTTTTCTAGTGATTTATAGATGGACGCAAGTATTTCAAAGGCTGCTTCCAGCTGCTCCTTTACTTCTTCTGTTTTTATATCTTCTGTCTTTGATACCTCTTTTGCCTGTTTTACTGCATTTAGGGATTTATCTAACTGATCACGGTATGCCATCGTCAATATTTCGACTGCATTCTTCTCAATATCAGAATAGGTTTTATCAAGAGAGGCAAATACCTCCTCTGTCACTTTACTAAAGTTAGCCAGAATCGGCTCAAGTAAATCCTCCTGCTTTTTACTCATCTTGCTCTGTCTTGCATATCCGGCAATCGCATCACCAATAATACCAAATCCCGACATACCTATCATTGACAACCCTTGATTTAATACAAAGTTAGCAGAATCAATACCGGTCCAACTGATATCACTTAGCTGGAAATTCACATCTAATTTACTGATGGACACCTGAATATCTGCAAGGTTATTTGAATAATCCTTAGCAATTTCGCTTAGCTTATTCTCAATACTATCCCTGTGCGCTTTTATACATAAAAGAATTGCTTCTTTTATCAGGTCGGTTAAGTAAAACTGCAAATGCTTTTGTAGAATCTCAGTTGTATTGCCCTGTCCCATCTGTTGTAATTCCTGCTTCATACGCATAAGGAATTCTGACATCCAATCCTTTGCCTCTACATTATACCTATGTATATCCTCATGCAACTTATCACTACTCTTACGAATTAGTGATGAAATCTCGAGATTTTCCTGCTCATATTTTTCTTCCAGCTTCTCCAAGTCTTCCTTACTGTTAGAAAGCATATTTCCGATTAGTTTGATCCTTGCTTCAATATCATGAGCCATTCTACGGATAGTATGTAGTACTCTCTCTGATTTTATTACCATCTTCTGTAGAATGATATCCGATTGAATGGTATTTTCCAGCTCCAAATAATTATGTTCAAGATAATCTGCCAACTCCGGATTAGGACGTTTTAGTTGCTTCTTACGACAGTATTCATCCAGACCGCTAACCGAAAATATATTTGCATTTGGAACAACTGTCTTAACCTTCTCCGTAATTGAATTCTTAATTCGTTCCACATCCTCCTGATCATCAATACAGTCTGCCATATTGATAACTACAAATAACCTGGAGAAACTATGTGGAAGAACAGCAGCATTTAAAAATATCTGCTCTGTCTCAGAGATTGGGGAAAGTGCGGATACTATATATAAGACCGCATCTGCCTTAATCAGATAGTCCATAACCTTTTGATCGTAGGTCTTAAGAAGATCACCAATTCCCGGTGTATCTACGATCGCTATTTCCTTTAACAAATCATTATTATCCTTAATATCGATATAATCAATCGGTTCCGGAAGTTCTGAAATTATTTTCTCCAGTTCTGATCTGCTCAATTCATTTAGGTCCAAGCGTAGTCTTCTACCATTTTGAAGTACCGCTTCCATCTTAGGCTCATCACCATAGGATATTCGGTTAATCGTTACTGTTTCAGGAGTAACATTGGTTGTCACCAGGTCCTTACCAAGAAGTGAATTAATCAGTGTGGATTTTCCGCGTTTAAAGTCACCGATTACAACGAGAGAAAATGTTTCCTCCAGCTTTTCTCGCACCAGGTTCTCCCAGCTCTGGATTGCTTCACGATCAGCCTTACTAAGGATACGTTTGATAAAACTATCATTACGGATTTCCTTTATCTGATCAAGAATTAAGTTAACCTCTTTTTGAACATCCTCGAAATCTACTATATATCGGTCCTGCAGCTTGCTCATTCTAACCTCCATAAACGATTATCATATGATTTGACACCTTTCAGGAAAGTATCTATTCATGTGTTATTGAGTATCCTGTGATATATGATTATTCCAACAAATCTACGATCTCTTATCACTTTTTAGTACGCTGATATATTTATCGCATCTGGCGTCCAGTTCCTGCTTACTTAATAAGGCCATTCCCGGCTTTTTCTGCTCCGGGTGCCATTTATAATACACCTCGCTGTTCATGAATTCCTTCGCTGCAAACATTCTTCTAACAGATGTTGGGTGCGTTGAATTTAACTCAAGAAACCTTACCGGCGTATCCCGGAATTTATCATATTGTTTCAAAATCTCTTCGGTGTTGAAATCACTGTGTCCTAACATCGCACCGGACATAACCTTTTTGTGAAATGAGGAAGTTGATTCTTCTTCGCCACAGCAGATAATTCCAGCGCGGTCACAGGTAACTTCCGCTGCTCTCGACCATGCCATGAGTGCCCAATGGATGGAAGTTGTAAATAGACCAATGAGCTGCTGTGGCAGGGAAATCCCTCCAGCCGCATAAGAAATGAGTACTCTGGCAGCATTATCATAAATTCCATGGTTATTATGGATATGTCCGCATTCATGTCCTATGACTGCTTTCAGCTCCTCAATCGAACAGCGCTCCACCAGAGCTGATGTTAAAATAATAAGTGGCTCACTGTCTTCATAGGCGACTGCATATGCGTTAATCTCCTGTACCTTATGTTGAATGAAGACGGTCGGCATACCAATACCCAATATTTTTGCACAGTCCTTCGCAATTTCATATATATCCGGGCACTGACTTGGCCCAACCTTCAAACTGCTCAAATATAGCAGCTGTCTTTCTTTAGGAACCACATGGTTATAAACTGCTTTAAAAAAGGAATATACTCCGGGTATCGTATTGAGCTTCTGTCTTAATGCATAATCAGATGCAAAAGCATAATCCGGTATTCCACCTTCTATATGTAAACTGTTCTTACTTGATCTTTCTTTCACATATTTATTAAAGCTGGTATCAATGGTATTTGTTGGATTATTCATTGGCGCCTCCTTCTATTGGCTTAAAACAGCAATCAACTGTTGATTGATTTTACTTGCTGTCTCCGCGATTTTAGCTATGTTTTCGCTCATGGATGCCAATTGCTGCTGTTCCTTCTCAGCCATAACCTCACTTTGGGCAACCTTTATCTTTAAATCATCCAGGGTAGCCTGAGTATCATTCAGAATATGTTCTGTCTCCGTATTTATCTTATTCTTTAATGCTTCAAAAGCCGCTTCAATCTGTTCCTTTACCTTTAGATGGAAGTTACTGTCATTCTCCAGCTTTTCATACTCATTCTTAATAGCCTCTGTAAATTGATTACGGAATTTATCCACCTTGTTGTCAGGAATCAACCAACCCAAAGCCTTTTTACCGGCAAAGGTTCCAACCAGTGCAGAAGCTACTCCGGCGATAATCAGCACCGGCCAAGTCAACGGAAGACCAATGCCTGCAAGTAGCATAATAGATCCATAGGTCGCTGCATAAGTGGAGGCTGCTCCTACACCTCCCCCAAGAAGCAATCCCTTCCAACCTGCCTGCTTATATCCTAGATATGCACTGCCACCACCAAAGGTAAAATAATTGAGAGCTGTACTTAAGGCTGTGGAACCGTTCATTTCCATCTCGGTTGTTTGAGCTGTAAAGGAGGCTTGTATATTATTAATCGTTTCATAGAATACGTCCTCAAAATCCTGAAGCCGGTCAGCTTCTTTCCCCAGAAGTACGGAAATGTCCTGCTGGATTTGCTCATTCAGCAATTGCCCTAAATTCTCTGACGATTTCCTGATCTTTCTCATAATACGGTCCTGGGTACCGGATACGTTCTCCTTGGTCAGGTCATTGTTGGTGATAGGCTCTTCTTTGATGATTCGTACCGCATCGCTAACCAAGCTAGGCCAGAAATTATTAATCTTAGGAATCAGATCCTGATAGGCACTCTTCATGGATACATCTATTTTTTCAAATTCCTCTTTTCTCTTGTTCCGTATCTTTTCAAACTCTTTTTTTGCTTCCTCATATTTTTCATTGAATACACCCTTATCCATCCTTAATGCATTCTCTCTCATCTGAATGGATTTTGCGATTTCAGTTATGGAGGTAAGTATCTTACTTACCTGCACATGTAAGGAAATCGCTCCCCGCTCCTGCGTCAGGAGACGTTCCAATTCCGCTTCAAAGGCCGGGTAGTTGCTTTTTGCAATCAACTCCTCATTGCCCTTTAGCTTTCCCTTCAAAGCCTGTTTCGCGGAGATACCAAATACCTTAGGAGTTCCTATCTTCCTCTTATATACGGCATACTCCTCGGAATCCTCTCCCATTACCTTCTTTGCTTTTTCTAATACATAAGAATTAATACGCTTTCCGATGCTTTCGATAATTCGCTCCGCATCATCCTCGTCGCAGCGGTCAATGCAATTCACTGCAAAGATTACTCTGCCCATATCGCTGGTTAACATCTTATTCTCAAGAAAATCTCTCTCATATTCAGAAAAAGGAGCTTGTGCCATAATTACAAATATTGCCGCATCAATCTGAGGAAGAACCGATAAGGTTACCTGGGTCATATGCTCATCATCATTTAACCCCGGTGTATCGATAATATCTACATTGTTTTTACAATAGGAGGTTGGATAATAAATGGTTGCTTCCTTCACAGTAGCGGCTTTCTGCTCCGATTCTGCTGACAGCTTTGTTACATAATCATTTAGTTTATCAATCTCAACCTCTTCTGTTGTTCCATCCTTATAAATCACCTGAACTCCGGGTTTTATTCCATAGGTGACTCGATTCAGAGTGGCTGTTGTAGGAAGAACATCGGAAGGAAGAATTTCTTGCCCGAGAATAGCATTAATTAACGTACTTTTTCCTCGTTTAAATTCACCGATGATGGCCACATCAAAGGAATCATTTGCTACCTTGGCCAAGGTTTCTTCAATTGATTCCTCATTCCCCTTTAAATTCAGAATTTTGCTATATTCCTTAAGTTGATTTAAATCAGCGGTAAGTTCCATAACTGTTTGCCGATATCCGGTAAAATTCGAAAAATTATTTGTTTCGTCCATATTTATCTCCGATCCGCCGCCCATAGCGACTGATTATTCTTGGTTAATTCAAAGTCATATCAATTGTGTAGATAGGGCCTGCAAAACCTTCCGTTGAAATATTGGTACCGTAAAATGTAAAATTAGTGGTAGATGCGGGAACATAATAGGTCAAGGTAAAGTTTTGATATTCCTGGGTGCTGAGTAGTATCGGTGTTGTAACCTCATATGCGGCATTATCCAGTATATAGGATACCGCGCTGGCATCTGCTAAAATACTGTTTGAGTTATCCATCGGAAGAACCATAAAATCCTCATATACTACATAGCATTCTTCGTAATAAGATGCTAAATCAACGTCGACATCCATTCTCATAGTGCCGTCACCCATATCATTAGCAATTACACTGTTTAGATAAAAGGATACACCATTCTCCATACTAACTTCAGTAGCCATTTCAAAATAGTATGCCTCTCGTCCAACTACATAATCAATGTAATTTGGGAAATAAACCTCATCCGAGGAGGAGCTTGTGCTTTCTCCAAGGTAGAAGATGGACACATAAGCATCATAGGTTTCTGTTACTTCGGCAGAAATGGCAATTGCGTAATCGTCCTTCGTTAAATACATGGTTACATCACCTGTTTCATTATACTGCTCTTCGGAGAATTCCTCTTCGTAATAATATCCGTTATAATCCTGTAATAAGGTACTGTATGCATCCAGAGCATTGATAAAATCATCCGATGTCAGCGAATTGTCGAATACATACTGATAATTATATACACCCTCAGCAGCATAATAATTAACATAACTGAAACGATAGTCCGAATCCAGGCTGATTACCTCCGGCAGTTCCGTGTAGCCATATAGAAAGCCGGTATAGGTGGTATCCTCTATGTTATTTAGGGAATCATCATTCGGATCAGCTAAATCAATTTCCTCAGAGGTTTCATCTATATCATCGAAATCATCCTTTGAAGCTTCATCCTCAGAGTCTTCATCTATATCATCGAAATCATCCTTTGAAGCTTCATCCTCGGAGACTTCATCATCAGTATCATTATTTGTATAAGAGGAATTGGAATCCCCTGTATCCTTAACTATATTTACTATTTTTGGTACAGTAAAAATTCCAATGATTAAAATAATTAAGAGTGCAGGGATTATGATAAAAGGTAGTATATTCTTCTTTTGTGGCCCATTAGCGGATACCCCTGGCTGCATCAGTGGCATAATATGAGGAGGCAACTGATTCGGAGGTAATTGACTCGGAGGCAGTTGAAATCCTTGGGGCGATGCTATTGCTACTAATTTACCACCACATACGCCGCAAAAGAAGCGGTCCTCTGTAAATTCATTCCCGCAATCGACACATCTTTTTGTGTTAACGGCCTTAACTATCGGCTCCTTTTTCGTTCCGCATTTGGGGCAGAATAATTGATCATTTGTAACTTCAGCTCCGCATCCTTTACATATCATGTTAATATCCTCCCACGTTCTTCATTGTATTCACTATTGAATTCCCTTCAATTTGTCTAATATTCCCATTGACACCTTTTTACATGTTTCATAATTCAAATCATTCACATGTAACAGTCGATTATAATCTTTTGTTCTATCTGAGATTTGTTTTGAGAAATGATCGAAGATTATATTGGCTTCCCGCTCAGCCTGAGAATAACACCATACCCGAAAGTGTCTGATAAAGAGATGCCAGTTATTTATATACACTGAAATTGAACGGTTGACATCCGATTTTATATCATAAATTACATTCCGCTCCGATAATCGCATATTCCGCGAAAAGGAATTCAAAGCTAATATAAATTCAGGAATATGGATTGGTTTATAAATATCCTCACTGTTTAGACGATAGAGAGGCAGTTGATCAAATATCTCCACATTGCTCCGGTGTTCTTTAAGGAAATCAAGCAGCGAATCAAGATGATTTTTATATAATTGTAAAGCCTCGTTTAATTCCTTTGCTATATTAATTCTTATTTCTTTCTCCTCCGTCTTCTTTATATAAGCCTTACATGCCTCTTCCCCTTTTTTAATGGCGTAAGCTATATCAAGCTCTGAAATAGAGTTCAATGAGGATAATTCTGTTATAAAGTATGGAATCAGTTTATTCTCTACTCCCATAAAGTTGTTCAGAATACCTGATAATTTAAGGTCCGTATTTGAAAATCCTGTATCCAAAGAACTAAGGCAGGTAGACTTACACTGATCTAGTTTTCTCATGATCTCTTCTGCAACGGAAAACTCCCTCTCGTATTCTTCCTTATTTCTTGCGTACTGTCTATCAAGTTCCTCAGCTAAATCCGTAATCGTTTTTACACTTTTATGTATAGCCAGCATTCCCTGCTCTGAAATTAAAGTCTGATACAGTGCACTGCGAAATTCTTCAAATCCGCTTTCCTGCATCATACTTTGTTTGTTCATAGAAAATGCTTTTAAAGCCATTTTAGAAGATACTCCGAATAATTTAAAATCATCCAGTATACGATGTGCCTTATTTTGCGTATCTTCTGACTCTTCCTCTAAAAGCTTTAAGCTTTCCATACTGATTCGTTGTTTTATATTACGGAAAAGCCTATCCCTATCTTCCTCATCGATTTGATCAATATAGGTAACAACAAAAATAATAGTTCCTATATTATCTCTTTTTATTAAGTTTGCAATGAGTGCCTGTTCTGTTTTACTGACCGGTGAAACGGCTGAGATAGTAACGATTGCTGCATCAATACTGCTAACCATATCAAGGGTTACATTTGTCATACTTTCGTCGTCGTTCAATCCTGGCGTATCTATAATCTCAATGTTATTTCTGCATATCTCAACCGGATAGGTGATAATAGCTTCTCTTATTTTTCTTGATTGTTCCCCTGAATTCTCCGTTAGCTTTGTCACATGTTCTGAAAGCTGATTTATATCTATTTTAGCAGTCTTTCCATCTTTATAACATAAAACTGCTTCCGCGTTGCTTCCATATCTGATACGATTGATGGTGGCTGTTGTTGGGGTTACATCCGAGGGCAAAATGTCAGCACCTAGTAAAGCATTGATTAGTGAGCTTTTACCGCGCTTGAATTCTCCTATGACTGCTACCAAAAACCGTTTTGTTTTTAGTAGCTCAATATCCTTATCTATCTTCTCTAGAAATCTTTCAGAGCTCTTTAAAAGGAGAAGCATGTCTTTTAACTGCACAAGATACTCATGCAATTCAAACTCTAGTCTCTTATAGTCCTTTATATTGATCATCTTAACCTCCAGGCTGTCTCATCGTGTTATAATAGAACAGTTCTCGATGGTAATATACATATAAATATCAAAAAGCTACCACTGTGGTGTAGTGGCAGTTTATTGTCATACCTTTTACTTTTAAACCTTTGACATCAAGACATTTTATTCAATGGAAGAAACAATACCACTTTCATTACTTAGCTCAGATGCCCATTATTGCTGAATGTTTAAAACCTTCCTGTACTTTGGCATAGACTAGGAAGGTTTTTAACTTTTATACGGACAACCACCCTGTGGCGATTGCCTTTTTTTAAAAATTACATATGCTATGTTTATTCAATTTTAAATAACTCAATTGTAACCGCAAGGTCTGTTGCATCCTGATTAAGAGATTTAACAGCATCGTTCAGCATTGTTACAACCTCCAACTGCTGTTGTGCAGTAGCATCAACTTCCTCAGATGCAGCTGTTGTTTCTTCAGCAACAGAAGATATATTTTCTATTGAACCCAGAGTATCGGTCTTAGATTGATTGATTTCGCTAATACTATCAGTAATCTTTTCCATCCTCTCCGCTAAATCGTCTACATGTATATTTATGTTATTAAATAAATGAACGACATTATCTAGGCGGGCCTCAGTAGACTTAGAAATGGTTCCGGCTTGTTTAACAGTATTAACAGTTGTATGTGTCTTAGCTACGATATTCTTAATAATCTGTTCAATTTTTTTTGCAGCGGTTACTGATTGATCTGAAAGTTTCCGAATCTCATCAGCTACTACCGAGAAGCCTCTTCCCGCATCACCAGCTCTTGCAGCCTCAATTGATGCATTTAATGATAGTAAATTAGTCTGTTCTGCGATACCATTGATAACTGCAATAATGTCTGTTATTACTTTGGATTCCTGCTCAAGTTCTTCAATATTTTTAATCGTATTATTCATAACTTGTATATTTTCATTAGATACATTTGCAAGTTGATCAACCTCATTGATACCATTCAAAATAACATTTTTAGTAATCTCAGCGATCTTTTCTATTGCTAAAGAATTCTCATGAACCATATCTATTTGGTTAGCCAATTCATCTGTTAGTCTTAAACAATGTTCTGTATCTTCAGCTTGTTGCATATTCCCCTGCTGGATTTCAGATATGGCAATTGAAATACTCTTTGATGTTTCTAATAAATGTTCAGAGTTTTCAGAAACATTTTTTGCAGAATCAATAACAGTCTGACCAACCTTATCAGCCTTTATAATTACTTCTTTTAAATTAGCAATCATATTGTTAATACTTTTTGAAAGTATTCCAAATTCATCCTTACGAATATGTTCTACTGTAGCTGTTAAGTCTCCTTTTGAAGCTCTGGATAGAGTAAGAATCATTTCTTTAATTGCTTTACCAAACCCATATGCTACAATGACTCCAATTGTTACTGCAAGAATAGCGGCAATCACAACCAGGAGGAATGTCTGGCTTTTAATTGCGCTAGTCTGCTCTAAAAGATAGGAAGAGGGTATCATAGCGCATACAACTGCCCCGCTGTCTCCTACTTTAGAATAGAAAAATTCATGTTCTTTGCCATTATATGTAATAGTTTGATGCCCGTACTTATCCGCATTTATTTCAATATTTTCATATTCCTTTAAAGTCGTAAAGATGGGCTCTGCAGTATCTCCATCAGGAGTTATTTCTCTGCCATCCTTTGATATAAAAGCAAGATAACTATTTTCCGGCAACTTCAAAGTTTTCATTGCATCAGAGATAGCATTTATTGAGACATCAATAAAAAGATACCCAATCTGTTTATTTGTTGCATTAAGGAGTTGTCTTGATAAAGTAATTGCATAATTATCCTTAGAAATTTCTACATGTTCGTCCACAAAAGCATGGTAACCCGTCCATAAGTTTAAACTCTCTTTCGTATCAATTAACTTAGCTTCTTCTGTCTCAATAAAATTGCCATAGGAATCAAAGCCATCTCCAAACACATTATAAGTAGTGATTGGTTTTCCTACTTTCGAAATGATGAATATATTCTCTATGTAACGGTCTGATTTTGCCATCATTGTGGCATAGCTTCGAGCTGCTTTAAATGCATTTCCTTCATCAAGTATGTTATCCGAGTATTCTCCTGAATAATAATCATTTATTGAAGAAGCAACAACAAGTGAAACTGCCTTATCCTCAATATTCATTAATATTAAATTGTAATATTCACCGGTCTTTTCAACCGATGACACAGTAGCATCTGTAAAGGTTTTGATTATAGCCTTTGATGAACTTTTATAGGCACTGACTCCTAAAATTATAATAAATAAGACAGGAACCAAAAAACAAAATACTAACTTTATTCGTATACTACCAATTATTTTTGTAATTAAAATTTTAAAATTAATATCCTTTTTATTTTTTTTCAAACTTTCACGCCTCCCTTTTTTATAATAAGAGATTTTCTCTTCTGCATAGAGTTTTACTTATATATAGTATTATAGTAAGAGTTGTAACTTAATGTCAATAGTATTGGTAAAATTTGTTTATTTTCCTAACATTTATATATTAATTACTATATAAAATACTCAAATAATTAACTATTAAATGTTTTTTATCATATATTTATTATTAATTACATTATAAACCAATTTAATTACCATTGCAAAATATTAATCTATATTTCTACTCAAATCGTTACTGTTCACACACTAACTAAGGGACAGATATGATTTCGATAAATAATTCCGAAGCGGAGCCGCTTTCGCTTAATTGCATTACCTCGGAATTAATATTGATTATCTGATTGGAAGAAAGTATAATTGGATAAACGTAGCAATTATATGTAACTTTATAGGTAATTGTGAAACGATTAAGTTTGCTTATTTTCAATTACCTATTGTAACTTTAGTATGGGAGGTTAAACTTATGGAGACAAGGCCTTTTATTTCCTGGAAACTGATTGGTGATTTTATGACTGCAACCTTTGAAAAAATGGGAGTTCCCCATGAAGATGCACTCATCTGTTCAGACGTGCTGATGGAAAGCGATCGAAGAGGTATCGAAAGCCATGGATGCAATCGTTTTAAAGCAATTTATATTGATCGTATGCAAGAAGGCATTCAGATGCCGGTTACAGAATTTGAAATTGTCAGAGAAACACCTACAACTGCCGTAGTGGATGGTCATGACGGTATGGGAATGATTGTTGGATATAAATCAATGCAGATGGCAATTGATAAGGCGAAGAAATATGGAATGGGAATGGTGGCTGCCCGTAATTCTACGCATTATGGAATTGCCGGATATTACGCTACCATGGCCACCCAACAAGGTCTGATCGGAATAACAGGAACAAATGCCCGTCCCTCTATCGCTCCTACCTTCGGTGTCGAGAATATGTTGGGTACAAACCCTCTGACCGTCGGAATGCCTACCGATGAAGATTTTCCGTTTGTTTTAGACTGCGCTACCAGTATTACGCAAAGAGGTAAAATAGAATATTATGCCCGAACCGGTATGGATACCCCAAAGGGTATGGTAATCGGGCAGGATGGAACAGCCTTAACGGACAGCAAGCAGATCTTACAGGATTTAACCAAAGGAACCGCCGCACTGGCACCTCTAGGCGGGATCGGTGAGGAGCTCGCAGGCTATAAGGGCTATGGATATGCGACCGTAGTTGAGATATTATCTGCGGCTTTGCAGGCAGGTAATTATTTAAAACTATTAACCGGTATTGGTGAAAGTGGTGAAAAAACACCCTACCATCTGGGACATTTCTTTATAGCCATTGATCCGGAAGCCTTTGTAGGTTTGGATAGCTTTAAGAAGACGACCGGTGAAATCCTTCGTTCTCTAAGAGACTCCAAGCTTGCTCCGGGAGAGGAACGGATCTATACCGCCGGAGAGAAGGAATACCTATGCTGGTTGGAGCGAAAGGATAAGGGTGTTCCGATCGGGGAAGCCGTACAGAAGGAATTTATAGCAATCCGTGATAAATTTGATCTACCTTTTAAATTTCCTTTTGAATAAAATCAAATGATACAAGCTTACATACTAGATCTTCGAGGCGTTTAATAGCTTAAATGTATGTGAATCTAATGGCATCCTATCAAATAGGATGCCATAATTATATTCTATTTTCGCTTGCAACAATCACAGATCCCTCGAGAGCTCTTAGTAAATAGTTATATTTTCTTCCATAATTTCTAAATTTATTTGCTACATCTGTATGTTGACTTTGGCTATGTATTCAGATATAATTACAGCTGACAAGACAGCTATCATGACTGTTCCTGGAATAAATCAGAAAAGGGAAGGAAAATAATATGACAAATACATCGAAAAAAATTCTAACTATGATTATTGCCGCAATGCTTTGCGCGATCGGTATTTCAATACCAATGTTTTCACCATTTAAGGTCTCCATGGAACCCGCTTCTTTTACCTTAGCCAGTCATGTTCCGGTTATGATAGCAATGTTTATTTCACCCCCGGTAGCAGCATTTGTAGCATTAATTATCAGCTTTGGCTTTGTCAGTTATGGACCTGTAATCGTTCTTAGAGCTTTATCACATATCATTTTTGCATCGCTTGGTGCTTACTATTTGAAGAAAAACGGAAATACTTTAAAATCCTTAAAAAGCATGATACCCTTTGCTCTTGCAATATCCTTAATACACTCAGTTGCAGAGGTAATCGTATCCAGTGTTTATTTTAACAGTGACAAGAGTTACGTATTTGTAGTTCTTGGCCTTGTTGGTATTGGAACCGTTATTCACAGCTTAGTAGACTTCTCTATCGCAGTTCTGGTATGGAAACCGATTCAGAACGTAGTTCAAGTTCCCGCCAGCGCCAAAGTAAAAGTAAAATAATATTTTTAGATTATAAATGATAAGCTTTTGCATAACAAAAGAACCTTATAAATAGGGTTCCTGCGTTAAGTAAAAGCTTTTTTATATTATAAATGCCAGCACCTAATACATCTAAGTAAAGCTGTGACGCTACTCTCTTTTCTGTTTCATTTATGTAAGTACTTTCATACCCTATTCCATATTACATCCAATTTGACATAATTGCTTATTATGCTATTAATCAAGATACTCCACTATTCCTTATTAAAAAATCATATATTTGCTATGAATGACCTACTCCTTCTTTTTACTTGATTTTTCCAACTATTTTATATATAATTCTTGTTGTAAGTATTTACATATCATTTCTATAAGATTTCTACATTTTATCTAAAACTAAAACTATTAAGATAACTTTTCAACTTCGAGGAATAAAACAATGAACATATATGATATTTCAGAAAAAGCAGGAGTCTCAATCGCTACCGTATCAAGAGTAATAAACGGTAACTCATATGTAAGTGAAAAAAACAAGAAGAAGGTGTTGGATGTAATCAAAGAATGTGGTTATACCCCAAATGCTTTCGCTAGAGGATTATTATGAGACAATTTTTAGATCAGGATTTTTTACTAGGTACCGAAACAGCGAAGGCTTTGTTCCATAATTATGCCGAGAAGCTGCCCATTATCGATTACCACTGTCATATCAATCCCAAAGAAATTGCAATGGATCGAACCTTTGATAACATAACTCAGGTTTGGCTCGGAGGGGATCATTACAAGTGGCGTCTCATGCGTGCATATGGTATCGATGAGTATTATATTACGGGAAATGCTCCAGATAGAGAAAAATTTGACAAATGGGCTGATACTCTATCAAAATGTATTGGCAATCCCTTATATCATTGGAGCCACTTAGAACTTCAGCGGTATTTTGGTTACTATGGAATACTAAACAAAAATACTGCAGATGAAGTATGGGAGCTTTGTAATTCTAAGCTTGCTGAAGCATCCATGAGTGCTCGTAATATCATTAAAGCTTCCAATGTAACACATCTTTGTACAACGGATGATCCTGCTGATTCCCTGGAATGGCATGAAATAATTGCCGCGGATATGAGTTTTGATATTAAGGTTTTACCCACTTGGCGTCCTGATAAAGCAATGAATCTGGAAAAACCGGATTATCTTGACTACATAAAGAATTTAGGTGATCTCACCGGAATTAATATAAATAGTTACCATTCTTTAAAAGAAGCATTAAAAATCAGAATGAATTATTTTTATGACCACAATTGCAGAGTATCAGATCATGGGTTAGATTACATCATGTATGTTCCTGCTTCCGAAGCAACCATAAATGAGATTTTTCAGAAAAGATTGACTGGCCTTTCCCTAACATCGAATGAAATTCTACAATTCAAAACTGAATTTCTATTATCAATGGGTAAAGCCTACTATGAATTAGGATGGGTAATGCAGCTTCACTATGGATGTAAGCGCAATAACAACACTCCTGCCTTTCTTGCTCTTGGACCGGACACCGGTTATGATTGCATTAATAACTTTGCTCCTTCCAGTCAAATGACAGATATGCTAAATGCTATGCACAGGCAAAACAGTTTACCTAAAACCATCCTATACAGCCTTAACCCCATCGATAATGCAGCAATTGATAGTATCATTGGATGTTTTCAGGATTCCTCCGCCATCGGTAAAATCCAACACGGAAGCGCTTGGTGGTTCAATGACCATAAGACAGGAATGACAGAGCAGCTGACTTCACTCGCAAACTTAGGTTTACTGGCAGGATTTATCGGAATGTTGACCGATTCCAGAAGCTTTCTATCCTATCCCAGACATGAGTATTTCAGACGAATCCTATGTGACCTGATAGGCACTTGGGTCGAAAACGGTGAATACCCAGCGGATTATGATACTCTTAGAGAAATCATAGAAAATATATCGTATTATAATACCCAGAAATATTTTGGATTTTAAATACTTATTTCTAATTTTTATATCTACACTTATACAGTACAAAGGGGCTATGCAAAACAAGACTTACTCCAACAAAGTGTTAGAAAAGTGTTTTGTAGCCCCTTTTTTATCTTTCAATTGATTTAATACTAATCGATAGGAAAAATCTGTTTTTTAAACTTTCTCTTTAAATAATGCAATCGTTTTTCATTTCTATTTCAGATTCTATAATTGTAATCGATAATACCTTCATCAAGTCAAGCTCATAAGCATGTACTTCATTCCCCATTTCGTCAGTAATTACACGAATAATCGGTCTTAACGGGAAGTTCTTATTCTGCTCCTTAACGATACCAATCGCATTATTTGATAAACGAACCATTGATCCATTCGGATATATTGCTATCTGCTTAATAAATACTGAAACCAGTTTAGTATCAAATTTAGTTTCCGCATTCTCTATAAGATAATTAACCGCTTGGTTAGAGTTCCATTTTTTCCGGTTACAACGATCTGATATCATCGCATCATATACATCGGCAACTGCAACGATACGTGCAAATTCATGCAAGTCACCAGCCAAAGCACCGGTAGGATATCCGGATCCATCCATTCTCTCATGATGGTATAGCGAGATGATACGGGACAATTCCGTCAGGCTGACGCATTTCTTCAAGGTTTCATACCCCAAGGTAGTATGTTTCTTTATATGCTCGTTTTCCATCTCATCGAGTTTTTCCTCTTTATTTAATATCTTCTTATCGAGCATTATTTTACCAATATCATGCAATAGTGCTCCTGCTGCCAGCTTTTCAAGCATCTGTTGGCTATAACCTAATTGTCGTGCAATTAACAAGGAATAAACGGTAGTACTAACCGAATGAGAAAACGTATATTCATCCGATGCACTGATATCATTCAAGCTTACCTGAATGTCACCATTTCGTAATATATCCTCGATAATATTATGGATTGTCTCAGACATATCAGTCATGTCGATGACAGTCTTATTTTCAAAATCTTCAATTGTTTTTCTTAATATGCGTTTGCAGGATACACGAGTTTCTTCCGAAATCGCATCAGGAATTTCAATTCCATCGCTTTTAGAATCATCTACATAAACACAATCAATTCCAAGGTTTGCCAAACTATTTGTATACCGCACCAAATCTGTTTGTCCCTCTTTTAATACCAAACAATCTCTATAATATATAGATTTTGCCAAAACCATATCTGGCTTAATCATTGATAACGAAACAAGTCTCATGAATAATCTCCCTTATTTTCAATCATGCAACTAACATAATCATACGTTATTGGCAATTAATAGTCAAGAATCTTCAAATAAGTTAATACCTTTACTTCACCTAAAAATGTAAAAGTGTTTTAATGAATACTAAAATAATTATACCCATTCCTTATACCACTTTCAATTATTGTTTTATGCCAAAATATGTAGTATTATAGGAAATATGCAAAATAGATTATGGGGGTAATTACATGAGAAGAAGCACTGTGAGAAAAAAGAATATCTCAGCAGACACAGCAAAAACCAAGTCGGAAGAGCCGATTAAGCTTGCAATCAACCGCTTTAAAATATGTATACTGATACTCTTTATTTATATTATTTTAAACCTGCTGCATATAGGATGCCCCATCAAATTTACAACCGGTATCTCCTGCCCAGGCTGTGGAATGACAAGGTCCGTATTCTCAGTAGTTCACCTGGATATTAATAAAGCCTTCCATTTCCACCCTTTATTCTTTCTTGTTCCTATTATGTTTTGTGTATTTATTTTTGAAGCTTTCTTAAAACCAAAGTTTGTGAAAATAATATGGTTTTTATTAATACTAACTTTTATCATAATTTATATAAATCGACTATTTTTTACAGATAATGATGTGGTAAGCATTGACATTTCTTCCGGTATAGTGATAAAATTGTTGCATCAAATTAATGTGGGAGGTTTCAAATGATTCAAAAGCGTAGCTTTATAACAATGTTACTATTATCTTTCATTACCTGTGGTATCTACGGAATTATTTTCTGGTACAGCTATTCCGAGG
Source organism: Bacillota bacterium (assembly GCA_023414875.1). Classification (GTDB taxonomy): domain Bacteria; phylum Bacillota; class Clostridia; order Lachnospirales; family Lachnospiraceae; genus Mobilitalea. The sequence continues at coordinate 179,115 of JAEZMV010000028.1, read as the reverse complement.
ATATGAACAAGGTATGTAATGGAGACGGAAAACAAACTCAAAACTTTATAATCGTAATACTCCTATCTATAGTTACCTGCGGTATCTATTACTGGATCTGGATGTATGGTCTAGGCAACCGTTTGCAGGAAAATTCTCCTCGCTATGGTCTGAACTTCACTGAAAACGGAACTACTGTATTATTATGGATGATCTTTGGTAGCTTTTTATGTGGTATCGGTAACTTCTACGCTCAGTATATCCTGGTTAAGAATATGAATTTCTTGGCTGACCGTTATAATCAACAGTTCGGTGGCGGACAATATCAACAATACTAAGATTTAGCTATACCAACAAATAAGCAGCATAAGCAACTGCTACATATAAAAAAGAAAGCCTAATCTATGGAATCTTTCTTCCTGGTTTGGCTTTCTTTTTCTTTTATCAACCGATTGACAGGTATAATATCATTCCCGCAACCCCCGATCCCATCATCACAAGAATAGGGTTAAATTTGAATTTTCTTAAAACAAATAAGCATAGGATAAAGATACCTACAGCAGTAACATTAACTTCAAAGATATTCGATATAAAATTCTGTTCTCCCCAAAATGACGTGATAAGAATTGAAACTCCGGCTGCTGCAATCAAAGCCACAACCGCTGGCCTTAAACCTTCAAGAATACCTTTTATAATAACTATATTCTGGAATTTCGAATAAATAAATGCCAGTAGCAATACGATTATGAGGGAAGGTAGAACAAATCCAAAGGTAGCAAAAACCGCTCCTGTGATACCACCAATTCGATTACCAACGAAGGTCGCCGAGTTAATTGCAATCGGACCCGGTGTCATTTGAGAGATCGTTATTAAGTCGGTGAATTCCTCCATTGTAAGCCAATGGTTGATTTCCACTACTTGCTGCTGTATCAGCGGTAATGCTGCATACCCCCCGCCTATGCTAAACAGACCTATTTGAAAAAAACTTAATATTAACTTGATATATATCATTTACCAGCACCTCTTTTTTCTATTCTTTCTCGGCGTATCACTACTACCGCTCCGATAAAGCCACTAATTAAAATAATGAAGACTGCATTTACACGAAAGAAAAAGGTTGCAGCAAAGGCTCCTACCATCATGATGACGGATAACTGACGCTTCTCTTTTATGATCTTCATCGTCATACCAAAAACTACGTCGATAACAACAGCGGCAACACCCGCTTCCATCCCCTTTAAGGCTGCATTAATTAGTTTATTCTCCTTAAATGACTGATAAAACATTGATATTACCGTCAGTATAATCAAGGGAGGCAGAACAGTGCCTATCACCGCTATTAATGCTCCTATAATTCCAGCCATCCGATACCCGACCATGATCGAGGTATTAATCGCAATCGCTCCCGGAGATGACTGCGCAATTGCGACCATATTCAACATTTCTTCTTCATCAATCCATTTCAATTTATCAACAAATTTCTTTTTCATCAAAGGAACAATTACATACCCGCCTCCAAAGGTAAAAGCACTCAAAGAGAACGTAGTAATAAATAGCTGCCAGTATTGCTTCCCAGTCAATTTCATAATTTCAAGCCCTTTCTGTATGTTCGCATGTGTATAATATTACATGTATCTCTATTATCATAATAGAAAAAAGCCCATTTTACAATAAATATGAATTTTTTCATAACAATCTTTATATATGAATTTTTCCATAACAATCTTTATAAATCATTACGAAGCTTTACTATTTCCTCCGCAAACCAGCAAAAGCGTACACTTTTCAACATCTGCTTTACTCGACAAAATAAACTTATTTTTGATATTTTGTGATATTATACGAACTTCTTTTTAATTTTGTAATATGATATAATATATGATTTCAATTATTTCTTATTATTATAATAAAAGGAGGTCCATTTTTATGTTTGAGTATCATGAAGCAAATCATTGCGGATGTGAGAGTAAACTTTGCAATAACGTACAAATTCCAAGCCTGCCTTTATTGGGACCCAAGTCTTTTGAGCAAATACTTCATTGCATTCAAAAAGCTGTTGAGGACGAAGCTACAACAGCTGAATTTTATCGTAAATTATTAAAGGAAGCACCGAATAAACTCCATAAAGACTTTATTGAACACGCCTATAGAGATGAATTAGAACATCTTCAGGCCTTCAGTAAGCTTTATTGTTATTATACCGATGAAACACCCAAGTATCACATTGAGCCCATCTGTTATGCCTGCTATAAAGAAGGACTTTTGAAAGCATTAATTGGTGAACTGGAGGCTGTAGAGTTTTATCGAGATGTTCAGTTATACACTATGGACCAGGTAATCATCGACACCTTTTTTATGGCTATGGTAGATGAACAGGAGCATGCAACCATGTTCAGTACCTTATATAACACCTGTAAGTAATGTCAACCACCTAGATAGCATTTATTACTTTTTAAACATGATAACGAAATAGCTGAAGGATTGATTAAATATAAGATCACCTTCAGCTTTAATATTGTCTTTCTTGCAGTTCTATCTCCTTTATTGTATCATAGAATTAATAGTTTATGAGGAATCAAAGAGAGATTGTATCTATCACACATTAAGGTTTACATTATTTTCCTCTTGAATTATAATAGAACTTAAAGCTTTATATTCTAAAGGAGGTATCTATGAAACGATTAGTATCAACTTTGTTAGTTATGGTTATGTGTCTGGTACTGGCAAGTCCATCGGTAGCTTACTCTGCCACCATCAAACTCAACAAATCTAAACTATCTCTCAATGTAGGAGAAAAATATACGTTAAAGGTAACCGGTACGACAAAAACACCGAAGTGGACTTCAAGCAAAAAATCAGTAGCAACCGTATCCTCCAAAGGCAAGATCACAGCCGTTGCCAAAGGTACTACAACAATTACAGCAACCATTAGCCAGAAGAAATATAAATGTAACCTAACGGTGAAAGATCAAAATGTTGAGGTAATCTTCAGTGCCTATATTACTGACGGTATCTCCATTGAAGAGTACATAAAAGGAATAGAAGATCCGGGGTTTATCAGTATCAGGGTATATGATGATACTCATTATGCCGTAACAATGCCTGAATCCTACCGAAGAAGTATGATTGAACAATACGAAGGTGAAATCGAACCACAAATAAAATTAATTCTCAGTGACCCAACCTATAAAGCTATGCTGACTGATATTAAATATAATAAGGTATTATCCGAAATTACCATTTATTCAGACCTTAGTACAGTAGACGAGCTCAGCGCCTTAACTTATGTCTTTGTCTTTACAATGCTAAGTGATTTATACCAGGCAATCAATCTTGTAGATTTAGAAGATAGATATTTAAAAATTAAGGTTATTAATAACACCACAAAAAAAGAAATATACAGTTATGATTCACGGATAGAATAAAGCACCATCTACGGACAAAAAATAAATCCCAAACTTTTTACGTAAGGGATTTATTTTTTGTTATTCATAGTTTCATTATTCTAAACAATATCACATTACTCCTCTTATAGATGTTTTATAAAAGAACCATCCATATGCCTACAAATCAATCATTTTGATGTGTAATCAATTTTTTATTTCGTATGCAACCTTTGCAATTACCTCTAGCTGTAATGGTTTTTTACCCATTAAAGCAGCACTTCTCTGATCTGGTTGGGAGCCACCAACAAATACAGTATAGCTGCCCGGAGCTACTCTTCTATTTCCTTCTTCATCGCATAGGGAGAAGGCTTCAACCGGTAAATGTATACTAACCTGCTTTTCTTCACCTGGCTTTAGTTCCACCTTGGTAAATGCCTTCAGCTGCGCATTCGGCATCTCTTTACCGTTCGCTTTGACATATACCTGCAAGGTTTCTCTTCCCGGATATTCGCCTCTATTTTTAACTTTTACGGATAACTCCATACCCTCTGAGGTTATCTCCTGTTTACTTAAACTCATATCGGAATACATAAACTCTGTATAGGACAGACCATAACCAAACGGGAATAAGGCCTCTTGCTTCATATAGCGGTAGGTTCTATTTTTCATGGAGTAATCAGTAAACTCCGGTAATTCTTCCGTAGTTCGATAGAAGGTCACCGGTAGTTTTCCTTCCGGAGCGAATTCTCCAAATACTAATTCAGCGATTGCGCGTCCGCCCTGAGCACCCGGGTACCAGCCTTGAATAATAGCCGGAATATTCTCCTCTGCCCAATTGATTGCCAATGCACTTCCTGAAAGAGTCACAAGTATTACTGGCTTACCACATTCCTGAATTGTTTTTAATACTTCCTCTTGAATGCCGGGGAGTCTTAAGTGGGGCTTATCACCACTTGCGTATTCATTTCCCTCGTCACCCTCTTCTCCTTCTAGACTGGTATCAAGTCCCATACAGGCAATCACTACATCACTTAGCTTACATACCCCTTTTACCTCTGAGATACGGTCATTTTCTTCACTCAAGCCACCAACACGATTCTTGTGTAAATGACAGCCTTCTGAGGTAAGTATCCTGACTTCATCCCCAAGATAATCCTGAAAGCCCTCCAAAATCGTCACATATCGTGAGGCTGTTCCTTCATAGTTTCCTTCCAGGGCCTTTCTGCTATTGGCATTCGGTCCTATGATACCTATGGTTTTTATCTTTGATTTATTAAGTGGAAGAAGCTTATTCTCATTTTTTAGCAGAACAAGACATTTCTTTGCAACGGACAGGTTTAGCTCCTGCATTTCCTTCGAATCAACTATCTCATAAGGTATCTTGTTAAACGGAACCTTATCTTTTTCCTCAAATAGGCCCAGCTTCATTCTGGTGGTAAAAAGTCTTGTTACTGCCATATCCAGCTGCTCTTCTTCAATTAACCCTCGTTTTACAGCTTCCAAAAGATAAACAAACAGATTGCCACAATTAATATCACATCCGTTTTCAACGGCTAATGCCACGGATTCAACAGGCCCTCCAGTTACTTTATGATTTTCATGGAAGTCCTTAATCGCCCAGCAATCAGAGACAACATGGCCGTCAAAGCCCCAAGTGTTTCTTAAAATATCCTTTAATAAGGTTTTGCTGCCACAGCAGGGTTCTCCGTTTGTTCTGTTATATGCACCCATAACAGCTTCCACCTTTGCTTCCTGAACAAGCGCCTGAAACGCCGGCAGATATGTTTCCCAAAGATCCTGAGGGGATACCTTTGCATCAAAACTATGGCGCAGATCCTCCGGGCCTGAGTGAACCGCAAAATGCTTTGCACAGGCAGCCACCTTAAGGTAGTTCTCATCGTGTCCTTGCATTCCCTGGACAAAGCGAACACCGAGCCTTGAGGTTAAATAAGGATCTTCACCAAAGGTCTCATGTCCTCTTCCCCAACGAGGGTCCCTGAAAATATTAATATTCGGTGCCCAGAAGGTTAGGCCTTTATAGATATCCGTATCCCCAAACTCCTGCTGCATGTTAAACTTTGCACGACCTTCGGTAGCGACAGCATCACCTACCGTTTCCATCATTTCTTCATCAAAAGCAGCTGCCAAACCGATTGCTTGAGGAAACATAGTTGCAATACCGGCTCTTGCTACTCCGTGTAAACCTTCATTCCACCAATTATAAGCCTTCACCTTCAAGTGCTCTATGGAAGGTGCTTTATGAAGCATCTGAAATACCTTTTCCTCCAATGTCATCTGCTCTACTAGATCTTTTGCACGTCTTTTATATTCGTCGATAGATTGTTCCTTTATCATACTTACATACATCCTTTCGATCCTTTAGTAAATTTTATATCTGCCACCCAGCATTAACAGGCAGAAAAAGTACAAGCAATTATCGTAATAACGTCTGTCTCCGGTTCTTAGCGGTGTATTCCAGAAATATTCCAGCCATTTCACAGAATATTTTCCCTCTGTCGCCAAAGAGCCTGCTGCTAAGGTTGCTATGATTGCAGTAGGGTGTAATGCCGGACGATCCATGACGGTACCATCTAGTAAATAGCATGCATATTCACCCAAGCGTGCTTTCTCCTCAAAAAAGGTCTGAAGATGGTCAACATGAATTCCCAGCCTATCATCCTCATGAAACCATGCAGCATCCAAACCGATATTCATAGCCACACGGTATGCATCAGAGTAGAATTGTCCATCATGAAATAACTGTTTCGGTGTTCCGTCGTATTCAGCATATTCCGATGCCATACCGGTCACCGGGTGGCAGCTAATATCGATGTATTTTCGGCTCTCTATGGCAGCTTCTTTCCAGAATGCTCTGTCCTCTTCATAAGCTCGTTCGGCAAACAACTCATAGAAGTGAGGCAAATGATAGGAGGGGTCTGAAAAATCCACCCCGGGAACAAATTTAATCAAGTGATTATTTTTATCCCACATAGGGCTTCCGCCTTCTACCATCTCATCTTGATGCAGACAGTGACGCAATATCTCTCTCGCTTGTTCACTATAATTAAAGGGTGCTTCTGCCTCCTGCCATCTGTTGGCTGCGAAAAACAGCGCCAACGCATAATATTCTTCTCCGTCCGGGGCAGGTCCATCAGCGTTCTTAATTCCCTCCGTAGATACCGACCAAGCAAAATAACCTTCAAATTTGCCGCTACTCTGATACATGTAGGTCTTTGAAAACAGCCATAGTCTGTCAAAGATATCTTTTCTATCCATTTGGACCGCCATCATCATTCCATAGCTCATACCCTCAGTTCTAACATCATTATTCCCAGTATCAGTCATATATCCCATATGATCTCCAAATTCATGATAAAATCTTTCCTGGGGATCAAAAAATATTGTCTGAAATGCCTGTTCAATCCTAGCATCTGCCTGCTCCTTACTAATACCTATCTTTTCAAATAAATTCGGGTAAATATTCGTATAATATGCTCCGTTTTTCATCCTATCCCTCACATTTCAATGATTTTATAGTGTGCCAAAACTGTAGCTTGTCTATGATTTAATAATATGAACTTGATAGTGATATCACAATGCTATATAATTGCAATTAGTTGATCTATAATTTTGTAATGAACCCAAAAAAGGAGGGGACCATATGCATGTGCATCATATCGCACTTGAGTGTGTTCATCATAAAGATTTTGTAATGAATCGCACTCATGGAACCATTGATTTATTATTTATTGTGTTTAAAACCCCTTGTACTCTGCTAATTAAGGATCATGCATATTCCATCACGCATCCCTCTGCCATATTAATTGACTCCTATACACCCTATAAATATTTTCCATCAGCTATCGAATACATTGATGACTATCTCCATTTTGCCCCAAATTCCCGAACTGATTTCTTATCCGAATTGACCTTTCCTTTGAATACACCCATTACTTTATCAAATTATAGTATCATTCAGGATATACTCCAAAAAATCCGGTATGAATACGCCAGCGACGGAAAATATCTAACAAAATTATGTGACTTGTTAATCGCTTTGCTAATGATAAAAATAAGTGAGCAATGGGACACTCTATTGCATAATAATGAAACTCTTCCTCACTATTCTGATCTGCTGGCAGTGAGGAACAGCATTTTACAAGCCCCTGAAAAAACCTGGACCATCGAAGAAATGGCGGAACAAGCTCATCTGTCTAATTCATATTTTCAGGTAATGTATAAAAGGGCTTTTGGTATTACCTGTTTTACGGATGTAATTAATACAAAAGTTACTCATGCAAAGCTTCTGCTTAGCTCTACGGATATGTCCGTAAAAAATGTTGCACTTTCTCTTGGATATAATGAGGTTTATCATTTTATACGGCAGTTTAAGAAACACACCGGACTAACACCCGGTGCGTTCAAGAAAGTAACCGCAAAGTAGATAGTGCTCTTCTGCTTTTGAATTGGATATATATCGTTTTTCCATATACTTCATATAGGAATGGAACCATATGGTATTTGCTAACGTCTAATGTTTGAAACCATTGGTGATAATCATAATTCTAAAGGAGAAATGATATGAAAAAAAGATATTTAATAATAGCACTCCTCATAGTAATGGCTATGTTCACGAATATGACTGCTTACGCAAGCAGCTCAAAGCCTAATATCACAGTAACCACAAACGGTAAAGCAATAAAATACAATTCCTCACCCTATATGGCAAACGGAATCGTTATGGTACCTATAAGACAAACTGCTGAAGCTTTAGGCGGAAAAGTTGAATGGAATAAGAAGAATTCAACTGTCTGGATCCATTATGATATGATGCATGTTGAGCTTATCGTGGGTAAAAGTGAGTTTTATATCCATAGAGATGCAGACTTCTCAGGCATTCCACAAACAGTTAAATTAAAGAAACCAATTCAAAGAATTCGTGGCAAAGTCTTTACTCCCGCTAGAGCAGTTTTTGAAAGCATGGGAATGGTTGTTTCCTGGAACAGCCAAAGTAAAGTTTTATCCATAGACAATCTTACAAAAGACGTAGTCTATGAAGAAATTATATTTGAAAACATTCAAGATAATAATAAACTTGCTAAGTGGTATCTGGAAAACAACCAGAAGCTTGGGATTACTTCAATCAGAGACGGTAAATATATCTATGCTCTTATCGGTGCAGGTGAAAGACCGACCGGAGGCTTTACCATCAGTATTGATCAAATCTTTTACAGCACTTATGATACTGTAACAATTAATGCAAAGGTAACACCTCCCGGGGACAATGTAAGAGTCATCATGGCAATTACTTATCCTGCTACTTTAATTAAAATTAAATCCGATACCATAAAAACAATCGATGGAGCAATCATAGATGTAAAATCACCATCAAAAGAAAAGTGGATAACTTTGGACTCAACAACAGTAGCAAAAATGGAACTATTTAGCCTAGATCAAGTAAAAGTAAAAGATGTGACCGGAACCGAAAAGGATGATATTATGAAATCCTTTACTGAAGCTACGATTGACCAAAACTCATATATAGAAATGATAACCGGAAATATACTGAAAGTAACAACAATCGAAGGTTATTCTGTGACTTTTACAAGTTATGGTTCTGAAACAAATGTAATCGCCAATATTGAAATGGACAATGATACAAGATCCTTTCATCTGGTAGCTCCTGTGATAGCAAAAGAGCTATTGCAACAGTAATACTGAGACAACAGAAGCCGGTGTATTTCAAGAGTTTCTTGAAATCACTGGCTTTTTTACTACTGTTTGTATTCTCTTGAACGTTTGGCTAGTCTTCCTATATTACTTTGCTTCCTTCCGTAGCATCCACCAGCGTAAAAACCAAAGGCTTGTGGATATAATTCTCGTACCAAATATGATCCAAAAGGTAGTTTGCAATGCCTTCAGAGTAGCTCCCAACTGAGTATAAATCATAACTCCGACCAAGGGCATTAATGCGTTGGAAAGTCCCAGAGCTCCAAAGATAATTCCGAATCTAACCCCATACTTTACATTGAGATGGCTCTCGTTTGTTAGCCATTCGATCCGTAAGTATACCTCCGGGTATCAATACCAGCATACCGATAATCTGAGGCAGGGTTGTCACCAGACTTAATTCATAATCACTGGCACCTAATCTTGTAGCAAACAAATTATTGTTATTACCCACCAAATTATTCACTAATGTAATCAGGATCCCTTCTAGTGTAAACAAAAGAAGGATTCTGTTACCGGGAGCAGTAACATTATGTATTAATAAAGCTATTAATTTCTGATATCTTAGTTTTTTATAGTCTCTCATATTTTATCAAATGTCCACTTCCAAAAGTCTATGATTTATCCGGTATTAGATACTATCGTATCATAGCTATTTAATCTTCACTTATCAATGGATAATTCTATTACATTCATGTTTAAAATAATAAAACGGCCCCAGTAAAAGCACCGGGAACCGTTCAATATTTTCTCAGTTCATCTTCTCCATTGTCTTCCAGCTTCTCAATATTTCTAATAATCGTATCAAAGCAAAAATCTTTGCCGTTTGCATTTCCAGTAACTGTAACCTTATCATTGACTTTATGATGTAATAAAGCCTTTCCCAGCGGTGAATCAATACTAATTCTACCTTTCAAGGAGTTTGACCTCACCGTTGTTACAAGCTTTACGGTCTCCTCCTCATCATCGTCAGGATAATATAATGTAACCTTGTCATTTAAACCAACTTCATCACAATTAGAATCTTCGGGGATGATCTGTGCTGTTTTTATCATTCGCTCTAAGTATCTTATTCTGCTTTCATTCTGATTCTTAAACTGCTTTGCAGCCTTATATTCAAAATTTTCGCTTAAATCTCCGTGAGCTCTAGCTGTCTTTACATCCTCGAGTGCCTCTTTTCTGACCACAAGCTTCCGATACTCAATCTCTTCTTCCATTCTCTTAACGTCTTTTTGCGTTATTTTATCGTACATAATTTACTCCATTCCGCCGCCAACGGCGGCACTACAATACCTGAAAGAAGTTTAAAATGAAATTCCAATGGATTTTATTCCAATCAACCCAGTATCTTTTGTATCATATCCTTCGTTCTTAGTATATCGACTGCTAATTGTTTCACTCTAGCATCCGTCATCCGAACCGCTGGTGCGGAGATACTAAATGCATGATTGGGGAATCCTTGAAGATCACGAACACAACCTGCAATACAGCGTACTCCCAGCTCATTTTCTTCATTATCAAGTGCAAATCCATTTCTTCGAACTTCGTTGATTTCTTTCATCAGTTCTATATATGTGGTTATGGTATGCTCTGTTTTCTTCTCAATAACGCTGTTATTCCAGATATATTCTATCTCCTCATCCTTCATTTCAGCCAATATTGCCTTTCCTACTGCCGAACAATACATAGGTCTCGTCAAACCTATTTGCGAAGCCATTCGTATAGCACTCTCGTGAGGATTCAAAGGTTCAACTTTATCAAGATAAAATACCTCGGTTCCTCTTCTTTGAACAAAATGTACGGTTTCTCTGCACGCATTTGCAAGTTCCGCAATCAGTGGATGTACGATAGAAACAATATCTGATCTGGATCTTACCTTCTCGGATAATTGTAGTAGTTTAAAGGTAAGATCATATTTTCCCGAAGCATTCTGCTTTACATATCCCATACAGGTTAAGGATAAAAGCAGTCTATGCACCGTACTCTTATGCAAATCTAATCGTGCACTTAAATCTATGATTCCAATTGGCCCCGTCTCTGCCAAAGCTTCCAATACTCCGAAAATCCGTTCTGCGGATTGTACCGGATTTTTAATCTCATTCCTACTACCCGCTGCCATGTATACCTCCATACTTGCATTTTTCTATCCAAGAAATTGATAATTGGACATACTTAGTTTAACAGTCTGCTCATAGAATATCAAGGCTCCGCTTCGGAATAATTTGCGGCAAAAGCGGCCATGCTTCGTTAGTATGTGAGGTAACTTGAAAACCGTCCATATTGTTAAAACTCTTGACTTTAATAATTATGATATGTATACTCAAGGTATCTTATTGCGAAACGTTGTTTCATATTATGAAACTCAAGGAGGGTGAAATGAATATAATACTAGAGAAACTTTCAAAATTGGGAATTGTACCTGTAATTGTTTTAAACAATTCTGAGGATGCTGCGCCTTTAGCTAAGGCCCTATGTAATGGTGGTCTTCCCTGTGCCGAAGTTACTTTCAGAACTGAAGCCGCTACAAAATCCATCGAAATTATGACCAGGGAATTTCCTGATATGCTAGTGGGTGCAGGTACTGTACTTACAACCGATCAGGTTGATGCCGCGATGCAAGCAGGTGCAAAGTTTATCGTCAGTCCCGGCTTCAATCCAAATATAGTAAAATACTGCCTGGAAAAAGGTATCCTAATTATACCCGGATGCACTAACCCCAGTGATATCGAGAAGGCTATCGAATGTGGACTTGAGGTCGTTAAGTTTTTTCCTGCTGAAGCATGCGGTGGCCTTGAAATGATGAAAGCGATATCGGCCCCCTATACTAAAATGAAATTTATGCCTACCGGAGGAATCAGCACAAAGAATCTAACTTCCTATCTTGGTTTTGATCGGGTTGTTGCTTGTGGTGGTAGCTGGATGGTTAATCAGGATTTAATTATGAGTGGTAATTTTAATCGAATTACTGAACTCACAAACGATGCAGTATCACTGGTGCTGGGTTTTGAACTGGAACATATCGGCATAAACTTAAACGGAGAAGCTGAAGCTGATTCATTAGCTAATACATTCGAAAAGATGTTGGGGTTTAAAAAGAAGGTGGGTACCAGCTCCATATTTGCAGGTACCGGATTAGAGCTTATGAAATCACCTTATCTTGGAACAAACGGACATATTGCGATCAAAACAAATCATATAAATCGTGCAATATACCATTTAAACCTGCGCGGGATTGAATTTGATATGGATACTGCAAAGTACGATGAAAATGAAAATCTCAAATCCCTATACTTAAAAAATGAGTACGGTGGATTTGCTTTACACCTAATTCAGAAATAATCAATATTATTTATTTGCGAAACGATTAAGTCTGCTGAATTTTATATACAGCACTTATAAATTGGAGGTATGAGTTACTATGACAAAAAAAGTTATTACCTTTGGTGAACTAATGCTACGGCTTGCACCCGAAGGTTATTATCGATTTATTCAAGCGGAGCAATATGGAGCCACTTACGGCGGAGGTGAAGCGAACGTGGCTGTATCTCTTGCCAGCTTTGGAATTGAAACAGGCTTTGTCTCCAAATTACCGAAACATGAGATTGGACAGGCAGGAATTAACTCCCTACGCCGTTTTGGCGTAGATACTACATATATTACCCGAGGAGGCGACCGTGTTGGTATTTATTTTCTTGAAAAGGGTGCCAGTCAAAGACCCTCTAAAGTAATCTATGACAGAGCCGGTTCTTCTATTGCAACCGCTATCTCTTCAGATTTTAAATGGAATCAGATTTTTGACGGTACCAGCTGGTTTCACTTTACAGGAATTACACCTGCACTCGGTGATAATGTAGCTTCAATCTGTTTAGAAGCCTGCAAAATAGCAAAAGAAAAAAACATTACAATCAGCTGCGATCTTAACTACAGAAATAAATTATGGTCGAAAGAGAAGGCCAGAAATGTAATGAGTGAACTCTGTAGCTATGTTGATGTCTGTATCGCTAACGAGGAGGATGCGGGTGATGTATTTGGGATAAAAGCATCCAATACCGATGTGACCTCAGGTAAAGTAAATCATGAGAGCTACAAAGATGTTGCGAGACAATTAGCAGAACAGTTTGGTTTTAAAAAAGTTGCCATAACCTTAAGAGAATCTCTCTCTGCTAATGATAACAATTGGGCCGGTATGTTATATGATGGCTTTGATTATTATTTCAGTAAAAATTATCGAATGCACATCGTTGACCGTGTAGGTGGCGGCGATTCCTTTGGCGCCGGTTTAATCTATGCTTGCTTACATAATTTTGACCCGCAAAGCTCGATAGAATTTGCGGTTGCAGCAAGCTGCCTTAAGCACAGCATTGAGGGAGATTTTAATCAAGTAACTGTTGAGGAGGTTACAAAACTCACTGGCGGTGATGCTTCCGGACGAGTGGTTCGATAATAACGGTACATAAGGCTGTGGTAGTAAAATCATTACCACAGCCTAAGTACCGATGGCGGCAAACGGTCTCTTTATGGATTAATAATCACACGATATTTTTTTGATGATTGATATGATAAACATTCTAGTTATTGAGGGCACCTCCAAATGCGACGGCTCCAGTTCCTCTTCTTCACGTCTAAATAAAGCTACGATGCCAAAGGATATATGTTCTCCTTTATCACTTGGTTTTATATCTATAACTCCCTTAATACGAACATTATAATGTTTGATTGTTATTTACTTGAATGTAATATTATTTTCCTTACACTTGACTTTTTCTACATCCGTCTTAGCTGTGATACCCATATCCTGATTTCCTATTATGGTATTGTTTTGAATATTAACCTTTTTGGCTCTACCGACTAATATGCCACTGACAACCTGATCTGTAGCGGCATTTTTGAAGGTTTGCACATAATTGTTGTATATGTTTATTGTTCCGCTTTTTCTTGGATTATGACCAAAATCATACCCGATAAATATATTGGAAAAGTTCAGATTAGAAGCATGTATTACATTATAATATACTTTTACATCATGAAAGGGTTCACTTACATTCTGTAACATTCGGTCAGAGTCCTGTGCTAACATGATCACTGAAGCTTTGACGATGTTGGAGCCAGCATCAATCGTGTTATTTCTGATGATAACCTCGTTAATTGAATTAAAATTCGCGGCTAACCATAAGATCTCATCACCGCCATTTTTCTTGATTATTTTATTATTACTGATCGTCACATACTGAATTGGATCGCTTGTCGATCGGGATGCAAAAATAATGGAACCGCCATAGGCTACTGAAGGATCTGTGTTGTGTATCATTTTACAGTTATTTATTGTCGTGTTATAATTTCCACCTTTAAATACAAAAATGCAATTCCCTCGATTGTTAGATGAAATCGAATCCATATACACGTTGCTGATATTGACGTCCCTCGTATGCATAAAACTAAAAATGTGAATATAACCGCCATTCGGTGGTTCGCCGGGCTTTAGTGGACTCCTCACTCTGATCGCTAAATTCTTAATCTCAAAGCTGTCAAATTTACCAATTGATCGATAAGCATAATCACAGCTTTCCATCTCATAGCTGTGATTAAAAGCTGTGTCTTCGATACCGTAGCTTTCATTTCTAATAATATCCGATGAGGAATAGGAGCTTGGACTACCATTGATTAATAATATACTGTCATAACCAGCGCCCAGCCAATTTACCTTTGTACGCTTTATAATATTACTTCCAATTCGATATACACCCTTCGGGAAAAATATTGATATCCCAGCGTTTTCTGCTTTCTGAATAGCAGGGGCATCATCCGTAAACCCATCCCCCCTTGCACCATATGCTTTAATATCTACATATCCGTCAGGGATGGTAGTTCTTTTGGTTTCACTAATTGAAAGTGATATTAAGAAAAAGGCTATGATCAGTACGGATACTATCTTTGGCAGATCTTGTCTTTTAACCATCATTATGCCCTCATCGATTCAATATCATAAATGTGACTAGTATATCATTATATTATTGCTTGGTAATCATTAGAACAAATTAAGACGAATTTCCCGCAGAATTTTCAGATAGCTACTAAACCATGGGCACCTATCAATAAAAATCAATCATTTATGTTATTAATATAATAGTAATGTATCATGTTCTATAAAATAATACCGAAAAGCAAATAATATTGATCAATTATTGCTATCCCCTGAAAGAAGTCTTTTGACATCAAAATCAACTTTATGTTATATTACTATATATAACCTAGCTATATTAATACTAAGATAATGAAATGAGGATTTTGTATGAAGAATAAAACAATTGTGGTTGCCTTAGGAAGAAATGCATTTGGAACAAGCTTTCCGGAACAAAAGAAATCAATAATCAATGCGGCATATGCAATTGCCGACTTAGTAGAGGATAAGTACAGAATTATTATTACGCATAGCAATGGTCCTCAGATAGGTATGCTTCACAGTGCAATGACAGAATTTAACCGTTTGTATAATGATTACGCCGTAGCACCAATGTCGGTATGCGGTGCCTTAAGTCAAGGATATATTGGATATGATTTGCAAAACGCAATACGTACCGTGCTTTTAGACCGTGGTATCTTTAAGACAGTATCAACTATCATTACACAGGTTCGTGTGGATACCTTTGATCCCGCTTTCCAAAATCCGACCAAGGTTATCGGTCGCCTTATGACTAAAGAGGAAGCGGACGAAGAAATCAAGAAGGGAAATTATGTTACAGAAGTAGATGGCGGCTATCGACGTATCATTGCAACTCCAAAGCCAATTGATATTTATGAAATCGATGCAATTAAGGCACTCGTGGAAGCAGATCAGCTTGTGATTGCCTGTGGCGGAGGTGGTATTCCGGTATTGGAACAGGGAACAGCACTTAAAGGAGCAAGCGCGGTTATTGAAAAAGATTTAGCAAGTGAAAAACTAGCCGATATGGTGGATGCAGACATCTTATTATTCTTAACCGGTGTAAACAAGGTTGCTCTTAACTTTGGTACCGATAAAGAACTGCCTCTTGATTCATTATCCGTAGCTGATGCTAAGAAATACATGGAGGATGGACAATTCCCTATCACCTCCATGCTTCCTAAAGTCGAAGCAAGCGTTGATTTTGTTACCAAGAAAGAAGATCGTAAAGCCATTATCGGTCATTTGAACAATGCCAGACAATGTATAACCGGACTGAACGGAACGATGATTACCGCTTAATCCTTCTATCTTGCATCCAGTTAAGTAAAAAACCTTGTGACTATTGATATACTCCTTTAAGGGCATATAGCAGAGTTACAAGGTTTTAACTTTGGAAATATAATAAACAATCATCATTAAGAATATCCAAATATCTAAATCTTTACAATATACAAGAACAAATAATGTAATAGCATGTAAGATTGCATATTTACTTTATAAATGCTATTATACTATAAGAATATATCATATGCATGTTATAATAAAAAACGAACAATTTACGAAGGAGCGTAACATTTATTATGAAAATAATAATATTGGGCTGTGGTAAAGTAGGAACAGCTCTTGCTGAACAACTTGACAGTGAAGGACATGAAATAACATTAATAGACAATAAACCTTCTGCTATTCATAATATAACCCAGACTCTTGATGTTGGAGGGATAATTGGCAACGGGGCCAGCTATAGTATCCAGTTATCTGCCGGAATTGAAGCCGCAGATTTACTCATTGCTGTAACCGGTTCGGATGAACTGAATCTGCTTTGTTGTGTAATAGCAAAAAAGGCCGGTAATTGCCATACGATTGCCAGGGTACGCAATCCACAATATCATAGTGAAATTGATTTTATTAAGGAGGAAATGGGTCTCTCCATGGTTATTAACCCCGAGCTGGAAACTGCTACCGATATTGCTCGCTTAATCAGACTTCCATCTGCAATTGATATAGACGTCTTTGCAAAGGGCCGGGTAGAATTACTCCAACTGCAAATTCCAAAGAACTCAATTCTCAACAACATGCAAATTATGAGTATACCCTCCCAATTACATTGTAAGGTCCTGGTATGTGCGGTGGTTCGAGGTGAACAAGTCTTTATTCCCTCCGGTAATTTCACTCTCCAATCCGATGATAAAATATCGATTGTTGCTTCGACGAAGAATGTAGTTGAATTCTTTCATAAAATAGGTATCTCAACTGCACCAATGAAAAATATTATGCTGGTTGGTGGAGGTAATATCTCTGTTTATCTAGCAAAGAAATTTATTGAAATGGGTATTAGTGTTAAAATAATAGAGCAAGTACGGGAACGATGTGAACAATTAAGTGAAATGTTACCGGAAGCCCTAATCATTCATGCCAATGCTTCTGATCATAATGTTCTTCTTGAAGAAGGCATTGAGTCCATGGATGCATTTGTTTCACTTACGAACCTGGATGAAGAAAACATTTTGTTATCTTTATATGCCCAGAAGAATTCAAATGCAAAGGTATTCACTAAAATAACCCGATTGACATTTGACGAAATTATTACAGAACTGCCTATAGGAACAATCGTGAAACCAAAGCTTATCACTGCCAACCGCATAGTTCAGCACATTCGAGCAATGCAAAATCCAAAGGGAAGCAGTGTAGAGACGCTCTATAAAATTATAAATAATAAGGTGGAAGCGTTAGAGTTTCGGATCAAAAGCAATTCAAAGCTGTTGGGTATTCCTCTTTCAAAATTAACACTTAAGGAAAATCTTTTGCTAAGCTGTATTTACCGCAAGAACAAAATCATCATTCCTGATGGACAATCCTCACTTCAGATTGGCGATTCTGTTATTGTTGTAACCACAAATACCGGATTAAATGAGTTAAACGATATTATTAAATAGACAAATGAGTCAATAAATTCGCTTAGGAAGAATTGCGAATGTTCACAGGGTGAATGGTTAACGTAAAATTCACCTCATTGGTGCGCACTCCTTGATCTTCCTGTATTTTGAGCTACATCAAAGATGCGGCATTGGAGGTTAATATGAACAAATCGATAATACTACATATCATAGGGTGGATCTTAACCGTGGAAGCAGCATTAATGGTTCTCCCGGCTATCGTAGCAGCAATTTACAGAGAAAAAGGTCTATATGCATTTTTAATTACCATAGGAATATGCTTGTTAATTGGAATCCCATTACTACACCATAAACCCAAAAATAAAATTTTCTTTTCAAAGGAAGGTTTTGTAAGCGTAGCGTTAGGATGGATTATTCTTAGTTTAGCGGGAGCATTACCATTTTATATCAGCGGTGAAATACCCAGTTATGTAGATGCCTTGTTTGAGATTATTTCCGGGTTTACAACCACGGGCTCCAGTATATTAAAGGATGTGGAGGCCTTATCCTATTGTATGCTATTCTGGAGAAGCTTTTCTCATTGGATTGGAGGCATGGGAATTCTAGTATTTATACTTGCCATTCTCCCGATGACCGGCGGCGAACGAATGCATATACTACGTGCCGAAAGCCCCGGCCCCTCTATTGAAAAGCTTGTACCAAAGATTAAGACTACTGCTATCCTACTTTATTCCATCTATGTTGGTATGACTTTAATTCAAATAATACTATTACTAATTGGCAAGATGCCGGTATTTGATGCTATAACACTTACCTTCGGTACTGCGGGAACAGGTGGCTTTGCGATCAAAAACTCCAGCATTGCTGATTATTCTATCTATAATCAGAATGTAATAACAATTTTCATGTTTTTGTTTGGTGTTAATTTTAATATTTATTACTTATTACTATTTCGAAAATTTAAGAATGTCTTAAAGAGTGAAGAACTGCGTTTTTATTTTATTATTGTTATCTCAGCCATCGTTATGATATCCCTTAACCTGGGTGGTATTAAACATTTTTTTAGTTCGATACAGGTCGCAGCTTTTCAAGTATCCTCAGTCATTACAACTACAGGTTACGCAACTGTAGATTTTAATAATTGGCCAGAGTTTTCCAAGATGATACTTGTATTTATTATGTTTATCGGTGCCTGCGCGGGAAGTACCGCCGGAGGATTAAAAGTTTCTCGAATTGTAATATTATTTAAGGCCTTGGGTAAAGAGTTATCCTTCCTGATACACAAACGGAGTGTAAAAGTATTAAGATTTGATGGGAATAAAATCGAACATGAAACCTTACGCTCCATCAACATATTTTTCTTCTCATATATATTAATTTTTGCAGGTTCAGTATTACTGATTTCTTTAGATAATTTTGATTTTACTACTAATTTCACTGCGATAGCGGCTACCTTAAATAATGTTGGCCCGGGTCTTGGAAATGTAGGTCCAATTGGGAACTTTGGTGCTTTTTCAAATTTATCTAAAATTGTTATGATGATTGATATGCTAGCCGGAAGGCTGGAAGTATTTCCTTTAATCTTGTTATTTACCCCAAATACATGGAAAAAGTAACTATAAATAAGATAAAGAATAGTAGGCAAAAGATCCTTGAAGTCATTGAACATCAGGGATCTTTTATTATGAACATATTTTATTATCAGATATCTTTACATTATGAGAATATAACCATATCTATTTAGCTAATAACCATCCCTAACAATGAATAGAGCATAAGCCACGATGCCATATCTTAACAGTAAATTAGACCTATTACTACTATCAGCTCTATACAGATGAGATATTTTTTAGTATTATCAAGTTATATAAAAACATCGGCAAACTTACTGAAAAGTAATGACGCAAAGCTATAGGGCCTAAACTAGCATGAATGGCAGCCAGTTGCATTTTAATCGATACTATATCGATTAATTCTTATGTTTTGGCGCCCATAATAGCTTTATTAAAAGAAAGTGGGGCTAAAACATGAATCGTAAGGTACTAAATGATCTAATTGAACTAAATTCTCGTAACTCAATGCTATCTATGGAAACCCACAATCATGTCACTGATATGTGTTCAAATCCTACTGATTCTAGTGATACTACAAATAAAAACTCCTTATATACTTCAAGCATTGACTTTTATAATTTTACAGAATATGCAGAAAAGTTATTAAAAAATAAAAGAAGTAATAATTCGTATGCTGTATTAGCATTTCATATTGATAAATTCCATGAGATCAAAAGGATATACGGCAATTCTTTAGCAGATGAGTTAATTACCCATATTGATTCGACAATAAAAAATCATATCAATGAATCTAGTCTACATTGTAATAGAGAGGATAATTTTGCCATACTTTTAGAAAACTATAAATCCATTGACATAGCTATGTTAGTGATTCAGCTCTCGGAGGAGATCTCCTGCTTTTATCCCGCGCTTAATATTAAGCTTGCCTTTGGTATCTGTATCGCCGCTCAGCCTAATCAAGATATTACCTCCTTATATAAGAGGGCACTTTATGCAATGAGTACAATTAAAGGGGATGGGCAACTGCTTCTTGCTAATTATACTGATTTAATCTTTTCGTAAACGTAAAACAAAGTTCTTCTCATGTTTAGTTGTTTTTTTACACTGATTTTACATTAGTTATATGAAAAAATACCCCAATACAGAAAAGCCTATTTGCTCTGCATTTAGGCTTTTCTTGATATGGAAATTTTTATGTATATGTAACTATTTAACAAAAACTGTTACTAATATAATAGCTAAACAGAAAGTAGGATTGATATGAGGGCGTTAGGACTTGGTTATGTCAAATTGCAATTAAATTCTTGTTATAGACATATTAGAAAGTACAGGATGAAGATACTATGCGTTGGTTATGGCAAAAAAGCGAGTAAATAAGAATTGCAATATAGAATCACCGAGGGTAAAGCCTAAATTGCAATTGTAGGCTTTGTTTTTAGGAATAACTAATAATGTTGCTTTCATAAATTGTATCTGCTATTATATGAATCGTAACAAAAGTTCACTATTATCTTATAAAATGAGGGAAACGAATGAGTCCAGATAACACCTTGAATGAGAATGAGCCCAAATATCAACGACGAGTTCGTTACAAGGGCACTCATCCAAAGACTTATAAAGAAAAATACAAGGAACAGCAACCGGAGAAATACGCTGATACTGTAGCAAAGGTTATTCAGAAGGGATCTACTCCTGCTGGTATGCATATTCCAATCTGCGTCAACGAAATATTGGATATTCTTCAGATCACACCAGGTCAAATCGGATTGGATGCTACACTTGGTTATGGTGGCCATACGCTAGAGATGCTCAAATGCTTAGATTCAAAGGGTCGCTTGTATGCAATTGATGTAGATCCTATTGAGTTACCACGCACCAAAGATCGTTTAGCACGCCTTGGTTATGGTCCAGAGATATTAGAGATCATGCAGCTGAACTTTTCCAAGATAGATCAAATCTCATCAAAGTCAGGACCCTTTCATTTTGTTCTGGCAGATTTGGGAGTCTCCTCTATGCAAATAGACAATTCCGAAAGAGGCTTTTCATTTAAGTTCGAAGGTCCATTGGACTTGCGACTTAACCCTGAAACAGGTACCTCCGCAGCTTCTCGTTTAAAGAATATGTCTTTTGATGAATTACAGGGCATGTTAATAGAAAATGCTGATGAGCCTTATTCTGCAGCAATTGCCCGCGCTATCGTTTCCAAAAGAAAAAAAGGGATAGATATATCAACAACCACAGAGCTACGAGATATCATTACCGATGCTCTGAAAGCGATACCTAATATAAATGAAGACGATATTAAAAAGTCCTATCAACGGTGCTTTCAAGCACTACGAATAGATGTTAATGATGAGTTTGAGGTACTAGATGAATTTTTAGAGAAGCTTCCTGATGCTCTTGCCGAGGGTGGACGAGTAGCCATACTTACCTTTCATTCAGGAGAAGATCGTCGCGTCAAAAAATCTTTTAAACGCTTTTTAAACGAAGGAGTTTATCGCGAAATAGCACCGGATCCTATTCGCCCGTCATCAGAAGAATGTTACAACAACGGACGTGCTCGTTGTGCCAAGCTGCGCTGGGCAATTAAAGCATAAGCACAAATTAATTGATTCAATACTCTCAAAGTATAAGAGTTCATACATAAGTATGAGCTCTTATTTTCTTCATCCTCAAAGCCGGTGTACATAGAATTAGTCATCAAGGATGCCCAGACTTCCAACGGAGAAACTGCCTATGGTGCCGGATGGTTCTCCTCCGGCTATGCAGGACTAAATGATGCCGATCTCACCGAATTCACAAGCAATGGTTATATATACACCCTTTCCAAACGTGCCCCTATGCGACTAAATAGTTCATTTGTTATACTTCCTGCACTATTTGCTACACTGGTTGCTAAAATCTCTTCCTGACCATCTACTCCGATAAGCGTGGCAATATCTCCCGGCTTCACCTCGGGAAGATCCGTCACATCAATTAATAACTGGTCCATACAGATCCGTCCAATGATCGGGGCACGGCGTCCATGTAGTAATACATTTCCCAAACCATAGGAAAGATTACGAGGAAGTCCGTCAGCATATCCGACCGGAAGCACTGCTATCCTGCTATCTTTCCTTAAAATACTATCTCTTCCATAACCGACACCTTCTCCAGCTGCTACCTCCCGTATCATTATAATCCTTGCCTTCAAGGCTAATACGGGACGCAGCTGTGCAGGAAGCTTTGTAATATCCCCATGGGTACTTAAGGAGCCATATAGGGCGATTCCTATTCGGGCATAATCACAGCGCAGTTCAGGGTAATTCAAAAGTCCATAGCTGCTTTGGATGTGAACCTTCGGTATGGCAATCCCTCGATTCTCAATCTGCTTCAGCATTTGATAAAAACGGTCTATCTGACCTCTCGTATACGTGACCGCTTCCTCTTCAAGACTGTCCGATACACACAAGTGAGTATAAATACCACTGACCTTTAACCCCTCTAGTTGAAAAATCTCAGCTATTTTATTTATTTCCTCCACGCATATACCCAATCTGTGCATGCCGGTATCTATCTTAATTTGTACCTGTATTGAATATCTACTGTTGCTTAACAAAACTGCATAGTTATAATCTATGATTGTTTGTATGAGATTATAATGCTTCAAGTCATATGCTCTGGTGATATCGGTATGGCCCAAAATCAAAATATCACCTTTTACTCCGTTTATTCTTAACTCAATCCCTTCATCAATGGTTGCCACCGCAAAGGCTTTCACTCCGATTTCATTCATACACTTTGAAACATTAATCGCACCATGGCCATAAGCATTTGCCTTTACTACCGCCATCATCTTACAACCTTGTGGCATTAATCTTTGTAGAAGTATTGCATTATATTTTAAATTCTTAGTACTAATTTCAAGCCATGAACGTCCCTTCTTTTTTTGTGCAACACTGGTTCTGGATGGCTCAGTCCAGTGCACACTATGCTTGTTCAGAGCAATATATTTTTCTGCTAATTCTCCACCATTCATTTTCATGGTCTCCTCATGTTTCTATTCCTAGTTCAATCAGCTTAGTAAGCAGCTCTTCAAAGGGAAGCCCGATTTCTTTCATCATATTCGGATAACGGCTATGTGAGGTAAATCCCGGTATGGTATTAACCTCATTAAATACTATTCTTTGATCAGGTGTCAAAAACAAATCCACTCTCGCAAAACCCTTACAACCAAGTATCCTATATATGGTTACTGCTGTTTGCTTAATTCTGTCTGCTGTTTGCTTATCAATGCGTGCAGGCATATGAATTTGAGAGCTTTTTAATGTATATTTTTCGTTATAATCAAAAAAGCCTTCATTAATCTCAATTTCATCTACTTCCCCAACCATTACATCATGATTTCCTATAATGGCACATCCAACCTCAAAGCCCTCAATATTTTCCTCTATGATAATCTCATTATCGTAAGAAAATGCGATTTCAACAGCCTCTGAAAGACCCTTTTTATCATAAACCTTTGTAATTCCTATGGAAGATCCCGATTTCACCGGTTTTACAAACAATGGATAACTCAAATCCTTCGTTTTATCATACAGGATTAAACTATCATAATGCTTTGTTATAACAACTGATTTTGGGGTACAGATTCCCTCTGCCATAACCAGCCTGTGAGCTCTGTCTTTATCCATACAAAGTGCTGAACATAAGGTACCACATCCGATCAAGGGAATATTCGCCAACTCTATTAATCCTTGAACAGTTCCATCCTCACCGTTTTTGCCGTGTAAGACAGGAAATGCTGCATCTATTTTTATATATTTAATACCCTCTCTTCGTAGCTCAATCAATCCATGAAGGCTACGATCATGTGAAATCATAACAGGAGTGCACTCCCTTTCCTCCAAATGCCAGGTATCATTTTGAATCTTATCTATTTCTCCATAATACCGAAACCAGGAGCCTTCCTTTGTTATACCGACTAACACTGTCTCATAGCGTCTTACATCAATATTGGATATGATTGCATGAGCAGACTGAAGTGAAACGGGATATTCATTAGAGCACCCACCGAAAATAATCGCTATCTTTTTCTTTCTCATCGTTCTTCTCCTTTTCTTAAACAATCAAACGAAAAGCATCCTCTTGTCCTAGGTAATATAATATTACCAGAAAGGAGGATGCTTTTTATTAGGTTATTCTTACGTAATACAATAGATTTTCTTATTATACTCTTAAGATTTTCATATGAATGCTTTTCACGACAGAATACTTTTGTTATTTACCGTTTGTTATTTGTTGTACCGCTAATGCTAAAAACATAAAACTTGAAGAACCGCCGCCCATTACATACTCCACCTGCTGCCACAGATAAGGAAACACCAGGAGTTCGGGAAAGTCGGGGCGTATCAGTGCAGTTCCCGATATTACTCCTCCGGGAATATATGACCAATCGGCGCGATTCAGTCCATATCCTACTGTAGCTGATTTGACACCGACTCCAGAAGCAAAGGACATGGGATTGGATCCCGGATGACAGCCCAACACGAAGTTCAGTGCATTGAGAATTATTTCGGAATCAAAAATATCGGGATAAGACTTATGCAAGAAATAACACTCACATCCCAGTCTCTGGATTTCCCATCCTGCTCCCCATATATGCGGTCGATATGGTATCGCATAAGGCGTTGCGGCACTCTGCTGCTCATATTTGTCTTTCAAGGCTATTAAAGCATTGCGAATGGTGTTTGTGAAATCGGTATCCTTCATCGCCTTCTCAGCTCGTCCTATTAACCAGCCCACTTTATCTATCATTTCGACTATAAAACCAACTTCCGAAATTAAATAGTCTTTATATTTTTGCTCTTTGGTGGTAAGTAGTAATTCTACCGCAGCATGTATTTTTGCCGTTCTGGCACGACCGGTCCCATCCGTAACCATAAAGATCTCAGAAGCAGCCTGTAATGCCTGAATGCTTAAGGTATCGTTGAAACCCTTTAATGCACGGGAAGCTGCTGCCAAATGAGCAGCGGTTGTAAGCTCTCTTGGTGGATTATTTTCAGTAAACACCCAACGGTCGTCAGCATTTCCTTTGATACCGTCCGTTATCGCCGCGCTGTCACCAAGGTGTACGTATTGCCTTAAGTCGTTCTCGATAATTCCTCGATAAAGCCTCCCTAATGCCAGGTATCCACCCACTACGGACAAGACTCCATGCTCAATCTGCTGCAGGATATCGTTTTTACCATCAGGCTGATGGATTTCGGTTATACGTGTTACCTGATCGATGGTTGTTGCATCGTAGTTGATGTTAAAGGCTTCATACGTCAGAGTTAGTATATAGAATTCACCGGACTGTGATTCCACACGAAGGTCAAAATCACCGGCATCATGCCAGCCACCAACATTCAGCCCCGGAATGACGTCGCCCGGTCTAAATTTGGTCAAGGTGGAAGGCCCTTGCTCATAACCATCAAAATGATTATAATTAACCGGGGCCATCCTTGCATCATCATCATGACATAGGCCATGCCATACCCGATATTTTTCATTTACCCTCATATGGCACATCTGTACGGGAAGGAAATACTCCAGTATCGGCTGCCAGACTCCCCGATCATAGATATCGCTGGCGATACGGAAAACGGAGGATTTCGAGGAACCGTAATGAATTCTATATAAACCTTCTTCCCTTATATCCGTGAAATTGAATTTTAGGTAGTTATAGCGAAGGAATTGTCCCCATTCCTGTCCGGTTACCGAGAAAACCTGTTTTTCACAGGTCTCAGTTATTTTGTACAGAACCGCCTGTTCCCGTTTGTTCTCCCTTTTATCAAGTTCAATGATTGCAATTTTCGTTTGATTAGGATGGTATCCTACCTGAGAGGTTTGTACTACCGCCGGATAGATCCAGTCTTCTACGACATTAGGTGTAATAACCCACTCAATCACACTCTTGGTTGCTCCGGTAGGAACTTCACTGCTAATAACAAACCAGCCGTTATTGTGGTTCATGCGTCCATCATACAGCTTTAACTGTGTACCCATGCTTTCAATTGTAAAGCGGTTGTAAGGGTCATCGGGTCTTACGGTAAATCGTTTGCCAACGGCATACGGTTCGGCGATGATATCATCGGCAATCATCGGATTGTATCCTTTGTTGTCACCGGTCAGATGCTCTATATCAGCCTTTGCATCGGGTTGACCAAAATTACCGGAATGTAAATAATTTGACGGCTGCGACAGAACCGGACCATTTGGCTGTTCAGGAAAAATCCCCTGTCTGTTGTCCATAATCCAAGGCTTTCCGAACAACGCGCCGGGAAATAGCTCCATATTAAAACATATTTTACCGACAAACCTGTCAGGTATCGGTCTATCCAAATCTACAGTAACTTTAACCGACTTGCCTTCACCTCTTACAGTAACTGTATAATCGAACTTAAAATCCGGATAGATCATCGGATTAAATCCCTTTAAATGCCTCGATGTATCCGGAAAGCTTAATGAAGTTGTAATCGTATTCTCCACAGCATCTACTTCACGTTTCCCTTGCTTCGGCACCGGCTGCCATTGTCCGGGTGTCTGTTCAAAACGAATATCGCCGTTTGTAGCGATACGATTGCCATGCATGATGATACTTACACCGGATTGATGCCCTTCCGGATAGATATCGTCGAAGGCCATCACATCCACACCGATGTTTTGAAAATAGCCGGAGGTGTCATTTAATTGAAAGCCCTGATCCTGATGGGTGGTGCAATTTATAATTTTCTCCATATATTATCCAAGTAACTCCTTTTCTGTTCTCTAATATAGTTTCAACTGCATCTTATATTGCACATTTCTGATTTGCAAAAAAATCATGAAAATCTATGGCATAAAACATTGAATCTTTATAAGCATTATAGCAAAATTCTATTTCTACACAGAATATCCTTTCTTATATTTTTCATGTATTATACGTTATAATTCCTTAGCTTTTTCTAACCCTGCGACAAGTTTTTTCCATTATAAATTCGATTTCTTAGTCAATTAAATCTATTATATCTTGAATAGTTACATCATACCCCCATTAATACTGCTACCTATACCGGCATACCTCTAAATTTGCTACTAATGATTTTAGTTTATACATGTTACTGGAAATGTAACATATATATTTATATAAACAGAAAATAGGTGACCATAAATGACGATACATGTTGTTCAACCCGGAGAAACTATAACATCTATCGCAGACCTTTATAAGGTTCCAGCGGATCGATTAATATTGGAAAATGGGATATTGGAGCCCAACAAATTAGTAGTAGGCCAAACTATTGTTATCATTTACCCTCTAGTAATTTATACTGTTAAGGAGGGAGATACCTTAGAAGGTATTGCACAAATGCACAATGTTTCTTTAATGCAGATTCTAAGAAACAATCCTTATTTATCAGATAGAAATTATATATATCCCGGTGAAGAAATAACGATAAGCTATGATAATGATATACTCAGAACAATTGCAGTCGGTGGATATGTTTATTCCTATGTAAATAGAGATGTATTAAGAAAAACATTACCTTTCTTAACATTCTTAACTGTATTTGATTATCAAGTCAATTCGGAAGGAGAAATTAATAATCCTGACGATCAAGAACTCGTAAATATGGCAAAAGAGTATGGTGTTGTGCCTATGATGTTAGTATCTACTTTATCCGAACAAGGAGTTGGAGATAAGGAGGTAGCTTATAATATTCTTAATAATTCTGAAATACAGGATCGTATAATTGATAATATAATGAAAAATATAGAAGCAAAAGGCTATTTAGGCTTAAATCAATTTGTTCAGTATTTATCTCCTGAAACGAAAAATTTAGTAGAGAATTTTATAATAAAAGTGAGCACCCGTTTAAAAAGCCAAGGATTACGATATACCGTTACGATAACGCCAAAAACAAATATTGAAAGAACTGAAGTGACGTATGAAAGTATTGATTATTCAACCATATCACAGTACACCGATGCTATATTGTTTTTATCCTATGACTGGGGATACTCTTTTGGACCTCCGGCTTCTGTAACTCCGGTTAATATTTTAACAAATGTAATAAGAAATACAATAACAATGGTTCCACCGGAGAAATATGTATTAGGGTTACCTGTCATTGGCTATGACTGGAAGCTTCCGTATGTCCCAGGATATACAAGAGCAAATTCAATAACATTTGATACAGCCATTCAAATAGCTTATGAAAATGGTGTACCGATACAATTTAGTGAGGTATCCGCAGCACCTTATTTTTTTTATTATGATATAAATGAAGAACTACATAATGTATGGTTTAAAGATGCCAGAAGTATAGATACTATTACTAGATTAGTTCCTGAATACGGTCTTCAGGGTATATCGATTTGGAATAATATGTTTTTCTTTACTCAAATGTGGTTTGTAATAAATAATCTATATAACATTTTAAAGCTCTAATGTTAATATATTGCCTAATACTTAAAACAAGGCTCTAAGGTTGGATCAATCATTCCAACCTTAGAGCCTTTTATTAGATACCCGTTGCAAGCTGTGTCTTAATCATTGTGAACATAACTTATTCTAAGATAAGTCTCCTAACCGAGCAATTTTACGTAGATATGCTGACCATCTCCGGCAAAACCACCCCAGCCAATAGCTCCTCCTGTTTCGTCAATAATCTCTGCGTCACCTTTTTGTACCTTCAGATAAAGGTTGCTGTCATAAGCGTTGATACAGTGCTGCACTTCGGCCCAAGGGAAGATCTTGACAGGCACATTGTTGACATATACGGTTTTACGGTTATCCGTCATATTTCCTCCATCCTTAGCCGGATTCTTTAAATTGCCTTCAAAGAACGTATTATTGCTTTGTTATGCGGCCTTCGATTACGGGATAAACCGCCGGATCAACCGGTGTAATGGCAGAGGGTGCTCCATATTTGAACTGTACGTATTCAATTAAGGCATCTAAATCGCTTACACCAATCCGTTTGACGTCCGTGCCACCCAGGAAAGTAGTGAATTTGTCACCTCCGGTTGCCAGATACTCATTCACTGTAACCGTATAGGAAGAAGTATCCTTTGCGATCGGCGTACCATCTGTGAGTGTCAGTCCGGTCACCCGCGAGCCTTCCGGAAGTGCCAGATTATAGGAGTATTTTATGCCTGAGACCAGAAGCACCTTGGGGGTACTTTGATTTGGTGCAAACTGCTGCTCTAATAAAGCATAGATCTGGCTACCAGTCATTGTCATAGTCACAAGCTTATTATCAAAGGGCTGTACCGTCAGAAAATCCCCATAGGTGATGTCATGAGGGTAACTGGAGTATTCAATCGCAGCACGAATTCCACCCGGATTCATGAAAGCAATCTGTGTACCTCCCTTCCAGCGCTGAGCATCCGCTATTAGATTACCCATTGCGGATTCACCTGCAGCATTGGCTGTCCTACTGATAGCGCCAAGTGTTGAAGTTTTCACTGCATTTACGATTGGAGCAACCTTAGCTTGATAGTCAGTCACAAGTGCAGTAATTTCGGCATTCGGAGTAATCCCCTCATTATAAGTAGTCACAATCTTTAGATCAGAGGACAGTATGCTATCAGTTAATCTGTCATAACGCAGATTGGATACTCCGATAGCAGTTCCAGAGGAGTACTGTTGAATAATTGGAATGTTGTTGATTAATCCAGAATAGCTGCTGTGTGAGTGTCCTGAAATAATAAGGTCTACTCCAGGAACTGCAACTGTAGCCATTTCACCGCTGACAGCATTTCCATACACATCCGGCATGTGTGCCAGTACAACGATTATGTCCGCACCTTTGGAACGCAGCTTAGCTGCCAGTTGGCTCACAATCGTGCCCGGATCACGAAATTCCAGTCCTGCAACATATCCTGCCATAACAATGTTTGGTGTATCCTTACTGGTAACACCGATTACACCGATCTGTTGGCCCTTGACTGTGAACATAGCGGTCGGTTTCGCCCAATCAGGACGTGTGCCAGTACCTGCTTTGAAAACGTTGGCAACCAGAATGGGGAAGTTTGCCTGATCCATGCGTTCCTTAAGAGCTTCCAGACCCCAGTCGAATTCGTGATTCCCCACTACAGATGCCATATAGCCCATGTGATTATATACATCGATTGCAGATTCACCTGAGAGCAGGTTCGATAACGGTGTACCCTGCATGATGTCTCCGGCGTCAAAGATTGATGTTCCTAACGGATTAAGAGCTTTATAATTATTAATATAGGTCATATTATAAGCTGCACCACCAACAGGCTTACCGCTTACGAGCTTTCCTGTCTCAAGCTGACCATGGAAGTCATTCGTGGAAAGGAAGGTGTAGAGAGGATAACGTGCTTCACGAACCCATGCAAGTGCTTCAGCATTTGTCACCGGCTTCATGGGCTCTAACTTATTCCCCTGTGGAACAAAAATTCCGGTCTGGAGTAGATAAGCAGTGGCATCCTTAGCCCAACTGGAGATCTTGTTCTTATCTGTATACGAATTCAATACGGTTGTATCCGTACTAACATCATGCAGCTTTTGCATTGCCTTGTTACTAATCAAGAAGAATTCGCTTTCACGATTAATATCAGTACCAGCCTTCTTTTCGTTCGGAAGCTTCATATAAGAATTCTTAGAATTCCCGAAAGCTGTCATCAGAAGTTCAGCATTATCGCTGCGGCTAACCTTGGCAGTAGGTTCCTTCCAAAGACTAACCGAAGGCAACAGTGACCAATTCTTAACATAGATCTGTTCCGGCGAGATTGTGCCACGTTCCTGGATCCAATCGGTAATTAGTTCGCGTACCTCGACTGTCGATTGATAGAGCTTCTTTGCCATTGGAAATTTACCTGTTGCGCGGTAGTTATTAAGAGCTACACGAACTTTCTGATTCAGTGAAATAGGCTTACCACCTAGTTTAAGCTCAACCACGCGCTGACCGACAGGCTTTGTGAGATCCAGCTTATACTCGATACCTGACCACATGTCATAGTTATAGTCGCGCACCTTAGAGTTAACCGTAACGCCGGTTGGTTCGTAGTAGTACTGGTTGAAATATTCGGCGGTCCACTCCAGTTCTTCCTTAATCATCCAACCCCTAACCTCGATGACATAGAGAGTATTATCATATATGTAAGCTGCGTAGGCATCCTTTAGCTTGATGGGACCAGCGTTTAGCTTAGCATCGTTGGTGAAAAGAGCTGCCAAGGAAGCCTGCACCGGGAACCCTGCCTCAGCCGCAGCATCCATCTGCACCTGGTTGATAAGATCAGCCATAGGACCGTCCATAACACGGGCATCGAAACCGCCGGGAAAATCTCCCGATGCTGTACCAATAGGAGAATTAATGTAACTGATTGTTGTATCATGATAAGGCTGGGTAATTGCTTTGATATCCTTATCCTCTGCAAATGACCCCACAGCAGGCGTCGTAGATGACTTTTCGGTTACTGTCCAATCACTTCCTGAACCTGTAACCTTGATGCGGATATCAGAGATATTGCGTCCATGATAGTTTGGTTCTGTTATCAGCACTCCATTAATGATTTGACTGGCTACATTAGCATGCGCGTGCCCAGCGAGAATTATATCAATACCCTGTACTTCGTTAGCAAGGTATTTGACGAAATTTTCTTCGCGGCCGTAACCATAGGTTTCATCAAGACCGGAATGTGCTGCAACGACGATAACATCCGCACCTGCCAAGCGCATCTCGGGGATATAACGCTTAGCTGCTTCCACTGCATCTTCAAATTCACAACCCTCGATATTCTCCGGCTTCTCCCAGCGCACAACTGCCGGCGGCGTAAGCCCTATAATACCAACCTGGACGCCGTTAACATCCTTGATCGTATAAGGCTGGAAGGTATCGGCATAGGCTCCGCTTCCGGTGATATTAGCGGAAAGTAGCGGAAAGTCCACTTCGTTCTTATATTTATTTAATGCCTCGGGACCATAGTTGAACTCGTGATTGCCAACTGTGGCAGCATCATAATCCATTGCATTCATTACTGCTGCCATGGGGTTCTTAATCGAGTTATCAACCATATTGTAGTAGTATGTAAGCGGTGTTCCCTGTATCGTGTCCCCATTATCAATCAGTATGGTATTCGGATTACTTGCACGAACCCCCTTAACATAGGTTGCGATCTTTGCTAATCCGCGCTCTGCTGAGCCTGTCGGAACACTGTCCGTAAAATAGTCGTAATTATCGATGTTACCGTGTATATCGCTTGTACCAAGAATGACCAAATTCCGTGATTCGGCTGCCATTGTGTGTACCGGTATGAATGAAGCGAGAATGCTAAGAATTAGGATGGTAACACAAAATGATCTCCAGTGTTTGCATTTCATATTAATATTTCCTCCTACCTGATTAAATATTTTTATACCAAACGTTATTCCTTACTTTTGTTGTTGTTCAATAAAAGTTTCTTACTACTGTAATTATATTAAAAATGATATGAATATTAGGTAATACTCTTTTTCACCTCCTATATACATTTTTTAATCAATGGACAACGTAATTAAAACTGGAATAAATCTGCCACTATAAATATATGCTGTTTAAATGTTTATAATACAAGCTGTTATATGAAATCTCCTAACAAATTACATATGTTCATATTAAAAGCCCTACAATTGTTGAATTGTAAGGCTTCCATAAATGATCTCTTATCTAGCTTCTTCCAGCAATTCAAATATTTCAGTCTCAGGAATCGGTCTGCAAAATAAGTATCCCTGAATCCTATCACAATCATGTCGGAGCAAGTAATCTAGTTGATTTTGATCCTCTACTCCTTCAGCGATTACACACATTCCCATATTCTTCCCGATTGAAACTATATACCCAACAAAATCATCTTCACTTTTATCAATAATATAATCAACAAAGGTCTTATCTACTTTTAAGGTAGTAATCGGTAGCCGTTTTAAATAATTTAATGAGGAATACCCTTTTCCAAAATCATCTAGCGCTATTCTGACCTTATTATCACGTAAAATCTGTAGCCTCGGTATAATACTTTCAAACGATTCTATTAATATTGATTCCGTAATTTCTAATTCAAGATGTTCTGGTTCTATTTGATATATGCTCAAAGTTTCATTCACAATGTCTATGAAGTCCGTCTGTAGAAGTTGAAGTATTGAAATATTAACTGAGACTGATAAATCTTCGTACCCTTTTTCCTTTAGTTTTCTTAGAAATTTACATGCATTTTGCAAAACCCATGTACCTAATGGAATAATAAAATGGGTATCTTCTGCTATTTTAATAAATTTCAAAGGAGATACGGACCCTAAAACAGGACTATTCCATCGAAGCAATGCTTCAAAGCCTGTAATTCTATCGGTTTTAATGTCCAGTTGAGGCTGATAATATATTTCAAATTCATTATTATTCAAAGCATTCTGTAAATTCTTCTCTATTGCAACCCTTTCAGTGAATGCTTCGTTCATAGCCTGATCATACAGCTTATAGCTTTTTCTTCCTGCATCCTTTGCTTGGTACATAGCGATATCTGCATATTTTAATAAGTGTTCCAATTCATTACTATGATCCGGATACACGGCAATGCCTATACTCAGGCTTATATGAAGATTATTCTTCAATATATCAAACTCTTGCACAAAACTTCCAAGAAGAGAGGAAGCATATTCTTCTGCCTGTGCTTTATCATCAATATTTTTGAGAATAATGATAAACTCGTCACCACTTAGTCGATATAAAGAACTACGCTCCACCAATAATGTCTTTAATCTCTCACTCACCTTCACAATTAAGTTATCACCAAAAGCATGTCCTAAGGTATCATTTACATATTTAAAATTATCGATATCTATAAATAATAAACCCGCTTTCTTATCTTCCTTTTCAAAAAAAGTCAATGAATCTTCATATAAAGAAAGCTTATTCGGTAATCCGGTAAGGGAATCATGATAAGCAAGATAAGTCAGTTTTTCTTCACCTAATCTTATTTTTTCATTTATTATAGTCATTTCTTCGTACTGATGTTTCATTTCTTCATCGGATGCAGATAATTCTTCATAAATCTGCGTCAGCTCTTCATTACTCTCCGTCAGTGTTCGTTTCATTTTCTTTATTTTTTGGATATAGAATAATAAGCTGCTTACAAATAATAATAAGGTGCCAAAAGCTGCAATTACACCTAATACTAAAGGTTTATAAGTTTCATAAAAAGAAAAGGGTTTATTAATAATTTCACTGTTTTTCGGTAAAACTTTATGAGGTATATCAAACCGCTCTAACTGATTATAATCAAATACAGTTCTGGTCGTATCAGGTATAAAAATTGGTATCTCATTCGGATCTTCTCCTTCGATAATACGCTTTGAAATTGCTGCAGCATTTTCTCCCTGTAGTCTTCCGCTTTGTAAAGAACCTCCTATAATGCCATCATTTAATCCAAAATCGTATAAATAGTATACAGGTACGGCACTGATTGCGCTGATTTCTCTGGTTACATAATCCATTCTAAGTATTTTATTATTTACATCACTAAAGTAAGTACAAATCATAATTATACTGTCATTTACATTTAAATTTTTCGCCTTTTGCTTTATTTCTTCATAAGTTAAATCATTCCAAGATGTAATATTTAACGTAGAATCATAGGCTTCTATTGCACTAATAACAATATTCCCGGTAGATAAACCGCTCTTTGAATTATCATATAATAAATAGATATTTTCCAACGAAGGATTAATATTCTTAGCTATCTTAAATGTGTCTGTGGGATCGATAACTTCAAGCACACCTGTAACTCTATCATATCCCTCGGTGATCGTATTTACTCCTTCTTGATTCACTCCGCAAAACACAATCGGAGCATCCGAAAATAACTCTGCTCTATTTTCCAACGCAAATTGAAGAGCTGCATCATCTGTAGTTATTACAACATCTATTTTATCATTTTGATATTTAAATTTATAATAATTATATAAATAATCAATATTTTCCGCAGTCGTATAATTCTTGCAATCCATATACTCAATAACAAGATTAATATTAGTTGAATCATCTTTTAATTTTCCCCTAATACCTTCTGTTTCTTCATCCGTCCAGGCAAATTCCTGAGAATATGAATTTAATACCAGTATTTTTTTTAAAGCACTTTCTTCCTCACCATATACCTTCTGAGATAAATGTACGTTAACAAGAAACAAAATTGTAACTATGACAGTTATTTTTAATTGCTTTCTTCTTTCTCCTAACATCCTATACCTCGCAACTTCTTTCGTGTTTTTTCATCACAATCGTCCCTAATAAAACTTCGAATATTATTTTCTTTTATGATCCTACTGTTCTGAAAATTATTAATCAAAGAATTGTTGATACTCTATTATGACAAAAGTAGTCTTTTTTTTACAATATCTATTATTATTATATATCACTGCCCAGTTACTGCCAAGTAAAATTTAAGGAAAAATTTATAGTTTTTTAAGCCTATTTTCTTCAATCTGCAATGCAGAACATGCAGAACACAGACTTTTTCCAATTATTATGGTAAAGCTGCATCCTATAAGGAAATTGAGCCCATTGCTTATTTTAGGGTGCATTTACTGCCACCTGCTTAGGATATCTAAAGTATGTAGCGATATGGGTGAAAAAGGTCTGTCGCACAAGTTTGTACGACAGACCTTTTTTAACGCATCCATCAATTGGAGAAATATCATTTATTTTACCGGAGTAAACGTAAGCTTTCCGTGTTCGGGTGCCGAGCCGGTATGGGACCAGATGATGATATTCGTGCCATTACTGCTCTTTTCTCCCGAAGCATTGACAAGCAATTTCTGTTTTCCATAGTCCCTGATGGTACAGAACTTGCTATACTTGTTAATGCGCCATGCATGGGGAACATTTGAGACAATCAGCTGGTTACCATCACTGGAGGCTGGTTGTGCAAGGTATTGTCCACCCTCTGTCTTCACATAGTACATAGGACCACGATCCACATCATAATTGACAAGTTTGATGGTAAACTTATCTGCAGGCTCTGTATCCCATAGCTCAATATAGCCATTAACAATCTTTAGATACTTTCCAAAGACACCTATGGTGTATGTACCATTATCCAGCAATTCGCCTGTAACAGCCGGGTCTAGAACCATTACATTAAAGGAAACACCTGTCTTTACACCGTCATAGTAGCATTCCATCGTTTTAATTCCAGCCGTCGTAAACTTATAACCATCTGTAACCTTGACAGTATTGGAAACTATAAAATGAAGCTTGGAATTATCAAGCACCTGCCGTGTTCCATCGATATCATCTGAATGTATAATGAAGTCCTTGATTTCAAATGGCTCACCGATTTTATATACTTGCTTGTAAGGGTACTGAATCAGGCGGTATTTTAATTCGGTATTACGTGGAGCAGGCTCATACTTTACTAGAGGTGTGGTTGGAAGACCCTGACTCTTACTTGCCAGTCTTGAGGCGTTGATATAGCCTGCCTTTCCATCCTTTACCACAAGTGTAAGGTCATCTCCAAAATATACCGTCTCCCCATCATACTTACCGACGGTTGCATTTCTTGGAAATACAATCTTACCGTCCGGTCCTACGTAATCACCGTTTGTATTGTAAAACAGACCACGACCTGACTCATTGAAGTATAAATAAGCCGGCGTTATCACTTCTCCCTTGTCATTCATCAGCACCACTAAGCTCGGACCAGGCGTTGCCACAAAAGTACCCGCAATCCAATTACTTGATATACTATCGTAAGTACATGGAATAACCATCTTACTGGTTTTGCGATTGAATACACCATACTTCCCAGAGGCATTATCCCTTACTACGAAATAATCCCCTACCTCTGTAATGCTCCAATACTTACATTGCAAAACTACCTTTCCCTTTGTATCAACTATTCCCAAAACCCCGTCCTTCTCAACTTGGGCATATCCATTCTTCGCTCTTTGCCACTCATCAGTAACCGCATAATCGTACTCAAAGGGAAGAATTACCTTTCCCTGTAGATTAACAAGTCCCCATTTTAAGTTACCTTTCTTATCCGCTTGAGTCACCCAAATAGTTTCGTCGACACTGACATTGGAACGGAATTCCCACCAGGCATCACCAAATGCGGAACGAAGATTCTTATGGGTATATGCTTTGCCGGTCTTTATTGACCCGATGCCCTTAATGCTATAGTAGTTATTTTTATCCGATATATGAAAATATCCATTTGCAGTAATAAGCATACCACTCATATCACGTGCAGCTAACCCTGAGTTGGATACCTTCTTCCCATCCGGCTTGTAAATATAATTACCGATAATCACCTTGTTTTCAGAGTCATAGTAAGGTCCAAATTCATACGCATGTTCAAAGGGGATAACCGCTTTATTATTTACATTAATAACACCAACTCTGGCACCACCCTCTTTCTTACCATTAGATACATCCTTTGCTGTTATAAATAAATTATACTCAGGAATAATCTGCATATTGGCATCCGCAGGGAACCATCCTGTAGCAGAATTTCCACGAATACCACCCTGGTACTGGGCTTTAATAATGACTCCCTTTATCCCTACCACACCGGCTACAAGGTATTGATTAAAGGTTATCTTACTTCCACCCGTATTTAAGGTCAGCTTTTCCTTTTTTAGTTGATGATAAATCATATAGGGACCTGCTTGGGGATATATGCCATTAGAACGGTAGGGATAGGGGCCACCTTTAAGGATTTCCTTACCCTTCGTATCAATCACTTGAGCATAAACAAGATATGCTGAAGCCTTACCATAATTGTAATTGGATACACCTTTAGATAAATCTACATACTCTACCTTTCCTGTAGGTACCAGAGCATATCCTCCGTTGAAATCATATTGTACAGCCACTCGATTGCTGCCAATACTTTTATAATAGTCAGAGTTTTCATCGGCATATTCCCACTCAGCACTACGGCTTAAGGGCTCATAGTTTGCCGGGGTGCCCTCGGCCGTTGCGTCAGAGCCACTGACAAGGTATTTATTTGGTTTTACAATTTCCTTTCCCTTCTCTATACTCCAGTAACCAAGATAATACATACCACCTAATCCTGATACTTTGATGACACGGCTAATACCCTCTACCGGTAGTCCTACCGCATAATACTCGCAGGGAATAACCTCCTTACCCTTGGTATCCAAAAGCCCCATCTTCCCATTCCGTTTTGCTTGAACATATCCGTCAACGAATATGGTTTCTGTTAATGGTTCGTCAAATGTACTAGTTTCCTTAGCAGATATGTAATATGCCTTTATCTCATCATAAATTGGCTCTGCAGCAAATTTGCCACTAGAGTCCACAAGTCCATACTTGATGTTTTTTAGGCTTCCGTCTTTTAGCATGTCTCCCACAGGTACCTTACGAAGTCCATGATCAAACATGACCTCCAAAGTTTTTTTATACTCTTTTTCGGTACCAAGCCAGGTAACATCCTCGTCATTATAGTACTTTGTTGCCGCCGATACTGTTGCTGCAGCCTGCGTCATGGGCAGTGTCATACATAACACCAGTATCATACTGAGTAATCGCTTTTTCATAGATATTGATC
Organism: Bacillota bacterium; assembly: GCA_023414875.1. Taxonomy (GTDB): domain Bacteria; phylum Bacillota; class Clostridia; order Lachnospirales; family Lachnospiraceae; genus Mobilitalea. The sequence continues at coordinate 140,045 of JAEZMV010000028.1, read as the reverse complement.
TCCTTTCACTCCGCGTTGCGATCTTTCCTTAAAACTCACTATAAACATCAGTGCAACAAATGCTGTCACACAGATAGTTGCAATAAACCAGTTAAGTGTAGCTGCTATCTTAGAACCACGCCGTTGCCTTTAGCTTCCATGAACATATGAAACCACAAACTTCACAGGCTAAATCATAATACACGCTCCTTTCCTGTAGGGTGAAACCCCATAATGAACGCAGGTATCCGATTCATCGGTCTTTTTATCAGGGCATTATAGTTCTTTTCCACCTCCTTATAGACCATGAGCTTATTCTCTAGTATCTTTTGTGCTGCTGCATCATTTTCACCACCGCGTTCCTGCATATGCAATCTACGGTGCATTATCACCTGCTCGCTGATGGTATCAAGGCTCTTCTGCTTTGAGGATAGTTCCTTGAAGCTTGTAATAAACCACAAAGTAACAAATGCTGCCACACAGATTCCTGCAATAAACCAGCCAAGCGTGGCTGCTGTCATAGAACATCACCTCCCCCTATTTTATGCAATATTTTTATCTCTCGACATATATTATCAGATTCTATCTTAAAAAACCGTTTACCGCACGAATCGTATCTCCTACCGCACGAATCGTATCTCCTACTGCATAAATTATGCTTCCTTTGTAAACCGGGATTCCCAATATTTAATTATTGAGCTTTACATTACTTTTCCGCTCAAGGACGTCTTCCTGCTCGGCAGTCTTTTCCCGTTCTTGCGTTGAATTACTTGTTCAAAAAACGCTCTAATCGAAGTGCAGCGTTTTCCCGAATATTCATATAAAAGAATTCATAATCCCAACTGTGATAGCTCTGAGGCCCAAAGTAATCCACAGCGGAATGGGCGAAAACGGAAGGGTCAACGCTTTCGACAATGACCGAACCACGCTCAACATCCACTCGCGCATCGGCAATGCCGGGAGTTACTACTTGATAATTGCCGTCAATCGGTATAAGGCTCCCTTTGTTTTCTTCCACACCTGCCGGGGTTTCATCCCGGCACCAGTTAAGCGGATTGATGGCGACAGCACCATCCGGAACCACCAGATTGTATTCTCCAATATTACCCGTGCCTTCGGTGTTCCAGGAAATAAGCACACCAGTATCATCAGCACCTTCGGAAAATGTAATATGCGCATTTTCATCAAGCCAATCTTGTGTCGGGGAATTGCCCAACATATAGGCGGCAACCATGTTTTTGTAACGGTCTGGATGTTCTTTCATGTATTCATCCAGAATGAATGTTATCATTGCCGCACCTTGGCTGTGTCCGGCCAGAAAATACGGCCTGCCGTTGTTATAATGTTCAAAATAATAATCTAATGCCAAAAAAAGGCTTTGACGAGCCACTTCGCGCTCTACCTCCATTAACTCACCGGCTTCAAACTTCCTAAAATCAACTTGCTGGTAAAATGGCGCATATATATCCGCAACCGTTTCAAACGCGGTTGCCCGCACTTGAAAAGCAAGCCTCGCATACTTTCTCATAACTTCATCGTCTAAAGGTGAAATCGAAGGTGCGTCCGGATTGGTCGGCGAATAGGTTGTGGGATAGAAAAAGAGAACATCGGCCTCATTTTGTATCTCACCCGGTATATTAAGCCAGTTGTCAGGATTTGCGTAAATGGATTGGCTTGCATCACCGCCCTTTGAACTATCGCAAGCGGTAAAAGCAAGTGTGGTTATTGCTATAATAGTAATAATAATCAATTTGATTGTGTTTTTCATGCTTAACTCCTTATATCAACCTTTTTATAAATGCAATATCATTGTCACTCGACATAATGTAAATCGCCACATAGTACCTACCTTCAGCCTAAACCGTACAGTCCCAAACATTCACGCTGCCAGAATTCACATTCCAAATCGCAAAGTATGTAACGAAAAGGTTGATAAAGGGCGGCGCACAAATTGTGCACTAAAGAATCTCAACTACTTCAATATCTCTTTCTACCGACAGATCATGATATTCATTTTCCCAAAGAACTAATGGTTTCGTTATTTCTACTGGGTTAATATTAACTATATTACCAACTTTTTCGTTACTTAACCGAATCTCTCTACCACTATAGTAGTCAATAATACTATTTACAAAAACCTGGCAAATATATGGGTCCAGATGATTGAAGCTGTTTGCTTTTATTTCCTCAACTGCTTTTAATGGTGTATTCTTTTTACTATATGAATTGTTTGCTGTGATTGCATCAAATGTATCAGCTATTGCTATTATTCTACTGACCATATTGATTTTTTCTCCCTTTAGCCCCAAGGGATAGCCTGTTCCATCCATTCTTTCATGATGGAATAAAACACCATGTAACACTTCAGAATCGAATATGCTGACTTTATTTAATATTTTATAGCCTATGACCGGATGAGATTTCAATTTTTCCATCTCTTCTAATGTTAATTTATCGGCCTTATTTAATAGACTATCTTTAATCTTTGTTTTCCCGATATCATGTAAAAGTCCTGTACGAACCAGATTTTCTAGTTTTGGACCCTCCAAATTCAACCATTTTCCGATGACAAATGATAGGAAAGCTACATTGACCGGATGGGAATACATATAAGGGTTTTTATCCTGAACACTGTTTAGAAATGATAATATATTCGTATCATCATTTAGATACTTACAAATTTGAATGGTGCACATTTCAACAGGTTGGAAATATAATTGTCTGCCAAATCTGATATCTTCTACAATATTACGCATAATTCTTATTGCTTGATCATAAATCTCTTCTAAACTAAACATAATAATCTCCTATAAGCTCTTTAAAATGCTTCGCTCTCTAAGTAATTTTATTTAATATTCTGTATCCCTACCCCTCGACAAAATAATATCAGATTTTATCCTAAAAAAACCGTTTACCGCACGAAACGTGTCTCCTACCGCACGAATCGTATCTCCTACCGCGCGAGCGTGTCTCCATCCGCGCGAATCGTGTCTACTTTTGTAAAAAAATCTCGATTTCTTGAAGCTTCCGTTTCTTTATGCTACAATGTGATTGGATAGTTTTACATAAACGGAGGTAATGAATATGCATATAGCTGTTTGTGATGACAATATAGATGAGCTTTCCCGTATTTCCTCTCTGCTGGAGGATTACTGCCGGGAGCAGGACAGTTCGGTTACATACGAAACTTTCCACAGCGCCATGGAGCTTTTAGAGACTATGAGAATAAAACAGTATGATTTATTACTTTTGGACATCCTTATGCCGGGTGTGACAGGAATGGATGCAGCGAAAGAGATTCGCCTTTCGGATAGTGAAATTCCGATTATTTTCCTTACCTCATCCCGTGAGTATGCGGTGGAGAGCTACCGAGTAGGTGCTAAGGATTACATAATGAAGCCCGCATGTAAGGATGAGATTTTTCCTTCCATTAGTAAGCAGCTTGTCAGGTTTTCACAAGAGGAAGCGTATCTAACTCTGAAAACCGGATGCGGTATCGTAAAGCTGCCCTTTTCGCAAATTGTATATGTGGAAGTCATAAACCGCTCAGTACAGTTTATCCTTACAAACGGCGAGGTACGAGAAGCTTATGGTTATCTTTCCGACTACGAGAGTGACTTGCTGTCAGACCCTTTTTTTTATAAGCCTCACCGTTCTTATGTAGTGAACCTGCGCCAGGTGACAGAACTTAATAAGAAAGGCTTTGCCACCATAATGGGTAAAACGGTGCCCGTGGCAAGGGTTGCCTTTTCCAATGCAAAGACTGCATATATGAAAAGTCTTTTATCACCAAATGAACGGAGGGATATGCTGTGATAGATACCGTTATTATATTATTTCGCTCCTGTATTGTTTTGGTGTTCGGTGTTGCGGTGTCTCTTCTTTTTGCCGGTGTGCGACGTTCACGGGCAAGTGAACTGGCGATTATTGTTTTTTATGCTTTTATACTCTTAATACAAATTATTTGCTGGAAGATGTTGGGGTTGAAAATTACGATGAAATTATACCCCCTCATTACACATTTGCCGGCGATTGCATTCTTCATCCTATATTGCAAGCGTCCGTGGTCGATTTCGATCAGCAGCGTACTGACAGCCTATCTTTGCTGCCAGATACCTAAATGGTTTGGATCGATGGTAGCGGCGATTTTTGACAACCGCTTTGCCGATCATATTGGTTACTTTGTGGCTATGTGTGTTGTATACTATTTTCTCAAAAACTATGTGGCTGACTCAGTAAGAAAATTAATGGAACGTTCAACACGCTCCTGCCTGCTCTTTGGTGCAGTACCCCTTTTGTACTATTTGTTTGACTTTGCTACTTCCGTTTATACGGACCTGCTGTATTCCGGTGCCCGTGAAGCGGTACAGTTTACTCCTTCTGTCATATGTACCTTTTACTTAGTGTTTGTTCTCCTATACTACAATGAATCCCATAAGCAGGCCCAGGCCCAGCGTGAGAGGGACATCTTTGCTTCCCAATTTCAGAATGCCAGGGTTGAGCTTGATGCGATGCGCCAGATGCAAAGCAACACTGTTATCTATCGCCATGATATGCGCCATCACCTGTCGCTGATTGGCGGCTATGCAGCCGATGGTGATCTCCAAAAAATAAAAGAATATCTTGCCAGCACAGAGGCCGATATTGATGCACTGACACCGGTACGTTACTGCGAAAATGAAACAGTCAATCTGATTTTATCTAATTTTGAAATGCGGGCAAAAAAAGTTCGCGTCGTTCTATACACAAATGTCAAACTACCGGAAAAACTTGGTATAAACGACACCGAGCTTTGTGCTCTGCTGTCCAATGCACTGGAGAATGCCATTTCTGCAGCCGCTCAACTGAATGAAGAAAAGCTACGTAAGGTTTATATCCATGCCATTATCAACAGTGGCAGGTTGGTTATTTCCACAGAAAACGCATATGCGGGAGATATCAGCATTGAAGGTGAATTGCCAAAATCAAAGAATAAAGAAGCCGGACACGGCTACGGAATCAAAAGTATAGTCGCCATTGTGGATCGACATGGCGGGTTATATTCGATTGAAACAGAAGGAGGAGTATTCATTCTGCGGCTTATGCTGCCGTTGGAGGAAGAGGCCTACAGTATATAATGATTAAAAGAATAGAAAGGGGCTGTTGCAACAGCCCCTTTCTATTGTTGAAAATTGAAGCATAGCTTCGTATATTAATCAGATGGCTAAATTATCGCGCTGTAAATATTCAACTATAGAAATCGAATATTAGCATATTATATATAATTATATGTTTTTTTCTGCCTTTTTAGCATTGTTCTTTCTGGAGTAAAATGATAAAATAATACTAAATAAAGTTACAATTGTCATCTCTTCATAACACCTTTATTTATTAACAAATCTATAAGATAAAAATTCGTTAAGTGCTATACAAAATAGGGAGGGTACTATATGAATGCAATAAAAACCATCAAAAAGTTCTTATTTAATCAAAAGAACGCACAAGCCTTAATATTACGTCTTTGCATTATTATTCCAATTATAATAATACTTATTTCGCTGTTAGGTTTTATAAGTCCGACCGTATTTCGCTATGTTTTACCTGTTGCACTTGTTATTTTATTTGTTTTATCCACTTTTGTTTTATTTCAAGTGAGACAGTTTATAAAAGCTATCCGGTTGATTGATACAAATGCTGTTACTTTATCCCAGGGAAATCTTAATATCAGTGATATTATTTCTGAAAAAACAAGAGGCCTTGAGGTTTTAGCATCTGCTTTCAATGATATGAAACGTAATCTTTTAAGCTATATAGAGTCTACTAAAAGCAATGTAATCATTCTATCGGATGCAGTTGATAAAGTTACAAAGAGCATTGATATGACCTATAAGGGAAACGAACAGATAGCTGCAAATATTACGGTTGTCGCAGAAAAGGCTCAGGATCAGCTTAAGACCGCAGCAGATACACTGGAGGGCATCGAAAAGGTTAGGCTGGGTGCCAGTCGTATTACCGTAACCCTAGGCAACATTGAGAATTTCGTAGAAAATACAGTGAAGTTAACCACAGATGGTGCAAGCCAGCTTAGTACATATACAGATCAGATGCAGTTGATTTCCTCCAACCTAGATGATACCTATAGCTTCATTCAAACTTTGAATTCAAACCTATTAGAAATTACTGAATTCGGTAAACTGATTATGGGTATCACCGAGCAATTAAATCTTTTATCCTTAAATTCCCGAGTTGAGGCAGCCAGAGCAGGTGAAGCAGGAAGAGGTTTTGCTGTAGTTGCAATGGAGATGAATAAGCTGTCCGATGCAACTAAAGATAGTGTAAAACAAATTAATAATCTTCTCACGACCATACTTAAGAGTAATAAAAAAGTTAGCGAAAGCATCGAGAATGTTACAGAAAGCTTTACAATGAGTAAGGAAGTCTTTCATAATATGAAGGATTCCTTCTATACAATAAATAATAACGCCAACATCTTAAATACTGATATCAAAAATGTATACGAGGAGTCGATCATAATAAGCGAAAGTACAAAGGAAATCAGCGGACAGGGATCGGCCCTACATGATGCAGCGCATGAAATATCCAGTATTACGCAGGATGTAGCTGCTGTAACAGAAGAAGCATTGGCAGAAAATGAAGAAATCAACGAGCAGGCCATATCTTTGAAGAAGATGCTTTCCAGTATTGAGAATCTTTTGAAAAGATACAAAACTTCAGTTTTACCGGTGAGTCAGGTAAGCTCCAAGAAGTTGAAATTTACTATGTTGAGTCCTATTAACGATCCCTTCTGGATATCCGTAAGACAAGGTGCATTATATGCACAGACTGAATTAAAGAATAAGAATGTAGAGGTAGACTTTATCGGTTTTGAGAAAGTGGATCATAGTTTTATTGACACCCTGAGCAAAAAAATCGTAGAAGGCTGTGATGGTCTTATTCTTCCCGGATTTGTTAACGGAATTGAAGAATGTGCACAACAGGCGTTAGCTAAAAAGATTCCGATTATGACCTTTAACTGTGACTTTACTGATTCAACAAAACGGTTATCCTATTTTGGTCCGAACGTTCAAGCAGAAGGTAGCTTAGCGGCAGAGATTCTCGCAAGAAGTATAGATGAGAAGGGAGATGTAATCATATTTAGTGGTAACTTGAATTCCTCTATTAATTCCATCCGCAGAGATGCGGCAGTATCTAAACTTTCAAAGTTTTCAGATATTAAAATTACTTCTGAGGTTAGCGATATAGAAAATTCATCTCAGGTTCATAAGAAACTAAAGGAAATACTCTATTATAAACCTAGTGTAAATGGAATTTTATTTATTGGCGATGGGGTTTCCGGTGCAGCTAGACTAATTGAAGAAGAGGGATTAGTTGGTAAAATTAAACTCTTCTGTTTTAATTACAGTGATGAGATGGATAGCCTGATTAAAAAGGGAATCATTCACAAGGTATTTCGGCAGGATCCCTTCGGACAAGGACATGATCCAATCATATATCTATATAATTATCTGGTGGCAAATGAAGCTCCGGAGAGTGCTACCTATACAAGGACTGAGGTTATAGATAAATATAGCATAAGTGATAATTAGTTTTTCCTAAAATAATATTCGCGGATTATTAGATAATAGCCAGACACGAAATTACAAACCGAGTCTGGCTATTTTATTTAACAATGTGTCCGGTTATAAATCGCTTTTCATATCCATATTGTTCTTGTGCTTGAGGATTTATAATGATTTCAACTCGAGTTCGTCACATATGCTACTTATTACACACAACAGTTCCTTATCAGTTATTACAGTGATACGACCCTCTTCATATTGTTTATCTACCCATTCCTTGACATTATATACAATGGGATGGTTCTTATCCAGAGCCTCATTCCCTTTCAGTTGAAAATAGGTATTAATCCAATGAGCTATACCCGCAAGGCCAGAGGTATTAGAAACAGCGACTAAAACCGGTCTTTTAAGAAACTTCTCCGTATCAAAAATGTTGTAGATCTCTTCATTTTTTAATAACCCATCTGCGTGAATACCTGCTCGAGTAACATTGAAGTACTTTCCGACAAAGGGTGTTCTCGGCGGTACTTTATAACCTAATTCCTTTTCATAATACTCTGCCAGCTCAGTAATTACGGTAGTATCCATACCATCTAAACTTCCCATAAGCTGTGCATACTCAAATACCATCGCTTCCAGAGGAGTATTCCCTGTTCTTTCTCCTATTCCGAACAGAGAACAATTCACACTACATGCACCATACAGCCAGGCAGTAGTAGAATTCGACACCGCTTTATAAAAATCATTATGCCCATGCCACTCAAGCATTTCACTGGGAACACCTGCATGTGTAATAAGACCATAAATGATACCCTGCACCGACCTTGGTATAACTGCCCCTGTAAAATTCACTCCATAACCCATGGTGTCACAAGCTCTAATTTTCACCGGGATACTATATTCCTTTGACAGTTTCATTAATTCCAAGCAAAACGGGATAACAAACCCATAGATATCAGAGCGGGTGATATCCTCCAGATGACACCTTGGTATAACCCCGGTTTCCAAGCACTCACGTACGATACTTAGGTAGTATTTCATCGCTTCACTCCGGATCATCTTCATTTTATAAAATATGTGATAATCAGAGCAGCTCACTAATATTCCCGTTTCCTTTAAACCAAGTTCTTTCACCATTTCAAAATCTTTTTTATTTGCTCTGATCCATGAGGTAACCTCCGGAAATTCATAGCCCAGTTTTTTGCATTTATACAATGCATCCCGATCCTTTTTACTATATAAGAAGAATTCACTTTGCTTAATTATCCCCTCCGGTCCGCCCAAACGATGCAAATAATCATAAATCCTTACTATTTGCTCAGTTGTATAAGGCTCTCTGGACTGTTGACCATCCCGAAATGTAGTATCAGTGATCCATATTTTTGAGGGCATATTGTGAGGAACTATCCTATCATTAAATGCGATCTTAGGTATCTCATCATATGGAAATAGATTTCGAAAGGTATTCGGTGAATTTACCTCTACGAGAGGATACATATATTCTTCCAATTGCAGTAAATTCGTATGTGTATTCTTATTTACGCATCTATTGTCCATTATTTTATCTCCCAATTATTTCTCCAGCTTTTATCAAGCTTTTATCAGTTTTTATCAAGTTTATCAAGTTTTTATCATGTTTTATTAAGCTTTTATCATGTTTTATCAAGTTTTATCAAGCTCTTTATCAAGCTTTTATCATGCTTCTTCAAGTTTTTATTAAGCTTTTATCATGCTTTATCAAGTTTTATCAAGCTTTTATCATGCTTTTTTAACATTTTAAACAAACATTGTTAAAGACTTTTTATAAGATTTTTAACATTAATCATGATATATCTTCGAAAAACCATATGGTATTTTTTTTTTGATAAGTATATTATTTCACTAAATACTTTTGAGCCTGAGGAAAGATTAGTATTTGTGGATTTTCTTTCCCACTCAATCTACTCGCAAGTGGTATTAGTTCTTCCTGAGACTGACAAGGTATCATATGCATCGCTTCAATATCAGAAGCATCCAAATTAGGTGAATATACTATAATTTTTACCTGCTTATCTAATATTTTAAGTAAGAGCAAGACATGGTCCATCTGGATCTTATAGTTTTCCATAGCAAAATTCTTAATTTCATCAAGCTTCAGGGAATGCCGGAAAGCCCTCATCATATCCTCAGAATTAATCCCCTCGGGACATTCAGCATAGATTACTACTACGATATCCTGATCCAGCATTTTCGTAAGAGCAATTAATGGCTTTACCGCTTGATAAAATTCAATGTTTAATGGGTAGCCAGGTGAAGTAATGATAATATCAGGTTTATTGAATGCTACAGCGATTTTTTCAGAAAGAAAATCAACTGCTGCCTGATGGGATTTTATTAACTCACCGGAAAATACAGCAACCGGTTCTGACTGATTGTTTACAACAAAATTAGCGGAAAAATCAATTCCGTATAAGCATGCACATTCCAACATATCCATATGTATCGGATTATTCATCAGCTTGCCGGGAATCGCATTTGGTGAAGACAGCATAACCGGCGAATGATTTGCTATGATACTTTCTGCAGAAGATATCCCGGGCATCACTGATTTTCTACCCCCGGAAAACCCTGCAAATTCGTGCGGCTCTACTTTTCCTATATTAATATGAAGGTTGCACTCATATGCTTCCTTATTAACCTCTACATTTGTACCATAGGAGGTCTTACCAAGATAAATTAATTGCTCCTTATCCCAGGCATTATGATTAATCAATCGAAAACTATGCTCTGAATGATACAGCTCTTCTCCGATTATCTCTGCCATCTCTAAATCGGTAGCCGGGCGGTGCACTCCCAGTGCAACAATAAATAGAATGTTTTCCTCCTCTATTCCTGCTCTCAACAATTCCTTCAATAGATACTTAACTACTCTTTTGGTAGGAACATTCCTTGTAACATCTGAGACAATGATGCTCGCACTTTTTGCCTTCTTAATTTTTGCCAAACGACATAGCGTCTCACCATACATCGGTTTACAAATAGCATTTTCGAACACCCTTTCATCAGTAATGCAGGGCATGTCCATTGGTGTGATTATACCAGCAAACTGTTCCTTGGGTATGCTAAGACAAAGATTTTCAATCGCATCCGTATAGATTACGCTATCATTTTGCTCCATTATTTTATACATGATTACCTCCAGAACTATGGAATTAGTCCCAAAATCATTTCTGCTTGAGATGTACCTTTCGTACACCTCAAGCAGAAATAATTAAGCTTGTCCAAGAACAACTTCTATTGCTATTTAGTATGTTATCTTAACTTCCATTTTTCTTTGTAATCTTTTACGAGTTTTGTAAATATACCGGATACCGCTATCAAGCCAATCAAGTTCGGTATTATTACAAAACCAACAGAAGCATCAGCCAAGGTCCAAACCACTTCTATTTCGAGTCCGGCTGAAATCAAAGGAGGTAAGAAATAGACCCACTGTATGAATTTTGCTTTCTTTTCTCCAAACAAATAGACAATACATGTCTTCCATTCAATAAAGAAACCTAGGTAGGAGGAGAATGCGAATAAAACAATAGCTATACATAGCATGATAACACCAAAGCTTCCCCAAGTGGTACGGAATGCTTCTAAGGTAAGGACTGCACCTGTTTCTCCTGTTGATATAACACCACTAACGATTACAGTTAATGCTGTTAAAGTACTTACAAAAAAAGTATCAAGGAATACTTCTATAATGCCCCATAAGCTCTGATGTACCGGATGCTCTGTGATTGCAGTAGCATGAACAGTACAGGAGGTACCCTCACCACACTCGCTGGAGAAAATACCACGGGCTGCACCACGTGCCATAGCCAGCTTAACGGTAGCACCAGCAAATCCACCAACTGCCGGAGCGGGTGCAAAAGCATATTTAAAAATACTTACGAAGGCATCCGGTACTGCATTAATATTGGCAATGATAACGCCTAATGTACCGATTACATAAACTAAAACCATTGGAGGAACCATCCAACCACAGAAGGTACCTATTCCCTTGAGTCCACCAGCTACTACTAAGATACCTATTAAACAGCAAGCGATACCGGATACGATGGTCGGTACGTTAAATACATCCTCCAGAGAGGTTGCCAAAGTATTAGGCTGTACAAAGCAAGCATCGGTAATTACAAGTATCGTTAAGCCAATAGCAAAAACAAACGCAAGTACTATAGAGAATTTAGAATTATTAAGTCCTTCTTTGATATAATACATGGGACCGCCATGAAAATCACCGTTATCAGATTTTTTACGGTATTTTACTGCCAGAGCAACCTCTGCCATCTTAATAGCAGTACCAAAAAGTGCAATAATCCACATCCAGAATGCTGCACCGGGTCCACCGATTGCGATAGCGGATGCAATACCAGCGATATTACCTGCACCAATCGTACCAGCACTAACAGCACTCAGTGACTGGAACGGTGTCATATTACCTTCACCCTCAGGTGCTTCTTTTGTTTTCCCAAAAAACATACCAAAGGTTCTTCTGAACGTATGTCTAATGTGGGTAAATTGGAAAAATCCAATTCTTATTGTAAGGAAAATACCAACAGCGGTTACAAAAAGAACCAATGGTGTACCCCATAAAAAATTCATTATGTCAGTAAATTTTTGAAACATAGATTCCATCTCCTTATTATTTAAAATAATAGATTCTTTTTAATGTATATCATACTTTCGCTTTCATCCGACATTGCATACTTGGTCATATGTATCTATTCTTTGTATGCTTTCCGTCCTTTTTAATTCTTCATCTGATATGGTTCTTCCCAAAGATTAAGTTTTATACCGATTCCTTTATTTAATGCTCTTTGATACAGCTCGTATCCCCAGCCCACATCAAATACTGCCATACCACAAGCGATGAAGATGATAATTTCGTCTTTGTTCTCTCTTCCTTTCTTAGTTCCAAGAATAACATCACCTAAGCCTGTCGAATTCTTAAGCTCCGGTAGCTTACCATCATCAATCAAGCGATATATCGGTCCACCAATTACGCCATCATAATAGTTTTGCTTATCTCCGGATGCAATTGCTTCTTCAACATATGCTTCATGTAACCCAATATGGTCATAGATGATTTTATTATTAGTCCAAAAGCCTTCATCTGATTTGCCCGGACCGGTAAACAGAACGGTTGCACCCTTTTTAAACCATTTTTCTTCCATATAAAGAGGTTTTATTCTTGAAGCAGCGATTGTAATAATATCCGCAGAGGAAATTGCTTCTTCCAGAGAAGCTACTCCTCTTCCCTTAATACCATTTGTCTCAGCTGCCCAATTTGCTAATTGAACTGCTTTATCTTCAAAAATATCATAGCATATTACTTCTTCAACACTAGGAGTCTGAGTTATTATTGATTCATAGCATGCTTTATTAATCGGACCACAGCCTATGATAGCAATTACCTTTGCATCCTTATTTGCCAGATATCTTGTAGCCACAGCTGGAATAGAACCTGTTCTTGCAGCACTTAATAAATTTGCTGACATTAAGCTAAGAGGTTCACCAGTATCCTTATCATTCAGTAATAAGGTAAGTACAGATCTAGGAAGTCCTTTCGATGGGTTAGCTGCATTTGATCCATACCACTTGTTGCCGCAGCAATCAAATCTTCCACCTAAGTATGCAGGCATAGCAACAAATCTTCTATCCGGGCCTGCTACAGGCATATTTGGAAATTTGGTTTCCTTGGGAAATACAATCGGCATACCATGGCTGTTATGATTGCTCCCTCCCATTAAATAATCTCCTTGACTTAGTAATTTGAAAACCTCTTCCGATACATCAACGCATGCCTCTCTGTCCAAAACACCTGCAGCAATCATATCGGGTTCTGATAGATACAAAAAATCAGTTCTCTTGCTCATAAAGCAACTCCTTTCTAGTAAACATTCATGTCAGACTAAAGTGCATCACTTTTAAATAAGTCGTAAATAAAAAATGTACTTCGCATCTTCTAGCCAATGTTTCGTTTAGTACATTTAGTATATAATAATTTTTTTCACATGTCAACATTATATCATCATTTTGTACACTTTTTTATTTATTCATTAATGTGTATTGTACATTTTAACTATTTTCCTCTTTAATACTGTATTTTTAACTGCTTTTTTTATCATAATAATGTAATATGCAATATTTAATATCCATTAATTACTATAATTATAGCTGATACTATCTATAAGTATTCTTTTTAATGTATTTTTTTACATAAAAGTAATAAGCTGCGCTAATAATTCCTGGTATTTATACTATAAATTGCATAATATAACATTTATTAAATGGTAAAAATTCATCTTGGTTAGCACTTGAGCAGCTCAAATTAGAATTACATCTTAATTTTATATATGTAATTATGCTGTTACCTTATAAACAACAATAATATCTGGTTCCTGTGATATATTGCATATTCCTTTGGTTTAACCTTATTTATTGTGAATTTAATTCATTATTTGCTTTATTTTTGGGTCTGTTTTGTATAATTCTTAAGTTTTTCATATTGACATCTAGAAAATATCGCTCTATAATGTAAGTATCATTTGATACATCATGTTCTACATAGTATTAATTCGACACAATATAAAGGAGGCTTAATAATGTTACCGTTCACAAAAATAAGAAATTATAATAAATTAATTTCTGACGGCGATGTAGAGTCAAGAAAAATAGTATTATCAATTACAGAAAAAACCTTGCATCGTTTGGATGCCTATGAAAGAATTAAAAGTATAACTTATATGGACGGCGATATATTGCATATCGGAACAAAAAGTTGGGATCTCTCTAAGAAAAGACACATCTACCTTCTTGGTGCAGGAAAAGCCTGCAACCATATGGCCAAAGCCATCGATGATATTCTTGGAGACAGATTAACTAGGGGTATCGCTATCGTGAAGGTATTAGAAGACACTGATGTCTTTAATAAAACAGAGGTCTATGTCGGTGGGCATCCTCTCCCTAATGAAGCTGGGTACCTTGCCTGCCAAGAAATCCTTAAATTGGTGGATGCGTCCGGTCCTGATGATTTATTCATTGTAGTAATTAGCGGAGGAAGCTCTGCACTTATGAGTTGTCCTGTAGAAGGCATCAGCCTTCAAGATGAAATAGACACGACCGATGTAATGTTAAAATCCGGTGCTGGGATTTATGAAATCAACGCCATTCGAAGACATATTTCTCAGATGAATGGTGGTATGCTGGCAAAAAGAATTGAGACCGTAGGAGCCGAATTAATTGGCTTTGGTATCAGCGACGCAGTCGGAACTCCTGCTACCGGTGACATTGGAATTCCCTATGCTAACTATAAGAGCACTCCCATGGGTCCGGATAACACTACCCTTGAGGATGCAAGACGAGTTATCCGTGATTATGACGTAGCTGACCGCCTTCCGAAATCCGTTGTGGATTATCTTATGAATGTAGGTCCCGAAGGAGAGACTCCGAAGGCTTTCCCTAATAACACCTATTTTCTTTTAAATACCTTACCCGATTCCTGTATTTATGCTAAAGAAATTTCAGAGGCAATGGGTATACCAGCAATTATTTTATCCTCCTTCCTTGAAGGTGAAAGCAAGGATGCAGGCACCATATTCGCTTCCATCGCCCGTGAAATCCAGGCCTATGGCAACCCTATCAAGCCACCCTGTGTAATTCTTAGCTCCGGCGAAACAACCACTAAGATTCTAAATAATAACGAAATTACCGGACATGGTGGTCCTGGTCAAGAACTTACCGTAGGCTTTGCTATTGCTGCAGCCAAAACAAAGGGTGCATGTATGCTTTCCATTGACTCTGAAGGAACTGACGGCACTACTCCTGTAGCCGGAGGTATCACTGATTCCACTACCCTGAGTAAGGCTGTTAATAATGGCGTTAACTTATATGATGCTTTAAGAGGACATGCCTGCTACGAAGCTTTAGAACAACTGGGGAACACCGTAATGACTGGTAATACAGGTACAAATCTATGTGATTTTAATGTTCTGTATATTCCTGATACAAGCAAATAATTAGACAATTACGATAGTTTGAAATATAAAGCCATTCACTATGGCTTTCCTGGCGGATCCCCCCATTCAATCCGCCAGGGTCTCCCCAAAATAATAAGAGCAATTATGCATTGTAATCATTAACAGAAATAATAAAAGGAGAGTTAACAATGAGTTCCAAAATTAAATCTATCCAAGCTCGACAAACCATTGACTGCAAATGTCGTCCCATGGTTGAAGTCGATGTAATCACGGAGGATGGGTTTCTTGGCAGAGGTTCTGCTCCTACCGGTTCCTCTGTGGGAATGTACGAATCCCATGTTCTAAGAGACAACGACCCCTCTGAATACCATGGGCTTAGCGTTCATAAGGCAGTTGATAATGTAAATCGTATCATTGCTCCGGCTCTAATCGGCAAGGATATCAACGACCAACGTACAATAGATAATATAATGATTGAGTTGGATGGTTCACCTCGCAAGGAAAACCTAGGTGGAAACGCTATTTACTCTACCTCCATCGCATGCTTTAGAGCAGCCGCTAGTACTCACAAGGTACCCTTATATGAATATCTTGCAAAGGAAAAAATTAAAACAGTTCCCATACCCAGCTTTAACGTAATAAATGGCGGACATTATGCAACAGTGACCCAGCCCTTTAACGAATTCATCGTAATGCCTTATAAGGCAGATACGATTTATGAAGCAGTCGAAATTAGTGTTAACACCTTCAATGAACTAAAAAATGTTTTGACAAAATATTTAGGCAAAGCTCCAGATGTTGCCAACTCTTACGGTTATGCTGCTTTCACCGAAGATCCTGAGGAGATATTAGATATAATTAACGAAGCAATCAATATCGGTGGATATGGCGGTAAGTTCGGCTACTGCTTTGACTGTGCTTCCAGTGAGATGTATGATGCAAAAACTAACACCTATTATTTAAAACAGAAACGCATCTCCTCCGATGAGTTGATTACATATATGAAGAGTCTTACTGAAAAATATAATTTTATTTTTATTGAGGATATGCTGGACGAAAATGACTGGGATGGCTATAAAAAAGCCAAAGAACAGATAACAAGAACTATTCTTTTGGGTGATGATTTTATCGTTACGAATAAAGAAAGACTGATAAGGGCCTATGAAAATAATTCCATTGATGGTTTTATCCTTAAACCCAATCAGGTAGGGACGATAACAGAAGCTCTGGATACTTATTACTTTGCTAGAGAGCATGGCTTACTCGCTGTACCTTCAGGTCGCTCCGGCGGTGTTATTGATGATGTCGTAATGGACTTGGCCGTAGGTTTACAAATTGGCTTTATCAAAAACGGTTGTCCCAAATCAGGTGAGCGCATTGAAAAGCTTAATTTCTTAATGCGTGCTTGTGATTTAAACCCAGGCTGCAAGCTTGCGGACATATCGGATATTATTAAATTTTAATATATATCAACTCACAAAATCAACGTATCCCAAGTATTTTGATTGTGAGTATCAGTACATTGACATAGCAGCAGGCGCGCACTGTTTGTCATCTTTATTAACCTAAATTTATAAACTATAACAGCTTATTATATAATCTGTAAAAATATAGATAGTCGAATTGCATACATCAGAAGGAAGGTATAATAATGTCAAAAGACTATAATCCATATGAAGAAGTTCTTAATATTATTGATAAAACAGCTAATATACTTGGGTATGACAAAAATGATTATGAAGCAATAAAATATCCAGAAAGGGAATTAAAGGTATCTATACCAGTTAATATGGATGATGGAACTGTAAAAGTTTTTGAAGGTTTTCGAATCCAACACTCTACCTCAAGAGGTCCTGCAAAAGGTGGTATTCGCTATCATTATAACGTAAATGAGGATGAAGTAAAGGCACTCTCTGCATGGATGACCTTTAAATGTGCCGTTGTAAATATCCCCTATGGTGGTGGAAAAGGAGGTATCATTTGTGATCCTACCAAGCTGTCAAGCGGAGAGCTCTCAAGAATTACTCGTCGTTTCACTTCAGCAATTGCTCCTTTAATTGGACCCGACCAGGACATCCCCGCTCCTGATGTTGGTACAACTCCCGAAATCATGGGCTGGATTATGGATACCTATAGCATGCTAAAAGGACATGCAGTACCTGGAGTTGTAACCGGAAAGCCTATCTCTCTGGGTGGTTCTTTAGGTAGAAATGAAGCTACAGGATATGGTGTGAGCATTATAACAAAGAGCATCTTAAAATATAAAAACATCCCGATAGAGGGTTCTTCCTTAGTAGTTCAAGGTATGGGTAATGTAGGCAGCATCGCCGCACTGTTATTACACGAAGCAGGTATGAAGGTGATTGCAGTAAGTGATGTTTCTTGCGGATTGTATAATCCGAATGGTCTTGATATCCCGAGTATTTATGATTTCCTCAGCAAGTCCAAGAAAAATTTACTCAAGGATTTTGTTACTGATGCAGTAGTCATTAATAACAAGGAGTTACTTGAACTAGAAACCACCGTATTAATTCCTGCAGCTCTGGAAAACCAAATCAATAAGGATAACGTACATGATATCAAAGCTAAGATTATTGTAGAAGCTGCCAATGGACCCACTACCATGGAGGCCGATGAGGTATTGACTAATAAAGGGGTTACGATTGTTCCCGACATATTAGCAAATACAGGCGGTGTTATCGTATCCTATTTTGAATGGGTTCAAAATATACAGTCTCTATATTGGACAAAAGAAGATGTAAATAGCAAATTGGAAGCAATTATGACTAGCTCCTTCCAATCAGTATGTGATATGGCAAAGGAAAAAAATACTTCCCTCCGCCAAGGCGCTTATCTCATTGCTATTAAGCGTGTTATTGATGCCAAGAAATCCAGAGGAATCTGGCCGTAAAAGCCCTAGTCGAAACATTTCCATAAAAACATCGGCAGTCCGATGTATGAGCTCCACTCCTTATCTAACTGGAGTGGAGCTCCTTTCCTTATTATTATAAATAAATTCTATTTAAGTATGATGAAAGGGTGTTTTCTATGTCTTCTACTCTTATTAATCAAAGTTCATTTTCCTTGACTTCCTGTGAGTTAAAGCAATATCTTTTTGATTTGGCATTATTTAGTATTCCAACAGATCAGCTTACGTCATCCATAATCAAATGGATATATATAGAACACTTAAAGAGTTTATCTAGTCTGCTGTTTAAAAAAGAAAGCTCATTAAATGAAATTGAAAGAAAATACGAAGCCTATCATCAATTTACCATAAAATACCCTCTACTTAAAAAACACACTCTATATTCGAACGAATTAGTTAAGAATTCCAGCTCAAATTATTTTGACCAACACGGATGGGAATGGCGGTATAACATGTCTGTCAAAATCGCTCGTAGTATTCAACGCCCCTATTTTGGAATCAAAGGAATATACTTATTTGGTAGCACGAATAACATGACTGCAACAAGGGGAAGTGATATAGATATCCTTATTTATATCGCCGAGGAGAAGCCTCACTTTATGGAATTGGAAGCCTATTTATCAAAATGGGATCAAATTCTATCAGAAATAAACTTCATAAACAATGGGATTAAATCACCCTATATGCTCGATATTCATTACGTAACTGATCATGACAGGACAAATAACACCTCCTATGCAACACTGATAACCTCACAAGATACTCCCGTAACTGCCCTCTGACATATGACACTGCAAGGGTGAACTTAAAAATACATTCACCTTATGCAAAAACAAAAAATATGATAGAAAATACTAGAAAACATTTTAGCCTTACTGTATAATTATAGTAGCGTGAAAAGAATTCAACAAAGTTGAATTCTTTTCATATGAAGCATTTGCGGCAAAAGCAGCCATGCTTTGTTAGTGTGAATTAAAAAGCAATTCACACGGGAAGAATCTGCGAAACTCGCACAATGGTGCTCGTTCCTTAATTCTTCCGAGTTTTGAGCTGCATCGAAGATGCAGCATGAAGGTTTAGTATGAAAAATACATAACGTACTGAACGGTATAACGTTTGTTGATTAGGGGGTATTCTTGATGCCTATACCAGATAAAAAAGAAGACAAGCTAAGAGCGTCTGCAAAAGAAGTTGTATATGAAACAATAAAAAAATGGATTATTGAAGGCACATTACGTCCGGGAGAGAAGCTTATGGATGGGGAAATGGCTGATTATTTCTCCGTTAGTCGTACCCCGGTCAGAGAAGCGTTTCAGCTGTTAGAAGAACAAAAATTAATTAAATCCTTTCCGGGAAAAGCAACTATTGTGACCGAAATCGAGACAGAAAATATTGATCAGTGGTATAAGCCTTTGATAGCATTACAACGATTAGCAGTAAACATGGCAACAGAAAAAGGGACTCAAAGTAATTTTGCTGAATTAAAAGCTATTAATTATAAATTTCAACAGGAAGCAGAGAGAAAAGATATTACTGGTATTACTAATCTGGATAAAGAATTTCATGATTACATTATTAGGATAGCCGGTAATAGCTATATTATGAGTTTTTGCGATACGTTGATGAGTCATGTTTTGCGACTTGAATTTATGTTTTTTAAAAGAAATATCGATATTTCTGAGTCTGTAGCAGAGCACGAAAAGCTAATTTCCGCAATGGAAAGAAAAGATGAATTTAGTGCAGACTTAATCATACAACAGCATTGGAACAGAACGGTAATTCAAATACGAAATATTATACAAGACAGTACTGGAATATAAGAAATAAAATACAATGGATAACTTTATTTAAGAAATTAACACAATCGAATTACTTTATTTAAGAAATTAAAACAATGGAATAACATTATTTGAGAAATTAAAACAATGGATAACTTTATTTAAGAAATTAAACAATGGAATAACTTTATTTAAGAAATCAAAACAATGGAATAACTTTATTTGAGAAATTAAAACAATGGATAACTTTATTTATGAAATTAAAACAATGGATAACTTTATTTAAGAAATTAAACAATGGAATAACTATATTTAAAAAATCAAAATGAGGCTATGTAAATCTGTCCAATAAAAGGATGGGATTTACATAGCCTCTGCTAAGTATTTGGTATATTTGATAAAAATCTAAATTCCAAGATAAAAACTTTGGCTTAGAATTTCCTCGATTTGAGCCAGGGTTTTTTTTGATCTTTCAGGATTCTTCGATACACATGCATTTGCAATATAATTAATCAGACACAGAGGGGCTGCAAATGAATTCTTAAAGGATATCCCTGATACGGCACAGGGAAGGACTATATCACTATAACCTTCTACCATTGTATAGTTAGGACTGGTGAATAGAATAATCTTTACGTCATATGCCTTAAGCCAGGATATTAAGGTGGTACTGGTTTTAGAATAGCGGGGGAATAAAAACGCAAGGCATACATCACCTTTACCGGCACTCACCACTTCCTCCGGATAAATCATACCGACCGCTTGAACTAATTTAACGTTCTTCCTAATCTGAGCTAATCTTGAGGTAGCATAATGAGCCATTGAAAAGGAACTACGCAATCCCAGTACATATACTTGATTGGCATTATAAATAGCATCTATTGCATTATTTAAGTCAGAATCAGATACAAGCTCCATGGTATCATGAATGTTTTTAATATCATTCTCGAAGGAGTCTTTCATCAACTGATCGCTGCTTTTATTCTTGTTCTGATGTATTCTCTCGGGCAATGAGGATTTGTGAATAATATTTCTCTGAATATCCTTTTGCATGTCTGAGAAACCAGAGTAACCTAATTCCCTGGCAAAACGAATAATGGTTGTAGTGCTGACATTTATCTTAGTTGCTAATTCCTTTAACGTATCAAAAGCAACATTTTCCATATTCTCCATAATATAATTTGCAACAATAGTTTGATTTCTTGAAAAGGAATTCATTTTTGCAGGTATTCTGCTTTGAAAGCTGCCCATTTTGCTCTCCTTTCAATGCTCTGTAACCGATAATATCATACTTTATAAGAGTTGATTATAGATGTTCAATAAGTAAAAGTCAATATCTCAAGGATATTTTAGTACGTACGGTAATTATGAAGTTTCTCAAGAGCAGGAAGTGCGATTTTACCACTTAGGTAATCTTGGGCTTCCTGTTCAGTAATTTTTTATCTTATTGGATTGGCTATATTTACTGCTCCTCTACACTGGTTAAAATCTCTCCACCTGACGCTTCAAAGGTTACAGCAGCGGAGTAAGCATCATTGCCCTGGCTATCCCGCATAACGTACATCATGATAAATAAGCCGTCACCAAGCTCAGTTTCTCCAAAGGCGATTTCGGGGGTCACCTTAATCGTGTCAACCGGAACGGCCGTCAACTCACCATCACCGCTGATCGCAGTTCCATAATGAATGGTCTGTATTTCATCACCTTCTACCAGGTAACGGAGATTTTTATCCGCCGCACCGCTTTCATCCAATGGCTTTCTGGCACCCTCGATGGAATATCCCCCTGTCTCAAAGTCATAAATGACCATCAGGTTGTATTCCTCACCGTTTAGCAGAATCGGTACGGAATACTGGTTATAGCCTTCGCCCTCATAGGCAATTTCCATATAGCATAATGCGCCGTCCAGACTGCCCCATACACCCCTGAAATTATCTTTAAATACGCCGTTATCCCAGTCTGCCACAATATCGTTGTCAGTACCCAGGCAGAGCAGAATATCCTCCTCCGGATCGGCATAGTAAAGTTCAAAGGTCAGGGATGAAAGAATATCGATCGCTTCACTTCCCAGGGTAAGGGTAGAATTACCGTTCTCATCCACGGTTACCGGTATATCCTGCCAGTTTACACTGTTCAAGGTCAGAAGCTCTGGTAAAGAGCTGTAATTCATCTGGGAGATATAGTCCATACCCTCTTCGGAAAGCTCACCGGTTAAGCCATAGGCATACAGATACTTGAAGGAATCTGCAGGACCGACGCCTACATAGGCATTGAAGTCCTCCACATCACCGTTATAGCTGTAATAGCAGGAAAGCCCTGCTGACTCCGGGCGATATTTTCCGTTTACCTTATACACAACACAGTCAGCAAGTGCGGCAGCTACAGCTCCGGAGGTCTCGGGTAGCAATTCTGAAGATTTTATAGCAAGAGTTCCAAGGTCAGTCATATTGGTATAGCCCTGTTCTCGGGTGTTACCACCGTAGTTTTCAACATTGTTCGCAATTTGAGAAAAGCGGGCAAAAAATGCCGGGTTCTCCACTGCCGAAGCCAGAGCTTCTTTACCGAAATCGTCATAAGCGGTGATGAGTCCGGACACCTTGGATAGATCGGTGACTGACAGGGTAATACTGTCCTCTGTCCCAACCTCCTCACAGCCTTGTTTATAGCTGTCGCAGATAATCTTGGACAGCTCCAGGGGTTCCATATCCGGGGTCCCTGCAAGTGCCCCAAGCCAACCGCTATAGAGCCAGCCATTGCCCGGTTCTACCTCCTGTGAAGCCACAAGGTATTTGCCGATACCGGAGAAGGTATAGGCTGTATCCACCGTTGCCATGAGACAGGTGTCAAAACCAATGATGTCCACCGGTTGATTCTGCGGATCTTCTCCAAATACTTCTGCGAAGGCCTGATACATCTCTACAAGGCTCAGAGAATCCATTCCGTACAGCTCATCAAAGGATGCACCTGTTACTGAGCCGCCACCGTGATTCCAAAGTACCACAGCGGTGCGCTTGGCAGGGTAGTATTCCTTCCCAAAGGCAAGAAAGTCCTTAAGTGTCTGCCTATCACCCATACTGGCGGAGGGAAGCTCTTCTATGAGCTGTAATCCGTTATGATCATAGATATAGCGTCCAAGCGTTTCCGCATTTACAATATCGTTCTGCCATACCAACGAACCGCCTGTCTGAATGATTACCTTCACATTTTCCGGTAGCTTCACATCCATCAGCTCTGCCAGATCATTGGTGGCGGCACCGTAATTGCTTTCCAGATCACTACCGCAGAGATACCAATAGACCACCCATTCCGTATCAGTATCAGCTACAACCTGATCGGTATTGTCTTCTGTCTTGTCGGTATCGGTTACAACCTTATCGGTA
The DNA here is from genome assembly GCA_023414875.1 of Bacillota bacterium. Lineage (GTDB taxonomy): Bacteria > Bacillota > Clostridia > Lachnospirales > Lachnospiraceae > Mobilitalea. The sequence goes on along the minus strand of JAEZMV010000028.1, from coordinate 116,414 downwards.
TCTGTCTCCTTATCTAACGGCTGCTGCGTGATTTTCTTTGCACCTGAGCACGCTGCCATCGAAAGCAGCAGAGTAAAGACTAATAGAATCGCTATTCGTTTTTTCATGTTTTTATTCCCTCTCCTATGTGTACACAAGTTGTTATTTCTTATCATACTTTTTCCTTTCTTTCACGTGTTTCTTATTGACTTATAATTAAACGTTGCCTTTTGCTTCTTATATCCCATCCTCTTGTATCTACTTTACTTGTAATGCTGTTTTTCTTGTTCTAGAAAAAGCTCCTGTTACCTCTGGGTTTCCTCTCCGGTAGCAGGGCGAATGTTCTTTTCTTCACAGAAGGGGCATTCCTGTATCTCTCCAAATCGATGGAATAAGAAATGACAATCCTCACCGGTGTATATCATGTCCCACGCTCCTTTCCTGCAGGGTGAAACCCCATAATGTATGCGGGAATACGGTTCATTGGTCTTTTTATCAGGGCGTTATAGCTCTTCTCCACCTCCCTATAAACCATGAGCTTATTTTCTAATATCTTTTGTGCTGCTGCATCATTTTCACCGCCGCGTTCCTGCATATGCAATCTACGGTGCATTTGCACCTGCTCGCTGATGGTCTCAAGGCTCTTCTGTTTTGCGGATAGTTCCTTGAAACTCACAACAAACCACAATGTAAAAAATGCTGCAACTCCGACTCCTGCAATAAACCAACCAAGCGTGGCTACAGTCATAGAACATCACCCCCTATTCCATGTAAAATTTATTATTCGACATAATTCTATCAGATTTCATCATTAAAAAACTATTTACCGCACGAATCGTATCTCCTACCGCACGAATCGTAATATTTCGACACAAAATCGGGACTATCGCCTTAAAACTACTTATGGATTCTTGAAGCACCCTTTCTGCCCTATCCGCAAACACTGATAGCCTGATGTGATTTCAGTGTGCGTAACACAATACATCGATTTTGTATTTGATGACACCCTCCATAGAAATTCATTCTAGTTTTTATTATGATAAAATAAAAACTGAGGTGTAAAAAATGAAACCAAAATCGAAACTAATCATGAAAACCGTACTTGTTGTTGTTATATGGATATCCGCTTTAATCATCGGGAAAATGGCAGGTGCATTCATCGTCGGTGAAGCGGCTGAACAGGAATTAGCCGCTAGTTTTATTTCAAGTGCTATCCTATATTTCTTCGTTATAATTATCCTTCTTCTTTTAATCAAAATCATAAAACTCGATTCTGTTGCGAAGGATCTATGGATAATTAACTTCCGCATGGGACTATTTCCTCTGCTGGCATTATTTATATGCTTCGCCGGAGATATCTATTTATTTTTCAAATATGTAAATCTAATTGCAAGTCAAGGTTTTCTTAATGAGAACAAGTTGGTATTCTCTGGCCCATTTTCCTTGTTTTTAGCACTATTTGTTTATATTGCAGTAGGCTTCTCGGAGGAATTATGCTTTCGAGGCATTCTACTCAAATTTTGGTCGTCTCATTATACAGACAATAATAACGGTAGAATAAAAGCTGCTTTCATAACTTCCATGCTGTTTGGATTGATTCACCTGGTGAATTTATCGAATGGTCTTAACGCCGCCAATGTAATCTATACCTTAACCCAGATTCTCTTTGCAACAATGTATGGAATGTTTTTCTCAGCAATCCTATATAAAACGAATTCCATATGGTTATGCGGGTTAATTCATGGTATGATTAATTTTATAGGAAATATCTCCGATATTTTCATACCGAAGCACGTTTTGGATTCCGTACCAACCGGTATACTCACCGACTATTCTAGGTTAGAAAGTATCATTACTGTACTGGTAATCTCTCCCGGATTCTTTTGGGCCATCCACTTTATGCTAAGGAAATACACAAAAAAATGATGGAGATCAAATATGAAGCTCACTCTTAAGGAAGAAAAGAAACATGAACTGGAAGTAATCATTATCTACCCTAGACTGGACTGTAATGTAAATCAATTGATTGATCGCGTAAAGGGGTTTAATCAATCCATATCTGTTTATGGGGAAGGCGGCTCCCGTCGCATCAATATATCCCATATCTATTACATAGATACGGTTGATCGAAAGGTGTTCATTTATACAGAGAACGAGCTATACCGGTCAAACAAAAAACTCTATCAGCTGGAAGCTGAATTGAAGGAATATGGTTTTATTAAAGTAAATAAAGCATGTCTTTTAAATAGAACAAAGCTTAAAACTTTGAAAAATGTGTATAACAGCCGTTTAGAAGCTGAGCTTATCAATGGTGATAAAATCAATGTATCAAGAACTTATCTACCAAGCATAAAAAAATCACTTATATAGGAGGATAACCAATGAAAAGATATATCAACAAATTTCCTCAAATACTAATTTACAGCTTCTGCCTTGTTGGAGTATCACTATTCTGGGTTAATTTTGCGGAAGCACTTTTCTTTGATACCGGTTGGTGGAAAGAGTTCGAGACTCATGGCTCCATATTATTGTATGGCATTATTCTGTTTAGCATATTCTGGATCATTGAGAGGATTGGATTAACGAATTATTTATTTGAGTTATCGATAGAGTTTGGTATCTTTATAATTCTCTATCTCATCTTCGGCCATCTATTCCACTGGTATAACTTAAAGAACTGGTGGACTATGCCAATTCAGTGCATTCCAGTCTTTGCAGTTATTTATTTATTCAGACTGCATCATATTAATCAAGATATTGGCTTCATTAATTCTAAGCTTAATCAAACGATGAATGAAACTGATAAACTTAAACAATAGGCAAAAGAGAGAAGCCACAATTAAATCTGGTGTGAGCCCTCTCCTCAAGTCTTTTTTAATGCTTTATCGCTTCAGATCTAGGCTTCGTATCTAACTGCCTCTTGGGCAAAAAGAAAGAGTCCATACTTTCGTATGAACTCTTCTTTTCGCCAGGGGCAGTAGGATTTGAACCCACGACCTGCGGTTTTGGAGACCGTTATTCTACCAGCTGAACTATACCCCTATTTATTTGCTGTGCGTTTGGCACTTTTCTATATTACAATGAATTGTTTCTAATGTCAAGAAAATTTCGATACTTTAGCTAGCTTTTTGATTTTACAATTCTGCCAGCATCATCTCAGCACAGGCAAGCGCTTCGTCAATACTTCCACTGACATGTACAGATGCAGCTTTGATAGATTCTTCGATATCTCTCTGAACGGCTACTACTCCTTCAATTTTATGTGCTACTTCATTGACAGAAGCTGATGTCTCCGTTATATTATTGAAGATTCCGTGTATCTCTGAGATAACCTCAGCGATTTTTTGTTTATCTATAACTTTATCCGGGTTTTTAATCATAGTGCGGCAACACTCTTGCAATTCTTCTACCAACAGATTGCCCTCATTTGATAAATTTAATACTTTATCTGAGACATTCAGACAATCAAACGCACTTTTCTCAAGAACCATCTGGGAAGCTTCCCATTGATCCATCGTTTCCGTTATTTCTACCATACATTCCTGGGCTTTGGCAAGAAGTACTAATCTCTCGTTAACTAAATCCTTCATTCGTATCCCCCTGATCATAGCAACTCTAATTGATAGGTTATCTCATTAGTATTCCCATTACTTCCTGTATGTTTCTCACCCCGATCAGCTTCATCCCGGGTGATTTTATATGTTCCTTATTTGCCTGGGGTAATATACATACCTCAAACCCCATCTTTGAAGCTTCTGCAACTCTCTGCTCTGCCATATTTACCGCTCTGATCTCACCGGTAAGTCCCACTTCACCAAACAGTACCGTTTTATTATCCAGTGCTTTGTTTTTGAAACTGGAAATGATAGCTGTAATGACTGCCAAATCCAGTGCCGGCTCTGTAATTCTCATACCGCCAGCCACATTCACATAGGCATCACAATCCGATAGTTGTATTCCTGCACGCTTTTCCAGTACTGCCATTAACAGATTAACCCGGTTATAGTCTGTTCCTGCTGCTGTTCTTCTTGGCATATTAAAGTTTGTTCTGCATACCAGTGCCTGAACCTCTACCAATATCGGTCTGGTTCCTTCGATGGAAGCTGCTACTACGGAGCCCGGTTCACCCTCCGGTCTTCCTTTTAACATGAATTCCGATGGATTTTTTACTTCTACCAGTCCCGTGCCCTGCATTTCAAATACACCGATTTCATTGGTTGAACCAAAACGGTTCTTCACAGCTCTGAGTACCCGATAAGAAGCATAATTATCACCTTCAAAATATAATACCGTATCCACCATATGCTCAAGTACTCTTGGGCCAGCAACAACTCCTTCTTTGGTTACATGACCAATTATGAATATCGTGATTCCTGAACCTTTTGCTATATGCATTAACGCCGCCGTAGCCTCTCTTACCTGGCTTACACTACCCGGCGCCGAAGTTACTTCTTCCTTGAACATTGTCTGTATGGAATCAATAATTACGATATCCGGTTTATGTTTATGTATAGCTTCTTCAATTAAATCCAAATCCGTTTCACAAAGAAGCAGAAGCTCGCCGTGAAATACGCCGAGCCTCTCTGCTCTCATTTTAATCTGGCTTAAAGATTCTTCACCTGATATATATAACACCTTTTTCGATTTATTTACTATCTCCCGACACATCTGTAATAACAGTGTTGACTTACCTATACCGGGATCACCACCGACCAAAACCAGACTACCCTGTACTATTCCGCCTCCAAGGACACGGTCAAGCTCCTCAAAACCGGAACAAATACGATGCTCCGCTTCCGATTTAACATTAGATATCAATACGGGCTCACTTGCATTTTTTATTCCGGTAGGTTTTGTACTTTTTTTCAAAACCGGTTCCTCTGCAAAAGTATCCCATTGCTTGCAACCCGGACATTGGCCTACCCATTTTACTGATTCGAAGCCACATTCTTTACAGAAAAACACGGTTTTGTTCTTAGCCATACTACAGTTTAACCACCTTTATAATATCCTTTTCTTCTTCTCCTAATTCAAGGCTTAATACTAGCTTACCACCTAAATTGGTTTTCATTTGTCCAAGAAAATTATTATTCTTATAGATTTCATATTCTTTTTCTGCTTCAAGTTCTAAAGTTATTTGAGCTGTATCATTACCGGTAACTTCAAAGCTGACATTGCTGTCCTTAGTATCCATATGGAAAACAGCGGTTCCAGGCACTGATTCATAGATAAACATCCCGTTTTTTTCAAGCTTGGTTATTTCATTAAAGGTCTTAACTTTGTATAAATCTCCTTGATGCTCGAAGTCAGATACCTTTGATTTTACTTTTAAAGCATAGTTACCAAAGCTAATTGTCCCATCGCTTTCTTTGCGTATTAACTCTTCAACAACTGCCATTATATGACCCTCCTAAATGTATTGATATCATAATGTCTTAATGGAACACTTTCTTACATTATAAACGATATATCGGGCAATTTCTACTATATTTTTATAGAGAATTCTCCATTATTTTGCCTGTACCACCATTTCATTGTCAAGGTACTCAATACGAACGGTATCTCCCTCTTTTATCGTGCCTGCTAAAATAGCTTCTGCCAATTTATCCTCAATATTAGTTTGAATTGCACGACGAAGCGGTCTCGCACCATATTTTGCATCAAAGCCTACCTCAGCAAGATGATCAACAACTTCATTACTTGTTTCAAGTGCAATATTCATTTGAACTTTACTTCTTTTTGCAATGGTTGCTACCATGATTGCTACGATGCTCTTTATATCCTCTTTGGTTAAGGAATGGAATACAATAATCTCATCAATACGATTTATGAATTCAGGCTTGAATATCTTCTTAACCTCATCCATAACCCCTTCCTTCATGCGCTTATAATCTTCCTTTTCATCAATAACGGAAGCAAAGCCCAGTCGTTTTGGTGCAATGATATTTTGTGCACCTGCGTTAGAAGTCATGATAATAATTGTGTTCTTAAAGCTTACCTTTCTACCCTGTGCATCTGTTATATGACCATCATCCAGCACCTGCAACAGAATATTGAAAACATCAGGATGTGCTTTCTCTATCTCATCGAATAAAATAACGGAATAAGGATTTTGTCTTACCTTTTCGCTTAACTGTCCGCCTTCATCATATCCTACATACCCCGGAGGAGAACCAATCAACTTACTTACACTATGTTTCTCCATGTATTCAGACATATCAACACGGATAATGGAGTTCTCACTTCCGAACATTGCTTCTGCCAAAGCTTTGGATAACTCCGTCTTACCCACACCGGTAGGGCCTAGGAATAAGAAGGAGCCTATCGGTCTATTCGGATCCTTTAAACCTACTCTGCCACGGCGTATCGCTTTTGCTACCGCACCAACAGCCTCTTCCTGGCCGACTACTCTCTTGTGAAGAATTGACTCCAGATTCTGCAACCGTTCTGTCTCCTCTTCGGCAAGCTTCTTTACCGGTATTTTGGTCCAGCTGGATACAATTTCTGATATCTCATTCTCACTTACTACTAATTGTTTCTCCAGCTTTTGTTTTTCGTCAACCAGTTTTTGTTTTTCCAACTGCTCCTGCTTCGCTTCCTGTTGTTTCTTTATCTCTCCGGCTTTTTCATAAGCCTCTGCCTTAATCGCCTTCTCCTTTTCCTCTTCCAATCGCTTGATGTCCTGTTCTAAATCCTTAATTTCTGGAGAAGAGGTATACGTGCTTAAACGTACCTTTGAAGCAGCTTCATCCATTAAATCAATTGCTTTGTCCGGTAAATACCGATCATTGATATATCGGCTGGAAAGCTTAACTGCAGCCTCCAACGCTCCATCGGTAATACGAACCTGATGATGGGCTTCATATTTATCTCTTAAACCAAATAGTATCTGGACTGCTTCCTCCTCAGAAGGTTCTTCTACAACCACCGGCTGAAACCTTCTCTCAAGGGCAGCATCCTTTTCAATGTACTTACGATATTCTTCTCTTGTTGTTGCTCCGATAATCTGGAGTTCACCTCTCGCCAGAGACGGTTTTAAAATATTGGAGGCATCGATAGCACCTTCTGCACCACCCGCTCCGATGATTGTATGAATTTCGTCAATGAAGAGTAGTACATTACCATCACTGATTACTTCACTGATTACTTTTTTAATTCTCTCTTCAAATTCTCCACGGTATTTGGAGCCAGCAACCATACCCGATAAATCCAGTGTTACAACACGTTTCTCTTTAATTGTATCCGGTATATTACCTTCTATGATTTTTAAAGCAAGACCTTCCGCTATGGCGGTCTTACCAACACCCGGCTCTCCGACTAAACAAGGATTATTCTTTGTTCTGCGGCTCAAGATCTGAACGACTCTTTGAATCTCTCCTTCTCTGCCGATGACAGGATCAAGCTTTCCCTCCCTTGCATATTCGGTTAAATCTCTGCTATATTGATCCAGGGTAGGAGTAGCTGTTGTTTTCCCCTTCGCTTTACTGCCTTTTCCAGCGGTATATTCGTTTTTGGCAGCGCTGACATCAACACCTGAGGCTGTCAAAATGTCTATATATACCTTTTGTACATTTACACCCAATGTATTTAATAAACGAACAGCGATGCAGTCAGATTCTCTGATTAGCGCAATCAATATATGCTCCGTCCCTACCATGGGAGCCTTGAATTTCGCTGCCTCCTTATAACTTTGATCAAGAATTCTCTTAGATCTTGGGGTAAAACTACCTGCATCCATCATCTCTACACCGTTGTTGGGTGCAATCAGCTGATTGACTAGCTCAAGTACCTTCTCTACCGTAACACCGTTTTCCTCCAATATCTTGGACGCAACACCCTCTACTTCCAATAAACCGATTAACAGGTGCTCTGTTCCTATATAATTATGGGACATCCGGTAAGCAACTTCCCTAGCCAGATTAATGGCATTTTTTGCGTTATCCGTAAATTTGTCGTACATATTGTTCCTCCATTCTAACTGAGAGTACTCTAATTGTTGTTGTGTATTCGTTATGATATTTCATTCTAAATTTTTCCTTTTACAATACCCATATCTATATCATTTTAGGTAATTCTTTTCTGATATATTCGGCTCTCGACTGATCTCTGGTTATGCTGCCGACATTTTTACCCAGTGTCCATTGGAGACTTCCCGGTTGTACTCCCATCATTAATTTATGAACATTAAACTCTTTGTCGAACTTAACTAATCCACAGTCTGCACCGAATTTTAATTGGGATAGTAACGCCATTGCATCCTCGGAGGATATCTGCCTTGCATACTTTAACACTCCGTAGGAGCGGAATACCTGATCCTCTATTTCATCTGAACTGACGGATAACATGTATTCCCTTCTTTTTCTTTCCTGCTTCACTACCTGCAATACGACTCGTTTTAGATTTTCTATTATTTCACTTTCAGAATTCCCCATTGTCTTTTGGTTGGATATCTGATATATATTTCCCAAACTCTTAGTACCTTCTCCGTATATTCCCCGGATTGTAACTCCGTATTTTCCAACCTCTTCGATTAACTTTTGAATCAGCCGAGCTGAACTGAGCGCCGGAAGAAATACCATACAGGAAGCTCGCAACCCGGTACCGGCATTGGTAGGACACGAGGTTAAATAACCATATTTTTCATCATATGCAAAATGTAATTTTTCATATGCTATATCATCAATCCGATCTGCTTCCTGATAAGCCTTCTCCAAATTCATGCCACCTACAATTGCCTGTATTCTGACATGATCCTCTTCGTTTATCATAATACTGATTGTTTCATCCTCTGAAAGAATCAATCCGGTGGTTTGTTCTTTTTGTGCGAGTAACGGACTTACTATATGGCGCTCCACCATAGCTGTTTTATCAATATCACTTAAAGTACTGATATTACAAGCATAATACCTCCGATTATCTTTTTCAGATAAAGAGGAGGATACCCCCTTTACCTCATTTACCAGGGAATTTGCCTGTTCCTCAGATATTTTTGATGAAAAAGGATAATTATCCAGATTTCTTGCTAGTCTGACGCGGCTGGAGATAACAACATCACTGTCAGGAACAATCTCTTCATACCATTTAAGCATTGTTAACCTCCTCCTTTTTCATCTGTTTGATTAAGTCTCGAAGCCGTGCCGCCTCTTCGAATTCCTCCTTTTCAATAGCTTCCTGAAGTTTCATGGAAAGCTTCTCTATCTCAGTAAAATCCTTTAATATTCGATCTGAACCGACAGTCACCATACCCTTCGGACGCTTTCCGGTATGAACCTCCGCTCCCTGAATACCCTTTAAGGTTTTTCCTAATTGTCCATTAAAGCTACGGTAGCACTTTGAGCAACCAAAACGCCCCTTTTGTATAAACTCTTCATATGAGGTATTGCAATTACTGCAGGTTAATGACGGGAGCTCTTCTCCCTGTTGTTTCTTTTCTGCTGCCGCATAATTATCCAATAAGGTTGAAAGCAGATCGCCCAGTGTTAAATCACTATTCATGAGTGGTTTTTCCATTTGAAAGGATGTATAATCTGTTGCACATTCCTCGCAAAGATGCTGTTCTTTCTTAATTCCGTTAATTATCTCTGTATACAATATTTTTGCATCTCTCTTTTGGCATCTATCACATAGCATCGTAATTACCCCCTTTCAAATTCGTTAAATATATGATTAACGATTTCATGTGCCTCCTCGCAACTAATATTTTTGCAAAATGCTTTCGCCAGTACAACACGCATTTCGTCTCTCATGTCTTCCATGGCCTGCAGTTTATTGATATCAATTGCAATAACCGCGCCTTTTCTACGGTCTAGTTTTAGGTACCCTTCTTGCTTCAATATTGAATAAGCCTTATTAACGGTGTGCATATTGATACCAATGTGTTCTGCCAGGTCCCTCACCGAGGGTAAATTTTCACCCTCCTGAAGCTGGGAAGTTGCGATACCGTAAATAATCTGATTCCTTAGTTGAATATAAATCGCTTCATCACTATTAAAATCAATTTGTACATACATAAGGTTGCACCTCGTGATATCACATATTAGTTATTTACTTTTATCTTATAGGATGTTTTGAAAATTCTATAGGATAAAAAAGTGACTCAAAACAGATATAACGTTATATCTGTTATATCTTTAGTATAACAATCAATCTTCATTTGTCAAGTAGCATTCCTTGGCTTCTACTTTCCTTTTTTTGATTTAATGTACATCCGTACAATTACAAATACTAAAGATGCACAAATTACAGTGAGAAGCGCAATTACAACAGCCGCCTTACTCAGATTCGACTTATAATCCTTCGTATCCATACTACTCTCTGAAGTATCAGAAGAATTAGTTTGATCGGAAGTGACACTGACAAATCGCTGTAGTGTCTTTTCAATCTTATCATATTGATAAAAACCGGCTTCTCCAGAAGCATTCTTTGCATAAATCAGATAAAAATTACTTACCATAGCGTCCTTTGGTTCAAAGGCTGTTACCGATATTCCTGAAATAATCATGCTGGTCTTAATATATCCCTCTGGTATAACTACCTCACTGCCGGGTTCTAGCAATTGATAACTTCCGCTGTATATGGCATACTTTATACCCTCAATCTCTAAAACTTCAAATTGATTTTCTTCTAGACCCGGTGTTTCAGAAGGCATAATCGTTGGCGTTACAGCTGCTTCTTCAGTCTTCTCACGAAATACTTTTATAATATATTCTATGACGTCTCCTGATTCTGCTAATACAGTAACGATAACTTTATTTTCTCCTTCTTTCAGAAAATCATTACCTGAAATTGAAACCTTTGCATTTTCATCTTCCGAAATTGCAGTAATGATTAATTGCTCTGTCTCATTTCCAACATTCACACTGTATTCAAGATTATTCTTGTCAAAGACAGGAGTTATATTCACCGGATTCGTGACTAAAGATTTAAGATATGCGTTATTCGATGCTGTCTTTGCCGCCTTTACGTTTACCTCGAGATCATTACTGGACACAGACATTTCAAGCCCTGAATCAAACGAATAGACCATCGCTCTGTCTTCAAACGATATCTTACTGGTACCAGCTTTAAGCGCTTTGAATTCTAAGGCATATTTTCTTTTGTTATCTGAATCAGTTACACCCATATCATAGACTCTAAGAAACCCATCGCTTCCGGAAATAACAGAAGCTCCTCCCTGATACTCTAAAATTGTATTATCGTAGGTTACGTTAGCTTCGAAATCCCCGAATGCGGTGGTTGATTCGATTGTTATATATACCATCACCTTTTCATCCACAGTTACTTCAGGTGTAGATGATGAAATTGTAACCTCTGCGCTTGCAGCTAAACATGGTTTGGCAGTTACCATACCTCCGATAACAAAAAGTAGTAGAAATAATCCGATATATTTATAAACTTGATTTCTCATAAGAAATCCTCCTTTAATTTCACTTATAGTAATATCCGGCCAACAGGTGATACACCTGAGGCCGGATTTTAGGTCCTGATAAATATTCTCCAAGCCAGCTTTACATGCTATCTTCTGTGAAGCTTTAATTTCTGAGAATTGTTATCTTGTAGTTAGCAACCTCTCCATTTTCGGCTGTAACAGGAATAACAATTTCATTGGTTCCTACATTCAGTGGGATATAACCTCCTCCACTGAACTTCGCCTTAGTACTTACAGTTGCTGCTGTAATATTTACATAATCTATATTATTCTCTACAACCAAATAATAATTCATTTCCGTCTGGCTAAATGAAGGTGTTAAATTCAACCCAACACCATCTTTATTCTGCACCTTTAAACTGCTCAGACGATTATTCGGATTTAACATTTTTTGCGGTACTGCGACCGGGTTCACCGGCATATTCAGGTAAACAGGAATAGAGAATATGATAGGTGAAGAGGTCATACCGTTATATGCTGTCAGTACCTTTTTTGATTCTGCAAAAGGTGCTTCCACATTAGACATGTATTGATGAACATAAGTGGATATCGGTGTTACGTTAAATTTTTGAAGATAAAGCGTATCCTGTCCCCTATTTATGTAATCTCTTCCTATGAAATAGGAACCACCTACGATTGATTTGTAAGGACTTGTCCATGGAATTAAATATAGTGCATTCGTAGTAGCACTGCTGCTTCCATACTGGGCATATCTTAGTCCGTTAGCAATAGCACCACCACCGGCACTGTCATTTGCTCCTATGTTATAAAAATTGTAGTATCCCTCGTACCCTTTATAGGTTCCGGATACGCTACCGCTTAACGTGGTAGCTCCGGTCACAACCTCCTGCTTTACTCGAGAGGCTAGATGATAAGGACTTACCTTCGAATACTCTGCTGCTTTAATGAAGGTTTCTGCATATGAATATCGCTGAGTGGCTCCGTTCTCATCCACGAAAGAATAATAGGTATTAGACATTGCCGTTCCTTTAAGGATATTCTCTACACCGGCAATATTCTGATACTGTTGGTATCCTAATACTTCAAATTGGAAAATACCGCTGGTTGTAAGGAAGTTTCTCGGGTCCATATAATAAGCAACTGCCTCTTTTGACGCTGTTACCCAGGTAGTACCGTCAAAGGGTACAAATTTATCGGTACTCCAGTTGTATGCTCCTTTTTCAAGTGACTTCCATTCCAGACTTTTGGATACCGGAAGCAGGTTTTTACCAACTATATTCTCCTTTGCCATTACCGTATTCCAATCCAGTCCGGTATGATATGCTTTAAACTCCCATTCCGGATATAAGGCATGTAAGGTCCTTAATGAGGCCTTGTAGCTTTCCGGAAAACCTTCCATCGACAGTTTTGTTTCAAAATCAAGATCATTACCGATTGACGGTGTCGGGCTCGGGCCCGTACCTACGGAAGTTGAGTTTATATTAATATATTGCGCTTGAGCATATCCGGTTTTCAGTATTCCGTTATTCCAAAAATCCACTTTATAATATACAATCCCGTTCGATGTCTTCGCCTGGCTGACTACTACTTCCTGCCCGCTCACCAATAATACCTGTTGATTATATTCATCATACATACTGTTAATACTGGTTTCAATTTCATTAAATACATTTAAATAAAAGGTGTTACATACTTTTCCTAATACAGGTTCCGATATGGTATTATGTACAACCAAATCATTTATCATGACTAAGCCCTGACTAGGTATCACCGCTGATGGTGTTAGTGCCGGACTTCCCGTAGGTGTCGGTGCAACCGATGGTGTCGGTGCAACCGATGGCGTCGGTGTCGGTTTTACTGTCGGAGTAGGTGTTACCTTATCCGTAGGCGTCGGTTCAGGAGCAATGGATGGCGTCGGTGTCGGTTTTACCGTCGGTGTAGGAGTAGCTGTAGGCTGTGCCACCGTTGATTTAAAACCAACCTGACTTGCTTCAACATAACCGGTATACTTTACATCACTTACGGTAAAGGAAAGCTTCAACCATTTCACATTAGAAACTGAGGTTTCTTCCGTAATCGATACCGCCTTTCCCTTTTTAAGAGATAAAATATTCCCGCTTTTTTTACTCTTTAGATAGGCTGCCTTTGATCCTGCCTTTGCTCTTATTTTTATCTTATCAACAGCAACCTCACCTTTAATGGCTTTTTTATATGAAAGCTTGATATAATCACTTGATGCATATCCTGTCAATGTCTTACCGGCGGATTTAAAAGATATTCCATACCACTTTGTTCCATCCGATATTACCTCAGAGACAACCGTTACCGCATTCCCTTTGGCTAACCCTGCTACCTTTGCATAACCGGTGCCCGGTCCGCTTCTTACATTCAAGGTACTGGCAGTAACCGATGCGCTCAGTGAGACCTTCTTCGTTACCGCCACGGCGTCACCCGGTTTCGGTTTGGTTGTCGGTGCCGTTGTTGGTTTTGGAGACACGGTAGGCTGTGGCGCCACAGTCGGTGTTGGTGTCGGACTTTCTGGATTGACTTTAATATAATCTATATGTACATATCCTTCTACCGTTTTTCCATTGAATTTGAGTGAGACATAATAGAATTCGCCCTCTTCCTCCAAGATATTTACGGTTTCTCCTTTGTTTAGGTATACGTCAGCACCATTTAGCTGAACCTTTGGTGAAGTTATCGATGGTTCAGACCTGACATTTAGTTTGGATGCCGTTACGATTCCTGTCTGCGTTGCTAACACCTGATTAGGATATTTATAAAAGCCATGTGATATTAACATAGCAAATATTAAAAGGAAGATCAGCCATTTGTTATTGTACCATTTTTTCATTAAATACCCCTTTCGTAAAAAAAGATGAATTTGGAAAACGAACTCACCTATTTAAAATATAGTAATAAATTAGAATTTTTGGTCGAATGAAGTCTAAAAATTATCACAGCAACCTTTTATTCCCTAATCTTACAAATGAAGTATGGCACTTCTGTGGCATTTTTTTGTTAATATGAGATAACCTGTAACAATCCGCAGTATTTTATCGAATTGCGGTTATTACAGGTTAAGTAAAATAGTATTCTATTGAGATCGAATAAATAAATGGTTAAGCCTCATCTATTGCCTTTCCAATATCATTTCTCATATATTTATTAGCAAAATCAATCCACAAGGTGGCTTCATAGGCTTTCTCCCTTGCTTCCTTCAGATCTTTTCCGGTTGCGGTAACTCCAAGCACACGTCCTCCGTTTGTAACAATCTGATTACCCGATTGCTTCGTTCCGGCATGGAAGACAAAGCAATCTTCTCTCTTATGAAATGCTTCCAAACCTTTAATTTCAAAGCCCTTCTCATAGTGCTCCGGATAACCGTCGGAGGCCAGAATTACGCATACAGCAGCATTATCTTCAAACTCCAGACTGATTTGGTCCAGTCTTCCATCAATGCAGGCCTCAAACACTTCGACGATATCGTTATTCATTCTTGGCAGAACCACCTGTGCCTCCGGATCACCAAAACGAGCATTATATTCCACCACCTTCGGCCCATCCTGAGTTAACATCAGACCGACAAATAAAATTCCGATGAACACTCTGCCCTCTGCCTTCATGGCATCAATAGTGGGCTGATAGATATATTTTTTGCAGAACTCATCCACTTCCTTTGTATAAAACGGACTTGGTGAGAAGGTCCCCATGCCACCCGTATTTAGGCCCTGGTCCCCGTCCTTAGCTCGTTTATGATCCTGAGCACTGGTCATCGGCAAAATATGGGTACCATCACAGAAGGCAAGTACCGATACTTCTCTTCCGGTCATAAATTCTTCGATTACCATACGATCGCCCGAGGCTCCGAACTGTCTCTCATCCATAATCTGTTTTACACCGTTCACTGCTTCCTCGTAGGTGTTACAGATTAACACACCCTTACCAAGAGCAAGACCGTCAGCCTTTAATACAATTGGATACTTGCTGGTTTTCAGATATTCGATTGCTTTTGTTGAATCATCAAAGTTTTCGTAAGCAGCGGAAGGTATATTATACTTTTTCATCAGATCCTTGGAAAACGCCTTGGAGCCTTCAATTATCGCCGCATTTTTCCTGGGCCCGAAAACACGCAAACCTCGACGTTCAAATTCATCAACTACTCCTCCAACTAATGGATCATCCGGTCCGACCACCGTCAGGTCAATCGCCTCCTGCTCGGCAAAATCAGCAAGTCCAGAGAAATTACTGACCGCGATATCAACGCATTGTGCATACTCTGATATTCCTGCATTTCCCGGTGCCGCATAAAGCTTATCCACCTTCGGACTCATAGATATCTTTCTAGCTATAGCATGTTCTCTTCCACCACCGCCGATAATTAAAATCTTCATAGTAACCTCCATCTACGTGCACTTGCACATTATAATACTTTATTATATTTATATAGTATTTGGAGTGTCAAAAGCTATACAAATAACTTAAATTCATCAATTTACACATCGAAATCTATACTTAAGTGTGATGCAGAATATAGTTCGATGAGCAACTGTATGAAGTCGTTGGTACTTAGGTCCTGTATTTTAGGACCTTATGTACCACTACGTACTTCATCCAAGCGAGAGCGTGTTGCGAACGAACATGTTCTGTATCACACAATCATGAAATAAATTGTGGAAATTGACGAACCAGAATCTGAAACTTGCTTTTGACACTTCAATCATAATAAAAGCCCTTCAAAGCAACGGAAAAAACAGATAGCAAATTACTGTAAATCCGCTGTCTGTTTCCATTTTGCCTACTTCAATATTTTTACTATATTATTGATAATCTCTATTTTATTTTCGGCAATGAGACTAACCGCTTTCGGTAAAAGCTCCCACTCTGCCTGTTCCATTACTCTTCGCTGTAAAACCTCTGCGGTATCATCCTCTTCTACCATAACTGCCTTTTGTAGAAGGATAGGACCGGTATCGGTTCCTTCATCTACAAAATGTACGGTCGCACCGGTAACCTTAACACCGCGGGCAAGCACCGCTTCATGTACCTTAAGTCCATAGAAACCGTCTCCACAAAACGAGGGTATGAGCGACGGATGTATATTAATGATTCTGTTCTTATATGTATTTACTATCTTCTCCGGAATAATCATTAAGCAACCGGCAAGAACCACCAAATCTACCTTGTACCGATCAAGCAGATCCAAAAATGCTTCCTCGAACTGTTCCCTGGTATTAAAATCCTTTTTTGAAATCACTTCTGCCGTAATACCATGCATCATGGCACGTTCCAGGGCATAGGCTTTCCGGTTGTTACTGATTACAACTTCTATCTTAACTCCGGTGAGCTTATTCTGTTCTATCTGATCGATCAGGGCTTGAAGGTTGGTACCTCCACCCGAAACAATGACAGCTAGTTTTAGCATAAGCTTACTCCCTTCGTACCATTCACTGCTTCTCCAACAACAAATGCCTTTTCTCCAGCATCAGCAATCAGTTTTAATGCTTGATCCGTATCCTTGCTGTCAACGGCAATCATCATACCAATACCCATGTTGTAGGTATTATACATCACCTGCTCCTCGATATCTCCATCCTTTGAAAGCATCTTAAAGATCGACGGAATCTCATAGCTATTCTTCTTCACCATTGCATGGATACCTTCCGGAAGCATTCTGGGTATATTTTCATAAAATCCTCCACCCGTGATATGACTGCAGGCTTTCACCGTAACACCGCCCATTTTCAGGCTCTGTAGAGCTTTCACGTAAATTTTGGTTGGGGTTAATAATACCTCTCCCAAAGTAGCTCCTAAGGCTTCATAATAAGTATCAAGGGTTTCTCTTTGCATACGGAACACCTTACGAACTAAGGAATAGCCGTTACTGTGAATTCCTGAGGACGCAATTCCGATCAAGGTATCTCCTTGTTTCATATCGGTACCGGTTATCAGTTTTTTCTGATCAATAATGCCAACTGCAAAACCAGCCAAATCATATTCATCTACCGGATAAAAGCCAGGCATCTCAGCAGTTTCACCACCAATGAGAGCGGCATTCGACTGCTTACAGCCTTCAGCAACACCTTTTACAATTGTCGCTATCTTCTCGGGATCATTCTTACCGCAGGCAATGTAATCCAGGAAAAATAACGGTTCTGCACCTGCACAAGCAATATCGTTTACACACATTGCAACACAATCGATACCTATCGTATCATGCTTGTCCAATAAGAATGCAATTTTCAGCTTTGTTCCTACTCCATCCGTACCGGATACTAAGGTAGGCTGCTCCATATTTTTAAAGCTCTCCAAGGAAAATGCCCCTGAAAATCCGCCGATATTAGATAAAACTTCCTTACGCATCGTCCCCTTGATATGTTCTTTCATTAGGTCAACTGCTTTATATCCGGCTTCAATATCCACTCCTGCCTTCTTATAATCCATTCAAAATACCTCCCTATTTGGATATGATTGTACTGTGGTGATTAACGATATACCAACTTTCATGCCTGCTCTTAGAATTAGTCTGATCACTTTCTGCTCACATTTTAGCATATTACAATTCGTTTGTCGTTATCTTTTGACGGATTATTTCTTATATAATTCATTAGTCATCCTAATATACAGCTGCTTATATATAAGTACACATTATTGTAGAACGAAGAATGTGTCTTATATAAATAATAGCCTGTCGTTTTATTCTTACGAAAGAAACAGTTATTGCTGTTTTCTATCAGAAAGAATATATGAACAGGCCATTACTATATAAGATCGTGGTAAAGGAACCTTACCCATGATTCCTCACTTCACGAATGATAACAAAATCTGTTGATGATATTTAATTTATTTCAGGCATCCTTACAACTCCTGATAACGTCGTTTTCCGTAGTTCATAATTACCAGGTAGAGACCTACATCAACCAAAATTGTCAACAGTAAATACCCCAGATATGCCAGGACAGTTGAAGGTATCAACATGATAAACGCGAATTGCACTCCAACATATGCCATGGAGGAAAAAATAGTAATGATGCAGGCAGCACTTTGCTTAATAACAATTACCTCCGTAGTCCAGTTAAAATTCGGAATCAGAAGATTTATCAACAAACCATAAAAGGATATAAACACTGCACAGGCAGCTGCAATCAGCACCAGAAGAATACCCGGAAGTAAATCCATTTTCACCGCAAATGCAATGATAACAGAATCAATGATCGCCGGTAAAAGTATCGTTAAATTAACAGCAATCTTAGAAAGATATACTTTCTTTGGCGATAACGGCATCGATTTTATAATCCACAGATTCTTACCCTCCAGAGATATGGAAGCCATTGCGGAGCAGGTCATGACGATACAGAAAGTAACATATAACGGAACCATTTTTACCAACTCCCCTACAGGTACCTGCGCTTCTCCCAGAACCTTGTTCAAATCTATAAAGATTAAGGCAAATGCTCCAATGGTCAGCATTACAATACCAAAACCAGTATTAAGTACGTATAGAGGTGAAGAAAAATAACGCTTTAATTCCTTAAAATAAAGTGCCTTCATCGGCGATGAAGTCTTAAGCTTACCCATTTTGAAGTTTACACGAGATCTACCATTCATCATAATTGTATTCAGCTTTTTGAATACCATTTTAACCAGAATCGTAAAAATCATAAATGCAATCATAGAAATCAATATAAACAATAGAAATGCTCTAATATCATACGCAACTACGGCATCTGCAAACATCTTAGCAAGCGGATAGATTGAATTGATCTGATTGGTCATAGCCTTTCCCATATCAACAAGCTCCTGCCCGTTGTCATTAACCGTAAAGGATAATGTCACAAGCATTGCCAGCAATCCGACTGAGAATATAATATTCAGCACATTACTGTAGCGGAATTTGGATGCCGCATAAGCAATCAGTGTTCCAAGGAAGGATGCGATAACAACCGGCACCAGCGGTATGAATAGCATACCTACCGAGGTATATAGATAGAACCTGATATCAGGATTTGCCAATATACCATAGGCTATCATCATAGGAATCATCATTATGATGACAAACATAAAATTTAATGCATATAAAATGATTAAGCGACTGGCAACAATTCCACTGGTACTAATCGGAAGAGACATTACCATGTCATAATCACGAAATCCGAAAACTGTGCCCTTTACCTTAAATACTGTTGTAAACAGGATAATAACACAGGTTACTGCCATCATCATTGTCGGTAGAATATTCAAGCTATTAAATTCCTTCAAGCCATATCCAATTAAAAAGCAATAGAAAAAGGATATTCCACTCATTAGCAATGTAAACAGAATCACACCGGCGTATATAACCTTCGGCTTTTTCGTTCTATTTTTTCCGATTGATAACATATCACCTAATACAGCCCAAAGCTGTATACTAACTAAACGAATAACTTTTTTCATATTGATGTACCAAACCTTTCCGTACAACTCCCTGCTACTGCTCCTCAATCAGTTCCATAAATACATCTTCCAGGCTGCTATTACCCTTTACTTCTTTTGTAGTCCCACAAGATACCAGCTTACCGCCCTTAATGATTGCGATTTTATTACAGAGCTTTTCGGCAACCTCAAGTACATGGGTAGAGAAGAATATCGCACTGCCACCGGCGCAAAGTTCTGTCATAATAGATTTTAAGGTATGGGAAGCCTTGGGATCCAGCCCGACAAACGGTTCATCCAAAACAAGGAGCTTTGGTCTATGTATTAATGCTGATATAATCGCAAGCTTCTGTTTCATGCCATGGGAGTAGGAGGAGATGGTGTCTCCCAAGTTTGATGTCAATTCAAATGCATCTGCGTACTTTTCTATCAATGTTTCACGGTCAAATTTGTTAACCTGGTAGATATCCCCGATAAAGTTCAAATATGCGATACCGGTCAAATGTTCATAAAGGTCCGGATTGTCGGGAATATAGGCCGTTCTCTGCTTACAGGCAACCGGATCCTTCTTGATGGATATTCCGTCAATCGTAATTTCCCCCTCCTCAAAGTCAAGGACTCCAACGATTGCTCTGATGGTGGTTGTTTTTCCGGCACCATTATGGCCGATAAAACCGTATATATCCCCACTCTTTACTTCCAGGTTTAAATTATCAACCGCCTTTTTATCACTTTTGTAGCTCTTCGAAAAATTAACTATCCTTAACATAACTTACCTCACTTTCGCAAAATAACAAACATTCGTCAATATGCACATCAACACCTAGCCTCTAGTGTGATGCAGAATATAGTTTAATGTGCAACTGTATGAAGTCGTTGGTACTTAGGTCCTGTATTTTAGGACCTTATGTACCACTACGTACTTCATCCAAGCGAGAGCGTGTTGCGCATGAACTATGTTCTGTATCACACAATCATAAATTTAATTGTGCACATTGACGAATAATATCTAAAATTTGCTTTTGACACTCTAATCCTATAGATCAAATGCTTCATTTAAAACCAATGTTCCCTCTAATACAAACCTCGCATTTTTAATGATTGAAATAGAGGTACCATCCTTTTTATATACCGTGATTTCTTTTATTTCATCATAGGGCAGCGTAATATCTGTATGGCAATTAAAGTAAGCCCTCGAAGGATCTGATTGTCGAAGGAGGGATATCTCATTATCCCGTGCAATAATTTCCTTACCATCCGGATTATATACCTTATGCTCTTCACTCATTTTATAGCAGGTATCACCGATTGCAAAATGCGGTCCGGTTTTCTCTGCGATTAACACAGGAAGGCGGGGGGCGATGTCGTATTTTTTTGCCATCATATAAGCGGAGGTATTCGTTCCAATCGCAAATTCACCCAGAGGCAGATAATCATGGTTAAACAACAGGTTCTCCTTGATAAAGCTCTTATTCTTCTCTGTATCATCATAGTTACCACATTGATAAGATACGATTTTACCATCTTCAAAAACTAGTTCCAGCTCGCGATATTCCAAATCATTCAGATAAATCTTCGGAACATGGAGAACTCCGTTTGTTCCCTTTAAGACCGGTGACGTAAATACTTCTCCAACCGGAATGTTCACATCAGCAACGCAGTTTTCAAAAATTGTCTCCTTTGAGGGGTCCGATAATGGGTAAAGCTTGACGCGCATATCGGTATGATTGTTTCCCTTTCCGAGGATTCGTACATACTCACCCTGATCCAGTGCATCTATGATGCATGCTTGGATTTTTCGATATTGTTCATTGTCGAGGGTATTCACCTTCACCGTTTCCGCAAAGATTTCAGGAAAGTCTTTGCCAATCTCAGGTATCGGATAAGAAATGATCGAAAACGAAGTCTCTTCTAATTTTAGATATTTCTGCTTGATAAAATTATCCTCACGGTAATAATCTACATATAATTTTTGTTGGCGTTTATCCAGTCTTACAGCTTCCTTCTTGTCCTCCGGAGAAAAAAGCTCCTCACCAAACACCTGAATTACCGCCGGTCCTGCATAGTTTCCTGCTTTTTCGCTGTATTGTTCCAAAGCATTTTTCATACACTCCAGTTTTCTTTCCTTGAAGGCTTTGTCCAAAAACAGGCCAATATCGTATCGATGGTCATAATCAAACTGCTTGTTCGGGCTTGTCGCATGATATCCGATCTTTAAATGCTGCATTTTGTTCACAGCATTATAAGCGGCACGGTAAATAGTGGGCTCCAGTCCAAGCTTTTTAAAGTTCTTTATCACGTAACGAACCATTCTTTCAAAGCCCAACTGATATCTGATATTCACAATTCTTTTCTTGCCTAAATCCAGTTGATATGCAACAAATCCCAGTCGAAAACCCTCGGTAAAGGTATCTGCCATTGCTTTTAGCTTAGCTTCCGGCAAGGTATTCAGAAACTGTGCTGTTTCTATCTCATTATCAGTAATGTAATCTCCGAATTGATAAAGATATCTGACATCGGATAAATCCGCTTCCATAATAATCTCTCTCGCAAAGGATATGTCAGTGTCAATCATTTCTCTTACCCTGTTGGTAATCAAAATATCGCAGTAGTCGTTCATGAAATCATAAATTGCCCTTTTTGCATCCTTATAGGTATACTCATCTTCCTCTTCATAATAATTATAAATCTCAATGAACAGCTCAAGATAAATGGTAAGTTCATATAATCTGCCTTCAAAGGCATAAATAATAAGCCCTCTCAACTCGGTAATTAAGAAGGAAAATAATTTACCGGTTTTATCACCCAGAATTTCGCAGGCATAGGCTGGGTTAGCATAGCTGCAATAATAATTATCTGATGCAATATCCTCATACAAGGTTCTGTTCAGTGCCTGCAGTTCTTTTAAAGATAGGTTCTTCAGCTGATCCTCCTCATACATTCTTACTACGTTTTTAATCAGCATTAAAAAGGAAGCCGTCTTTTGGAAATAAGGCAGATATTGCTCTTTCACTGTTTTTTCCTGCTCAATTTGAACAATACGTTCCATCGCAAGTTCATATCTCTCTCTGATTGCCTCATTATCTTCTTTCAATAATAATTTATAGTTCATAACTAACTCCATTCCACCTTCGACTAGTTATTTGTTATCTTAAAGATTAATTAAATTACCTTTCTCAACTTGCTCCAGCATAAGCTTATATTGATAATCCCATAATATCTCGGAGCCCTCATGGGTTACTTCATTTCGTTTCATAACCTGGGAAAAGGTTATGTTATGCTCTCTCCAGGATTTCCCGTTGCTTCGTGCATTTAATAGAAAGGGTAAAATTCGATCCAGCGTAGCTGCGAATTTTGCCTCAGGGGTTGCCCCTTCTTCGAATTCGTCCCATAAGGAACGCATTTCCTGTGCCTGATCTTGAGGAAGCAAATGAAAAATGCGATCCGCGGCTTTAAGCTCTCTTTCCCTTTTTGATCCATTTCCTTCGGAATCATAGGCATAGGTATCACCGGCGTCAATCTCTACAAGATCGTGTATTAATACCATGGTCATAGTCCTCACTACATCTATTTTTTCATTCGCATGTTCACTGAGGACTGCGCACATTAAAGCAAGATGCCAGGAGTGGTCTGCATCATCCTCTTTCCTACTTCCATCCGCAAGATAATTTTGTCTTACAATATTCTTTAATTTATCAACTTCTAAAAGAAAATTCAATTGCTGTTCTAATCTTGACATTAGTCCTCCCCTTATCCTACAAAACCAAGGATGTATATAGTCAAAAATAATATTGTCATTATACCGTTCAATACCGCACCTACCACAGGAAACCGGTAAAAGATATCTTTTTTCTTAAAGGAGCGATAAGATAATACCAGTCCGAATATGGCCAAGAAAAAAAGAAACAAGCCTATGACTCCGAGTATAAAGCCTCCATTACCATTAGCAAAGCCCGAAATAAAACTGATACTTAAAAAGCCAATCACCACAAGGCAACCGATGATTGCTGATATTATGCCCATCTTGGTATGTCTTCTTCCGGAAAAGTGAATCATTTCCTTATTTCTTCTTAAGAACATACTTACCTCCATTTCTGCATAAGCATTTTGCACATATTCTATATAGCAAATACCCCAGTATCCCACCTATTGTATTAAGAAGAATATCATCCACATCAAATATCCCAACCCTTAACAGCATCTGTAATACTTCCACAAATAAACTAAAAAGCACACTTAAAAATGCCATACGAAAAAACTTACGGTATTTTTTATCCAACAATGGCAGCATATATCCAAAGGGAGTAAATGCAAGAATATTTCCTAATATATTAACGATAAAGCTTTCATAACCCAGGAGTTCACGATACTGAATAAAACGCTTGATCTCTTTCAGAAGCTCCAGATTATAGCGGTAATCCTCACTGATATAATCTCTTCCATAATGCTCACTAAAAAACAAAAAATAAGACAGTAAGATAATATATAAATAAAACAAAAGCCATCCGGCCTTAGTTAATCTCTTTTTACTTTGTTCCTTCAATTTTATTCTCCATATAAGATTTTTTATATGACCTTCTAACACGTTAGAATATATATGTCTTGAATACTACCGACTGCTCTCTGCTTCGACGACTCTTAAGATTATCTTTTTTGCAGCAGAAGACACCTATAGTGATTTATATTATAAAACAAATCCAAATTCTAGTAAAGCATAATAAAAGCAGAAATGTGAATAATACTCTGAGGGTTAACTAATCTATTATTTGCCAAGACATCTTCATTATACCCTTAAAATAAAGTAATTAATATTTAACTATGCAACATAAAAAAATAAATGTTATAATTGTCATATTAATAAATTTGTAGTCAATAAGCAATTTTGTTATATTAGGATAGAAAGGTTTGGACAAAACATATGAAATCATTTGAAGAGTTATATTACGAAGTCTTAGTAAGGACGCTAAAGGAAAAAGACACCGGCTTTTTAGAGAAGCTGGAGCTTTATGATACCCACCAGTTAGATTGTCTGCTTCATCCCAAGAAGCACCCACTTGTTTGGCATTTCGGAGAATGCAAGTGTGAAGACGGCGAACATCACTGTGTAGAGGTCTGTCCTTTCCATGCGATACACCCCGGTGAATCAGGGGAGGTTATGATAGATGAGGATCAGTGTGCCGGCTGCTCTATCTGCATTCAGGAATGCCGCGCAAAGAATTTGACCAACAGTAAGGATGTAATTCCTGCTCTTCAAGCAATCCGCTCCCACAAAGGACTTGTATATGCTTTGGTTGCTCCTGCTTTCCTCGGCCAGTTCAGCAGTGATGTCACTCCAGGAAAGCTTCGAAACGCCTTAAAGGAAATAGGCTTTGACGGAATGATTGAAGTAGCTTTATTCGCTGATATATTGACCTTAAAAGAAGCCCTGGAATTCGATAAGAATATCCTGACAGAAGAAGATTATCAGCTTACCAGCTGCTGCTGCCCGATGTGGATTGCAATGATCCGCAAAGTTTATAAGGATTTGATTCCTCATGTTCCGCCGGCAGTATCTCCGATGATTGCGAGCGGACGTGCAGTTAAGATTATGCATCCTGATGCACTGACCATCTTTATCGGACCCTGCCTGGCAAAAAAGGCAGAGGCGAGAGAAAAGGATATTGCTGATGCTGTCGATTATGTTTTGACCTTCCAGGAGGTGCAGGATATCTTCAATGTAATGGAGATAGATCCGGCGAAGATGGAGGAAAGCGAGAAGGATCATTCCTCCCGTGCCGGAAGAATCTATGCCCACACCGGTGGGGTCAGTGAGGCGGTCGCCCTTACTCTGGAACGGTTAAATCCGAATCGAAAGATTTCGATTCGAACACAGCAGGCCGACGGAGTTCCTGCCTGCAAGGCTATGATAAATGATTTATTATCCGGTAAAACTACTGCAAACTTTTTTGAGGGAATGGGCTGTGTCGGCGGCTGTGTCGGCGGTCCCAGAGTCCTAATTCCTCATGAAATCGGGCGAGAGCATGTGGAGGAATACGGTAAAGCAGCACCTTATCCTACCCCCATAGATAATCCGTATGTAATTGAGTTATTACACCGATTAGGTCTGGATACTGTGGAAAGTCTCTTAGAAAACAGCGATATCTTTACCCGCAATTTCGGTGATGAAGCTCATACCAGTATTCGAGTTTCAAAAAATACCGGTGATGCCTCTGCAAACCCGTAAAAACAATTGTGAACCTGAGGATGAGAAATGATATTAGGATAAGAAATGATATCAGGATGAGAAAGATATTTATCATGATAATAATCATTGCTAACATAGTAACGATGCGGACAAAAGCCCTTTCTCTTATATAGAGCAAGGGCTTTTTATAATATGACCAGGTGAATATCTAATCATTTTACAGAATCTCACACAAGAATATAAACCTCTTCAAAAAAGGATTGTTTATAAATACTACTAGAATAGGAGACCACACAAGGACCTATGGCACAGATTTTCATGTGACATAGGTCCTTTTCTCTCTTGTAATGACCGCTACCTTATTGAATATACTTTGTAACATCAAGTCCATAAATATCACACGCGGTTTGAAGTATACCTTCATCTACGCTGTTTCTAAAGTATGTTTCCATCTGATGATCCAAATCAGCAAGCACTGAATCAAAATCCTCCACCACATATCCGTCAACCAAATCCCACCAGCGGGCGATGATGGAAAGAACCTCATCCTTCTGCTCCGGCTCTAGGTCAAGCCAGCTCTCCGTCCGGATGCTTAAAACATAATTCTTTTCATCCTCTGTCACAGGCTGCGTTTCGCCTATTCCTTCGCCACTTTCATCTGTCTCGGGCTGCGTCTCGCCAATGCCTTCACCAATTTGATTTTCCATATAATACGGGGAGAATAGGTAAATATCCGATGTATCCACTGTGTCATCGACTGTATAATCGATTGCCTCTGAAATAAAACTAAGGGGTACGATCATTGTTCCATCTACTAAAACCGGAGGAGAATCAAGCGTTGCCTCGTAGGAAACGCAATCATCAAGCTCTGGAGCATGTTTCTCGTAATACGCGGTTTTGATCCCAATGTCTAAGATAATCGTAGGATGCTGATTGGATGGCTCCCAAACTTCTAACCGCTGTTCCTCTGATTTCCAATTCACTTCATATCCGATCGTTTCCATAACTGCCTGCACAGGCACCATGATTACGTTATCGACGGTCTGTGGAGGTATAACGGTCTGTACTTCCACCAAATCCACAAAGATTTTACTATCTGTCATTGCGCTTACCGGTGGAACAGACGGACTGTTATCCTTGTTGTCGCTATCGGATGAGCTATTATCGCTATTGTCACTGTCAGTTGGGCTGTTGCTGTTGTCGTCACTGTCGAACTGGCTGTCGTTCTTTTTGCCGTTATCTGACGGGCTGTTGCTTTTGTTATCACCGCCGCAAGCAACGAGAGAGAGCGCGAGTATTAGAACCAGCGCAAGTGCTATAACTTTTTTCATTATATTTTTCCTCCTTCTTCTTTTGAAGAGCTGTCCTTGGTTTTTTCGACATGAAACATGATTTCAAAAGATACCGCTCCCCACACTCCCTGAGCTTTTCTAATTATCCCTGCGAAAAATATAAACACTATGAAATTATGTATTCTTCCATATTTTACTACAATTTTCGACATAGTACAACATCTTTTCAAAGACTTGATCACATTCTTTTACGGTAAGATACAGACTGTTTATTTCTTTTTCAAACATGACAACTCTTGATCAAACCAGGTTGTAATGTCATCTCGCATTAAAAAGAAAGCTGTTACTCAACTAATAAATAATAGTTTTGCAGCAGCCCCTTGGTTATTAATTATACTTATTCTAGTTTATGCCTGCTCTCCGATGAGTTTATCACTCTCCAGAATGTGATGAATGAGCCAATCATTTAAGAAGTCTAAAAGCTCTAATATAACTCCCTTTTGATTTTCATCAACTTCATCCAGATTGTATTCGGCTATTTTTTCGCCGAATTCCTGATGCTCTGCTCTCTGTGAAATCAACTTTTTATACCGGATACTCATCATATACTCTTCTTCATGTTCAAAATGGAACACGGCATATTCCTTTAATTCATTCAGGATATCCACAATATAATCATATTTATCCGGAATAAATTCGTCCATTAAGGTCTCATATGCTCTATTGGCAATTTCAAAAAGCTTTGCATGCTCCTGATCAATACTATCAATTCCTGTACGAAATTCATCTTTAAATTCATACATATTCGTATCCTCCACTTCATTTGTATGTATATCACTTTTCCTGTATAAAGTAAGTGCCCTCAAAACTCAAATGAATTATGAGAGCACTTCCTCTCTAGCCTTTATTTAATTCTATCTTCTTTTTGATATTGTTTACTTCTTCCCCAACTTCCGATTAATAAACCTGAACAGGTATTGAAGCAGGTAAGATTGCTGTGTTACCAGTTAGATCCTTGATATTAGTAGTTATGATATCAACCTTAAGCATGTAGTTGTTAACCGGTATTCCTGTGAGATTAAGTACTACCGTGTTACCGGTTACTGTAATTGAACCTGTATAATCTATCGGCGTCTGTCCCGCTACAAGGGTCTGTGTCACCTTATATGTCATCGATCCCGTAATCTGTTCACTAAGGTTCAAGATTACACTGTTAGTAGTGCGGTTAAAGGTAGCGCTTTGATAGGAAGGTCTTTGGTTTTCCTTCAGATCTATGGTTCTAGTGTAAGCGGTTATAGCGGTATAATAATTGTTATGGCCCTTTACTCCGGCAATGGTTATTGGACGGGGAGTGCTGATCGTAATCGCACCGTCGGCTACCGTAAGGACTACCGTAGCACCCAGATCAGAGGCATTAATTTTCAATTCTGCTGCCTGGATAGGAACTCCTGCTATTGAATAGTTACTAATCGTTTCTGCAGACTGCTTATCCACCATATTAGCAAAATGAATATAAATCTGACTCAGATTATCGGGTGATTGATAAATATTATCAGGTGCCGGTAATTCTGTTGAGGTCTGACTGCTGATTGTTAATTCTCTTCTCATAGCCTGATTGTTGAAGCTATCTATAGCAAAGCCCTGTTCCAGTGCAAAGTTATAGGTTCCTATCAAGTTCATATTCGTAATTTTTAATTTGATAATATTATTACCTTCGGAATGATTAATCGAAGCATAGTTAATGTTATTACCCGGTCTGATTTCTCCGTTAGTGGTTGAAAATGTTGAACTGAAGATACCGGATGCCACCCTGAGAGTAACCTCTTCATTATAGGTCAGTGTCAGTATTCCGGTAGCTGCATCATATGCATAGTTTACTAAGAAAGGACTCGTCCTATCTGCAGTGAAATCAATCATGCGGTCAACGTATGTGTTAGCCGAGGTATCTGTTGAAATAACATTATAACTATTCCAGAAGCCTATACTTACCTTTTGAATACCCGTTAATTGTGCCTGTGCCTCTGTTATTGTAAAGTTAACCTTTTTACCATCCTTAGCATCTATAACACCTACCATCTGTGCTCCGCCTATTTGTAAGTAGCCTCCGAACTTAATCGCCCGGTCAAAGTTTGCGGTAAGAGTGTTATAAGAGGTACGTACAATATTAATCAATCTGGCCTGTGGTTTCGGTGTATTGTCAGTCTGCAGATATGCGACCAAGGCAAAGCTTGCCGGTATATTTCCAGCCATATCTTTAATTCCGGTTATCGTTACAGATAATATTCTGGCATGATCACCTTGTGCTATATTTGACAAGTTAATGGACACCGACTTCTTATCTTCATTCACGATGTAATTTGATGTTGTACTTAAAATACTAGAGGTTACTGAATTCATAGTACCGCTTGGAACAACGGCAGGATTCATTACCTTAAAGTTCGTAAAATCAATTACCTCATTGAAATTAATGGTTGCTATCATGCCGGTATCATCCAAGGTTGTATTAATATAATATGGAGCTACCGTATCGATATAAGATAATTGCTTGTAGTATTCCTCCAACGGAAGACCTTCCGTGGTCAATATCTTTGAAGAGAAGTTAATACCATATTCTCCACTTAACATCTTCTCGGTGGTTATGGTCAATGTCCTTCCATCGCTGGATAAAACTGCGGTAAGTGCTCCGGGATCCTGAGCCCAAACGCCCTTAACATTTTTTCTGACTGATATATCTATATTTTCTGACAACTTTTTATTAGCACCAATGACTGTGTTCGAATTAACCGGGCTGTCAAAAACAACTTTGATCTCATTGGAACTGATGATATCTGCACTCTTTACGGTAGCTGTCGGTGCGACTACCTCAATAATGACCGAGTCATCAATGGTACTCTTTGCTGCCGATGCTTTTGTCGCAGCTTTTGCCGCTCTTACCCTTAGGACTACTTTACCGGTTTTGAGACCGGTAACAATGCCTTCTGCTGCATTATCGATTCGGATACAGCTTGGATCACCACCATCGACATACCAATAAGCTTTATCCGAGGTATTCTCAGGTTTAACGGTATAATTAAAATCCATTGTGCTGCCTTTGGATAGCTGATATGCCCCATTCACCAAAGGAGCATTACTAATGGTAATCTCTTTTGCAGGTATCGTTACTGTGACCTTGCAGGAAAGAGTTTTTGTTTTCTTTGAAGGATATGTAATCTTACATTTAACTGTTGCTGTTCCCTTATTTACTGAGGTAACCAATCCCTTACTTGAAACTTTGGCTACAGACTTATTCGAAGAGGACCAGCTATACTTACTTTTTGCGACCTTGTCTTTTATTGCCAGCTGATAGGTTTCACCGGCTCCGACAATTTCAACTTTACCTTTCACAAAGGTCGGGGTCTTCGCTGCTGCACTTACTACAGCAGTATTCTGATTGCACAATATTGGTATAGCAAATACTAATGCAAAAACCAAAAATATTTTTCTTTTCAGAAATAGCTTCATTTCCATTCCTCCTAAATTCTTCCTGTTACATGTCTTCTGCAACATTATGCTTATGTATCCTTTGCAAGCTTACTACTATATATCGTATCATAACATATTTTAAATGTCAAAATCTTGTCGAATTACTTAATTTTTTCTTACAAATCATAATTTGGTAACTGTTTGTATAACGGTTGCTATAACTTCTTCTCCATAATATAATCATCCATCACATAGCCACAACCAATATCCGTTACCTTCGAGCCGGTTCTTTCAAAACCAAGCTTCTCATATACTTTTATGCTGTTTTCATTATGACGGTTAACTGTAAGCCAAATTTTATCAAGCTTCCATTCACGGCATAATTGTTCCATATACTCCAATGCCCTTCTGGAATAATCCCTGCCACGATATTTTTTAGCGATATAGATTTTACTTAAGAACAATGCATCGGAGTTCTTCTGAATTGCAAAATACCCAACATGCCCCCCATAATTCTTTAACTGATAATATAGGTAGCCGCTGTTTTGCATCTGATCCTTCATCGCAACTTCCGATTGGAACTTCTCTATCATATAGTTAACCTGTTCCTTACCGATGATGGAATCATAATGCTCATGCCATACTTCTTCAGCGAGTTCGGATACTTCTCTGATTTGCTCCTTTGTCATTACCGAAATAATCGAAAGATTATACAATACTCTTTGTATTACCTCCGCTGCATCCATAACCAATTGTTCACAGGGTCTGGTATTATAATACTCCTCCGTTCTTTTTTGCGGAGTTGTATCTTTTTCTTCCTTCCCGTCTAATCCTAACAGTTCTCTACAGATGATAGAGCCACTGATGCTTTTAAATTCTTCTGTTAGCTTTTGGACAACTTCGTAATTATACTTCTTACCCTCGTCATCCATTTTCTTGGAGGTACCTGTTTCTAACCCGGCTATCATGCACATTCCAGAAACAGCCCCGCAGATTTCTCTCATACGGCCAACTCCTCCTCCAAAAGAGGAAGATATCTTTAAGGCAGTATCACGATCAAGACCATAAAGGTCACTATATGCAGCAAATACTGATTGAGCGCAATTATAACCGTCTTGAAACAGGTTCTGTGCTTCTTTTACTCGATTCTTCATGCCAATCCCCCTGTAGTCTAAATCCAAATCATACATTTGAAAGTTACGAAATACTATTTATACTTTTATGTCTCTAGATTCTTATATTCTTTTCGTATCGTAGGCAGGTCTCTTACAGAATACCCGGTCTCTGGATACTACCTGCTGATATACCCTTTCTATCTGATACGCAAACTCCTGCGTTGAATACTTTTTTACCTTTTCTATGGCATTCTCACCGTAGTTAGTCAACTTGTCCAAAAATAAAATCTGATCGAGACCATGATAAAGCTCCTCCTTATTCGTGAAGGAGTACCCGTTTTTACCCTGCTCTAATATGTCCTCGAGACATTTATCCTCTCTCGCCACGATCGGCAATCCTGATGCCATCGCCTCAATGTAGGTAAGACCCTGCGTTTCACTCCGGGATGCACTTACAAATACATCTCCCATCTGATAAAATAAACCGATGGTATCCCAGGGCTGCGAGCCGGTGAATACGAACCGGTCTGTAAGCTTTAACTGGATTACCAGATTTTCTAACTTCTCCAGTGCAGGACCGCTGCCTACAATAACAAACTTAACCTCATCCCTGGTTTTCATATATTCCGGCATCGCATTGATAATTTCCTCAATGTTTTTCTCCTGTGAAACCCTTCCTATATAGATCATAACCTTATCCTGAGGCTTTAGGTTATATTTACTTTTTAAAGAGTTGACCTCCTGCTCCGGATATTTGCTACGATCAAATTTGCTTAGATCAACTCCGGTTGGTATTACTGCGATGTCCTTATGAACACTGTAGTTCA
This sequence comes from Bacillota bacterium, assembly GCA_023414875.1. Lineage (GTDB taxonomy): Bacteria > Bacillota > Clostridia > Lachnospirales > Lachnospiraceae > Mobilitalea. The sequence continues at coordinate 83,751 of JAEZMV010000028.1, read as the reverse complement.
TAAGCAGCTGCTTTGTCTTATCCGTCGGAACTATCACCTGCTCCACGGTATTGCAGCAGACCTTGGAATATGTTCTTGCAAAGGCCTTTGCCCTCCGGTCCAGTGCCTTGAATCTGGTCAGGTAATGTGTATAATCTTCATAAATTGTATGATAAGTGTGTACAATTGGAAGCTTTAATTCTCTTGCCATAATGCGTCCAAAAATTCCTAACGAAAATTCTGTATGAGTATGAATAATATCTAAATTCATCTTTTTAATAATATGTGCAAGTTTTGGCTGATAAAACAAACCTACTCTACGTTCCGTAATAAAAATAAACGGAATACTTGGAACACGGAATACATTATGCTCATGCTCCGGTGCTCCAGGGGTAGTTGTCGTAAAAACATAAACATGATGTCCTCTATTTTCCAATTCGGTTTTTAATAAATAGACCGAGTTTGCAACTCCATTGATTTCGGGATAATAGGTCTCCGAAAATAAGCCTATATTCATTGTAAACCTCCTACCTTTCCCTAAGATACATATATCTCACAGCTATTTCATCATAAAATATTTATTGGCAAAAGTAAAGGTAATATTCGTAAATTAAACAGAAAACTACATATAATAAAAGTAGAAAACATGTAATAAGAACTAGTAATATTTTCAAGTTTATAGAACTTTTACTTTATTTTTTGCCAAATCCGAATTATAATGAAATAATAGTATATAATTAATATAAAAATGGAAAGGAAGTTATAGCGTATGAAAAAGCTTGGAAAGTTTATATTTGGTACTGTCGCATTAGCAACCGCTGCAGCAGGAGCCTATTATCTCTATAAGAAATTTATCAAAAAGGATACTTCCGATGATTTTGACGATTTTGAGGATGATTTCGAGGATTTTGACACCGAGGAAGATCCTGAAAGTGATTCCAGAGAATATGTATCCATTGATATAACCGGTGAGGATGGCAGCTTGGATGATGCTGAAAGCACTCCGGAAGAATAATACTCTGACACAGATTTATTATTTAAATAAAGACAGGTTCTTGTAGCATTCCTTTACGGAGAGTTTACAAGAACCTTATTTTTTCTTTATTCGTTATAGATTAGAGCTTCAAAAGCCATACTAGTAACTTACACTCGACAATTTAATACCGCGAAGGAACTATGTTCTGTCCTGTCACCCTCATCCTATTACTTATATTTTTGAATGAACTCATCTAAGCTCTGCTTAAGCAGCGCACTATCTACTGCATGAAAGATACCACTGCTGACCACATCACCGGAGGTATAATTAACTGAGATAGATTCCCCAATCACCATAGTATAGAGGCTATCCTCCGGTTGGGGGGTCTTAACCTCTACCGTATAATTCTGTGTCGATGAAGAATTCACATCATAAGTAAACTGATGCTGATCCATTACTGAATAGAAATCCTGAATGTCCTTCTGCTCCGTCAGCGTTAGTGATGTATTATTTACCTCATCCGTAATTGTGATATACTCTGCTAAATTTGGTTCTGAAAGGAAAATGTCTCGGAAGGTCAATATTACTGTTTCTTCTTTCCCTCCTGAGATTGAAGTTAATTTAGATTGTGACTCATCCCCGGTTGCTTCAGCATTTTTATCCTGATCCATGGCTATTCTACCCGCTTCGGACTGGGCTTCAGTCCCATAAGAATCATTTGTTCCTGTTCCACTATTCTCGGCTGGCGATGCTGTATCTGCTGTTATCTTAAATTGTAATGTTCCTTTTTCATCATTCTCTTTCGTTTCCTGAGCCTGCCCTACACTATCCTCTGTGCTTTCAACCGTTGCTGAAGTACTATTTTCTGCCATGTTTTTATCATTGGCAGCGACCTCATCCTCCATTTTGAATGAGCCGTCAGCATCTTCTTTTGACGCTATATCCATCTTTGCTTCACTTAAATTAAGCTCCTGAGAATCAGATGCTTTATCGGACGATTTACTAAATTGCATTCCCATATTATTTATAATACTATATCCAACCACTACTACAACAATTGCTGCTGCTATTCCTGCCAAACCACGTACATATCTATTCCAGGCAATTACCTTCTTATCCGAACTAATCGGTCTTTCTTCCATCTCCTGGGGTGCCTGCTGCTTGATTGCTTGCAGGGTTCTATTTATTAAATCCTCTGATACACTAATTCCGTCAAGTTCAAGAGAAGTGTTCAGATGTGTTTTGATATTCATGTCATCATGTTCCGTATTCTTTTTATCGTTATAGTTCATCTGAAATCCTCCCTTCCAATAATGATTTTAGCTTTTGTCTCGCTCTTGACAGCCGGCTCTTGGCAGTCCCCTCCGCAATATTAAGCGCATTTGCCGCCTCGGTTATCGTCATATCCTGAAAGTAAACGCAGAGTACAACATCCTTATATTTTGCCGGTAAGGAAAGCACTGATTTCTTAATCAATTCCTTCGTATCCTGTTTTTCCACATCATCATAATCAGATTCACTGATGATCGCGTCCTCCTGATATTCCATCATGGGTACGACCCGTCGGTTCCAGGCACTCTTTAAATAGTCCTTACAGGTATTAATTGTTATACGTATGATCCATGTTTTAATGCTGGAATTACCTTCAAAGGTAGAAAGCTTTTGACTTACCTTGATAAAAACATCTTGAAAAATATCTTCTGCTAAATGAATATCCTTGACATACATATATGCTGTTCGCAAGACATCGTTGCCATATTGTCGTATCAGGGTTTCTATATCATAAGCAGGCAATTTTTCTAAGAGGTCATTTTGTACATCCTTCTGCATCCTAATTATCCCCCTATACTATACCTTTTTTTAACATCTGTCCTAATTTTCTGCATAACTACAATATAGTATACATGTACAGCTAGACGATGTAAATGATAAAAATGGATGCAACTAACAATCTGCCTTTCTTATACATTAGACGCGGGTAAACCCTATATCGTTCCAAAAATATAGCTGAATCCCCAAGGAAACTTATTCCGGTGTCTCCTTACAAATTCAGCCTCATTTTCAATAATATATTTAATTAGTAATGCTATCCCCATGACTTTTCTCGTAGGTCATACGGTATAGATTTGCATAGACACCATTATTACGAAGCAGCTCTTCATGAGTACCGGATTCCTTAATTCCTTCCTCAGTTAAAACCAGTATCCTCTTCGCATTCTTTATCGTGGATAATCTGTGCGCTATGACAAAGGTTGTACGGTTATGCGCAAGCTTTTCCAGCGAATCCTGCACGACCTTCTCGCTTTCATTATCGAGGGACGAGGTAGCTTCATCAAAAATTAAAATTGGAGGATTCTTCAAAAACACCCTAGCAATGCTAAGCCGTTGCTTCTGTCCACCGGAGAGCTTAATTCCTCTTTGGCCTATATAGGTATGATATCCATCCGGCAACTCCATAATAAACTCATGGGCATTGGCATTCTTCGCTGCTTCAATTATCTCTTCCTCGGTAGCCTCAAGCCTTCCGTATTTGATATTATCCATTACGGTTCCAGCAAAGAGATAAACATCTTGTTGAACAATTCCAATGTTTTTTCTTAAGGAACGCAAAGAGATTTCCCGAATATCCATCTCATCAATTTTAATGAAACCTTCCGTAACCTCATAAAAACGTGGTATCAAGCTACACATTGTGGTCTTACCTACACCGGAAGAACCTACCAGCGCAATATATTCCCCTGCTGCTACCTTTAGGTTAATGTTGTGGAATACATCGGATAACGTATCATTATATTTAAAAGCTACATTGCAAAATTCTATATTACCCTTAACCTCACTAAGTAACTTAGCATCCTTTTTGTCCGTAATATCCGGGTCAATGCTCATAATATCGTAGAAACGATCAAAACCGGTCATTCCGTTTTGAAAACTTTCGGTAAAGTTAATCAGTTTCCGTACCGGTTCTATCAGGGTATTGATGTACAGTAAAAATGTCAGCAAATCATTCACTTCTATCATATCTTTGGCAATGAAGATACTACCTCCGGCTATCATAGCAATATTTATTAATCCCGTAAACAGAGTAAGCCCAGAGTGAAAACCTGCCATCGTAAAATAGCTGTTTCGCTTGCTTTCTACAAAACGAGAATTGCCTTGATGGAACTTCTCAATCTCAATTTCTTCATTCGCAAAAGATTTCACCACACGAATACCTGACAGGTTATCCTCTACCTGAGCATTGATTTCGGCAATCCGCTCCCGGTTCTTTCGAAACGCACGATTCATCTTTCCTCTCATATAATATGCAAACAAAAACATCATAGGCAAAAATGCAAATATCAATATTGTAAGAGGTAGATTAATCCGAATCAATATAATAAATGCTCCAAAAAACTTAATGATTGATATTACGATATCCTCGGGACCATGGTGACACAGCTCTGTAATATCGAACAAATCATTGGTAATCCTGGACATGAGCTGTCCGGTTTTTTGATTATCATAAAAATTAAAGGATAACTTTTGATAATGCTCAAAAAGATCATTACGCATATCATATTCCATTTTTGCACCCATGATGTGTCCCTTATAAGAGATAAAATAAGTGCTTATGTATTCTAATACTGCTAAACCGAGCATTACTAATAGAAGGTTTATAATCACCGGGATGGCACCTGACAACTCTGCCTTTGTCAAAACAGAGTTCGTTATGTAACGAACAATCATCGGATAAACTAAGGATATCCCTGCTGCGAGAAGTGCAAAAAACATATCTGCAAAAAATAATCCTAAATATGGACGATAATAAGATAAAAACTTCTTTGTTTTATTACTCAACTTTACACCTCTCTTTTATGAGAAAAAGCCCGAGTAATCATCAAAAACTTTAGTTTCTGATAATAACCCGACCTTTTCTGGCTGTATATTATTTCAGTATTTTATTTGGAAAGTCTCTTGGACAATTCATACATATATTGATCAACATCCTTAGTCATTGCTAAGCCTTCTTCAATATCGAAATCTACAAATTTACCGTCTTTATAACCTACGATACGTTTTGAAGCGCCAGCTACGAGTAAATCTACCGCCTTAGCACCCATCATGGAAGCATAAACACGGTCTCTGGTGGTAGGACTTCCACCCCTCTGCGCATGACCGATGATGGTTGCTCTGGTTTCCATTCCGGTAGCAGCTTCAATTCTCTTCGCCATACCGTTGGAATCACCAACACCTTCAGCATTTACTATAATGTAATGTTTCTTACCAGTTTTGCGTTTATCAATGATACTATTGATAATTCTCTGCTCATCATAATCATAACGCTCAGAAATCAGTATCTCTTCAGCTCCGTTTGCTATACCGCACCATAAGGCGATATAACCGGCATGTCTACCCATAACCTCGATGACACTGCACCTTTCGTGGGAGGTAGAGGTATCTCTAACTTTATCTATAGTCTCCATAGCAGTATTAACTGCTGTATCAAAACCGATCGTATAATCTGTACAAGCAATATCCAAGTCAATAGTTCCGGGAATTCCTACTGCATTGATTCCCCTTCTAGCAAGTACCTGCGCTCCTTTAAAGGAACCGTCTCCGCCGATTACCACCAAGCCGTCTATTTCATGCTTTCTACAGATGTCAGCAGCTAAATCCTGAACCTCCGGTTTCAGCATTTCAAGACAACGTGCTGTATAAAGAATGGTTCCGCCTCTTTGAATGATATCGGATACACTTCTTACGTCCATATCTACAATATCTTCTTCTAACAAACCATTATATCCTCTTCTGATGCCTTTTACTTTTAGGCCAGCTGCTAATGCTGTTCTAACCACAGCTCTGATCGCTGCATTCATACCCGGTGCATCCCCACCGCTGGTTAACACTCCGATCGTCTTCACATTTCCCATTATAATTATCCTCCAATTAATTTAACAACGAAACAATGACAGTATTCTAATCTATTTTTCCCACTTTTTCAATACTCTTTTCTGTAATTCGTACATTTTCTTCCGAATATATTGACGATAAACGATGAATTAGGTCTTTATCGGCTTTAACACACCTACTTTTGGGCAACTTTTTCATGCATTTCTCCTCTTCACAAAAAATGATAACCGAATCATTACCATCGTATTCATCCAGTAAAGCATATAAGGATTGTTCATTTTTTTGGAATGCCTCCAGGTTTTTATATTTAATCCAAACCTCCTGCGGTATACTATCAAAAGGAATGATATCCTGACAAATCAGCTTCGCTGCTTTTTCTTCCTCAACGGATACCTTTCCACGGATGAAAATCTTTTGGTCAGGTTCAAGCATCGCTTTAAATTTTTCAAAATCCTTTGGGAATATTATTACCTCAACGACACCAAATAAATCCTCCAACAGGATAAATGCCATCATACTATTATTTCTCGTCGTCTTAATTGTTTTCGCCGTTACCATTCCACCGATGATTTCGGTCCTTCCATCGATCACCTTTGGCTTTTCAGTTTCTTCATCGATCGCAAAATCATTTGAGCTTGCAGTAACATTTTTCTTGATTCTATTTTCATAAGCTTCCAACGGATGGCCACTGACATAGATTCCTAATACCTCTTTCTCAAAGGCTAGAAGCTGCTCCTTAGCATACTCAGTTACCTCGGGCAGTGTCAGCTCATATTCCTGCCTATCCTCTTCGCCTGCAAAATCAAATAGGGTCATTTGCCCGGTCAGGGATTTTTTCTTCTCGGCTGCTATGTTATCAATAATTTGAACATAACTCATCATCAGCTGTCTACGGTTTGAATGAAGATTATTAAATACTCCTGCCTTGATAAAGCTTTCTATGGTCCGCTTATTCACTTCCTTGCCGGATAATCTGGTACCAAAATCCTTCAGATTAAGAAAGGGGCCATTTTCTTCACGCTCTGAAACAATTGCTTCAATCACCGGTTTTCCAATACCTTTGATCGCTGATAATGCATAACGGATTGCTCCGTTTGATACTGTAAATACTGCATCCCCTTCATTAATATCAGGGGGCAAAATCTCGATATCCATCTGCCTGCAGGTAAAGATATATTCTGATACTTTACCGGGGTTATCTATCACTGAGGTCATCAGTGCCGCCATAAACTCCACCGGATAGTAACATTTTAAGTAAGCAGTTTCATAGGAAATGACCGCATAGGCTGCAGCATGGGATTTGTTGAAGGCATATTTAGCAAAATCCATCATTTCATCAAAGATATGATTTGCTACTGCTTCCGGAATTCCATTGTTGATACAGCCGGGAACGTCTTCTTCGGGGTTACCGTAAACAAAGGTTTTACGTTCCTTTATCATAACTGACTCTTTTTTCTTAGACATGGCACGACGAACCAAGTCGCTTCGTCCAAAGCTATAGCCTGCAAGTTCCCGTACGATCTGCATAACCTGCTCCTGATACACGATACAGCCGTAGGTGGGGGATAATATCGGCTCCAGCTGTGGGCATTCATACAGGATTTTACCGGCTTCGTTCTTTCCCTTGATATATTTCGGGATAAAGTCCATCGGTCCGGGACGGTATAGTGCAATACCTGCGATAACATCCTCCAGGGTACGGGGCTTTAATTCCTTCATAAAGCTCTTCATTCCTGCACTTTCTAACTGGAAGATACCCTCTGTCCTACCGGACGCAATCAGATCATATACTTTCGTATCACTATAATCTATTTTTTTAATATTAAATGTATTCTGTATGTCTTTTCTTTTATTAACCAGAGCCTCTGCATTCTGGATAACCGTAAGTGTACGAAGACCCAAAAAGTCCATTTTAAGAAGTCCCAGCTCTTCAAGTGTGGTCATTGTAAACTGAGTTGTGATGGATTCGTCGGAGGAACGTGATAAAGGCACATATTCGTCAATACTGGATTTACCGATTACAACTCCGGCTGCATGCATGGAGGTATGCCTTGGCAGGCCCTCCAGCCTTTTTGACATATCAATCAGGTATTTCACATCCTGGTTGTTTTCATATAACTGATGAAGTTCCTTATTGGCAGCTAATGCCTTATCAATCGTGATTCCAAGCTCCGTTGGAATCATCTTAGCAATGGTATCTACCTGAGCGTAGGACATATCAAGCGCGCGTCCCACATCCCTGATTACTCCCCTAGCGGCCATGGTACCAAAGGTAACGATCTGAACCACCTTGTCCTTTCCGTATTTGGCGGTTACATAATCGATTACCTCCTGTCTTCGCTCGAAGCAGAAGTCAATATCGATATCAGGCATGGTCAAACGCTCCGGATTAAGGAAACGCTCAAACAAAAGATTATATTTGATTGGATCAATATCAGTGATCCCAAGGGAGTAAGATACTAGGGAGCCGGCTGCACTACCGCGTCCCGGTCCCACTATGATGTTATTATCCCTTGCATACTTAATAAAATCCCAAACAATTAAAAAGTAATCAACAAATCCCATATTACGAATTGTCTCAAGCTCATATTCCAAACGCTCCTTTAATTGCTCCGAGATTGGTTCATATCTTACCTGCAGACCCTCCAAACATAACTTTTTAAGATAATCATAAGCCATGTAGGGAGCCGGAACCGGATAAAGTGGTAATTTATACTCTCCAAAGGCTATTGTTACATTACACCTTTGTGCAATTTCATATGTATTCTCCAGTGCTTCCCTTGCATATGGGAATATCTGAAGCATCTCTTCGGGAGACTTTAAATAATACTGTCCACCCTCGTAACGCATTCTGTTCTCTTCATTTACCTTCTTCTGAGTCTGAATGCAAAGAAGGATATCATGAGGATCAGCGTCCTCTGCAAAGGTATAATGAACGTCATTCGTTGCCACCAGTTTAATTCCCGTTTCCTGTGATAGACGCAGTAATCCCTGGTTCACTGTCTTTTGCTCCTGCATACCATGGTCCTGCAGCTCTAAAAAGAAATGACCCTCTCCAAATATATTCTGAAGCTTTAATGCAGCATTTTTAGCTTCCGGATAAAAGCCTCTTAGCAGGTTACCGGCCACTTCACCTCCCAGACAGGCACTCAAGGCGGTAATCCCCTCGCTGTACTGAGTAAGAACCTCATAATCTACTCGCGGTTTATAGTAAAAGCCTTCCAGAAAACCCTTGGATACTATTTTCATCAAATTCTGATATCCGGTATTATTCTCCGCCAGAAGGACGAGATGATGATAACGTTCCTCTGATGCCCCCAGCTCCCGGTCCAGCCTGGAATTCGGTGCAACATAAACCTCACAGCCGATGATCGGCTTTATCCCTTCTGCCAGACACGCTTTATAAAAGTCAATGACTCCGTACATGACGCCATGATCCGTGATTGCAATACTGTCCATACCCAGCTCTTTCGCTCTGAGTACCATTTCCTTAATCTTACCGGAGCCATCCAGAAGACTGTATTCTGTATGTAAATGTAAATGTGTAAAATTCATGCTCATCCTCCTTTCCTTTATCTATGGTTCGGGCATCAAAAGCCCATTTATTTTATTGACACAGGTATTTGTTCTTGTTCAACAAAACATTATTTGATTTACTAAATATCATATGTCACGACCTTAGGGTTGTCAATCGAAAATGGAAAGTAGTCACATGAATATATAGGTAAATTAAAGCATGTATACATTCAGAAAGGGGGTGTTTTGCACACCCCCTCTTAGTTTACCAGTCTTTTGCCGGACGTTCCGGATCTATGATATCCTTCGGATCAAATAAATCGACCAATCTCTCCGGGAATTCAAGCATCGCTTGGCCGTCCAAAGGTCTTCTGGTCATTCTTACATATTCGTTTTTTATCTGCATCCATGGTTCTTTAAATACACCAACGTAGTAATTGAAGCCGCACTCCTTTAAGAACTCATATTTATCACTCTTATAGTTACCAATTGTTGTCTCGATATCAATTCCAAACGGAAATATGAGAATGTCCGTAGGTCCGATAATAGGCGCTACTTCTTCCAGCCAGCGGTTTGTATCTGTTTTTATAAATTCAAACGACTTTTCTAACATGTTCTTATGTCCCCAGCTATGGGAAGCAAATTCCCATCCGTCTGCTTTCAGCGCTTGTGCAACCTTCGTGGCTGCTTCCTTATCCGCCTCATAGGTCGGTGATTCAGGATCATTGGTACGATACCCAAGTACTCCCTCATATCCGGTCAAAGCCAGAACACCTTTTGCTCCCTTATAAGAAAAATCAGGGTGTTCTTCAATAAAGGCATTCAAGATCGGAACGATATCGTATGCACCGGTTACCGTAGATCCGTCATCCAATTTCATCTCACAGGTCAGTTTTCCATCCTCACCTATCACAATTCTGGTAGCAAAGCCATCCGTCTTCATATATTCGTAGTAATTAACGTCATCTTGAGAAAGAACAAAAGGCTTTTTCCCTTCTCTTAAGTAGATTTCATTCTGTACATATTTTGTTGAACCATCTTCAAGAGTTTCCTTCTTCACTATATCTGACATCCGTACCAGAACATATCCATCATCATACATTTTCTGAATAATCTTATTAAATTCTGATATTGTAGTCATATACATATTATAACCCTTTGCCATATAATCACCGTCAAAGGCCTTGGAATTATCTGCAATTAATGTATGAAAAAAGATATGATTAATCTGTGTAATCGAATCATACGATCCACCATACAGTAACAAAGCAGCCTTCTCCGCTTCTAAACGATCAACTGCCGCTGAAAGTTCTGCATACACCTGGTAATCACCTTCGGCACCTTTATAGCCCTGTATTAACTGAATAGCACCTTCATAATCATAGGAAAGAGCAAGCCGGTCTGCTTTTGTTATCAGCTCCTGTCTATCCTCCAATTCCTTTTTTAATCTTTCCTGCTCCGCTTTTGCTTCCTGTTCTTCAGCGGATAGCTTGTCTTCTTTTGCTTTCTCCTCAGGCTGTAATACTTCGGCTTTCGATTTATCCTTCTTATCCTCTTCCAGGTTAAGATAAAGTCTGTACGCCCCAAATAAAAGGAGTAAAGTTATTATCTCTATCGAGATAATAACAAAGATTCTCTTTGATTTCTTTTTCGTTCTTTTTCCAAATTCATAATTATTATCATTCGCCATATCATACCTCTTTCATCCACATGACTCAACTCTGATTTATATTGTATATCATTGTTATCCTGTTTATTATATCATAGTATGTGTTAATATTCCTTACAAAATTATTAAATTATATAGGAAAATGCGATAATAAGACAGCAGAAACCAATCAACGAAGTAGCTTGATTTCCTGCTGTCTTATTTATGAGGGGTAGTGCATCTGCGTCTGCGAGTGCCATTGCATGAACATCATAGTTCTTCTTAAGCAAATTCTCCAATTCGATTTGAGGATTTTGCCCTTTATACTATTTACTGCTTAAATACTTCTCAATATTATCAATAGCAATCTGTTCGTCCGGTCCGTCTGCCATTACAGTAACCGTCTCACCTGCTGATATACCCATGCTCATCATACCCATAATACTTTTTGCATTCACACGCTTCTCATTACTTGCAACATGGATGCTGCATTCATATTGACTAGCTACTTGAACCAGTAATGCAACCGGTCTTGCTTCCAAACCATTCGGAATTTTAATTACAATCTCCTTCGTTATCATGACTATTTTCCTCCTTATTCTCCCGCAATTGATCTGCTATCATACTTAATTTTCGTAATCTATGGTTAACACCGGATTTTCCGATAGGTGGTAACAGCATCGCACCTAATTCCTTTAAGGAAGCTTCCGGATATTCAATTCGAAGTCGTGCAATGTCTTCCAGTCCATCAGCTAAATCGCCTAATCCTACATTATCTCTAATATAAATAATATCATCGATTTGCTTTGATGCAGCTGCTACTGTTTTACTAATATTAGCAGCCTCACAATTCACCTGACGGTTGATGGAATTACGCATTTCCTTAAGTATTCTTACATTTTCCAAATCCATTAATGCAACATGGGCTTCCATAATATTTAACAGATCGACAATTTGAGAGCCTTCCTTGATATAAACTACATAGTTCTTTTTACGTATCACTATCTTTGCATCCACAGAGAAAGCTTGAATTATATCTCTCAACTGTTCTGCTTTTGCCAGATTTGATACAACGATTTCTAAATGATAAGCTTTTTTTGGATTACTCATCGAACCTGACGATAAGAATGCTCCTCTTATAAAGGCTCTCTTACAACAGGCATTCTGAACAATCAAGGAATCTGCCAAACCTAAGTCTATACTTATAGACTTCTCTGTAACTGTATTATTATTCCCGTTATTCGCTATTTCCCCATGGGACATTTCGCCAGGTAATAGTTTGGTTGCCTGTAATATCCGTGTTACCGTTTCTGTATCCTTTATAATAAGGGTATAAATTCTATTCTTTTTCAAGTTGGAATTGGTCTTTACAGAAACATCAATCTTTATATTAAATGTTTTTCGAATCAATGTAAAGTATTTTCTTGCAACAACCAAATTTTCAGTATGTAGTTTCAAGTAATACTTTGAACCATACTGTATCACCCGGCCTCCGCTAGAAAGAATTGCTGCCAGTTCTGCCAGCCTGCAGTGTCTTGCACTACTTAACAAAAGAGAAAGCTCTTCCTTCACATCCTTAGAAAATGACATATAAATCTCCATTCCGCTAATCACTGCTTACTATACTTAATGATATCTCTATTCATTGAGCTTTAATAATTCTTGTATACAAATTAAAAATTCTAACACCTTAACTAATGACTCAGTTTACTTATCCTTATCAATATCTCTATGTTCTACCTTTAAACCGTATTCCGTATGATTTAACCTTGATGCTAATTCATTCACCAGGGTTACTGAGCGATGCTTTCCACCCGTACACCCAATACTGACAACCAATTGATTCTTACCTTCCTTAATATAATTCGGAATTAAGAAAAGAAGCATATCGGCAAGCTTATCAAGAAAATCTTCTGCAGCTCCCGAATCCATTACATATTGACTCACTGCCTTATCATTTCCGGTCAGCCTCTTTAACTCCGGTACGTAAAAGGGATTGGGAAGAAACCGAACATCAAATACCAGGTCAGAATCAAAAGGGATTCCGTATTTAAAGCCGAAGGAAAGTATCGTAACATAAAAGTTACTGAACTTCTGATCATCCAGATAAATCTTGTTAATCTGGGTTTTCAGCTCTCTAATCAAAAGCTGGCTGGTGTCAATGATGACATCTGCCTTTTGACGTAGAAACTCCAATCGTTCCCGCTCTAAGGCAATACCTTTTTCAACGCGCCCTGCACCGGACAGCGGATGATTTCTTCTGGTTTCTTTATAACGTTTGACCAATACTTCAGGGGTACAGTCTAAAAACAGAATTTCATACGGAATGGATGATCGTTTCATATCCTGAATAACGTTGTCCATCTCTTTCAAGGCTTGTCCACTTCGTATGTCAATTCCTAAGGCAACATTATTCTGGTTGCCATGCATAATCAGACGAACAAATTTTTTCACCAATTGAATTGGCAGATTATCTACGCAAAAATATCCAGCATCCTCAAGCATCTTTAATACAGAACTTTTACCTGCACCGGACATTCCTGTGACAATGACAAATCTCATATTTTCACTCCCATATTATCTTCCTGTTTACCAGCAATAAGGTTTCCTGTGTATATTCAAAACTCTCCTAGAAATTTCACCTCAGGCTCTAATCTGACACCGAACTTTTCATCAACAATACGCACTACATCTTCAATGACCGTAAGGAATTCTTTCGCTGTTGCGTGATCCTTGTTAATAACAAAACCGCAATGCTTCTCCGATACAGCAGCTCCACCCACCTGATATCCGCGTAACCCTGCATCACTGATCAGCTTACCGGCAAAATACCCCTGTGGTCTTTTAAAGGTACTTCCTGCACTATATTGATCCAAAGGCTGCTTTTCCCGTCTTTGTGTATTTAAATCACTCATTTTCTGACGAATCAGCTGCTGATCACCTGGAGTAAGCAATATTTCCGCCTCCAATAAGATATAATTCTTCTTCTGGAGGATACTACTACGATAGCCTAACTCCATTTCATCATGATTCAGTTCAAGAACATTACCTTCTTCATCCATTACTCTGGATCTTACAAGGCATTGTTTCATTTCACCATCATATGCTCCTGCATTCATCGTAACTGCTCCGCCCAGGGTACCGGGAATTCCGGAAGCAAATTCAAAACCGGTCAGACTATGATTAGCCACAACATTTGCCAGCCTTGATAAGAGAACTCCTGCCTGTGCCACTACTGTATGATTATCGAGAACGGAAATCTTGGAAAAATTATCTCCAAGCTTTAGGACCAATCCATGAAACCCAAGATCGGAAACCAGCAGATTACTGCCATTTCCCATAATGTAATAGGGCACCTTCTCTATCTTACATAACGATACAACTTCCTGCACTTCTTCAAGAGTTGCCGGTTCAACGAAATAATCAGCCTCACCGCCAATATGTAGCGAGGTGTGGTTTTCCATACGTTCCTTCAATTTGATCTGCTCTTTCGGTAATGTAAGAATTAGTTTTTGATAAAATTGATTTTCCAATACCGGCCTCCTAAAACATTTGCTTAATTTCCACCAGCATCCTTCCATTTCTTAGAAGTCAGCTTTCGTTAAGCCAATTTTGTATTACTATATTATGCAAGAATCAACTTAGCTGCGCCATAGATTCCGGCATCATTTCCCAGTGTAGCCAGTTTAAAATCCTTATTTTTTAAAGCATCCATAACATATCGGTTATAATACTTCTTAATTGTCTCCGTCAAGATATCGCCAGCCTTTGATACACCGCCGCCGATTACAAATACCTCAGGATCGACTACCTGAGCAATATGTGCCATTGCAACTCCAAGATAATAGCAGGCTTTTTCAACCGCTTCCATCGCAAGCTTATCTCCTTCTTTCGCACAATCAAATACTGTTTTTGCACTTAAATCATTATAGCTGCGCATTGTAGAAGGCTCGTTGGATTTATTTAAAATACCTTTGGCTACTCTCACAATACCGGTTGCGGAAGCATACTGCTCCAGGCAGCCCTTTTTACCGCATCCACAGGTACTTGTCTCCTCCTCATTCACTAAGATATGTCCGATCTCGCCTGCTGCTCCGTTACTTCCTGCCAGAACGGAACCATTTATGATAATTCCTCCGCCAACACCGGTTCCGAGGGTTGTAAGTACCATATTGTGATAGCCCTTGCCACCACCCATCCAAAGCTCGCCAAGTGCAGCAACATTGGCATCATTACCTGCCTTCACCTTAAGTCCGGTCAGATCATGCATTTCCTCTTCAATATTAAAATAACCTAAGCCCAAATTAGCAAGCTCAAGTACTTCACCGTTATCCTTTACCGGACCGGGAATACCAACTCCGATTCCAAGAAGCTTCTCCTTGTCGATCTGAAGCTCGTTAATCTTCTCTATTATAAACTCTGCTGAATCCTTCAGTATATCCTTACCGCTTTCTGTTTTTCTGGTGGCAAAATCCCATTTGTTCAACAGCTTACCTTCTGTGTTAAATAGACCTACCTTAACTGCGGTTCCCCCGATATCAATTCCAAAACATACTTTTTCCATGATTACGCTACCTTCCTCGCCTTGTTGTATCCTTTATCACTATAAATTTATCACATGTTTATATTTTACCTGTTGCATATTTAAATTATAATTTTACCTGATCATTAATTAATCTATAAATATCTGAGGACATATCATTCTGATAATCTGTCGACTGAAATATTATATTATTAAGGAGTATTTATTACTAATCTGCATGCTCTTTTCTATCAGAGTTTAGTTATCGCCCTTTTTTAGGCTGTTGGTTACTCTGTTATAAAGCTCCTGTGCAGCATTATAGCCCATCTTCTTCTGACGGTAGTTAACCGCAGCCGCTTCACAGATAATCGCAAGATTTCTGCCGGGACGGATCGGGATGGAATGACAAACCACCTTATTGCCAAGGAATTCAATGTATGTTTCCTCTAATCCAAGACGGTCGTATTGTTTATCCTTATTCCACTCCTCAAGCTTAATAACCAAGTCGATCGCCTGTGTATTCTTAACACTTTCTACACCAAATAAGGTCTTAACATCTATGATACCGATACCTCGCAGCTCAATGAAATGCCTTGTAATATCCGGTGAGGTTCCGATTAAAGTATCATCACTTACCTTCTTAATCTCAACTACGTCATCCGTAACCAGACGGTGACCACGTTTAATCAGCTCTAGAGCCGCTTCACTCTTACCGATACCACTTTCACCCATGATTAAGATACCTTCACCATAGACATCAACAAGTCCTCCATGAATCGTAATTCTTGGCGCCAGCTCTACATTCAACCAGCGGATCACCTCTGCCATAAAGGAGGACGTAGTTCTGGAGGATCTAAGAATCGGTACACCCTTTTCCGTACCTAACTTGATTAAATTCTCGCTGACTTCCAAATTTCTGCTGAATACGATACAGGGCACATGATAATCCATCAATCTGCTGATGATCTGCGATCTCTGATCCGCATCCATTTGCTGCATATATGCCATCTCAACATGTCCGATTACTTGAACACGCTCTGAATCAAAATGATCAAAAAAGCCTGCCAGCTGCAACGCAGGTCGGTTCACATCAGGTTGGGAAAGCTTAATGCTCTTAATATCAATGTCCGGAGTGCAATTTTCCAAATTCATCTTTTCGATCAAACGAACTAATTCAACGGTATACATAGTAACCTCCATCTGCGGCATCCTTGCAGCTTCTGCAGCTTAGCACGCACTCTCTTAGTATAATTCATGTTTTTTGTATTACATAATGTTTAATCATATATTTTAACTCAATAAAATAATTTCAGTTACATTTTGATAAATTGAATTCCTGTCATTACTTATAGATCAATTGCTTGTATATCAATTACAGTGCATCATTTTCAGTACATTATTTACTTGCGCATCAATAGCTTTACATCATTTACTTTTAGATCAATTGCTTGTACATCATTTACTTGTAGATCAATTACTTTTGCATTATTTACTTATAGATCAATTACTTGTATATATTTACTTGTACCTTATTTTATTTGCAAATCATTTTCTTATACGTCATTTATAATACATTAATTAATTGATAATAATTACTTACATCATTATTTATACATCAAATACGAGAACCATACTTTATTATGAAACACCTTGAAACAAGATACACTTCAGATCCTGATACCTCCAAAACGTTTGAATCAATTAATAAATATAAAATCCTACGATTATTGTATCCTTATTAATTAAATACCTATGGATACATTATAATTCTCTTCTTGTCTGCTACATTCTAACACATGTAATCATAAGCTGTAAATATTATTGCTCGGTCTGCTTATGAAAAAATTCATAAACCTCCTCAGCTGCCTGCCGGTTCATTGCCGGGACCTTCATGATCTCCTCCACATCTGCTGCCTGAATGGCCTCTAGCGACTGGAAGTATTTCATAAGAGCCCTTCTTCTGGTAGGCCCGATACCGTTGATATCATCTAAGATCGAACGAACCTGACTCTTCTGTCTGAGATTCCTGTGATATTCTATCGCAAATCGGTGGGTTTCATCCTGAATTCGTGTAATTAATTTAAACAATTCACTGCTTTTGTCAATCGGCAGCTCTTGATTGTTATAGAATAATCCTCTGGTTCTATGGTTATCATCCTTCACCATACCGCATACTGCAATATCCATCTTCAACTCCTCTAATACCTTGAGGGCTATTCCAACCTGGCCTTTTCCACCATCCATAAGGATTAAGTCTGGATATCTTGTAAAGCTTCCCACCGACTCGTCCAGCTGTTTTTCTTTTAACTGCTCCAGCTCCTTCTGACCATGGGTAAATCTTCTAGTGAGAACCTCATACATGGAGGCATAGTCATCCGGTCCCTGTACGGAACGTATCTTGAACTTACGATAATCCGCCTTCTTCGGTTTACCCTTCTCATATACCACCATGGAACCAACGGACTCAAAGCCGGCGGTATTGGAGATATCAAAGGACTCAATACGGTCAACCATTGGCAGATCAAGATAATCAGCCAACTCCTTAAGTGCACCGACGGTTCTGGCTTCCTCTCTCTTAATCTTCTCCATATCCTGATGCAGCACGAGATCCGCATTCTTTCTGGCCAGTTCCACCAGCTTTTCCTTGTCCCCTTTCTGGGGCACCTTTAAATATACCTTCTGACCACGCTTTGCGGTGAGCCATTCCGTGAGAAGCTCTTCCTCCTCCGTCTTTGTGCCAAGGAAGATTTCCTTCGGGATATAAGGGGTACCTGCATAAAACTGCTTTAAAAAGCTTGCCATAACCTCTCCATCCTCTACATCCTCTACTCCGGACAGATGAAAATGGTCTCTTCCAATCAGCTTTCCGCTACGGATGAAGAAGGTTTGAACCACTGCTTCATCCTTATCCCTTGCAAAGGCTATAATATCACGGTCCACCTGATCCGTGTTGGTAATCTTCTGCCGGTTTGCAATCTGCTTCACACTGCCAAGCAGATCTCTGTATTCCGCTGCCTTCTCAAATTCCAGCGCTTCCGAGGCTGCTGCCATCTTTTCCTCAAGCAGCTTACCTACTCTGGTATAATTGCCGTTCAGGAACTCAATGACCTCATCGATATTGGCTCTGTACTCCGCTTGTGAGATGAAGCCCTGGCAGGGCGCATCGCACTGCCCCATATGGTAATAAAGGCAGGGACGTTCCTTACCGACATCTTTCGGAAGGTTACGGTTACAGGTTCTAATTTTATAAATTCTACGAAGCAGCTCCAGGGTATCCTTGACTGCAACTCCGCTCACGTACGGTCCAAAATACTTGGCCTTATCCTTCTTTTGCTCCCTCGCGATGGATACCTTCGGAAAGGCTTCATAGGTAGTCACACGAATATAAGGATACGTCTTGTCATCCTTTAGCATCGTGTTATATTTGGGCATATGCTCCTTGATTAAATTACATTCCAGCACCAATGCTTCCAGCTCGGAATCCGTAATGATGTATTCAAAATGGTCGACGTGCTCCACCATCTGTCTGATCTTCTCAGTGTGGTTACGGCTGTTCTGGAAATATTGGCGCACACGGTTCTTCAGGATGATCGCCTTACCTACATAGATAATCGTATCCTTGCTGTCCCGCATAATATATACACCCGGCTTCGCCGGAAGTTTTTTTAATTCTTCTTCTATATTAAACATAATCTGCTCCTTCTAAAACCGGTTAGGGTCGGGGCTGTGTGATGGTGATGGTGTAAATGGTTGGGGAAGCGTAGGCTTCCAGTCGGTTTATAATATACTGAGCTACGCTTAAT
This sequence comes from Bacillota bacterium, assembly GCA_023414875.1. Lineage (GTDB taxonomy): Bacteria > Bacillota > Clostridia > Lachnospirales > Lachnospiraceae > Mobilitalea. The sequence goes on along the minus strand of JAEZMV010000028.1, from coordinate 64,417 downwards.
CTACGGGTTAAGCGTAGCTCATTCAATACATCTACACCGATATGGAAGCATGTATGCTACCTATCGTTATGCAAGTACTGACCTTCGCTTATCCCGTATAGTATAACACATGTTAATTCATGAGACAAATATTATCAAACGTTTTTGGGGATAACTAAGAGGATACTTAAGAGTATGAGCTAAAGAATATTGTGTATGGAATTTAATAAATTACCGACAGGCCTTCATCTACATTGATCAGATTACGATTGCTTCATTGAAGCATAAGATTAGTAAGGCTACCAATCAATTGAAGTAAAGAAACCAGCAAGTAATATTAGTTAATACTATATAAATATTTATTAGTAAAAATTGTAATAAATATTTATTTGTAAAAATTGTAGTGGTTTTTTCAAACCCATTGTTATATAATGGTAAACAATTTTACTTTAGCAGTTTGCAGGAAGGAAATTAGCAGTTCAAGTTAATTATCTTAAAGTGTCACAAGAGCGGTAAGTTAACTTAAGTCGCGTCAGGAGGTAAAGAAATGCCAGATAAGTTTTTCGATTTACATATTCACTCATACTACTCTGATGGAACTATGTCACCAAAAGAGATTCTCGAAGAAGCTATCAAGAATAATGTAGGTGTTATGGCAATTACAGACCATGATGTACTCGAAGGTTCCATAGAACTTCTAACACTTAGTAAAGACTATGATATCAAGTGCATATCCGGTGTTGAGTTAGATGCAATTGATAACGGAAGAAATATTCACATATTGGGATACGGAATGAATATGATGGATGAAGCTTTCCGCAGTTTTGTCAAAAGCAACCGAGCATTGCTTGATTTGGTAAATTACAAGTTAATCGAAAAGATGCAGGTGGATTATGACTTCATAACTACAGAGGATTATTCTGAATATAACTACGATCACAGAAAGGGTGGTTGGAAAGCTCTGCATTATCTTATGGATAAAGGCTTGACAAAGGAACTTAGAGAAGGGTTTTCGTTTTATATAAAATATGAATGCGATTATGACATTGTAAATTTCCCCAGTGTACAATCAGTATGTGAGTCTATTCACAATGCTGGCGGTAAAGCTGTTATGGCCCACCCCGGTGTTACCTTTCGCGAGTATGATATTATTGAACTCAGAAATACTATTATTCAATATCTCGATTATGGTTTCGATGGCATCGAATGCTACTATCCGAAGCACTCGGATGAATTAACACAGGTTTGTCTTGAAATCTGTAAAGAACGTGGCTTGCTCATCACTACCGGTTCTGATTGCCATGGTGGGTTTGGGAATGCTGATATCGGAGAGATGGGGATATCACAATTTTATATATAGTATAACTGAATAAAATTATATAATTTAAGAAAAACAGACCCAACATCTTTTTGTTAAATCACAATCGTATATACTTTCCCGAAGCAGCCTATTGTCTCTTTTCTATCTTCAGAAAAATGTAAGAAAAATCCAGTCCAACTCTGAAACAAATCGAAAGTAAATGGCAATTTTAAGAGTTATTGTCTTATGAGCAACTTTATAATAATTATAGAATATGGGAATGTGAAAAGACATGGACTCGGCAACAGAATTTGTAATGCTTTCATAAGGTATTCCAGAAAAGAATTGGCAAAAAACGGCTACCCAACTTCTGGTAACCGCTTTATGGAACTTTATGATTAATATATTAACCGGATGGATTTAGCCTTAATAATTACTGCAATCGCGTATAATCTTTAGTTATGTCGTTATTATAATTAACTGTTGTTAGGATTCATGTGAAGTCCTATCGGTTGGTTGAAACGTTTGTTCAAATCCCTTGCATTGATTATACCATGAAATGTTGGAAAAGTCAGTAAAATCAAGGTGTTGTTGATTAATCAGCAGACACTTAAGTAGCTGCAATCTATTTGTGTTAAAAAACAAAAGGACAGACAATTTCACAAATATTAATATCTATTTCGTATTGTAATCCAAAACTAAACCCGGCTACCATTTTATTAGCGCCGGGTTAATAATTCTTAAATATAATACTTTTCGAGAAACTCCTTTGGTGCCACTATCTCAGGGCGCTCAATTTCAATATCCTTAAAATCTTTGTCCCCTGTTATTAGAATGTCAACGTCAGCTAATATAGCAGTGTGTAAAACCATGTAATCCTTTTCATCTCGGATTTCAAACAACGGAGTATCATCATAGCTCTCAGGTGAATATACTAATTCATACGATAATGCTGTTAAAAATTTCTCAATAGCTTTCATTTTACTTGGAAATTTTCTTTCAACTACCGATTTCAATTCCTCTACTACATAAGTTGAAAGCACCAATGTATAATCTTCTACCACCTTCTCTATTAATCGGCTCAGGTTTTCACTACGAAAAAGTATTGCTGAAATAAGAACATTTGTATCAAGCATTATTCTCATAGTTGTTCTCCAATTTTTCTTTTCTAAATTGCTTTACCATATCTACAACATCATCTTCTGTTTCTAAGCCAACTCGTTCAGCCTCCCCAGAAAAGGCATCCTGAACCTCGCGTAAAGCAACCTTGGTCGAGTTCTCCATTACCACACGCCCGTTTTCTTCGATGAAAATAACCTTATCCCCATCCTTTAAGCTAAGTTTCTTTCTGATATGAATCGGTATTGTTATCTGCCCTTTTGCAGTAATTTTTGCAAGTTCCATATATTCAAACTCCTTTCTATGAATTCCATGTATTCCTTACTTTTATTATATGCTATTTCTTAGTTTTTATCAACTATAAATGGAGGCCACATCAGCACGAAACTGAGTGACCTCTCGTCAATTACTTATTAATAATCCATCACATGTTGTCCATCACCAAACTTCTTTACAAACCCATATCCTTAATCAGGTAATAAGTAGTGGTAAAAAATATGTAACTATATCTGTAAACATAAATATAAATGTATCTGTATCTGTATCTGTATACAGGAGGGATTCAAGCAGGATTACATAAGGGAATTCGGAGTGGATATCCTGTTGCGGCGGCTAATTATTAATAAGAGCAGGAACTGCTCCGTAAGACTGGATACAGGGATAACTGTTAAGGACAATTGGTATCCATAAGCGTTGTGAGGAGAACGTCCACAGGAACAGAAAAATTCTGCTTGACAAACAGGAAGTACGGCGGTAAAACCCCGGCGGAATATACGGAGCGGGACAGCCCGCCGCCGTCAGAAGGAGGTTTGTTTTATGATACGATCATTCGTTGAGTTAACACTGGTTTACCTTGAAATCTGTAAAGAAAGTAACTTGTTTATCATTACTGGCTCCGATTTCCGTGGTGGGTTTGTAAATGTTGATGTAGGAAGATGAAAACTTCACTTAATTCAGTATTTCTTGAAGAACTTAAATTGTAGAAATCTATTAATCTTAAAAACAGTTAGTAGATGTTAAGTCTACTAACTGCTTCCTTTGTGTACACAGAATATATTTCAAGAAAAAGAATTGCTTTTACATCAATGAAATTAATATTTCTCAGCTTCAATTTGAAACATTTCAAAACACTGAGAGAATTTGCTTTCTTCCTTATACCATCTGTTACGGACTAAATTCAAGTATAAAAATAGTAAATATATTCACTCTATAAATTTAGTGTACCTTCAATATTACATGAGACTTTAGCGATGCTCATTATTGTAAAATTCAATTGGATTATCTGTAATAATATAACATATGTTAGCATATATTTTTTTAGATTCCATCAACGTAAAAAACTCCTCCATACTTAATGAACCCGATATAATCTCCCTTTCATGTGATTGACATCTGCACAATAAATAGATTGTTTTTACTGGAGACTCCTTAAGTAATTCTGACATTAGCAATTTAATGCTTTGGATGTACTCTTGTTTAAAATAAAAAGGAAACAAATCTGATTTTATATCTTCCCTATTAGCTATCCAATAAGGAACTTCTTGAGCAATATCATCATAGATATCGCATACACTTGTTCCTGCATTCTCATTTTCTTCCTTTAAAACATCATACCATATTCCATCCGTAAGATCCATAAATCTCCATATTTCCCAGTATCTTTTATTGATTTGTTTGTCATTTTTATTTACAGCTTCCACATAAATGTTTAAATTATTTATTATTTTTGCTTTTTTTTGTTTAATACATAAAATATTTAAATCAAACATAAATCCTCCTGTCTCAATACATTTTTATATTTAAGTTATCAACAACATATCTAACTGCTTTATTGACTGTTGAAACAACTGCAATTATACCATCTTTGTTTATATAAATATCTGGATTTTTCCCAAGTTTATCCATGGCCTTTTTGCCTATTTCTTTTGCTACATCAACTAGAATTATTTTTTTAGCTCCACCATCACCGTGGAAATTAGAACCAAGCATTTTATCTAATTCTTTTGGTGTATATTTTCTAAAACCAGTCAAGTCTACCTTTTCAGAACTTGATGCGCTTTCTACCTGTTGCGGAGGACAACCTGGTTTTGGATTAACATCTTTCTCTTTAACCCCAGTTTTACCATCTACATTGTTCGTACTTTTTGCAGGGTTAACAGGTGCAGAGGCAGGTGTAGCACTTGAACTATTCGTATTTGAATTAGTTCCTTTTGAAACACTATCTCCAACTATCCCTACTGTTATAATTGTCCAGATTGTTTTGCCTACATATGACCAAAAAGTGCCCTGTGCTTTTCTATCTTCCTTACCAATTGCAAAAGGCGTAGAGGAATGCCCACTCGGATCATCATAAATGATCGGATTATTAAGACAATAAGTGTATAAATTCAAGCTGAGAGGATCATTTTTCTCGCCGCGATATGTATCCTCACTTATAAACCTAGCCGTAACACTGTCATAATAACTGACTGTGATTTCATATACCTTAATCATACCAAAATTTTATGAATCATTAAAAAATCCATAATGCAATGTTGTATATAGAATATTGCATTACGGATTTCTTAATTTTTGTAGTTTCTAACTTTTATTAACTCTCAAAGTAAACTTCAAAACAAAAACCTCTCATATCATTTGTCGCTGATAAATAAATATATTTTCTCCCATAGTTAGCTATGCTATATATATTTATTACAGGATATTTCATGAATTGCATGAATTCAAAAAAAACTTTTTCATTTTCATATTTTGATGGATTTTTTAGAGCAATATTTAGCTCGTATCTTTTATTCCGAATTACTTTTAAGTTATATTCCATTATCGTTTCATCTTCTCTAAAAAATCCTTTTACATCTTCTTCTATTCCTTCACTAATAGTTAAATTAACGCTGCTAATCAACTCTTCCATAAATTCTTGACACATCTATTGTACTCCTTTTGGTATATATTTTCCACCATTTACGGACCTCGGATGCGAATAAACCGTAATTATTCTATCACTTGATTCATTCGTAATTACAGTATTTCCTCTCTTATCTTGATATCTCCATCGAACCTCACCTTTATCAGTTATTTCTTTATCTCTTGTTTTTTTATTGTTATCAATAATATCGTCAACATTTTTTGAGCTAAAATCTCTATCATTAGCACTATCAGCACCATGGTCGCTAAATGTTCTTCCTTTTGCCGTCTTATCTCCAGTTTTTATCTTTGCATCAGAGTCTCCCTTAGTCTTACCCGCTCCCTCGTTATCACTTGCATCCTTGTCTTTTGTTTTACTAGTACTTGATGTAGTTTTACTTTGAAACGTTGGGGCAACTGGATAATCATCTGATGCTATTTTTTGTTTAACAGTTACTGTGTCACTAGATTTCGAGGTAAATGGTTCGGTCTTTATAGAAGTTGAGGATGTAATTTTTCCATTAGCAATAGTATAGCCACTTATTATTAAGATGCCAAATCCTAAACCTGCAAAAAATCCACGACCATCATCCATTTTACAAGGATAAGCACTCGCGCCAGCATGTCCGCTTGGGTCAGTATAATGAATCGGATCATTATGGCAATAGGTGTACAGATTCAGACTTAGAGGATCATTTCTCTTCGAATACTTCGGATCATCTTCTGTGATGAATCTTGCTGTTACACTATCATAATACCTTGCATTCAGATAGTAAAGCCCACTTTCATCCTTTCCCATATACCTTTGTACTAATAATCTCTCCTATGTCATAAGTAACTCCAGTTCAATTTTCTCCACCTTTCTGAGGTTATTCACTATCATTTAGAGAAGATATGTATACTTTATGAATAAATATATCCATTTATTGAAAATACGCAATATACAAATAATAATTACCATCATTCTGCTTAGTAATAAATATCTTTATCGTTCCCGTTTTCGGGCTTGGTAAAAACAAATGTTTTTTTCCTTCCCGTAAACCTGAAAACCAATATAAAATATTGTTTTCATCCATATCCCACTATGATGTTGTATTTTCCATATATGGCTTACTATGCTTATTATTTACTTCATCTTTTTCTCTTAAATGCTTAAGAAGTTCATTTTTAACACTTTCTACGTCTTGATCATCAATTAATATTTTAGCATCAAAAGTTTCACTCCACCAATGATAGTCAAAATTAATTATTTTAGATGTAGATGGCAGTGTAATATATAGTTTTTCTTTTATAATAACAGTTGGGCTTTTCAGGCATACGATTACAAAAAACAGAAGTCCAACTATAGCTATTGCAACTATTAGTATTATTTTTTTATTCTTTATTATCATGAAAACTACCACCCTTATTTATTTGATATAGCCATGAGCAGAGTTCATGCGAAACTCTAGCCATAATTCGTCCGTTTTGCTATAACCTCTTAATTTCCCTAAATTGAAATGTATAAAAAATAATTCTCATCATATTGTTTAACCACAAAGGCCTACCTTTCATGAAAAAGAATCCTCCCTTTTTGAATATTTATAATTAACTATCTCTGATGAAGTAGGTAATGATAAATTTATTTTGTTCTTAATTAAATCCGAAGGATAAATCCTTTTAGATGATTTCACAATAAGATAAATCAAGACTAGCGATATCACCAGTACTAATACAATTATGATATTTTTTTGAACTTCACAAATATATGACCTCCTTATTTATTTTTAAGCATTCGGACCACTTGTTACTTTGCTATATATATCCATATGGTAATTTATTTTCTCCCGATTTACAATACACCGAAGCATAAACGCAGGATTTTTCCGGATAAACGTTGAATTATCATATATTAAGCAATTATTCTCCATTCTCTCAAGCTACTACCTTAAGAAATATCTAAATACTAAAAAACAGCCCTCTACGATTTCTCATAGAAGGCTGCTATAAATTATCTTATTATAATTAACATATACGTATTGTACTTCGTATTGTTGCCTTACCCAATCATTACCAAGCCTAAACCAATCCTGTTTCATCCTTCGTTTTATCCTTGGTATCATCCTTGGCATCATCCTTGGCATCATCCTTGGTATCATCCTTGGTATCATCCTTGGTATCATCCTTGGTTTCTTCCTTGGGTTCTTCCTTGGGTTCTTCCTTGGGTTCTTCCTTAATGCCCTTAATCTCATTATAGATTCTCATAAACTCTTCACCGGTGATGGTTTCCTTGGTGATTAGGTATTCTGCAATCTGATCAAGGACTTCGCGGTTGCCGGCAAGTAATTCTTCTGCACGGTCGTAGCATTTTTTCAGGATCTGCATTACTTCCTTATCGATTTCTCCGGCGGTTTCTTCACCACAATTCAGAACGGATCGGCCATCAAGGTATTTATTCTCTACCGATTCTAAGCCCATAAGACCGAACTTCTCAGACATACCATATTGTGTAACCATGGCTCTTGCAAGGTGGGTTGCTTTTTCAATATCATTGGAAGCTCCGGTGGTAACCGAGTTGAAGATTAGTTTTTCCGCTGCACGTCCTCCGTACAGTGTTACGATACGGGTCATAATCTCATCCTGGCTCATCAGATACTTCTCTTCCTCAGGAACCTGCATTACATATCCTAAAGAACCCATAGTTCTTGGAACGATGGTAATCTTTTGTACCGGCTCTGCATTCTTCTCAAGCGCGGTTACAAGTGCATGCCCTACCTCGTGATATGCAACGATTCGTTTCTCTTCTTTACCAAGAATACGATCCTTCTTCTCCTTACCTGCGATAACCACTTCGACGGATTCAAATAAATCGTCCTGGGTTACTACGGTTCTTCCCTGCTTAACTGCCAGGATTGCAGCTTCATTAATCATGTTGGCCAAGTCGGAGCCTACTGCTCCTGAGGTAGCCTTTGCAATCGCTTCTAAATCAACAGAGTCATGCATCAATACATTCTTTGCATGTACCTTAAGTATATCAACCCTACCCTTTAGGTCGGGTTTATCTACGATAATTCTTCGGTCAAAACGTCCCGGACGAAGTAATGCTTTGTCCAGTACCTCTGGGCGATTCGTTGCGCCAAGGATTACTAAGCCCTTTGAGGAATCAAATCCATCCATATTCGCAAGCAACTGATTTAAGGTCTGCTCACGTTCATCATTGCCACCACCGCCATAATGCGAGTCACGGCTCTTACCGATCGCATCGATCTCGTCGATAAAAATAATACAAGGTGCGGACTGCTGCGCCTGCTTGAACAAATCTCTTACTCTGGATGCACCAACACCAACAAACATCTCTACGAAGTCTGATCCGGACAACGAGAAGAACGGCACCTTTGCTTCTCCGGCCACTGCCTTTGCAAGTAAGGTTTTACCGGTTCCGGGAGGTCCTACGAGCAAGGCACCCTTTGGCAGCTTTGCACCGATTCGGGTATACTTGGCGGGATTATGAAGGAAATCCACGATTTCGGTAACTGACTCCTTCGCTTCCTCCTGGCCTGCTACATCTTTAAAGGTAACTCCGGTCTGCTTCTCGACATAGACCTTGGCATTGCTTTTTCCAACACCCATCATACCGCCGCTGTTTTTTGAGATGGCCTTAAATAAGAACCACATTACTACATAGATCGCGATAAAGGGTAGTATCATTGACAAGATTGAGCTGATCATATTCTGCTCTTCTACTGCCACAGAGTATTCAACACCGGATTCTTCAAGACGATTTACCAAATCTAAATCATAAAAATAACCCGTTACATAAGTAGTCTTTAGGGCTTTATTTTCCTGTCCCTTCGGGGTAATGATTATCTGTTCCCCTTTTACTAAAACCTTATCAATATTTTCCTTATCTTCCTTTAGCATTTGCAAGAATTTATTATAGCTAATCTCTTCCTTCGTGCCAGATTTTAATTGATCTGACAACATGGAAAACATATACCATATAAATAATGAAGATAATAATATTATGATAATGGCCATTTTGTTAGGCATACCACTTTTATTATTCTTATTATTGTTATCCATGAAATCCTCCTATTCATAGAAATTTCTAGTTTCTCCACGATTAAATATCTTTATGCGAACATGCTTATTAGATCCTATATACAAAATGTGAGTCTGTTTAATCCAAATTCAGACACTCACTGTATTTTCCATCAATCGTATAACTCATTATACTTATAGTCTAACCATAAATCAATAAAATTGTTCTAAAATTTCTGTGTATAAATTGTGTACAATTTTAAGTTTTTCCATTTATTTAAACTAAATATACATTTAGCGGAATATCTGATGCAAAGAAAATATTTTAAATTGAGCTTAATAAAGGTCAAAAAATCATTCTCTGTGATAATTGACTTCTTTTATCGATTGTAGTATACTATTGCAATAATTGTACATCATACCAGCAAGGGTGCCGGAAAATGGTTTAAGGTCCACCAATAAGGATCGGCCGGCTCGCTCCACCCATTTTTGCCTTAAACCTATCATCTTGCATAGGTTGATGGCTTTTTTTATTGCTTAAATATATGAAAGAACTGCGAAACAATCATTTGTAATAAATATGAAGGAGGAGAAAAATGGCTGTTAAATATGTATTTGTAACCGGTGGCGTCGTATCAGGTTTAGGAAAGGGTATTACTGCTGCTTCCCTAGGACGATTATTAAAGGCTCGCGGTTATCATGTTACAATGCAAAAATTTGATCCATATATTAATATTGACCCGGGTACCATGAATCCAATCCAGCATGGTGAAGTATTTGTAACGGATGATGGCGCAGAGACAGACCTTGACTTAGGACATTATGAAAGATTCATTGATGAAAGCCTAAACAAGATGTCCAATGTTACAACCGGTAAAATCTATTGGTCCGTATTATCCAAGGAAAGACGCGGTGATTTCGGTGGAGGAACCGTACAGGTTATTCCTCACATCACAAATGAAATCAAAAGCCGTTTTTATAGAAATGATCAAAGCACGGATACTCATATCGCAATCATTGAGGTCGGCGGTACGGTAGGTGATATCGAAAGCCAGCCCTTCTTAGAGTCCATCCGTCAGTTCCGCCAGGAAATGGGTGATCATAACGTTGCTTTAATTCATGTAACCTTAATTCCATATCTGAAGGCTTCCGGCGAGATGAAGACGAAGCCCACTCAGGCGAGTGTTAAGGAATTACAGGGAATGGGAATTCGCCCCGACATCATAGTGTGCCGTACCGAACACCCCTTAGAGAGTGGCATAAAAGATAAAATTGCACTCTTCTGTAATGTTCCAAGCAGCAATGTGTTGCAGAATTTGGATGTTGAATATCTATATGAAGCTCCTCTTGCACTGGAACAGGAGCATCTTGCAGACGTTACCTTATCCTGCCTTAACCTTCCCTGCCCTACCCCCGATCTGTCGGACTGGGAGGAGATGGTTCAATCCTTGAAGAACCCGAGAGAAGAAGTTACGGTGGCTCTAGTCGGTAAATACACTCAGCTACACGATGCTTACATCAGTGTGGTAGAATCCTTAAAGCACGGTGCTGTATCTCACCATGCTTCAATTAATATCAAATGGATTCCTTCCGAAACCGTTACTTCGGGCAATGTTGCCGAGCTTCTTGGCGATGTATGTGGTATCGTTGTACCCGGTGGTTTTGGTGATCGTGGTATCGAAGGCAAAATAAATGCCATCCGATATGCCAGAGAGAATAACATCCCATTCCTGGGACTTTGCCTTGGCATGCAGCTGGCATTGGTAGAATTTGCGCGTAATGTAATTGGCTTTAAAGATGCCCACAGTGTGGAATTAGATCCCTCCACCACTCATCCGGTAATTCATCTGATGCCGGAGCAGGATGGAATTGAGGATATTGGTGGAACCTTAAGGCTTGGAACTTATCCCTGCGTACTTGACGTAAATACAAAGGCTTATCAGCTCTATGGCGAGAAAACAATTCATGAGAGACACCGTCACCGTTATGAAGTAAATAATTATTACCGCAATGATTTTATAAAACATAAACTCAAGCTTTCCGGTCTTTCACCGGATGGACGTATCGTTGAAATGATTGAATTAGAGAGTCATCCCTGGTTTTTAGCTACACAGGCACATCCCGAATTCAAATCCAGACCGAATAAGCCACATCCGTTATTCCGCGGATTCATCGGCGCTTCCATTGAATTTTGCAGAAATAACGGTAGATAAGAGCATTAAAATTGATCCGATAAAAATAGCAATATCTGCAAGGTTGAAGATAACATTTTTCAGTTTCTTCACATTAATGCTAAAATAATCTACAACATAACCTCTAAGATAACGGTCAGCTACATTACTGATGGCACCACCGAGAACCAGCGTTAATCCTAACTTAAATAGTTTGTTACCTTTCTTCGGCAGCATTATGGTGAAAAGGAGAAGTAAGAGTCCTAGAAATATACTGGAAATGGACCTTACCATCTCCTTTTTGTTTTCCATAAAATTAAGGAAAGCTCCTTTATTATAGTACTTCCTTATAGTGATCCTGCCTTTCAGTATGTCCTTTTTCTCTCCGAACTGAATATTTTCTTCAATATAATTCTTAATGTTGTACTCCGCTATTACAAATACAATAACAATTAAAATATAGATCATAGTTACCCCCATTCCGCCGAAAGCCGGCATAATTTTATCTTTCAAATACTACATTTATAGTAAATGAGATAGCCTAGATTCAAAATTGTTATAATAATTCTTAATTAAGCATCTTGATCTTTCTACACATAGGTAACCCTTCCATATTATTAACAATCTTCAATCATTTTAGACCATGGCATCATGGTAACTAATAACGCTTTTGCTTCAGGACTTCGTATATTCTTGTAGGAAGGATAGTGAACCCAAAATATCTCTTCCGGATTTAATGAAGCGATTCTCTTAGTAATTAATCTGAATTCCGGGTCAAAGACCAATTGTATCCGTTTGCTCTCTAACAATTCTTTTACATCTGCAAAGGCACAGGCCAACTGTATCACATTTCTGTCTGCTTCAAATATCTCTATTTCGACCTCTTCAGAAAGATCCAACAGCTCACTGATATGATATCCCATTCCAAAGCCGTAGATGATATATCTTTTCTTACTTTCCTGATACCAGTTTCTGGCTAATAGAAAGGCTTCTGATTTAATACGGCTATTGGTATGAAAATAGAACTTAGATCCATCATTTTCTGCCGCAAGAGTCATCTGTCCACAGGAGGTAAACTCCACTCGATACCCACTTTCCAAAAGCTTTGCGGTATTGATGGGCTCCATCAGCTGTTCCGGAAAATCAGTTCCCTTTTCCATTAATAATCTGATGTTTTCTTTGTAGGTTTCCTCATTAAATAAGATTTCTTCCTTACTAATAATCAGCTCCTGAACTCCTATTAAAAAATTAATCAGCTGCAGTTCCAGAAAATCAGCCAGGAGTATAAAATCCTTATTCTTCTTTGCATCCAGAATACCGGTCAGCATCTCTAACATTGATTCTGTAGCTACCACGTTAAAATATTCTCGGTCAGTTATGATCCCTTCGATAACGAGTTTGACCTGGTCGATTGAATCCGCCACAATGCTAAGTGCTTTTTCATATTGCTGCTCCCGAAAGTAATAAACCGCCTTGTCCATACCTCCCAGTAAACTGATATTATGTTGAAAGATCCTTCTTATATTCTCAGTCAAGTATATTCACCCCTTATTTTCTATACTCCAAGCCTCATTCCAATCTCTTTCGTCGTATCTGAAGACCCGGTATCTACCATAATCATATCATCTTCCCGCCCTTTCAAAGGTTCTAAGCACCTGCTCAGAACCCTTTCTTCATCTCTAACGGGCCTACACTGACGGTAATTATAATCACTCTCCTATTTTCGATATTGTGATGTTATCTGTATGCATTTGAATTTAACTACATTCCTGCCGGCTGTAATCTCATAAATAGTGAGATATTGGTTCTCGGTAGGTATCGGAATATCTACCTCAGAGGTGAAGGCTTGAACCGTTGCGTCATTCGGCAACACTGTTTCTGAGTTAACATTCGCTACAGGATCGTTTGTTATAATATAAACATAACTATTTCCCGTTCCCTTCACACTATCCATTTTTACTTTTGTTGATCCTACTGCATCACCCTGAGACGCCTGTATGAGCAATGCTCCTGCCGGTGTAGGATTTTTTATGGTAATTTTTATGGAAGTCTTATTCGAGGTACCATTCATAAAATTAATTGCTAGAGCTCGGTTACTGCAATTTGCCAACCCTTTAATATCATCATCGTGCAGAGTTATTGTCAGGAAGCGAATGGAGGGATCGGTGCCTGATACCGAATATACCGGATCAAAACCAATTTCTTTGGTTCCCAGCTTGACATTCTTTACCGCGGTCTCAAACGGATCCTTTCCTGATGCATTTAACTGTATTTTAATTACAACAGGAGTCGGATAACCTTTCACATAGGTGATATTCTCTTTTGTAATTAACGGGATGGATGGATAGCTAACATTATGGGTTACATAGGTTGAGGCTAATGAATATCCTATTGCTGCTGTAGTCTTTGTTGCTGTTTTTGATTTAATCTCCTTCTTCCTTACATACAGCACACTACCCTCAGGAGCTTTATTTTCCAGTATCTTCACACCGGTGCTCTTGGTTACAGAATTCCATACTGCTCGTCCCAGATCGAAGGTGTTGCCCTTCTTTACAATCGAATATTCGTATGGTTGTGTAGCAGATGCGGAAGGTATGGTTAATATCATATTCTTATTACCATTGTAATCAACATAGATATTATCATCGCCAAGGGCAATTGACGCAGCGGTCGGTACTCCGTCCTTCACTTTATCACTTGTAATTACACGCTGAGGATCTAGATTGATTTCAGTAATTTTTGAAGATGCTGCCTTCGTTGTTGCATAATCCCTTACCTCTATGAACATTTGCGGGAATGCAACCGTTTCACCGTCAAATATGATTAATTTACTGTTGCTATCATACTTTGCCGGAACATTATTATTTACAATTGTCTTTAGAGGGATTGTTCTCACTGCTCGGTCTGTCACCTGTATCCAATTTGAGGTTGCAGTACTGTTATCATCATAAGTCACAGTAACACGATATTCCTTACCATACTTAATCGCTGCAGTAAACTCTTCACCGTTAATTCCGGTAACCATCGATGGAGTTTTCTTTGATAATTTAACCCTAACTTCTGAACTAAAACGTCTTCCTTTGGTACCATCGGGAAAATAATCGTTGTCACCATCTTCAAATGTTAGGCCTAGGCTTAGATCAGGGTCTATATAGTAATCAACGATACCTCCCTGATACCCCTCTACTGCTCTATCCTGATTAATACTAAAATCAACAGTACCCTTTTTTATCTTAATATGATCATCATTCGCTCTGATACGGAAATATAAAGTTGTTCCTCTAACTAGGTACTTTTTAAGTAAGCCCACGGTTAGCTTAGAGGGACTCTCCCAGCGACCCGTATCTCCTTTTCTCCATTCAAGATCATTGAAGGTAATCGGCGCTTCACCGGTTCCCTCAGAAGTCATAATATTTATGATATGTCCTATGCTTTCGTTGTCTCCCAGTGTATCAATATTAGAATAATTAATGGAAATATCCAGCTTCGACGTTTTTTGCTTTAGTATAATTCTGGTCGGTAATTTATCATCATCACCTTTGATAAAAATGATATTGCCTATCGTCGCGGATAACCATGAAATATCAATGACTGTAAAATCGCTATTGTCATCAATCGGAATCACATCCCAGATATCCTTTGCAGCCTCTGCCTCTGTTGCTATAAAAAACTTAGTATTGTTGTTATTAAATACTACTATGTCCTCATTATAATATTCTACAGCAGCAACCTGTACTTTTGTGGCCGCATATGCAGACTTGCTGTCAAGCAACAAGAAACCCGAAAACAATAGAAGAAGTCCCAAAAATGCCAGTGTCTTACCGATTTTACTATTTTTCATTTGTTTACCTCCTAAAGCGGTTGTGCTTTAATTTGTTAATTTGTTAATTTGTTAATTTGTTTATTTAGTTATTTTGTTATTTAGTTATTTTATTATTTTGTTATTTTGTTATTTTATATCTTGTATTTTGTTTTTGTATTTTATATTTTGCTTTTATGTTTTTTGTTGTTTTGTTATTTTGTTTCTTTGCATTTTGGTATTATGCTGTTTTGTTATTTTATTTATATTGAAAACCTGCTATAACAGTATCTATTTTCAGATTGTTTTATCTATTACCACGATAACAAGTAATTTATAAATCTACTATACCATATTTTAATAATATTTTCCATAAATCACTCTACATATTTCAATAATATTTTCATAAATCACTCTTCATATTACAATTAATTATTTTAATTAGTAATAATGCGAATTAAGCAATATCATTGATTTGATTGCTTTCATAATTTTTTAATTTATTGATTTTACTTTATTTCATTGTTCATTCATTAATTTATTGATTTTGCTTCTTTATTTTTGTTTCATTCATTAATTTATTGATTTTGCTTCTTTATTTTATGTCCTTTGCTTCACTTGTATCGCTTCACTTACACTAAATTTTATATGAAAGTGGGGCGGAATTAAATTCCCCCCCACTACATTGGTTATCACTCAGTAAATATTTAAGTCTTATTAAATTATGAGCTAATCCAGTTAAATATTATCTAAGTAACTGAAGTACACCCTGAGGTGCCTGATTAGCCTGAGCCAACATAGCCTGTGCAGCCTGAGAAAGAATAGTACTCGAAGTCTGTGTCATCATTTCCTTAGCCATATCTACGTCACGGATACGAGACTCAGATGCTGTTAAGTTCTCAGAAGATGTTCCAAGGTTATTGATGGTGTGCTCAAGTCTGTTCTGGATAGCACCAAGTTTAGCACGTTCTGCTGATACAGTTTCAATTGCGTTATTAACTCTAGAGATAGCTGTTTCAGCGCCAGCTTGTGTACTAATGTTGATAGCGTTGATACCCAGGGATGTTGTATCCATCCGATTGATCGCAAGCTTGGTGGTCTGATTTTGATTAGCACCGATGTGGAAATCCAAACCATTGTTTGTGATTGTATCAACACGGGTATTATCATCAATATCTGCACCTACTTCAAATTGGAAACCATCTACGGTGATTCTGCTATTGCCGTCAGCTTCTGCTCCGACAACTGCTACACCTGATGCATTTCCACCGGAAACAGTGACGTCAGCGGTAATATTAACCGTAAAGGATATGGTTCCGCCATTACCGTTGTAAGTACTCTGTGCAATAGTAACCGCAACATCTCCACCGATTTCAATTTCAGCATCTGCTCCTGTGCTATCAAAGTTAGCAAGCGTTCCAACTACTGCTCCATCAGCATTCTTCAAGGTAAAGGTAGCTGCAGTATCTGCTCCTGCTACTTCTATGGTATATTCTCCAGCCGCCAAGCCTGCAGCAGCGCCAAGTGTAACATCACCTGAGGTGATTCCTGCTGCACCTGTGAAGTCTGCGTCTAAAGCAACAGCACTGTTAGCGATTGTAATTGTGTAGTCACCGCTAACACGATTAGAGTCAGTAACCATTAAGTTATCCAGATTAGCAGCATTCGATGTGTTTACAACTAGATGACCGGCATCACCGTTTAAAAGCTTCTTTGTATTGAATTCTGTGTCAGTTGAGATACGATCAATCTCACTAACGAGCTGCTCGATTTCCTTCTGTAATTCATTACGATCTGTATCGGTAGCAGTACCGTTGGAAGATTGAACTGCAAGCTCACGCATACGTTGTAGTATTGAGTGAGTTTCATTCAATGCACCTTCAGCTGTTTGAATTAAAGAGATACCATCCTGAGCATTACGAGAAGCTTGGTCTAAACCACGGATCTGTCCACGCATTTTTTCAGAAATTGCTAAACCAGCTGCGTCATCTCCAGCTCTGTTTACACGAAGACCGGAAGACAGTTTTTCCATAGAAGCACTCTGTGCTTTGTTAGCATTACCATACTGACGATAAGTATTAATTGCTGGTACGTTGTGATTAATAATCATAATATTACCTCCATGTTTTTATTATTGGTTCACATCCATATGAACCTATTATTTATAAATAAAATTTACTTCCGTTACCCCTCCGGCCGTACGCTCCTTAAGCTTCTTCCATAAATTTTATTTACTTACTATATATATCGGATTGAATTTAAAATACTTAATAGATAAAAATCTTTTTTTATTTTTTTTTATCGAAAAAATACGATTCTTGTTCATATTGCTTCGATATACTTTTATAATAATTCGAAACCGTCTTGTTGTTCATTTTAAAGTCTTTGATTTCACTGCGTTTTGTCCGAAGGAAAGCATCCAGCTTCATCTTGTTATGCTTTTCTAACACTTGAAGTTCGACACCCTTATCCATAACTTCTTTGATCAGATCCTGCAGCCTCTTAATCCTTTCAATATATCTACTTTGAGTTTTAGGAAGCTCCTCTTTTACAAGTAAATAGATTCGTTCAAAACCGTCATCTATTGTTTGAATTAATTGAATCAGCTTATCCTTCTCTTCCAGAGTTTGATTAAACTCCATCTCGTCGATTTCCTTTTCCTTTATGATACTTTCCTGTCTTTTCGTGATATCAATCAGTTGGCTTAATATCTCATCTTTTTTCGACAGAGCTTCTTCCAGAACAGTAAGGTATGTTTCAATATTTTCATTAACCATGATAAGCTTCCTCTCTTTTTGCAAGCAAACTATGATACAAGCTTCATAGCTTCCTTCCAGGTATCACGTAATTCTCTGACCAAATTCAATACCTCTTCTAAAATCTCGGTATCCTTGATTAAATTTGCGTCTGTCAGTCGTTTATATATGTATTCATATAAAACATCTAACTCATTCGAAATCGGATAATTAAAATTCAATGTGGCCTTAAGCTCAAGTATAATATTCTCGGCTTTTATAATATTAAGGTGTGCCTTTGAAACATCATTCTTCTCTATCGCCATGACTGCCATATTGCAAAATTTTATCACTCCATCATAAAGCATTAAGGTTAATTCTGCCGGTGTTGCTGTAAGAACTTTATTATCCTGATATGCTGCTGCCGCGTTCATAGTCATAGCATTAACCCTCCTATTCAACGTATTTTATTATGAATTCGAACCGAGCAAAGATGTCAATGACGAACTTTGAGAGTTTAGCTTAGACATCATAGTCTCCATAGCAGAAAACTGTCTATAGTACCTATTCTCCATATCAATCAGACGATCTTCCATATCATCTAATTTGTCTTTATAATCCGTTATTGTCTTGCTTATCTCTTTATCGTTGTAAAAAGTTAATGCGCTTCTGATTGGAGAGCTTTTCATCTCTTCCGTCATAGACTTATACAGATCACTGGTAAGCTGTGATAAAACCTCCATAACTGCATCCGGATTATCCGTAATTGCTTTCATTAATTTATCATCCTTTGAAGAGGTTAATATATCATCTTTATCCCCATCAATATGCAGTAATCCTTTTTCTTTATAAGAAACAGAGGTAATTCCAAAGCTCGCTAAAGAGTAGGATTTTCCATTTACCGTAACAGATTTACTTAAACCTTCTCTCATAATACTGATATTAGAGCTTAATGTCATATCTCTCCGAAGTAAGGAATCCTTGATTTTACCTTCCCATTTTTCAACCTGACTCTCTGTCATGGCATCCTTCTCTTCATCTGTTAAAGGTTCATAGCCCTTGGCTCTATCCGCATTAAAGGAGGTATTCAACTCCTTCAGAACTTCGTTATATTCTTTTAAAAAGCCCTTAATCATATCATAAACAGCCTGAGTATCTCTCGATACACTGATGTTTATGGCTTCATCATCCGTAAGTTCAGGAGTATCAGAACCCTTGGTCACTTCTTTTACGGTAATGGTAAGTCCATTCACATTAATCGTATTGGAAGAGCTTTTTATTTCGGCTTCATTATATAATATAATAGCATCTGAGGGATTAACGACTGTTACATTCGATGCAGTACTCAAGCTTACCTTACCGGTTACCGGATCGACGTTCTTTTTTACTTCACTTAATCCTAACTTAGACAGGTCAACATCAGCAGATGATGTCTCTATCGTAAATGCATTCTCTGTTCCTCCTGCTTTCGAGCTTATAAAAAAACGCTTTAGGGAAGTGTCATAATTAGCATTTAGCCCTGCCTTTTGTAAAGTAGAAATAAAATCTCCAACCGTGGTAGTTTCTGTTATCTCTAAGGTTTCCTCACCTTTTCCTGTTTTGATGGTTATTGAAGAATCAACAGCTGCTTCCATATTCAAATCAGTCAGCAATGTACCATATGTAATATTCTTAGTAGTAGGTATAGCGGAACCTGTTACAAATTGTGAACTTGCAACCGATTTAACCTTAACACTGTGATTTCCTTCGGGTGCTGTGTTACTTGCTGTTACTTCTAGCTTAGCATTATTCGTAGAGGATGCTTTTTTTGTATTATAATTACCTTGCATCTTCACCTTAGATAAGGAACCAGTATATAAGGAATATATTTTCGTATTCAAATTCTTCCATTTCTCTTGTTTCCATTCTAATTTCGTAATTTGATTATCTATCTTTGTAGATTTGGTACGTTGTGCTTTCATAAGCTCCTGTATGATATTATCCGTATCTAAGCCAGAAGCCATACCTCCCATTCGTATTGGCATAGTTTACCTCCTTATCTCTTAACATCAAACAGTAAACCTGCTGATTCCATAATCTTCTGTAAAATTTCAATCGTTTCTTCCCGGGGTATTTCACGGATTACCTCGTCAGTATCCCTATCTACAACTTTAATTGCTATTTTATTAATATCCTCATAGTAGATAAACTTCGTTGCCGTATACTTGATATTCTCGTTCGCCTTACTGATAACACTGCGAATGTAATCGGCTGATGGCTCTTTCTCATTCGCCATGCTCTCCTGGCTTTTTCCAAACGGCAATTCAACAATCTGCAAATCTCTCACCTTTTGTGATTGTTGTGGTTGATAAGCAGCCCAAGAATCCGCACTGCCAATTCCTTGATTTACCCTTGATACTATGTCTCCCATATCATACACCTCCATGTGTTTTATAATTGTATAAATCGTTTATACAAAACAATAAGTTAATTCAGTTCATCCATGATAGCAAATATAATGTCTTTTAACATATATCGGATTTAAATTCAAAAACTTAATACTTTATTCTTTGATTTGTATTATTTAAATAATTTATTAATCTCTTCCTCAGAAACGGAGGATTCTGCTGCTTCTTTATTCGCTTCTCTAATCTGCAGATAAATCTCTTTACGATAAATCGGAACTGATTTAGGCGCACTGATACCAATCTTAACCTGATCACCTTTTACCTCTAATACGGTTATCTCAACATCATTTCCTATAATGATTGATTCGTTTACTTTTCTTGATAGGGCTAACATATTATTTGCCCTCCTTTGCTGCCTTATATGCTTTCAGTTGATCATAAAAGCGATATTTCACCTCATAATCCGGGTTCTCAATAATAATCTGGGTTCCTTTTCTCGTTTCGGAATTGATGATAAATGGAGCCTTGAGATTTGCAGTGATTTTTTCGATTTCTGCAGGAACCGTGATAGAAATTAATACCACAATGTTTTCCTCATTAACATTGCCTAATGGCTTTAACAGTTCATCCTCTATCTCGGGATTATAATCGGGTTTGACCAAAAAAGGGTTAATCACCGGAAGGGCAAGTGCCGGTTCATCAATGCTTTGAAGCCATGATATATCGGGCCTCTCCCCATCCACATCATCATATAAAAGTGTATACTTCTTGCAATTCTCAAAACCTAAAATTCCATTTTCAAAATAGAGTATCTTATTCTCATCAAGGTCTATTTCACCAAAATGTCTTGTTTTAACGAGCATATTCATCGCCTTCCTTTCTTATAATTAACCATAATATAACAATATTATACGAGCTTTTAAGCATTTATGCATTATTTATCTATAAAAAATCCAGTAAAGTATTTTTAACTACTTTTGATGCCGCCGAAAGGGAGGCATTATATATGGTCTCAGCAGCATTGAATTTAATAACCGTATCAACAATATCAGCATCTTCATTCTTAGAAAGTAACTCCTCAAAATCTACCTTTTGACTGGATAATCTGTTTTCAGTTAACTCCAAACGCACATATCGGCTGCCTAAATCCGCTACTGCTATATTTACCCTGTCCTGTTCCTCTGATGATGTTGTAATACCTTTTTCAAACGCTTGTTGCATCGCTTTTTTCTTTAATTCAAATTCTGTATCAAGCTGTTCCATTAACTTTTTATATTTAAGAACATCTGCTTCCGGTAATGTGACATCTGCCAATCGTTTATTAACTTCATTTATTTTATTCTCTGTTTGTATAACCTCATTAACTGCATTTAATATATCGTCAATCTGTCTGCCGATTTTATGTGAGATTGAATCAGAACCCTCGGTATTTACAGTAATTTTTTGATTATAATTAACTTCATATTGTATTTCTTGTTTTGACTTCATATATGTGATTGGTTCCTGTTCCGGCTTATCATGATCGGTCATCACACAATTAAAATAGTGCTCCGGTTTTAGGCTTCCTTCTTTGAATCCGGTTTTTGTATAAGTAATATCCATTCTGTCAGAGGTACGTAACCTTTCATAAGCTTCACTACTCAAAATAATTTCACCGGTTTCAGCAATATAATGAGCTTTACCCGGTAAGGGTGTATATGCATCATCACTATTAGCCGATCGCATTTCCAGTTCATCAAAAGGAGGGGTTTGTTCTACCATTTCCCCATCTGCATCCTTCATATAATAACGAATATTCTCAGGCACTGTACCATCCAATTCATCATAGGATAATTGGATTCGATAAGAATAATTTATCTGCGGTGGTGCACTAAAATCCTCTAACGGGTCATCAAAATCTGCAACTTCATAACTACCGGATACTTTACTAACTACCTCAATTTGTTTACCGGCAAAGCTCTCAGTAATAGAATAACTTAGGTTATCTGCATCCTCCGTAAATAGCAAGGAACTGTCTGTTTTATATCCGGTAAAAACATATCTTCCGGCATAATTAGTATTACCCTCCTGATATATCTGGGCTTTCATTTGCTCTAAATCCTGAACGATTGCGGAGCGGTCAGAGGCTGTTAAGGTGTCCGTACTACCCTGAACACAGCTGGTATTTACTTTGCTTAATATGCTGTTAACCGTATTTAAAGCACTTTCAGTCACGTCCATCCAGGATTTGGCATCTGGTATGTTTTTCTCATGATACTGTTCCAACTCAGACAAATTAGTCCTAAGCTTCAATGCTCTTACTGTGATAATCGGATCATCAGAAGGTCTTTGGATCTTCTTGCCGGTCGAATACTGCTGCTCTAGTGTCGTCATATTTAGTTTGTTTTTATTAATATTGCTCATCATATTATTCGTCATCATCTTATTCGTTATTCTCATAATCCAACCCCCAGTCCTAAACCAAGATTTTTATATATCTTATTAAGAATCTCTTTTGAAATATATCTTTTCCTTGCCACTGCCCGGAAATATAATAATGAATTTCCTAAGGAATTCATTTTCTCTTTCCGTCCTTGCCACTGTCCCGAAATATAACAATGAATTTCCACTGGAATTCATTGTTATATTTCTAATGGCTCAGGAATTCCTGCCCCGCAGGATTTCCTGAGACTATGCGCCCATATAATTAATCAATTTATCATAAATTTCATCCATAACCGTAATTACCTTAGCAGATAAATTGTATGCATTCTGGTAACGAACCAGGTTCATTGCTTCTTCATCAATATCCACCCCTGAGATAGCTAATCTTTGATTCTTTATTGTATCAAGTATATTAGATTGACTATCAGAGAATGTATTTGCTTTATTGGAATCTATTCCGATCTCTGCAACCAGTGTCTGGAAAAAGCCATCCGGTGCCCCTTGCTTAAACAGCATTTTGTTTTCCTTTAATGCAATCAGTTTATCAACCACATCGTTATTTTCCGAACCATTTACTACGTCTGATGAGGTCGCCAGCATTCTCGGATTCAGGAGCATGTCTTTACTAATGGTAAAGTTCTCTGCTGTCATGAAATAATAGGATCCGTACAGTGGCTCATTCTCCGGAATCTCTTCGAAGTAGCCACCGGTCTGCGAATTGAAGGTATCAAAGTCAAAATATTCATAATCATCCGAGCCCTTAAGCGGTCCAAAGGTATAATTTCTGCCGCTCACCTTATTGGTTGCATTAAAGATATCAGTTCCTGCCTTGCCGTCTAAATCCACACCGGTTCTATGTATATCATTGAATGCCTTTGCAAAGGTACGAGTAAATTCATTCAATTGTCCCATATAATAAGGTATCCCTTTGTAATTAATAGAGTCTCCTATCATCACCTTTTCATCAATTGCATCTACAGTAACAGAGTCCTCTAATTCAAAGGTATAGATAAAATTGCCGTTATCACTATCCCTTGTAACCTCAAATCCTGTATATTTGTATTCACGATTTCCTACAGCAATCTTACCTGTTTCCGGGATATTTAGCTTTTCAACCGCATTGATATTCGTATCGGTTACGGTGATAAAGGTATCTCCTGCTTCTGCCTGAGTCTTCCCCTGTAGATTAAACTGATTGTTTCCATCACGGACCTCAAACAAAGCCTGCAAAGAGCCTCCTAAGGTCTGACTTCGGATATTAAAATTCTGACCGTTTTCCCATACAATATCGTAAAGTCCGTCAATATCATTCTGATTTAGTTTATTTTCACGGGGCACTACTTGTAATCCAATACTTTTGCTTCCGTCAACTAATGTTACACCATCTAATTTAACTACATAACTTGTTACACCGATAGCCGCACCTACTATTTTCTCCGTTACTGAGACATTAGCTATTTCAGAGAGCTCGTCGATCAGTAAAGCACGCTGATCTCTCAGATCATTTGCTGGTCCTCCGCTTACCTCCAAAGTATTAATCTGCTTTGTAAGAGCTGCAATCTGCTGTGATGTAGAATTTATCTGCTCAACAACATTACGTATCTCAAAGTTACATTCTCCCTGAATCCCCTTCAGATTACGGGATGTAGAGTTAAAATACTCCGTTAGACTCTCGACATAATTAGCCACCTGGGTTCGTACCGTTAAGCTTGCCGGGTTCTTCTGCAGCTCCTGAAGGCTCTTGTATAATTGATTAAAGGAAGTTGTAAAACCATCCACACTGATATCATTAAAACAATTTTCTACTTCAGTCATATAATGCGACTTACTATTATACTCACCAAACATGCTATTATTCTTCCAGTATTTGATGTCATAATAATCATCTCTTAATTGCTTTGTACCGGTAACACTAACACCTGTTCCCGCCATACCATAGCTGCTATTAACCTGGAGTGCTTTCCCGGCCTGCTGACTCATAACCTGTCTTGTATAACCTTCCGTCTCTGTATTGGTAATATTATGAGCTGTCGTATCAAGGGCTGACTGGTATGCATAAAGCCCTGTCTGTCCAATATTTAATCCAAAAAAGGTGGATCCCATTCTAACACCCCCTGTTTCATAGCAATCTAAAAACTTATCCTATATATAATAAATACATTTGGCTTATTATGATTTTATTGGTTTGTTTTTATTGCTTTATTTTTTATTATATAATTGCTTTGTATGATTGCTTATTTATTATTGAATATTGTATTATCGTTCATTTCTTTCTATAGTATAGCGTTTTTTACAATTGTGTTATAATATGCTCCAGCATTTCACTGACCACATTAACATATCTGGCCGATGCATTATACGCATGCTGATATTTGATTAGATTTGTCAACTCCTCATCGGATGACACTCCGGTTATCTCCATCCGCTGATTATCAATACTGTTCACCATGGATGCCTGATTCATACTAATTGTGTTTAACTTCTCTCCACGGTTAGCCAATTCCGACATAAATGAATTGTAATAATCACTAAAATTATTCTTTGTCAGAGTATTGGGTGACAGGGTTGCAAAAGCTTCCTGCCATTTTGATAAAAGCTTTTCAGCCGTTTTGATATCAAAGTCACCGGATCCGGTATTATTTGAAAGCGGTATCAAAGCATAATTTTGCATGACCTTCGGATTTACTTCAATTTCACCCAGCGTAAATAGGGAATAATTATCTGCAAAATTCTCCTCGTTATATATACGGGCTGTAATCGTCTCAGGAACGCCTGAAGCATTGATAATCTCTATCTCTTCCGCCTCACCATAACGTGCTGTCGACTTTCTGTTAAACAGCGCTTCACCCATGGTATTATTCGGATCTAGACCTACCGGGGCATTTGCTTCATCCAATATCTTAATTACGGTTCCATCCGTTAATGTAACTTCCTTATTCGGGCTTAATATATCGTTGATCGTGGTTACAATTCCATGGACTAACTGATCAAATTGAGCCTGAACGGTCATAATAACCGACGAATTAATTCTATTGTTATAATCAATCGTTGCTGCATTATATAAAACATCTGTTTCATAGTTTTCTCTGATTGGAATATCGGTATAGTTAGCTTGTTTATACCCCCTTGCTGACAGTAATCCCTTCAAAGAACCTAAATCCGTGTTTTTTTCGGAAGAAGGTTCAATATTTAGATTAAAAACATCCGCATTGCCATGTGAAACCCAGACCGGCTTGAGCATTTCAGAGGTTTCGCTCATCTTTATTGTATCCATCGCAAATACATTGTCTTCCGTAACAAAGGGAACTCCCTCCACGTTAACATTTACAATACCGTTAATATTCTCTTTGTAGGTTATATTAACCAGCTTACCAAGTTCATCCAAAAGATTATTTCGCTGATCTCTTAGATCATTTGCATTCTCAACTCCGGTACTTTCGTACTGTCTGACTTTAAGATTTATCTTCTTTATTTCTTCACCGATTGCATTGATCCTGCTAACCTGTTCTTTAATCTGGATATTTAAATTGACCTGATAATCCTTCAGCTGTTTTGAAATGTTCTCTGAGCGTTCTACAAATGTAACCGCTGTCTGAATTAAGGAAGCCCTGGTAACGACACTGTCAGGCTCCTTCGCCAGCTCCTGTAATGAAATCCAAAACTCATTCATGGTAGCCTGAAAGGATTCTCCCTCCAGTTCTCCAAAAAAACCTTCTACTTCGCCAACTGAATCATATTGGGATTCATAAAAGGCCTGTCTGCCAACTTCCTGGCGATAGGCCTGATCAAGGAAAGAATCTCGCACCTGCTTAACAGCAGCAAAATCCGCTCCCAGTCCATTTTGAAAGGAAGAAATATGTGATTCTCCCCATTTTATATAATTAAAGTCTGTTAAAACTGCCTGCTGCCTAACAAAGCCTTTCGTATCCACATTCGCCAGATTATGAGATGTGACATTCAAAGCTGCCTGACTTACCTTCAGACCGGATACACCAACATATAAGCTGCTTAACGAACTCATGCTATCCACCTTACCTTACTCTTACTGCCTCGCATCGAACATCCCTGTTCCTCGCGCCTGTGCTATATTTTGTGAAGCACCTTTTGTGTAAGTATTATTCCCCGGCGACATCCTTGTGCTTTGTATAAAATTCATATTGAATTCTATCATCTCTAGGGATTGTTGAATTAGTGATTTGTTGCGATTATTCACTTCAACCAACCTTTGAACGGTTCTTTTTAGATTGTCATGTATTACAGACAGAGCTTTCTGCTCATTTGGTTGCTTATCCATTAAATGAATAAGGGTTTTTAAATTAAACTCTACAGATTTTCGGTTGATTACCGTTTTTATATTACCCATTATGGTTTCTCTTTTGTGTTCAAGCGCGTTTATTTTATCAACCGCTAATTGCTCTTTACCGGTGATATCCTGTAAGGAGGACAGATCATTTTTAACGATGACCAGTGTCTTCTCTTCCGCAATCGGTAGTAATTGCTGGTACACCTGATATTCTTGTTCCAAAACATCAATCAATTCATCAATTAAGCTTGCCACCGCTAACCCTCTTTCTTTTACAGGCTTCCTAATTCTCTGCGGACGCATCCTGTAACCCACAAATCCGGAAGCATCCGTATTGATGGGTTAACAGTCTTACTAATTACCCTCTTCCGGATAATTCTCCATCAGCTTTTCAGCTACATCTTCAATTGTGATATTATAAGTTCCTGCTTCCATACGTTGCTTGATTTCATTAATTTTTGTTTCTCTGACATCCGGGGTGCGTGCAACTATTTGCTTTGCAATCTGGTAATCCTTACCCATTTGAGAAATCTCAAGCTTATCGCTGAAACTACTGCCTTTCACCTTTGCCGAGCTTTTTACACTACTTGTATTATACAACTCACTTATTTTGTTGAATGCATCAATACGCATCCTAATCACCACCTATCTCATATTCATACAATGGTTACCTAACCTTATAATATTTATCGGATGTTTTGCGATTAATATTATAGCATTTTTTTATTTTCTTAAGGAAAATTAAGAAGCTGCGTCAGAAAGCACCTTTTATATGTATCGGTGCTTTGTTTCTGCCGCAGCCTCTATTAATAATACTCTGCTTCGCCATTAATTAATCGGCATCTGTTTATTAATTTACTCTATTAACTCCAAATAAGCCAGTTAAGTATGTAACCTGATATAACAGCCGATAAGGTAAAGGGCACACTGATTTTCATGAAGGTCGGTGCACTTACTTCATAACCTTCCTTACGTAGTATTCCAAGCCCGGTTATATTAGCGGAGGCTCCGATCGGAGTGATATTACCGCCAAGAGTAGCACCGATTAACAATCCAAAAAACAATAAGTTTGGTTCGATCCCTAATTGCGCTGAAATCTCAGCTGTAACCGGCAGCATCGTGAGAACATAAGGAATATTATCGATGAAGGCCGAGAACAACACGGATGCCCAAACAATTAAGGTATAAATAAGAAATACGTTATCTTTACTGATATTAACAAATATATTACTAATATCCTGTACGACACCCGCTTCCGTAATACCGCTGATTACAATAAACAAACCGGTCAATAGAAGAATGGTATCATAATCAATTTCCTTCAAGGATTTTATGAAAACACCGGTACTTCTTGTTTTAATCGCCTTTCTAACCATCCCGATGGCAAAAAGACTTACACAGATGATACCATTGGTTTCATGAGGCTTATTCTGAATAAAGGATGCAACAATTAATAATATTACAATGCCTAATAAAAGTACTGTAGGGAAAAAGTCTTCCACTGTAGTACGTTCCATTGCATTTATCTTTTCCTTTTCTTTTCTAAATAAATACATTAATACAAAGGTAGAAACCAGTGCACCAACCTCAACTACCCAGAAAATACCAATCCTTCCATTCATAAAGAAGAAATCAAGGAAATTCATCTTCGCATAGCCGCCAAGTAATATAGAAGTTGTATCACCAACCAAGGTTGCTGCTCCCTGCAAATTAGAAGAGACCGCAATCGCAACAATACTGGGTACGGGAGAAATCTTTAATTTCTTAGCTATGGTTAATGCCACCGGAGCAACCATTAATACAGTAGCAACATTATCGACAAACGCAGAGATGATACCCGCAAATAATGCCAATGAAATAATAGCCCATTTTACATTTGGCATTCTTTCAATCAAATGATCGGCAAGCAAGGAAGGCATCTTCGATTCAATAAACAGCCCTACCACTCCCATGGTACCGGCGATCATCAGTATTACATTCCAGTCGACAGCCTCCAGAACATTTCCAATTGGTAATATCCCAAGTACAACAAAGATTGCAGCAGATGTAAGTGCAATGTAAGCTCTTACTTTCGGAAATACCAAAAGCAATAAATAGGTCAGTGCAAATAATATGATAGCTGTTATTTTCATTCTTTTTCCTCCAGAGGTGTATAGTAATTTATTATGTCTACAGTAAGGGCTGTTGCAAAAAGGTCTTAACAGCATTAATTTTGGAGTAATATCCTTCCCTTTTGATATTTTTCCTACTCAAGGGAATATATTACTCCAACATAGTTCTAGAGAAGAGTTTCGCAACAGCCCCTCTCAACAATATTTAATATTAGCATGCTATCATCAAAAGTCAATATCTTTGTTTGTATTATTTTATTTTTTGCTTAATTACTTTAATTGCTTCCTGCAGCTGGTTATCCTTATCAAGTGGTATAACTATTTCCTTCTTCATATCCTCAACCAGGTCTATTTCAACATCCGGAACGATACCGGTTCCATGAATATTTCTACCCTTTGGTGTATAATATTTCGAAATTGTCAGTTTCACCGCAGTTCCATCCGAAAGAGGAATGACCTTTTGTACAATACCTTTTCCAAAGCTTGTCGTTCCTACAATTGTTGCAGTTTCATAATCCTGAAGGGTACCGGCAAATATTTCTGCTGCGCTGGCGCTTTGTCCGTTAATCAGAACTACCATTGGTACATTTATCTTAGCTTTATCCACAGCATTTTCTTCTTCGCGATCTTTATATTTATCCTCTGTATAAACAATTAATCCGGGAGGCAGCAGACGATCTAGTATTTTTACAACAGAATCCAGTAATCCACCTGGATTATTTCTGACGTCTACTATTAGCCCCTTCATCCCCTTCTTTTCTAAATCATTGACCGCTTTTTTAAATTGTTCTACTGTTACCTCATCAAATTCTACAATAGTGATGAACCCTATCTTACTATCCAACATCTGATATTCTATCGTAGGAACTTCTATTTTCTGTCTTTTTATTGAAAATTCCAAAGGATTTGATTCGTCTTCTCTGACTATGGATATGTTTACGGTGGTGCCTTCTACACCCTTCATTCTGCTGACAACTTCAGTCAGATCGACACCGGTCACTTCTTCCTCATTCACCTTATAGATTACATCACCCGGAAGAATTCCGGCTTTATATGCCGGTCCTGTGGCAAAAGGCTTTACTATGGTGATAATTCCGGTTTTAGCATCCTGGCTTACTGTCGCGCCAATACCGCAATATACTCCGGAGGAGCTTTCCATTAAGGCCTTATATTCCTTCTCGGTAAAATAAGTAGAGTATGGATCCTCCAAGCTTTTTATAAAGCCTTTATAAATGCCGTCTGAAAAGGATATCTCTTTTACATCATCTAAATAATATTTATCCACCAGCATCTGTAAAAACTCTAGTTTTTCGACAATTTCATCGTAGGGTACCTCTTCTGCTTCCTTCTCCTCCGATGTCTGTTGATCCTTCACTTTTCCAAAAGATTTATTGTCACTATCTTCTGTTTTGCTTTGAACATAAACCGTAACAAACCCATAAACGGCAAAGATCAACAAAGCAGTGCAGAGCCCTGTCAGCAACCCGCTAAAGAATTTTTTATTCATAGTTTACCTCATATCTGCGCTGCTATTTACGAATAACAAGTTTATGCACGCAGCGCTGACACAAACTGTATGGTTTAAAAACACGGCTGCTACAAAACATTGATTCGTTGAATTACACGTTTTGTAACAGCCTTTTATCTTAATAATCTAATTGTTCCATATACTTCATGTACTTAACAACCATAAGTGCAATTTTAAATGTTATAGCATCTTCAAAAACACGCAGGTCCAGATTCGTACTCTTTTGCAGTTTATCCAATCGGTAAACCAAGGTATTACGATGGATATATAGCTGTCTGGAGGTTTCAGAAACATTTAAACTGTTTTCAAAGAACTTATTAATCGTAGTGAGTGTTTCTTCATCAAAATCATCGGGCGATTTTCCTTCAAAAATCTCTTTGATAAACATTTTGCAAAGAGGCATTGGTAATTGATAAATCAATCTTCCGATTCCCAGATTATTATAAGCAACTACATTCCTGCCGCTGTAGAATATTTTTCCTACATCGAGAGCCATCTTTGCTTCCTTATAGGATCTGGAAACATCTTTAATCTCATTAACGATTGTACCAAAAGCTACATGTACCTTGGTCATTGCCTCAGTATTCAACATATCAAGGATAACCTTTGCTGTTTTTGTTAAATCATCATATGTTTCATTCTGCTTCACTTCTTTCACCAGAATGATATTTTTCTCATCTACAGCAGTGATGAAATCCTTTGTTTTACCGGAGAACAAACTTCGAACTGTTTCTAATGCATTCGCATCCTTTTCATTTTTGGTTTCTATGATGAAAACAACGCGTCTTGCTTCTGTATCAATATGAAGCTTTTTGGCACGATTGTAGATATCAACCAGCAACAGGTTATCAAGCAATAAATTCTTAATGAAATTATCTTTGTCATACCTTTCTTTATAAGCAACCAAAAGGTTCTGAATTTGGAATGAAGCAATCTTTCCAATCATAAAGACATCCTCGCTGTCGCCTTTTGCCAATATCACATACTCCAATTGATGCTCATCAAAAACCTTAAAAAACTGATATCCTTGTATCGCCTGGCTGTCTGCAGGAGATGCCACAAAAGCTAATACTGCATTCTCGTATTGCTCTGCATTTTCAATTGTAGTAGCAAGAACTTTACCCTCCGTATCCATTACACAGATATCGATACGAGTGATTCCTTTTAATCCGTCTATAGTACTTTGAAGAATTTGATTGGAAATCATATTTTCACTCCCTTTTATATTATATTTCTATTTTTCTTTAAAATTCATGTATACGAAAGTTATTTTAACACCGTTTTCATCAGAAGTAAACTAAATTTATTAAATTTGCATAACGGATTTAGTGAATTTCTATCAAAAAACACAGTTTATCTTTTTGTATATTACCTAAACTAATGTTTCATTTAACTGTAACCTTAGACCGTACAGGCTTTTACAGCTTTTTAGTCAAAAAAACGGGGAACACTTTCGTGCTCCCCGTAAATATTATACTATTAGTTTGTTATAACCTGCTCTGTTTCTTTATCAAAGATGTGCAGTTTGGACATATCAAATGCAATCTTTAATGTATCATCAGGTCTTGCATTAGTACGAGGATTAACACGAGCTGTAATCTCTAAAGACTCATCAACTGTGAAGTATAAGAATACTTCTGCACCTAATAGCTCGTATACTCTTACTGTTGCTTCAATGATGCTATCAGGAGAAGCGTTAATGAACATCTCTTCATCATGAATATCTTCAGGACGAATACCGATTACAACTGCCTTTCCTTCATAGCCACCTTCAATAAGCTTCTTAGCTTTTGCATCAGGAACTTTTATAGAGTTAGCACCAAAGTTAACATACATGTCAGAACCCTTCTTTGTTACTGTTGCATCGATCATGTTCATCTGAGGTGATCCCATGAAACCTGCAACGAATAAGTTCTGAGGTTTATCATATAAGTTCTGAGGTGTATCTACCTGCTGAACCAAACCATCCTTCATAACAACAATTCTGGTACCAAGAGTCATAGCCTCTGTCTGATCATGTGTTACATAGATAATGGTAGTTTGTAATCTTTGATGTAACTTGGAAATCTCAATACGCATCTGTACTCTCAACTTAGCGTCAAGGTTTGATAAAGGTTCATCCATTAAGAACACCTTAGGATTACGTACGATTGCACGACCCATAGCAACACGTTGTCTCTGACCACCGGAAAGAGCCTTTGGCTTACGATCTAATAAATGCTCAATATCAAGAATTTTTGCTGCTTCATGTACTTGCTTATCAATCTGATCCTTAGGAACTTTTCTTAATTTTAAACCAAAAGCCATGTTATCATAAACTGACATATGCGGATATAAAGCATAGTTCTGGAATACCATCGCAATATCTCTATCCTTGGGTTCAACATCGTTTACTAGTTTATCAGCAATCCACAGTTCCCCCGAACTAATCTCTTCAAGTCCTGCAATCATACGAAGAGTTGTTGATTTACCGCAACCAGATGGTCCTACGAAGATGATAAATTCTCTATCAGCTATATCAAGATTAAAGTCTT
The DNA here is from genome assembly GCA_023414875.1 of Bacillota bacterium. Lineage (GTDB taxonomy): Bacteria > Bacillota > Clostridia > Lachnospirales > Lachnospiraceae > Mobilitalea. The sequence continues at coordinate 31,106 of JAEZMV010000028.1, read as the reverse complement.
TTACAGCGATAACTCCGTTAGGATATTGCTTAGTAATGTTCTTTAATGATAAACTTGCCATTTCATATCCTCCTACATTTTTCTACATTTCATGTATTCTTGTACTATTACTATAAATTAATGATACACCATTTAATTTGTTTACACCATATCCCAATTTAACAAAATCAGTTTTACCCTTTTGTATAATTTGTATATCCTAGGTAAAAATAAGTAGATTTACCGATAATCCGATGACTATTTATTATATTTACTGTCTATATTCAATAAAACCCTCACCCATAACCTCTCGTACATCACTGATAATAACAAAAGATTTTGGGTCGATTTTCTGTGCTATTTCTAAGATTTTTACTATTTCTTTCTTGGAAACAACGCAAAATAGCATCTTTCTGTCTTTGTTGGAATACATTCCGGTTGCACTCACACCTGTTACTCCGCGGTCCAGCTGTTTCATTATTGAATCCGCAATCAGTTCATAATTATCTGATATAATGTAAGCCATCTTAGCAAACTTCAGCCCTTCCAGGATACCGTCCGAGATTTTTGCTGTAATAAAAACAGCGATTGTTGCGTATAATGCATTTCCTAGTCCAAATACTAAAGCACCGATAAATATAATGAAGCCATCTATGACAGTCAGAATTTGCGGTACTGAAATATGCCTGTTTTTGTCTTGAACTAAGGACGCCAGCAAATCCGTTCCTCCGGTAGAGGCCTGAACTGAAAACACCAATCCGATACCGATACCGCCGATTACACCGCCCAGGATGGATGCGAGGAGGAAATCCTCAAGCTTAAGATCATAGATCGGGACAATGATCAACGCAATGATAAATGCTACCGTTCCAAATAATGCCGAAATCAAAAACCGTAATCCCTTCACCTTTGCTGCGATTAAATATAAAGGAACGTTACAGATCACAGTAAACAACCATATCGGAAGCCCTCCGGTAATCAGAGTTTCTGTCCAGCGCTTTATAACAATGGCAAGTCCGGATACGCCTCCGGTTACTAACCCCATTGGCTCGTAAACGAAATTAACCGAAACGGCCATTAAGATTGCCCCTACCATAATTGTAAGATACTTACTTAATATTATCAGATATTTATTCTTAAATTTATTATTTAACATACCTGCTCCTTAAAAACCAGTGTTTTATCTTCTTCCTTTTATGGTACGCATATCACGATATGTTTATACTTAATTTCCATTCTCAGCTGGAGCTTGTTTTAGTATACAGCGTGAAATGTTAGTTGAAATCGTTTTCCTCGGTTAGCTTCTGTAATTGCACTGAAGCAGCATTAATATCAATCCTATAGGCACTATTTTCATCTTCTCCCCTTATTAAATCAAAGGAAATGTGTTCAAAAGGCGTTTCACAATAACTCTCCAGATAGTTCATCTTTTCATGAAGTGCAAGATTGGATTGTACTTCCGGATAGATTTTTTCTATGTAAGTACTTATTTTTTCCGCGTCATCAAGGGTTTTTATAAAATCCATGTATTCTGCAGTGAAATTTACTACCGGAATCATCTGTTCTGCTTTTTCTTTTTTTGATGTCTTTTCGTTCCAAACAGAAGATTCATTTTTCTCGGTAAAGATATTATCAAAGGTTGACTGTGGCATCGTAGTATAGTAACTGATTGTAATCCCCAGAAGATCTTCAATGATTAACACTCCATAATCAAAAATCGTCTCCGTATCGAGATATTTTGTCATGGAAGAGAGTTTCATCACCTGAGGAATTGCAGGATGAACCAAAACCAGCTCGCGATACAGGGTATCCGACATTGTAAACTTCGTCCTTAACGGAATTGTAATATAAGTTAGCTGTTTCTTCTCACAATGAAAGATCTCCAACACAATTTTACTTATCTCATTTGTTTTATCATCATAACAATAAATAAGGTTCTTCGATACGCTATCTATCCTGGCTTCTGTTATGCTCTCCGGTACTGATTCGTCCTTGAAAGCTACAACCGCTTCCTCCTCCGGGCCCTGCCAAAAATGCATAATTACCTTATAGCTTAAAATACCCGCACCAAGTAAAAATGCCACAATAAAAATCGATTTAATAAATCCACTGATAAACATTTTCCCAGCACTTTGTTTCATACTTATCGTCATACCTACCTTTGAGCTAGTTTGTATGAGTAATTTTATCATATCAGGATATGTTTATCAATGTATCTTTAACCAATCACAAAGCTGTGGTATACTTAATCTAACCTCATAATTAAGGAAGGTGATTAAATGAATAAAAAGACCGTTCTTGTAACCGGTTCCTCCCGAGGAATAGGTAAGGCGATCGCCGTTAAATTTGCTAAAAAGGGTTATAATGTCATCATAAACTGCGCACATGACGAAGAGACCTTATTAAAAGTAAAAGTGGAAATAGAAGCCTACCAGGTATCCTGTCATGCTTATCTTGGTGATATGGGAGATATCGGAATTGCCAGAGAGTTATTTCATCAAATCAAGAAATTATACGGAAGTATCAATGTACTTGTTAATAATGCCGGTATATCTTACATCGGACTATTTACTGATATGACGCCGGAGGATTGGAACAGGGTTATTACCACCAACCTGACTTCTGTTTATAATTGCTGCTCTCTTGCCATACCGGACATGGTTAAGAATAAATACGGTAAGATTATTAACATCTCCTCAGTCTGGGGAAATGTTGGAGCCTCCTGCGAGGTAGCTTATTCAGCCTCCAAGGGTGGAATGAACGCTTTCACAAAGGCACTTGCTAAAGAGTTGGCCCCAAGTAATATCCAGGTAAATGCTGTCGCCTGTGGGGCATTTGATACAGAGATGAATCAGTTTCTGGCAGATGATGAATTAATGCAACTGATTAATGAAATTCCTGCAAATCGATTGGGTCGCGCCGATGAAGTGGCCGATCTGGTATACCATCTTGCTTATAAGAACGAATATTTGACCGGCCAGATTATAGGACTCGACGGTGGCTGGATCTAGACCAGTAGATATGTCACTTCATGGAGATATCAGAACCGGTTTTTGATCCTGCCACAGCGTTATCCTTTAAATACTTTTCAATCTATCATGACACCGGGTTTCTTAAGCTTCAAGACATTCTTTATTCTAGCCTTTGTATTGCTTTCTCCAAATGCCAGTGGAAGGATTAAACCGCGACTCTGTTTTATAGATACATTCAGAAGGACGGTAGAATACTCGGTACGAATATCTTCCTTCGCCCCACGGATTACTGCTTCATCACAGCACATTTCCATGTCTTTTACGAATCCTTTGAAAGCTTTTTTATTAATCTTTTACGACTTTTATCTGGCACATTTTCATTGCCTCAAGTGCATTTCTATGACTCTGTGGTGTTACCCCCGCGCAACAGGAAGCATCGACTGAAATTTCTGTCTCCGGAAAAAATGCCTTCAGTAGGATTGCATTGGAGATAACGCAGATATCAGTGCAGATACCAATCAGTTCAATCGCAGCTGCAGGGTATTGCTCTCCTATGAATTTTGCCAGCTCTACCGATCCAAAGGTAGGCTTATCCATGACCTTTGAAGTTCCTGCTTCTAGTAGAGACGCTATTTCCCAGCCATCTGTATTCCTAATGCAATGAGTGACCGGAAGATTTCTTCCTTCCTGAGTCTCCAGATAATTTTCTTCATGGGTGTCCCTTGTAAAAATTACCGGAAAGCCCTGCTCACGATATTCCTTAATCTTATTCTGAACCTTTGGAAGTATTGCTACTGCTTCCTCGGTTCCCAACGCTCCATCAATAAAATCATTTTGCATATCCACTACGATTAACAGCTTCAGATTACAGCCTCCCTTCGATATTAGTACTGAATAATAGACAATATCACGATAACGGATAAAATAATCATCATATACTATTAGCTTCTTACCTATACGCTAACCTTTTTAAGCTAATGAGCTAGCTTTAATCAGCTTGCTAATTGCTTTAATACTTTTCTTGCTGCTTCTAACCGTTGACTAAATTGTATATAAAAATCTATGTCCGCATCATACTTTGTTAAATAAAAGCTATTGAGAAGATACATGTTCAAACTTTTAGCCAGCTGCTCATCCTGATTATTCTTTAGTGTGTTTTCTGCATCATTTAAGAAATAGTGCCAGTCAATGATAAATTGTTTGTTACTATCAAAGTCCTCCGTATCGATCCATTTTAAGACTTTTATCTTTGTTTTTATATTATTTCTACATTCATTTGTCTGCAGAAAATACTTAAAATCATGATTATCATAATATCTTCCGAGGGGAAAAATCCTGCAAATACCAGGTCGAAAGGAATGTACACTACACTTACCTTCGTTTTTAAGAAAGGAACAGCTTTCACTGGCACCCGTCATTTTCAGATTGGGCAAAATAATTCCATCTACTACATTTAACTCAATCTTATCAACCAGCAACTCTTTGAAGGTAAGATTAAGATTATTTGTTAACAGATTTATATCAAAAGGATCCAAAATAATTGAATTTCCCATTCCATGGCAGCAGGACGCCGCCCCTTTGCAGCCGTTACAGCTAGCTTCTACCAAGTCATTTAAATCATAGAGTTTTCCGTCAGATATCTCATTCAGGCTGCAATTTCTTTTCATTTTATTATCCTCACATAGATTGATATATCCATTTCATGTATTATTATCATTACTATTTGAAAATACCATATGTCTTATTTACATCCTGAACATAAATGATACCATTGCCGGGTTCATCAATTTTCAATTTTTCTCTGATAACAGATATGATAGCTTCTGTCATATTTACTTCTGAAAGTATGATTACAATTTCCTTCTCTGGTTCAACATCCATGGAAAACAATTTACTTGTTTCGTGAATTCCTGAACCTCTTCCATTAACAATGGTGCCTCCTTTGGAGCCTGCCGTAATTGCAGCCTCTATAACATCCTCGGCTTTTCCTTTATCAACAATGATATTAATTACTTGATACATCGTATTTTCTTCACCTCTCTCAATTATTACAGCATCACTTTTACACATTCTTGTTCCTACAGTAGCACAAATGGATGTTGTAAATGCAATTCCGTGGTTGGGTTTATCTAACTTATACTCAAGATTCACTATGTCCAATACTCGATATGCCGTTTCTCTATCTGTAACCATATATATAATTTCTTTTCCTATCTCAGAAAGACCTAAATAGTCCCATATGCGGCTGTTTGCAGTACCCTTTCCTAATATTATAGTTCCACCATTAATCCCATGTTTTTTGAACGTCTTTAATATTTTACTTCCGGTACCCAAATTGACTATTACGCATATTAACTCCATCTCCATAACTTCTGCTTTACTGTCCACTTTTTTCAATGCCTCCTTTCCTAGACTTAATCTTAAATATCAATCCTAGTATTTGCAATGCAATTAACGGTGTCATAGCGACCATCGCAATAACTCCAAATCCATCCACTAATACATTTGCTCCTTCTACTGCTTCTGCTGCTCCCTGTGTATAGGCCAATATAAATGTAGCCGTCATGGGTCCTGATGCAACTCCTCCAGAGTCAAATGCAATACCTACGAATAGTTTTGGTGCAAAGTAACTCAATGCTATTGATATTATATATCCCGGGAGAAGATATTGCCATAGCTGCAATTCTGGAATTAGTATACGTATCACAGATAACGCGACTGCCATACCGACACCGATTGCTAATGCAAACATAACAACACTTCTCTTTACATATCCACTAGTAACACCCTCTATCTGATGTGTCAATACATAAACTGCTGGTTCTGCAAGTATTGTTACTACACCTAATAAGAAACCAACAAGTATAACATACACTTTACTGTCCAACATAGCAATGCTATATCCAATGACGCTTCCGACATTCATAAATCCGGCATTTACACCTACCAAGAATATAACTAATCCTATAAATGTAAACAGCATTCCAAATAAGATCCTTCGTACCTCTCTCTTTGTCAATCTAAAGTATTTTTTTTGGAAAATGAGAAATAGTATCAAGATAGGGACTAATGCTATAAATATTTCAGGTCCTACTTTAATAATTTCATGTATAAATGGTTTAAGAACAGAATCGGATATCCCTTCCGTGTCAAGACTTCCCGTAATTTCATCCGATTTTGTTACAATGCTCATAATCATTACTGATATGATTGCACCTGTTGATGCTATGGCTACTAGTCCAAAGCTATCCTTTTCCGATGCTTTACTATCTTTTTTCAACTTTGATACACCAATTGCCAGTGCAAGAATAAAAGGTACCGTCAAAGCTCCGGTTGTTGCTCCTGAGGCATCAAATGATATTGCTAAAAATTCTGGCGAAGTTATTAATGCTAATATAAAAATAATACCATATAATATTGTTAATAGCTTGTATAACGGGAAATTATATACGATTCTTCCAAGACCTATTGCAAGCATGGCTGCAATACCTATAGACACTATCAGCACAATACTTCCTTTTGATATTAAACCAGACGAAACCGAATCAACCTGATCTGCTAAGATGTGTAAATCGGGCTCAGCAACCGATATAAAAAAACCAAGGATTAAACCTGCAATTGCTACCATCCATAATTTATTAGACTTCGCAAGAGCTCCTCCCATATTATTACCGATTGGAGTAATCCCAACATCTACACCAATTAGAAATATGGTTAATCCAATGATCAGAAATACTGCACCTATCAAAAACCTAATTAATACAGGTGTTTCAAGAGGGGTTATTGTAAAATTCAGTATTAATACAATTATTGTGATTGGAATGACAGATGTTATAACCTCTTTAAACTTAGCTTTTACTACATTCAAATGATATCATCCTTTCTTATCAACTTATGCCTATAATTTGTACGCTATCAACAACAGATCAAGATGAGAATTTCCTTAAATAGAACTTGTTTTCTTATAAAGTTGTTGATGAGATGAAGTTTTTTCAATTGCATACAAATTACTTTTTCCTTGGTGTACATAATTTAAGAACAAGGTGCCTAATAAGAGTCTGTCTTTTACCACAATTCTGTTCCAGACATACCCCTTAAACAGATCTTTCACCAGAAATATCTCTCCTTCTTCCAAACTTTCAGTTTCTTTCACTGCTTCTTCTAATAATTCATTTACATTATACATAAGAGCACTCCTTTACAACATTGTTATTAAGCGTGTTGTTAACACTATTGTATGGGCAGTTTGGAGATATGTCAACCCAAAACGTTCATTTATCCTTCCGTCACAGAAAAAAACTTCCTCTGCTACTGCTGTGACACAGTCATTCAAAAGAAGTTTCTTGATAGTTTGAGCATTAATTATTAATTTAAAATCCTCACCTCATATACCATAATACTTATATCATCAAAAACTCAACCTTCCAGTATAAATGTCAATACTATATTATACGAAAGAAACATGACTTATATATCTCGTCATTTCTTTCTAACTGCACGACAGTCGCCGCACACTACCCACTTTCCATCAATCAGCATAACATTTTGCCAATGAAAACTATTTTCTTCTATCTCAGAAAAAATCCACTTCATGTTACCCTGTATTTTTTCTGTCAGTACAATTCTATCTTCTTCCTTTACTGCTTCAAGTCTTGTATTTTCTCCATAGCAGCAATAGTAAATTTCCCAATTACCAGTTACCGGATTATATGATCTGATTGTCGTACCATATTCTGCATCTGGTAAATTTAATCTCTTACGTTCTTCCCTTGATGGACAGATAAACAGATCCTGAATTCCCATACCATCTATAATTCGAGAAAAAATCCATTCACCCTTTACTAATCTTTCATTCTCGGTTCCAAGTGCATCTCTCCAATTAAAATCCCATTCGCCAATCAAACGACCGAAATAATCCTTTTCCTCAGGAATTAAATGATTTCTTTTTTCACTTACCAATGCTTTCATAAATTCATTCATTTTCTCTGCTCCCTTTCTTTCTTGCTTGTTTTGTAATAATATGATAACATCAAATTAATCATTAGTAAAATTAATCATTATCATTATTATAATAACATTTCATTATCGTAAGGAGTCTAAATATGGATTTTAAACAATTACAGACATTCTATGTCTTGAGTAATGAGCTCAATTTCACCAGGGCAGCAGATAAGCTGGGATATACCCAGTCCTGTATCACCCTGCATATCAAGAAATTAGAGGATGAATTAGGCTTAACACTTTTTGATAGAATCGGAAAGAAAGTTACTATGACTGAAGCAGGCTGCAAGCTATTACCCTCTGTCTGTCAACTTTTAAAAATATCACAGAATTTACAGGAATTTTCAAATGAAACTACCAGTAAAACCGGAACCATTCGAATCGGTATATGCGATTCTCTTTGCATCGAAAAAATGCCTGCTATCATCAAATCGTTTAGTCTGATCTATCCAGATGTAGATATTTATTTAAAGATACTTAAATGTTCTGAGTTTTTAAATGAATTACGTGACAATAAAATTGACCTTGCTTATACCATCGGATATTTGAATAAAATCCCGGAAATCCAATACACTGCAGAAAAAGTAGAACCGATCCTTGTTCTTGCTTCTCCTAATCATCGGCTTGTATCAAAGGAAAATCTTATCCCAAACGATTTTGACGGTATCCCTTTAATTATGGCGGAACCGGCTGCTTATTACCGAAGAAATTTCTTAAATGATTTAGAGCGGAACGGTATCCACCCAAAAATCATACTCGAAACTGAAAGTTTACAGGCTATAAAAAATCTTACCTGTAGCGGTCTTGGGGTATGTATTCTTCCCAAAGCTGCGGCAGGTGCAGAAATAAATACCGGAAAATTGGTCCCGCTTAATTATATATGTGATTATGATATCAAATCTCAAATTATCTGGCACCGCGATAAATGGTTGTCCTTTATTCTGAAAGAATTTATTCGAATTGCAGAGGAGGTTATAGAAAAATTATAGATATAAATAAATAGCAATTGAATATAGGCTATTAAAAAACCCTTGCAAATACTGTATCTTGCAAGGGTTTTGAAGTGCCTTATGTTACCTGATGAAAACATCTAACAAATTGTCCGTCGCTAACTTCTCTTACCTCTGGCAATTCCTCCCCACATCTCTCTTCTGCCACAGGGCAACGGCTTTTAAATGGACATCCTTTACTTTCCGGTGTCCAAAAAGTTACTTCTGATTCTTTATCTCTTATTACTGGCAATTCTACAACTCCTTCTCGTTCTGGATCTGGAGCAGCTGTAACCAAAAGTTTTGTATAAGGATGCGCAGGACCCACAATGACCTTATTAACATCGCCCCATTCAACCATATGTCCAGCATACAAAACAATAATTCTATCAGCAAAATACCTTGCAGTGGCTATATCATGCGTAATATAAACAAACGATTTATTATTCTCTTTTTTCAGTTTGTTCATAAGGTTTAGAATTCCCAGCCGAATTGATACGTCTAGCATGGATGTTGGCTCATCTGCAAATATAACTTCTGCACCTACAGACAATATTCTTGCTAAATATGCTCTTTGTCTTTGACCCCCGGACAGCTGGTGAGGATGTTTGCATCCTTGTTCTTCCGGTGGCACTAGCCCTACCAAAGTCAAATACTCATCCATCTTCTTCTTCATGGTTACTTTGCCTGAAGGATGATATAACTTAAGTGGCCTTTCCAAATGATAATATATATTATGTAATGGATTTAGTGAGGAAAAAGGGTCTTGGAAAATCATCTGTACTTTTTGACGATAATTTTTTAATTTCTGAGCCTTCAGTTTACGGATATCATTATTTTCAAAAGTCATAGTTCCAGATGTTGGATTGTAAAATTTCATAGCAACTCTGCATATAGTAGATTTACCACAACCTGATTCGCCAACAATTGCTAATGCTTCACCTTTATATAAATCAAAAGTGATATCATTTAAAGCACGTAACGTTTTCTTCCTGGACAGAATTGATTTTCCACCGATTTTAAAATCCATCACAACGTTATTTACACTTAATATTATTTGCTTTTCTTCTTTCATATCACACCTCGTATAATTGATACATTGCGTTGGTTAGCTAGGTGACCTCTAATGGATTATGGCAATAAAAGAACCCATCATTCGTTGTGTTAATCTCTGGTTCTTTTGTAAAACAGTCCTTACATGATCTAAAACAACGATCTTGAAATCTGCAACCTACCGGAATTGTATTTAAATCAAGTGGGGTTCCGGGTATTCCTTCCATATACTTAACTTCTCCTTTTAAAGAGGGAAATGAATTTTTTAAGCCGTAGGTATATGGATGACTTGGATTATGCAAAATCTTCTCTGAAGAAGCCTTTTCTACAATCTTCCCAGCATACATAATAGCTATTGTGTCACAGAACTCCATCATCAAACTAATATCATGTGTTATAAAAAGAATAGAGAAATTTAATTCCTTTTTTAGGTCGTAAATACACTGCAAAATATCCCTTTGTACTACAGTATCAAGTGCAGTAGTAGGTTCGTCTAATATAAGAAGCTTTGGTCGAAGCGCTAAAGCCATTGCAATTACTGCTCTTTGACGCATACCACCCGAATATTGATGTGGATAATCTTTTAATCTTTCTGCCGGGATGCCTACAAAGGATAACAGTTCTTCTGCCTTCTTTCTGGAAACATTTTTATCCTTGGTGATCCCATGATACTTGAATATTTCAAAAAACTGTTTTTCCATTGTTACTACGGGATTCAGACAGTTCATGGCCGATTGAAATACCATGGATATCTCGCTCCAGCGTAATTGCTGAACCTTATCTTCTGTCATATGTACGATATCCTTACCTCCAACAATAATTTGTCCATCTGATATTAACGCCGGAGGCCTGTGTAATCTCATAAGAGAGAATGCAATTGTACTCTTACCACAGCCGGATTCTCCCGCTAAGCCAAAGCTTTGACCCTCTTTTATTGAAAAACTGACATTATCTACAGCTCTGACATGTCCCCCTTTTGCAGTAACATAATCAACACTAAGTCCTTTTACCGTTAATAAGTCACCCATCTTCAAGCGTACCTCCTTCCTATTTAGTGTTATCCAGACTTGATTTTTTCATATTTCGTGCCTGTATTTTTTTCACTTTATTATAAGCTCTCATGATTCTTTGTGCTTTCAATTTAGGGTTTGATACTTCATCGATGGAGAAGTTAATTAAGGTAAGTCCTACACCAAACAAAACAATTCCGGAAATAGGACCCAAAAGTTCCCACCATGCACCGCTGGTCAATGCTCCGGATTTATTTGCATTATAAAGCATAATTCCCCACGTGCATGAAAGTGGGTCACCGAAACCAATGAACTCAAGAGTAGCACTAGCCATAATAGCATAGATGAGTGTACTGACAAAGGAAGAGCTTATGATAGAAAGCATGTTGGGCATAATCTCTATAAACAGGATTCTAAGCTTTGATTCTCCTAATGTTTCAGCAGAATAAACGAATTCTCTGTTTCTCAAACTCATTGTCTGGGCACGAAGTACACGAGCATTCCATGGCCAGGAAGTCAGCCCGATAATAATACTTATCAATAACGGCGATACCCCATTTAAAAGTGCCGCAACTATAAGTAACAAGACTATATTTGGTATAACCATAAGAATATTTATCAACGTTGTGATTAAGTTATCGTACCATCCTCCAAAATAGCCTGATGTGATTCCGAAAACGATTCCCAAAAGCACTGTAAGAACACCTGCAAATATACCTACCAGGATCGATATGCGGCCTCCATACAAGGTTTGAGCGAATACATCATTACCTAATTGAGTTGTGCCTAAGATATGCGTATCTGAAGGTTCGCTGTGATATTCGTCAACAAATCTATTGGTTGGATCAATACTCGTAAACAGGTGTGCCCCTATGGTAAGGAGAAGAATTATAAGTACCAGAATAGCTCCAATACTTGTTTTGGGACTATTTCTGAAAAAACGCATTATATTACTATTCCATATTTTTTTCATATACTCTCTATCTCCTTTTTCAATCAGTTTCCATTCACACCTTGTCTTCGAGTTCTTGGATCCAGGATCATTATGCTAATATCTGCAATAAAGTTAGCTGTAAGCATCACTATTGTTGTCATGAGTAGTATCCCTTGCATTAAAGGATAATCTCGTCTACTAATAGCCATGACCATAATTTGACCTAAACCAGGATAATTAAATACCAGTTCGATGATTAACGAGCCACCTAATAAATAACCTATCTGCATTGCAAGTGATGTAACAACAGGTAAAAGCGCATTTCTGGCACCGTATCCGAACATGATTTTTCGATCAGGTACACCTTTGGCAATTCCCATAACGATATAATCTTCACCCAGTTGGTTAATCATATTTGCTCTCATGCCCATAATTCCTCCAAGGCCTGTAATAACTACCGCAAGAACAGGCAAGAATGCATGATATGCAACATCACCTATATATTGAAATACATTATCAGCAACAAATAACGGAGTAACCGCATAACCTCTTGGAAATATATCTGTAAAGGCAAGTGCAATGCTTAAAATAATTGCAGTTACAACGGATGGAATATTAGCCACAATTTGTCCGCCAACAGTTAAGGTTGTATCTAACCTGCTTCCGCGTCTCCATGCAACAAGAATGCCAAGCAGTGTATTTATAATAAATCCGAGAATCAATGCTGTTCCCAAAAGGAATACCGTCCATCTCACTCCACGACCTGTAGCTTCCAATACCGTCTGCGGAAAAAAGGTAAATGAAACTCCCCAATTACCTTTAAAAATATTTCCAATATAATTAAAGAAACTTATGATAATAGGTGTTTGGCTATCGTAACCAAATAATTTCTCTACCGAAGCTATTGTGTTATTATCAACAACTCCACCTGATTTATAAAGGTCAGACAAGAACATCTGAACAGGATTTCCCGGCATCATACGTGGAAGAAAAAAGTTTAAAGCCAAAGCACCAAAGAATGCTATGATATAAAACAATAGCCTTTTTAAAATGTATTTCACAGCTATCCTCACCTCCAAGTATATGTTTCTTATAAAGATCCGAAAATTTGTATATTATTTAAATTTACGGATCTTTATAATTCCGGTGAGCACACCGGAATTATACGTTACAATTTATGAATCGTTGAACTAATAATGAAAGCCAGCCTAGCAGGCTTTCATGTATTAAAAACCGTCAGCTTTTGCATACTTTTTTATCATATATTCATTTATCAAGTATGGCATAAGTAAAACTTATGCCATACTTGATTGACTGATTATTATTATTTTACAGGCTTTAATAGCATAAGCTGTAAAAGCTTTGTGTCATGTTGAACATTTGCAGGATTACATACTACATTGTCTTCCGTAGCCCAGCCGGTAAATCTGCTAGTGTTGTATACAAACCAGTTTCCATTATAGAATAACGGAACATTGATCATATTTTTTGCAAAATATTGCTCTATCTTAGATGTTATCAATTTTAAAGATCCATCTCTTGCAGTTGGCATGCTAGCGACTAATTTTGTCATCTCATCATTCGCATAGTTATTCATGGTAATTGTCCACCAGGTATCTGTTTTGATTCTTGATTGATCGCCAATTGTGTCAAAGTAGAATCTATACGGATCTCCTGAAATACCATAACCACCGTACAGAATATCATGCTTACCGGATTTCCAGCTCTCGATATACATTGCAAGATCTATCGCTTTTGCTGTTGCATTGACGCCTGCTTTTTTCAGTCCGTCTGCAACAATTGCTGCACCATCATTCCAATCAGTCCAACCTGCAGGTGATGTAATCTCGAATGCAAGCTTGGAACCATCCGGATTTTCTACGAATCCATCTTTGTCAACATCCTTGTACCCGGAATCTGCCAATAACTTTTTCGCTGCAGTAATGTCGAATTTAGTATACTTAGCCAACTCAGCCTGTGCAGTTTCATCAGCATACCCAAGTAATGCCGGAGGTAAGCCTGTTACCGGAGGAACATCCTTAGAAAGATATCCATATACTGCTGAATCAATGATACCTTTTCTATCAACACATAATGATACTGCTCTTCTGAAATTAACATCACTAAATGCCTTTAAGGTATCCTTATTATCATCCATAAAGTTGAATGCAAGTCGTACACCATCATTCTTGCCGTACCAGAATTTTCTGTTTGAGTCGCCCTGTACATAGTTCTTTTCTGCATCCGGTATGAAGATATGTGCCCAGTCAACTTTTCCTGTCTGAAGCAATGAAAGTGCTGCTTGGTTGCCATTATATTGCGGGAAACGAAGTTGATCTACACTTATATTTTTTGCATTCCAATATTTTGGATTTTTGTCAAGTACAATCATTTCAGGTTTAAAGGACTTGACTACCGAGAATGCGCCTGTAACCACAGGTTTTTTGTCTACATAAGTTGCAGGGTCTTTAACCTTTGAATAAATGTGTTCCGGTAATATCCAGCGTTGGTAGAATAAACTATTACGAACAAAACGATTCTTTTCTTTCATGATAATTCTAACTGTATAATCGTTAATAACTTTTACAGAAGCAATTCTTCCCTTCACACCATCGTGATCCCAGTCACCATTTCTGTCTATTTCCGGATGTGTTTTCGAATAGGTGAAGGTAAAAGCAACGTCCCTTGCTGTAAAATCTTTACCATCGCTCCATTTAACGCCTTTTCGTACATATATAGTTAGAGTTTTATAATCAGATTCTGTAACAATCTTTTCGGCCAGCCATGGTGTTTCCTTATTATTGTTAAAACTGTCAAAAATAACTAATGGTTCAAACATAAATCCCAAAGAAGCGTGTAAAGCATTGTTAATAAGCGGGTTAAAGTTTCTCACCCAGCCATTACTCTCCTGTGACATGATTGTTAGGTATTTAGGTTTTTTTGCTGCGCTCACTGTTGTAAACGGGCTTATCGATAGTGTTAGTGCAACTACTAGCATAATTGCAATAATTTTTTTCCCTTTCATAGCCTATCCTCCTTTTAAAAATTAAATTTTACCACAGAATAAGTATATTGCTTGACCTTGGTAATAATTACAGTTTTATATAAATCAGAATAATTTTATTTAGTAAAAATATACATATAAATTAAGTTCATAAAGGCTTTTCAAACCAGATAACATGACTTATCAAAAGATAGTTGGACACAAACACAAGTGGTTTATACACACATCGAAATCGAAGAAATAACAAAACCCCTCATGTGACTTCATATAAACGTCATATAAGGGGTTTAATTATGTATTAGTATAAATTATCATTTAGTGCTTAATTATATTCAATTGCTAATTATTATTTGTATTTTTTATGTAATTTTATCTCTCCATCTCATAATTGGTGCTTCAAAATATCTATTTAGTATTATTGATAAAACAACGGAAATAATGATTGCAACAAACCATCCAATAAAACCTTGATATTTTGCTAATTGACCATATATAGTAAAATGAACTAAATATAATGAATAACTTAATATACTAATCTCTGTTATTAATGATGATATTGTTTTACCTAGCGAATAATTTACTGCCTTATTGTTTTCTAACCACAAAATAAAAAACATGCAAATTATTGAAATTAGGCTAAAAATTAATACTTTTGATATTTGAGAATCGAACTTCACACCTGCACCTAAAAATCCAATATACCAAATTCCTATTAGTATAAAACCAGTAATTGAACTAACCATTGGAATTTTAGATTCAACAATTTTATTGTAAAAAGATTTATAGTAATATTTTATTCCAGATAATAAAACACCGACCATCATTGAATCCATTCTTAAAAATACTTGTTTTCTAACACCAAAATCCCAGGAAGGAATATATTCTATAACATTATATATTCTCAAAATGAATGACATAATTCCTATCAAGAATGCAATTGCAAAAAAGATAGTCTTTTTATTAATTATATTGCCAAGCAATTTAATGCTAATAAATAATACGAATGGTATAAGTAAGTAAAACCATTCCTCAATAGATAAACTCCAAGACACAGGCATAAATCCCAACTTTGTTTCATTAAAATTTTGCAGAAAGATCAAGTTGCTCTTTGGTATCTGTAATTTGAGGAATAAAGCTATGAGGATCATCACTAAGTAATACAATGGTAATGTTCTTAGCCAACGTCTCAAATAAAATTGCATCAATGATGGCTTAGAACTAATTTCTACAAAATCTCTAATGAGAATTTTACCAACTAAAAATCCGCTTAAAACAAAAAATATTTCGACACCTAACAATCCACAAATGCTTAAAAATTGTAAATTATAATTTTGAAAAAACATTCGTGAATGGCTTATTAGGACTAAAATAATCGCTATACTTCTTGCCATATCTAATCCTAAATTTCTTTTCTTTTGCATATTATACCACCTATGATTTTTTCTTATGATAACATATATGATTGAAAAATACTATTTTAAACAACTCATTTATTCCATCAAAACATAGTTAATACCATCAAAAGAAATCCAATCAATACTTGGATATGACATTATATTAGTTACCATTACCTTTCCGATGTTATCAGTTACGCTTGCAGAGTTTTTTCCAATTATAGCTATTCTTAATATGCCCACGCTACATAAAACAACAAAATTACTACTATACTTTGGAGCTTAATGTTTTGGCAGTTGAAAAATAGGTGTAGCGTTATCATATACTGTTGTACTGCTATTTTTTATTATTCCAGATAAATAAATAAAACCATCTTTTCTTGTAGCTCTTACTGGTCTGTCATAAGTTGCATCAAATGGCTCCCATCCGATTAATAACTGAATGGAAGTGGAAGGATTCATCAGAATACATTCTGATCATTCTGATGCTATAAGATTTAGTGTTACTAACTTGTTACTAACCGGTAAATTTCATAGGTTTTCATAGAAACCGAAAATAAAAGAAACCCCCACAAATACTGCATTTGTAGGGGTTTTGATTTTGCCTTGAACTATCTCTTTGATAGATGTTTGCGAACTGTAGAACCGCATAATTGCTGGATTCTTTGGTAGCAATGTTAGTTACGTGGGTTTTACCCACGACGTCTCACGGCGTCTCATGACATTTCTAATCTGACTCAAATTACAATTCTTTATATTCAATCAAATCTTTCAATTGTATTATGTTTACTATACATTATTTCTATTTTAGCCATTGCAATGGTAAAACAAACATTTTTTCAGTTTAGTCGTTTTCTATTTCCTTACCACAATATCGTGACATTTTATTCGAAAATTCTTCCAAAGACTCTTACTACACTCTGTTTGAATCATTAACATATCAAACCACTTTTCATTACCTTCTGCAAAAAACTCCCCACGATGTGCCTTAGCCGATTCACGCTTTTTCTTAAGCATTCTATATGTTTGCTCTGTAATGTCTACTGCTTCATATAACATTTGGTTATACTCCAAAGCATCTTTATACTATTCTTGTTTTTGTGCTCGTTAACATTTAATTATCATAAATTATACGAAGAATGTCTGAAGCCAATTTTCACATAATTTTGTCCAAGCTGCCACCGTAGGCTCATCATTAGCCAATCCCATGCCATGATTACCTTT
Organism: Bacillota bacterium; assembly: GCA_023414875.1. Classification (GTDB taxonomy): domain Bacteria; phylum Bacillota; class Clostridia; order Lachnospirales; family Lachnospiraceae; genus Mobilitalea. The sequence continues at coordinate 13,546 of JAEZMV010000028.1, read as the reverse complement.
TGTGAATACATGCATATCAAAGGATAAATCGTGTTCATATAGTGCTTGGGCAAAAAGCAGGTTCTGAGGTTGAAAATTCCAATCGTCTTTCGATGTAATCCATAGAAATGTCGGCGGGGTAACTACAGAAACATGTTTATGATTTGTATAAAAATCAATAAATTCGTCTATAGTAATATCTTCAGGTATCCAAGAAGTGGGTGGCAATTTCTCGCTGGAAAAAGGGGCTGTTTCAGCATAACACAATATGATTGCATTTAACTTAGCACTTGTTTGATCAATCGGATCGTTTAAATCTGGCTCTCCAAGCAATGCGGACATGATTTGTGTATAACGACCTTCCGGTTTTATCATTTCATTATCCAAATGTGTTCCTAAAAAAGAGGTTATATAGCCACCGGCAGAAAACCCTATCATTCCGATTCGCTCTGGATCTATATTTAATTCACGAGCATGATACCGTATATATTTTACAGCACGAACCGCATCCTTAATTGAGGTAACAGGGGAAAAAGGAGCCACTCTATAATTAACAATAATTGCATTTATTCCAATTTGATTTAGCCATAGCGCAATTGGTACTCCCTCATTCCCGGCTCTAAGCTGAAATGCTCCACCTGGACATACTATAATTGTTGGCCGAAGCTTTTCTCCTTCTAATATATATGGGGTTATGCTTGGTAACCCTTCGTTATTAATGTCTCCTTCAGTCGAAAACAAATCAGAATCAGGAATATTATTTTCCCATAGCTTGATGTCTTTTGATGCCATTGATTTACCCTCCAATTATTTTAATACATTCTCGGAATCTCAAGTCCTTGTTTTATAAGACTTTGAGATTCTATTTTTATAAAATCACCCATTTTTTTGCCGAAAAAGCTTGACAAGTCTCCAAAAATTTGCGGCGAAGCCGATTAAATGTAATTTATTTTTTCGACTGGAGGCGATTTTAATGTTACCTGTTATCTCTGGCGGTCATTTCGCCTATCAAGATACTTTCGTATCCGATTTTCTTGCTTCTTATCCTGACCCATTTGCTTTGTCTAAAAGTACTTGGAAAATTATTACCAAGTTCTGGTATCTGGATTTATCCTTAACTGACTCTTTACTAATTGACACTTATTCCAAGTTCGGTCCATCTCCTCGCCAGCCTTCCTGGCTAATTCCGAGAAGTTATTAGGCTTATTTTATTTTAGAAGATATTTCACATAATTCCTACCTTAAACATTTTTCTAAAAAAAATTGAGCTAATTACAATTTCATTTGGAATCAGCTCAAATTAACAGTATTCATTTCATTTTTCGCAAAATACGCTGAATGCTTTTCTCTGATAAAAAATACTTGATTGATAAATGTTGAACTTTATAGCCATTTTGAAAGTCAGTAAATATCTGAATATTTCTTTTTTCCAACTCTTGACGTATCAAAGTTTTATTGCCCCATTCTTTTCTTTGATTTTCTATCCTAGGGATATAAATATTTTCCCCATCCACGTATCTTTGTATTAATTCTATCATTTCCATTGGCAGAATCTCTTCTGCTTTTACATAGCCCATATTTGCCCCCTAAATTCAATTATTAATCCTTTAGGTTAGCAATAGCTATAACAAATTTAATATTTAAAATTGCAATAGCTAATGCTATGCAAAAATAACTAATTTTCTCATAAAAAAGAATCCTCCTATAACAATATTTGAACAACTGGTAATTCAGTATCTTCCTTAATACCTTATTCATTAAAATATCAGGGTAAATGCTCTGTAGAGTATTGTACCATATATATCCACGAGTTCATAGTGTTAATTACCAAAGCAGTTTATCCTGTTTATCATAAAAGCAGACTCCTAAAAATAGCCCTGGATTTCTGTTTCAAGGCTACCTTTCTCTATCTTCGAAAGTCTCTATCTAGTTTATACTCCCGCTTATCAACTTGCTTTTCTAACACCTCCACATTTCCCCGAATCTGCTCTAGTGTCCCAATTCGATTATCTGAACTAATTTCATCCTTCAGAATTTCAACCTTGTACATTTCTTTTGTCTCTATATTTCTGAATCCTTCTAACTTGTACGAATATCCACCCGGGTCATCCCGAAATACCGGAGACACCTCGCCTTTACTTGTGTTCCATTTCATTAACCTTGGGAACCAACAGAACCCTGATTGTACAAGTTCTTTAAAAGATAAGAGCAATCGCCCCAGTTCTGATAAGAAGCCTCGATATGAGTTTCCTCCTTCGATGCTTACTCCTCTTTCCACTGTGTTTGCAAATTCTTCTATGGCTGGTTGAAGTGGTAGATAAGTTTGTATCATTCTCTTTACTACATCAACTAATTCTAGAAATGCTTTCTTTTCCTTTATCTCTTTATCGTAAACATCAATATAAACCTTTTTTATTAACAAATTGTCATCTAGCTGTTTTACCATTCCTTTTTTATCCGTCAGTTCGTATTTAACTTCTTCAAGATACTCAAGTTCCTGCTTTACCTTGTATTCTGCTACTGATAGGTCGTGATTTCTTCCTTTCTTTTTTTCACCGATTGTCTCTTTGATGTTAAACTTAAAGCACGACCCTGCTTCCTCTCGAAGCTTATCTTGTAGTACGACTGACAATGTTTCTGGTGTGAAGACGTTTCGTTTTGATACTTTCTTTGATAATCCCTTCTTAGTGCCACTCCACACCGGAACTCCTACTACATGCATATGTGGACTAACTTCATCAAAGTGAATTACTGCATTGGCAACTTTGAAATCTGGTAGATTCTCTTTCAACTGGGAAAGTGTATAGCTATAAACATTATACATTTTCCCTTTGCACTCTTCGTGTCCCTCCCAGAATTCCTTATCTCCACATTGAAATATTATTTCAACTGCCATATCCTGATCGAGCTCTGCTACATGGTCAAAGTAATCATCAATTTTTCTGTCCTCTCGTTTCTGATTCTCATTGTATTCTTTGACCACATCATCAAACTCTTTGTGATAAACATTTCTAACATCCTGATACAGATTATCAGTTCCAACTACTAAGATGATATTCTGTGAACTATACTCATCGGATTTATATTTCCGAAGATTATGCTTTGCTACCCCCTGCAATTTGCTCTTACCTGTTATTGCACTTTTGCCATTACTGATATGTGCTGAATACGAAACACTTCCCATAGATTGTATCCTCCCTTGTTTTGCGAAGCTAAATGCAACTGCCCTTGCATGAGCAGAGGATTTTTCTCCTTTGTTTTTTTCCTTCGGAGAAGTGCTCTTATCATCTTCGTTCTGCCGAAGATGATAACCCCCTAGCAGTTTTGGCAAGCCAAAGCTGCGGGTGCTCTCTGAGGGTTATATTGCTACCCGCAAGAGTTTAACGGTCTGTTTCTTTAGAATTGCAAATTCTAAATTCTTTTCAAGAATTTAAGGATAATGGCACATTGATACTTGTCTGCAATCACTCCCAACCGCTTTAATATCGGTCGGATTTCGTTTGCCCTATGCATATCTACCGTTGCTCCAATATAAGCTTGAATTGGGTCTAGGATGATTAGCTTTGCCTTCGTCTCAATGATTGCCTGCTCCAATCGTTCATCACTCATGGTCAGTTCTTTTTCCGATTCATCTATTACTCGGAGTTGACCAAACGATTATCAAAAAGATTGCAGGACACTCAGGTGCCATGACTTTAACAGAAAAGGTATATACCCACTTTGATGTTCAGGAACTAGTTAAAGCAATTAATCAAATATAAAAGGATGTTCCAAGCACCCGAAGGCACTTAAAACATCCTAAATATTTGTTAGTTACTTGTTAGTTGTGTGTTAGTTACCGTATCAAATCCACACCATTTCACGACATCCCACAACTTCAAGAAGCCAGTAAATATGCGGTTTTGCACGTTTCCATAGACAGCACAGATTATCTCTTTGAGAACTGCGGTGCTCTTCTCGCTGCTTTTAAGCCGTACTTCTTTCTTTCTTTCATTCTAGGATCTCTTGTTAAGAATCCTGCTTTCTTGAGTACCGGACGGTAATCTGCATCAGCATGTAATAATGCTCTGGAAATTCCGTGTCTGATAGCACCTGCCTGACCTGTAAAGCCGCCTCCCTTAACGTTTACTAATACGTCAAATTTATCCTGAGTATCAGTAACAGCAAGTGGTTGACGAACGATCAACTTTAAAGTCTCTAAACCAAAAAAGTTATCCATATCTCTTTTATTTATAGTAATTTTACCTGTACCAGGTACAAGGTAAACTCTTGCGATACTGCTCTTTCTTCTTCCAGTTCCGTAGTATTTTGCCTTAGCCAATGTTATTTCCTCCTTTCAACCTCTCTGATTAATATTTAATCTCTAATACTTCTGGCTTCTGAGCTGCATGTGTATGCTCTGCACCAGAAAATACGTGTAATTTAGTGATCATGGATCTTCCTAAAGGTCCTTTAGGAAGCATGCCTTTAACAGCAAGTCTGATTACTTCGGTAGAGTCCTTAGCCATCATTTCAGCTAATGTAGTCTCTCTCATACCGCCCGGATAATCGGAGTGATTGTAGTAAATCTTTTGACTCAGCTTCTTACCGGTTACTTTGATCTTATCTGCATTCACTACAATTACATAATCACCTGTATCAATGTGGGGTGTAAAAGTAGGTTTGTTCTTACCTCTTAAAATTGCGGCGATCTCAGAAGTGAGACGACCTAATGTATGTCCTGTAGCATCAACTACGTACCATTTTCTTTCAATTGTTGCCGGACTAGCCATAAAACTTTTCATCGGTTTACCTCCTTATGAAAATGTATTTTCCAAATTTTCATTCAATATTCTACGTCATAATATCTAAATCACGCTCTCAAATACTATTACCGGGGCTTTGGTTCAAGTATTCTCACGTCACGATTCATAATTATATTACATGTTGCCGGGTGTGTCAAGCATTTTCCATAATATTCAGGCAAGAAAACGACACGAAATGGTATGAATATCTTTTCCATTTCAGTATGATATAATTCTGAGAAATATCACGTCTAAATACTTGTCAGATCTCTTCTGCAAATTCAACACCCTCAATAGCACATATATTAGATATCACATCCACTCTGATACGTTTTTGCTTCAGACGTATTGTCATGATTGCCGCTACTGCATTTACATTGTAAGAGGGCTTTACTATTTCAATTGTATCAATTGCTATATGATTGGATTTCATAGCATCGAGTACAGTAGTAATCGATACCGATTTATTAAATTCAATATACAAATCGAAAACCTTCGATTTTGACATCATGATATTATCCAGCCGATGTAATACTACCGTAGAAAAAGTAATCAGGATACATCCTATGATAGCAGCTTTATAAAAACCGATACCGATTGCAAGACCCATACAAGCGGTTGCCCACAGACCTGCTGCTGTTGTAAGTCCCTTTACCTGGTGCCTGCCTGTTACAATGATGGTGCCCGCACCCAGAAAACCGATTCCTGAGATAACCTGAGCTGCCATTCTGGTCGGATCACTGATACCGTATGTTTGATATATATATTGGTTGGTCATCATGGCTAAAGCAGATCCCAGACATACCAGGATATGAGTACGAAGTCCTGCCGGACGTCCTGCCCTTCCCCTTTCATAGCCGATCATTCCTCCGAGAAAGATTGCTAAGAATAAACGAAGTATTATTGTAGTATCATTAATTGAATTTAGATCAGATGAAAAATCAAACAATATACCATCCTCCATGTATATATTATTTTTTACAATAACTCAATTCTTATTTAGCAAAATGCTGTTCTTTACATTCCTTGATATTCAATTCCTATTAAGGTCAATCCCTGTGCCAGAGCAGTCGGTCCTGCTAAGCTGCGGTCGCAGCCGTTAAGTATCTTTTTAACTCTTTCCGGTGGGTATGCTCCACGACCAATTTCAATTAACGTTCCTGCGATAATTCTAACCATATTATATAAAAAACCGTTTCCGGTAATTGATATCCTGATCAAATCTCCCTGTTTTAATACCTGTAAACGATAAATTGTTCTAACTGTATCTGTAACCTGTGTTTTCACAGAACAAAAGCTTTTAAAATCATGTTCACCTATGAGAAAATTAGCCGCTGCCTGCATTAAGGCTACATCTAATTCATAATATACATGCGTTGCATACAGCCTCTCTGTAGGAAGGGGAATTCGCCTATTTAGGATACTATACTCATAAGTCTTACGGCTCGCTACCTTTCTAGGATGAAAGTCCAAATCTACCTCCGTGGAGCTTTGCACACGGATATCCTCGGGTAGTCTCTGATTTAATGCCATACATATTTTATCAGCCGGTATTCTGCTGTTCGTATCAAAAACAGCAACATTTCCGAGTGCATGAACACCTGAATCAGTACGGCTTGCGCCGATCACTGTGATCTCTTCTCCCATAAGCTCTGTTAATGCCTTATTTACCATAGCTTCGACCGTAGGTTGCCCGGGTTGTAGCTGCCATCCGCAATATGCTGTACCGTCATATGCAATTTCCAGTTTAATACGCTTCATATACTTACTCCCGGTATGTGTAACATCTAAAGCTTTTATTTGCCCTATCCTTATTCTTTTGATAATCGCAACACTATATAATCCATCATTATCTTGAAGCTTATATAATGCCCTTATTAACCAGCACTCCAATAGCGATTGTCGATGAAAGATACAGCAGTAGAATTATATATGCTAAGAAATCCTTTCCTTTATAATGAAGGGGTTTCATCTTTGTCCTTCCATCACCGCCACGGTAGCATCTGGCTTCCATAGCCATTGCCAGATCATTTGCTCTTCGAAATGCTGATACAAATAGAGGTACTAACAAAGGAATTAAACTTTTTGCTTTTTTTAAGATACCGCCTGACTCAAAATCCGCTCCTCTTGCCATCTGTGCCTTCATGATCTTATCCGTTTCCTCTAATAAGATTGGGATAAAACGCAGAGCTATCGACATCATCATCGCAATCTCATGAACAGGTACTTTGATACGTTTTAACGGATTCAGCACCTTTTCAAGACCATCTGTCAATTGATTTGGTGTTGTCGTAAAGGTCATAAGAGAGGAACCAATAATTAATAGAGTAAGCCGGATTCCAAAGAAGATCGCATCATGTAGTCCTTTTTCCGATATTTTAATAATCCCCCATCTGAATATAGGGTCTCCAGGTGTAAAGAACAGGTTAAAGAACGTTGTAAATAAAAGCAGTACCACCACTGCCTTCAAGCCCTTGAGAATATAAAGAAGCGGTACTTTAGATAGCTTGATAACAGTAAGTAAAAACAACGCCACCGCTATATAACCATATAATGAGTTAAATAGAAACAGTGATATAATGTATAAAAAGGTCCCGTTTAGTTTAACTCTTGGGTCTAGACGGTGTATTATGGAATTTGTAGGATAATATTGTCCAATCGTAATATCTCTGATCATAATGTACTCTCTTTCCCTGGTTAAAACGGTTGAAACAATTTTAATATCTCTTCCTTAGCTTCTGTCACCGTTGTTGCATCGGTTTTCACCGAATAACCTTTATTTTTTAATGCATTCATGACATACGTAACCTGTGGAGCCGCAAGATGCATCTCTTCAAGTTCCTTATAATGTGAAAAAACTTCCTTAGTAGAATGCTGCAATACCAATTCGCCGCAATTCATAACAAATAGGCGGTCAGCATAATTTGCTACATCCTCCATGCTATGGGTAACTAATATAATAGTCATGCCACTTTCCCTATGGAGCTTTTCAATTTGCTCTAAAATATCATCCCTGCCTCTAGGATCTAAGCCAGCTGTAGGTTCATCCAAAATCAGCACTTCCGGTCTCATTGCAAGCACTCCCGCAATAGCTACCCTACGCTTTTGCCCTCCGGATAGCTCAAAGGGTGAGGCATCCAGAAGGTCTTCACCTATGCCAACCATTTTTAAGGCTTCATAAGACCGAAGTTCGCACTCCAGCTTATCTAAGCCCAGATTCGTCGGGCCAAAAATAACATCCTTAAATACCGTCGTTTCAAACAATTGATGCTCCGGATATTGAAACACCAGACCCACCTTACTTCTTAACTGTTTTAGTTTATAATTCGGCTCATAAATATCTTCGCCATTAAAATATATTTTCCCGCTGGTTGCCTTAATAAGCCCGTTCATATGCTGAATCAAGGTTGATTTTCCGGAACCGGTGTGTCCGATCAAACCAATGAACTCACCCTTCTGAATCGAAAAGTTGATATCCTTGATTGCATGCCTGGCAAAGGCTGTACCGCTACTATATATATAATTCACTTTATCAAAAATTATCTGCAATTATCTCACCTGCTTACCGGGAATAAAATGTTTCAAATACATACCCCAACTTTATAGTCATACCACTTATTGTTATTACCTGTTACTAGTTTATTTCAGCTTACAGAAAGCTACTTTATCTTTCTATCTAGCACCTATAAGCCTTAACATCTGCTATACCCTTCTGTTTAACGCCTCTAGCGCTTGTATAAGCTCTTCTACGGTCAGAATCCCCTCTGGTACAGATAAACCTGCCTGCTTTAATTCATGGGCTAATTCGGTCACCTGAGGCACATCCAGACGAAACTTCTTAATTTCATCCACTCTGGAGAATATTTCTCTTGGAGTACCCTCCATTACAACATGGCCACGCTCCATAACAAATACCTGATCAGCATAGATAACTTCATCCATATGATGTGTGATTAGGATTACTGTAACATTCTCCTTTTTATTTAATTCCCTTATTGTTGCAATAACTTCTTTGCGCCCGTTAGGGTCAAGCATCGCTGTCGGTTCATCTAAAACGATGCATTCCGGTTTCATTGCCATTATTCCAGCGATGGCAACTCTTTGCTTTTGACCACCGGATAATTTATTCGGTGACATATGTCTGAATTCCAGCATACCGACTGCTTTAAGACTTTTCTCTACTCTATCCCATATCTCGTCTGTCGGCACTCCTAAATTCTCTGGTCCGAAACCTACGTCCTCCTCTACCACAGTCGCAATGATCTGATTATCAGGATTTTGGAAAACCATACCCGCTGTCTGCCTGATATCCCATAAATTACTCTCTTCGGCAGTATTCAGACCATTCACCCAAACACTTCCCTCGGAAGGATACAGGATGGCGTTAATGTGCTTAGCCAATGTTGATTTACCGGAGCCATTTGCACCTAGAATAGCAATAAAATCACCCTTTTTAACAGCAAGATTCACATTATCAATTGCTTTATTAATGGACTCGACATTACCGTCTTCATCCCGTCTGATATATTCAAATGAAAGATCCTTAACCTTAATCATTTCCATTTTGTATCCTCATTTCTATCAATAACTTCATCATTTTACTCACAGTAATTATTTGAATCCCGGTGTTAAGGAGAATGTACCTTCTGGATGGTAAAATGATAATCGTACTAAACCTTTCGTATCTACTTCCTCTATAATACTGAAGTCATTTCCCAGCCTAATCTCTTTAACCATATAACCACTTCCTTTTTGAATTTTGTATTATATGGAATATATAATTAAAATACAATCAAATCAACAATTACTTAGTTTACAAGATAATGGTTACACAAGATTATACCGCATATATTTATAAAAAAAAATATAAATTTTAGATTCTTTTTAATATTTATGAAAAACCACTTCAAATGCCGCCTATACTTTGACTAACCAATAAAAATAATGTATCAAATGTCTGATAATAAACTCTGTTTATTAGTAGTATCTTTATCAATATCTCATGCGAAACAGAAGCCTATACTTCCACAAAAAATAACAACTAAAAAGGAACGCTACTGAAAAGTATGCGTTCCTGTATTGTAGTAGTTATTAAACTAATTCAATTAATACTTCCATGGCTGCATCGCCCTTACGAGGACCAATCTTAACAATTCTAGTGTAACCACCGTTACGATTTGCATACTTTGGAGCAATTTCATCGAATAATTTCTCAGATAGATTGATTTCCTTAGTGTTTCTCTTCTTACCTGCGTTTTCTGTAGGAACTTCGGTAATCGGATAAAGGTACTTCATCATCTGTTTTCTAGCATGAAGACGAGAAGCTTTATCTTTCTTAATTGTCTTTTGAACATCATCATATACGGTAACTTTCTTACCATTTACAACTTCCTTCACTCTTTTGCCATCTTTATCCTTACGAGCAACCTTAGCTGTAACAGTTACAGTTTCATAATTGTCTCTTTCCTTAACAGCAAGTGCAATCATGCCTTCAGCTATACCACGGATCTCTTTTGCCTTAGCTTCAGTTGTAACAATTTTACCGTTATATAATAAATTTGTCACCTGATTTCTCAGCAAAGCCTTTCTCTGGCTTGAGGTTCTTCCAAGTTTTCTATAACCTGCCATTTCATTCCCTCCTTTGAATATTATTGCTATTCAATCTATTTAGTCATCGCTTGCGTTCAGTGATAAACCAAGCTCTTTCAATTTTGCAAGTACTTCTTCTAATGATTTACGTCCAAGATTTCTTACCTTCATCATGTCTTCAGCAGTCTTATTGGTAAGTTCTTCTACGGTATTAATACCTGCTCTCTTCAAGCAATTGTAGGAACGAACGGATAATTCCAGTTCGTCTATGTTCATCTCAAGTACCTTTTCTTTCTCATTGTCTTCTTTCTCAACCATGATCTCGGCTGTCTTTGCATGCTCAGACAAGTCAATAAAGGAATTTAGATGCTCACTTAATACTTTAGCTGCTAAGCTTACTGCTTCATCCGGGATGAGAGTACCATTGGTATATACATCCAAGGTTAGCTTATCAAAGTCTGTAATCTGCCCTACACGGGTATTCTCAACCGTAAGGTTCACACGCTCAACAGGAGTATAGATGGAGTCAATTGGAATAACACCGATCGGCAAATCATCATTCTTATTCTTGTCAGCGCTTACATAACCTCTTCCGTTTGTGATTGTCAGTTCCATGTAGAGTCTGCTATCCGGACCACCACATAAGGTTGCAATCACTTGATCAGGATTGAGTATCTCGATATCCGGGTCAGCTTGTATATCCCCTGCTGTCACTACAACTTCGCCCTCTGCCTCAATATAAGCAGTTTTAGGCTCACTCGTATCGCTTGTGTTCCTGATTGCTAAACTTTTAATGTTCATGATAATTTCAGTTACATCTTCCTTTACACCGGGAACAACACTAAACTCATGAACAACACCGTCAATTTTAATTTGACTTACAGCAGAACCAGGTAAGGATGAAAGCATAATTCTTCTTAGGGAATTTCCTAAAGTCGTACCATAGCCTCTTTCCAGGGGTTCTACTACAAAACGTCCAAACTTCTTATCTTCGGAAATTTCTGCAATCTCTATTTTGGGTTTTTCAAAATCAAACACAACAGGACCCTCCTTCTGGGTATTTTGAGTTGTCTTGTTACTATCCATGCTCAAAGCTTCACGCAAAGCATTTTTTGAAATAATGTATAACTTCTAAAAATGCTATGCAGCACCTCTTATTATTTGGAATATAACTCGACAATTAACACTTCGTTTACCGGAACATCAATCTGGTCTCTTGTAGGAACTTCCTTAACAACACCTGTAAACGCTTCGTGACTTGCCTCAAGCCATGCAGGTACGGTTCTTCCGTCGGTCACCTCAAAGATATCCTTATATCTCTGTGTATTTTTGAATTTTTCTTTGATTTCAATCTTATCGCCGGCTTTCAATGTGTAAGACGGGATGTTTACACATTTGCCATTAACTAATACATGCTTATGATCAACGATCTGTCTAGCTTCTTTTCTTGTTCTGCCATATCCCATACGGAACATTACATTATCAAGTCTAAGCTCTAACAGAGTAATTAAGTTCTCACCTGCTGTACCAATTTTCATTTTCTGAGCTCTTGCAAATAAGTTTCTGAAAGGCTGCTCTAACACACCATAGATAAACTTAGCTTTTTGCTTTTCTCTTAACTGTGTACCATACTCACTGGTCTTCTTGCCTGCTCTAGCAAATGTTCTGTTGGATTTCTTATCAATACCTAAATAAGCAGGTTCCAGACCAAGGGATCTACATTTCTTTAAAACCGGGCTCATATCTCTTGCCATCGTAATATACCTCCTTAATTAGACTCTTCTGCGTTTTGGCGGACGACATCCGTTATGAGGAACCGGAGTTACATCCTTAATACTTGTTACTTCAATACCACAAGCCTGAAGCGCACGAATCGCTGCTTCTCTTCCCTGTCCAGGTCCTTTAACCATAACCTCAACGGATTTTAAACCATGAACAAGTGCTGCCTTTGCTGCTGTTTCAGCTGCCATCTGAGCTGCATAAGCTGTTGACTTTCTTGAACCTCTAAAGCCTAATCCACCGGCACTTGCCCAAGAAAGTGCATTACCTTCTGCATCGGTCAGCGTAACAATTGTATTGTTAAAAGATGACTGAATGTGTGCCTGCCCACGATCGACATTTTTCTTCACACGCTTCTTTGTCACTTTTTTAGCTGCTGTTGTTGCTGTTTTCTTAGCCATCTAACAAACCCTCCTATTGGATTATTAACAATTGAATTTATATTTAAAATTCAATTGATTCGATAATTGAAAACGCGCCTAGCGTGTCATCAATTATGTTGAACAATTGAATCTGCTAATAAATTCAATTGAACACGATTTATCCGTAACGATAGAAACGGACTAGAATTAATCTTTACTTATTGAATGTTGCTATGCTTTCATTACTTCTTCTTGTTAGCAACTGTTCTTCTGGGACCTTTTCTTGTTCTGGCGTTGGTCTTAGTCTTTTGACCACGAACCGGAAGTCCTTTTCTATGACGGATACCTCTATAGCATCCAATTTCTTGAAGTCTCTTAATGTTAAGTGCGATTTCTCTTCTTAAATCACCCTCAACTTGTTGTGTCTCATCAATAATATCACGAATTCTGCCTACTTCTTCATCTGTTAAATCTCTAACACGAGTGTCAGGATTAACATTTGCAGCAGCAAGGATACGATTGGCACTTACTCTACCGATACCGAAGATATAGGTAAGTCCGATTTCTACACGTTTCTCTCTTGGTAAATCTACACCACTGATACGAGCCATGTGCTTGTTACACCTCCAAATTTTTTGTTTTTTCTTGTAATGCGCAGCATCTCAATGCAGAGCATTACACCAGCCGCTTTAAATTGTGACCCACAAGACAATCAGCTTGCAGATAAGACTCCATGATGACGGCACGGTTCTTAAGACAGTAACATAACGGTTTAGATAGACCGTATGGCTGCCCACAATATCACAATGTTCTGTTGTTTTCTTCAACAGATGATTGTAACACAGAAAGCAAGAGCTAAGTATTTTGTTATCCCTTAATGGATTACAAAGTACTATTATATAAAACAATAACGAGTCTCCATCGGTACCCGAACTATTGTATATTAGCCTTGTCTTTGTTTGTGTTTCGGGTTTTCACAGATAACTCTGATGGAACCCTTTCTTTTAATGATTTTGCATTTCTCACAAATCGGTTTTACTGATGACCTTACTT
>JAEZMV010000003.1 GCA_023414875.1 Bacillota bacterium | reverse complement strand
CAGGCGTCATGATAATGGTGAGCGGCCACCCACCGCTGCCCGTCATCGCCTGACAGACATTCATGTAAACCGTATCGATATCGGGCCGCTCTTCCCTATCCACCTTAACGGGTACAAAGTGCACATTGAGCAGCGCGGCCGCTTCCTCACTTTCAAAGCTTTCGTGCGCCATCACATGACACCAATGGCATGTGGAATAGCCGATAGACAGGAATACGGGTTTATCTTCCATTCGCGCTTTCTCAAACGCTTCCGCGCCCCACGGATACCAGTCCACAGGGTTGTGGGCGTGCTGTTGAAGATAGCCGGACTGTTCGTTTGCAAGGCGATTAGTAAAGGCGGTATTTGTGGTCATCGCATTCCCTCATTATTCGAACGTAAGTTTTATATTGATAATATTGACTTTACGTGCTCAAATAATTCAGTCTTTTAAATTGTATATGCAAATGTTCGTTATAATAACGCTGTTGCGTTTTTATACGTTGCCCAATCCGGTTCATATTCTTCATTTGCTTGGTTGCCCCAAAGCGTCCAGCCTTCACGCTCACCACGTGCAAACAGCTCTAAATAAGGGCTATAACTACACTGTTCAATTAGAGTAATCATTTCATCTGGTTTTCGAGAATGCTCTCGTTTTTGTGTTCGGATCAAATTCACTTGGCTACGTGCCGGAGCCAGTGTTCTGGCATTAGTTCCCTTGATACCAAATAGAAGTAGCTCTGTAACGTTTCGAAAATAGAATCCTACCCCACGCCCATCTGGTTCTCCATCCTTCCGAACTTTTTCCCAAACAATGTTTGTTTTATATTGGAATCCCCACGACTTCATTACCTCTAAGCCTTCTGGCAATAAAGCATTAGGCACCCATAAATACAAATGACAAAGTTCTTCGGCAACTTGATCAACTGGCAAAGCAATAATTTCATCCAGTTTCATAGTTGGGTATCTATTTAACCGCTTATGTTCGGGAGCCATTTTTCCAGTGCGATTTTGAAACTGCCACGGCGGATCAGCAAGTATAGTTTTAAACTTCTGCCCATTACAAAAATCCACAAGGTCGTTATCTTTATGATATGAAATATCCTTTGCTGCCAAATTATCTATCCTCCCAATCAGCTATTGTTTTAGGCGTGATACCTACTACCAGCAAAGGACACCCACCATGCCTCCTTGCTTGAATACGATATAGCAGTTTACCCATCCAAGTCGTACTTGCACCATATTTATTACTTATCTCTTTACCTAATGTACCGAATACTTTGTTAAGTTCTGCGCTCCTTGTAATAATAACCCCACAAGTAATTACGCCACATTCATAAAAAGCTCGAAACGCATATAAATCACGATCAAAGGTTTGGTCTTTGCTATTCCATTCCATATCAATAGCGATCTCACCTTTAACATAATCAATTTTATGTCCACTAATGAACTCTTGAAGTTTGAATTCCTTAAAAGTTTTTTTGCGAGTTTTTCCTTCATAAAGCTTAACAATTAGATCACCAGAAATCTCTACTTCCTTCCAATCAAGCGGACGCAAAAGTGCTGATAGTCTCTTTGGTATATTTGATTCATTGCCGCCGCTAACAAGAATATCATCAATATTGATATAGAACTGGTCAAGAGTATTCATTATTTCTGCAAAATGTTCCGGATATGCACGTGACAGTATTTCGACTGCATTGTTTACATTATGAAGTTCGTATTTGTTTACAATACTATCAGGTAGGAGTTGCTTCCAATTGTCCATAATACAATCCCCAATCTCATTCTCTCTATATATCTCTTTAAGTTATTATAGTCTCGATTAATAAGAAAGACAAGGATATAAGATTCCTTCGAATTACTCTTCGGTAGCAACCAAATATACGGCTATTAAAGCAAATCAATAGAAAATATATTCGGTTCGGTGTCGAAAATCTATCGTAAAAAACAAAACGAATAGTTAAAAGCATTCATATAATCCTTTTCGAGTTGACATTGCGTAATAATATTCCATTTGTTATAATATTCTAAAATTCAATATACATATAGGGGAAATATATGAACTATATAGAAATGGGTTTTACTTTTTTTATTTCAATTGTGGTTGCAGTAGTTACTGCTGTGATCTCACAGAAAGGCTTTTATAAAAAGGAAACTTGGCTGAGAAAAGAGAAAAAATATAGTGAAATTATTGATAATTTAAGTATTTTGCTAAAATATTATGGTGATATGTTTCATGATTCAGTTGGTGCAAAAAAATACAATGGCGAAGATTGTATTGAGGAGATTAATAAAGCTAAGCATGAATTAGAACGGCTCTCAATGATACCAAGTTTTATTATTAACAGTAAAGTTCGTGATATTTTAAAAGAATTATTTCATCAAGCTAATATTAAATTTGGCGATGATAATTGTCATGATTTTGCATCTTATCTTGATAGAATGTATGGGGTTACAAAAGATTCAATAATTGAAATAGATAGTTTAGCAAGAAGAGACTTGAAAATAAAGTAATTGATACACATTCTATTAATTCTGGATTTGAGAAACTATAAACCAAGTTCGTTTTTGATATCTTGACAAAGCTCTATGGAGCGTTGACACCTTTTATAATCTCTACTACCGTCTTCATAGGTTGCATAGAATACTGATAATCCAACAAATTCTTTAGCAATGAGTTTGTTATTTGAATCATAAGCTAAATAAATCAATCCAGATCGACATTGTCTGCTTTTTCTTCCGTTAATTGTTTCGGAAACAATCACTCTGTCTCCAATTGATACATCGTACTTAATTAATTCTGTTACTCTTAACATTTTAATAATTTCATTCTCTGTTCTTAAAAATTCAGCTAATTCAGCCATATTACTATGAACAATCCATAGTTTGGTACTTGTGTTTTTCTCCATAAGATTATTGTAATAATCGTTAAACTGTTCTTTTTTCCAGTCTCTTTCTAAATCTGATGATATTTTTAATGTCTGATATTTTTTATATTCTTGAGGGTGCTCACGAGCCATATGAAAATGCGAACATCCCATTGATTTATAGAATTCTTTTGCTTGACGGAGAGCCTTTTTTTTAATATAGAACATTTAACTCCTCCAACTTTATTTATCTTAGATCTCTAATTGGAACCATACTTTTTATGTTTAATAACACCATCCTTAGTATCTTAATCTATTAATAATGCTATTGGTTCTATTTCGCAATCTGACACCAATGGCATGTGGAATAGCCGATAGACAGGAATACGGGTTTATCTTCCATTCGCGCTTTCTCAAACGCTTCCGCGCCCCACGGATACCAGTCCACAGGATTGTGGGCATGCTGAAGAAGATAGCCGGACTGTTCGTTTGCAAGGCGATTAGTAAAGGCGGTCGTAGGCATCATAATCATCACTCCAAGGGTAGTATATCATGATTAGAGTGCCCTGTTTACCAAATAATTATTTGCGGAGTGATAAGATAACAGTAAGTCGCAAAAATTATCTGAAAGAATAACAGTATATGTTTAAATTCTATATTCCTCGATAAAAAATCACCCTCGTTCCGTGATATGAATATACTAAAACAACGAACCTAATTTCGCTCCGATTTAAATATACATATTCTAGGGGGATGCAAAGTATGGGTAAAGGGAATTTAATCATACAGGCACGCACCGCCGATAATGCGCTGCCATTAAAGGGAGTCCGAATAAGGATCAGGAATGATAATGGTATTATATTGTATAACCTGAAAACCGATGAAAGCGGCGAAACCGAAA
>JAEZMV010000027.1 GCA_023414875.1 Bacillota bacterium | reverse complement strand
TTATTTCGATTAAATGCTTTCCGAAAAGGAGTATTTGCATTCGTCGGTACTTAGGCTCTGTCCTTTAGAGCCTTATGTACCGCTACGTAATGCAACTAAGCGAAAGCGGCTCCGCTTCGGAATCATTAATCGAAATAATATCTGTGCCTTAGTTATGTGTGAACAGTAACATGCTATTTGGCTTTAGTATTCCATGTCAAAGGGAGGAAATGTAAACATAAATTCCGATCCTTCACCAGGTGTAGAATTAACCTCAATCGTACCGTCATGCTTAATGGCAATCTGTTTTGCTATGGCTAGACCCAAACCGGTTCCGCTGGCATTATGCCGCAAATTCGATTTGTAGAACTTCTCAAAAATATTAGAGAGATCGGAAGCTTCAATTCCGACACCTTCATCTTTAATCGATACTTTTATTTTGTCCGTCTTAGATAATTTTATGTGAACCGTTTTATTTTCATCTGAAAATTTAATGGCGTTATCTAAGATGACCATAAACATCTGTCTGAGTCGGTCATAATCGCCTTCTATCATGGATACATCATGATCCGTCTTTACATCAATTTTAATACCTTTCTTTTCAGCGAGTGCACCCGCACTTCGGATAATATCTTCAAAAACCTGATTTAAACTAATTGGTTCCTTTTCAATTGCAAAATCGGGATTTTGCATTTTTGACAAGGTTAATAGGTCACCCACCAAACGCTCCATTGACTTGCATTCGGATAACATTCTATTATAATATTGATCTACTTTTTCCTCATCCTGAACCACTCCATCAGCCAGGGTTTCGGTATATGCCCGGATTACCGTGATTGGAGTTCTAAGCTCATGGGATACATTTGCAAAAAAGTCCAACCTCATTTGGTCCAGATTCTTACGCCGGATATCATTCTCCAATAATTTCTCTGATAAGATGTCCACTGTTTTCGCAAGATCACCAATTTCATCGTTTCTGTTGATATCGGTCTTACTCTGGTAATTCCCCGCTGCCAGCTCAAGCGCTGTAACACGCATTCTGGAAATTGGCCTTGATAGTTCTTTGGCAAATAAAATCACGATGATAAATGAAAACCCTAGAGACACCACAATACTGATCACAATGAGGGATAAGCTGTTGGATATTATCTCCGGTCGACTTTCTACGAGCTGTTTTACCAAAACAGCTCCCTCAACCTCAGAGTTAATTCCGAAAACAGGATAGCCGATCGTAATCGTATCCACTTCATATACTTCATCATAGCCTTCTTTTATTTTCGGTTTCCCTTGAAAAACACTCTCTAAAATCGGTATGTATTGTGCGTATTCTTTGGTGGCTACAAAAACCTCATAGCTGTCTCCGGTCTCCAGATAATCCATCAGATTAGATGAGTCCGGGTTTGATATTGCCCAGATATCCCAGCCATTCATCTCCTCCAGCCAGAGGATATCATCTTTAATCTTCTCTGAACCATTAAGCATATCTTCCGTTAATCTTTTACTGATATATTCTGCCTGCTTCCTTAGCTGCTGTTTGTTATTGGTCATTGTCATGTCGTAATATAGTTTCATAAAGATTAATCCGATTAAAACAGCTGTTGCCAGTAACATAACAGCGTAATTAAAATATAGTTTAAAAAATAAACGGTTATAGACTCGTACCTTATTTTCCTGTGGCATAAGGGTCCCCTACTTTTCTTCGATCTCAAACTTATATCCGACACCCCAGATCGTCTTAATGATCCAGGAAGGATGCTCAATTACATCTAATTTGGAACGTAATCGTTTGATATGAGAATCAACGGTTCTACTGTCTCCAAAATAATCAAAGCCCCATAAACTGTCTAATAGATTATCTCTTGTAAATACCTTATTAGGATTTGTTGCCAAGGTCCACATTGTTTCAATCTCTTTTTTCGTAAGAGATATTTTATTCCCACTAATATATAATGTATATTCATCGAGATTAATCTCAAGATTTCCAATTGTCAAAACATTTTCTGAGGAAGCGTCCTTCGAAGCCTTCGTCATTCTTCTCATCACAGCCCTAACTCTTGCCATTACTTCCCTTGGGCTGAACGGTTTTACTATATAATCATCTGCACCAATATCTAGTCCCATAATCTTATCAAAATCTTCGCCTCTTGCTGTGATCAGGATTACCGGTACATTCGATTTGCTTCTTATTTTTCTACATACCTCATATCCGTCTTCCTTAGGCATCATAACATCGAGTAATACAACATCCGGATTGTATTGTGTAAAAAGTTTAATTGCTTCTTCCCCATCTCCCGCCACTACGGGTTCAAAACCTTCCATTCTGGAATATGTTGATAAAATATCAGTAATATCACGATTATCGTCAGCGATTAAAATATGCTGCATGATTAGTTCTCCTTTCATCGTTCTTTTCCCGTTTATCCTTAGCGTTACACTAGAAATAACCTGATTAATATTAGAACATAACTTTTATTCCTATCATATGAGTCAAATGATTGAGTTCAATATGGTAAGAATACATTTCTTTTATCATATTTATGTAATGATATTTACATTGCTTAACTTAACGTGATTGAATAAGTATGATATAAAATCTTATAATATTATATATATAATGCAACAGGAAAACAAGTAGTAAAACTTATCAATAAATAAAAACTCTTAAAAATGTTACAATTATTATAATTGTTTTTTATAGCTTTATTTTCAAAGAATTCTTCTATATACTATAGTTTAAGGCTTTGAGTAATTCTACATTTATATCGGATAAAAGATTAGAATGTATTATGTATTTATTATATAAATTTTTACATTATGACACTTTTCTGACAAAAACTAATGCTATATTATTACCAGAATAGATAGGATGTGACTAAAGGAATTTCCAAATCCGGAGGGATAGCCATGATAAACAAGAAATATTTCAGTAAATGCTTTATTACGCTTGGCTTACTTCTTTTCTTAACTCTACTGATACCGTTTACTTCATATAATTCGGGTGTGGCATATGCCAACTCCAACACGGTACCAGAGAAAGAGAAGAATGACTATAGGTTAAACTTAAAAAGTATTACCTTAGTAAAAGGTAAATCTCAATTGCTAAAGGTATATCCATTAGGGGATGCAAAAGTCAGTTTCAAATCAGACGATTCTGAAATTGCTTCTGTCAGTGAAGATGGTATTGTCACCGGGAACAAAGTAGGTGCAACTAATATCACTGTTACCGTTAAGGATACCGTAGGTATCACCAATTTGACCTGCAGTGTTACGATTGGTCCACCCGCGATCAGCGTTAAATGGACACAATCGAGAATAATTCTTGGCATTGAGAAGTCCGAAATGTTAAGAGTTATATTAAAACCGAGCAATACTACAGAGGATGCTAAGTTTTACAGTGATGAACAATCTATCGTATCCATTACTACAGGAGGTAGAATTACTGCCAAGGGTTACGGTATGACTACGGTAATAGCACAGATAGATACAACTAACCCTGATGGTTCTAATAAGAAATCCGAATGCTCTGTTATCGTAACTAGTCAGGATAATGCACCACTGCTTGAAGCTTATTTTAATGAACATCCAGAATTAGCTTTAATTCCGGAGTATGATTTAAATGCATCGTTCTTAGCTTTCTTCAACAGTGATAGCAATACAGCTACAACAACTAATCTGGTAGAGAGTTTAAATCGTCATTTAAATAAGGATTTTGATCTTGAATATTATAGAAAAGCAAGAGAAGAGGCTCTTTCCAAGATATCTTCAAGTTCCATTGAAATTGTGGTAGAAAATACGTCACTATAACATGAAGCCTAATAAAAAACACGCATCAGCGTGTTTTTTTATTTCTGCCAGGATACTGTATCATATTATGCTTTTATGTCAGAATTCTAGCTGGAATAAGTTTATCATGTAGTTAACTTGAATTGCTATTTCCACATTTACTAAAGTGTTATATAATTCTATTAGAATCAGAAAAACTTAACGTCCTATTTTTAAAATAAGTTCAATTCTACAATAATATAAATTCAGAAAGGAAGAAATCATCTATGAAATTCAACTTTGCACACAATAATTATAATGTATTTAATCTTGAAAAATCCTTAAGCTTCTATGAGGAAGCTCTCGGTTTAAAGGAAACCCGACGTTTCGCTCCGGAATCCGGCGAATTCATTATTGTATATCTAGGTGATGGCAATACCAATCATCTGTTAGAGCTTACCTGGTTAAGGGATTGGGACCGTCCTTACAATCTCGGCGATAATGAGCTTCATTTGGCTTTTGTTACCGATGATTATGATGCTGCTTACAAGAAGCATAAAGATATGAATTGTATCTGCTATGAAAATCCCGGTATGGGTATTTACTTTATCAGCGATCCTGACGGTTACTGGTTGGAAATTATTCCTGCTAAATAAGGGCCGGAAACACCGGATTAATATATAAATACAGTATAACTATAGAAGCACCGTATAAATATTGGAAGCGCATCCGTTATAGGACATAGGAGAATAAATAAGCCCGTTTCTCAAATCCTAGCTTAGAAGAATAAAACTGATGCGCTTTTTCCCGTTGAAAACCGGAGTCCAGTTCAACTCTCTTCATACCCAGCTGCTTTGACCTGACGATGACTTCCTCGATAAGCTTTGAACCAATATTTCTAAGTTCACCACGTTCGCTCCTATCTCTATATGATACGTACAATAATATAATCCTTTTTTTACCTTACTTTCCTCGGTTTGCCTTATCTTCCTTCTTATGTCCTTTCCGTTTGCAAAAAGGTAGGGCATGGTACTTATTCACATTATGGTACTCCAGACATTCCCGGCAATTACCATAGCGTAAACATTTCTTTTTCTTACAGTTACACACTTCCAACCCATTCTCCAGCATATGATCTACTCCCTCTTTAACCATCATATTGATTAGCAAAAAAATATTTATATCTCTTTCACTTTGTTTCTTACATAAGCAGTTTAGAGTACAAGAGTTTTTATTAAACGTATAATCATTATTATATCACAGATATTTCAATCATTTAATATATATTAGGAAATTATTACATGCCCAGCATTGTAACATATCCATAAACTAAAATAGCTCTTCCTACAGTGCTTGAGGGGGGGGCAATTAATTACCTATCGATTACCTTGAATATATATTGTACTTAATAAAAAAGCTGACTTCAGGATTTATAATCGTGAAGTCAACCTTTTCTGTGTTTTTCTTATTCTCTAATTCATGTTGGTAGTATATTAATTTGATCATTTTAACCTGGGGTTTTTGCTTGATCCCTGATTTAGATTTGGGCAACATCCACTAGGGTAATATTATCATTTGCACTTTCCATGCTGGTTAGTAATGCTGCTGCTGTGTCTAATGCTGTAAAGCAGGTCACGCCCGTTTCAATGGAGGTACGGCGGATTATAAACCCATCCCTGGTTTTATCCCGTCCCTGAGTCGGTGTATTGATAACCATATCAATTTCATGACTAAGGATTAAGTCAAGGATATTCGGACTTTCCTGTCCAATCTTGCGAATTACGGTAGCCTGAACTCCATTATCATTTAAAGCCTGCGCAGTGCCTTCTGTTGCAAATATCTTGTAACCGAGAGCTACCAGTCTTCTTCCCAGTCCGACAGCTTCCTCACGGTCTTGCTTATTTACCGTCATAATCATCTTTTTAAACTTTGGCAGATTAATGCCTGCTCCAAGAAATGCCTTGTATAATGCTTCATGGTAGGTTTTTGCTATGCCGAGGCACTCACCGGTGGATTTCATTTCAGGGCCTAAGCTGGTTTCTGCTCCGCGAAGCTTTTCAAAAGAGAATACCGGCATTTTGATTGCGATATATTCTGATTCCGGCCACAATCCGGGAGTATAGCCCAGGGTTTTAATCTTTTCGCCAAGAATTACTTTGGTAGCGATATCAACGATAGGTAACGCAGTAACCTTACTGATATATGGTACGGTACGGCTGGAACGAGGATTTACCTCTATTACATATACCTTTTCGTTATATACAATAAATTGTATATTTATTAATCCAACGACATGCAGTGAATTCGCCAGCTTCTTCGTGTAATCCACGATATCTTCCTTTACCTTCTCACTAATGCTTTGGGAAGGATAGACGGAGATACTGTCACCGGAATGAATTCCGGCTCTCTCGAGATGCTCCATGATACCGGGAATTAAGATGTCTTCTCCGTCGCATACCGCGTCTACTTCTACTTCCTTGCCCATCAGATACTTATCTACGAGGATCGGGTGCTCCTGAACGGTCATGTTAATGATTTTCATGAACTCTACGATATCATCATTTGATATCGCTATCTGCATGCCCTGTCCACCAAGTACATAGGAAGGGCGAACAAGTACCGGATAACCCAGTTCGTTGGCTGCCACAAGTGCTTCTTCTGTCGTATATACTGTCTTACCTGCTGGTCTTGGTATCTCACATTGTTCTAAGATTTGATCAAATAATTCTCTGTCTTCGGCTGCATCTACATCTGCGGCGGAGGTTCCGAGGATCGGTACACCCATCTTTAATAATGCATCCGTTAATTTGATTGCAGTCTGACCACCAAACTGAACAACTGCACCATCCGGCTTTTCAATATCAACGATATTCTCTACATCTTCCGGGGTTAAGGGTTCAAAATAAAGTTTGTCTGCAATATCAAAGTCTGTACTTACTGTCTCAGGATTATTATTGACTATAATCGTCTCACAGCCGCTCTTAGATAAAGCCCAAACACTGTGTACGGAACAATAATCAAACTCGATACCCTGACCGATACGGATTGGACCAGAGCCAAGAACCATAATCTTCTTTTTGCCGCTTGTCTGTTCCACTTCATTGAAGCATCCAAAGGTTGAATAATAATAAGGTGTTTCTGCATCAAACTCAGCCGCACAGGTATCAACCATCTTATAAGCAGCCACAATACCATTCTGTTTCCGTGTTGCCTTTATCTCTGCTACAGTTTTACCGGTAAGCTCGGAGATGACTCGGTCAGGGAAACCAAGACATTTTGCCTTTTCTAGAAGCTCGACTGTCAACGGCTCTTTTGCAAGCCCCTGTTCCATTTCCACAAGAATTGCTATCTTATCGATAAACCATATATCTATCTTTGTAATATTGTGAATAATTTCATAAGAAATTCCTCTGCGTATTGCTTCTGCAATTACAAACAAACGTCTGTCATCTATTTTATGAAGTTCCTCTTGAATCTCTTCCAAAGACATCTCGTTGTAATTACCGTATTTTAAGCTATAGATGTTCTGTTCCAGAGAACGGAGCGCTTTCATAAGTGCTGCCTCGAAGCTGTTGCTGATTGCCATAACTTCACCGGTGGCTTTCATCTGAGTTGAAAGTACTCTTTTTGCAGTGATGAATTTATCAAAGGGCCACTTTGGAATTTTAACAACGCAATAGTCCAGGGTTGGCTCAAAGCTTGCATAAGTTTTCTTTGTTACTGCATTCTGAATTTCATCTAATTGATAACCAAGAGCAATCTTTGCCGCAACCTTCGCAATCGGGTAACCGGTCGCTTTGGAAGCTAACGCTGAAGAACGGCTTACACGGGGATTTACTTCTATTACACAGTATTCGAAGGAATCCGGGTGAAGTGCATACTGAACGTTACAGCCTCCGGTAATTCCTAATTCTGTTATAATATTGAGAGCGGAGCTACGAAGCATCTGATGTTCCTTATCTGCAAGCGTTTGGGAAGGAGCAACTACAATACTGTCACCGGTATGTACACCCACCGGGTCAATGTTCTCCATATTACATACGGTGATGCAATTTCCAGCACTGTCACGCATTACTTCGTACTCTATTTCCTTCCAGCCCGCGATGCAACGTTCAATTAAGCACTGGCCAACACGGGACAGACGAAGTCCGTTGGTGCAGATATCCACTAATTCCTCCTGCGTAGCAGCAATACCGCCGCCGCTGCCTCCCAGAGTATAAGCAGGACGTATCACCACCGGATATCCGATTGTCTGTGCAAATGCAATTGCATCCTTAACGGTAGTAACAACTGTACTGGGTGCACAGGGCTCACCAATTTTCTCCATCGTATTCTTAAATTCTAAACGATCCTCTGCCTTCTTAATGGTTAAAGAAGTGGTACCGATTAACTTTACATCATTTTCTTTTAGAAAGCCGGACTCCTCAAGCTCCATTGCTATATTCAATGCTGCCTGACCACCTAAGGTAGGTAAAACACTGTCCGGGCGTTCCTTAATAATTATCTTTTTTACAAACTCAGGTGTTAAAGGTTCTATATAAACAATATCCGCAATTTCCTTATCTGTCATAATCGTTGCAGGGTTGGAGTTAACAAGTACAACTGTAATGCCTTCTTCCTTCAGGGAACGGCACGCCTGGGTTCCTGCATAGTCAAATTCTGCTGCCTGACCGATGATGATCGGACCAGAACCGATTACTAATACTTTTTGAATACTCTCTATTCTAGGCATTATCCCTGCACCTCCATCATATTAATAAACTCGTCAAATAGGAACTCACTGTCCATCGGTCCTGCCCAGGCTTCCGGATGGAATTGAACCGAGAATACATTTTTACCGAGGTAGTGAAGACCTTCCACCGTCTTATCATTTACATTGATGAAGCTTATCTCCGCAACCCCTGGCTTTATGCTCTCTTCCTCTACCATGTAGCCATGATTTTGTGTAGAAATATATACTCTTCCTGATTTTAAATCCTTCACTGGATGATTAGCACCGCGGTGTCCGTATTTCATCTTCTCGGTATTTCCACCATTCGCTAACGCCAGAAGCTGATGTCCGAGGCAGATTGCAAAGATCGGTACATTACTGTCAAACATATTCTTTACTTCGGTGATAATCTCTTCACATTCCTTCGGGTCTCCGGGGCCATTGGATAACATAATTCCGTTCGGATTGTCTTTTAAAACTTCCTCAGCCTTTGTAAATGCAGGATATATAGTAACTTCGCAGCCTCTCTTCGTCAGACATCTCGGAATATTATTCTTCAAGCCATAATCCATAAGTGCTACTTTGTATTTTTTTTCACCAATCGCAGGAATTACTTTAACATCTTCTCTGCTTGTTTTTGCTATAACCTTCTCAACTTTATACTGATGAACCCTTGACAGTACCTCCTCCAGATTATAGTCTGCATTCGTCGTTATCATGCCGTTCATGGTACCCTTATTCCTTAACAACTTAACCAATGCTCTGGTATCTATTCCTGCTATTCCGGGGATGTCATTCCTTTCTAAAAAGCTTTGAATACTCTCTTCATTTCTAAAGTTACTGGGTATTCTTGATAATTCTCTTACGATAAATCCGTCCAGCCAAGGCTTATGTGATTCCATGTCTTCATAACTAATACCGTAATTACCGATCAAAGGATATGTCATTACTACGCTTTGACCTGCATAGGAAGGATCCGTCAGTACCTCGAGATATCCCGTCATACCGGTATTAAACACTATCTCACTGATGATTTCTTTTTGTACTCCGATACTTTCTCCCGTAAAGACATTGCCATCTTCAAGAATTAAGAACGCTTTCATTGTATCCTCCATTCCGCCGTCTACGACGGCATAAACTGTGCAGAAAACCTAAAAAATAATTCAATGACCTTTTTGCGCTTTTCTTTTCTTGTTACTGAATTTTCGCAAAAAAAAAGAATACAAACCCATACCGGGGATATACTCTTTTGCATACCTACCAATATACCCCTTAATTATTATTAATTACGAGTGCATAAATATACAAAATTTTGATCAATTTTTATGATTTTAACACATATATTTTAAAATAGCAATAGGTTTGCAAAAATATTTTCACGACCATAATTTTCATTTGATACTTCTTTTCTATTTATAATAATTACTATTAGAGACACTAATGAAACAATCAATATCATTTCAGGTTACACTCTATTTATGAACTTTACGCTGTATAAATATCTACCTCATTATTTAATGAATATTTTCCGTTACTGTTCACACATAACTAAGCCACAGATATTATTTCGATAAATGATTCCGAAGCGGAGCCGCTTTTGCTTGCCGAAGGGCATGGGGGTTTAGTTGCATTACGTAGTTCGAATTGCAAATACTCCTTATCGGAAAGCATTTAATCGAAATAATATATCCGAATTTCTGGTATGTGTGAACAGTAACTATTTTCCAAGTGTTAAGATGCTTTCTTAATACTTTTGAATTATCTTTTTAGAGTTCTTAAAGAATTTTAACTTCTCAAATTTCTTCCATGAATTTTGGCTCTTTAAAATTCTTTCTTTTTAAAACTCTGCCATGAATTTGCTCTTTAAAATTCTTCCATGAATTTGCTCTTTAAAATTCTTCCATGAATTTTGTCTTTTAAAACTCTGTCATGAATTTCGCACTTTATAATTCTTCCATGAATTTTGACTCTTTAAAATTCTTTTCACATTTTTATACATAATACATAAGTTAGTAGTAAAATGAGAGTATTGAGGTCAATCCCATGAAACAGATCATAACTCCTAATGATTTAGTAAAATCCACAAATCAAATCCGGGTTTACCCGGCACAGATGGAAACACAGTCCTTGGGCCGTCTACAGGTTCGAAGTACGTCCGCCGGCGATAATCCGATCTCAAATGCAAACGTATCGATTACATTACCCAACGAACCAGATACAGTAATCGAACAACTGACCACCGATGCCTCCGGTCTGTCCGAAGTAATTGAACTCCCCGCTCCACCGCTCGCTTATTCTCTGGAGCCAAATCAAATTCAGCCTTATTCCGAATATGACTTAAGAGTCACTGCTCCCAATTTTGAAACAGCCTTCTTCTCTAATATACAAATTTTACCTGACGTCACAGCCGAGCAACAAACTGTATTAACTCCTGCACCGGAACCTACCGAAGCAGAGGATATCTTTGTAATTGAACCACATACCCTATATTACGAATATCCACCTAAAATTCCAGAGGCGGAGATTAAACCAACGGGTGAGACAGGGGAAATCGTATTAAGTCGTGTTGTAATACCGGAATATGTAATCGTACATGACGGCCCCCCTGCTTCTCCTGCAACGAATCATTATGTAAGATTCCGTGACTATATTAAAAATGTTGCCTCCAGCGAGATCTATGCTACCTGGCCGGAAGCCTCGATATATGCAAATGTTCTCGCCATTCTATCCTTTACATTAAACCGGGTATATACCGAATGGTATTTTAATCAGGGTTATAATTTTACAATAACCTCTTCTACGGCATATGATCATAAATGGATCCAAGGCAGAAATATTTTTACCAACATTGGATTAGTTGTTGATTCCATTTTTGTAAATTATCTGTCCCGACCTAATGTAAAACAGCCAATTCTAACTCAATACTGTGATGGTGTTAGAGTAACCTGTCCCGGCTGGATGTCCCAATGGGGCTCTAAGGCACTCGGTGATCAAGGTTACACTCCCATCCAAATTCTTAGAAATTATTATGGCGACTCGATCTATATCAATACAGCGCCGGAGGTGTCCGGCGTTCCCAGATCCTGGCCGGGGACTAACTTAACCACCGGTTCCAGTGGCGATAACGTCAGAGTGATACAAGAGCAATTAAACCGTATTGCAGATGTATATTCAGCCATACCAAAGATTGCGGTGGACGGTATCTATGGACCAAGAACAGCAGAAGCTGTCAGAGCTTTTCAGCGAATTTTTAATCTGCCTGTAACCGGGGTTGTCGATTTGGCTACCTGGTATAAAATATCGCTTATCTATGTTGGTGTTACCAGAATAGGGGTATGATTTCCAACACAATTACATTTTAATTTTAAGAATGAATAGATGAGGTAATTTTATGTTCCGAATTAATCCTGCCTTTTATAATAATAATGGCATAAGAGTATATCCAACTGAAACGAGTATACAATCATTGGGGCGTTTCAGGGCGCGTATTACAGCTACCGGATTGGTCCCGGTTGAAAATGCAATTGTCCGGGTATCCTCTGCATCCACTCCGGATACCATATTCGAGGAATTGAGCACGGATGCCTCCGGACTCACACAGGAAGTAGACCTTCCGGCACCTCCCATTGACTACAGTCTTACTCCTTCCGAGCAAAAGCCCTATTCCGAATATACAATTAAAATTACCGCTCCGAATTTTGTTCCCACCACCATTCAAAATGTAGAGATCCTTCCTAATACAACGGCAGTACAAGAAACAACTCTTAGATTAGAAACACCGGAAGGTTACCAATTATATGTGATACCACCTCATACCTTATTCGGTGATTACCCCCCTAAGATCGCCGAACAGGAGATCAAAGAAGCATTTGAAACCGGAGCAATCGTACTAAATCAAGTTGTAATTCCTGAATTCGTTATCGTCCACGATGGACCTCCCACCGATACCTCTGCAGCAAATCATTACATCCGTTTCCGAGATTATATCAAAAATGTTGCATCTAGTGAAATATATGCAACCTGGCCGGAAGCTACAATTACAGCTAATGTCCTTGCTATTTTATCTTTTACTCTAAACCGGGTATTTACGGAATGGTACACGAATCAGGGCTTTAATTTTACCATCACCTCCTCCACCGCTTTTGATCACAAATGGATCTCTGGTAGAAATATCTATAATAACATTGGGCTAATTGTTGATCAAATTTTTACAAATTATCTGTCAAGACCAAACGTAAAACAACCAATTCTAACGCAATACTGTGACGGTCAAAAGGTAAAGTGCCCAAATTGGATGACACAGTGGGGATCAAAAGAGCTTGGAGATCAGGGTAAAAGTGCGATTGAGATTTTACGTCATTTTTATGGAAATTCCATCTTTATTAAATCTGCTACTGAGGTCTCTGGTGTACCGTCTTCCTGGCCCGGTGCCAGCTTAAATATTGGCGCCTCAGGTAATAATGTCCGAACGATACAGGAGCAGCTGAATCGCATCTCTGAAACGTATTTCGCAGTTCCGAAGGTTGCGGTAAACGGTCAATACAATCAACAAACTGCAGATTCAGTCAAAGCTTTTCAACAGACCTTCGATCTTCCTGCTACTGGAATTGTAGATTTCGCTACCTGGTATAAGATTTCCGCCATCTACGTTGCAGTAACCAGAATTGGGGAATAAAATTACCCTGTGCTCCTATGGTGATGTCTCACCATAGGAGCACAGGGTTTTTACCTTTGTATATTTTACCTGATGCATAACTGAGAACTAACTGATATCTTGGTCTCTACCACGGAAATTGATAGGGCTCACGATGATCCAGGGTGTCAAACTCATATCCCTCATCCTGAATCATCTTAATAATCTCAGGTAGCATCCTAACGGTCAAACCGTTTATCCTAGAGTCATGCATTAAAATGATGGGATAATTCTGCCTTTTTAAATCCTTCATAATATTACGACGTATCGAATACGGTGTAGGTTTACCGACTGAATCATCAGCACTTACATTCCAATCGTAACAGGAAAAACCCCGCCGGTTCATCTCATCGATCAAGGCATCCTTAATTCCTTTACTGTAGTAGTTATTGCTACCCCAAGGGAAACGGTAGATATTTACCCTCTCTCCTGTGATATCATATATTTGTTGATAGACAATGTTAAAATCATCTAAATATCTCTCTACCGAGCAATAAATCTCGTTACACATATGAGAATAGGTATGTATTCCAATGGTATGCCCTTCGTTTACCATCCTTTTCAGACTGGCTTCACTTTCCTTTGTTATTGAGCTTCCGACAATAAAGAAAGTGGCCTTAATATCCATTTCCTCAAGAATATCCAATACTTTAAAGGTATTATCGCTCGGTCCATCATCAAACGTAAGGTAGGCTATCTTTTTCTGTTTATCCATCGGTTTTGGCACTGTATATACCGTATACAAATCAGGAAACATTTTCGTGTAATCTTTTTGTTCCTCTGCGCTGGTTAAGTTGCTGTCGGATTTATCCTTCGCTCTCTCATTTTCCATAATCGCCATTAGTTCAATACTTTTTAGGTCTTTAAAGCCTTCGGTTCGGTCTCGCGTATCCCGTATTCTTTCGTTACCCTCTATGATAATATATAATAATAGAATTGCGGATAAAAAAATGGCGATGTTGTTAAATAATTTTTCTTTCAATCTACTACCCTCATATAAGTCGTTTTTATCAATTATATGCAGTTTCATCGTAAGAAATTATCCATCTACTGTTTCGCCATAAAACATATTTTATTATGAAATAATATATTCCTGTACTACCATTCTCTTAACTACCTTTAATGCATTTTGGATTTGTGGAATACAAAGTAATATGATAGTAGCTACCGCTTCAGGCACGATATAGAGCGAATTATACCATATTGTATACGCAATCGGATTCCAACCATCAGGTGTATACATGCTAAAGAATATGTATCCGGATATTACATGACACAAATACCTTCCAAGTACTCCCAGAAAATATCCTTTAATCATACCAAATTTAGATTTGGAGAATATACCGGTAAGTCCTAAGAAACCATATGCAATAGGATAATCCAGTAACATTTGAATCGGATGTATGATTGTGGGATCCAAAATAAGATTCAGAAAACCGTAAGCTATACCTGTCAATATACCCGCTTTTGCTCCATACAGAAAACCAATCAGACAAACAAAGAACATACTAAACAACGTAATGGACCCGCCATATGGTAACTTAGCAACCCTAATAAAGGATGTTACTACCGCTAAGGTAACACCCATAGCTGAAAATGCTAATTGCTTCACCAGAATCTGTTTCTTACTTCTGGTAAAGGCTGCCATTAAGACAAATAGCAAGGCAATCAGAATAAATAAAGCAATGTTACCAGCCAAGGTAGGAGTATAGTAGACTTCTGTCTCAGAATACACCTTTTTTGTTGTTAAAAAATTCAAAACCTTTTCAAACATAAAAAAATCCTCCTATTTATTGCATCGGAGGGGGCCACTTGATTATATCGCTTCCTTCCGCCGGTATTATCCGGATCAAGTAGTAAGGGTCAGTATGTATGAATCTCATACCTCTCAGCTCTGGGCTCCCCTAGCAAACAAATTACTTATTATTTTGTACTGCTTTATCATAATCAATTTTTCTTTGACTGTCAATCAATAATTATAGATACCTTATTACCCCACTCCTATATCATAATTAATATATCATATGCGGTATAACTTTCTTTTTATGCAATAAATGATAACATCTTGTCTTTCCTATCAAGTATCAGTATAATAATAGATATATTTTACATAGATAGGAAGCTTGAATTAGTAAAGCTTATTCTCTTAATTCGAACACTAAATTATTTGGTGAAAAACAGGCAGGTATAGCTTTGAAGAAAGGTATGGTAACTTAATTTGATAAAGAAGCGTGTGCGACTCATAGGGGCTTCTCTGGTATTCCTATTACTAATGATTATTACGGTTTATTCCTCCATGGAAGCCACAAGTAATGAAAAAAATGTATTGGATAACAATATCCATGAAGATCATATAAGCGAAAACAGTGATGAAAATAGTGAACAAGAAGTATCTGAAGCAAATGATAACGATGATATCAGTCTCACTGATGCGAATGCCAGTGATAAAACTAATCTTCCCGACACTGATAACAGTGATGAAGACTTTGGGGATAACAAAGAAACTGAAAATACCTCCGGCAACACTTCCAGGAATGATAGTAATGAAAAAATAAAGATAATTGCGATTGATGCAGGCCATCAGAGTACAGGCAATTATGAGGAGGAAGCTATCGGCCCAGGTGCATCAAAAACAAAGCCTAAGGTAAGCTCAGGGACTGTGGGTGTCGCTTCCGGTGTCGCTGAATATGAATTGAATCTGATTATCGCAAAAAAAGTAAAAGAGGAATTAATTAATCGAGGCTATGAGGTATTTATGATCAGGGAGACTCATGACATTAACCTTAGCAATAAAGAACGTGCTATTATGGCAAATGAAAGCGGAGCCGACATATTCATCCGAATTCATGCAAACAGTACCGACGATAATAGTGTGAATGGAGTCTGTACTATTTATCCTTCGAAGGATAATCCATATGTATCCGAACTTAGTGATGCTAGCGGTGCCTTATCGAAAGCAATTTTAGCCTCTATCTGCGACTATACCGGAGCAAAAAACCAAGGTGCTGATGTAAGAGATGATATGAGCGGAATTAATTGGTGCAGCATTCCGGTAAGCATTATAGAGATGGGTTTTATGTCAAACGAAAAAGAGGATAGGCTCCTGCAAACTGAGGTATATCAGAATCAAATTGTTCAGGGTATCTGCGATGGCATCGAGCAGTATTATGAGTAAACATGAAAGTAAAAATAATTACATAAAATATAACAGATGATATAATATAAAGAGTAAACTTATGTGATTTGTTTGAAAAAGAATTCAACAAAGTTGAATTCTTTGTTTTCCATGAAGCATTTGCGGCAAAAGCAGCCATGCTTCGTTAGTGTGAATAGTCTCGCAAAAAAACATGCGAGACATGCCCATAAAGCATGGGCGTTTATGTGAATTAAAAGGCAAAATTTACATAACGAATTAGATAATTCGCTTAGGAAGAACTGCGATGTGTGCGTAATGGCACTCATACCTACACTAACTAATTTATAGGAAGGAATGTAGAATAATTATGAAAATAATTTTATGGAATAAACTCGGAGAAGTTAAAGTTATCCGAAGAATGCTATATTTATGTATCATACTAATAATTATTTCCTTATTTATCACTGCGTGCAAAAAGAATGACGATGGGGTATTCCGTGATTCTGAGACAGAGAACGAGGATTCTGATGATTCCTGGGAGATAACCAGACAGCCTGAGGACGAAGAGGATAACAATGAGGCTGAGAAGCAGGATAATGATACTTCAAAAAACAGTTCGGATAAAGAGATTAATAAGGGTTCTGATGCGATAGCAAAAGAAGTCTATAATAATGGCGGCAATTATGTAGAATATCAGGGAAATGTATATTACCGACAATATACAGCTGATAATTATGAAACAACCGGTGTTTTGGGTGGTTATAATACAATCCATGGGATTTCTACGAATATAATGCAAATCCAAAAGGACGGTACGATAGAAATTGCTTTTCCGGACACCGGCGAAGGAAAAATATATATCAGCAACGATCGTATGTATCTGGAAAAGTTTAATAAGGGATATGAACAAATGATATATTCCGTTAATCTCGACGGAAGTAATGAGCAGGAATTAGGAGAAGGCTGGATCTTGGGCATTGACGAAAAGTCCGGAACGCTTGTCTGTTTTTTAAAGGATAACAACACCTATCAATTATCTACAATTGATGGTTCAAACGGTGAAACCAAGTATCTTAAATTGAACACCCCCATTGTCAACTTCTTAGGGTTAAATAATGGTGTTATCTACTATTATGGCGGATTAGAATACGGAACCCCTAAAATAAATGAGCTTATTATATGCAGTGTGAATATCGATGGTTCCAATGAAAAATTGCTGGTAAATGAAACCTTAGAACTATATGAATATGAGAATGACTACTTTGATATCCCCTGTCTTCAGTTTGTAGGAGATACCATTTACTTTTCCTATGGAATATATGCCGGATCGGGGCATTTTTATCAGGGTGGTCATATTGCTAAGGTTAATAAGGATGGTAGCGATTATACCCTGCTCTTGGGGGTATCCGAAGACGGGAAAGCTTCCTATGATCATATGGTTGACGATATCTTTTATGTTACCAAAGAGAAGGATGATGAAATCCTTTTCTATACTCAAATAGAAGGGCAAGAGAAGTATGCATTAAACTTACGAACCAATGTTATAGAAGAGACCTCTTTTATCATACATCCTGAAGGAGTACCATTTGAATATGACGGCGGAATCTATATCTATAATAATGCAGAGATGAATATGACAAAACTAATTCCCGCGGTTGACTACAGTCACCTAGACCTGGATAAAGCACTGGACTACCACTACACGATTAAAAACATCGAGCTTTGCGATGGTTGGGTTTATTATAAGCTGGAAGCAAATGAATATGATCCGGAAGTTAGCATAGGATGGAGGGATGGTTACCGTAGAATTAAGTCAACAGTCTTAAGACAAGAACCGGGTGGCGATAAGATTGAAGTTTTATATAATTATTAATCAATATGATAAGATGAGGGCTATTGTATACTAAAAAGTTCATACATTAGCCCTTGATTGTGACAAATTTTATAATAAACTTTACATCGACCAGCTTATATTTCAACCTAACAATAATTGATTTTATGACCAGCTTTGCAATTCTACGATATTTCCTTCAATATCTGCTGCATATACAAATACGGCCTTTCTCCCATCTTTATATTCAGTCGTTACAACTTCACCAATCTGTCCACCACCGGCGTTTATGATTCTATCCAGGGTTTCTCTGACATTATCTACTTCAAAGGCCAAATGCGCATAACCATACTGATTAATATATCTCTTATCCAATTCAATCATTTCATCATAGGAAAATATCTCAAGCGTAGGATGTGTTTCATCATATCCTGGCAGGCATAAATGCTCCCCAACTATATGGGCATTCTTAACTCCTGTCATTTTATCAAGCCATTCCCCTTTCAAGTCTCTGGTTTCCCCTATACTCTTACAACGAAAAATTTCTTTATAAAACTCAATCAGCTTCTTACTGTCTTTTGCTATGATATTAGTATGTACGTATCGAAACATAACTTCTCCTTCTGTTTATATGAATATCTCAAAAACAAATTAACATTAATATTTACTTCTGTCAAATATCTGTAATTTTAAATAAATGAACTTCATGAAAAAAGCTAAGATCCCTCTTAGCCTTTTCTATGAAGTTCATTAATACAATTAATCACATCTGACCTTGTTCTAAATTCCTCCGTGTGTTTTATTACATAATCTCTGGTGTCAGAATCCAGGTTATTTAAAAATTCATTACCTTCATCTGCGGACTCATAAAGCCCAGGATAATAATTAGGAAAACCAAAATAACCTGCCAAGCCTGTTTGAATCGGAAGAATTGGTATATCAGGCTCCATAAAATCACCTCCATAATGGCGTATTATATGTATTTCAGCCTATAATATGCATTGAGCAAAGCAGACTCTCCGCGTTACATAGGTAAGTTCAGAGAACTTTCCTATGTAATAAAAAGGGAATGTTACAAACAATTAAATTATTAACTGTTTGTAACATTCCATATCAATCCCTTATTTAAGCTCTTTATTAGATTATAAATGGGCTTACATCATACCCATTCCGCCGCCACCTGCAGGCATTGCAGGCTCGTTGCTCTTAATATTTGCTACTACAGATTCTGTTGTTAATAAGGTGGAAGCAACACTGGTTGCATTTTGAAGAGCACTTCTTGCTACCTTAGTAGGATCAAGAATGCCAGCCTTAACCATATCCACATATTCTTCTGCTAATGCATCAAAGCCGACACCCGGTTCGCTTTCTTTAACCTTGCTGATTACAACGGAGCCTTCTAAACCGGCATTAAAAACTATGCTGTATAAAGGAGATTCTAATGCTTTCAATATGATATTAGCACCTGTCTTCTCATCACCTTCTAACGATGCAGCCAACTTAGCAACATCCTTGGAAGCATGAATGTATGCTGAACCGCCGCCTGCGATGATTCCTTCTTCAACTGCTGCTCTGGTAGCTGCAAGTGCATCTTCCATACGAAGCTTGTTCTCCTTCATCTCTGTCTCAGTGGCAGCTCCAACTCTGATAACAGCCACTCCACCTGCCAGTTTAGCAAGTCTTTCCTGTAATTTTTCTTTATCAAATTCGGAGGTGGTTTCTTCGATCTGAGTTTTTATCTGAGCAATTCTTGCATCAATTTCAGCCTTCTTGCCTTCACCGTCAACGATGATAGTGTTTTCCTTCTGAACCTTAACTGATTTTGCACGACCTAATTGTTCTAAGGTAGCTTCCTTTAAGTCAAGGCCTAATTCATCGGAAATTACGGTACCGCCGGTTAAAATCGCAATATCCTGTAACATAGCTTTTCTTCTGTCACCATAACCGGGAGCCTTAACAGCTACAACGGTAAAGGTTCCTCTTAGTTTATTAATAACTAAAGTTGTAAGAGCCTCGCCCTCTACATCCTCAGCAATTACGAGTAATCTAGCACCGGTTTGAACGATTTGCTCTAATACCGGAAGGATTTCCTGAATATTAGAGATCTTCTTGTCAGTAATCAAGATATACGGATTATCCAGATTCGCCTCCATCTTATCCATATCAGTACACATATAAGCGGATACATATCCACGATCAAACTGCATACCTTCTACAAGATCAAGCTCAGTCTTCATCGTTTTTGACTCTTCAATTGTGATTACACCGTCATTAGAAACCTTCTCCATCGCATCAGCAACTAATTGTCCAACCGCATCATCTCCGGCAGAAATCGCTGCAACTCTTGCGATCTGCTCCTTACCATTTAAGGTAGAGCTCATCTTTAAGATTGAATCAAC
Source organism: Bacillota bacterium (assembly GCA_023414875.1). GTDB lineage: Bacteria > Bacillota > Clostridia > Lachnospirales > Lachnospiraceae > Mobilitalea. Next base: position 26,863 of record JAEZMV010000027.1, on the reverse strand, counting down.
TGCACAATCAGTAGCCTTCTTCATACCCTTTCTTAAGATAATCGGGTTAGCTCCTGCAGCTAAGTTCTTAATACCCTCTGTAATCATAGCCTGAGCAAGAACGGTAGCGGTTGTTGTTCCATCACCTGCTACGTCATTTGTCTTAGTTGCAACTTCCTTTACAAGTTGTGCCCCCATGTTCTCAAATGGATCCTCTAATTCAATCTCTTTTGCAATAGTAACACCATCGTTTGTAATTAACGGTGCTCCAAAGGATTTATCAAGTACAACATTTCTACCCTTCGGTCCCAGTGTTACTTTTACGGTATTCGCCAATTTATTAACGCCTATTTCAAGAGCTGCTCTTGCTTCAGAGCCGTATTTAATTTCCTTTGCCATTTTTTATCTCTCCTTTTTTATTAGTCTTCTACTACAGCAACAATATCATTTTGCTTCACTATGATAAACTCTTCGTCCTCGAGTTTTACTTCTGTGCCGGCATATTTTGAATAAATTACTTTATCGCCCACTTTAACCTGCATAACAACTTCTTTCCCGTCTACCATTCCGCCGGGTCCTACTGCGATAACGGACGCTTGCTGCGGCTTTTCTTTTGCCTGGCCAGGTAACACAATACCTGATTTTGTTGTTTCTTCAGCAACTAATTGCTTTAATACTACCTTATCTCCTAATGGTACAAGTTTCATATCATATTTCCTCCTTCAAATTTGGTATGTGTAATACTTTAGAGAATTATTAGCACTCCACTTAATCGAGTGCTAACTGCTGTTTATATATTAGTAAATTTGCCTTTAATATGCAACTTCATTTCTTATTCGAATTCGTAGCAAATTTAATAATCTCTTTCATTTACTCTCTTATTCTCACTTTTTCTCATCTTTTATCATTTTTATAATAATAACCCTATTAAATTGTGCCCCTACTAGGCGAATAAGAAAGAGTTTCGCCTTGCGTAGAGGCTTTTTATTCTATAGGCAAGTTCGGAGAACTTTCCTATGAAATAAGAAAAAGTTATTACCTTTAGGTAATAACTTTCTAATCCCTTCTACATACTATTTAAGTATATTCCAATATAGAAATTATATACCACCCATTAACTATTTATCCAAAATTATATAATTTCTACCCTCTATTCTATACTAAAATATACTGTTTGTTTTCTGCATGGATCTTGGTAATGCATCCTTTGCATTCTTCCAGGGTTCATTTGCATAGCGATAGTCAAACTTATCGATAAACCACTCCAGATCATCTCTGACCCTATTCATATTTTCAAGATAAAGATGATTAATCTCGTTAAGAAAAGCTATAAGCTCATCACCTTTTAAATGTGAAGGTGCGGTTGAGTATAACGTTTTGTAATGACTGGTGCAAAAGCCCTTCGAGGCTTTCAACGTGTTACGGAAATCAGCTTCATGGTGATATAGATGAAAAATAGTCGCAATATAACGCTTGAAGGTACCTTCAATCTTATGGCAAACAAAACAGTTAACTTCTAACTCATTTAAATAAGAAATCACTTCAGGAACCTCTACCTTCTTTTTAAACAGAGAAGGTGTTATACCTTTTATACCCGTAGCCGAAAGTTTTTCAACATCCTTTACTATTTTGTCCATATGGGTTTTTAGTATTAACGCCAGGCCCAATCGATTCTGGTTTTGATACATTTGCTCCAGATGTTTTTCACAAAACCCCAGACGTGAGGTAGCTTCTCTGACATCATCCTCCATGTAGCTCGGTCCCATGGTAAATTCAATTGCATTAGTTTCCAACTTTTTTCTCATGATACAGATCGGACACTCACAATCTGATTCAAACGCTTCAATTACCGGAATCGTATATAATTTTTCTTTCAACGTATATTCCCGCCTTTTATTATTTCTGTTCCCTCATCATATCTTTAATATCTCTGGCCTTCTGTTTAATTCTATCATTGGCTTCTCTGGATATTAAAACCTTAGAAATCCATCGGCCGGCTTCATCAAATTTTCCAATTCTACGAGCCAACTCTGCCATTAATAAGGTTATTGTGATTTCATCCATACCGCACATCGGAAATGTTTCTTTACTATAGGCTTCATCGAAACCAACATATGCCTTTGTTACAAAATCGATCTCTTCTTTCCCTAAATCTTCAATCTGTTTTTTGTAATCCGGTAAATCCTTCGATAAATTCTCCGACTTACCTCTGATTACCCATGCTGTTTTTAAACAAGTATATGCACGTTCTGAAGTCTTAGATTTTTTTACGATAGCATTTACAAGCGCCAGCTTATGTCTGGCTATGGCATCATCATAAGAAAAAATGCTATCAGAATCCTTTATCCCGCGAAATGCAGCCGTAATATTATTTTTAATTAATCCTGCCTGAGCAGTCGTTACATATTTAAAAAATCGGTTAAGTGCAGCAAAACCACAAAGAGGGCACACAATTGCATCATACTTCAGAGGGTCCATATGCTGATATATCGGGCGCAGATCCGTATCTAAATTAATAAGCTTAACTTTACCCGATTTAACAGTTTTAGCTTTAAATTCACCATCACAAACAGGGCAGGTATAAGTTTTATCAAAGATATTATCTTCCTCTGAAAAAGCCGCCTTTTCATCCTCTTTCGGCTTTGCACCATTTTCCTTTTCCTTATCTTCATAAATATCCATCCCAGATAAATTACCAAGGCCAAACGCCTCTAATCCTGAAAACAAGTTAGCCACTCACTTATCCTCCATTCTAATATCGTATTTTATTTTACTCAGGCTTATATGAACTTTTTAAGGATACAATTCTGTTAAATACAGGCCTTTCCGGCGTCGAATCCTTACTATCTAAACAGAAATATCCCTGTCTTAAGAACTGAAAGCTCTCAGGGGCTACTGCGTCCGAGATACTTGGTTCTACATAGCATTCCTTTAATACCGTGATGGAATTCGGATTTAAGTTCAAACTTCCGTCTTCATTATAAACACCTTTTGCCTCATCAACAATATTTTCATAGAGACGAACTTCAACTTTCGTGGCAGTGTCTGCTGCAACCCAGTGAATAGTACCCTTTACTTTTCTGGCATTGAAGCCGGACCCGCTTCTGGTCTCAGGATCATAGGTACAATGAACCTCTGTAACATTACCGTTTTCATCCGTTACATAATCCTGACAGGTAACAAAATATGCATTCATCAGACGAACCTCATTCCCGGGATATAAACGGAAGTACTTTTTAGCCGGTTCAATCATGAAATCATCTCGTTCAATATATAGAACTTTTCCAAAAGGAACCTTACGGTTACCCATTTCTTCATTTTCTTGATTATTTGGAGCTTCTAAATATTCTATCTGGCCCTCAGGGTAATTCGTTATTACAAGTTTAATCGGATCGAGAACTGCCATAATTCTAGGACGCTTTAATTTTAAATCCTCACGGATGCAATATTCCAGCATAGCGTAATCAACAGAACTCTGGCTCTTTGAAACACCACATAACTCCATAAATAACTGGATAGCCTCCGGTGTAAAGCCTCTTCTTCTTAATGCACTGATGGATACCAGCCTAGGGTCATCCCAGCCGTCAACAATTCCTTCTTCTACAAGCCTTTTAATATATCTTTTTCCGGTAATTACATTCGTTAAGTACATTTTTGCAAATTCAATCTGCTTTGGTGGATTCTCATATTCCAATTCTCTGACCACCCAATCATACAGCGGTCTGTGATCCTCAAATTCAAGTGTACAGATCGAATGAGTAATTCCTTCAATCGCATCTTCAATTGGATGTGCAAAATCATACATAGGGTAAATGCACCACTTATCTCCCGTATTATGGTGAGAAATCTTAGCTACTCGGTAAATTACGGGATCTCTCATATTAATATTGGGGGATGCCATGTCAATCTTTGCTCTGAGAACCTTAGATCCATCCGGATATTTATAGGCTTTCATATCTTCAAACAACTGTAAATTTTCTTCTACACTTCTATCTCGGTAGGGGCTGTTCTTACCAGGTTCGGTTAAGGTACCCCGATATTCTTTTATCTCTTCGGCAGTCAAATCACATACAAATGCCTTACCCTTTTTAATTAGCTTGACAGCTGCCTCATACATCTGATCAAAATAGTCGGAAGCAAAAAACAGGCGATCCTCGAAATTACCACCCACCCATTTCACATCCTCTATGATAGAATCTACAAATTCCGTCTTTTCCTTAGTCGGATTCGTATCGTCAAAACGTAAATTAAACTTACCACCATATTTCTTTGCTAAACCATAATTCAAAAGAATTGATTTTGCATGTCCGATATGAAGATATCCATTGGGTTCGGGTGGAAATCTTGTAACAATACTTTTCACCTTACCCTCTTCCAAATCCTTATCAATAATCATTTCAATAAAATTCTTGGAAACAGTCTCTTTTTCTGGCGTCTCCAATTGCTTATTTTCCATCAAATCTTTATCTTCCATGAGGAACCTCCCGGTAAATGTATTCAGATGAATTGACAGGTCAATTCTCTTACTATGTACTATTTTTCAGAAACGCCATATGAAGAAACGGCATTAATATAAAGAAAAGCATCTTCACTGAGTGAATTATATCATGCATAATTCGCTTGGGCTATTTGAACTAAATCAAAGATACTGAATGTAAGTTTTTATCGAAAAAACTGAGATATCCTAAAATACTTATGTTATATAATACCACAGTTTATAATAACTTAAAAGTATGAATTAAAAAATTTACTGTTTCTATTTTACACTAACCAAAACAACAAAACTGCCCGGAGGTCTTCTTATTATATGGGGCACAATTTCTATACAATAAGAAAGGTTATCCGGACTGATGATATCCTGTCGGATTATCAATACGGACAACCTTATTGTAATTTGCTCATTTATTATTTTGTACGATAGAATATATGATCCCCGATTATTTTGTAGTCAGAATATTTTGATTTGATACTGTTCGCAGCTCTCTTATTCTGAAAGCATAAAAAACTACCAATATTATTCTTTCCTTCGAGTGCAGCTTTTGCAGCTTTTTTTGCTTTTTCCATGGCTTTTTTAGAGGCTCCAGGATTAGAACCTGAGAACTTACCGCTATCATAGCTTTTTAATGCCTTATCAAGTGCACTTAAACCGGTTTTTTTGCTTTTAACTGTTACTGCAAATTGAACCGACCATTTGTTATCATAGATTACTTCTTTAACCGTATCAACATGCCAATACACATTACTTTTTACTCTGTTTAATACTACATTGGCTACAGCCAGCATGCCATCATAAGACTGGTTACCTGCTTCAGTATATATCAAACAGGTTAATAATCTAAGATCCTCAGCTGAATATGTAGGTTTTATTACCTGCTCTTCTTTTTCTTCTTTTGTCTCTTCAGCTTCTTCTTCAATCTCTTCTATTTCTTCTTCAATTACCACTTCTTCCTCGGTAATTAAGGATTCGTCATAAGCTATCTGACCATTCTCATCAATATAATAGCCATCCTTTAAGATTAGCTCCTGGTCTTCTTCCAATATCTCAGGATCTGTCTGTCCTTCTGAATTTATAGTATCTTCTGTACTGTTTTGTACGTTTTGATCTTCTGCCGGTGCTAATTCAGATGCAAATACTGTACTTCCGAAATAGCTGGTAAGTAATAACGCTGCAATCATTGTTACCAGAAGTTTTTTGATTCTAAACATTGTTAATCTCCTTCAAATTATTACATTTTTGAGATATTCATTACAATTTGTTAACAATTACTTAATAATTATAACATAAATAATTAAATAATCAACCTTTTATTTTCTCTTTGTCTAAAATATGTAATAAAGACAGGATAAATTTAGCTGGTTTGCACAAAAATTATAATCCAATCACATTTTTATAGCTTATATATTTAAAAATTCGGTAACATTTTACTTATATAGGAATCGTAAAGGGCCAATGAAATCCAATGTTTCATCAGCCCTAACGTCCTTTATATCCAATTAGTTATCCAAGTTATGATCCTTACGATATTTAGCCAACAGTAGGTCCAGCATTCGGCCATAACTTTTTACCCCATCCGATTGATCATTTACTTTTAAATAGGTATCGTTTATCTTATTTGAAACCGTACTAATTACAGTATCCTCATATTTCACCCAGTATTGGTTACTATCTCTGAAATCCTTTAAAACTTCCTCCGAGTACTGACTCCTAACTATATAAAAAAGATCCGGATCCTGATTATATAACTCATTGCCCGCGGTCGATAAAGCATGCATCGTGCTACTATACTGAAATTCTACATTGTCCGATTTCATTCCTGCCAGATAAGATAAAAAATTTGCTTCATCCTCTCTCATAAAACCACGCAAATGAGCCAATTCATGAAGCATGGTCGATGGGATGGTAAAGTCCGGAACATCAACATTCACATTTGCTTCCATCGTAAAAGGAATAAAGATTCCTGTTATCTCCGTTCTTGACATAAGTTCTGAAAAAATAACAGGCTTGGGTTGTCCATAAAAGCCACTTAGAATAGGATAATCCTCTGACAGAAGCTCATATGCCTTATCAGCTACCTTCGCTAGCTCGTAATTACTCATAGAAAGCCGAAAGACTCCGTTCTCATCAGTAGTTGAAATCTGTTCTCTAAGTCTATTCGCTTCAAGAGCCAGACTATCGGTTAGTGCAAATAATTCCTCGACCGAGGATTCATGAATCTCCAATCCTGAATAAGTACCAAAGGGATATCTGTAATAATTAATCCCGGCTAATATGGTAAACAAAAAGAAAATAATACTTCCTGCACAGAATACATTTAATAATCCTTTGATAAGTTTTTCGATCCGTTTACCCTTACTGACAATAATACTTACTATAAATCTTGTAATAATCACAATTATTATTGCCGGGAGTGCAATTATAATTAGTTCTGCAATCGAGAATGGAAACAAGCCAGTGATGGTTGAGATAATCTGTGATAATAATTTATATATATGTTTTGCATATATCTTCTCGGCAAAGAAGCTGCTATTCTTTGCAAGTATAATTAAGAGTAGAGATAGCGGAGTTAAACCAACTATGTAAATACGTTTATGTTTCCAAATACCCTTCATCCGACTGCCCCCACACTACTTATATTAATATTATAATTTTATCACGGAACGGTGTTCCCTGCAACTGATAGGATATAGATATCACCAGATAAACGTTTCCAATAGTTTGACTTGTAGATACAACTTGCACAATGAACAAAGCTGTAATCCTACCGGGAGTACCCCTTATAAGATTACAGCTCATCCATTCTTTTTAGATTGATTCAGTTGATTTTATTCTGAAATAAAAGCCTAAAACTTAGGAACTACAGCTCCCTGATAAGTATCATTGATGTACTGTTTTACGGCATCACTTTGTAAAGCCTTGATTAATGCCTTTATGTCAACTCTGTCTTCATTTCCTTTTTTAACTGCAACAATATTACCATAGGTTTCTGCTGCAATGGAATCCTTATCTTCAGAGGCAATTGCGTCAACAGACACATTCAAACCTGCTTCAATTGCATAGTTACCATTGATAACTGCCATGTCAACGTCCTGTAAAGAACGGGCAAGCTGAGCTGCTTCAATTTCTATGATTTCTATGTTCTTAGGATTCTCTGCAATATCATTCTTGGTAGCGTTGATTCCCGCATCCTTTTTTAAGGTAATGATACCCTGCGCTTCTAATAACAAAAGTGCTCTTGCTTCGTTAGAGGCATCGTTAGGAACTGCTATCTGTGCCCCGTCAGCTAACTCATCAATCGATGCAGTCTTTCCGGGATATAAGCCATAGGGCTCATAATGGATTATGCCTGCGGATACAAGCTTAGTTTTATTTTCATCATTGAATTGATCCAAATAAGGCTGGTGTTGGAAATAGTTCGCATCAAGGTCACCGGTGTCCAGTGCAAGATTCGGTTGCACAAAATCCGCATACTCAACGATTTCAAGTTCATAACCTGCTTCCTCTAATGCCGGTCTAGCCTTTTCTAATATCTCTGCATGAGGTGTTGAGCTTGCGCCAACAACAAGATTTTTATCTGCAGCTGCTTCTTTTTTTCCGCAGCCCACAAGGGTTGCTCCTATTAAGGTAAGTACTAATAAGGTTGCTACGATTTTCTTCATGATACATTCCTCCTATTTTTATATTCTTTTATCTGCACGCTTCATCCATCTGGAACCCAACTCCTGGATTACCTGTACAATTAAAACTAAGATAGCAACAGTGACAAGCATAATTTCTGTCTCGTAACGATAATACCCGTAACGAATGGCTATATCACCAAGGCCTCCTCCTCCGACAAAGCCGGACATGGCCGAATAACTTAAGATTGTAGTAACTGCTATCGCTCCACCGATTATAAGTGAAGGCTTTGCTTCCGGAATTAATACTTTAAGAATAATCTGTAATGGGGTTGCCCCCATACTCTGCGCCGCCTCGATCACACCTTTATCTACTTCCTTAAGGGAAGACTCAACTAATCTAGCGATATATGGTGCTGATGCAATGATTAGTGGGGGAACCACAGCGGTCGCTCCGATCGTAGTTCCGATAATTGCTCTGGTAAATGGCATTACCGTAATCAAAAGAATGATAAATGGCACAGAACGAAGAAGATTAACGAGTACACCCAGAACCTTATTCAATAACACAAAGGGTGCAATACCTTCTTTATCCGTTACCACCAATAATACCCCCAGCGGTAATCCGATGATATAAGCAATCAAGGAGGAGGCGAAGGTCATATATAAGGTCTCCAGTATACCTTCACCAATCATTTTAATTACAGCTTCACTAAACATTTGTGCTCACCTCCTCATATGGAATTTCATTTGATATCAGATAATTCATAATTCTTTTGCGTCCTATCTCATCGTTAGGCAATTGTATTACCATCTGCCCAAATGCTTTGCCGTCAATATCCTTTGTGTCTGCAAATAATATATTTACCGGTGTTTTGCATTCCAGAATCATATTAGCAATTACCGGTTCAAAGGAGGTTCTTCCGTCAAATATAATCCGGCATTTGAATTCTCCTTCAAATGTTTCAATACGGGTATTTCCCGAATATACTAACTGTTTCGCTATTTTCGACTGAGGTCTGGCAAATACCTCCTCTACCTCACCGATTTCTGCCAACTGACTTTGATCGATAATCGCAACCCGGTTACAGATTTCTTCGATGACACTCATTTCATGTGTTATAACAATAACGGTTATCCCGAGCTTATCATTAATATCCTTCAAAAGATTCAGGATAGATCGTGTAGTTGTTGGATCGAGTGCACTGGTAGCCTCATCACAGAGAAGAACCTTTGGATTAGTAGCCAAAGCTCTTGCGATTGCCACTCTTTGCTTCTGTCCCCCGGAAAGCTGCGACGGATACGCCTTTCCCTTATCGGAAAGTCCAACTACCTCCAGTAGTTCCTTTGCTCTAGCCTTAGCTTCTTTTTTAGAACTACCTGCAATTTCCATCGGAAAACAAATATTTTGTAAAGCATTTCTTTGCATTAGTAGATTAAATTGTTGGAAAATCATTCCCATGGACTGTCTCGCTTTTAGTAAATCCTTCTCCGGTAGTGCCCCAAGATCAGCTCCGTCAAAAATTACTGTTCCTGACGTCGGGCGCTCCAGATAGTTGATACATCGAACCAGGGTACTCTTTCCGGCACCACTGAGACCTATGATCCCAAATATTTCACCCTTTTTTATAGTTAGATTAATATTTTCTAAGGCTTTCACCTGATTGTTCTTACTTTGAAACACCTTTCCTAATCCAACCAATTCTATAATTGCTTCATTACTCATAATGTCCTCACCTCCATTTATTCTATATAAAAATTTTATATTATTATATTTATCCACTTTATAAGTTAAAGCTATGTATCACTTTTCAAAATATGTTTGAGTAGAACAAAGTGTTTGCCTTGGTAAACTCTCGAAGCATGCTAAGTATGCTTTGACAAGCGCGGCGGGTGTAAGCGATCAAATACAATTCGCGCGAATGTCATCCTGCCCGGAGGGCTTTTTGTTTCATAGGTATTGTATTGCAACTTCTATGAAACAAAAAAACAGGACAGCTGTGATAAGCTTCCTGTTTTGAATTTCATTTTATTAATGTCACAAGAGGTTAAGACCTTTTTGGCATCATGAAAACATCACATTCACCTATCATGTAAATACGTCCATTTGGCATGCAACACATACCGCACATATTCATACACATAGTATTGATTGATGTTCTCAATGTATTCCCTCCTGTTTAATCCCTATTATTTTGATTGGCCTAGTATACCTTAATAAAAATGCATTGTCAACAGTTATTTTTTAGCAATTAACCTTAACTCAATCCGTTCTTTCTTCTTCAAACGTTTGACGGCCTCCTCATAAGAATGATCGAGCATATCATACACAAGGCTATCCTTAATCTCTCCATTCAAATAAACGGTGTTCTTATAGGGCTTTTGCCGATCTGGACAGTGATAACCGGGGATAACGATACCCGGATAGCTTCTCCGATAAAAATCAGCCAATAATGGTTCACATCGAAGCGTTATCTTATCATCATCAGGGTACCATTCCAGAAAAATCCGGTTACCGACCTTAAAGCAGATCGGAAATGGCCCAAAGGGACATGCTTTATATGAACCAGGCTTAGACAAGCAATACTCCTGGATATCATGATAGGTTATCATGGCTCTTTTGCTCCTCTCTATATTTATCTCGAATTACTTACTGGAAAAATAATGATATGATCTGCTTTCTCTAGAGTATCTACAATTCCATGGCCCAAGGAAATTGTAAGACACTTATATCTTCTTTCCTGCAAATCTCTTTACCGGACTAGTCTCCCGATCAAATACCTCATACACTGCGGTTAGGATTTCCTCCTGCCATTTCACCTGCTCTTCTGTGCTTAAATCAAGAACAATATCTTCAATGATATGAGGTCCGAATTTAAATCGTCCTACTACCGCTCCGTGAATTTCTCTGCCAATCAAAAGATAATAAAGTACATCCCATTCTGATGGAAAAGCTTCTTTCAAATGCTCGGCATAGGTTCTCACCATAAAATCATTTCTCTGTAGCAATACAACCCTTTGTTCCACAGCTGTCACTAACTCTTGATGCAATAACCCCTTATCTTCCATCAAAAGATAACCGCTTCTTTCTTCCAGCGTCACCGGTAAAAGAACCTTCTCTTCCACCAATTCAAAAATAGCTTCCTTTATTAACTTCATAGGTAACCGATAATAAGATTTCAACAGCTCCTCATTCGAGAATATCAGCAGCCTCGCCGCACGTGGTAACACTTGCTTTAAGGCTTCTAACTTCGTATAGCGATCTATATCCACCTCTGGAAACTCACTTTCAAATAGATACCAGCCACGATCACCTTCATTATCTAACTGATCCTCATAGAGTACGAATGCTTCCTGAAGCTTATGAAGTGCAGGGGTGATTTCCTTAACCAGAAGTCCTGTCAGCTCCTTCATCAACTGAATATTCATCGGTCCTTCCTGCCTCAACAGCTCTAAGAGCTCTGCTTGAATTAGTGTAAATTCTAGCACCTCTTTCTTATACAGGCAGGCAAATAGCTCCAGGTCCTCCTTCGTCACATAGGCGATTGCCCCTCCTGCAAAACGGCCCTTGAGTAGGCTGCGTTTTGCTCTTCTACAGGAATTATAGTCATAATCGTCAAAATCCACATGCGCCGGTAGGGTCGGTGGATCTCCCGGGGCAGTCCAATACCTGGTAGGCACCGGGGACATGTCAAGATATAGCTGATCATAATGCTCCCGGCTGACTGCGCTCTGTAAATGCTGCCTCTGCAACCGAAGAGATAAAATATCATTCCAAGTCAACATAGATCGTAGTCCTTTCTTTTACTGACTATTATAAACCAAAAACATGACAAAGGTATGTCATGTTCGTGTATAATGTTTTAAAATATTTTCTGCAATCTCTTTTATCTCCAGTTTAAGAGTCTTTGGATAGAGAACCTCTACTTTATCACCAAAACCCAATATCCAGCTAATCATAAAATCCTTGTTGGTAAAGCTCATTCTAAACAACAGCTTCCCTTCAGCATTCACTGTATAGCAATCCACTCCGTGATCATCGATCAGGCGGTACCTTACACTCTCATCAAATAGTAGAGTAACCTGAATATGATTGGTAAAATATTTATCAAAATCCTTACTATCCTCCGGTATCTCTCTTGGTATGAAGACTTCAGAAGTATCCTTTAGTTCCCATAACCGATTTAGCTTAAATAGGCGAAAATCCTCCTTATCCAAACAGTACCCAAAGACATACCAGGCTGACCATTGGAATGTAAGATAGTAAGGTTCAATCCTCCGAATACTATCTCCCTTGCTGCTGTAATACCGAAAAGTAATTCTGGTATTCTTCATGACAGCACTCTTTATTAAAGAGATTTTATCGTTAAGTCCGCCTTTATAATGTGAGGATAAATTAATAATGATACTGTCACGTATTGACAATATATTGTTCGGTTTTACAAAGAATTTGTTCAATAGCTGATCTGTCTGAGTTTTGGAAGAAATGCTGTCCAAAACCTTTAATCCCATAACAACATTTTGCATCTCATCATAGGTCAGAACACTTTTATCTACCTTATAACCGTCAGCAATTGAAATTCCTCCCTGTCCACCCTGAGTGGTTATGATAGGAATACCTGCCAAGCATAGATCTTCAATATCCCTATTGATGGTCCTTCTGGATACCTCGAAGCGTTCAGCCAGATAAGGAGCCGTAACCTTATCCTTTTGAAGTAAAATCATAACAATACCAAGTAATCGGTCAATTTTCATAGGTGCGCTTCCTTCCCCATAATATAACAATAGCTACATCCATGCAGGCACTTCATGCCGTTCTCACTTCTGGAATAAATTCCGATCTCCCTACTAACGGTGCACCCGCAGGCTTTTCTTTGACCCGTATCTTTACTTTTCTTAACTCTGCCCCCAAATAATTGCTCTAATAATTCACCGTCAATACAATGCCCTATTTTCATCCCCTCAACCCGTTCCAGGACGGGACTGGCACAGGAATATAAGGTGATCCCATATTGATCTGCAATCTGAACCATTTGGCTAAAAAATATAATCTGATTCTCTTCATTCAGGTGTAAAATATCTAAATCGCTATGTTCAAGGCATCTCAAAACATGTCCGTATAAAGCTAAATAGGAGGTAGTAACACGACATTCTTCCATTCCAAGTGCCCTGATGTCTTTACATAGCTGTTCAAATACAAGTAACCTTGCATAATCGGGCTTATCCGGAGTCGGACTAATCTCACCTCTCTGAGAAATTATAATGGGATCAAAGCGAATATTAAATTGTCTGGGATGATACCTCTTTAATAAACCCTCAATTACCCGTAATGTATGTTTATATTCGGGTACCCTGGGCTCAAGTAGCTTGGAATAATGATTCACTGTATATTGGAAATATAGATTATAGTTATTAAGATAACCCGGCTCCTTTACAACGTTACTAAAATCCTTGCTCCATAGCACGATTGAATGTACACTCTCCGATCTTAAGTCCACGTGATAGGTTTTATTCTGATAAATGGGGTTAGGAATTTCAACACTCCCGTGTTGAAGCGAACTCTGAAGCCAATCATAGTAAAAAGCCGGAATATCGGTTCTTCTGGAAGCTGAGATAATGCTTTTTATCTTAACTGATTTATCTCCTGAGATTTCCTTGATAGAGGTTTCCTTCAAAGTACCCAACATTCTCGAATCTTCATCAAATAAATTCATCTGATAATCTTCCATATCTCTAACTCCTTGTATCACAATTTACTACCATCATTCCTCAGACCATATAAGAACCTGCTGTCAACTTTGATGAATTACATGCTTCCTTATCAAGGATTATCCTACCACATACTTCCATTCAAAACAAGGAAGAACTTAGTACCATCTTATTATGCGCCTTCAAATTCTTCCAAGCTCCCAGAGGGTTTCTATCATATAGGATAAACTTCTATATAACATAAAATCAGCTCTTCATTCAGTATTTGAGGGGGGATTCAAACACACTTGACAAAGATCAGAAGCCCACCCTAAGTCTTGACATAGAGCCACAAAAAGCTATAAAAAAAACGATTGAAATAGTTCAACCGTGAATTACTCATAAGTATTTAATTTAATCAGGTAATCGATTTTGAAAGAGTTCAAATCTCTAATAAAATAATCGAGGTGACAGGATTTGAACCTGCGGCCTCTACGTCCCTAACGTAGCGCTCTAGCCAAGCTGAGCCACACCTCGATAACTCCGGTTCTCCCCCTATAACTAAGATAAGGAAAGAGCGGAAAGCTGTTGAGGGGAGTCGGACCCCCGACCTCTTCATTACCAATGAAGTGCTCTACCACTGAGCTACAACAGCAGATAATAATAGTTTTATCGCAAATATGCATGACGCTTATCGATGTAAAGTAATCTGTACTGTCCTAGATATACCTTCCGAAATATAATAAATATCTCAGATGCCGTACTCAGTTCAAAGAAAACAGCTTACATCACCTTCAGTACCTGGTTCAACTTTGTCTTAATTCTTGTCAATGCGTTATCGATTGTCTTTGGTTCTTTCCCAAGTACTTCCGCAATCTGAATATACCGTAAATCCTGCATATACAAGCCTAAAACTTGTTTCTCTAAGTCGCTCAGACGCCTTACAAGTTCATATTCTATCATACTGGTATTCTCTTTGTCAATAACTAATTCCTCTGGATTCGATATATAATTTTGGTGTATTATGTCAACTAAAGTTTGCTTCTCTTCCGTATCGCTGTTTTCCCCATATGCCGGGGTATCCAGCGATATGTATGTATTTAGCGGGATATTCTTCTTTCGGTTGGACGCCTTAATAGCACTATAAATCTGTCTTGATATACACAGGTCTGCGAAGTTAAAAAAGGAGTTGTCTTTATTCGATTGGTAATCGCGTATGGCTTTGTATAAACCAATCATGCCCTCCTGGATTAAATCGTCCTTATCTCCTCCGATTAGATACAGTGTCTTAGCTTTATTTCGAACAAGATATTTATATTTTTCAAGTAGGTAGTCAATGGCAGGTTGATCCCCATTTTGAATTCTGCTTACAATTTCTTCGTCATTTAATGAATCATATATTGTAACAGTATTCATCATAGATAACCTCCTTACTCTCCTAGTCTCATTTTTTCTAAAATTTCGGCCATCTCCGGTGGAAGATTGTCCATCAGGAGATTTTTTTTGCTCTTCGATTTTGTCTCATATATGGTTTTAATTTCTTTTTCTGCATCATTTATTTCACGGCGAAGTTCTCTTGCTGTAATTCTAGTTGCTCCCCTGGCAAGAATAATCATCTGCTCTAATCCATCCGAAGTTGCAACTCGTATCCGATAATCTCTAGCCATCTGCTGTGATACAGCTTCAATAAATTGATCCGCGGTTTCTGCTTCTTTCGTATAAACGATATCAATATTGTTATAATGTATCACACTGCCCAAATTACCTTTTGTCTTGTATCCGTCAAATACCAGGATGACCTCATTCTTTTTAAAGCCCTGATAATTACATAAGATATCGGCAAGTCTGATTCTGGCAGCCTCTAAATTATGTTCTGCAAGTTCTTTCAGATCCTTCCAGGCAAATATGATATTATAACCATCCACCAGCAGGTAATCCTTTGTCAATTCTATCATCCTTTGCTAATTCATTCTCTGTCTTACTATTTCATATGCCATAATTCCCATAGCTACGGATGCATTCAAGGAATCGACTTTACCAAACATCGGTATCTTTGCGGTGAAGTCACATTTTTCTTTTATGAGTCTGCCGACACCCTCACCTTCACTACCGATTACTAAACCGATTGCTCCCTTTAGGTTTACCTTATACATCAGGTCACCTTCCATGTCTGCGCAGACAAACCACAATCCCTTTTCCTTTAACTCTTCAATTGTGACTGATAAATTAGTAACCTTAGCTACCGGCAGGTAGTTGATTGCTCCAGCTGATACCTTAGCCACAGTGGCAGTAAGACCAACCGCGCGCCTCTTAGGGATGATGATACCATGAGCTCCGGCCTGATGAGCAGTTCTTATAATTGCTCCAAGATTATGGGGATCCTCTATGCTATCTAATAGTACGATAAACGGAGGCTCATTTTTTTCTTCTGCCGCCTTTAGGATATCCTCCACTTCCGCATATTCATATGCAGCCGCATACGCCATTACTCCCTGATGCTTTTCCGTCTCGGACATCTGGTCCAAGCGTTCTTTTTTAACATAGGTAATAATGCAATCCGTCTTTTTTGCCTCCCTAACGATGGACTTTACCGGTCCATCCTGACAGCCATCGAGCACAAATAGGCGATCGATTGTTTTCCCTGAGCGGAATGCCTCCATGACCGCATTACGGCCTTCTATTGTAAATTCCTCATATCTCATGCCAGCACCAAGCCTTTCTATATCAGCATTTATAATAATACTGTTTATTCTATATTCTCTCTAATTCTCATCCCACATAAAGATTATCATATTACTGATCCTAATACCTTGATACCTTACACCTGATACATCTCACTGTAGTACTTCTGATAATCACCTTTTGTTACATGCTCCATCCATTCCATATTGTTAAGATACCAGGCAATGGTTAATCTTATACCCTTATGAAACGGTGTTTCAGGCTCCCAGCCAAGCTCCGCTTTTATCTTATCGGGAGCAATTGCATAGCGGAAATCATGACCCTTACGATCCTCTACATAATGAATCAGTTCATGACTGATATGATCCCTCCTTAAATCCTCGGCAGGAAGTATCTCCAGGAGAGTATCAATAATTGTAGTTACAATTTCAATATTTCTTTTCTCATTGTGCCCACCGATATTATATACCTCGCCGATTTTTCCGCTTTCGGCCACTAAATCAATCGCTTTTGCATGATCCTCTACATAGAGCCAGTCCCTGACATTCTTTCCCGTTCCGTAAACCGGGAGTTTTTTGCCGGATAATGCATTGTTAATCATTAATGGTATTAACTTTTCCGGAAACTGATATGGTCCGTAATTATTACTGCATCTGGTAATATTAGCCGGAAACCGGAAGGTGTCAATGTAGGACTTTACAAGCAAATCTGCTGAGGCCTTACTGGCAGAATATGGACTATGGGGATCTAAGGGCGTAGTTTCATAAAAGAATTCCTCTTCGTCCTCTAACGCACCATATACCTCATCCGTTGATACCTGAACATACTTTTTGCCGGAAAGATAACCCTCCGGTGTTTCCCATGCATTTTTAGCGGCATTTACCAAATTAAGAGTGCCTAAAACATTCGTATTAACAAACACTTCCGGATTACGAATACTGCGATCCACATGGCTTTCTGCTGCAAAATGAATCACTCTGTCAATATCATTATTTTCAAAAACCTTGTTTACAGCCTCTTTATCACAGATATCAATCTTAAGAAACTGATAATTGCTCCTGGCTTCCACTGATTTTAAATTCTCCAGATTTCCAGCATACGTAAGCGAATCAAGATTAATCACCTTGATTTCGTCTTTGTATTTATTCAGCATATATATAATAAAATTCGATCCAATAAAGCCGGCTCCACCGGTGATTAGGTAGGTTCTCATCTATTTTTCCCCTTTTTCTAATGTGAGATTATTCGTTAATATGAATTTTCAAGCATATATTCCCTGAGTGCATCCTCCCATTTCTTCATGACATATCCATGTCTCTCGCGCAGAGCTTTTTTATCCAATACAGAATACATCGGGCGTTTTGCCGGTGTCGGATATTCAGAGGTCTTGATTGCTTCTACCTCAACTTCTTTTCCGGCCTCTCTGAATATTGCTCTGGCAAATTCATACCAACTGGTACTACCCTCGCAGGTTGCATGGTATACTCCATAGCTTTCCGTCTGCATTAAAAACAAAATGACTCTGGCTAATTCCAAGGAACTGGTCGGTGAACCGTATTGATCTGAAACCACCTTAATTCTATTACCACTGTCAGCAAGTCGTAGCATTGTTCTTACAAAGTTCTTTCCTTCTCCATACACCCATGCGGTACGAAGGATGAAGTATTTCGTACAGTTTTGTTGGACAAATTCATCTCCCGCCTGCTTTGTTTTTCCATATACGCTGATCGGATTCGGAATCTTTTCTTCTGTATAAGGTTCGCTGCCTTGTCCATCAAATACATAATCCGTGGATATATGTATTAGCTTAGCACCGATTTCTTCTGCTGCTACGGCTAAATTTCTTGGCCCCAGTGCATTGATCTGATAAGCTTTATCCTGCTCAGTTTCACATAAATCTACCGCGGTCAACGCTGCACAGTTTATGATAATATCAGGTTGTATATTGATAACATAAGTCCTAACGACAGCTTCCTCTGTAATATCCAGGGCTTCTATACTTCCATCCTCACTGCTTAGTGCATCGGTTCGGAACAATTCATATCCTGTAAGCCCCTTAAACAACCGATCCAGTGAGCGACCTAGCTGCCCTGCCGCACCCGTAATAAAAACTCGTTTCATAGCTCTTCCATTCTGCCGGAAATCCGACATTGATATTGTTTTTCATATTATTTTGGTTATTCTATGTTTACTTATTATTCTATTTTTCTTACTATCCTAAGTTTATTATTATTCTATGTTGTCTTACTATTCTAAGTTTACTTACTACTCTATGTTTTCTGTTTATGCTATATCAAAAGAAAAATTGCAGTTCTTTAGGGTAGGATGCTTGAGATCTCTTTCCGATAAAATAGGCTCCACATCCCTGTCAAGCGGCCAAGCAACACCAATATCAGGATCATTCCATATAATCCCGCCGTCATCCTCCGGATGATAAAAATCAGTACATTTATAGGAAAATACCGCCATATCGGAAAGCACCAGAAATCCATGAGCAAAGCCTTCCGGAACATAGAACATCTTTTTATTCTCCTCTGAAAGAAGTACTCCATGATAATTTCCATAGGTGGGAGAATTTTTGCGTAAATCTACCGCTACATCATATACGGAACCCATAAGTACACGGACTAATTTCCCTTGTGGATGTTTCTTTTGAAAGTGAAGCCCGCGTAGTACCCCTTTTCTGGATAAGGATTGATTGTCCTGGACAAATGTCCGAGTTATGCCTACTGCCTTAAAATCTTCGTAGTGATAGGTCTCCATAAAGTAACCACGCTCATCACCACGCACCTCGGGCTCGATTAAAAATACACCCTTTAAATGACTTTCATGAAATATAAATTGTCCCATTCATATATCCTTGCCTTTCATCCTATAATCCATTGGCTATATCAAACAGATATTTCCCATATTCCGTGGTTTTCATTGACTCAGCAAGGAGGAGTAACTGTTCTTTATCAATAAAGCCCTGCTTATATGCTATTTCTTCAATACAGGAAATATACAGACCCTGCCTTTTTTGAATCGATGCTACATAATTAGAAGCTTCTAATAAGGAATCATGATTACCTGTATCCAGCCACGCCATACCTCTTCCAAGTATTTCAACCTTTAAAGCCCCTTTTTCCAAGTACTTGTTGTTCACCTCGGTGATCTCTAATTCACCCCGTGGAGAGGGTTTAATAGTTTTCGCTATATTAATTACCTCATTATCATAGAAATATAAGCCGGGAACCGCATAATTTGATTTTGGTACCTTCGGTTTTTCTTCAATGCTTACAGCCGTTCCTTCCTCATCAAAAGAAACAACACCGTATGCTGTTGGATCTTTAACGTAATAACCAAATATCGTAGCACCGTTCCTACGCTCAGCTGCTTTTTTTATAACTCCACTAAAGCCTCCGCCATAGAAAATATTATCCCCAAGTACCAGTGCCACACGGTCCTTTCCGATAAAATCTTCTCCTATGATAAAAGCTTGGGCTAAGCCCTTCGGCTCTTCTTGTATCTTATATTCGATTGATAATCCAATTTTACTACCATCTCCGAATAGCTCTTTAAATACTCCGATATCGCGTCGGGTCGAAATGATCAATATCTCTTTTATTCCTGCCAGCATCAGCACTGACATAGGATAATATATCATTGGTTTATCATACACCGGTAAGATCTGCTTTGATAGGGCAAGTGTAACCGGATATAACCTTGTCCCAAGACCTCCTGCCAGAATAATTCCTTTCATCCTCTTCTCCAATCTTCCCTAATGTTACTAGGTCATAAGTAATATAACTCTTATGTGGTTATCTTTCTAACCATTTTATCTATAGTATAATCAATTCATTTTCAAATTACAATCCTTTT
The DNA here is from genome assembly GCA_023414875.1 of Bacillota bacterium. GTDB lineage: Bacteria > Bacillota > Clostridia > Lachnospirales > Lachnospiraceae > Mobilitalea. Next base: position 6,538 of record JAEZMV010000027.1, on the reverse strand, counting down.
CGTTGAGTCTAACCGTCTACCTACTTAGCTCTATCAATTTACCTATCCGGAAGACTTTTTAATTATAAACGTAGCTTCGAAGGCAATCATGTTGATGACCTTTTGATACTCTAATCCTATTAAATTTTTATTCAATAGGACGCAATTTTCTATGGAATAAAAAAGGATCAGGTTATGAAGAGTCCCAATCCTTAAATATAATATGATATTTACTTCAGCTTACCATGCCACCCAGCATTCCGCTCAGTCCACAGATGATAAATACGGTAAACATGCTTCCGAGTGGTAACGGGCTTACTCTGTTCATCATTAAAGAAACCAAAAGCAAAATGACAAAATAGCATATACCCATCACTAAGCCCCACAGGAATTTCTTTTGTTCTGTTTTCTTTCCTACAAAAAAACCGCCGATAAAGGTAGAAACGATATAAGCAAAATTTATTCCTCCGCTAAATACCACTCCGGATAAATCAAGCTTTAACATGAGAAAGGAAAGAAGCAGTAATATCAGTGCCGTTATTATATATGAAAATAACAGTCCCTTAATTATTGCAAGCATTTTCGTGTTTTGACTGAATACCTTATCCATTGGACACCTCCAGGTCATTTATACTAGATGTATATTAACCATGGATATAATATATTCTTATTATTATAGACAGGTTAAGCTATTCCTCTACCAGTCCCTTCACTGTATAATTAGCTCCAGCGTTCCATAGCAGCCATTCCTCATAGCCAGCATCATAAACACCACGAATTTGTTCTTTAATTTCAGTACTTCCATATTTCATGTGTTTCTTTACCCAGGTTGCTGTAAAATCCTGAAGCCAGGGTCTAACAACGGCCCGATGTTCTGTCTCCGGTATTTGGTCCAATTTTGTTTTTGATGCATTTAATACTTTATTGATAATATGATATGGCTCCAGGTCGGGATATTGAATTCCATAGTTACCCTCTCCAAAATGTGAGGGGTAGATCATTGGGCAAATATAGTCTAGGTATTTAGACATTTCCACATAATTTTGCCCCACCAAGCCTGAATCAATGCTACTGCTGATAATGGTTCCATATACATCAGCAGATACAGCCACACCTAATGGTTTTATTTTTTCATAAGCATACTTAGTAAATTCAATAATGATATCCTCTTTACTCTTGGTTTTTGCCTCTTCCCCAAAATCCGCGTCACCTATTCCCTTACTGGTAGAAAACCGAATATAATCAAATTGGATTTCATCAAAGCCGATAGCTGCTGCCCGAGTCGCCACTTCAACCAGGTAGTCCCACACCTTTTTATTATAAGGATTTACCCATCCATCTCCATTGTCATCTCTGAACAAAGATCCATCCGGTTTTTTAATCGCCAGCTCCTGCCTTTTTTCCGCGAGATAAGGATCTTTGAAAGCAACGATACGTGCTATAAGGTAGATACCCTTATCCTTTAAATTCTTAACCAGCTCCTTCATGTCAGCTATTACATTCGTGTCAGCTTCGATTTCCTTTACCAGAGTACTATCCATCGCATAGGTAATTCTTCCGAGATCGTCTTTCACATCGATTACCATCGCATTCAGTTCGGTAGTGTCAGTAAGTGCTATCAGATCATTGATAGTGTCAGAGCCTGCAACAGCTGCTGTAACATAGATACCTTTCACGTTAACCGATTTACGGGCACTCTGTGTAACCACATCACGAACAACCGGGGTAGGTGTCAGCGTCGGTATGATCGATGGCATAATTGTTTCTGTCGGCGTGTAGGTAGGAATTTGCACCACCTTATCCGTAGAATCACTCTGTACCTCTTCCGGGATGTTCTGTTCTTCGTTATCCTCTGGATTACCCTGTGCTAATATCAAGCGATAGGTTAGGTATGCTAATCCTAAAGCCAAAAGTATGACTAAAATAATGGAAAATAATTTTGGATTGCTCTTCTTCCTGTGTTTTTTGTAATTTCGCTCGTAATTGATGTACATATCATGTCGATTTCGCATTTATTACCCCATTATTCCTATACCTGTCTTATGCAATAACATCCATTGTCCGAACCAGCTATCAATTAATACTCGTCATAAAACGCTTAACTTAAATTATCAAGAAAAAGGGTTTTACTTTCTTAATTGGTATTGTATCTTATTAAAAATACTGACAATTTCAGGATCAAAGAGGATTTCGGTCCCTGCATTAATTTTCTCTACAGCTTTATCATGTGAACAGGGATTTAAAGTATCACTGATTAAGATATCATATACATTGACAATGGAAACAATTCTTGCACTAAGTGGTATTTCAACTCCCGCTATTCCCATCGGATAACCGCTTCCATCCCAATTCTCATGATGATATTTTGCAATATCAATAGCCATCTTGAGAAATTCATTTTGCTCATTTGAAGAATAAATCTCAGTCAGCATATCAGCTCCAATCATCGTATGTGCCTTTAAGCTCTCCCTTTCCTCCTCTGATAAATGCTCCTTTAGTAAACATTCCGCCATAGCAAGCTTTCCAATATCATGAAGCGGTGCAGCAAGTTCAATTGCTTCGATAAAGCTGTTTGTAATTCTGTCATGGAATTTAGGAGTTAACTGCATGCTCATAGCAAGTAGCTTACTATTTTTCCCAACTAGTTGCATATGATTGTATCTGCTGCTGTCTCGTTTAGCTATTAGCATGGCTAAAGCATTCATTACATTTTTTTGTTCCTCATATATCTTTTGAATCTGATCATTAATAATTTTATAAAGCTTCTTGTTATATGCTTCCAATTCCTGCTGCATTTTATACATCTTTAAATGAATATCGATTCGAAGAGTGAGCTCTTCAACCTCAAACGGCTTAGAAATATAATCAATTGCTCCGGCTCTGAAGCCTTTAATTTTATCTTCTGATGCATCTAAGGCTGATATAAAGATTACCGGAATATCTCTAGTATTTGCATTTTTCTTAAGCATGGAGCAAAAAACATATCCATCGATCTCAGGCATCGATATATCCATAAGAATCAAATTCGGAGGCAATGCTTCAATTGCAATTACCGCTTGTCGCGCACTGGTCACCGGTCTGGCTATATAACCAGCTTTTCGGATCATTTCGGCTAATACAACCAGATTAGCACTTACATCATCTATCACCAAAATATTTGGGGGGGATAACGGCATATACTCCATAATTTACTTCTCCTTATTCATGGTTTGCTTAATTTCAATTAAAATAGATAATGCTGCATCATGATCCATTTTCCTAATCGCAAGTATTAGCCGTAAAAAATTATTTATGTTTTTGATATGGTCCTTCGGCAGCAGTTTTTTCATATTAAGCGATAATTCCTCTGCCTTTTCCCAGTTCTCCATTTCAATGCAGATTGTTAATTTTTCCATTAGATCATCGAGAACAATAAATGCTTCTCTCATTATTTCTGCCCCATCCATTCTTGCCTGTTGGTGTTTATTAGACTCTTTCAATATCAAACTGATATATTCCATGTCGGATAAGGAGGTGTCTCCTTCCAGGTTGATATGAGATCTTACGAAGGCTTGTTCCAGGGTTAAATCTTTCTTTTCTTTATAAATCTTTACTTCACTATCAGAAGTCTGTGGTATCCCAAGGCGAACTGAAAAAGAAAAAGTACTACCCTTATTCTTTTCACTGTCTACCTCAATCGTACCATTCATAGCCTCTATCAACTTTTTGCTGATCGCAAGTCCTAAGCCTGTTCCTCCATAACTTCTGGAGATGGAGCTGTCAATTTGTGAAAAGCTTTTAAAAAGCTTATCCTTTTCTTCAAGGCTAATTCCGATACCGGTGTCAAATATCATAAAAAACAGTTCGATATAATTACTATTTTGGGATAAAAGTATTACCTTCAGACCAACATGTCCAACTAATGTAAACTTAATCGCATTCGAAAATAGATTATTCAATATTTGCGTTAACCGCAGTTCATCTCCAACTACTATTTCCGGTATATCCGTCGATATATCAAGGATCAGTTTCAATCCTTTCTCATAAATACCGATGGAATGAAAGTCCGTAATTCTACGGATGAAATTGCGAAAGTTAAATTCTCTTAGTTTTAAATCCAGTATGTTATTTGATATTTTTGCAATGTCTAAAAAGTCATTAATAATAATATTCATACCCTCACAGCATTGCTTAATGATATTGACTGCCTCAGTCTGAATTTGATTAAGCTCTGTCTCCATTAGGTTATTAGTAAATCCCATGATTCCATTCACCGGTGTTCTAAGCTCATGCGTAATCATAGCAACCATTTCATTGTTGATATGATCATAGTTTTTAAGCTCACTTTTTAAATTCTTTACATCCCGAATTGCCTCTTTTTTCTCCGTGATATTAATCGCTGTACAAAGTCCAACAAATCCCTTTATCTTTTTAGTAGTAGATACTTTCAATTCCACCGGAAAACAGGTCTGGTTTTTTCGGTAAGCTACTGTTTCTGAAACACAATTCCTGAATTTATCATTAGTTAAGTATTTATTTTCTTCAAATATAAATGCATTCTGAAAAACCTCATGTATGGAAATATTAAAAATTTCTTCTCCATATCCTAACTCCCTGAACGCCACCTCATTACAGTCTATAATTCTCATATTCGAATCATAAAAAATAATGATTTCCTGAGCATTCTTAATTAATAATCTGTATTTTGTAAAGATCTTGGGAGCAGCTAATCTTTTCATAAAAACTCCTCCTAACCTAGTTGACATGATATATTCGATAAAATTCTACATATTCCATTATTTTCTATAATATTATGATATTTTCCTTTTTTATATTTGTCAAATAATTTTTACTTTTGATATATTAAAAAAATACCCATCACACTTTTTAGTAGTTGACACCGTTATTTTTTGAGTTATATAATAATTCAGTAAAATCTTCACGAAACGTAAAGTTCTAATTATAATATTAGATTGAATAATCCGAGATATTTCACAAAATGAAGTGTATATTCTATTCACTTTGTAGATATTTTGCTCTACCAAGCATGAAAACTGTAGTTTTCAAGTCAAAAATTTGTAGTTTTTAATGAAAGGTATGGTATTTATATGAATTTTAATGTGCGATTGAAGCAATTGAGGCAGAAAAATCAACTGACACAGGGAGAACTTGCGGATATTCTAGGGCTAAAACCTACCGCTATATCGAATTATGAATCAGAGAGAAATGAACCATCCTTTGATAAATTAATTGCTTTGTCAAAGTATTTTGATGTATCCTGTGATTATTTATTAGGCGTAACCGATTCCTATCTTCCCATTGGAGGGGAAGTATTGGATAAGGATATTGTAGAATTTTTCGATTTATATCAGCGGCTGACTCCTGAGAATATTGTAGAAATCAAAAAATATATCACATACCTTCTGTATAAACAGGAGAATCTATAAACCAATCAAATACTATACGAATTGATGAATAATGGCCAAAATAATACTCCTTTTTAAGATAACCGGAACATCCGTTACCTTAAAAAGGAGTATTAAATTACTTCTTTCGTAAGACTATATTTTAAACATTATATGATTAAGCTTTTCGTATTAAGCATTTAAACCGCAGCACTTTTTATATTTCTTACCGCTACCGCAAGGACAGGGATCATTTCTACCGACCTTTTTATCCTTAACAACAGTTCCGGATACTTTTTGCTCACGATACAATTCTTTTCTGCGTTCCGGAGTAAGAAGTGAATCCCACTCTTCCAACTCATACAGCCAATCAGCTTTAGCTTCAACCATATTATAATAAAGCTTTTCTTTATCAAAGGCCAGACAAACCTCAGTGTCCTGATCCATCTCCTCGATCGGATTTGGCTTCACTAAGCTTTCATTGATTCCATCCAGAAAACCTACAAAAATACTAATCTCTGTATTAAACTCCTTCGCAAGGGATGCAACCGTACCCTCCCATACTTTATCAGGATCAGCAAGTAACACTTTATAAATTTCCTTCTCAATATTAAAATAATTGGCCCAGAATAACTGGCCGGAGCGACCATTCATATCTTTACCATATGCATACTCTCTCCACTCCTGCAATAAACCCATGTTTTTCATCCTTCCTCGTACTGTTTTCTTCTTCGCAAGCGAAAATATCGCGTTGCCCTTTGCTATCGCTTCGCGATAAGCAAGCTCGAAAGCGTCGCTTTCCTAGGCTCGGCTTTTTCGAGCCTTTGCTTGCGTTGCTCTTTGCCATCGCTTCGCGATAAGCAAGCTCGAAATCTTCGATTTCTCGCTCGCGTTGCGCGGTTTGTATAGCTAGCAACATCGTCGGAAGCATAAATGCTTCCCGATGTTGTTAGCTATACAAACCTTTGCTTATCGCGAAGATTATAACACGTATTGAGGTAAATATCTAGAATGAAATATTTTTTATTTTATGTATAAATAATGTAAATGTGTATCATAATAGTAATATCCTAATGTGGAACAAAGGCGTTCCGTTATAAGGATGTAAATGCGTATGCTCTTTCATAATTGGACTCCCCCTCCAATTATGATCACCAAAGAGAAGTTAAATACTT
>JAEZMV010000026.1 GCA_023414875.1 Bacillota bacterium | reverse complement strand
TGTGCATTTCCTATTTCCAAGTTATATGATCGTAAACATAATTCTTTTAGTACCCCAGACTTTAGCAGAGATACTGTTTACTTTGTGGATATTGATTAGAGGTATTAATGAATCGAAAGTAAGGTTGGAATGATGTCTCATTGTGTTTATAAGCATTTATATATAAAGATGTAAATGTGAGAAATAGGGAAGGAGTTAATAGGATGAATAATATTTTAGATAATGAGTCATTGAAGTGCTTGATAGTGGTATATTCATATCACCATAATAATACGGCAAAGATAGCTCAAGTATTCTCGGACACTCTTAATGCTCCGGCAAAGACACCGGATCAGGTAACAAAAGAGGAGCTTGAACAGTATAACCTTATAGGGTTTGGTGCAGGTATAGACAGCGGGAGGCATTATAAACCAATTTTGGATTTTGTGGATAATCTGGCGGAAGTAAAGAATCAGAAATGTTTTATCTTTTCAACAAGTGCTATTCAAGGCGAATTGAAAGTTAAAAAGGACCATTCATTACTTAGGGAGAAATTGACTGCAAAAGGTTTTAACATTATCGATGAATTTAGCTGCAAGGGATATAATACAAACAGCTTTCTTAAGTATATTGGTGGAATGAACAAAGGGAGACCGAATAGTGAGGACCTAAAACATGCAGAAGAGTTTGCTTTAGGATTAAGAAGAAAATAAACAGCTGTTACCTTGGATTGGTAGCTCGATGCATTTTTCAAATAGTATAATTATTCTTAATGATCGACAGATGGTAGCTAGATTACGTTACTTTCCAGTTTACTCAAGTACGGGGATGCGGACGTTTTCTTGGACTTAACTTGCCAGTTCCAGACTACGTCTGTACTGTAATGGGCTCATTGCCCCGAGTGACATTTTAATACGTTTCTCATTGTACCAGTGTATATAGCGGTCTATTTCTTCTGAACTACAAAAGCAAAAGGGATTAGTGGATAGAATGAAAGATGATCGAAATAGTGACTGGGATGCACTTAATAGGATTTTCATTGATTTGGTATGGAATAAATAAATAGATAAACGCATATACCTAAATAATGGAAATAACTCCAATAATGAATTCCAGATGCAATACGCTACTAGAAATGATATTATGATTGCTTTAATAAGTGATTAAGTGAGGAAACTCAATGAAGACAATAGAAGTAGTAGCAGAGGTGCTAGAAAGAATTAAGGTTAAAATTAAGGATTATTTGTAGATTATTAAAAAACACCTATTTCACATCAGTGTCATAGGTGTTTTTTGTCGAATAAGAGCAATTAAAATTAATTATGCCTAATTGGTATACTCTGAAATTGGATTTAGTAAATAGCCGGTATTTTTATTTTCTGTTCTAGTGTCAGATAAATGCATTTAGGATGCTATTAATTAAATGCTTGAAATTTAATAAATAAAGAATATAATGTAAATTAATGGGAGAAATCTTTGCTGTACAAGCTATATAATTTTATAATGGAATAGGAGGATTAATAATCAAATGGAAAATTATTTAGAGGAAAGAAGATTTACTTTTGTTGATGTAGAGACCCCAAATTCGGGTAATAATTCGATATGTGCAATCGGAATAATTCATATGGAAGAAGATGTAGTAAAATTTGAAAAGGATTATCTTGTTAATCCTGAAGCTAGATTTGACAATAGAAATATGGAGATTCACGGAATTACACCAAGAATGATCGATCAATCTCCGACATTTCCGGAAATTTGGGCTGAGATAAAGGATTATTTTGTAAATGGAATCGTTGTGGCTCATAATGCAGCCTTTGATTTGAGTGTTATTTCAAAAACATTGATGACATACGATATTGCTATTCCAGAATTCAATTATATATGTACACTTCAAAAAGCACGTAAACACATTTCAAAAAGTAATACTGTCGGTTATAAACTGAATGAGCTTTGCGCTACATTTAATATAGATTTGGCAATCCATCATAATGCAATGTGCGATACGATTGCATGTAAAGAAATATTTGTGAATTTTGTAGAAAGTTTCGGATTATATGATAGTGATGTAAATGTATATGCTTATTCTATGAGTAACACAGACACTTCGAAAAAATCAGTGGTTCATAAAGCAATTAATACAATTTACGGAATTATCTATGGAATAGGATGTGATCGTAAAATAAAAAAAGAGGAATATCAGGCTATTTATGATTGGATGGTAGAATATAAGGATTTAATTATTAATCCAGAACTGAAAGAATGCTTTGCTTTACTACAGGAGGTTCTTTCGGATGAGTACATAACATATACAGAATATAATTCTTTGGTTGAATGCTTTAGAATATACAAATCATCCAATATATATAGTGATAATACTCTGGCTATGCAGGTCCTGATGGGTATTATCAAAGGAATTGAAGCGGACAATGAGGTTAATACAGAAGAAGCAAAAGAATTATTAAAATGGATGGAGATAAATAAAGTGTTGAGGGGTAATTATCCTTTTGATAAAATATTTGAAACGCTAGAGCAGGTACTAAAGAATAGCATAATTGATAAAGATGAGGAGCAAATGCTTCTAGAAATTTTCACACAGTTTACTGATCCAAGTAAGGCAAGCTGTGAAGATATAGATTTGCATGGCAAGACCTGTTGTTTAACAGGAAATTTTAACAATGGAACAAAATTCGATATCGAAGCTTTCATAGCATTTAAGGGTGGTACCTGTGTTCCTGGAGTAATTAAATCGGTTGATTATCTGATTGTCGGTGGTCAAGGCAGTGGTGACTGGAAGTATGGTAATTATGGTGGTAAAGTAAATAAAGCCATACAGATGCAGGAGAAGGGCTCATGTATCCAAATTGTAGATGAAGAGGTATTGTATCGTAAGTAATTGAGTAATGGATAGTATTATATAGAAACGACGTTCTCATTAGATATGCGTTAACTCAATAGTTAATATTACGACGTAGGTATGTACGAATTGTGACTTCTTTAAGGTAAACGGTAGATAGTGGAGCACCCATTATCTACCGTTTACACCATTTAATGAGGTGTCAGTACTTTCATTTCAATTTCGCTCCTGGGTTTCTAAGAGACGCTGTGGTGTTGATGAATTAACGTTAATCGTTATGGAACCTATTGATATCGTAAGTTCTGTCGAAAATGAGGAAGGAAAAGAAGATGGGATGCATTGATCTGGTACACGGACGAAGCCCGTTTCCATTGACTCACATGCGGCTTTACGTACTTTCCGTAGCCAGTAGTAATAAGCATCTTTTCTAATATTACTCTGCTGGCACCAGTCCTTTACTTTCAAGCCACTGGATATATATTTCTGCACCAGAGCGTTCCATTGGGCAAACTTTTCTTTTTTTGTAACTAATTGTGTATTCATGAGAACCTCCTTAGTGACTTAATTGAGTTGATAGATACGAATAAACGTAGAATAGTTAAATGAAAAAGCAATTTCCCAATATGCAATTAAATTTATACCATAAGTATAATGACAAATATTGTTTACTGTGGTATATTAACAACAGAAAGTAATCTATGCGGGCATAAAATATGTCCTGGAAGGAATTTATAATGAATAACACAGTTTTAATTTTATCTTATAATATGAGTGAAAATCATGAAGCACTGAGTAGAATGCAGAGCTTAAATTTTATGCACTTTTATAAGATAATGCGAAAACGGTAAACTGTGTTAAGGTTGATAGATTGTAATAAGTTAATTAACTTTTTGCGAACCGCTTATCTTATGGAAAAGATGGGCGGTTTTTTTGATTGTTTTCAGAAGGAGGAAAGAGATGTTAGAAATCAAGGGTAAGGTAAATGCAGCTATCTGCTTTGCAAAAGTAATTGAAGAGGAAGCGGTTGAACAGATAAGGAGAATGTGTGATTACGTAATCACGGAAGGCAGTAATATTCGAATCATGCCAGATGTTCACGCTGGCAAAGGCTGTACTATTGGAACAACTATGACAGTGATTGACAAAGCAGTTCCTAATATAGTCGGTGTTGATATTGGATGTGGCATGTATACGGTCAACCTTGGCAAAGGTGAAATTAATTTTGAGAAACTGGATGAAGCAGCTCATAATGTCCCTTCGGGTATGAAGGTATGGGAAGGTAGACAAGAGAGGTTTGACCTGACCGGGCTGCGATGTTATAGAAGTTTAAAAGACACTAAGAGATTGGAAAGAAGTTTAGGAACTTTGGGTGGCGGTAATCACTTTATTGAGGTGGATCGGAGCCAAGATGGTACTAATTATTTGATCATTCATACAGGAAGTAGAAACCTCGGTAAACAGGTAGCAGAAATCTATCAGCAGCTGGCAATTGATTTGAATGTGGGAAAGGAATCATATCTAAATCAAAGGAATGCAATTATCGCTGAATATAAAGCATCTGGCAGAAAAAGTGAAATTCAGGAGGCTTTAAAAGCAATTTCATGGGAAAAAAGAGAACCTACCCTGCCGGATGATCTGTGTTATCTATATGGAACTTATTTTGATGATTATCTTCATGATGTAGAAATCTGCCAGAATTTTGCAATGAGAAATCGAGAAAAGATTGTTGAAGTTATTCTTAAAGGAAGCGATATGCCTGGTTCAGATGCATTTCATACGATCCACAACTTTATTGATACACATGAGATGATTTTAAGGAAGGGTGCGATCGCTGCTCATGAAGGTAAAAAAGTATTAATTCCTATCAATATGAGGGATGGAAGTATTCTTGCGGTTGGCAAGGGGAATCCTGAATGGAATTACTCAGCACCGCATGGTGCAGGAAGAATTATGTATAGGAGAATGGCAAAAGAAAATTTAAGTATGGAATCTTATATAAACGCTATGGAGGGCATTTATACCACTTCTGTAAATGAAACAACGTTAGATGAAGCGCCGATGGCTTATAAATCGCTGGATGATATTCTTGATGTAATTAAGGAAGCTGTATCCGTAATAGATGTATTGAAACCTATTTATAATTTTAAGGCATCAGATTAGGAAAGTTCTGCTCCTGTCTGTAGCCGGAACAGGAGGAAAATAGAATGAACAATATTCCGACCATTAACATAATCAGAACAGGGCAGAATATTATGAAGTTAAGAGATGAGAATGGCATGTCTGTAAGGGACTTACAGGATATTTTCGGATTTGCAACTCCACAAGCTATCTATAAGTGGCAGCATGGAACTGCTTTACCGACAGTTGATAATCTTGTAGTTTTAGCGGCAGTTTTTCATGTATCTATCGATGACATTCTGATTATGGATCGTATTCAAATCATACAGGACATTGCATGAAATCAAATAAGAAAACAGCTTCATCATGAGTGAAGCTGTTGCGGCTCCCTGGTCTAATGGTCAGGACACCAGCCTTTCAAGCTGGCAATGCTGGGTTCAAGTCCCGCGGGAGTCATTATGGATGGGTATGCCTAGTGGCGAAGGCAAGTGACTGTAAATCACCCACATGGAAACATCGCAGGTTCGAGTCCTGCTCCATCCACTTTGGAAAGGTGGCCGAGATGGCTTAAGGTAACACATTGCTAATGCGTCGTACGCGGTAGCGTACCGGAGGTTCGAATCCTCTCCTTTCCGTTTTGAAATCGAAAAAATGTTCGATTAATTATTTACAAAACCATGACTATGTGTTAATATATTTTCATAACATTTGCGGAGGGTTATTATGAATAATGTAATTGATAAAGAGAAAATCCATCGAATAATGAAAGCACAAAACATTGACACTCAACAGGAGTTGGCAAGCAGGATGGGAATCACCAAAAACCAAGTTTCGGTGTTACTTTCACCTAAAGCAAATCCATTTAAAAGTAATTTTGTTAAACTCTGCTCTATACTTAATGTTGAACCCGCTGAGTTGTTACAAAAACAGCAAGATAAAGAAGAAACAGAAATGTTAAAAGACATATCTCAGGTAGTAGAATGCTCTTATATTGATACTAGTACTGTGGTTGCAAAACATACATATAATTCCGTGGAGTTATTTGCAGGAGCCGGTGGTTTGGCCTTAGGCTTAGAAAAAGCAGGATTTCAGGAACAAGCGTTAGTAGAAATTGATAAGTATGCTGCAGGTACGCTAAGAAAGAATCGCCCTCATTGGAATGTTATTGAAGATGATATTATTAAAGTGGCTAACAAAGGGATAAGAAGTTACATACCAGAAGGAATTGAGATAGATTTTGTGTCGGGGGGATATCCCTGCCAAGCATTTAGTTATGCCGGACGTAAGTTAGGCTTAGAGGATGTCAGGGGCACAATGTTTTACTATTTTGCACAGATTATCGGTGAATTGAATCCGAAAGTCTTTTTAGCTGAAAATGTTAAGGGACTTACAACACATGAGAACGGTCAGACTTTGCAGACAATGATAGACATTTATGAGGATTTAGGATATACAGTTACAACCAATATTTTAAGAGCAGTTGATTATAATGTTGCTCAAAAGAGAGAACGGGTTATTATAATTGGAGTACGAAATGATATTGACATAGAGTATAAACTCCCAAAGCCTTTTGACTATAAGCCGGTTCTGAGAGATGTATTAAAGAATGTTCCTCCCTCAATCGGAGAAAAATATCCTGAGAAGAAACGCAAAGTATTAGAAAAAGTTCCGGCCGGCGGATACTGGAGAGATTTGCCGGAAGAGGTGGCAAAAGAATATATGGGAAAGAGCTATTATTCGGGTGGTGGTAGAACGGGAATGGCGCGTAGAATATCCTGGGATGAACAATGCTTAACATTAACTTGTAGCCCGGCTCAAAAGCAAACAGAACGTTGTCATCCTGATGAAACTAGGCCTTTTACAGTAAGAGAATATGCGAGAATACAAAGCTTCCCTGATGATTGGGAATTCACTGGTTCCATGGGACAACAATATAAGCAAATTGGAAATGCGGTTCCCGTTGAATTGGCTAAAGCAGTTGGCTTATCTATAATAGACTTATTAAATAAAGCAGAGGATTAGTCCTCTGCTTCTTCTATCTCTCGCGCTAATGCGGTAATTACTTGATCGAGCATTTCACGCCCATCATACTCAGTGGCAACTTCATCTATCGCTGCAGTGAGTTCGTTGTAAAAATTCATGTCACCAGTCAATCGATACCAGAAATTTTGTCCAATATAAATTGGATATTCTTGCTGGATTCTTTTATAGTGAGTGCTCAGATCTGTTGCTTCACCATAGAAAACACCTACTACTAAATCGTTAAATCCGATATTAAGATTGTTGGTTCGGGCAAGATTTTTCACACCAGTAAAATGATCGATTATAGTTTTTACGTCATCTTTATTAATAGTATTTGGCCCAGCCTTGATTTGGCAGTATTTTCTTCTGCCGTCGACAAAATCAATAAACTCAATATCTATACCGGAAGTTGTTGATGCATAGCCAGACAAAATATCACTACAGAATCTCTGTAGACTAGTTCCGAAGGTAGTGTTGATTGAAGCTCCTAAGGCTCTAGCATATACTAAAGCGGTAGCCTTGCTTCTTGCTGAATTATCACCCAATATAAAATTGGCTTTATAATTATCAAGAAATGGATTCAAATTGAAAGCGCTAAGATGCTTTAACTTCAAGGTGTTTTTTCTGTGACTTTCAGCAATTTCATCCCTGAAGAATTTCTTCCATTTATGAATGATCTCGGCTTTATGCCTTCTGGTCGAGATAATATCATCAAGTGCAGCTCTACCAAGGCGTTGATAAAGAGCAAATTCTGATTCATCGAGGCCGAGTTCATTATAATTACTATTCTCAAGTACTAAATTGGCCTGAGCTTCGAAGTCAGAATATGATATTTCATTGTTCATATATTGCTCTAAACTTGTATTTGACATAAGACACCTCATTGATTAAATTGGGATAATTAGTATAGAATGGATTTTATGTGTTTTAGTTTAGCATATTATGCGGACGGTGTCCAGAGATTTACAGATGGTGGATATTGATGGTTAAATAAAAAAGTAAATTCCATACTAGGCTGAATTTAGTCTTACACTCAGCTTATATTTCCTGTATTATCTAAGTATCTCTTATCCGCAGTAGAGATGAGGTATATATGCCAAAGAAAATTCAAACAAACCAGAAACACATGAATCAAGATAACCGTGTTATTATCGAAAAAGGACTCGATGCTTCGAATACAATGAGCGCTATTGCTGAAGAGTTAGGAAAGGATCCCACTACAATAGCAAAAGAAATTAAAAAGCATAGAATTTTTCAGGAACACAACAAGTTCAATGAATCTGCATTTCGATGTGCCATCGCCAAAGACTGTCATAAAAAGAATGTCTGTAGCACTGTACTATTCTGTAAAATGGAATGTAAACGTTGTCCTAAATGCCACAACTTTTGTAGTGATTACAAGCCTTTTGATTATCACTGTCCGCTTACTGATAAAGCACCCTTTGTATGTAATGGGTGTAAAAAGAAAAGCGGATGTAGGCTAGATAAGTATTACTATAGAGCTGTAACCGCCCATAGAGAATATCGATCGGTTCTCGTTGAAGCTCGAGCTGGAATCAACATCGATGAGAAATCTCTTACTTCTTTAGACGCAACGGTAAGTCCATTAGTCCAGCAAGGTCAATCAATCTACATGATTCTCCAGAACCATCCCGAGATAACTCAATGTGAGAAAACCCTGTACAACTATATTGATTCCGGTGCATTATCTGTGAATAATCTTGATCTTCCTAAGAAGGTTAAATATAAACTTAGAAAAGCTCATAATTCCCAGATTGAAGACACTGGCATCTTTGAAGGCCGTTCTTACAAAGACTTCGAAGCATTCATAAAGGAACATCCAGATACGAAAATCACTGAAATGGATACCGTTGTAGGATGTGAAGACAGTCATAAAGTTCTGTTAACGATGCATTATTGTGCCCCTGATTTTATGATGGCTTTTCTTCTCGATACAAAAGAAGCTATCTGTGTTGAAAATACTTTCGATATCATCAACAAGGCTATTGGAACGTATTTATTCTGCAAAACAATGCCTTTGGTAATTACTGATAGGGGTGGGGAATTTAAACATCCTGACGCTTTGGAATGCGGTATAGACAATGTCTTACGAACAAACATCTATTATTGTGATCCAATGGCATCCTGGCAGAAACCACACTGTGAAAAGAATCATGAGTATATTCGTAAAATTTGCCCTCAGGGGAAAACAACTTTCGATAGGCTAACACAGAATGATGTAAATCTTATGATGAGTCACATCAATAGCGCCTGTCGTGAAAGCCTCGGCGGATTAACTCCATTCGCATTAGCAAAACTTATGTTGCCAATGGAGTTATTAAAATTCTTCGGATTGGTTGAAATACCATCTGATGAAGTAATTCTCACCCCGGCATTACTAAAGGGCAAAATCGAAGTGTAATACACAAGCATGAGAAACTGGTATTTCATGTATTTACAGTAGGGGCATCCATGCTAGGCTGGCACAATGTGCCAACAGGCTTTGTGCCCTGCCCTATACACAAATTAAAGAATACGGAGTATAAAAATGGTATTAAGGTGAAAATTAAGAGCGAGGATTGAAGTCGATAAAGTTATTTTTAAATTGTGGATTTTTAGTCTGAACTGGTTAGTATATAAGTATTTTATTATGAGAATTTAGGCGGCAAAATATGAATAAAAGGATTGCGAAAAATGAACTATATATAGTAGCAATACGAAGTTAAATAAGTAGGAGATGTTTAATATGCCAGATAACCCTAAAGTATTTATTTCATATAGCCATCAAAATGCTAAGTACGAAGAAAAAGTTTTGAGTTTTGCCAACAAGCTTCGCTCGGAAGGCATTGACGCAAATCTAGATTTATATGAGGAATCACCATCTGAAGGCTGGCCCAGATGGATGGAAAATCAAATTAGAGGGGCAGATTTTATTTTAGTTATATGCTGTAAGTCATATCACGAAAAGTGTTATACGGATAATAAAGGTAAAGGCGTTTCTTGGGAGGTTAATATTGTTTATCAACATATCTATGATGCCAACTCTGAAAACACCAAATTTATTCCTGTATTCTTTGAGGAAGATGACATTCAATACATACTTACTCCAATCAAGTCGTTCACATATTACAATATAGGCACAAACGAGGATTATGATAAGTTATATTGGCGCTTACGTGGCGTTACTCAGGTTCATAAACCACCGCTTGGAAAATTAAGATCTTTACCAGAAAAAGAAAGAAAAACAATGTTCTTTTCATCTCCAATTGATTTAGATAAATGGAATGCGGCAGGATGGAGAGGAATGATATATTTATTTGCTCCAGGTTATTGTCCTGTGCTCGGAATTCTTTACAAAGATTATGCAGCGGCTAAAGGCATCTTTTCGGAATGGAAGAAGAATACTGGTGATTCCTTTGCAGATAAATTTTTAAAGATTGATTATGTTGTTCCTCCTTTTCCAAAGGATTGTTGGTTACACTCTGATCCGGACCGAAATTATGGAAAAGGCTATTTTGTACATATTGGACCCAATATTGATGAATCAATTTACAGAGCTATCGAATATGGTATATCGCCAGAAGAATTACTATTGGCCACTGTAGGTAGATATCAGTGGATGGATGAATGTAATGGCACACAAAACAGAGATCTATTCAAGAACTTTGTGGATAACGGATCAGACTTTTTGTTAATGCCAATCGGTATCCATAATGAAACAAGACCTATAGAAGAAAAAAATTTAATTATTGACTTCGAATATGCAGTCAAGATGAAAAATGCAACATTCTACGCAGGTGATAATATTAAGGATGATAACTATTGCAAAGTCGTTCTAAAAAAAGCAGATATCAATATAGGTTAAAAGGGATATTTTAATGAATCGAAATTTAACAAGATGAGACTGAGACTCTAAGAGAAGTAATTATTCCGAAAAATAGGCTTTTGTAGCCCAGTAGTTATGCATTGGCCTGATTGGATAAGATACTACGCGAATAACTAGGATAAAGTGATCCCGAAGATCATGGATCATTAAGTAAGAAAAAATACTTATAGTGAGTTCGCACTTTGCTCTTCCTGACTCTCTTAATATTTAATGCAGATAACGAGAAGTCAAACAACGTCTTTCCGAAAACCCCGGAAAGACGTCACAAGAATAAAAGATGCTCACCATTGGGTTAACACTTTTATTCTTGGAGTCTTCACTTTTTATGGTTAACTCACACGCGGATAAGCGGGAAAAAGCCATGCCCAAACCCGTGGCAAGGCTTAGGAAGAATAAAAAGCATTTCGCCAGTGGGCTCATGTTTTTATTCTTCCCGACTCACTTATATGTATCACATAACGAAAAAAGGTAGTAGTAGCACTAAAACCAGTGCCACTACTACCTTTTTTCGTTAAGCGGATAACGGGAATCGAATACATGAGAAAACCCGGAATGTCCTTAATTAATGCTTGTCATACTGTAAGGACATGGTCGCCATGTGATAGTTTGTGAGTAGTATAATGATTATATTTTATGGTAATGGGCGTCGTTTGGTAGTAGTGGATGTGGTTTTAATTATTGCGAATGTCTGCTGGATCATCCCACCAAATATAGATAAATTATCTTTTATTTTGTCGATAAATATGGTAAAATGTGGATGTACGGTATTCGGTGATGAATGAGAATCTTAGGAAAATAGTATTACATCATACAATAGCAATGAGGGGAAGTTAAAAAATGGCCATAGCAATTTATAAACAAAAGGAGGGATCGCATGCCTAATTGGGTACAATGGGTTTTTGATGGATTTGGGACTGAGCTAATAAGCTTAGCTGGTGGCGCAATAGTTGGTGGAGTAATTGGTTTTCGAGTTGGTAAGCATACAACTAAATTTACACAAGAACAGAAAGCAGGTGTAGGAGCAGAGCAATACCAGCAAGGAAAACCTACACAAAAACTTCAACGGAATAAAGTAAAGGATCAAGATGTAATGGAGACCTATACGCAAAAACAAAAAGCTGGAGACAACTCGAAGCAAACCCAAATAGGGGGTTAATAGGATGTTTAAAAAACAAAGACAAGAGGCTGGAGACAACTCTCAACAGATTCAGGCAGGTATAGTGATTATCAATAGTGGCATTGATGAAATGCGTGGTAGAGACATAGTTAATGAAAAAATTGATAATGAATTAATTAATAATATCAATAAACTGTATGAAAGAGTATGCCAAGTTTTTGATGAACATAATGTACCTCTTCAGCAAATACCTAAATTTATTGATTCTGTTTTTGATGTTAAGTATAGCGACCTGCAAAGCAAAACTGATTTTATTAAAAAACTTAATCCCCAATTGATAGATTGGATATGTGAGACATTTAGTGTAAATAAAGATTGGATAGAAAACCGCTGTGATTTTATTTATAAAACGATTGATGTATATAAATATCCAGAATCTTTTAGAAATTTAATTTTAAAAATTATTAAAGATAATGATATAGTTATAAATTACCAGGATAATATTGATGTATATATATTTAAAGAAGATGTCGAATATAAAGGAGATGACACAGGAGAAGAAAGTTATGTTCAATTCATTATACGAGTTAAGATAAAGAGCGTAAATGATACTTCAATTTATAAATACTATGTAATAAGAAATAATTTGTATTGGAATTATTGGAAATGTAGGAGAGATTCAAAAATTATTATTGCGATTTGTAAGGGATTGGCAATTAATGTGCATGGATTTACTCTAGAGCATGATATATTAGAAAGATTAGGAGCTGGCTGTGAGTTTCCCGAAAAGTTAATCTCTAAGTGCTACAGATACACTTGGTATCCGGAGGATTATGTAGATAATTTTAAACTAGATGCAAATGAGAAAAATGATTACGCACTCAATGGTATAAATCTGAAAGAAATTGTATTTGAAACCAGGGAAATAATAAAAAACCTAAAAGAAGACTATTATAAAAAATAGTGGGTTAGATACAATGAGAGCTACTCATTATTTTGAAGTTGTTTAAAGCATATTTGTTTACGAAGAGTCAACGAGAAAATGCAGATTTCGCTTCTTATGGCTAATACAATACGCGGATAGACGGGAAAAGCCATGCCCAAGCCCGCGGCAAGGTTTAGGAAGAATGGAAGATGCTCACCAGAGGGTTCGCATCTTATTCTTCCCGACTCACTTTTACTATTACATAACGAAAAAGGAACTATTACTCATGAAAAGCTGAGCTATAGTTCCTTTTTGCTCGTTAAGCGGATAACGGGAATTGAATGCGTACGAAAACTAGGAAAGCCCTTAATTAATTCTTGTCAGATGGCAAGGACATGGTCGCCAGGTACCATGAAACATCATTGCATATGTTTTGTAATCTCGGGATAGGGGTCAATGGGTAGCCTGATAGTAGTTGAGGGTGACGTTAAAGAATTAACTAAAAGGTGGATAAACATAAAGATATAAGACATCATAAATTTATTTGCGAAAGATTAATACCATAATTATCCTTGTAATAATTTGTAGATTGATGTATCATTTTAATGAAGAGTTATGAATAGACTCGAAATAACCGTAAGAAGAAACGGAATATTAATTCGTGGGGGTATAAGATGAAAATTGAAAAAATTCGTATCAATAATTTCAGATTATTAAAAAATACAATAATAGATTTTGAGAAAGAATTGTCGTTAATCATTGGAAAAAATAATTGTGGAAAGACTTCTGTATTAATAGTAATAGATAAATTCTTAGGAAGTCAAAGTATTACAAATACTTTTAGTTATGATGATTTTAATTTAGATTTTAAAGAAGATTTATGGAAATTAATTAATCATGTAATAAAATGGGATGATATATTGGTTCCCGGGATAGCCTTATATATTTATATTCAGTGTGAAAATGAAGATAATCTAAGTAATATTGAAAAGCTAATGCTGGATTTAGATCCAAAGAATAAAACTGTTGTTATTAAGTATGAATATTTTTTAAATTTAGATTCATACGAACAGCTAGCAAATGCGTTCCATGAGTATAATAAAAAGCATAAGGACATTGATGCTAAGCAACTATTTGATACCTTTATGAAGAATAAACATAGAAAGTATTTTCATGTTAGAAGAAAGTCAGTATTTTATGATATTTACAAAGATGAAATTAATGAAATTAATTATAGAGAAATAGATTCAAAAATAGTTGATTTAAGAAAAATTATTTCATTTAAATATATTAGTGCAAGACGTGATACTTCAAATGCAGAAAATGATAATACACTATCTTGTTTATCTTCTAAATATTATGAGCGTGCAACTGATAAAGAGGAAAGCACTCCTATATTAGAGAATTTTGAAGATATGTTATCAAATACAGATAATGAATTGTCTAATATATATGAGGATTTATTTTCAGGAGTATTGGACAAAATAAAAAAATTTGGCGGAATTAGAGAAAATGAAACTGCTGTTAAAATAGTTTCTACGATAAGAAAGCAGCAATTAATAAAAGGAAATACAACAGTAGTGTACGAAGACCAGGGACAGCTATTACCTGAAACTTACAATGGGTTGGGGTATTTAAATCTTATAAGTATTATATTCGAGATAGAAACTATATTAAGCTGTTTTAGAGAAGATAATGATGAAACTAAAAAACCATCGGACATTAATTTGCTATTTATTGAAGAGCCTGAAGCACATACGCATCCTCAGATGCAATATGTGTTTATTAATAATATAAAAAATATATTACGTGAAGGCTCAAGCGGAAGCGAAGGTAAAAAAAGTATTAACTTGCAGACAGTAATTACTACTCATTCCTCACATATTGTTTCTGAATGCAATTTTGATGATGTGAAGTATCTTTATAAACAGTCGGTGACCGAAGTGGTTTCAAAAAATCTAAAAGATTTAGTCATTAAATATCGATCAGAAAAAAATCCTGAAAAGAATCATTATAAGTTCCTTAAACATTATTTAACGTTAAATAGAGCAGAAATATTTTTTGCTGATAAATGTATATTGTTTGAAGGAGATACAGAACGTATTTTGTTACCTGCAATGATGAAAAAAATAGATCAGAATACAAAGGATAAAATACCATTATTATCCCAAAATATTACTTTAATGGAAGTGGGAAATTATTCGCATATTTTTGACGAATTTTTAAAATTTATAGGAGTAAAGACTTTGATTATTACTGATTTAGATGCCGCAAAGAAAGAGCAAACAGGTGTTAGTAACGAGGGTGAACCAATATATACTTTAAAGGCATCAGAAAATAGGGAAGCAACACATACAACAAATGGTGCTTTGAAGCATTATTTTGAGATACCACTAAATAAAACAACGAAATCTCAATTTGATTTCTTTTGTAGTTTAAATAGCAATGACAAAATATTAATGGATACTACAGACGGGTGGGTATTAGATAATGACGGTAAGATGATGATAGTGTATCAGAATGAGGAGGAAAATACATCAGGAGAAAAATATATACCTCGAAGTTTTGAAGATGCTTTTTTTCATATAAATAGAGAGTTTATAATTAATGATAAAAATAATTTTAGCAGCTTGAAAAATATTAATTATTTTTCGGAAAATGTAGGTGATTCTAAGAAATATAAATATTCATCTTATGAATTGGCTAGAGAATGTGTAGAAAGTAAAGCGTCCTTTGCAATGGATGTCTTATTAAATAGTACATATGAAGAAGATGGTATAGACTTTTCAAATTGGCAAATACCAAGGTATATTAAGGAGGGTATGGAGTGGATAAAACAGGGGAATTAACAGAGATCGAAAGTATATTACAATGTATAAGTAAAAATAAAAACTTTTTGTTAAGTGGAGGCGCTGGTAGTGGGAAAACGTATTCCTTGGTAGAAACAATAAATGAAATTTTTCATAGATCGCCAGCAGCTTCGATAGCATGTATAACATATACTAATGCAGCGGCGATTGAAATTAGAAATCGTACTGAAAGTGAAAATCTATGGGTATCGACAATTCATGATTTCTTCTGGAGTAATATTTCGCAGTATCAAAAAGAATTAAAAGAAACACTTCTTGATGAGATCAATAATCCTGATGGAAAAATTAAAGTACAAGATGTTGGCGAAAAATATCAAAATGATTTTGTCAATGGAATACAATATAAAGAATATTTACGAATTCGAAATGGTGAAATATCACACGATGAGGTTTTGGTTTTAGCAAATCGAATGTACTCAAAATATATTAAATTATGTGATATTTTAAAAGATAAATATGAATATATTTTAGTAGATGAGTATCAAGACACATCTCCTTTGGTTATTGAAATATTATTGGATTTTCTATCTGTTAGCAAAAAAAGCAATATTATAGGATTTTTTGGAGATAGCATGCAAGCCATATATGAGACAGGAGTTGGAGACTTAGATAAGTATATTCACAATGGACAAGTTATTGAGATTAAAAAGGAAGAAAACAGACGAAATCCACTTTCTGTTATAACCTTAGCAAATAAACTGCGGACGGATGGTTTATCACAAAAACCATCAAGAGATAATTCTGCACCAAACATGGAAGATGGAAATATCGTAAATGGAAAAACAACTTTTATATATGATAATGAAATGTCTTTAGAAAGAATAAAGAATTCAAAATGGTGTGAAGAATGGGATTTTTTGAATTCGCTAAATACCAAAGAACTAAGACTAACACATAACCTTATTGCTTCAGAAGCAGGATTTAAAGATTTAATGGATATATATGACAATGACCCTATAATGCATTTTAAAAATGAAGTAAAAAAGCAAGTTAATATACAAGAAATTGAGATTTCTGCTAATGATACATTTGAAGTTGTAGTGAAAAAACTTACATGGAAATATGCTAGAGGAGAAAATGCGGGTAGGAATAAAACTGATGTATTTTTAGAAGATAAAAGAAACATACTTTTATATGAATATATAAAAAATTGGCCTTATGAAAAAGTATTAAGAATTTATTTAGATAAAGATTCGCTTATTGATGATAAAAAAAAGTTAGATAATGTGATAAGCCGGGAACCTAAAAGAGATAAACTAATTCAACATTTATTCTTAATTCAAGAACTTTTAGAACTCTATCAAAATAATCAGTATAATGAAGTTATTAGAAGGACTTCCTTTAAATTTAAAACAATGAGTGATAAAGAAAAACTAAGTGAGAAAGTAAAAAAACTAATTTCTATGAAAACATCTACAATAGAACAGGTAATAGATTATGCTGATAAAACGGGTATTTGTAAGAAAGATGATAGATTGGAAAATTTTATAACGTCAAATGAATATCTATACTGGCGAGTAAAAGATGTTAGTTATGTTACGTTTCAGAATTTATATAAATATTTGGAGGGATACATACCATTATCTACTCAACATAAAATAAAAGGTTTAGAATATAAAAATGTTTTGGTAGTATTACATAATGGAGGTTGGTCAAACTATAATTTTGAATATCTATTAGATGAAAATATTTATGACTTATTAACACCGGCAAAGAAAAAAACTTATCCAGATATTTTACTACGCACCAAAAAATTATTTTATGTCTGTTGTACGAGGGCAATAAGAAATTTAATTGTATTTTGCCCCTCGCCCACTGAAGGTATGATTTCTGGAGCAGAAAAATTATTTGGTAAAGAGAATGTTTTTAGGTTAGAAGAATAAAGATTTCTGTGATCTAAAACAAGTATAAATAACATATATATTTCTATAAAAAACAGCACAACACTATATAAATAAGTGAATTCCCATTTTCTATGAAAGCGGATAACGGGATAAAATACATGTGACACTCGCGAGAAGTCTTTGCTTAATGCCTGTAAGTTAGCAATGATGGCCGCCAGATCAAACTAATAGTTTATTACTGAATTTTAGCTATCATAGCTTCTGTTATATTCTATTTACATCCATATTTTGCCTTATGCACTAACTTCTTTATAGTATAACTAACAAAAGCGAAAGAGGTGTGATATGCAAGCCAACTACTATTATAAATGTAATATATGTGGCACCATATGTAACCTAAAATACCAATTAGGTTATTCAAAAAAGCATCCAATAAGATATAAATGTACTTGCGGAATAACTATAAAGGGAGAATATCAAGATAAGATAGGTATTTACTTCGATAATGCTACTATGATTGAAGAAAATGTTCCGCAAATTGTAGTTCATTCATCTGGTGAATTTCTTACACGCCCTCCATATACGGTATCATCAATAGATGATACTTTTGCTCCAACTTCTTTTATATTTGCAACCCAGAATATGGACTATGAAAATTTCAAAAAAGAATTCTCGGAAATTATCAATTACCGTGATAATCGAGTTTCTACAGTTAGAGCAATTAATGAACTTTATCAAGCCCGTAACGAAAAAGTCTTAACACAAATTATTAGAAAAAATTATGATCCAAATGTAAAACTTTTCCCTCTAAACAATGAAGCTGATTATTTACGCGCTGTAACAATGATAAATCAATTCCAATTTCTTAAGCATGGTAATCAAACCAGAGAAACAACTGATTTATTTATGTCTGCATACAATAATAATACTAGTGAATGTATTAATTACTTTAGATTTCTTTCAGAACTTAATCAAATACCCGAATGGAAAAGACGAATATATCATATATGTGATCAAATATACAATAAAATTGATTTATTAATTCCTGCTGTGGGAATTGACTATTATCATGACAAAGAAGCAATATTAACCGGAGCATTATCTATTACAACAACTTCATTTGAAGAAGTGAAACAACTCTATGTTGATTTATATGAATTAATATGCAGTTTACTCATATTGCCTTATGGCTTTGATAATATACTTCAACGAAATTCTTTTGATAGTATACAACCTGTTGAAGGACTTAATATAAAGAGTTTAAAGGAAATTCCGAAAATGCGAAATAAAGGCAACATTATAAAACTACTTGATATGTCTGCTCCGTTTGAATCTCTTTTTTGTGATTGCCTTAATCCAGATATCAGAAACAGTATTGGGCATTTCAGCTATAATTCTGAGGAAATAGCAAGCAGCCATGGTCAAATAATACGTTTCATTGAAGTAAATGACTCTTCAAAATATACGGATTTTTCGCTGATTCAAATCTGTTATGATATTTGGAAAATGTACAAATGTCTTGGTATTTTTAATGAGTTAATACATCATATTGAATTACAAATACTAGCTGAA
Organism: Bacillota bacterium; assembly: GCA_023414875.1. GTDB lineage: Bacteria > Bacillota > Clostridia > Lachnospirales > Lachnospiraceae > Mobilitalea. The sequence continues at coordinate 38,139 of JAEZMV010000026.1, read as the reverse complement.
AAAGAAATATATCCTTCCTTTATTACGGATTCAAGTGTTCGATCAAATATGCATAGTTTTAAAAGAAAGAAAATCTATCCTAATGAACCTTGCCCATGTGGAAGTGGTTTGAAATACAAAAATTGTTGTGGAAAGAAACTTTAAATCCTACATAAATTACAAACCAGCCGAGAATGTAAAGTAAATAAGGTGTAAAACTGAGGTGTTCGCATTTACAAGGCTTTTTAACACTACCCATAGTTATTGCCATAATAGACAAATGGTCGCCTGATGATTTTGCTTCTAGGTAGTTAATAAATATTCAAGCGGATAACGGGAATAGCGTGATTCTGAAAACCGTGGAATCACGCAGGAAGAATAAAAGCGGCTCACCAGTGGGTTCGCATTTTATTCTTCCCGCTTACCTTATATAATCACATAACAAAAAAGAAGGATATTTCACCTAAGTCGGTGTCATATCCTTCTTTTCTATTAAGCGGATAACGGGAATCGAACCATACACCCGCTAAAAAATACTGATAGAAAGGGCATTGTGAATGTCAATGAATTTTTGAGCCAGGTGCTAATGAATTTCTGAGCCACCTGTGCTAATGAAAAAGTATACCACTTTGGCTCTTGTGCTAATGAATAATTGAGCCACTTCATATATAAAAGAAGGGAAAATTGGGAGCAGTCCTTCATTTCCCTTGATTTATCATATTACTTTATGTTGTACTTACGATAAGAATCACCATTCATATTTAATACATGTGATCTAAATGTTATGCGATCAACTAATGCTGAAACCATGGTAGGATTATCGAATAGTTCTGTCCATTTAGAAAATTCAAGGCTCGTGGTTATTATGATACTTCCTTTTTCTGAACGGTCAGATATTACCTTAAATAGTAGATCCGATTGATGTCTGTTGAAGCTAAGATATGAAAGCTCATCTATAATTAGTAAATCAACACCGGAAAGTTGACGCTCCAACTTAGTGAGGCGCTTGTAATCACTTGCTTCTACTAGTTCTGTAGCAAGAGTAGCTGCAGTATAGAATCTGACTGAATAACCGTTCATACATGCTTTCATTCCCAAGCCAATGGCTAAATGAATTTTGCCGGTTCCGGGATTCCCAATCATTATTACATTTTGATTTTTATCTATGTAATCACAACCAGCTAGTTCCCAGATAAATGGCTCCTTTACATGTTTTAAGCGAGACAAATCATACTCATCAATCGTTTTAACATATGGATATTTAGCAGCTTTGATGTGACGTTTTTGATTGTTCTCCTGACGTTGTAATGACTCTGATTTCAGTAATTGTAATAAGAAATCAGCATAACTTTTATCTTTATCTAGTTGCCGTATTACATCTTCATAATTATTAAATGTCGGTAATTTTAATTGCTTACAATAAAGGGTAATAACCTCGCCTGTTACATTTAATTCACCCATTAATCATTCACCACCATTCCAAACTTTTCATCGTATGATGATAAGTCAACTGTATCAACAATTACTTCGCTTGACATTGGTATTATGTTATTTTGAACTGGTCCATCAAGATAGCTACGGACGAGGTCTATCGTAGGTTGCACCGTGTATGGAATCTGGTTTTTGATATTTAGTATTCTATCTACACTATAATCGAGGCATAGTCTGAGGAGCTTGACCGTATCTCTATTAGCATTAGGGAATTTCATTCCCCATTCTAATAAGTCCTTTTGAATCACCTGTCTGACAGGTTTAGCATGGAATACGGACCTTGGTTTACGCTCAAGTAATGGCATGTAATGTTCAAGTGTATAACTTGTTGAATTGCCACTACCATAAAGCCTCACATAGGTTGCTATAGTTTTGTTGTGATATAGAATGTTGATGTGGTTACCATAAGCTTTAACAGTTGCATCCTTTCCAATGAGATCAGCTGGAACAAAATAATTATTCTTGTCAAATCGAACTGTTGAATACTCATTAACCTTTGCAATAACAGTTTTACTTGTGTCGAAGCAATACTTAGGAAGAGTATAAAAGTAACTTGATTCTTGTCTAAGCCGAAGACCAACTGTACCTTCTCGACCAGGAATTTCATGTTCTTTATATTTATTACAGCCATTAAGTAAATACAGATTTAATTCTGATAAATTAGCCAAATGTGGAACTGGAACAAGTAAGTTTCTTCTTGAAAATCCAACAAGGTTTTCAACTAATCCTTTTTCATTACCACTGGCGACATTGCAGAACAAAGCATCAAATGTGTAATGAGCACTAAAAGCCTTATAGGCATTCTGCATTACTGCATATTTACCGAAGCCTTCTTTCACAGCTACTTTAGCATTATCAAAGATAACCTTGTGAGGAACACCTCCGAAGTATTCAAAGGCTTTCTGTTGACCTTCCAAGAACGATTCTTCGTTCTGATGCATAAATGTCATAACAAACATGCTGCAACTATAACAAAGTCTGGCACAAAACAGATTTAGTTTTGTTTTATTACCATTTAGATAAACAGTGGCTTCACCCCAGTCTATCTGCATTGCTTCACCAGGATCAAACTCAAGCGGTATAAAGGATTTAGGAATACTTCCTTTAATCTCCTTTACAGCGGAACGTATCGTAGATTCTCCACCCGTAAAGTTTTTCTCATTAACTAGTCTGTGATAGATTCGTCTGGCTGTGTGTGACTGTTTATCAAGTCCTTCTTTTTTGTCTTCTTCAAGACATTTAAGAATAAAATCAAGTATATCGTTTGTTAATACATTTGATTCGCGGATATACTCTTTACGTTGCCAAGGAACGTTATTACCGTCACAGTACTTCTTGACGGTGTTACGCGATATGCCTAAAGCCTTAGCAACAGCTCGTTGTGACATATGCTGTTTTGTGGTCATTTCTCTGATCTGTTGGTAGATGTCCACGTCAATAATCACCCTTTCGTCCTCCTGTACTAATCTTTAAGATTAGTATACAGGGTATTTGTCGAAAGTGGCTCACTTTTTGACTAGCACAAGATAGGTAAATGGCTCACTTTTATAATAGCATTCACAGGGCATTTCGTACATCATCTTTTTGATTGTAATCAAAAGTGTAATCAAAACTATTATTCCTCTATATTATTTTTGTATTAACTAACGTAATCCAATTGAATTCAGTATATCTTATGCCCTCTATGGCATGGGTTGAAGCGCTGATTTTGCAAGGGGTTACTTAAACAATCCATAAAAAATCCTCGGATTTCAGTTGAAATCTGAGGATTTTGTCTGCAGTCTGAAGCATTAAACTAAATGCTTTTCAATTTTCACAATATTTAATTTAACAACCTTTATATATTAAGAGAAGTTCTTTAAAATAAATTCTTTGCAAATCCATTAAATCATACGTCTTATAATAATCACTAAAGTGTTCAAATTGTTCATCTGATTCATATCTAAATCCAATTCCTAATTCAAACATTCTATCGATATAGTCATCTACTGTAAAATTAGCATAATTATTTATGTGTTTTTTAACAAAATTATATTTATATGAATATTTGAATAATGAACTTCTTATTTTTTTGTCATCTATATATTCATATAAATTTTTTACTATAAATTTATCTAATCTTTCTAAAATTGATAAATCTGATATATACCTATAGTTTTCTAACAACCCAAAACATATTTTTTTATTGTTATGTCGGACAATACCATCATCGTCAACTTTTGAAATTGCTTTTAAAATATAATTTTTATGTGTTAATATAGATAATCTTTCTCCAAATAATTCAAACCTTCCATTTGCTTTAAAATCTTCAAAAGTTTTAATTATTTTTTTGCATTCTTTATTATATTTGTTTTGTGTAATACTAATCGTTAAATCCAATTGAAATTGACGATTTTTATCATAAATATCTCTTGTTATTGAATAACCTAAATAATTAAAAGTCGTGCCTGAAAGATTCTGGATCATAGATTTTTTTTCATTAATATTAAGTTTATTCTTTTTAAATAATTTTTCTACATCATCTTTCAAATTTTTAAGTTCAATATCTGTTGAACTACCATTTAGCAAGATAATAATATCATCTACATACCGAGAATAAAAAACTACATTTTGAGAAATACGCTTAAGTTCCCAATCTAATCGTTCTAAATATATTTCTGCTAAAGGATTACTTATAGGTAGGCCTTGACCCACTCCTTTTTTATATTCACCTAATGATTTCGTAACTAATTTAAATTCTCTATTGCCTAATAGCCCACTTTCTTTAAGCTTTGTAAATAATAATGCTTTATTTATTGAATTAAAATAATCAGATATATCTAGCTTTATAATTGTATAAGGGATTTTATCATCCAAAATTTCAATTAGTCTTTTTATTTCATATAGACGATTTTTATAATGAATATTATATTTATTATTTATATGATCTTTTAATATATTTAACACAATACGATCTTTTATACTTGCTATATAAACTTTACGATTTTTATTAATATTTATAACCTTATATGGAGTAAAATGATAAGTACCATTATTATATTTTCTTATTATAGTATTAAATATATCATTTTTATCTCTATTAAACGTTGATTTAGAAATTCTATCTTTTCCAGATAACAATTTGTATTCTAATATGCTATAATGATTTTGTAATTGAATTTCATTCATAGGCACCCCTTTTATTACCACGGCATGACCCATTTGTGTATAGCCTTCATCTTTTAATTAAATAATAAAATGAAAGAAAAAATTTTATTATTTCTTTAACCAAATGCTTTAAAGTAATAATTAATGCCGTGGTTTTTTAATTATAACATACATATTATACCATGTAAATAAGGAGACTACATTAATGAATACATATGAGGAAATTGTATATGGTAGTATTTATCCAAATAATATTAGTGTTTTGTTTACTAATCAAGAATATGTAACTTATATGTGTGAACATATAACAACTAATACAGAAAATAATTTTAAAACAATAACATTGCCACTCAAATTTCTCATAAAAGGTAAAAATAATTCCATTATCGAGCATTCCTTAGTTCATCCTTTAGCACAAATGTATATTTTATCATTTTGGCTGAAACAGCAATATAAATTTAATAATTATTTTGAACTAAACACTATTTATTCAATTAATAAACTGTGTAATATTGAATCAATTGGAAATAATTCAATTCAATGGAATAATATATGTGATTTATTACATGCAAATAGTCCTATGGGATTAAAGATATTGTCTGAATGCCAGCCTTATTTTAAGTATGAGAATAATAAAATTCTTGAAAAATCTTTATTAAAAGCAGAACGAAAGTTTAGCATGTTTGCAAATATACAATATAATGAATATAAAAATCACTTATATACTCATTCATTAGATTGGGCTTATTTAGGTAATCGTGAATTAGCAAAAAAATACTTAAACTACAAAAAAAGATTCTCAAGCCAAATAGATACTTTGATGCAAAAAACTAACTATAATGAAACAAATGGAATTATTAATGGTTCTAACTTTTCAGATTTAGTAGGCGAGATTGTTTTAACAAGAATCGATCGTTTATTATATGATGATCTAAAACAAAGGAATATCTCATTTAAAAATGATTATGAAATTATTAGAGACAGTGATAATATTTATATTTTCGCAAATTCTCATGAATTAATGCAGCAGATTAAGGATTTATATTTGCAATATGCAAGATTTTATAGGTTGAATATATCAGATGATTGTATAGATAAAACTTCTAAGCCCTTTATTGTATCAAATTTGTGGAACCATGATATTGATCTTTATCTTAATGAGTTTTATGATAAGTTTTGGAAACAGTTAAATTTAACAAATAACGAAAGTATACAAGACCTATTTCAGAGATTATTGCATAAAGTTAAAGAAACACTTATATTAAACCCTAATGAGCACAATATTTGTACATATATTTTACAACATTTCTTAAACTTAACAATCCAACATATACAAGAAAATAAATCAACAGAAAAATTACCAGAAAATCTGTTTGAATTAAGTAAAATAAAAGAATATTATAATTTATTATTTGATATTTGTTCGCTCGATTTAATAAATAATAATGTAAATTTAATGATATCTAATATTGAATTTTCAAATTATTATTTTACAAAAATCTTATTCTCTTCATTTAAAATAGAGAATGATATTGATGATCTTACATATAGTATATACTCTCAGATTTTACAATATAATCTACATTCATGGACAGAAACAAGAAATGTGTTTATTGCTGCATCTTACTGTAAGAAAAATTTAACTCAAGATTTATTATTGCAATATACTAATAGAGCTAATGATGACATAGATTTATTAATTATAATGTACTATATACATAAAAAGAAATTACATTTTACATACAACAAACTGCTTAATAAATTTTATGTATATTACAATTCTCTACTAGACAAGCTAGATACATATTTTGATCTAAATAGTAAAGATATTAAAACTTTACCTACAATTAATACGGATAATAAATATAATGATTTGTTGGGACGTATTGAATTAGTAATACTTATGTCTATTAATCAAATAAATATTATTAATCAACCACTAAAAGATAGATTTAGCTATTATCAACAATTAATCAATTTAATAAATAAACTTCCCCAAATAGAAGCATTATTCTTGCAATATATTATGCAGCATAATGCATCTCTGGTTAACTGGAGTATTAGTAAAAATCAATTTCTTATAGAAATTATCAGACCATACTTAATATAAAACCAAGTTAGTATGATTACATTATAGTTTGTAGGTGAAAGGAACTTGATATAATGACGAAAGACTATATTGCAGGATACAGTTTCGAGGAATGGAAACAAATAAAATGCCAATTTGAAAAAGATTTCGAAAATTCCAAAAAGTATAATAGAACATTTGGTGAAATGATATCTGAAATACTAAAAGATGAAAACTATAAAACATTTGAAATTAAGACAGGACTTCATCCAAATCAGCTTTATCGTTTATAAACACAAGTAGATGAAAAGGATCAGCCACAAAGAAGTACATTAGTAACAGTTTGCATTGCATATGATTTGGATCTAATGATGACGCAAGCACTACTTAACAGTTTGGGTTTAGATTTTAACCGTTTTAACAAAAGGGACTATGCATATACATTACTTCTAACAAGGTGTAGAGGAAAGGGCATAGAGGAATGCAATGAAATTTTAGAAGAACTAGGAATAGAGGAGAAATACTGGTTAGGTTTTCATGCAAGGAAGAAAAATAATAAGAGATAAAGAGATGTATGTTCAATTGGAGCATACATCTTTTTTAATAAACTTTTTACTTAACATGTATAAAAATAAACCATAAATATGCAACAAAATAGAATTTCGATACCCCTAACCCGCCAGGTTTATGGGAACTTCTTTTACATGACATGTACACAAGAATAAATCTGAAAAATTATAATTCATATTAAGTTGTACAGCTTAAATAAAAAAAGGAGAATTGAAATTATGGGATTTAAATTAAAAGATTTAGTATTCAATGTAGAAAAAACATTAGAAGGAGATATACTTGTGGTCGAACCGCCTAAAGTGTATGAAGGATACAGAGAAGGTATTAAGATAGGACCAGAGGGACTTTCGTATACTTGTTTAAGTGTGGGTTTGAATTACGAAAAAGTTATTATAAAAGTTGCCGGTAGTACGCAACCCCCCTTTAATTATAACGATACACCTGTGCGTGTAGAGTTTGAAGGTTTAGAAGGAAAGGTTTGGCAGGACTTTAATAATAAAGGAGAAATAAAACTATCTGTTACAGCAAAGAGCATAAGACCCTTTACCGAAAAGCGTATCAAAATGAATATGGAGGATAAAGCATGAAATGGAGAAAACTTAAACCTCAACAATTTGCTTGGTTGAAGGATTTGATTGCTCTGTGGTTCATCAGCCTGTTTATACTGTTGCTTCTTTATATAGTTTTGAAGGATGGACGGATAATAGTTGGAATGGCTGTGATGTTTGGAATTGGGTTATTATGTATTATAATTACTTATTCCAAAATAAAAACATGGAAGAGAATCTCAAGGCAAATGGAGGATTTTATAAGAAAAAATGGATTATATCAATTTCATTATATTACAGAAGAAAGGAAAAGTGGAGTATATAAAGTCGAACAAATAGATTATTATCCGTTGATTGAATACATAGATAAAGCGGAAGATAACATTTTTTGCATAAGAATACGTTTGGATGGTTGTTTGATATCCGAAAGGTTTAGAGATAGAGAAATGGAACAAGCTCTTGCAGACATGTTTATAACTATCTGTACAGGTAAAATTGAGGAACGAGGTTTTCTAACCTATTGCTTTGAATTGCAAGAGCAAGTTCAGGTACAAATCAAATCACATGAGGATATATTACCTGTTGGAGAACATGAAATTGCATTAACAAGAGATATTGTGTGGAATTGGAAAAAATCACCTCATTTTCTGCTTACAGGTCAAACTGGAAGTGGCAAGTCACAGCTTGCTCAATATATTATATCTTGTCTTATAGAGCAGGGAGTTAGAGTGATTTACTGTGATCCGAAGAATGATGATGATATGCGATTATTCATGAAGAATAAGCCTGCTGTTTATGTAACGAAAGAAAATGATATTGCACGAGTTGTACGAGAAACAGAGGAAGAAGTACGACTACGAGAAAAAGATTTACAGAGCATCGGAAAAGAGGAAGCAGATTTTAATCCAGTGTTTTTGCTTTTCGATGAAATGATTTCCTTTGCTAAAACTGCACAGAGTAAAACATACGATGAGACTTCAAAAAGGCTAAGCACTATAGTTGTAACTGGCAGAAGTAAGAACGTGTACGCTGGAATAATATTACAAAGGCCGGACACATCATTTATAGAAGGGGCTATTAGAGATAATTTATACTGTCGTATCTGCATGGGACAAATGAGTGAAACTGCCTATAAAATGGTATTTGGTTCGGATTTTACAGATGTTAAAAATTACAGGCATGATATTGGTTCTGGACTGATTTTTAGACAAGGAGTAGATACAAAACCACGTGAATTTATTGCTCCTTATATTTGTAAGGGAGCGTTAAGTAGTAACTGATAAGGTGGTGGTGGCGGTGTTTAGGAGAAAACAAGCGGAGCGACCGCCATCGCCAGAGCCCTAGGGACACTACGACACACCCTAGGGCTCATTGTTCAATGAACAAGGGAGAAATATGGGAAAACAAAGAACGAGAAATTTTGCAACGGTTCTGTATCCTGAATCGGCACCAAGTGATTGGAAAACACTATTACAGGAGCAATGTGTTCCTGCGCTTATATCACCACTTCATGATAAGGATTTAAACTCAGATGGAACATTAAAAAAAGAGCACTACCATGTGATGATATTATTCGAAGGAGTACATACGCATGAACAGGCAGGAGAAGTCTTTAAAAAAATTGGTGGAGTGGGAATCGAACCTATTAAGTGTGCTAGAGCTTATGCTCGCTATTTGTGCCATTTAGATAATACGGATAAGACGAGGTATGATATCGAGGATGTGTTAGCCTATTCTGGTGCTGATTATGAAACTATGATTAGTCTTGCAACTGATAAATATAGTGCAATAGGAGAAATGATTGAGTTTTGCATTCAAAATTCCATTGTAAGCTATGCCGAGCTTTTGTTGTATGCAAAAAATAATAGAACAGATTGGTTTCATGTGCTGTGCGACAGTGGAACGGTTACAATAGTACAATTCTTAAAATCTAGATACTGGGAAGTCAATACATATATAAAGGGAAATTCATTTTTAATCTGAATCTTTGAATTGCTCAACCTAGATTATAGGTTAGAGCAATTTCAAGATATACAAGGGTATGGGAGTGTAGCTCCCATGATTTACATAAGAAAGGGGGTGCAATATGACTAATGCGTTATCGGAACTCTTGCAGATACTACAGGAAAATAATATAATGGATCTAGATGATGTACGAATGCATAACATGGTGGAAACTATGAAGAGAGAAATTATCTTGAAAAATCATCCTTACGACATATTCCTGTCAACTGACAATCGGTGGCATACTTATGTTATTGATAATGGAAAAAGAAAGCCGATAGCCAAGAGTACAAGAGAAAAAGTTGAGGACGCATTAGTACAGTTTTATAAAGAGAATGAAGTAAAGTCAAATTGCACCTTGAAAACCTTATACAAAGAATGGTTAGACCATAAAGCACTACATACAACCGCTTCTTCCTATATTAGAAGGATAGATGACGATTGGCGAAGGTATTATCAGAATTCCTATATTATTGATATTCCTATTAATAAATTGGAATACCTTGAACTGGACAAATGGGCGCATAAGATCATTAAAGATAATCTTCTTACGAAAAGGCAATTTTATAATATGCAGATTATTATAAAGCAATGTCTCCTTTATGCTGTGGATAAGGGTATGATTATAGAAAGTCCTTATGAAAAGGTGAAGGTATCATCAAAGTTGTTTCATATACCGCCCAAAAAGGATGCTTCAACTCAAGTTTTTTTGATTGATGAACAACCCAAGGTTGAAGAAGAAGCATATAAAGACTATAAAGTAACTAATTCAGTAAGTCCACTTGCTATCTTATTGGCATTCTATACAGGACTAAGAGTAGGTGAGATTGTAGCTTTGAAATTCAGCGATATTGAAAGCAATTACCTAAGTATTCAGCGTATCGAAGTAAAGGAACAGACCCAAAAAGAAGATGGTTCTTGGAATACTCCAAAGTATATTGTTGTAGATCATGCAAAGACTAATGCAGGATTACGAAAAGTATATCTTACTTCTAAAGCAAGAGAAATTATTGAATTGATTAGAAAGTTAAATCTAAAAAATGGGTATAACGATGATGAATTTATCTTTGTTAATGAAGAAGGGCGAATACATGCTCCTGCTCTTACCTACCGAATAAAGAAGTGCTGTATAAAAGCAGGTATATCCAAAAAGAGTATGCATAAAATTCGTAAAACCTACATTTCAACCTTAATCGATAACAATGTTAATATTGATACAATTATGGAAACGGTAGGTCATAAAGATAAACGAACAACCTATGGCAATTATTGCTTTAGTAGGTACTCTAAGAAACAAACGGAAGATGTTCTTGAAAAGGCACTTTGTGGTTAATATTCACTGTAATCATATGTAATCAAATATTCTTATAATCAGAAAAACGGGAAGCCTTGAAAAATCAAGACTTCCCAATAATTTTATGTAAGCGGATAACGGGAATCGAACCCGCGTCTCAAGCTTGGGAAGCTCGCATTCTGCCAGTGAACCATATCCGCATACCTATATTTTAATTCTTTCAATTAATTTGTCAATAAGAAGTATAAGATTTTAAGATTAAAATTTCAGAAGATGGAAATAATAAGGATGTCAAAAAGCCTCTTCCTTTCCGTGCCTAGGAAATGTAGGTTGTTTTCGGAGGAGTAGATACCAATTTCTAAAGTATGAAAATAATTCATTTGGTAATTGGAAAAGGGTATAAATAAATTATTATCTGAGAAGAATATTATCGAGGTGATAACAGTGAACAAGAACAAATTTACTGAATTTTTCAAAGGAAAAGGTTATTATGTGTTATTGTTTGTCGGTGTGATGGCTATCGCTGCAGTTGCCATTATAGGATCCCAGCTTGCATCCAATGAGAAGGACAAGAGTGAGAACCGCGTAGACTTAAATGAAAGCGACGATAACATAGCAGCCGAAGATGATAATGATCAGCTGGCTGAAAATAACCCGGTGTCGGAGGGAATTGTTAATAATGCAAACGATTCAACAGATGATACTGTTACTAAGGATAACAATGGTCCGAAAGCTGTAAGTAATGATGACCAGATTGAGCTAGAGGGGTATTCCGATAATGCTCAAGGAGATACGGAACAAGCCCAGACAACTGATACAAATGCAGATGAAGTTGTAGCAGCTGTAGAAGGCAAGGAAGAGAATGCGGTTGAGACAACTGGTAATACGGTTCAAGCAGATAATACCACAGCGATGGACGCACTCTCCTTTAAGACAGATGATGGACTTCTCTGGCCGGTAGAAGGCAATGTTATTATGAATTACAGCATGGATCATACTGTTTATTTTGCAACCTTGATGAAATATGCGTGTAATCCGGCAATTATTATCGATGCAGAAGTAGGAACAGAGGTAAAAGCAGCATACAAGGGTGTCATAACAGCCATCGAACCTACGGATGAAGAGACAGGCTATACAATCACCATGAGTATCGGCGATGGTTACAGCTTAGTGTATGGTCAATTAGACGCCAAAAGCGTTACATTGAAGGTAGGAGATGTTGTGAATGAAGGCGATGTAATCGGTAAGATTGATGAGCCTACCAAGTATTACACCGTAGAGGGCAGTAACCTGTATTTTGAAGTATTAGCTAATGATCAGACAGTAAACCCAATGTTATATCTTCGCTGAGAATGCGATATATTAAGTGAAAAAACGAGTGAGGGTGACTAGGAACAACAGTCATTCTCACTCGATTTATTTATAATTACGAAACTTAATAATTAAGATTAAAGTGTCAACAGGGCTACAATGTAGGTGACCTTTTGATACTCTAATCATTATGAAGCAAACCTAATAGTTTTGCAATGAAAGGTAATTTGATATGAATTATACTTGATACAGATAACCCTTTTCACGAAGAGCATTCTCGATACGATCCAACGTTTCTTCTGAATCGGCTTCCACTGTATGCCGGTGTACTCCATCGGTTAATTCCTTAAGCGGCACGATTTTCTTTTCCTTGACCTTCTTTACGAAATCATACACATCCAGTCGATTACGGATGATCAGAGGCGTAACGATCTCACCGTAGATCTCGTGGCTTACCAGCACATCTAAGATTTTTCCGCCGTTATCCACATAAGTACATAGCTCGTCCTCGATCTGCTCGGTCGTATGCTTTACTTGGAAGATTCGTTTTACCTGAGGCTTATCCGCGCGATAGATTAGGTATCCCTTAGTTGTTGAGAATATATTATAATCCGATGCGCGCAATAAGGCGATATCCTGTACTATGATCTGGCGGCTTACACCCAGAAGGCGGGAGAGCTCTCCTCCGGAGATCGGCTCGGACTGCTCGTTCAGTATTTTTATTAACTGCTCTCTTCGTTTACTTCCCTCCATCAGCTACCTCCTTCTCTCTTTTATATACTATGGTTAGCGATATATAAACGAAATCATATCTGTACCATAGTTTGTGTGCGAACAGTAACGTTGTAGTTTTGCATTCCTATTCTTATCCCATGCTTTATTGACTTCTGTCATCATAACCATATATAATAGGGTTATTCAATTTAGAATAATTATATACTGAGAGGCACTAATTGGCAACGGTTTTTCACGTCAGCATATAGATAGAAAGAGGAAAATAATGTTTCGTATATGGGCTAAAATATTTAAGGATAATAGAATGATTAAGGATATGGTGGTATGTAATGAGGACAAAGCTTTGAGAAGGACCCAGAAGGTCTTTTTGGCAATTGATGAAATCTGCCATACCTATGATCTGTCGAAACCAATCTGGCTGGACTCCACAATAGCTGATTTTAAAAGACATGACAAAACCAGATTTACACAGGACAATTTTATGGAACCGATTGAATTTGATTATTTGGAGATCCATGTAATCGAAGAGGATTAAGACGCCATAATTACAATCATAATATTATTAATCGAGTGAATACTTATTACAGTAAGGGCGTGCCATATGGTTAAAAAAATACTTACCGCAGTAGGAATTCTTCTGTTCTTCATGTGTCTTATTGCCTGCAGGAGTAGCAAGAGCGACAATCTTATGAAGGAGCAGGAGTTGAAGACGGAAGATGCAAAGCTAGAAGAGACGAAGACCCAAGATCAGAAGATCCAAGATCAGAAGTCCCAAGATCAGAAGCTCCAAGATCAGAAGCTTCAAGATCAGAAGTCCCAAGATCAGAATACCCAAGATCAGAAGTCCAAAGATCAGAAGGCCAAAGATACGAAGACCCAAGAGGCAAAATCCGAAGAGTCGGAGGATAAACAGGAGGATATGTTATCCTCTATATATGCACCGGTTGTACCGGGTACACCGGAGACTTCTATCATCACTTCTAAGGAGGCTTCCATGGCGACAAGTGGTCAGCTTAATTCAAAGGATTTCTATTACGAGGAGCTATCGAAGGAGATAAAGGCTAGAATTACCGGCAAATCTTATGTCGAGGACTGCGAGGTTCCCTTTGAGGAGCTTCGTTATGTTAAGGTTCTTTACTGGGGCTTTGATGAGGAGCCTCATGTGGGAGAACTGATTGTTAATAAAGCAATCGCAGAGGATATTACAGAGATTTTTAAAGATTTATACGAGATCAAATACCCGATTGAGCAAATGGTTCTGGTGGACGAATATGATGCCGATGACGAGGCTTCCATGGCAGCGAATAATACCTCCGCCTTTAACTACCGAATGATTGCCGGAACCGATCGTCTGTCCAAGCACAGCTATGGATATGCCATTGATATCAACCCGCTCTATAATCCCTATGTCCGGGTGATCGAGGGTAAGACGGTGATCACACCGGAAAATGGTGAGCAATATGCAGATCGCAGCCTTAAATGTGAATACTATATTAAAATAGATGACCCCTGCTATCAGGCCTTTATCACTAGAGGCTTCACCTGGGGCGGAGAGTGGGAAAATCATAAGGATTATCAGCATTTTCAGAAGACTCCGGAGTAGGTTACTGTTCGCACTTAAGCTAAATTCGACTATATGATTTCGATCAATGCTTTCCGAAAAGGAGTATTTGCAAACGTCGGTACTTAGGCTCTGTCCTTTAGAGCCTTATGTACCGTTACGTATTGCAACTAAGCGAAAGCGGCTCCGCTTCGGAAACATTGATTGAAATCATATCTATATCTTAGTTAGTGTGCGAACAGTAACCGGAAGCCCATAGGCTATACAAATCATTGATTTTAAAGAATCGCAATGCTATAATAAAAACGTAATGCAAATACACAGGCTGTATTGCTTACATAGCACGGCAAATGAGGAGTGGCGTTATGAAATGTATCTTGGTAGCTGATCGTGAATATGAGATGTTTCAATTAGTGGAGAGTGCATTGCATAATGACTTTAAGGTACTTCCCCTTCCAAAGGATACCGAATTAATTGAATATCTCAGGCAAAACCCTGCTGATCTTATCCTTCTTACGATCTCCGAAGAGTCTAGTGCCGGCTATCGTACCTATGATATTATCAGGCGAATTCCGGAAATGTCAGGGAAGCCGGTTATTTTTTTGGCAAAACAGGGTAACCCTAAGCTAGAGCAAAAAGTAATTTCTGTTGGTGCACAGGATTATATTGCTCTACCGGTAACCTCCGAGTTGCTGCTTCACAGGATTAATAATTGTCTGGAGCTGGCAGCCCTGCGTAATGACCGGCCCTATGTGGAGAAGTATCAGGATGCGATCTCCATCAGCTTTGCTGAACTGGTAGAGTGTCGGGATGTGACAACCGGAGGGCATCAGAAGAATACAACAAGATATTTTAACATCCTCCTGCAGGAAGCAGTGAAGGATGCTTATTATAGTGAAATTATACAGCCGGAGGATGTCAAGGACCTCCTGCGTTCGGCGACACTGCATGATATCGGAAAAATCGGTATTAACGATGATATCCTGCGAAAAGAAACTTTCCTGGACAATAACGAATACGAATCTATGAAAACCCATACCACACTGGGAATGCAGGCATTTGAACGCATTATTAAGGAGACAGGCGGTACCAGGTGGCTCTACCTGGCTAAGGATATGGCCTACTGTCATCATGAACGCTGGGATGGAACCGGATATCCAAATGGTCTGAAGGGAGAAGAGATCCCTCTATATGCCAGGATGCTGACCATTGCGGATGTCTATGATGCCTTGACCTCGGACCGGGCTTATAAGGGCGCATATTCCCATAAGAAAGCCCTGAAGATTATAGTGGAAGGCAAAGGGAGTTTATTTGATCCCGGGCTAGTGGATTTATTTATAAAGGCTAATAAGAGATTTGAAGAAATGTTAATAATAAAAAATAGAAATTCCGAAACAGCAGAAAGGGAGTAGCCTATGTCCTATATGGCTCTTTACAGAAAGTTTCGCCCGGACAGTTTTCTAGATGTGAAGGGGCAGGAACATATTGTAACGACATTAAAAAATCAAATAAAGGCCGGAAGAATCGGACACGCATACCTTTTCTGCGGCACCAGAGGTACCGGTAAAACGACCGTGGCAAAGCTTCTTGCTAAGGTAGTAAACTGTGAGAATCCGGTGGATGGCAACCCCTGTAATGAATGCAGAATGTGTAAGGGGATAGCCGCTGGGTCCTCCATGAACGTTATAGAGATTGACGCAGCCTCTAATAATGGTGTGGATAACGTCCGTGAAATCGTTGAGGAGGTAAGATATTCACCTACCGAAGGACGCTATAAGGTATATATCATCGACGAGGTTCATATGCTTAGCGCAGGAGCGTTTAATGCTCTGCTAAAAACGATTGAAGAACCACCGTCGTATGTCATTTTTATTCTGGCGACCACAGAGGTTCACAAGATTCCGGTCACCATTCTATCCCGGTGCCAGAGATATGATTTCAAACGAATCACCATAGATACAATCGCAGGACGTCTGGCAGATCTGATGCAGGCAGAGAATATCGAAGCAGAGGAAAAGGCACTGCGCTATGTCGCGAGGGTTGCGGATGGGTCCATGCGTGATGCCCTAAGCTTACTTGATCAGTGTATCTCCTTTTATCTGGGGAAGAAACTGACCTATGATGATGTACTCGAGGTATTGGGAGCGGTTGACACACAGGTATTTGCCAGAATGCTAGGCTGTATTCGTGAACAGAATGTATCGGATTGTATCCGGTTATTGGAGGAAATAGAGACCACCGGGCGCGAGCTTGGTCAGTTCACGATTGATTTTATCTGGTATCTGCGTAATCTGCTGCTGTTAAAAACGACTGAGGACATCTCAGATATCATCATCGAGATCTCGACAGAGAATCTCGAGCTTCTTAAGAAAGAAGCAGCATTCATAGATGAGCAATCCTTAATTAGGTACATTCGAATCTTTTCCGAGCTTTCGAATCAGATCCGATATGCGACAAGAAAGAGAGTTTTACTTGAAATTGCGTTAATTAAGCTTTGCAAGCCGGAGATGGAACAAAATCTCGAGGCTATCACCTTACGTCTTAAGAATCTGGAAGAAAAGCTGGAGCAAGGGGTTGTTGTTAACTCTGTTAATTCAGGAGCAGCACCCGTGGCAGCGCAAACGGTTCCGGAGAAGAAACCGGTCATTTTACCGGAGGCCTTGCCGGAGGATTTGAAGGAAGCTGCAAAGAACTGGAAGAATATCATTGCACAGGTGGGAAGAAAAGCCCCTTCCCTGGGAACCGTATTACAGAGTGCGACACCAAGCATTGACGGAAATAAGGGACTCTTAATCGTAGTAACGAATGAAGTAGATAAGGGTATCGTGGACAAAGAGAACAATCTACAGTTGATTAAAGACACGATAGCTCAGCTAATTCAGAAGCAGGTATCGATTGGGACCAGATATCTTGATCGGAGTAAGGAGCGTCTTGAGGAGGTTCCGGATCTGTCAAAGCTGATTAAGATGCCCATCCAATATGAATAGTTTGGCGCATATGACATTTGCATCAAAGACGAATATAGTATATAATCACATTTGGATAATCATATAAATTAAGAAATATATTGGGCATTTAATGAAAATATCATTAACCCCGACAGAATGGAAGGGAGAGATTAACTCCTTTCAATAAAATTTTAAAGGAGAATTGACGATGGCTAAAAGAGGCGGATTTCCGGGCGGCGGTATTCCCGGTAATATGGGAAATTTAATGAAGCAGGCTCAAAAAATGCAAAAACAGATGGAGGATAAGACCAAGGAGCTGGAGGAAAAGGAATGGGAAGCCAGCGCCGGCGGCGGTGCGGTTACTGTTAAGGTATCCGGTAAAAAAGAAATCTCTTCTGTTAAACTTTCAAAGGAAGTTGTAGATCCCGATGATATTGAGATGTTAGAGGATCTGATTGTGGCAGCAGCAAATGAAGCGCTCCGTAAGATGGAGGACGAATCCTCAGCGGTTATGAGTCAGGTAACTGGAGGTCTTGGAGGACTTGGAGGCTTTCCTTTCTAATGGATTATTACAGTAAGCAAATAAGCAAGTTAATAGAGGAACTGTCAAGACTCCCGGGAATTGGAGTAAAGACGGCGCAGAGACTGGCCTTTCATATCATCAATATGCCGGAGGATCAGGTTGCAGGACTGTCGAACTCTATGATTGAGGCGAAGAAGAACATACAGTACTGCAAGGAATGTCTGACGCTCACGGATAAAGAGCTATGTCCGATCTGCTCCTCACCGCTTAGAAATAAACGTCAGATCATGGTCGTAGAGAATCCCAGAGATTTGGCAGCCTATGAGAAGACAGGCAAATTCGACGGTGTCTATCATGTGCTTCACGGGGCAATTTCTCCTATGCTTGGCATCGGTCCCGCCGATATTAAGCTGAAGGAGCTGATGCTGCGCCTTCAGGGAGAGGTGGACGAGGTAATCATCGCGACAAACTCCAGCTTGGAGGGCGAAGCAACGGCAATGTACCTAAGCAAATTGATTAAGCCGGCCGGTATTAAGGTCAGCCGTATCGCCAGCGGAATTCCGGTGGGCGGAGACCTGGAATATATTGATGAGGTTACACTGCTTCGGGCTTTTGAGGGTAGAGTGGAGCTGTAGACATAATAGAAAATTTGTGAACAAAAAAAAGAGTTCAACAACGAATAAAACAGTTTAAAAAGGAATAAAAAGTTCGACATCGCAGGACAAAGCCGTGCCCCGTGCACCTCTTTCTCCTGCGTTTTTTGCATGTGCAAAAGCAGGATAAAAAGCGGGAGTAAGAGCAGGAAGCAGGAGAGTCTTGCTAACCACAAGAGTTATTGAGCAACAATAAGTATTTATAAAAGTCGTAGAATAGGCTTATAATCAATTATTACATATAAAAAAGTAAGATACTTTGCTACTTACAGTTGCTCAAGGCAAAAGAATGGTTCTGGTTTTATTTGTTATTCCAACTTATAATATAGGTAGAAAGGGTGGATGTTATGGATACTGAATATATCTCAAAAAATCTTATTAGGTTGAGACAAAGTAAAAACTGGACTCAAGATGATATTGCACGTAATTTAAGTATATCGAGGCAGGCAATTTCAAAATGGGAAACGGGAAGCTCATTACCAAATTTAGAAATGCTTTTAAAACTATCGAAAATGTTCAATATATCAATAAATGAAATAGTAGAACCTCAAAAAAGTAACCATATAAGTGATTTTGAGGACATTATCGATATAGATTCATCAAGGCTCAAAGATATGATGATTTCATTAGAGCCTAATGAAATTGTAAAAGCATCAATTGGAGCATCTCCGAAAATTAATAAATTCCTAAAGCAATTGTTCAGAGATATCGATTTTCAAAAGGAAAGAGACTTTATTGGGAGTGTTAGAATTTCAGAGATTGATGCTATTCAAAAGAAAATTGTTGAGGTAATAAATTCTCAAGTGTAATTTAGTAGGATAATTAATTTCCGATGTTTATAAATAGCGAAGATTTTAGTATGAGATTTACGAAAGGCAATTCTGAATTATACTATTGACATTGACCCAACGTCAACTTGTATAATAGTGGAAAGGGGCGGTGATGTTTTTGGATTTGATTAGAATTAACGAAGTTGTTGAAAGCTTCGGTATATCGAGTAGGACACTAAGATATTATGAAGAAATGGGACTTTTATGGAGCAACCATCCTGATTGCAAAACCCAACGTTATTATGATACCGCCGCGCTTGAACGGCTGAAGCAGATTATTATATTGCGCAAATTACAAATCCCGATAAAGGATATGGTTGTTATATTCAAAAGTGAAAACACGGCGGCATTGCTTCAAGCGTTTGTGGACAAGCTCGAATCACTTGACACGGAAATTTCAGCCCTATCTGAGCTAAGACATCTTGTGGATGATTTTCTTCATAAAATGCTAATGAGCGGTATCAAGAAAATATCGGGAATAACTTTGCTTTATGAAGAAACTGAAAAAAGGCTTGCCACAGTAGCAAAAAATGAGACGGTAACATTTGAAAAATTGTCGGAAATTAGCCGTGAAGCATTAAGGCTACATGATGTTCGGATGATTCGATTACCATCCATGCGTGTTCTTACTTCACGATTAAAAGCAGGACAAGTAGATAATCTGGATGGGAGTAAAATGCAGAATCTGTTTGCGAAATTTGGATTTACACCAGGTCCTGGATTGCGCAATTGTTTTTATCGCAAGGAATCAAACGGTGAATGGATTATGCTGATCAAAATACCAAACGATTATGAAAATACAACAGAATACATAGATGAAGAATTTACAGGAGGGTTATTTGCCATAGCCAGTTCCTTCATGGAAGATATGGATGATACTTTAATTATGTTAAAGGATTGGGTAAATAAGAGCGAACATTATGAGCTTGACGTTAATATAGAAGGAGAATTGCAACGCTACGAAATGATTGAGGAAATTCTACCTTGGGATATAGCCAATAAGTTGAACAGATATCAACAAGATATATTCATTCCAATACAAATCAAGAACGAGAAGGAGAAAAGAGAAAATGGCTGAACTACCTGAAATCGCTAAACTCACGGGACAAATGAGAGATACCCTGCACGGAAAGACCATACAAACGATTACTCTGCTGCAAGATAAATGTGCGAACATCCCATCGGAGGATTTTCAAAAAAGAACCACCGGCGCAAGGATTGATGATATTCGGTATAGGGGGAAATGGATTATCACTACGCTTAATAACGGTGAAAATATCCTTTTATCTCTTGGCATGGGTGCAGATATTTTGTATTTTGATCATGAGAAGAACGAAACGGACAAATACCAAATAAAGGTTCTCTTTAGCGACGGTAGCGGTTATACTGCCCGCTTTTGGTGGTTCGGTAAGTTTTTACTCGTATCGGAGGGTGAACTTACATCAGAGCCGAACACAAAAGATATTGCGATAGACCCTTTTGACGAAAGATTTACGTTTGATTACTTTTCATCTCTACTGAAAGGAAAAAAGACACAGGTCAAAGCTTTTTTAATGAATCAAAAGAATGTTGGCGGTATCGGAAACATGTATATGCATGACATTTTATTCAAGGCCCGCCTGCATCCCCAAAAGAAAATATCGAACATGGACGGAGATGAAATTAGGCTCCTGTATGAAAGTATAACTGAGTTTATGAACCTCTCGCGAGAAAAAGGTGCTTTTTCTTATGAAAGTGATTTCTTTGGGCAAAAAGGAGGCTATACCATGGATTATTTCCTTGTAGGATATAAAGAAAACCAACCCTGCCCGGTCTGTGGTGAGACAATTATTTCTATAAAAACAGGGAGTACATCCACTTTTATATGCCCTGCCTGTCAAAAAGAATAATATAAATTAGGGGGCAACCATGCGCGAAATAACAGAACTTGAAAAGGTCAGTGAGGAAACCATGCGCTTTCTGCGTGGAAAGTATGTTTTGGATGAAGTTGGCAATGGTAAAAATGAATTGAAATTACGAAAGGGCGGGAAAACGGTGCTTACGATCTATTTACGCGAAGACCGTTATGATTATCTCGTTATTTTCGGAAAAGCAGAGCGTAAATTATTTGAGGTGCGACGCAATGAATTTCCGCAGAAGATACAGGAAATTTACGATAACAGTAAAACATATCATGACGGTAAGTGGATGTATATTCCCGTTGCCGATTTACATACGCTCGAAGCCGTCAAGCAGCTTGTTTTGATTAAGAAAAAGCCTAACCGAAAGCCGTTTCCAAAAGAGCAGGCGGTTTATGCCAGCTGCGGACACCGTTGCGATTTGTGTGTGCACTATAACGGAGGAACAATCAGCGAGGAGCTCCGAGCGGAGTTGAAAGAGCGGCTGATACGCGTATACGCTGGAGGTGTAGGCGATGGAGGGTATTGGGGTGAGGATATGAAGCTTTGTGATGGCTGTCACACAGGGGGATTGGATAAAAGCTTTCACTGCGATTCCTTACAATGCGCCGCGGAAAATGACGTTGATAAATGTCAAGATTGTCATAAACACCCTTGCGATAAGGCACAACATTTTTATCAAGGACTAAAACCTATCATCCACACAAATACCATTGCTGCCGATGATGTTACATGGGTAATTCTGCCCTATGTGTTTGAGCAATATGGAAATTAAGCGGGAAATAAGCATAACCTAAGTAAGAAAAGCTTTTATCCAACGTTTGCGATACTATTCTTGGCAGGCAGGTGAGTATAAAATGTTTTTAATGCAAAAAATGTCAGGATAAAGTATAATCCCGATAATTATTTAACCAGTAAAAAAGTAATACCAGGATACATAAAAATAATAAGGTGGAGAGGAAAATTCTCCATCTTATTATTTTTTAGAACCACTTTACTTAATTAGCCTTCGATTCGATATAACTCACTTCCAGATAATAATGCTCCATATTCATATTCAGAGTCACTTCACTAATTCCATTTTCTATATCAAAACCAAAGTTCTGGCGAACAATCTGATAATTTTGAGGTAAGATTACGCTTGCCTGTTGTTTTGTGAAGACTAAATCACTACCGAGGCTTGTCATCATATCATAGCCTAACGTATCTCTATCTTCTGATCCTGAAAAATAAAAGTCATAGCTGGCTCCTTTGATAAAATGACTGGTTAATTCAACTGTCTGGCCGGCGGGTACCGTTATTTCTTTAGAAAGATACATAATTCTATCTACCGCGTATGCTTCACTGATAAGATCATCTATTCGCATCCACTCATAACGATCCGTAGGGCTGTCTCCAAGTTGTGTATATTTGAACATGGAAATTACAGCGCGGAATAGATGCCGTTCTGTTACAAGAGGTGATAACAGGATAAAATCACTGTCACGAGCCAAATATTCTGCCATGCATTCCTTAATTACCTCTGACAGAAGTTTCGTCTCTGCTTTCACGGTTCCTGTAATTTCAGGGATATCCTTTTCACAGGCACCATTCTCATAACCTTTGAGTGTATATTCTTTGGGGGGCTCGCCTAGGATTATGATACGCTGACCTTCGTTGCGGGATAAAAAATAACTGTATTGATAATCGTTGGTTGCATCATCGTAACTCATTCCATTGATACCATTAGTGATGACCTTTGAACCCATTGGTAAGCAAAATGATATTGCCAGAGTTGCGGCGTCATATTCCTCAGGATATTCCACATCCTGGAAGGTATATACGGTAACCTCCTGATCTTTAAAATCTATTTCGTTTCGTGCTAAACGAACGTATTCGCCACCTACTAATAAAGAGCTATATTCTTTCCAAGAGCTTAGAGCGGCTAAGTTAAGTGTTGTAGCATCCATTCCGTCACTACCATAAACTCCTTCAAATCCACCGCAATATGCTCCAATTAACAGATCAGGTTCCAGTGTACTGTTATTTAAGATTAATTCGGGAGTATATTTCTTCGACTCATTGAGGCTGCTGATGTAGGGGTATTCGATAGTAAAGGTTTTATCTTCCAACGTTGTATTCGTGATGGAATACTTATCTTGAATGCTTGCTGATTGAAGGCTATCATTCGTAAAATCGTAGCCTATTTGTCTACTTGAGGTGATTCCCCCCGTATCACCGACTACATTTAAGGGCAAGACTGGCCCGGCATAGTGCATAAAAGTACTTCCTTCAGAATGTCCGCCGCCAGCAGCGCCGGTCATATCTAACGGAGGATTACTAAATTGCTTAAGATACCAAGCTCCTCCAAGGAAAATTAGAAAGCAAGCAGCCGCCACCCCCCATTTTATCAAATTCATACGTTTATGTTGCTTAAGCTTTTTATCTTCTGCCTCATCAATGAGATCCTCATCCAAAAGACCGATGATATCGAATAATCTTTCCACCTTCATAGATTGACACCTTCCTTCTCAAGAAACAATCTAAGTTGATTTCTGGTTCGAAAAAGAGAGGATTTTATTTTGCTTTCACTGATAGACAACCTCTCTGATATCCTAGCTATTTGTTCACCGTACCAATATCGCCGTAAAAAGATAATTCTGTTTTCCGGTTTTTGATCTCGTAAAAATAGGCTGATCTGTTTTGCAATTTCATTATCCTCAAATACTTTTTCAACATTGTTCGGCGCGGGTATACATTCTTCCAGCTCAGAGAATAATAAGTCCGTTTCATTTCCACCCCTTTTTAGAGTTTTCTTCTTTTTATAACAATCAATAGAGAGATTCCGTGTAATTTTTCCAAGCCAGACTCGGAAAGCAGATGGCTGGTTAGGTGGAATTGCATTCCAAGTGTGCAGATACGTATCATTAACGCATTCTGCCGCATCTTCATTATTATGGAGTATGTTCATAGATATATATGCTAAGTAATTACCATACTTTGCTGAGGTTTCAGATATCGCATGTTCAGAGCGACTGAAATATAACTCAATGATTTTACTATCCTCCATTTCTTCACTCCTTTGTTTTCATGTTCTTATCTATAAGAACGATAATTTTATAATGTGGTTGCATTAATATTTCTATATATTAACAAAAAAGAGTGTTTTTTTCTATATTATACGTATAGCTTCATAAAGAAATTGAAATAAGTGTCAGATTAGGATATTAGATATACAAATAATGGATATGGGTATATAATGAAGAGGATTATAATATATGAAAAGAATTATTACAAGATGATGTGAGGTGATGAAGTTGATGACAGTTATAACCATGAAACGTATCTGTTACGGAAAATATAATAGTTTTCGCAAGGCCTCGATAGGAATGCAGCAGCAGGATCAGCTTTATCAGTTTGTCTCCAATCGAAAGGATATTCCTATTGATATCAACTGATAATTAACCAGGAATTAATATCTGAAGCTTGAGTAAATTACGAAAATGCAGGAGGTATTAAGCTGGGAAGTAGATTTATCATCTAAATAATAATTCTAAGGAGATATCATATTATGAATACATATATTACGCATGTAGCGGTTTATGCGAAGGATCTTGAGAAATCAAAGGAGTATTATACGAAATTCTTTGGTGGTATTAGCAATCAAAAGTATACCAATTCAAAAGGCTTTTCCAGTTACTTCATCAGTTTTAGCTCCGGCATAAGATTAGAGCTTATGGCGCACGTGGAGCTGGAAGATCGGGAACCAAAGGATAAGGTTAACGGCTGGAGCCATATTGCTTTCTCTGTAGGAAGTAAGGAAAATGTGATAAAGCTTACAGAGATGATTGTTGCAGACGGGTATATACTATACAGTCCACCGAGAGAAACCGGTGATGGGTATTACGAAAGCTGTGTGGCAGATCCGGATGGTAACCGTGTAGAAATAACAGAATAATAATTAATATAATTAAGATTAACGGAAAGGGAAAGGTAGTAACCCTTTCCGTTTTATAATAACCATCATGATTATAATGATAATTAAAAAAAAGGAGCCTGTTGAAATGTCTCTTCCCCAAAAGATAACATACAATCTTTTGGGCTCATTTCAACAGGCATCATTTAATAATGGATGATAATTATCAAACCTTAAAGCCCGTGGTAATCTGGTTAAGCTCGTCTGCCATTTGTGCAAGTTGATATGCGGTTGCTTCAATTTCCTCCAAAGTACTGATCTGCTCTTCTACACTGGCATTCATCTCTTCCGTGGAAGCAGTCATATCACTGGCATTATCTGCAATATTGTTCATTCCCTTTGCGATTTGTTCGGTAATATCGGCTTGTTTTTCTACGGCTCTATCGATATCAGTGATCTGTTCTACAACATCGGTTATATTGTTAATAATTTCATCGATATTGGATTTAACCTTATTAGCTCTTCTTACACCGGTCGATACTGCAAGGTCTACTTCTTCTACTGACTTAATTGTTTTTTTTACTTTTACATGATTTTCTTTCACCAAGTGCGTAATTTCCTCGGCGGATTTTTTGGTACTGTCCGCAAGCTTTCGGATCTCATCTGCGACAACTTTGAAGCCTCTTCCGGCTTCTCCGGCTCTAGCGGCTTCTATTGCTGCATTCAGAGACAATAGATTAGTCTGCGCTGATATTCTAGTGATCAGCTCCACGATTTCACTGATCTTCTGAGAGGATTCTCCAAGGTCATTAATTGTTGTGGAAACTTCCTGAGAGGAGTATGCAATGCTGTTCATGGCATTCACAATATCAGTTACCTGATTGGCACTTTTGCCTGCTGCTTCCTTCACTCTTAAGCTGTTTTCACTTGTTTTCTTACTTGCATTTGCGGTGGTTTCTGAAAAGATAGCAGCCTCGGTTAGGCTTGCTGTTGTCTGCTGAACGACTGCCATGTTTTCTGCCGTATTGTTAGCTGCGCTATTTACAGTGACTGAGATTTGCTCCATAGCAATTTCATACTCTTTGGTAGCAGAAGAAAGCTGATGACTGGAGGATGCGATTACTTCCGCAGACTGGATTATATTTGTAATCATGGTCTGAAGCTTATCCATAAATTTATCAAAGGACTTACTTAACTCCCCAACCTCATCCCTTGTATTGATACCAATCCGCTGTGTTAGATCTCCACCACTTTCAGATATTTCACACAGCTTATTAGTTACTGTCTGTACCGGCTTTGAGACTGCTCTTGCTATTTTTGTCGTTATAAATACAGCTAGTGGGATGACCAGTAATAAAATAATTATAAAACGTATTATTACTTTTTTGTAAGTATTCTCGCTATCTGTATATAATTTCATGCCTTCATTTATCTGTATTGTTATCAGATTATGTAGTGAGGCTATAGTATTATTGTAATGTAAAGCTACATTTCCATCCACTAAGGCTTTAGCTTCCAAACGCTTATTTTCATTCGTTAATTTAATTACATTACTTACCGTTTTATTATATACTGCATAGAAATTCATAAAGGTTGTAAGCCCATCTGCTTCGCTATCAACCAGATAGGTACTAGAATATTTCTCTATTATTTGCTTTATTTCATTTTGATATTTTTCAATATCTGTTTCCAACTGCTTTCTTGCAACTGTATCAGCCAAGTTGAGATGTGTTTCTAAATCAACATTTATATTAGTCAGTTTGGCTTTTGCTTCCTCCAGATTATACAATGGAATCATTCGATCGTTATTGAGAGACATAAAATTATTATTGCTTTGATTAAGAAGATATAAAGAATAAGAACCGATACCTATGATATAAACAGTAAATATTAATGATAAGATAGTTATTTTTGTAACAAGCTTGAGATTGCTAAACCATTTCATGAGAATTCCCCTTATGTAGTTTTATTGTGTGAATTAACTAGTATATATACTGTTCGATAGGTTATGTAAACCTCTCTTAATCAGTAATTTTATCATATTAATAGAAAGATGTAAATCAAATATGACGAAATATGAAGAATAATGTCGAAAATAATAGGAAATCTATACAAGAA
This sequence comes from Bacillota bacterium, assembly GCA_023414875.1. GTDB lineage: Bacteria > Bacillota > Clostridia > Lachnospirales > Lachnospiraceae > Mobilitalea. The sequence continues at coordinate 10,566 of JAEZMV010000026.1, read as the reverse complement.
CAGCAGTCCCTGGAAGTCTTTTTAGTAACATTTAAAGACTTTATTATAACTATTTATTGCATATTGGTACATTTAGGTATATCATAATTATATACAACTTCATAGGGCAAACTTATCGAAAGGTAAGGACGCAAAGCTAAAGGGTCGTCATTAAATGTTAATACGGCAGCCAGTTATAAAACTTGGATATTTTGCCCATTTATTTTATTATAAAATAAATGGGTTTTGTTATGTTAGGAGGTTAGATATATGCAGGGTAAAACAAGCTGTGACAGTTGCGCAAACTATGTTTTTGATGATGAATACGATTGTTACGAGTGTCAGATTAATTTAGATGAAGATGATATGGGACGCTTTTTAAGCAGCTCGGCATTTCATTGTCCTCATTTTCAATTTAATGATGAATATAAAATAGTGAACAAGCAGATATAATAAATCGGATTGAAAAAAATAAGCGGAAAGGGATATCAGTTACCCTTTCCGGTTTTTATCTCAGCATATCATTCGGATTAAATGGAAAAATAATATTTTGATATTAGTGTTTAATAATGATATAATTTTCAAGTTAAAACATCAGGGAGGAGAATTTGAATGGAAGTAAAAGTGTGTAAAAATTGTAGAAGACTATTTAAATACACATATGGGCCTGAGCTCTGTCCGGATTGCACCAAACTGGTTTTATTGGAGGAGCATACAGAAAAAAAGCAAGTGTTGGTAATTAAACCGCTGGTGAAAGAGGAAGAAAGTAAGTTTGAGCAGGTAAGGGATTATATCATGGCAAATCCGAAAGCTACCGTTGCTAAAATTGCAGAAGATAATGGAATTACACCAGCAAAACTGTTCGAGTGGATTAGGGATGATAGGCTTGAATTCTCAGAGGAATCAGAAAACGCCTGGTTTCAGTGCATAAAGTGCGGACAGAAAATCAAGAGCGGCAGACTTTGTAACCGTTGCAGATAATAGACAGTTTTATGGAAATATTTATATACAAACAGGACTATTTGTGATACCTTATTATAAGTGTAAAATATTTTTAATTATCTAGCGGTATAAAAGTTTATGAGTTTTGTAAAGACATCTCTAGGGTGGAACTGAGATTTACTCTTGTGATTATATAAGAGAATTTACATATATAATTTGAAGGAAGGAGAGTGGGTAAATGAATTTTTATAGCCGGAAGATGCGAAACACCGGTAGTGCATTATTTTTACTGATTATTATTGTGATGTATCTGGCTGTGGCTCAAAATATTTACTCACAAACCAGAAAAGATGTATCCGGTATCAATCGATCGGGAGGAATAACCAAGACGAGTTCCCCCTTGCGATTGTCCGAAAAATTATTATTTATCGTAGATTTCGCAGAGAATGAAATTTCGGCCAGGAATATCAGATACGCGATCAAACGGAGTATAGGTGATTTTAGTCAGGTGTTTAAACGAGATTACGATATGCTGGTACAGCTTGCAATATACGTGGGGATACTCCTATACGGAATAAGAATTATTAGGAAGTCGACCTATCGTCGTGCCAGTATTCTGTCACTTTCAATGGGTGGACATGCACCTCCCATTTGTGTTAGATGCTAATTTGTGATAGAAAAAAACAGAAAGGAATTTTAAAATGAATAAAAGGAAACCATTGTTTTTTATAGTATTAGCATTAGCTCTTACTATGGTATATGCTGCAGCCTTTGGTATACCAGACCTTAATATAAAAGGGGCTCCGGATATGCGTTATGGTATTGATATCCGAGGAGGAGTCGAAGCGGCATATGAGCCGGTTGATCTAAACAGAAAACCTACAAAAAGTGAGTTAGAAGCAGCTCGTTCCATCATAGAAGTACGTTTGGATAGTAAGAATATCATGGACCGTGAGGTTATTCCTGATGTTAACAGCGGATATATTATAGTTCGTTTCCCCTGGAAAGCGGATGAAACAGAGTTTGATCCTGAGACAGCAATGACTGAATTAGGTGAAACAGCAAAGCTTACCTTCCGTGATGCAGACAATAATATTCTGGTAGATGGTGTACATGTTAAAAAAAGTAACCCGGAAAAGAGTCCTGAGTATCCGGGAGAATATGTCGTGAAACTGTTCTTCGATGAACAGGGTACCAAGGATTTCAGCAATGCGACTAAAAAATTAATCGGTAAAGAAATAAGCATCTGGATGGATGAGGAGAACATTCAAACAGCCTATGTAAAATCTCATATCACAGGCGGTGAAGCATACATTGATGGTATGGAATCCTACGATGAAGCTAAGGACTTATCGGATAAGATTAATTCCGGTGCACTTCCGTTCTCTATGACAACCAAAAACCACTCAACAATCAGCCCGACCTTAGGCTCCGGTGCACTGAAGATTATGTTACAGGCAGGCTTTATTGCTTTCTGTATCATCGGAGTACTTTTGATTGGCTACTACCGTTTGCCCGGTTTTGTTGCATGTATAGCGCTTATGATACAAATATCCGGACAAGTTCTGGCGCTTTCTATTCCTCAGATGTCGCTGACTTTAAACGGTATTGCAGGAATCATTCTCTCCATTGGTATGGGTGTCGATGCCAATGTTATTGTTGCGGAACGTATCAGTGAAGAGATTAAATCAGGTAAGAGCGTAGCTTCTGCGATTGCTGCCGGATTTAAGAATGCATTTAGCTCCGTATTTGACGGAAATATTACGGTACTTATTGTAGCATTTATATTGATGAAATTCGGAACAGGATCACTGTTATCCTTTGCATATTCCCTGTTTACAGGTATTGTATTTAACTTTATTGCAGGAGTTTTTGCATCCCGAATGATGATCCTTTCATTAAGCTCCTTCAAGTTCCTACGTAAGCCGCCCCTATATACTTGCTTATCAAGGAGGGTGACATTATGAGTAAAATAATGAACGTAAATAAACCTAAAAGCGAAAGTAATCTTATGGACGAGAATAATTCTATGAACGGAAGTAAAATAATCGGTTTTTATAAAAAACGTTTTATCTTCTTTGGAATTTCTTTAACTATTATGTTAATAGGTCTCATCTTTTCCTTTACGAAAGGAGTATCGCTTGATATACAATTTAAAGGCGGTGCTTTACTGAGATATTCCTTTGAAGGTAAGGTTAATGCGGATGAGGCAGCGGATCTAGCTACAAAACAACTGGGCAGACCGGTAACAACACAGATCACCTCCGATTTAAAAACTGAAGAGCAACGTCTGGTTTTTAATATCGCAGGAGAATATGGTTTGGATGCGAAGGATCAACAGGCTTTTGATAACGCATTGAAAGCAGAATTCCCGGAGGCCAAACTGGAACTTTCCGACTCCCAGATGGTTGAGAAGTTCTTCGGTGATAAATTCCTGAGTAATGGTATCACAGCTATCCTGCTTGCAGCTGTATTAGTTATGCTATATGTATGGATTCGCTTTAAGATGATGGGTGGACTTTCCGCCGGAATCATGGCGTTAATTGCATTGCTCCATGATGTTTTGGTGGTATTCTTCACCTGTGTAATCTTTGGAATACCAATCGGTGAATCCTTTGTGGCGGTTGCCTTAAGTATTATCGGTTACTCGATTAACGATACGATTGTAATCTATGACCGTATCAGAGAAAACAGTAAGACTTATGAAGGCTTTTCTGTGGAAACTGTTACTGACTTATCAATTACACAGTCTATGATGCGTTCTATTAATACTAACATAGCAGTTATGATCAGTGTTAGCTTGGTTTATATCCTGGCATTTGCTAACAGCATAGATTCCATCCAGAGCTTTGCTCTTCCGATGGCAGTAGGTTCTATCAGCGGATGCTATTCAACCATCTGCATCGCCGGACCGCTTTGGGTAATGTGGAAGAAGAGAAAAGGCGACACTATACTGTTCCAAGAAAAAAAAGATAAAAAAACTCTTACTAAGAGCTATAAATAAGAGCAATAAGCATAATTCACGGGAGTATTGTTATCCCCCTTTAAGGTTTAATCCACAAGGGGGTAGCGATCTCCCGTGAAATTTTTATCGTACCATATTAAAAAGAGCAGGAACCTGTTTCGGAGCCCTCCCACAGGGTCTCTTCCTGCTTGACCTAAGTATTAAAAAAGAGTAGAATTATAAAAATGGGTTATTTTGATCATACTTGAAGAAAACAGTGATACTTACAAGGGAGGAATAAAGATGGAAGGAAGCAATTTACTATCAGGCGGAGTTGATTCTTTAAACGAGATAAAGGAGCACCTTCTGGAGCTTCGCGGGAATCAAGCAAATAATAATTCCTTGCTGGACGAGGAGGAAAAGCTGGAGAAAAGTATCAACAGCCTTGAAAAGTCCATTGCTGAAGAAGTACAGACAACAACCAGAAAGCGCAGAGATGAAATAGAGGGTGCCTTTGACAAACAGATGGATAAAACCAGAGCCCGAATGAAGAAGATCAGGGATAAGCGCGACAAAAGAAAGAATATGAAGGTTTCAGAGAGAATCAATACAGAAACAGCTTCTCTCAGGGCAGAGAATAACAGCTTAAAGTTGGAAGCCAAGGCTATTTTTGAGCAAAGACGGATTCCTTTCTACTGCTATTCAAAATTATTTTATTCCTTGTACTCACCCTCCTGTTTTACAGATTTCCTAGTTATCATAACAGTAATTTTAATCACATTGTTAATCATACCCTGCGGAATTTACTTTTTACTCCTCCCGGAGGACAAGAGCATTTATTTAATTCTAACCTATGTTATCTCAGTGTTACTTTTTGGAGGTCTATACTTTCTGGTTGATAACCGAACAAAGGAGAGATACCCGGAGGAAATCCTTCAGGTGAAAACGCTACGCAGCAGTATCAGAAAAAATAAGAAGAAAATAAATGCCATTAAGAAAAGCATTAAGAATGATCGTGATGAAAGTGCCTATGGACTTCAGAACTTTGATGAGGAGTTGGCAAAATTAGAACAGGAGTTGGCGGAGATCTCTCAGCAAAAAAAAGAAGCACTGGAAACCTTCGACAACACGACCAGACAGGTAATCGCAGCTGAAATTCAGAGTGTTAATGAAGATAAATTAAACGGACTGAAGGCAGATTACGAAAAAGTTTGTGCAGAGACAAAGAAGTCTGAGGAAATGATTAAGGCCTTGACCATAAAAATAGCGAGTGAATACGAGCCATTTATCGGCAAAGACCTTATGACACTGGAGCGATTGGATTCATTAATTAACATAATTCAATCCGGATCTGCGGCAACCATTTCTGAGGCAATTAATTTTTATAGACAGAGCATGAATACTGCACTGCAATAACCTTATACAATTATTGCAGAGACAGTACCTTAAGCCTGCTGATACAGTAATTAATTCCGAGACAGATTTGATCCGCCATCGACATCACTACATTCAGGCGGGTTGTCTGTAAAAGCATATTATCTAACATCCCGGAGAAATTCACAATACCTGTGATAAAGATGTCCCCCACCGCAGGTAAGTCCTTATCAACTCCGGCACCGGGCTTTAACGGGCCTTCTCCAATTGTAATATAACCAATATGATTTGATTTTCCTAAAGAGGCATCAATTGCAATGACAAACGCATCTTCATGTGTTTGATAGATCATTTCAATGGTGTCTTTTAGATTCTTTGCATGGACGGGTTCCTCTAGGGTTCCATATACATAATAATTCTGATGCTTTTTATACTTGGACAACTTATATCCGATGATTGGACCCAGGCAGTCTCCGGTTGCCCGATCCGAGCCTATACATAGGAAGATTATGGTTTTGTTAGAGAGAACTTGCTCTCTTATTAAATCTGACAGCGTACAGCCAAGTTCGTAAGCGGTGTTTTTCTCGGTAGAATTGAAGTAGGAAATCTGGCTTTTGCTTTTAAAAAAGATGCTCATTATAACCTCCACAAGGATTTTGGAATAAATCTTACGTAAAGTATTACCAGATACTCAAAAAATAGACATAGAGATTATTGAAATCTTAAGGGTTAGAAGGCAATTTAATATTTTTTTCGAGTGTTATGTACAATCCTCTTGGAAAATGATTTCAATTACACACGATTAGAGAATTTTTTCGTAGAATTCTGAGGATAACTTATATCCTCCGGTTAACCTAAATTGACAAAAAGCCTGTCCGTCCTATGGTATGATGATTAATATTTCTAGGTTTTTACATTAATCAGTAGGGGATGGGAGTGAGTCGTTTGTTAGAAACTGTATACAGTAATGAGAATGTAGAAGCAGACCGTACAAATAGAATGCAAACTACCTTTAAAATGCCAAAAAATATACGGCAAATAGGGAAGAGCAATGTAAATAAGAAGATTTATGTAGAAGACTATGTAATGACCTTTATTAAACAACTCGCGGTGGGAGATTTCACAGGTTGTAAGATAGCAGTGCTGTTAGGGCAATGCATCCGCATTGATAATTGCCGGAATATATTCATTTCCGGTGCGGTTGAGGTTAAGAATGCTGATGCTACAGGAGAAATTAATTTTTCGAATGATACTTGGACAGGCATTTATGAGGATATCAAAAAATATTTTGTTGATACAGAAATTGTAGGCTGGTTTATTGGGGGACCGAGTTATCTTTTGGAGGATGAGGACAAGATTCTCAAAGCTCATTTGGATAACTTCGCCGGGCAGGACAAGACTCTTTTAACATATGACAACATGGAAAGAGAAGAAACATTTTTAAGCTATGAAAATAATCGCCTATGTAAGCAGGATGGCTATTACATATATTATGAAAAGAATGAAGAAATGCAAACCTACATGATCGACAATAAGAAGGATGAAATCAGTAGTGAGGCAGCTTATAATGACCGTGTTTCTCGTGAAATTCGAACGGTGCTGCAGAATAAAAAACCGGTACAGGAAGAAAGTAAAGGTGTAACAAGACTTATGTACGCGGCAGGAACTTTACTGGCAGTAATTGTTCTTGTAGTTGGTGCGGCCGTAATTGGTAATTACGATCAAATGAACAGTATGCAGCGTACCCTGGATTATCTGACTCAGAACATGGAGGGAGCTCAGGAGATTTTTGCGAAGAATCATATGGATAATGAGGATAATAAGAAGCAACAGGATACTTCAGTGGAGGATAATGATGAAACAGTAGATATATCTGATGGTGAAGAGGGGAACCTGAATGTTGAAGTAGTCCCCGGGAATGTAGACCCTTTGGAGGATAGTGAAAATAAAGAAGACAAGGATGAAGATAACCAGGAGGATAAGGATACCTCTGACGAGGAACTTGCCGGTGCTTCCTCAGAGGATTCGGAAGCTTCGACCCCTGAGAATAATGAAGAACAGGAAAAAGATAATACAAAGAAGGATGCCCCGGAAGAGACTAAGTATTATACAGTAGTGACGGGAGACACCTTAGCCGGCATTAGTTTTAAGCTTTATAATACCTATACAAAAGTGCCAAAAATCATGGAATTAAATAATATTTCAAATCAAGATCTTATTTTTGTGGGGCAAAAGCTGATTGTTCCGTAAGTGAAAGAGTAATCCAATGAAGAAGTAACTGCAAATAACTGGGGCCCGCCACAAGACCAATGGAAACACCTTGTGGGGGAGCCCCTTAATTTATGCGGTTGTATAAAAAGCTCAATTGCTTTTATGACATTTTCTATCATTTATGTAAGAAAATTAGTGCCATCCGGGTGTAAATGAGTTATAATCTAGATTAAAGTAGATTGCTGTGGGAGTAGATTATGGCAAAAGAAAATCAGGAACAGTCATTTAGAGAATATGGGAAACGAAAAAAACGAATAAAAAGAATAAGAAATACTATAATCGGTATGGTGCTCCTGGCTTTGGCTCTGGGAGGTGCGGTTTATGTGATACGCCTCTACAATAGGGACTATAGAAGCTATAAAGTGGTAAAGACAATGGATGTCACAGGAGAAACAGCAATAGATTATTTAAATTACGGAAGTTCTTTGGTTAAGTACAGTAGGGATGGTGCAGTAGCTTATGATAAAGACGGTGGGCTTCAATGGAACGGTTCATATGAGATGTCTGACCCAATTGCTGATACCTGCGGTAATTATGTAGTGGTTGCAGACAGAGGTGGCACATTAATTCATATCTTTGATGAAAATGGCGCTGTGAGTAATATCACGACACCCTATAAAATTGTAAAAGTGGAGGTTGCCTCTCAGGGTGTAGTGGCGGCTCTGATGGAAGAGGGAGATATCAATTATTACTTTTTGTATGATACGGATGGAACGGTACTCGTTGATAAAGGTAATTCGATAAATGACGAAGGATACCCGATGGATATCGCCTTATCGAATGATGGTAAGAAATTAATCATTAACTGTTTGGACGTTTCAGAAGGTAAACTGGCCAGTAATCTGGGCTGCTACAATTTTGATGAGGTTGGCCAAAATTGGGTAAATAATATGGTAGGAGGATTCCCGTTTAATAATGGACACATTGTTCCGGAGGTTGCATTTTTAAATAATAATACATTCTGCGCTTATAAGGACAATGGATTTGTACTCTATGAGATGAGCCAAATGCCAAAGAAGATTCATGAGGAGACCTTGGAAGGCAGGATTCTAAGTGTATTTTATAATGAAAAATATACAGGAGTGGTTTTGGAAACAAAAGAAGGTACCTCGAAACGGATTATGCTATATAACCTGAAAGGGAAAAAAATACTGGACAAGCCTTTGAACTTTGATTATAAGAAGATAATGCTGGTGGACGAGGAGATCATAATGTATGATAATCTTTCCTGTCTTATAATGAAGACTAGCGGTAAGGTGAAGTTCAGATACTCCTTCGAGGGTCATGTCGCAGGGGTATATCCGATTAACAATCTGGACCGTTATTATCTGGTGAATGGAAACCAGATATCGCAGATCCAATTGAAGGAGTAGCAAGGAGTTCAGGAAATAACCATATTTGTTATCCAATGCACAGTGTCCATAATTAAGGATCTATTTAGTAAGGATGTCTGAAAGAAAGGTTTCCACTAAATAATGTGTCCACAGTTATGGGTACATTATATAGAAGTTAAAATGTAAAACGAGACAATAGATTAATTTCGATTAATCGTCTATTTAATACTTATATTCGTAACTTATTATTGTTTATAGTATACTTACGAAATTATTTTGGAGAAAGGAATGGGTATAACTATGAATTGGTTATTGGTTGTTGTTTTAGGCATTTTGATTGTAAATGCACTGATTGGGATTAAGGTGGGTTTCATAAAGATGATATTTTCACTGTGCTCCATGATTATAGCACTGGTATTGACATTATGGCTCAGCCCGATGGTTAATGATTTTATGAGAGGAAACGAGAAGTTTTATGACAATGTATCCTCGAAGGTTGAAAAAATAGTGCAATTTAAGGAAGAGAAAGCAGGTGTAAGTGAGCAGGTTTCTCTGATAGAAGGATTAAAGCTGCCGCAGTCTATTAAGGATTCTCTAATTGAAAATAACAATGATGAGGTATACAAAGCACTCTCAGTGGATGGTTTTAAGGAGTATGTAAACAATTATCTGACCGGTATCGTGATAAATGCATTGTCATTTACCCTAACCTTTATCGTAATATTGATTTTGTTATGGGTTATCAGTATTGCTTTGGATATTATCAGCAAGCTGCCATTATTGAATCAGATTAATAAAACGGCTGGCCTGGCTGCCGGTTTGGTACATGGCCTCGTCGTAGTTTGGCTCTTCTTCATTGTACTTACGGTGTTCGGAAGCAGTGGATTAGGTCAGAAGGCGATGGAGTTAATCGGAGAAAGCGAAATACTTAGCTTTATTTATAATAACAACTTGCTTATAGGCTTCATTACGAGTGCAACAAAAATGTTCTTGTAGCAGCAAATAAATATAACAACAATAAAGATATTGTATCAAATAAGATATGGTAATATATAACGGCCAATAAAATATAACAGTAAGTAAGCTATAGCAGATAATATATTACAGTCAGTAGGATATAGTAAAAGATAAGATATAGAAATATATAACAAGTAACATATAACAGCCAGTGACATATAACTGTAGGTAAGCTATAACAGTAAAAATATATTACAGTCAATATGATATTATATCAGATAAGATATAGTTTTATTAGCATAGAGTGAAATTAGCTTATTAACAGGTATTCAAATTCTCTGGAATAATAGTAAACTGAGTCAGAGATGTTGATACAGTATATTGGGTGCGAACAGACCAAATATGCTGTTGAGATACATAATATAGAGAGGCCGTTATCAAGAGTGATATCAATGATAACGGTCTCTTTATTATTGGTACTTCGCAGGGCTGTGGGTAACCATAATTTGGATGAAAAAAAGTTAGAAAAATCTGTTGACTTTATCTTTCCAAGATGATATAATTCTTTTTGCTGACGCGCCACACCGGTTGCAAAAGCAAATGAATATGTACCTGCAAAGCCAGTAAAATAAAGGGTTTGCAAGTATATGAACCTTGATAATTGAACAGTATAACAACCCTGAAAATTCTAAAATATTTAGAGTTCCACATGAGCTCTAAAGTAAGATTTTTCATTAGATATATCAGTGATGATGTATCACGAAC
>JAEZMV010000023.1 GCA_023414875.1 Bacillota bacterium | reverse complement strand
AAGAAAAGATAGATGGAGTAAATGAGAGAGAAAAGTTTAGATTGCGTCTTTATAACAATGACACATCCTTTATTCGTCTTGAAAAAAAGAGCAAAAAAAATGGCATTTGCTTTAAGGAAAGTGTCGTCATGACAGAAAAAGAATGTAGGAAATTGCTTGATGGAGACCTTGCTGTATTAAAAGAAAATGGAAATTCCCTGTGTTTGGAGTTGTATACTAAAATGCATTACCAGCAGCTTCGAGCAAAAAATATCGTGGACTACAGGCGTGAAGCTTTTATCTATCATATGGGAAATGTACGTGTGACCTTGGATTATGACATTCGTACAAGCAATAACGTCCATGATTTTTTGGGACCTGAACCTGTTCATGTACCAGTTTCACGAGTTTATATCCTTGAAGTGAAATATGATAGCTTTTTACCCGAGATAATCCGTGGTATGGTATCTCTTTCTAGTAGGAGAAGTACTGCGTTTTCAAAATATGCAGTAACAAGAATTATATAAATTGGAGGTATATTATAATGACATTTAATGATATTTTTAAATCAAGTTTTCTAGAAAAAGCAGCTGAATTTTCTGTTTTAGACGTAGGCATTGCAATGCTGTTGAGCTTTGCAATTGGACTGTTTATTTTTTATGTTTACAAAAAGACCTTTGCCGGAGTAATGTACTCTGCATCCTTTGGCGTTTCCATCATGGCTATGACCTTGATTACTACTCTTATCATTCTTGCAGTTACATCAAATATTATCTTGTCACTTGGTATGGTAGGTGCTTTATCTATCGTTCGTTTCAGAACCGCTGTGAAGGAACCTCTCGACATTGCCTTTTTGTTTTGGGCAATTTCAGCGGGTATTGTAGTGGGCGCAGGACTTATCCCTCTTGCGGTAATCGGTTCGGTTTTTATAGGCATCATTCTTCTTGTGTTTGTGAACAAGAAAAGCAACGACACGCCATATATTGTGGTGCTCAACGTTGATAATGATAAAGCGGAAAGCGACTGCATGGCAATGATAAAGGAAAAAACTAAGAAAAGCTTGATTAAGGCAAAAACAGTTACCAAAAACGGCATAGAGCTTACTGTTGAAGTGAGGCTTTTAGATATGTCTGCAACGCTTATTAATGAATTAATCAATATAAATGGCGTGAACAATGCTTGTCTTGTAAGCTACAACGGAGAATACACCGCTTAAGTATGACAAGATTCGAGGTGAAAGTATGATACAAAGTAAAAAGATAAATATAATCGTTTTCGTAGCCATTGTTTTTGCATTGATAATGAGCAGTGCTTTTGTCGTAATTGGCAATAAACAACAAACAAACGGCAGCATGAAAACTGAGACAGAATATGCAGCTAAGATTTTCGGTACTGATATTATTTCTATAGAGATTATTGCAGATGAAGCTGATTGGCAGGGAATGCTCGACAATGCTACAAGTGAGCAATATATTATGGTCGACGTAGTTGTAAATGGTACAAAATTTCAGAATGTCGGTATTCGTCCAAAGGGCAACTCCAGCTTAACCCAAGTGGCAAGTTCCGACAGCGACAGATTTAGTTTTAATCTGAAATTTGACGAATATATCAAAGGCCAGACGTGCTTTGGGCTTGATAGCTTTGTGGTCAATAATATGCTTGGAGATAATACCTACATGAAGGAGTATGTTTCTTATGAGCTAATGCATGAAATCGGTGTGGATGCACCATACTATGGATTCGCAGATATCAAAGTTAATGGCAAAGGCTGGGGACTTTATCTTGCAGTGGAAACTTATGGCGACAGCTATGAAGCAAGAACATTCGGCACAACTGGCGGTATGATGTACAATGTAAAAAGCATGGATATGGGCGGTGATAATAAAAATGGAAAGGGCTTTCCACAAGGCGGCATGCAACCGCCGGGAGACTGGAAAGGTGGCGATTTTCCACAGGGTGATATGCAGCCACCGTCAAACGGACAAGGCGGCAATTTCCCACAGGATGGTATGCAACCGCCAGCAAACGGGCAAGGCGGCAACTTCCCTCAGGGTGATATGCAGCCACCGGTAAACGAGCAAGATGGTAATTTCCCACAAGGCGATATGCAGCCACCGGCAAACGGACAAGGTGAGCAAACACAGCCAAGTACACAAAACGGCAATGGAAAAATGGGGAGACCGAACGGTAACTTTGGTGGTCCAATGGGTGGCAGAGGAAGCAATGGAGGCAGTTTGGAATATACAACAGACGACGTTTCCTCCTACAGTGCAATATTTAATAATGTTGTAGGTAAAGGTGATAACAGTGATTACAAACGAGTTGTTACTGCATTAAAAGCGTTGTCTAATGGCGAAAATCTGGAGACCTATTTTGATATTGATCAAATTTTGAAGTATCTGGCAGCGCATACCATTGTGGTAAATCTTGATAGTTATTCGTCAAGTATGGCCCAGAATTATTACCTATACGAGAATAACGGAAAGGTTACAATCCTGCCTTGGGACTACAATTTGGCATGGGGTGGATTTCAAAACGGAAGTGTATCTTCTGTTATCAATTTTCCAATAGATACTCCTGTAAGCGGTGTTGAAATGAGCTCTAGACCTTTGCTTGAAAAACTGTTTTCCAATACTGAATATTTAGAGAAATACCATGGATATCTGCAAGAGCTAATGACAAGCTATTTTGCAGACGGTAAATGGGAAGAGAAAATTACAGAGCTTGATTCGCTTATTTCCGATTATGTTAAAAACGACAAGACAGCATTTTGTACTTTTGAAGAATACAAAACAGCAGTTGAAGCCTTCAAAACTATAGGCAATCTGCGCTACAAGAGCATACAAGGTCAGCTTGACGGTACAGTTCCGTCTACCACAGCGGAGCAGACTGCAAACCCGGATAAGCTTGTTCAAGCTAATAATTTAAACCTCTCTTCACTTGGTACCATGATGGGCGGCGGCAAACCCTGGGGCATGGGAGACCGATTGAATAACTCGAACAATACTCAAGGTGGGGAAAACTTCGATCCTAATAAGACAGAAAATATGCCTGATGGTGAGCTTATGATGCAGGCAATGCAGATATTGCAGGACGCCGGTGGTAGTGTTACGGATGAAGTGAAATCAAAACTCTTAGAGCTTGGATTAAAAGAGGAACAAATTTCAATGTTTTCAAATATGGGAAACCTATTTCAGAAAAGACCTGAAGGCGATATGCAAAATCTAGCTCGAAATAATACAAAGATTACTCCAGACAAAGGCGATAAATTATTACCTTTCGGAGGCCAAACAACCAGGAGTACAATTACCACTGAAAGCTTACTGATTTATTCCGGCTTATTCGTTCTTCTTTTGCTCTCAACATACTTTGTAGCAAAGAAGAAAAGAAATTATTAAGCATATACGGATGTTCAGATAAAGTTCAAACAACTTGTATTTTAACTTTGTTTACAGTAAAATATTGATAGAATTTTTGATAATTTATCTGTGGCGATTGCGGCTTTGCTGCATCTGCCACAGAAGATTGTCTTTCAAATAGGAGGATGATCCATGGCAAAAATACTGATTTGTGATGATGAAGAGGGCTTAAGAGCTGTTTTGAAACGATATGCCTTGTTTGAAGGACATGAGGTTTTCGAAGCATGTGACGGAATGGAAGCGATAGAGCTATGTAAAATCCAAACCTTTGACATTATTATAATGGATGTTATGATGCCGGAGCTTGACGGCTTTTCTGCGGTGAAAGAAATTCGCAAAACCGCTGATACTCCTGTTATTATGCTTTCTGCCCGTGGTGAAGAATACGATAAGGTTTTAGGCTTTGAAGTGGGTGTGGACGACTATGTGGTAAAACCCTTTTCATCAAAGGAGATTATGCTTAGAATAAACGCAATTCTCAGACGTATAAAAACATCACAGTCCTCCAAAGAACAAGATGGGCATATCGTTTTTGAACAAGATGGCTTTTTAGCAGATTTGACTGCCTACAAGGTGTTTATCGACGGAACACAGATAGATATGGCTCCAAAAGAGTATGATCTTTTGTTTTTCCTTATTCGCAATAAAAATATTGCCGTACCGAGAGAGAAGATACTTACCGAGGTATGGGG
>JAEZMV010000018.1 GCA_023414875.1 Bacillota bacterium | reverse complement strand
GTTTTCTTGACATGCTCTTTGTTATTGTTTATAGTGTACCCAAGGATTGGACTGTGTAGAAACAGCCTCAAGATCCTTAATTAATTATCATAGAAAGTTATTTACAGACTTTTCTTCACACACTCTATGCAACGTTAACAACCTTATCTTCTTCCATCATCTCCCGAATTAGTTCACAACAAAAGATTGCTTCTCCTTGGTAAGGATAATTCATAAGTCTCTCCTCGAGCACCTTAGATATCTTTTCTTTGTTATCTTCAGAATTATCTTTATATAGTTCATAAGACATACGCACCCTTAAAAAATGAAAGTCCAGACTGCCTCTTTTTAAATCCCTCTCTAATATTTTATATAACTCCTCTATTACGGAGGGGGTTCGTTTCATCTTAATAGCCAGATACAATTTCTCCGATAATATCGTAATCTTAAGTAAATGATTTTGCTCTCCACCTACCTCCTCAAGAAGATTGATACAGCTCTCAGCCATAGCCCATTGCCTGGTATCCAGGAAATAATAAAACTCTAATATCTTATGCCATGCGAAAAAAATATTTGTTAACTCTTCTCTTTCTGATAGAAGGAAGATATCCTCAGGCATAGCCTTATAGGTTAAACCCGAATGGATTTTTGCTGTTATTGCTAGCTGTGTTATACCGCTAATGGTTGCTTTTCTATTTTGTAGTAGATAAAATAAACTGGTCCCATCGTTATTTATATTACCGGTTTTATCTATGATAGTATTAAGTAAGGCGCTCCCCAGTGTATAGAACACGAAAAGAAACAACACTATTCTTGTAAGAAAGGAAAAGGGAAAAGGACTTAAGCATAAAATCAAAGCAATGAAACCACTAAAAAACTCCAGAAGGATGCCACCCATCAAGAACAAAACAATCTTCTCTTTCTTAAGGTTGCTTTGTGGTGGTTTCATCACACATTGTCCTAGAGAGCCTGGCACATGGTATCTGCATAATTTAAATTTTGTGCCTGTCCAGGTTACTGTAAACGAAAAAATACGAATGGATATAAACTGATATCCGGTAAGTAAACCAATGATAAAATGTCCACCTTCATGGATTAATATTTGTAATACAAACAATAAAATGAGCCATAGGAATAATATCACTCCAAGTTTTATCATTTCCCTTGCGATATTACCGGAAAGATTATCTGTATAATTATAGTAAGAATTTATCAAATACTCCAACAGACCGACCTTTCCTCAACCCAGACTATTGAAGCAAAGCCTTCTTATATCACCATATTCATCGTATAGGTAGCTTTTTTTATATTTTACTCTTTGTATACGATACTCTGTTATATCATTTACATCATAGGTATTTTTACTGATTATGAAATCATCAATCATGATATCGTATTCCAATGGCTGCATCAAAAAAGCAATCAACTCGGAATGTGTTACAGTTTCCATATCATTTGAGTTCTTTTGCTGATAGATCACATCTTCATTTATTATTTCCTTGCAGGCAGCTAATGTGCTTAAGTAGGTTTTTGTTTCATAAAATAAAATGATGACACCAATGCTAAATACAATAGCTGCGAAGGCCATCTGCATTAATTTATTTGTATTCTCCATCCATCCCATCCTTCTGTACAGATACTAACAACAAAATTTATTTTTGATAAAAAGATACCCCTACAATAACTTTATTTTCATTTTCCTCTACCTTTCCCTGAAATACAGCTGTAGGTTTGATATATCTATCATTTGTAAAATTCTTTACATCCTTAAGGTGAGAGTCGTTATTATATGTATTCTCTGATACTGAAGTTTTTACATATACATAAATCGGGGCTCTCTGTTCATCGGAATAATCCCCGAGGTGTTGCTTAATAAAGTTGATTACTTCGCTTCCCTTTACCTCGATGTCATCATACCTTGTATAATCACTATCCTTGATATCCTTATTCAATTCTGACATCTTACCAACGGCATTATTACTTATCTCCTTTGCTGTATCCGCTGTTCGAAAGCCTAAAAAAACCAAGATACATGTAATAATAACCGATGCCGCAAAGATTAAAAGCCTGACTGCCTCTGTAATATTACCAGTTTTCATAATTCGTACCTCACTATTTAATTATAATCCTTATGCTGTCTGTAGAAGCAATTCATATATGTCCTACTCTATGAATTAGTTTGTGCTGAGGATAAAGTCCCGCGCTCGTATGACTTTACGCAGGCACAAACCTCGGAGTGTGAATTATTCTTGTTGTTTAAACAGAATGCATACTACATTATTATTTGCATCCTTAAATACAGTACCTAAAAATTGTGCACTTGGGTTTATGTAATTTATATCTGCCTTATCGTCTGTTACTTCCTTTAGAGGTGTTCCGGTTGAGACAATCGAATGTACCCCATCTTTTGAAACATTGTGGGTATAGTTATAATGTGCTCCCGAAGGATTAGCCAGTGTTTCAACAACGACGGAAATAAACTCTTCTTTTTCAACTGATTTCTTAATCATACTTTCCAGTTCGCTTCCAAGGATTGTACTTCCGTCATATATAGATTTACTCACATCCTGATATTCAGAGGACATCTGATTAAACTGGCTTGTCCCCGCATTCGTGATTGATTTTCCTTCATTCGCTGTCTTAAAGCCTATAACAACCATTACACATACAATAATAATAGTACCTGCAAAGATTAATATCTTTGCTGCATCAGATAAAAAATTTGTTTTCATTGATTAATCCTCTCCATTTCATATAAATTAAAAACCCATCGTTGTTACACTCTTTCTGAATTCTTCCAGCATATTTAGGCCTGAAGCTAACATTGGCAGCAATAAATATATCGTTACCAGTACCGCGGGTATAAAGGACAGAGGCTTTACGGTGTCAGCCCTTCTTTGAATTGAGATTTCATTTTCCTGCTTTCTCTTATCATGGTAATTTTCCCGTTCGGAAGCAATTTCATCAAAGGCTTTATCAATCGGAACCACATCACATCGAATTAAATTATTTGTAAGTCTTATAAAAGGACCAAAATTCTCCCTCTCCTTCATCTGCGTTAATGCTTCTAGATCTCCACTATTATAATTATTCATACACTCCTGTATGGACCGCTTAAATACCACCGCAAACAATTCCATTTGTCTCAATAAATCCATAACTGTTACATGATCAATATACATCATCATATGAATGATGGAATTAAATTGATTTACTTCATCTTCCATAACCATAATCATGACTCTTTTGCGATAAATAAGGATGATATAGGGTATCTGAAAGGCAATCATTGATATACCTATGCAGATAAGAAGTTCGTACCATCTGAAGTATTCTGATTTAAACTTTTTTATCCTGGTCAGAATCTCTTTGGCCAATTGTTGATTCATTTCCTCATTAGAATAAGTTCCCTCCTTTATAAGAACTGCTTCTATCTGCTCCTGAGTTAATGTGTCTTTCTTATATTGATTTACATGCTTAAGTATTGTGTCTTTCATGATTACCTGTTGCTTTACATTTACAGAGGATGTAATACGCTCAATATTATTAACCTTATGGGTGATTAGCTCACGATTTCTGTCATGTATATAGAGCACCAGTATTAGGCATATCAGAAACGAAACAATAGCAGCAACCATCCTTTTTAACAGAAACTGTCTTGGAGACATCGTTTCTCCCAAACGCTTTAGAGTGTCTCTTAATACCTGCATCTTTCCATAATATTTTTCTGTATAATTGTCCAATGCCTTATTGATAAACCTAATACTTTCAAGTTTTTTTAAATACCTATAATCGTTTACTACGGGATTGTTCATTTCTTTGGCATGATTAATGAAAAGATAAACCAGAATGGAGGATAAGAATATGATGCTTATAAATAAGATACCGCCGTACCCTGTGTAGAAGGTCTCAAGCTCCGGAACCATTGAAATTCCAAACCTCTGTATTGCATCTATCGGTATGCATACTGCTACTGTAACAAATACGGTTCCGGCAAACACATGACGAAGTTTTTTCAATTTTAAGATTTCTATATTAATTTCTCTTTTTAGATGCATAAGATTTGTTGCAAATAACAGCTGCCCATTCATCTTTTTATCACTATAATCTAATACACTGACACAAAGGGATAAAAACATCTTGAGGTATCTATTATGCATTGTAGTATTATAGCGAATTACTTCCTCTTTCAGATTCGTAGATACTACTACTTCGTGAAGCTTCATTGCATGCACCTTCATGTCCTTACTAAGCTCTTCCATCGATAGCAGAATTGAGTCATCCACCAAATGATTGATATGATAGTTATGTCCCACCTCTGATATAAACTGCTGCATGCTTTCCAGAAGTCTGATTTCAGCCGACCCGATTAAGTAATTCATGATTTCATTATTACTCACATATATAAGAAATAGGACTAGTACTCCATTATGCAAATTTGGCTTGAACAGATAGATAAAAATAATTTCAATTACACTGATTATGATACTGATCAATGCAGTAGTCATTGTTTTATCAGAAATCTCACGTATATTACCGGGACAAAGTAATTCATACCGTCTGCTGATCTTTTCAAAATAACCTCTGGTAAGCCAAAAGCGTATAAAAAACTTGTATAAATCAATAAAGGGATTTCTTTTTATTCCATTTGTATACATTGAGGAGCCAATGTTATACTTGGCTTTATCCATTCTATCAATTTTATTAACAATCAATATTACGACAGGCATTGTGATTCCAAGGCAGATGACCATAACCATTAACATTTTTATACTCATAACCTTCTCCTAATTGACCAAAAAGTCCGACATGAAGGCACTCCTGTCAGCCTCCGTCAAGTTTTTTTGTATCCTTCTGATAGAACGCTCACTGAATGGATTCTTAAATACATACTCATTATTCTCAAGAACGATTAATTCCCTTACATAAAAGGCTCTTTTTCTCGATAACTTTTTTAGAGACTGGGCTATACACTCTAAAGCAGCAACCGGCTCATCTTCCTCTTCTCTGGGGTAAGGAATAATTTCATTAATATAGCTAATATATCTTTTGCCATCACTGGCCTTTTCCCAATGAACATCAATATAAATAGAATTAGCAACTTGTTCCTCTGCTATCATTTCATTACGGAATGTACCGGTTGACATAATAGAGTTTCTGAAATAATCGACCGCATCCTCTGTAGAAACGCAGTGGCAGGTACATAATGTTGATTTTGTACCTGATTGACAAAGAGAGATATATGCTGAGGCAAGTTCATAGCTGTTAACTTCTCCAAGAATCATGATAGAAGCGTCTGTCTTCTTCTGTAGGTTAATCGAGCCGATGATTGATAACTCTTCACTTCCTCTAAAACAAAGGCAATTCAGATTATCATAGGTATTATTAAACCATAATTCAAATTCCGGTTCCGTAGTACGTACCGGGTTTCGCTGATCAAAAAATATACCAAGTGCTTTCAGACAGGTTGTCTTGCCTGAATTTTGATCTCCGGACAATATCGTATTCAAACATCCCTTAACAATCCATTTTAAAGCTTCAAGTATCATTTGATTTCCTTTGTTCTGGATTAATTTCTCTATTGTAAGTTGCTTGGCACTATCAAATTTTCTTAAAAAAAAGGCCCAATGTGTCGTCAGATTTGGTCTTACTACAACCACACGGCTTCCGTCAAACTGATAGGTTAATTTATATCCATTGGTGGAAGTAAGATGTCCCACCGTATTATAACTGTATAAATTTCTGCAGGTTCTGATCAAATCGTTTTGTGAGTGAAAGGTCAGACAGGACATATGTATTGCCTTTCCATGAAAGAAGATCCATAAGCTATGATAAGCTTTTGCTTTTTTAGTTGCCCCTGTATGAAAGGTTTCCTCCATATAATTGTATTGCTCTGAAGATATACCCGAACAGCCTCCTGAGATTCCATCAATCGACTCATCATCTCTTAGGCTGTCTGCTACTGAGAAACCATAAACCTCTTGATAAATTCGCTGGGTTACAATCTCCAGTTTGTCAATATACCTTAAGGACGCTGCCATTCTATGATACGCACCGTCAATATCCTCCTCTGTAATTTCATAATAAGTACCATATTCATTTCTCTTTTCCCGAACGAAATTGTAATCCTTATTCAGGTGTTCAAAGGCCTGGGCTCTGTTTTCTTTTCGATACAGGTAATAAATAATCTCAAATTTATCCTGTGAGGTAAGTTTATTGTACTGTGAGAACGGTATAACGTTACCAATCGTTGTATCGTTAATCCCCAAATTACTTTGCAGTAAATCCTTGATGTAATCCTTGATAAACTCCTTTTCACCGATATTCCCCTGAGCACAGGATCTTATTGCTGTGTTAATTCTCGCCTTTTGTAATTCTCTTTTTCTTGTTTCCTTTTTATTCAGGTACAACTCAGCTATGTTTTGGTTGATTATCTCATTAAACTGTGCCTTGATTGCATCTTTTAGAAATGAGATAGAATAAACATCCTCTTCGGAATTCACCTGCTCAGGATCTAAATCCTTCTTGAATATGAAATAAATAATAATTAAGGCTAACACGGTTACCAAAGCAATCAGGACAATATTTATCTGCGAAATTATCATCGTATTAAGTCCTTTCCATTGCTTCCAGATTCATTCCTGCAAATCTGAAGATCTTTTCTGTAGCTCTTTTGGCCTTGTGTATAAAATAGTAATTTGGATCGTCCTTCTTGCTTTGCATATTATTTCTTATAAAATCAATAATCTTACCATCACATTGGGCATCAAGGTATGCGGTACTATAGGGTATCACTGCTGAATTATGTAATGTAATGTCTCTAAAATATTTTCTCCTAATATTATTCATGTTGTATTTCGATTTGCAGTCGTAATTACCAAAAAGATAAAATAATTTTTTCTCCGGCAATTTCTCTTTAAAATACTTAAAGAAAAGATCTGCTATGCTCATATTCTGATTCAGATTAATTACTATGATATCAGCCTCCTGCATAAGCCGATTTGATAGCGGATTTTCACCGGAGCTTATATCAACAAATACATTATGACAGGCATCTTCCAGATTAAGCAGAAGGTTTGGCATAACAGTCCACATCTCATAATCAAAGGTCTCCCTGTTGCTTTTGGTGGTACCTGGTAACAAAAGTATATTTGTATTGGATGGTGATATACAGCAATTTTCAATGATCTCCTTGTCAAGCTTTGAGGCTTTAAAGCTTCGAATCAGGGCATCCAACCCAACATCCATAAAATAATACTTCGATGCTAGGTTATTTGAATTACTTCCTACAAACGGTGCCTCTAAGTTGTTATAATTAAAATGCGTCTGCGTTAATACTATTTTTGTATGATATCCCAAACCAGCCGTAAGAGATATCGCTGTGATATTACTTGTTGTTCCTGCCTGCCCATGGACCGGTGACCAAAATAATACCTTCATCCCATTAATCCCCCTTCGAAGCCTTATGAAAAGCTTTCTTTATTTGTTTTTCTGTGATTTCAGTACAGAAACCCATAATTTCTTGAAGTAAATACAGTTTTAACATTCTCGTTATTCCTCTTAAACGAAATACTTGATTGTAATGGCATATTAAACTATTTTCATAATCTCTATCATTTCGGTATAGAACTGATATTTCGCTCTTGGGTACACTTTTTTCCAGAATTCCCAGGATAATTCCAGGAGATATTTTTACTTCAATTGCATCTTTGATTAGAAGCGCTTTTTCAATCATCAATTCATCATAGTTTTTAAGTGCATTTAATCTTTCCAGATTGTATTTGAACATATTCGTTACAAATACTGTTTTTGTTATCCATGACAGGCTGAAGTTTGGTTCAGTAAATCCACAATTAATTAATATATCATCATAAAGCCCCACTATCATCTCATCAATCATCATTGAGGTATAATCTATGCCCCTATATGAAATAATACCATTCTCATGATCTACGCCCTTGATTTGTCCGACAGAACTGGCTAGAACACCGGTTTTTGAATAATCAACAACAAGAACCTTACGTTCAAGCTTTTGGAGGATCCTAGAAAGATAGAGAATAATATCAAAACATTCATATCCTACATAAGCCACTATATGATTTGCCAATCTATTCCCCCCTTTATCATTCACCTAATTCAATCTGTCCCCGGTCGTCTGAAGAGTCTTCAGCATAGTAAAAATAATCAGCCACTCCTAATTCTATATCATCAATATTTTCCGGATTCGTAATATTATCAGTTGTTGCAGGAGGGTTTTCGAAACCTTCTGTTGGTTCTTTCGCATTGTTATCCAAATGCTCCTCCATTTTATGTTCTGATACATCCTCTGTGGTATTCTGAGAAAGTGCTTCGCTTCCAGCAAGTTCCACTTGCTCTAGATCTATATCCCAGTTGATAGCTGCAACGTCTGTATCCAGACTGTCTGCCAAACGGTTCTCCAAGGCTTTACGAACCTCTTTACTCAGTTCTTTAGAACAGCGTTCTATGATATTTGGGTCATTCTCAATTAAAGTGAGTATGGAAATACTAGGAGTATAGTTTATGATAGAAGCCTTTTGAACATTTGGTTCAATATATTTGGTAACATATAAGCTTGATCCCGGATATAGCCCGGCATCAACTATGGCGGCAGACATTCTAAGAAGCTCTTCTTCCTCCAACCACAGAAATACGCTTGCTGTCTCAGCTATAATTCCTTTAATTTCTTTTTTAGATAAAACAACATAGCTTTCACCGTTTGGAAAAAAGATTCTGATATCCACTGTATCATTTTCTATAATATTTGAACTAAGGTTTATCACATGATATTCAATTTCTCTTAGTTTTTCTGATATGAAATGGTCTGTTACCATATTCCCAATAATCTGCGTTCCTGCCGGTATCTTAACCAGTGCTGTTTTACCAAGTTGCATCTGAGTTAGATAAGAATCCTGTGGTTGCGAGGAATACACTAGCTTACTTTCAACCTTGTCCTCGCTGATTACTTCCCCTGAAACAATATCTGTGGAAGCTATAAATACTCTCCTCTGATTATTTTCCATATCCTGATAAGCGTCACTTAATAGTGCTTTGTATTTAACTCGTATCTGTCCGGTTATGACAATCGTGGTAAATGCAGCGCCGCCACCAATCACACTGATGCAGATGAATGCTACTAAAATGTATTGCCTTGTTGACCTTTTTATTTTTTTACGTATCTTCATTGAAAACTCCATTCTGCTTATAATCTGACCAAATTCCGCTCCTTTTGCTTTAGCATCTGTTCTGTTTTCTTTATGATCAGATACGATGCTTTTTTAACTGACTGAATAAATGCATAATTTGAGTCTTCCTTGATGCATTTATAATTCATAGATATAAATTCTACGGTTGAGCCATTCGTATATGAAGTCTGAAATGCAGTATTATTAGGAAGCACAATAATATTTTCCCATGGAATATCAAATATTTTAGAAATGCGCTTACTGGTAAAAAAATTGTGGCAATCGTAATCACTGATAATAAATACTGCTTTTGAAGTTAGGGAGGAATGATTGAGGAAGAAATCCTCTAAGATAGTTTGCCTTTGACACAGACTAACAACGATTAAATCTGCTTCTTCAAGAATTGTTTTGGTACTGAGATTCCGGTGGCTGGCTGTCGCAATCATACTGATATCAGCCTGAGCTTCCAGCATTTTAAATAAAGGTGGTATACAGTGATTAAATTCATAATCAAAAATTTCATTATGGATTACTTTGCCTTGCGGGATATAATAAAGATGTTTATGGATGATTTCTTTCAGATAGGATTTTAGAATTTCAGAATTAGCATTTCCCCGGTAGATTTTTCTTAATAGTCCTTCCATTCCACCGCCGTCATAATAATTAGTTCCTGCTTCATTGACTAGATGAATATGAGTATTCCCCCAAAAGGTTTTTCCTAAATTATTATGACTGAGACGATTCTCTAAGGTGATAATGGTATATGGATATCGGATTACACTTGCCACGCTGATCGCAGCCAGATTTGCATGAACATTGCATTTCTCACCGTCGTTACTCCAAAAAGCTATTTTCACATAAAAACCCCCTTAAAAATTTGATTTGGGAAAAGAGATGAATTGATTAATGAATTGATAAATAGAATGATAGAATAAGACATCGAATTTATATCTATCATAATCGAAAAGTCATATTTTGTAAATATTTTTGTTGCTAAAATTATTCACAGACATTTTTATACTTTTTGTTGATAATCAACAATTCAAAATAACTTGGTCCTTGCTAATCCAACATAAAAGCTTCTACAATTTATTAAAAAACCTCGTAATTACTAAGTTATAATAAGTGTTCTCTTATTATAACCAATAGTAATACGAGGTTGTTTGGTATTAAAATTACGAATTCGTTAAGTTATTCCTATGCCAGGGTCATTATTAATACGCTATTTACTGTTCATTTAGTACTCGTTTTAAAAACTCCTTCGTACGTTCCTGTACCGGATTGTTGAAGATCTGCTCCGGAGTACCCTGCTCTGCGATGACTCCTTTATCCATAAATACAACGCGGTTAGATACTTCTTTAGCAAAACCCATCTCATGAGTTACCACGAGCATGGTAAGTCCGGTTCTTGCCAGTTCCTTCATGACAGCTAATACTTCACCAACCATCTCAGGGTCCAGTGCTGAAGTAGGCTCATCAAATAGCAATACATCCGGCTCCATGGATAACGCTCGTGCAATTGCAACTCTCTGCTTTTGACCACCGGAAAGCTGCTTCGGTTTTGCATTGATATACTGATCCATTCCAACCACCTTAAGATACTTCAGCGCTACCTTCTCAGCCTCTAATTTGGAACGCTTTAATACCTTAATTTGTCCTACCATACAGTTACTAAGTACACTATGGTTGTTAAATAGATTGAACTGCTGAAACACCATACCAAGCTTTGTCCGATAAGCATATATATCATGTTTATCATCCAAAATATTTTCGCCGTTATATATGATCTCTCCACCGCTTGGCTTTTCCAGCAGATTGATACAACGTAGTAAGGTAGATTTACCAGAGCCGGAAGCGCCGATAATACATACCACTTCACCCTTATCTACAGAGAAGTCAATATCCTTTAATATCTCATTGGTCCCGAAGGATTTCCTTAAGTGCTGAATCTCTATTACTCTTCCCATACAAATCTCCATTCTGCCATAACACCGCGAATATAGGCGTCAGGTTAATAATCTTCATTTGCTGAATGTTCTACTGTTAAGCATATGTGCACACTGCTTGAATTACTTAGCCTTAGCCCTTTTTACAAGATCCTCCGGACGATCCACCTGCATCTGGTTTCCCGGAATAACAACAAAATTCTCCGGGCCTTCCATTTTCCGTTCAAATAAGCGAAGAATACGGGTCACTGACAGAGTCATAATCAGATAAATGACACATGCGATAAAGTATGGCTCGAAAGACAAGTAGGTATTACCGGCAACTGTTTTTGTTTGGAAATATAATTCAGATACCGAAATAACGTTAAGTACTGAGGTATCCTTGATATTAATTATGAATTCATTTCCAATTGCCGGTAAGATATTTCGTATTACCTGTGGCAATACAACATGAATCATAGTTTTCCTATGATTCATACCAATGGCATGCGCTGCTTCGAATTGACCCTTATCAATAGAAATAATTCCACCTCTAACAATTTCTGTGGAATAAGCACCGGTATTAATCGATACAATAAAAAGTGCTGCTAATGTTCTATCCATATTGGTAAAGCCAAATGCAATTGCTGAACCATAATAAATAACCATGGCTTGAACAATCATCGGAGTACCGCGGAAAACCTCCACATAGACCGATAAGATTGCGTTTATTATCTTTTGTATTATTCTTCTTATTCCTTTTTCAGGCATAGGAATCGTACGGATCGTTCCGATTAATAAGCCAATCACTGATCCACAAATTGTACCAATGATAGAGATCAACAGAGTTACACCTGCTCCCCTTAGATACATCGGCCCATATTTGTCCATAATATCAATAATTGATTCCCAACTCATAAATGCACCAAGCCTTTCCCTTCGTTCATAACCTAAAGTTTGCTTTTATCAAATGACAAGAAAAGAGACTGTCCTAAAATTCATCTTCGGAACAGCCTCTTAGCTTACGATTATTCTGCTGCCGGTTGGTTCAAAATCGCTGCATCCATGATGCTGATACGGTCTTCTTCCGATATATCCCCTATGATTTTATTAATCTTTTCCGTTAACTTGCTATTCTTTTTAATACCAACTGCAATTGCAGTATCTTCAGGTGAGGTTTCAAAACCCTCTTCAAAGTCAATCATAAATAAATTTTCATTCGCTTGCATCGCACTGACACCCTCCGGGCGCTCGGAAACATAACCATCGATGATTCCTGAATCCAGCGCAACTCTCATAGCAGTGAAATCATCCATAGCCGGTTGCTTATCAACACCTTCAATTTGATCAATTACCGTATAATGAAAAGTACTTAACTGAGCTGTTACTTTAGCACCGCTAAAATCTTTTAAAGAAGTTGCATTTTCATAACTTCCGCCCTTTTTAACGATCATTACCAAATCCGAATTATAGTAATTATCGGAAAAATCAATCGCTTCTTTCCTTTCAGCATTTGGTGACATACCTGCAATAATAACATCAATGGTTCCAGACTGTAATGCAGGAATCAAACCTGTCCATTCGGTTTTTACAATAACGAGCTCTTTGCCTAAGCCATCTGCTATCTTCTTTGCTATTTCCACATCATATCCACCAGCATATTCTTTGGTTCCGTCAATCGGAACTGCACCATTAGAATCATCTAATTGAGTCCAGTTAAAGGGTGGATAATTAGCCTCTAATCCTACTCTTAACACTCCTTCATCCTTCTTACCACAACCGGTAGCTAGTACCATTGTAGCTAAAACGAAAACTAGTAATACTGCGATGCTCTTCTTCATAAATTTTTCTCCTCCTATAACATTATTTAATTTAAAAGCTAAAAAGAATACTCTACTTTTGGGTCGTTCATTGCAACCGCTTTTTATTCAATAGAACACAACTTATTAAGGAACAAAAAAACCTGAGGCATCCTCAGGTTAACGTCATTGTCCTAAGTCCCCACTTATCCCCTACCTGAGATAGCACATCTCAACAAACCGGGTTGTTTGTTGAGACAGTCCTGCAGTTATTAACTGCAGACCCAGCAAATAATCGTGAGCAATTATAAGCTTCGGCGATATTTCCTTCTTTATAGCATCATAGCTTCTCAAGCTCCCCTATAAACTGTTAAATACCGCGCCTCTACCTCACCACAGAGCGTGAGGTCATTATGAAATTACGCTTTCAGTTTACATCAACGCAACATTTCTGTCAATTGAAAAACACTGATTTCCAGAAGAATCTATGACTTATCCATGAAAAAGGAGGTGTTTACCGGCACCCCCTCAGATCAATCCAATATTTACTTAATTTTCACTAGAATATATCCTTCAAAATAATTATAGCTTTCATCCCCCTGCTCGTTGATACTGATCATATCCGCTATCACCGTTAGGGTAGCCGAAGCATTATCTGCTACAAAGGTAACCTCCTGCGTTTCAACCATTGTATCTTCGGAATAATTCATAAACTTTAGAAAGATATACTTCATCTGAAGTCTGATTAATTTCTTCCCCTCTGCCTCCAGGAGTTCAACACGCACTAAATATGAAATAAGCCAAAATTATTATGTATCTTACTTTTAATTCATAATAATAATCTTAGTAAATCATAATAATAATGTTTATAGAAGGATTTAGCAATGTTTTGTATAAATATGGTAATATTATTCTAATTTTTGGTAATTATTTCTTAATTTCTAAAAATTATATGAGGTTTTCTATCGAATTTTACCGAAACCCACTTTACAAATTAAAGAAAATATGTCAAAATAAAAAAAATCCCAGGAGGTAAAGTAATATGTCTTCAAAGAAACAACCCATCGGCTATTTGCCTGATGAACGACCCCCGATCGTGGAATTATTCTTATTTGCATTACAACAAATCGTTGTAATGTTCCCTGCAACCGTTCTCGTTGCATTAATTACCGGATTCCACGTATCAACAACAATTTTTGCCAGCGGTCTAGCAACTCTTTGTTTTATCCTTATCACCGGCAAGAAAATCCCACTGTATTACGGTTCCAGTTTTTCCTACATCGCAGCGATTGGTTCTATAATGACTCAGGAAGCAATTGAAGCTAACGGTCTTAATACAATGATATCAACAGCTCAGTTTGGTATTGTAATGTCCGGTTTAGTATCCATCGCAGCTGGCTTTATCATCTCCCGCACCGGTAGATAAACGATTGATAAGATTCTTCCACCAACTGTAACTGGCAGTATCGCAATGATTATCGGTTTATCCCTGGCAGCAAACGCAATGACAAATGCAGCTAGTCAAGGAATCATTGATGATATATTAAAAAATCCTGATAAATTCAGCAGCACAATTACAAAAGCAGCAGAATCCGGAAACTATACCACTTATTCCTGGATTATCGCTATCATTACTCTTATCTCTACAATTGCATATTCGGTTTATTTGAAGGGCAAACTAAGTCAGTTGCCTATTCTTTTTGGCCTTTTCACAGGATATGCAGCAGCAGTAATTATTGGACTAGTTACAGATATACCATTTGTAAGTTTTAATAATACTGGTTTAGAAGGAATATTTAATCTTCCTGATTTCACATTGCCAAAACCTAGTTGGGCTGCAGTTGCTGCTATTATGCCAATCGCAATCGCAACCATCCCGGAATCCACAGCACATGTATATCAGCTTGATATCTATGTAAATGACTTAGCCAAGAAAAAAGGTTCTAGTAAGAAATTTAATATCGCTGATAAATTAGGTTTGAACTTAGTTGGTGATGGTATCGGTGATATCGTATCCGGTTTCATCGGAGGTCCTGCAGGAACAAATTATGGTGAGAATATCAGTACCATGGCAATCTCAAAGGTATTTTCAGTACCGGTATTAATTGCAGCTGCAATACTCACAATGATCATCTCCTGCTTTACTCCACTAATTAATGTTGTATATTCCATACCTGTATCCGTTATCGGTGGTCTTTCCATTTACTTATTCGGTGTAATTGCAGCTCAGGGTGTTACCATTATGATGGATCGTAAGGTAGATATGTTCAGCTCTAAGAATTTAGCAATTATCGCTATTATCTTAATCATCGGTCTTGGAGGAAGCTTTGGTTTTAGTAACGGTATGATCCCTATGTTTGGTACCGAATTCCCGGCTCTTGCAACTGCAGCAGTTGTTGGTATCGTATTGAACTTACTCCTTAGTATCGGAGAAAAGGACGAGACTCCTGCAGAAAAATAATCTGAAAGGGCTTCTACAAACAAACAATAAAAAATAAACTAAATTATCTTATCCAGTGAAGGAAGCAGTTTAATAGGCTGCTTCCTTCTTCTATTCCTTCTTTATTAACAATCCACTTTATCCTTTCTCCTATACAAACAATTAGTTCTAATTCCTAACCCTAACTATCAAAAAGAGGTCTGCTCGGGCTGTATAGAACAAAGACATATTTTCTGTTGAACAAGAAAGAAGGAGCTATTTCTCCACTAATAAAATTAGCTAAGAAACGGCCCCTTCCATGTATTGAAAGCTCCTTGAAGCTCTCCTAAGCTTTAATTGAACTATGATACAATTGTATTATAAATTAAATGCTGAAAGTATATAGTTCGCTATAAATAAAGCAGAAGCTACCCAAATTACTGGGCTTATTTCTTTAAACTTGCCTTTTGCAACCTTAATAATAATGTAGAAGATAAAACCAGCTGCGATACCATTGGAAATACTATAGCAGAAGGCCATGAAGATTGCTGCAAAGAATGCTGGTACTGCATCCTCTAAATCTGTCCATTTAACATCCTTAAAGGAAGCTAACATCATGATACCAACTGCAATGAGTGCAGGAGCTGTTGCCTGTGAAGGAACTAATTCTACAAAAGGAGCAAGTAATATACTCACACCAAAACACAAGGCTGTAACTACAGCGGTTAATCCGGTACGTCCGCCTGCCTCAATTCCGGCTGCACTCTCAACATAGGTAGTTGTATTGGAGGTTCCAAATACTGCACCTACGCTTGTAGCGATGGAATCTGCAAATAATGCTTTATCCATCTTAGATTTAAAGCCTGCACCCTCTTGAAGTGCTTTTTCATCTGCTGCATCAAAGATACCGGTTCTTTTACCTGTTCCAATAAAGGTACCGAGTGTATCAAAGGTATCGGATAAGCTGAAGGCAAAAATCGTCATAAGTACCAAAGGTATTCTGGCTGTATCACTAAACAGGGACCCCATACCTTCCTTTCCAAAGGCCGCACCAAAGGTTTTACCAAGATCGTTAAAGGAATCGCTTAATCCTGTGGTGGTTCCAACGCTGGAAAAGTCAACAACGCCCATAAGTACTCCAATCGCTGTTGTCGCTATTATACTGATAAAAATAGCTCCCTTAACCTTAAGTACCAATAAAACAAATATAATTGCCAGACCGATCAGCGACAAAATCACTGCTTTATTATCAAACTTAACAAGTGCAGGAACAATTTCACTATTTGCTACAATGGAATCCTTAGCAGGATTTATTGTTTCTAAGCCCGGTACTGCTGATGTATATTTCAGAGGATCTGAAGTAAAGTTTATTAATCCGGCATTTTTTACTCCGATATAGGCGATAAATACACCGATACCGCCGCCAATTGCATGTTGTAAACTCTCAGGAATTGATTTTACAATTAATTTTCGTATTTTGGTTACTGTAATAATTACATTAATGACACCACAGATGAAAACCATCGCTAATGCTTGCTGCCAAGTAAAATTAAGACCAAAGCATACGGTATAAACAAAGAATGCATTTAATCCCATACCGGGTGCTTGCGCATACGGTACATTCGCAAAAAGTCCCATTACCAGGGTTCCTATCATAGATGCAATGATTGTAGCCAAGAAAACAGCACCCTTTGGTACCAACTCAAATAGAACTTCTTTGGTTACCGGATCCACAGTTTGCTGCGATAGCATTTGTGGATTTACAAAGATGATGTACGCCATGGCAAAAAATGTTGTTAACCCGGCTATGACCTCGGTGGGAACATTTGTACCATGTTGTTTTAGTTTAAAAAACTTTTCCATAAAGACTCTCCTTTAAATTATTTTATATATAGAGTAAATATAATAATTACTCATAATATACCTCTTCCAAGCTCCTAATTATGTCCTTCTCCCGTTGTTGTGTAATGAGTCGGTAAGACAGTAAGAGTTCTAGTCATGTAAGTGAAATGAAGATCAATAATATATGTAATATATTTTTACAATAGGTAAGAGGCTGTCCTCTAATACCGTTCAAAATAGACAATTTCTGGTGCTTTTGCCTGTTTTATGTAGGAATTATCTGCGGATAGCCTCCCTAAATACCTCGTTGGATCTTGGCAAGTGAATTTTATCATCCCTTGCCAAGATACAACTCTTATTTAAAGATTATGATATCAATAAATAATTATTATGATTCTACTTCTTCCTCTTTTGCATTCTCTTCAATTACCTTCTGCTGAACATCCGAAGGAGCCTGTTCATAGCGAGAAAACTCATATGAGAAGTCACCGATACCACCGGTCATGGAACGAAGATCTGTGGAATATCCATATAGCTCTGAAAGCGGAATATCTGCCACAATCTCCTGCTTACCGCCTACAACGGGGTTCATACCTAGGACTCTTCCTCGACGTTTATTCAAATCACCCATGATATCACCGGTATATTTGTCGGGAACCAGCACTTTCAAGGACGCAATCGGCTCAAGAAGAACAGGAGAAGCCTCCATAAAGCCTTGTTTAAAGGCTTGGATTGTAGCCATCTTAAATGCCATTTCCGATGAGTCAACCGGATGATAAGAACCATCAACAAGTGTTGCTTTTAATCCAACCACCGGATATCCTGCAACTGGTCCTTTGATAACACATTCGGCAATACCTTTTTCAACCGCAGGGAAATAGTTCCTCGGAACGGAACCACCAAAGATCTTTTCTTCAAATACATAAGGTGTTTCCATATTACCGGAGGGTTCGAACTCAATATGAACATCGCCATATTGTCCATGACCACCGGACTGTTTCTTATATTTACCCTGTACGCGAACCTTCTTACGAAGAGTCTCACGGTACGGTACTCTTGGCTTCATTACTTCAATATCTACTTTATACTTATTTAATAACTTATTTACCACAACATCTAACTGCTGATCTCCGATACCATACAATAAGGTTTGTCTATTTTCCTTATCATTAACCATCATTAAGGTCAAATCCTCATCCATCAACTTACCAAGTGCCTGAGAAACCTTATCGTCGTCCCCTTTATTCTTGGTTTTAAATCTTTGGTAGGTATAAGGTCTTGATACTTCAATCCGGTCATATACTACCGGGTTCGCTTTTGTTGAAAGTGTATCTCCGGTAACGGTATCACTGAGCTTACCGAGAGCGCCGATGTCTCCTGCATGCAACTCTGTTACTTCAATCTGCTCTTTACCTCTTAACACATAAAGGCGGTTAACCTTTTCCTCATTATCCTTGTCCGCATTGAAAACAGAAGAATCTGATTTTATCACACCTGAGCATACTTTGAAAAGAGAAAATTTACCGATAAACGGATCTGCTATTGTTTTAAATACTCTTGCCGTAAATGGTTTCTTTTCATCATAATCAGCTACAAATACTTCTCCGGTCTTAGTATTCTTACCACTGATTTTCATCCTGGTAGGATCCGGGAAATATTTTTCAATAGCCTGTAATAACATTGTTGTTCCCTGAGCATGAACACCGGAACCCATCATTACCGGAACTACAGAGCCATCTATTACATTATTTCGAAGTGCTATAGAGATTTCTTCCTGCGTAAACTCTTCACCCGAAAAATACTTTTCCATTAATTCTTCACTGGTCTCAGCTACTGCATCCAATAGGATTTCTCTAAACTTCGATAGATTTTCCTGACTATAATCGGGAATATCACATTCCACATAATTACTTGCTGTTGTGAACCTTCTTCCGGCCATCTTAACAACATTTACAAAACCAACAAATTTTTCATTTTCCCTGATTGGAATATGAAACGGAGCTATTTTTTTACCATAAAGGTCGGTTAGTTTCTCTACTACTTCACGATAACTTGCATGGTCATCATCCATATCTGTTACAAAGAAAATTCTAGGCAAATTGTATTTCTCGCAATACTCCCATGCTTTTATTGTACCTACTTCAACTCCAGCCTTTGCAGATACTACTATAACTGCTGCATCTGCAACCGCTAAAGCTCCTTCTGCTTCACCAATAAAGTCAAAATAACCTGGTGTATCAAATAAATTTATCTTTGTGTCCTCAAATATGACAGGCACTACCGTTGTACTGATGGAGAACAATCTCTTTTGTTCTTCTTTATCGTAATCACTGATTGTATTTCCCTCTTCCACTCTTCCCTGACGCTTGAGTATTCCAGTTGTGTACGCTATGGCTTCGACTAAAGTAGTCTTGCCACAGCTACCGTGGCCTAACAAAACAACATTGCGAATCTTTTCCGAAGTGTAAACATTCATATGATTTCCTCCAATACGCTTTTAGTAAGTAGTAGGGTCAAAACGAACATACAGTAAATGTTCGCTATCACATTCACATCCGTAATTAGTGAAGATAAAAATGAGCAGCTCCTTTTCTTTTATTTTAGGTATGTGACCATGATAAATGCCGAAATACGGAAACAATATTATAATGTTCCCTGTAATCACCCATAAATACCTCTTAGTATATTTTACTAGAGGTAGATTACAATTACAATAGTTTTATGTAATTATTCACAAAGTTATTTCTTTTTCACTTTAAACCGTTACGCTTTAAAGTAATAGAGTATTGACACCACAAAACAAACAGAGTATAATTGCAAAAACAAGATGAGTTCAAACATATTTTTGGGACAAATGCCTACAGAATAGGAAAGCTGCATTTACTGCTTAGCCCCACAATTTACTCATAAAAAGACAAAAGAAAGGAATTATTTAACCATGATTATAGTAATGAAACCGCAGGCAAAGGCCGAATCCATAGAACGGATCAAAAAAATAATCGAAGGAAAAGGCTGCGATGCTCATGTATCAGCCGGTAGAGAAGTAACCATCATAGGTGTTGTCGGAGACAAAACAAAGCTGATGGATCAGAATTTAGAAATCTTTGAAGATGTAGATAAAATTGTAGCCGTTACGGAGAGCTACAAGCTCGCTAATAAAAAGTTCCACCCGGAACCTTCCAGAATTAAGGTGGGCAATGTTACGATCGGCGGAGATAGTCTTGTGATTATGTCGGGACCGTGTGCTGTCGAAAGTAAAGAACAGCTGTTAGCTACAGCTCATGCTATCAAAAAAGCCGGTGCTCAAATCCTTCGTGGTGGTGCCTACAAACCAAGGACCTCACCTTATGCTTTCCAAGGTTTAGAGGAAGAAGGTCTTAAATATATGAAGGAAGCCAGAGAGGAAACCGGTTTGCCTGTAATCTGTGAAGTGACCAGTTTAAATGCCATTGAAGCAGCTGCTAAATATGTTGATATGCTTCAAATTGGTGCAAGAAATATGCAGAATTTTTATCTCTTAAAGGAAGCAGGTAAATCAGGACTTCCCGTATTATTAAAAAGAGGATTGTCCGCTACCATAGATGAATGGCTGAACGCCTCCGAATATATAATTGCAGAGGGTAATCCTAATGTTGTTCTGTGTGAACGTGGTATTCGTACCTTTGAAACTGCAACCCGTAATACATTAGATATCTCTGCTGTACCTGTTATTAAGGAGAAGAGCCATCTTCCAATCATTGTTGACCCCAGCCATGCAACCGGAGTAAGAGCTTATGTAAAGCCACTTGCCATGAGCTCTGTTGCCGTAGGTGCAGACGGATTAATGATTGAAACGCATCCGAATCCTTCCCTTGCTCTTTCAGACGGTCCTCAATCCCTTACGTTCGAGCAGTTTGAACGATTAACTAACGAGCTCCGCCCCTTAGCAGAATTAATGGGTAAAAAATTCTAAACAACACGCCGTACAATTTTCATAGTTACAATTCACACACTAACGAAGCATGACTGCTTTTGCCGCAAATGCTTCATAATAGGTATGAACAATAATAAACTGTAACCTTGTTATAATATAATTTTATTATACTTGCAGAACATGATTTTATCGAATTATAATAGATGTAGTTATTATTCAGAATTAATTTACAGGAGGCATTCATGAACGAAATAGAGAGTGATTTTAGGAGCGATATGAAAGTTGGTTTTATTGGATTTGGATTGATTGGCGGATCAATTGCACGTGCGCTGAGAAAAATATATAAGGATTACTATCTCTTCGCTTACGATTATCATAAGAATCAACCAAGTGCTGATTTAATTGCAGCTCTTAAGGATGGAGTATTAGACTCGATTACTACCACTCTTCAGGAAGACTTTCCGGATTGTGATCTTTTATTTTTATGTGCTCCAGTATTATCCAATATAGAATATCTAAAAGAATTAAAACCTATCTTGAAACCCACCTGTATCCTTACAGATGTAGGAAGTGTAAAAGGTAATATCCATACTGCAATTAAGGAGCTTAATTTAGAAGCTCAGTTTGTTGGCGGACACCCTATGACCGGCTCCGAAAAAACCGGATATTTGAATTCCTATGCCTTATTGCTTGAAAATGCTTACTATATTCTGACCCCCACGAAGAAGACACCGGAGGAAATGACAAGGTTACTTTACCAGTTAGTGAAAAAGCTAGGTTCAATTCCAATCCTACTTGAGGCATCGGAGCACGACAATATAACCGCAGCGATCAGCCATGTCCCACATATCATCGCAGCACAGCTGGTAAACCTTGTACGGGAGGAAGATGACGAAGCAGAGAAAATGAGAGCTTTAGCAGCCGGAGGCTTTAAGGACATCACCCGCATTGCCTCCTCCTCTCCTATTATGTGGCAGAATATCTGTCTGACGAATTCCACTGACATCAAACGACTATTGGATCGTTACATAACTTCATTAAAAGCCGCCTCTGATGCCTTGGAACGTATGGATGGTGATTATCTCTATCAGATGTTTGATACCGCCGGAGAATACCGAAGCGCTATCCCGAATAAATCCATCGGTATTATGAAGAAGCTGTTTGAGATATATCTGGATATCATGGATGAAGCAGGGGCTATTGCAACGATAGCTACCTTACTTGCTAGTAATCAGATCAGTATTAAAAATATCGGTATTATTCATAACCGAGAGTTTGAAGAAGGTGTCCTGAGAATCGAGTTTTATGATGAACAGGCACAGCAAAACGCTATTACGCTGCTATCTAGATATAATTATAAAATCTATGAACGAAAATAGATTATATCATTTTGATAATAAAATATTACCCTAATATGTGCTTCTATATTTTAATAACCAGTATATTTTACGAGGAGAAATTAACATGATATTTCAAAAATGTGGACCGTTAAAAGGAACCATTAAAGTTTCGGGAGATAAATCGATCTCTCATCGGGCAATTATGTTCGGCGCTTTAGCTGAAGGGATTACTGAGATAACAAACTTTTTACAGGGTGCGGACTGCTTATCTACCATTCGATGCTTTCGCCAAATGGGAATAGAGATTGATAATCAAGCCTCCTCTGATTATGTTGTTATTCATGGGAAGGGTCTGCATGGTTTGACTAGGCCAAAGGATATACTTGATGTCGGAAACAGCGGAACTACTCTGAGGTTAATCTCCGGTATCCTTAGTGGTCAGAGTTTTGATGTATCCTTAATTGGCGATGAATCAATTCAGAGAAGACCAATGGGAAGAGTTATGACCCCTCTTTCTATGATGGGTGCCGATATTAAGAGTATTAAGGACAACGGTTGTGTTCCGCTTATAATAAATGGTACCACCAAAAATCATACCCAACTAACCGGAATCCGTTACAATTCTCCGGTTGCTTCTGCTCAGATAAAATCAAGTGTTTTGCTTGCAGGACTGTACGCTGAGGGAGAAACCTCCGTTACAGAGCCTTCCTTATCAAGAAATCATACCGAGCTTATGTTAACCGAATTTGGCGCAACGGTAACCTCAATTGGTAATACAGTAAAGATTTTGCCCAATCCAATCTTAACCGGTAGGAAAATAAGTGTTCCCGGTGATATCTCTTCTGCCGCTTATTTTATTGCTGCCGGGTTGCTTGTGCCAAATTCAGAGATTGTTATAAAAAATGTTGGTATCAATCCAACCAGGGATGGAATATTAAGAGTATGCAGACAGATGGGTGCGAATATTACTCTGGAAAATATCATAGATAACGGTGGTGAACCGGTGGCTGACCTTGTTGTGACTCATAGTGAGCTGAAGGGCTGTGAGATTGGCGGAGATATCATTCCAACACTGATTGATGAAATACCCATCATTGCTATTCTAGCCTGCTTTGCTGAGGGCCGGACAATCATTAAAGATGCGTCGGAGCTTAAGGTAAAGGAATCAAACCGTATTGATGTTATGGTTGAGAATCTTTCAAGGATGGGCGCAGATATCACAGCTACTGCTGACGGAATGATTATTAACGGAGGAAAGCCCCTTCACGGTGCAGCGGTAGAGAGTAAATCCGACCATCGAATTGCCATGTCCTTCACGATCGCAAGCTTACTGGCTGATGGAGATACCGATATTAAAGATGCAGAATGTGTTGACATCTCCTACCCTGATTTTTATTCGGACGTAAGAAGCCTTTTTTAGTAAATGTATTGATCTGCTTTCTACTTAAGCATTGGGGAAGGCAATCCCTTCGAGTAGAGCTAGTCTCTCTAATTGGTGTTAATTATGGATTATTGAATAGCTGCAATATGCACAAGACAATTATAAAATAGCAAGAATTATTAAAACACAAAATACCAATACTGATATCCTATTCTACGGAAAGGAGGAATCAGAAATGGAAAGCAAAACGATTATTAGTATTGAAAAGGTCATTGATTTCATCGAAAATCATCTTGATGGTATACTAGAGCTTAATGCCGTAGCAACAGCCATTCACTATTCCAAATACCATTTACACCGAATGTTTAAAGATACGGTGGGAATGACAATCCATGATTATGTGGGGCGGCGACAGCTTACCGAAGCAGCAAAATTATTAGTATTCTCCGAGAAGCCTATCATTGATATTGCTTTTATCTGTGGTTATGAAAGCCAGCAGGCATTTACTACTGCTTTTAAATCTATGTATAAGGTACCTCCTGCGGAATATAGAGAACAGAGAGAATTTTATCCCTTGCAA
Organism: Bacillota bacterium; assembly: GCA_023414875.1. Taxonomy (GTDB): domain Bacteria; phylum Bacillota; class Clostridia; order Lachnospirales; family Lachnospiraceae; genus Mobilitalea. Next base: position 260,165 of record JAEZMV010000018.1, on the reverse strand, counting down.
TTGCGGTTTTCTCTACAAAGAAATTTGACAGACATAGAGTTTAAAAAATCCGATATTCGTTTTGCCGAGATAAGCGACATTCCTGATTGGATAAAGCTTGTACACTTGGTGATTGATGGATATCCGCACCTTGATGAAGAGGACTACCTCAAAAATTTAAATAACAGTATTAAGGAAAGACAGGCACTGATATTAAAAAATATGGATACTGTTATTGGTATCATGGCATTTTCTTATGATGCAGGAAGCATTGAGTTTATGGGGGTACATCCACAATACCGGGAGTGTGGGATTCAAAAGATCTTTTTAGAGAGATTGATGAACGATTTTCTTCCCGGGAGGAAAGTTAGTACGACAACATTCCGAGAATACGATAAAGCTGACACAGGCTACCGTGAGGTACTTAAACAGCTTGGTTTTGCAGAAAAAGAGCTACTTTTTGAATTTGGTTATCCAACGCAGCGTTTCGAGCTTTCTCCACATAAATACAAGGAGGATAATTCAAATGTATAATAAACTACAATCTGATTGGAAAAAACGGACGATACTCTTTCTTATCAGTCAATGTGTCACGCTATTTGGTTCTACTCTTGTACAAATGGCTATTGTATGGTATGTGACTATGCAGACTTCCTCCGGTACATGGGTAGCTGCATTTACTATTTGTTCTTATCTGCCACAGTTTCTTATTTCTTTAGTCGGAGGAGTGTGGGCTGATCGATATAATCGAAAAAAATTGATTATTGGTGCAGATTCAGCAATTGCTGCTGTTACGCTGGTAATGATGTTGGCAATGCCTCATATTTCTTCTGAACCGGCTTTGCTGAGTGGCTTGCTTTTAATGTCGATTATTCGTTCTCTTGGGTCAGGTGTTCAAACTCCGGCGGTCAATGCCATTATTCCACAGCTTGTACCGACAGAACAATTAATGCGTTACAACGGTATCAACGCTACTATGCAATCCATTGTCCAGTTTGCAGCTCCCGCCGCGGCTGGTGCTTTATTTTCAATTAGTACACTGCGCTCTACAATGATGGTGGATATTATTACAGCAGTCATTGGTATAGGTATTTTATCTTGTGTCATGCTACCGAAGCAAAAAATGGTAATGGAAAAAGCGTCTGTGTTTACAGATATAAAGGTTGGCGTTAGATATGCTTTTTCAGATAAAGTCATTGGAAAGCTATTAATTGTGTATGGATTATTTATTTTCTTAGCTGTTCCATCTGGATTTCTTGCCGGACTTCTTGTGCGTCGTGTCTACGGTGATACATATTGGTATCTAACCGTGGTAGAGCTAGTAGGATTTGCAGGAATGTTGTCAGGCGGTCTTGTAATGAGTATATGGGGCGGTTTTAATAGTCGTATCAAGACTTTGTTCCTGAGTCTTTCTGCCTTCGGTGCATTTGCCATTGGAATGGGAATTGCCAATAACTTTATAATATATCTTGTTTACATGTTATTCTATGGCATAGCTATGACAATCGTGCAAACATCTATTACAACACTGCTACAAGAGAAAACCGAGGTCTCTATGCAAGGGCGAATATTTGGTTTACTTAGTTCAATGTACTCCGGTTTTTTACCCATTGGTATGGCAATTTTCGGACCATTAGCAGATGTTATTCCGCTTCAATGGATTATGGTTAGTTCTGGTTTAGCATTAATATTGATTGCTATCATCACCCGCAGTAATCGACATCTAGCAGATAAATAGGTTTATCATGGAAAATCCATAATATTGGAGCTAACTCGCATCCTTTGATCCCTGATAACCTCATCCTCTAAAAAGGCTAGAATCCGATCACAATATTCTTTATCCTGCGCCACTTCCATTAAATTGCAATCCTTAACAATAAAATGCTCCCAGGAATCACGAAGCCAGGTCTGTACCACAGGGTTAGCATTTCTCAATCGTTGCATATTAATCGGAGGAACTTCCGTATCCCCGGTACAGGCGACAAGTAAAGCCGGTCTGCCGTTTGTGTTTTTAATCTGTTCTATCGGCCTTAAATTTTCAACTGGATATTTACCATAGATTACTTTAAGAGCCGATCTTAAAAAAGGCTTTTCCATCCTTTGAATTATCTTAGGGATACCGAGTCCATTCATCTGATCAAGAGCCACCTCCTCAAAACTGGAATACGCTGACATCGCTATTAATGCATCGATTTCTGAAATCTGGCCGAATGCATTTATCGATACCGCCCCTCCCATGGACATTCCCTGAATCACTATAGGTACACCGTCATATTTCTTCTCAGCTTTGATGAATTCTACTACTGCTCTTACATCATTAATCTCCTCATAGCCTAAACAGATTCTATTACCGTCACTTTTTCCGTGACCTCGAACCTCCAGTAGAATGGACGCATATCCCCTCTCCTGCATATATTTTGCATGTCCATAGAAGTAAGTAACGGAAGGCTGCATGATTCCGGTGAGGTAGATTATAACTGCTTTGGGCTGTTCTGTATAGATTTCTGAGGTCCAAACTTTAAAACCGTCTTCCGTAACAAGATACCGTTGCGTTTCTTTCATATCATATTCAGACGCTTCATAGATATCCTGCAAAACATGTTTTGGGGTAGTATAACCAAGATAGTTCACATGTCGATTAAGAAATATCGGCAGCGCGATATATGGGGTAACCATCAATAAGAAAATACCCATCAACAAGGTTATGACAATGGATTTTACGATTCGTCGAATGATTGTTTTTTTGGTTGACCTTACTTTAACTGGAAATCTGTCCGGATAATCCTTGAGAAGCTTTCTGCGAAACACTGTATGTGTAATAATCGCTGCAAGGATACAGGGAATATAAAAGACAGCATGACGTAAAGCAGTGGCATCCGGCGCTCCTATTTTTAAATAAGAAGGCCACTTAAGATATATAATAACAATATCTATACTCATTGCCCCTATCAGTATAAAAAAAAGGATCAGAGCACTCATAGACATTCGATGTATTTTTTTATATTCCAGCTTCATCATTTCTTCTCCTTATGTATTGCGATTCCTGTAGTCAATTTAATAGCATTTACCTCAGTATGATAATTGCAAAAATCCATTCCCTAATTATAAGATCCTACCCAAAGTTAGTCAACCATATTATAGCAATCAATGAATAGTAAGACTTCATACGTTCCTTCTCATACTTTGTATTATATAGTAAACCAAGCCTAATGTACCTAAATAAAAAACATTCACATAGGTAAATCTTTTCAATAAAAATATAGCGAGATAACATAATAATGAGGCTTATGTATATCATACACAGAATTGTTTTGTTGTATTTATCGAAAAAATTTATTAATCATCATTCCGATTGAAAATGCAGGCTGACTAAAACAGTCGCCTGCATTCATTAAATAAAAGGATTATATGATTCTTTAAGGTAGATGTGATTCATTTACTAGGAATAATACCCCTCGAACTGAAATCAGTTTTTCTTACTCCTTCGTCTTCTTAATACTATTACAGAGACGACAACAATAATAGCTGCAACAATCCCTATGATAACATACCGAACTGAATTATTACTCTTTGCCTCAGCAGATGCTGGTACCGCATTTACATCCGCAGTATCGGATAGTGCCGAAGCTGTTGGTGTTAACACCGTCTTACCATCCTCCATTACTAATACAAGTGTTGAAATCGGATCCACGGTTACTTTACTTCCAGAGATTGTCTCCAGCACTTCTATTCCGGCCTTATTTCCCTTAACATAAACGTTCCAAGCTCCCTCCGGAATTGTGACCGCTGTAGAGGCTTTATTAGCATTATAGATGATGCAGAGAGATTTTGCTGTTTCACCATTCGGTGAATTATTAATTGTATAGCCGACTACATTTTCATCAAGACCTTCAAGAAAATTAAGGCTTGCCTGAATCTCTGAAGTCTTTGTCATTCTTAAAGCACTGTGAGCCTTACGAAATGAGATTAAACCTTTATAATAGCTATATACCTCTTTATTATCAGATATGGAGTTCCACTTTAGGCTGTTAACAGTATCCGGTGAATTGTAACTATTCTCAACATATGTAGTTCCGGTTCCATCTTTCGGTTTACTTCTTAAAAACTCCTCTCCTGCTTGAAAAAATGGGGTCCCCTGAGAAGTAAATATGATTGCTGCAGATAATAGGTTCATCTTTACCCTATCTTCCAAACTGTCAACCGAATTGGATATGGTAATCTTATCCCATAGGGTATTATTGTCATGTGCTGATGCATAGCTTATGGTCTGAGTTGGCTCCTTTGCCCAAGGAGCCGATGAATAATTTACTTTGGAGTAATCTACCTGAGGATGATCGGTAGAAGCTACAACACCTGATTTTATCGTTTCCTCCATACCAGCCTTACCTGTGACAAACCCCTGATCCAGTGAGTCAAATACGCTTCCCTTGATACCATCACGGATGTCATCACTAAACGCAGCTATTGCAGAGTCTACGGACGACATATTAGCTTTTAACACCTGATCGTTTTTCGGTAGAGGTGAAGAACCTGCCGTCCAACCTTCTCCATATATTAGAATGCTTGGATCCACCTGATTCAATGCTGTTCGGATAGCATTCATTGTCTCAATATCATGAATTCCCATTAAATCAAAACGAAAACCGTCTATATGATATTCTGTTGCCCAATATACTACAGAGTCTACGATATATTTTCTCATCATTGCACGCTCGGAGGCTGTTTCATTGCCGCAGCCAGAGGCATTTGAAAATGATCCATCTTCATTCATACGGTAATAATAGCCCGGCACTATTTTATTCAAATTTGAATCAGCACTTGCCGAAGTATGGTTATACACCACATCCATTACAACACGAATGCCGTTAGAATGCAGCGCTTGAACCATCTGTTTATATTCATTAATTCTAACTTCCCCATGCTGTGGATCAGTGGAGTAGGAACCTTCAGGGACGTTATAATTTTCAGGATCATAACCCCAGTTGAACTGATTGTTAATTAATTTTGTTTCGTCAATACTTGAAAAATCAAAGGAGGGCAACAGATGAACATGGGTAACACCTAAATCCACCAGATAATCTATTCCGGTCTTTTCACCGGTGAGAGAGGTTGTTCCCTTTTCTGTAAATGCAATATACTTCCCTTGGTTTTTTATTCCTGAACTATCATCAACAGAAAAATCTCTGATATGCAGCTCATAGATAACAGAGTCCGTTGAATTGATTAACTCGGGTTTTGCTTCCTCAGTAAAACCTTCAGGATTGGTTGACGCCAAGTCGATTACCATCCCACGGTCACCGTTTACACCTGCTGCTTTCGCATAGGGATCAACCGCTTCCTTCATAACACCATCTACGGTAATTGAATATGTATAATAGATCCCACTCAAATCCCCTGATTTTTCCGTGTACCAGGTGCCTTTTAAATCCTGTGTCATCGCGATACTTTCTATTTTATTCGTTCCAATACCGGCTTTATAAAGATTTAGTATTACTTCAGATGCTGTAGGTGCCCATAAGCGGAAAGAGGTTTTATCCTTTGACCACATAGCTCCCAGATCATTTCCATCATAGTAAAAAGCTTCTTCAAATTCAGGTGTTGAAAACACCTTGGCATTTGATACAGGTAATTCGCCATAGCCCTCAATGCTTAAGGTATATCGTTGAAACAGATCTAGTTCTTCTACCATCGTTATTTTTGCTGTGGTTGCCTTCTCTCCTTCTTTAGATAAAACACTTTCAGCTTCATATGTATTACCCTCTGAGTCTTTGATGATAACCTTAGATGCAGTATCTTTTGCAGTACAGTCAAATGCGGTTGTCACTTTAAAATTAATCGTTGTTTTGTTTTCCATTGATGCTTCCATAATCTTAGGTGCTAAATTCATCTCATCTTCTCCATATCCAAAGTTTTCTTCATCCTGTACCACATATAAATCAATTACTCCGTCTTTTGCTTTTGTGATATCCATAAATCTGTCATTACTCGTATCCTTTTTGTCCCAGGCATTACTATCTGTTGAATGTCGTACAATAAAACCTACTTCTGTTGTTCCCTCCACTATCTCAAGGGTATATGATGCTACCATTCCAAAATCATCTTCGGAGTTAAATTCATAGGACGCCCCTTCCGCTCCGATAATCCAGGACCAAATATTCCAACCACTATAATCCCCGTCATAACGATGATAATGAATGTTAATTTTTAGCTCTTCAGCTGCTTCCACACTATTGATATGATGTACCGAGCCAGCAATCGTCATCATTATCATCATTGCTGCCAAAATGATAGCCTTGAACTGTTTTTTCATAAAAACCTCCCATGGGTATTTGTAAAATAATTGTATCATATTCTAATTTAACTGGAAAGGTTTTTCGAAATATTTCGAATATTATCTGTATGAAACACTTCCTATTAAAAAAAGGAGATGTTCGAGAACATCTCCTTAATCCATATAATATGTTGTTTAATTATTCAAAAGTCAATGCAATTGCATCGCTTTCAGCGATAGTATCATATGTGTCAGCATCCATAATGCTAATGTTAAACTCTACATCAGTAATTTCTTCAATTCCATTTGATTCTAAATCATAGAATGTCATACCATCTACTGATTTTTTACCAGGAAGCACTGTTGCATAATATAATGCATCATTCATATAACCATTAACTGATACATTGTCAGTAGAAACACTGATGATTACATCAGAATTATTCTCTACGTAAAGTAAAAGTTCAGGTCCAAATATATCATCGGATGTATCTAAGGTTTTAGCAACAACTTTAATATCTTTATCATCATAGAGTACTTCACCAGATGCATCATATGACTGCTCATAATCTTTTGCTGAAGTAGCTATACTAATCATCTCAGAATCAAAAATTGTTTCGTAGGATTCAGAATTTAAAATATTAAATTGTAATTCAACTTGAGCTATTTTCTCAATACCGCAATCAGCCAACTCATAGTTATAGAATTCTATTGTCTCTTTTGTTTTCTTTCCTGCAGCAAGATCAGCTGAGAATAAAGGCATTATCATGTAGCCATTAACAGAAACATTTGATAATTGAACTGTAACATTTTGATCAGAATTGTTTTCTAAATCCAGCTCGATTGACTGTGCATCAAATATCTCATCTGGTGCCAAGCCTACTGCAGTAATTTTAATTCCATCCTGATCTAGTAATACCTGTTCCTCAATTGTTACTTCGCCGGAGCTGGTATCCTTATTATCGTCTTTCTTCTCATCGTCTTTCTTGTCTTCGTCTTTCTTGTCTTCGTCTTTCTTGTCTTCATCTTCTTTGTCTTTATCTTTTTTGTCTTCATCTTCTTCATCTGCATCATCTTTATCAGAATCTTCAGAAGAACTTTTAGCATCCTTACTATCATCATCTTTTTTTGATGAGCAAGCAAATAAACTAAATACCATTAATAGTGATAATAAAATAACTAATAATCTTTTTTTCATTTATATCTCCTCCATATAATTTTATCAAATGTTATTATATATAAATATGTCGTAATAAGTCAATATTAATTAAGATATTTTTAATGTTTTTTCTAGTACATAATACCTGTTTTTTTTAATAAGTCTTTAATTGCTACTAAAATTACGTGCTTTTTACACCATTATTCTTCACCTTTATTGAAGTTTTTCTAAACAAATTGTACTCTGAGGAATTTCTTTTTCCCAATTCGCAGAACAATTCCCTTGTTTGGCAATAAATATTCAATATTATCTACCTTCTCCCGATTAATTTGAACTCCTCCCTGATTAACCAAACGTCGGAATTCACTTCCGGAGGATACCAGCCCGCTCTCGACCAGAAACGGAATCAAATCAATTAATTTCATACATGTCTCCGGTATCTGCAAGGTTAACATATGATCAGGAATTTCTCCTTTTTGAAATACGGTATGGAAATAAGTCTTTGCCTGATCTACCTCTTCCTTTGTATGGAATAATCCTGTAATAATATCTGCCAGCTCAAGTTTACAATCCCTTGGATTTTTACCATTCTCCATCTGAAGCTTAAGCTCGGCAATTCGATCCGGATGTTCATCGGTAACCAGCTCAAAATAACGGAGGATCAAGTGATCCGGGATCTCCATTACCTTTTTAAACATCACTTCAGCAGGTTCGTTAATTCCAATGTAGTTGCCCAAGCTTTTACTCATCTTTTCGACACCATCCAACCCCTCTAAAATTGGCATAAACATTGCAATTTGACGCTCCTTTCCCATACATCCTTGTAAGGTTCTTCCCATAAGAATATTAAAGGTCTGATCTGTCCCCCCCAGCTCAAGGTCTGCATTTATCTCAACAGAATCGTATGCTTGCATCAAAGGATAGAAAAACTCATGAAGTCCGATTGGTTCACTTCTTCGAAACCGGCTTTGAAAATCGTCCCTTTCCAAAAGTCTTGCTACCGTTGTACTCGCAGCTAATTGAATCACCTCTTCAAATTTCAGTTTTGAGAGCCACTCACTATTAAACCGAACCGTAGTTTTCCTTGCATCAATAATTTTAAATATCTGATCCGTATATGTCTTTGCATTTAATTTAACCTGTTCTACAGATAATGGCACCCTTGTTTTCGATTTTCCAGTGGGATCTCCAATTTTACCGGTAAAATCTCCGATGATAATCACTGCATGATGCCCCAGATCCTGCAGTTGTTTGATTTTACGCAGGACAACCGTATGGCCGAGATGGATATCCGGTGCGGTTGGATCAAGTCCCAGCTTAACTATTAAGGATCGTCCCTCCTTCTTAACCTTGATCAACTTTTCCCGGAGCTCTTCTTCTGAAATTATTTCCGAGGCTCCCTTCTTAATTATTTTGATTTGATTTTCGATACTTTGATCTATTATCTCCTCTTTCTTAGTATCACGTACTGAATGTAATATTTGTGTTTCCTCCTCATTAGTAATATTAATGTCTAATTTTTTCATCGTCTTTCTCCCTTCTTTTTATCAATTACTCATTTTGAGAATCAAAAAACCCGCTCCTCTCATTGCTAAGAGGGCGGGAATATTCTCGCGGTACCACCTCATAATTATTAGCCATTCTCACAGCCAACCTCTTTGAGTACGCCTTGCTCCTTTTGTTATAATTTATAACTCTAAACCGATTATAAATTATCTTAGAAATTAACATAAGGTTATACTCTAGCACGATAACGGGTGCAGGGGGCCGTCAGCAGCCTACTAAGTTTCCTGTTCGGTGTGAAGCTCAAAGATGTATTCAGATATTACTTTCTTGCACCTCTCATCAACCGGTTGCTTTCTGTAAGAAAGTTTCAAATCTTACTCGTTCTTATCACAGCTTTTTCATTATTTAAACGATAGTATAATCATTTTATATATTATTGTCAATATATTTTTCTTAATTCTGATGACTAATTCTCACTATAGCATTATTCATTTTCCTTAGTAACAGGCTTATACCATTCGATTTCACCTGCTGCCAGCGCTTCCTCAAATGTACCAATCTCAGGCTTCTCACCACCATATTCCTCATACCAGCTGGAGGGCTTGAGTGGATTCTCATTCTTTGTTACGCTCTCCACATCAACCACAGCCTCCTCACCCTCTCGAAGCTTTCGAGCCACAATAACCAAGCGGTAATTATTTAGTTCATAGGAGCAGGTCGATATCGTAAGTAGCTGATCCTCCTCATTGATATCCACGGTATCTATTTGATAGATAGAACGTGCCTTCAGCTGAAAGACAAAATTCAGGAATTCCGATGAATCTCTAAATTCAGATTGGGTAAAATCAAATAATTCTTCTGTTTTATTGCTTCCATTGGTAACGAATACGGAAAATATTTTCCACTGCGCCTTTTCATATAAAGTATGAAAGGTTATAACTGGACGTTCTTTATAATAATCAATATACTTTTTGAAATTCCTTAGACGATGGAACATATAATCCTCTTTAACATTGTGTCCATGGATAACTAAGTTTTGTGTATTTCTTTCAATGGAGGATTTATAATTTAGGAACAGACTTCCGGCTTTTCTTTTTTCCCTATTGATATCTCTGGTTAAATAATATTCCTCATCCTCCGGATTTTGAAGTACAGGATAATCTATGTTCGAATTAGGGATTGTTAACCAGCCCTTTACATCTTCATTAATCTCCAGCAATTCTTTAAAATCCTCTAAAACGACCGGAGCTCCACTGCTCTCAACCTTAATGCTATCATAGTCTTTTGGATTTGTTTTATTTTCTGAAATAACTGTCTCAGTTACCTTTGCCGAGATAGTCGGAGATGCAGCTGGAGTATCTGAGTTATACTCGACAGTCTGATAATACAATTCCTTTGCCAGGTCAATTGCTTTTCGAGTTTTGTAAGGTTCTATGAATACTTCATTTATGAGAAGTGCTGTAAATATTAGAAAAAATATAAAACATACGATACGAACAACCGTAATGATTCTATTATATGCATTTATGTTTTTGGTTGATTTAGGTTTAGCAATGTCACTACTGGTAGCTTCTAAATCAACTGCCTCAGAGTATAATTGCTGCTTTAATTCGAAAGATGTATCCTGATTATCCAGATCTACCAGCTTATCCTCACTCATGACATTAACCCCTTTCTTTCATATTATATTAAGTAAATGCGAAGTCTATAATTGAATTTATTTACCAAATATTGTATTTTCTCTATCATTATACTCCCTGATTTATATGGAGTAAAGCCTACCAATGCTCAAGGTAGTATTAATTTACTTTAATAAATTTCAGGAATCACCCTTGAACAATAATACAGTTTATCACTGATTATAATCTAATATAACCGCCGAACCTAATTAAAATCAAAGAAGTATATGATAATTAATAAATAATATCATATCATACTAACGCCCATGCTTTATGGGCATATGCCGCTTTTGCCGCAAATGCTTAATAGAACACCCGTAAATATAATAATGAATTTCCACTGGAATTTATTATTATATTTACTAAGAATTCAACATTGTTGAATTCTTTTCACACTGTATTTATTGAAAATTTATGTACTATTGCCATTGCACTTATCTTCCAATTCTGTTAGAATCATCTTCACACTTTTATACACAGTTTCACGCTTTTATGATGTATCATATGACATAGTACACACTGTTTGAAGAAAGAACCAATTTATTTTAGGGGGGAATAATGTATGAGTAGAGTTGAAGATGCAGTTCAATGTTTTAACAATGGATTTAACTGTTCCCAGGCCGTTTTTGCAGCTTATTGTGATCAACTGGGTCTGAATAAGGAAACAGCATTGAAAATCTCCTCTCCCTTTGGAGGCGGGATTGGCAGAATGGCTGAAACCTGTGGGGCGGTTACCGGCGCATATATGTTGATTGGTTTGAAGCATGGTAAGTATTTAGTTGAGGATAACGAAGGAAAAGAAAAAAGCTATTCTTTGGTGAGAGAATTTAATGAAAGATTTAAAGAGCTTCACGGTACCATTTGCTGCAGAGACTTACTGAAATACGATATGAGCGATCCGGAAGAATTAAAATACATAAAAGAACACGGTATATGGGAGACCCTTTGCCCTGTTTTTGTTAGGGATGCATCTCTGATCATAGAAGATTTGTTAAATCTTGAGCAATAGTATCTGGTTCCTTATCAATAAAGATTTACTACGATATCCCGGAGGTCCAAAGTTACTTACTTTGTACAATCCGGGATAATTGTTAACAGCATAACTTAAGCATTTATCAAATAATTGTTGCGAAACACCTAAGCAAGTTTTATTCAAACTGAGCTTGATAAAGCTTATAATAAAAACCCTCCTTTTCCATAAGCTCCTTGTGGGTTCCCTGCTCCTTGATATCCCCTTGATCTACTACGAGAATATTATCTGCCCCTTGAATGGTTGATAACCGATGAGCTATGACAAAACAGGTCTTCTTCTCCATGAGTTTACGCATCGCTTTCTGAATTTTAATTTCTGTTCTGGTATCTACATTGGAGGTGGCTTCATCGAGGATTAACATTTTAGCATCTAGTAGCATAGCCCGTGCGATTGTCAGCAATTGCTTTTGCCCCTTTGATATGTTAATACCGTCCTCATTGACGATCGTATCATAACCCTGCGGTAATCGCTTGATATAAGAGTGAATTCCTGATGCCCTTGCTGCTTCGATGACTTCTTCTCTTGTAGCATTTTCTTTCCCATATGCAATATTATCAAAAATGGTGCCCTGAAACAGCCAGGTATCCTGAAGTACCATTGCATAGGACCTTCGAAGACTGGTTCTGGTTAGATCTCTGATTTCATTATCATCTAAAAAAATATTTCCCTCCCATACATCATAAAACCTCATTAATAAATTTATTATCGTGGTTTTACCAGCTCCGGTCGGGCCAACAATGGCAGTCAGACTTCCGGGTTTCGCATGAAGATGCAACCTCTTAATAATCATTTTGTCGGGAAGATAGCCAAAGGATATATCTTTCACTAATACATCACCCTCTACGTCTGAAATATCAATTGCTCCTGGCTTATCCTCCACTTCCGGCTGTTCATCCATCAGTTTGAATACACGTTCCGCCGCAGCTGCCGCAGATTGTAGTTCGCTGATGATGTTTGCAGCCTCACTGATTGGTCCGGAAAATCTCCTGCTATACTGTACAAAGGATGAAATGTTACCCAGAGTTAAATGCCCAAATAAAAAGAGAACAGCACCATAAACAGTAATAAGGGATAGTGATATATTATTGATGAAATTAACGGTAGGCCCTGTTATGCTTCCATAATATTCAGCCGTATAGTAAGCATTGACTGCCTCCGTATTTAGCTTTGCAAAGCGTTTTAGTATTGATTTTTCAGCTGCATAAGCCTTTATGGTTTTCTGACCTGAAACCATTTCTTCTACAAATCCATTCAGCTCTCCAAGCTTGTTGGAGCGCTTGCGATACAATGGTCTTACTTTCTTTGCCATATAACGGGTGTAAAGCAGGGATAATGGTATCGTAACCAGCATCACAGGTACCAGCTGGGGTGATATGATAAACATCATGATCAGAGATCCGACTACGGTTATTATACTTGCAAATATCTGTACAATATCCGTGGATAGAGAGGTATTTACGGTATCAATATCATAAGAAATCCGGCTGATGATATCACCTGCTTGATTCTGGTCGAAATATCCTACCGGCAGATCCACCAGTTTCTTAAATACATCCTCACGCATGCTCCCTACAATCCTTTGACTGAGACGTATCATCAGAACAGACAGTATGAATGACATTATCGAAGAGATGATATAAAAGGCTATCATCCAGCCCGCATAAAAAAATACAGTTCGAAATACAACCAAGCCTTTTCCAGGTTCAATTGCATCTATGGCATAACCTGATAGCATCGGTCCAATTAAGGCAAAAATATTACTGATCACCGCAAATATCACTGCTATGATTAACATCCATTTATACTGATAAACATATGTCCATAACCGCTTCAATACATATTTTGTATCTCGCGGCTTTTCTGACTTGTCACTGATCTTTGATCTTTGTGTCTTAACCGGCATAATTACCTCCTATCTGTGATGCTTTTGCTTACATTATCTGAGACTGATATATTTCCTGATAAACCTCACAGGAATTTAATAGCTCTTCGTGGGTCCCGTAGCCTACCATCTGACCATCTTCCATTACCAGAATATGATCTAGCTTCATCACTGAGCTAATCCGTTGTGCTATTACAATTGTAGTTGTTCCTTCATAATTTTCTCTGATTGCTTTTCGAAGCAATGCATCCGTCTTAAAATCCAAAGCACTGGAAGCATCGTCAAGAACTAATATTTCAGGGCGGTTGGCTAACGCTCTGGCTACCAGTAACCTTTGTTTTTGACCTCCGCTTAAATTACTCCCTTTAATCGCTAATTTAAACTCGTACTTATCGTCCAATTCTTCAATAAACGAAGCAGCCTGAGCATGCGCTGCAGACTCGCAGATTCGCTCCTTTGACAACTCCCTTCCCATACTTATGTTTTCCATTACTTTATCCGCAAATAATACGTCATTCTGAAATACAACGCCAAACCTTCTTCTTAGCTCCTGCTTATTCATATGTCTTATATCCTGACCATCTATCCTGATGCTTCCCTCTGAAACATCATAAAACCGCATTAAGAGATTGATTAACGTCGTCTTTCCTGCTCCGGTGGAACCAATGATTCCAAGACTTTCTCCCTTTTTTATTTGAAAGTTCATATCCAGAATGCAGGGTTCCTTCGAGTAGGAAAAGCTTACATGGCTAAATTCTATATGCACATTCGGACTATGATTATTCTGGCTATTCTGGCTATTCTGGGTATCCTGCGTATTCTGGGTACCCTGACTGTTCTGGCTATTCCGACTATTCTGGGTATCTTGCGTATTCTGAGTTTTCTGGCCGTTCTGACTATTCTGACTATTCTGACTATTCTGGCTATTCTGGGTATCCTGCGTATTCTGTCCATTCTGGCTATCCTGATTAACCAGGCTATCATGGTTATTTGGATTATCCTGTTTCCTATCACTCTTTCCTTCTATGGGTTGTTCTGCAAATACAATAAGATCTTCTTCTATGTCCAGTACTTCCGTTATTCGGGCAGCTGATGCGCTGGCCTTAGAGTACATCACAAATATTCTCGTAATAGCCATTACCGCTTGTAGCATAATGGCGAAGTAAGATAAGAAGGCGACAATTTTTCCCGGTTCCGATGCTCCGCTGTTGACCCGATATGCCCCCACAACGACTACTAAGGTGAGGCCGATATTTAACAGAAGATTCATGATAGGATTAGAAACTGCCATGGTGGTACCGGCTTTTAACTCATTCTCTACTACCTCATGATTAATATCAGAGAATCTTTTTTTCTCATATTCTTTTTTAGAAAGAGCTTTAATAACTCGGATTCCGCCAATATTTTCACGAACAATCCGTACCATCCGATCTGTTGATAATTGTAACAGCGTATAAAGGGGAATTCCTTTTTTTGATACCAGATAAACAACAAGTACAAGAAACGGCAGTGTACCAATTAACACCAACGCAAGAACCGGTTCCAATGTACTTGTGATGATTATACCCCCGATCAGTATGATAGGTGCACGTACACCAATCCTTTGCATCATACCTATTACATTATGAACATGATAGGTATCCGAAGTCATCCGGGCTTCCAGGGATGGGACCGTAAAATAATCCAGCTGGGCGCCGGAAAGGCTCAGAATTTTTTCGAACAAATCATACCGCAGCTTTTCAATAGTCATTCTGGCAACTCTTGCAGCCATCCGGTTTGCAATGATGTTAAAGGTTCTTGCAGCGATTGACAGGATTATCATTACCAATCCCCATAAAAGAATCAGAGATACTTTATTATTGGGTATTACATCGTCAATGATATATGCCAGGACCCATGGCAAACCCAGATCCATAAAGGTAGCTGCTACCTTAATCAGAAATCCGAACAGCATACGACCACTATATGGTTTTAAATACTTAAATATTTTTTTCAAAGGTAACCTCCGGTAACTCTTTTATCTTAACCAATATTATGAGTTACTTCCAAAATCATCGCAATTGAATAAACGAATGCCAATAAACAAAGTCCATAAACTGTAACTCTTCTCATAATAGAATGCATGGTGGAAGGCTCTAAATCATCTGTATTTGCAATGGAAAAGATAAAACGAAGCTTATATAATTCCCAGGAGAATTGGGGTAATAACAGATCCACAATCCCCATTATCATCAATATAACAAATAAGATTCCTGATAAATTATTGTCCATTGTCATATAGCTGCCCCAGAAAATTCTAAGGACAATTTGTGCAACTACTATTAAAACCAGCAACCCAGCAACCACTTTATCCGGTACCGTGGCATGAAACGAGTAAAAATCTGATTTTGCAGAAAGCTTTTTCATTTTTTTTGTAATCTCGTAATCTATTTTCTTCTCATCCACATTCGAAAGTGGTTTTCCAAGCCGTTCCCCACAATCAATACAGGTAACCCTTTCGTCTTTTTGTAACGCACCACATTGACTACATTTTTTCATTCTACCCCCCCATTCTGATGCTTCGCAGCTGCGCAAAGCTATCCATTGTATTAAAGATTATCATCCTGATTAAATCTTCAATTACAACGAAATCAACAAATAAACAGAAAACCTTACATTATAAATTATATCATTAATTCTATACTTAATTACATTGATATCTATGTACTTATAAATTTAAATCTATTGATATGAAAATTATTAATTGTTTATAAGAAGTGATAATTTCCTACTACATAAAAAAGTGAACCCATCCTTTTAAACCTTGCTTCTTATTATTATAATAAAGATGCCTTGGTAAAGAAAGATGTAATCCACTTTTTCTGTTTATATTTCTTTCATAGCGATAGAAAGCATTAATTTAATCCGGTTTAATTGATTCACATTCGAAATTCCGGGATCATAATCAATCGGCATGATATTAGCCTGAGGGTATTTTTCTTTTAATGGTTTAAACATACCTTTTCCGGTAATATGGTTTGGAAGACAAGCCAATGGTTGAACACAGAGAATATTACTGGTTCCCTGCTCAATAAATTCAATCATCTCAGCGGTCACGAGCCAACCCTCTCCTGTTTGGTTTCCAAGAGAAAGTATGGCGGATGCCATATGAGCCAGCTCATCGATGGGTGTCGGCGGCAAGAACCTATTACTATTCCCTAGCTCCCGTTTCATAATATTTCGAAAACTCTGCAGATAGTTTAATGCTAAACTGCTTTTTTGCTTGTCTAATTTCTTCCCGGCAAGATATCGGAATCGGAATCCCGAATTAAAAGCAGAATATAAGAAATAATCCATAAGATCAGGTACAACTGCTTCCGCTCCTCCTTGTTCTAAAATACTCACTATATCATTATTTGCGGTCGGATGGTATTTCACAAGAATTTCACCCACAACTCCAACCCTTGGCTTTTTTATATCCAGTAGTTCCAAATGATCAAAATCTCTGATAACCCCTTTGATATTAGCTTGAAACTTTTTTCTGCTTCCGTTTTGAATGTTCTCCTTCGCTCTTTCATTCCATTTTTCATATAAAAGCTGTGCTGAGCCGGGAAAACGCTCATAAGGTCTGGTTCGATAAAGCACTCTCATAAACAAATCTCCGTAAATCAGTGCCATAATGCACCGGT
This sequence comes from Bacillota bacterium, assembly GCA_023414875.1. Classification (GTDB taxonomy): domain Bacteria; phylum Bacillota; class Clostridia; order Lachnospirales; family Lachnospiraceae; genus Mobilitalea. Next base: position 242,988 of record JAEZMV010000018.1, on the reverse strand, counting down.
TTATCAGACCTAAGGACATCCTAAAGCCCGGTTGTTTTTCGAGACCTAATGTGTTAAGTGAAATAATCGGAACCTTCTCAAATCCTGCCTGCTTTAGGCCCAGCTTTAAAAACGCAATATAATTGGTAGCCCTGCAGCCTCCACCGCTTTGCGAAATGATAACAGAGGTCTGATTTACATCGTATTTTCCGGATTTTAACGCCTTTACAATCTGACCGATCATAATAATTGCAGGGTAGCAGGCATCATTATTAACATATCTTAACCCATCATCCACTGCTGTTTTATCAATTGCCGGCAAGACCACCATTTGATAGCCACAGTACCTGGCAGCCTCCTGTACCAGTTCAAAATGAAACGGCGCCATCTGAGGAGCAAGTATGGTATGGGAATGTTTCATTTTTCTTGTAAATACGGGTGCAGGATAATCCGTTGTCTCCGGTTCAAAATGGATTGTATTCTTTTGCCTCTCCTCCAGGGCAGCCTTTAAGGAGCGTATTCTGATTTTTGCAGCTCCAAGATTATTACCTTCATCTATTTTTAACATCGTATACATCTTTTTCCCGGATGCGAGCAGCTCCGCGATCTGATCAGAAGTAACTGCATCAAGACCGCAGCCAAAGGAATTCAGCTGTATTAAGTCCAAACAGGGTTCCTGTGCTACAAAGCTGGCCGCCCGATATAGTCTGGAATTATACACCCATTGGTCCACCACCCGAAGCTTATGTCTTAACCCTGACAGATGTGATATGCTGTCCTCTGTCAGTACAGCCATACCATAAGAAACAATCAGCTCTGCGATTCCATGATTTATCTCTGGGTCAGTATGATAAGGCTTTCCGCATAATACTATCCCATGTCTATGCTTCGTTCGAAGAAGCTCCAGAACTTCTTCTCCTTTTCGCCTGATATCCGTTTTATACCGTTCTCTTTCTTTTATAGCCGCTGCCACTGCCTGGCTTACTTCCTCCTCCTTCAAATTAAATCCACTCAGTTCTTCGGTAAGTCTTTTAATAAGAACCTTCGGATTATTTAAGGATAAAAACGGATTAATAAGCTTGATCTGCTTTCTTTTTATCTCCTCCACATTATTTTTAATTACCTCAGAATATGAGATTACAATCGGGCAATTATAATAATTTGTGACATCCTGAAACTCTTTCTTTTCATATACCACGGAGGGATAAAAGATTGTTTCTACTCCATTTTCAATCAAGTCCATGATGTGTCCGTGACAGAGCTTTGCCGGATAGCAGGCTGATTCTGATGGTATAGTCTCAATTCCTTTCTCATAAAGCTTTTTTGATGAAGGTGATGATAGAAGGACAGAAAAACCAAGTGATGTAAAAAAGGTAAACCAGAAGGGATAATTTTCATACATATTCAGTACTCTGGGTATTCCGATGACACCTCTTTCTGCTTCATCTATGGTTAAAGGTACATACCCAAACGTTCGTTTATATTTATAATCATATAGATTTGGGAGCTTGTCCGTCGTATTCTTCTCAATTCCAAGACCTCTTTCGCAGCGGTTTCCTGCGATGTAAGCTTCTCCGTTTGAGAATTTATTCACGGTGAGTAAGCATTGGTTACCACATTTTCCACAGCGCCCGCTAGATACCTTCATCGTAAAATCTCTGAGTTCATCCTTGGACAAAAGGGTTGTCTTTTCTCCTTCCATATAATGCTCCTTTGAGATTAATGCAGCACCATAGGCACCCATTAACCCGGCTATTTCCGGCCTTACCGCATCTCTGCCGGTAATGCGTTCAAAGCAACGTAATACAGCATCATTATAAAAGGTGCCTCCTTGGACAATTATCTTATCTCCCAAATCCTTATCGTCCCTGACCTTTATCACCTTAAATAGAGCATTCTTGATTACGGAATAGGATAATCCTGCGGAAAGATCCGATATATTAGTACCTTCTTTTTGTGCCTGCTTTACTCTGGAATTCATGAAAACCGTGCATTTGGTCCCGAGATCCACCGGTGATTTTGCATATAATGCCACCGTAGCGAACTCCTCTATGGATAAGTTTAGCGAATGAGCAAATCCCTCCAAAAACGATCCGCAACCAGAGGAGCAAGCTTCATTCAATAGAATACTATCTATAGCTCCATTTTTTATCCTAAGGCATTTCATATCCTGCCCTCCGATATCCAGGATAAAATCGACTCCCGGTAAGAAATGATTGGCCGCTTTATAATGAGCAATGGTTTCAATCTCACCAAGGTCAATATGGAAAGCTGCTTTCATAAGTGCCTCTCCATAACCGGTTACGGTACATTTGCATAGCCTCGCAGTCCCTGGAATTTTATCATATAAGTCACTTAATATGGAAACCAGCTTTGTTAAAGGTTCTCCCTCATTACTGCAGTAATGGGAATATAATAATTCACTGTTATTCCCGATAAGCACCACCTTCGTTGTGGTCGAACCAGCATCAATTCCTAAAAATGCATTACCTTGATAATCAGCTAAATTTTCTCTCTGAATACAAGCCTTTTCATGGCGATTTCGAAAGCTTAGGTAGTCCTCCTCATTTTCAAATAAAGGTACCAGCAGCTTCGCTTCTTCCTCCTTGTAATCGGTAATCTGTCCCAACCTATTTACTAAGTTCTTTAATGGAATGGGCTTTTCTTTCACTGAGGATATCGCGGCACCAATAGCTGCGAACAACTGAGAATGCTCCGGTGAGATTGCATTTTCTTCCTTCAGCCTCAAGCTTTCACAAAAACGATTGCGAAGCTCCGACAGAAAACATAATGGCCCTCCCAAAAAAGCAACTTTACCTCTGATTGGCTTTCCGCAAGCGAGACCTCCGATTGTTTGATTTGCTACCGCTTGAAGTATTGAGGCAGCAATGTCTTCTTTTCTGGCTCCCTCGTTGATCAAGGGCTGTACATCTGTTTTAGCAAACACTCCGCATCTGGAGGCAATCGGATAAATTACCCGATGCTCCTTTGCATATTCATTCAAACCGGCTGCATCTGTATCTAACAATACTGCCATCTGGTCAATAAATGCACCGGTACCTCCTGCACAGCTACCGTTCATTCTTTGTTCCATAGCACCGTGAAAGTAGGTGATCTTAGCATCCTCACCCCCCAGCTCAATCACTACATCCGTCTGTGGAATTAAGGCCTGTACCGCCTTCGAACAGGCGATTACCTCCTGTACAAAATTAATGCTAAGCCACCTGGAGATAGATAATCCTCCGGAACCTGTTATGCTTAATTTTAACTCTATGTCACCCAAGCACTGATAACATTTTTTTATTAGCTCGAGTACAGTATTTTTAATATCTGATAAATGTCTGGTATATTCACTATAGACTAATTTATTATTCTCATCGAGGACGGCAAGTTTCACTGTCGTTGAGCCGATGTCGATCCCTAATTTATATTTTTCCATACTCTAAACTCCTGACTCCTTCGATGCTTTTGAAATTTTTTTATACTTATATAGTATTTACTGATAATTTAGAATCATACAAAGGCATAGTCATATATCACGCAAGAAAAAAGCAAGGAATCTAATCCCTTGCTTTTTATTTCATAAATATTTTCTATTACTTTAAACCGTCATATAATGCTTCCGAAATCATCGCTCCTCCGAACCCTTTTCGATGGTAATTTGGATCTGGAGTTCATAAATTTTGCTGGACGAAATCGAGATATGTTATTATAATAATATATATTATTTGTATCTTAACACATAAAGGAGTGGTATAAATGGGTAATAGAGATATTAAAAAAGAAGTTAAGAAGAAGAAAAAGACCGATATCGGTGTTTTACCAGCTTTAAAGCCGATGATGAGCGAACCCGAAATAGTTAAAAAACCAAAAAAGAAGTAATAGCACATAGTGGAACTATATTCACAAACAGTTACATCAAGGAAAATGGCTGCAGCAAAACTTATATCTATTTTGCTGCAGCCTTATCTTTATTACTTTGTTGGCCATTCCAGTTGAATTACAAATAAATCACCCTCAAATGACGCCTCTATCTTACCTTTCATCTTCTCAACGAGTATCTTCGTTATTGTAAGACCTAACCCTGAGCTTCCATGATTACGGGATACATCCCCTGTATAGAATCGGTCAAAAATCCGTCTTAATTCATCTTCTCCCATATCACCTTTATCGTTCATAAACTTGAGGATACATTTGCCATCCCTGGTCACTTGACTTATGGAAAAATCACTTCTGGCATATTTTAATGCATTTTGTATCAGATTATTTAGGATGCGGTTAAACTGAATTTTGTCTGCAATAATGATACTTTGTTTCTTATCTAAATCTACACTAACCCCTATCTTCTTCACCTCAAAATCATGATAATATGCTACTACTGCTTCTTTGATGAAACTTTGTACCGAAATCGCATCCAGTAAAAAGGGATAATTGTCTCCTTCGATTCTTGATATTTCATAAAAATCCTGGATAAATCCCTGCAACACCCTAGCTCTCTTATGAATGATACCTAAATACTCTTGCTTATCCGCTTCCTTAGTCTCCTTGTCTTCGATCAGATCAACGTAACCGATAATAGAAGTGAGGGGTGTTCTTAAATCATGAGAAATATTTTCAATTTCATGTCGTATTTGAGTTTCTCTTCTTTGGTAGACAATCCGCTCCTGCTGTCTTGCCTTATAAATCAAATTAATTCTCCTCAGAAGTTCTTCCATCTTATGATCCGTATTAATTGACTTCAACTGCCGATTTCTTTCCGGATGCAGTTCAATATCCTCCATCTGCTTCGAGGCTTTACTAATTGCCCTATGAATAGAATATAGTTTGACAACAAGTATGATGACGATTAATAATAATATGATGCATATATAAGACATACCTGCAGCCCTCCTCTATTCGTACTGATGTATTGAATTCCATCTAATTCCCATTTTAATTTTTATTTGATTTTATTTGATCTCTTTTTTTCGAAATACCACATAACCAATTAACATGATAATTACCATCTGGATTAAACCTGCAAGCCAGTAATTATAATATCCTGCATTTCCATCCCAGGGAAGGTCAATATAATAATCCGTGCCATTAATCCCAATACTGTTTACTAAATTTAATGGTAATATCTCTGCAAATTTTTTTATCGATGCAAATCTCATACCAAGGAAATTTGATGCTATAGGTAATGCAATAATCAGCCCGGAAGTCGCTGCAAATCCAGCACCTGAACTTTCAATAATAAAGGCAAAACAATTTGTTGTTGCTAAGACAAATAAAAATAACGGTATGCTGACGAAACAAGCCCGAGCTAATAACTCTAAGGATCTAGGACTAGAATTCTCCAGCAGCAGGTAAGCACTGCCAATATGCATTCCTGTGATAATAATTAAGGCGGCAATGGAGTATACTATTTCTACAATTAATTTGCTAAAATAGATAACTCCCCTTGATATCCCGTAGGAAATACTATTCTTCATTGTATGATTATTATGTTCGTTTCCAAATATCATGGAAGCAACCATAACACATAGGAAGAATACAAATATAATGCTCCCACAATAATTGCGAATAGCAAAATCAGTATTGGCATATTTGAAGGTGCTATCTGAATACTTCACTATTGCCAGAATAACATTGGAGCTAATTAATAATAAGGAACAAATTCCTATAAACAAATAAGATTTCATATTGTGTAAAATACGATAAAATTCACTCTTAAGATAACTAGTCATGACTTGTACCTCCTACTAATTGTATAAAATAATTCTCCAGATTAATTTCTTTTACCATCAAGGATAATAAACCAACACCGTTTTTTATAGCCAACTCGCTAATTTTCTCAGGCTGATCCAAATACTCAGAAATGTGTATAGAATAATCAGGTGTTACTTTATAGGAAGTCAAACCAAGTTTTGTTTCTAATAAGGCAGTCATTACCTCAACCTTGTCTACCTTAATTTCTAGATATTTATTACACTCTTTTGATAATTCCTCATTTGATATTTGTTTTATCATCTTACCCTGATCAATAAAACCATAATAAGTCACAAGATTCGATAATTCAGATAGTATATGGCTGGATATAAGAATTGTAATATTCTTTTCCTGATTAATTTTGAGTAGCATGTTTCGGATTTCCACAATGCCAAAAGGATCTAATCCGTTAATTGGTTCATCCAGCAGCAATATTTCCGGCTTATTCATAAGAGCCAATGCCAATCCTAATCTTTGTTTCATTCCAAGGGAAAAGCTCTGAAATTTCTTGTTCCCTGTATCGGATAAACCAACCTCCTGTAATACTTCTTTCACACAATGTTTTCCGGGAATACCTCTTTGAATTCGATAATACTCCAGATTTTGCTCTGCAGTCATATTGGAATAAAAACTCGGAGTTTCTATAATAGCTCCAATTCTTTTTCTTCCTAAGCTTAATGCTTCCTGCGAGGTTCCGTCAAATAATGAAATACTTCCTTCAGTGGCAAAAGCCTGACCGGTTAATAGTCTAAGTAGTGTAGTCTTTCCCGCTCCATTTTTTCCTACAAGCCCATATATTTCACCCTGCTTTAAATCCAAATTAATACCGTCTAGGGCTATTACATTTTTATACTTTTTTGTTAATTTTTTTGTTGATAGTATTACTTCTCTCACTTTATAACTCCTTTCCTGTTCTTTGATCATTACAGTGGTATTGATTACCTAAGAATCTCTTCATGTATCGTAAATCAGTATACCGCCAAGAAGTTAACAAGTACTTAAGAAAACTTAAAGAAAGTTTAAAGATATTGCTTCATAAATTAACTATCAATTTTAAAACCTATTCCCCAAACCGTTTTTATGTAGGACTCCTCATCGAATTCCTTAATCTTTTTTCGTATATTACTGACATGTACATTAATTGTATTGTCTTCTCCATAATATCCAGCCTTCCATATATCCTGATATAAATGCTCCTTCGTAAAAACTCTGTCAGGATATTGTAAAAGGAAATATAGAATATCGAACTCATATGCTGTCAGTGATATTAATTTTCCTTTCACTGCTACCTCTCTGCAGGTTGGTCGTAACACTAAATTTTTATGAATGTATTCCTTTTCTTCCATCGTATTGGTTTGAATGAATTTACTTCTTCTTAAAATGGCTTCAACTCGTGCCAGTACCTCATCTCTTTCGAAGGGTTTTGTCATATAATCGTCTGCTCCGATTTTTAGAGCATTTACTTTATCCTCCAACGCCCCCTTGGCGGATATTACAAGAATTGGTACCAAAGTAGCCTTCCTAACTTCTCTGATTAAATCTTCTCCGGTGATACCCGGAAGCATTAAATCCAACAGAATTAAATCATAGGAATTCATTGAAAGCAGAAGCTTCGCCTCCGTTCCGGAAAACGCACTTTCTACCTGGTACTTCTCTTTTTCTAAATATCGCTTCAATATACGATTAATATCTTCATCATCTTCCACTACTAATACTTTCATTTGCACTATGCTCACCTCGGTTATTTCTTTTTTATATCGATATCTGGTTTATGATATTAATACTTTTAATCATTGGTCAAATCCCCATTACCACTCACTGGGATTGAATCGCCCAAGTAAGTAGGCTTAGGTTTAACAATAACATAGAAGAAATCCTTTACTCTTGCCAGAACTTCACGTGCCTCACGTCTGGATTGTCCCACATACTGCCTTGGATCAGAAGCAACCCCATATACCTCTAATCCTAATTTCTCTCCGATATACAGAGCCCTATACAGATGATATTCCTGTGATACTATGATTATTTTATCCGCCTCAAAGATTTCTCTTGCACGATAAAGACTCTCATAGGTTGAAAAACCTGCATGATCCATAAAAATTTCAGAAGATGGAATACCAGCATCAATTGCGTACTGTTTCATAACATTCACCTCATCATAACCTACTCTACCATGATCTCCGCTCATTAGGAGACGGTCAGATGCTCCGGATTTATACAGATCTACCCCTACTGAAAGACGATCCGATAACATACTGCTTGGTCTTCCATTATCAAATACACCCGCTCCTAGAACTAGGATACAATCAACCTCTTCCAGTGCTGCTGCTTTCTCCGGCGTAATAATTCTATTTTTAACAGAGACCTTCATGTAACCGTTAATGAAAAACATTACTACTAGACCGATTACACCGACGATGATAAGACTCATTAATATATTTAGATAACTAACTTTTTTAAACCATTTTTTCATTATAATAACATCGCCTTTCTAAAATATAGTTAGACCAAAATGTTTCCAACACCTCATACAAAGTTATACTAAAAAGTACCGAGTACGACTTTCATACCTTTGAATACCAACTTACGCATACTAATTGGTGTTTCTCAATTCTTCCCTAATGCCTGATTACAACCCCTTGCTATTGTATCATATATGCCCTTTCTTAACCATAAAATTATTACTTTAATATGGTATAAGTATAAACCGTATGCACCAGCTCTAATATGTTGCTAAAGGCACTTATCAAAAAGAACCACAGAAATTCTCCGTGGTTCTTTAGCTTCGATTAACATTGATACAGTTTATTAATATGCACTAACGATTTCAACAAATATCTTTGTAATATCTGGGTCAAACTGAGTCCCAGCATTATCCTTAATTTCAGTAATAGCATCTTCCTTTGACATGGCCTTACGATATGATCTCTCTTCTATCATGGCATTATATGCATCTGCTACAGCAAGAATTCTTGATAACAGTGGTATTTTATCGCCTACTAACCCCTGTGGATATCCCTTACCATCCCATCGTTCATGGTGAGTTAAAATATCATAGGCAATAGACATCAGCTCCGGCGATGCCATTGCAATCCGATACCCAACTTCAGAGTGCTTTTTTATCTTAATCCATTCATCCTCTGTTAACTTAGCCGGTTTGTTCAAAATCTGATCATCAATACTTATTTTACCAATATCATGTAAGGTAGATAATAATTCTAGTTCGCTAAACTGCTGGCTGGTTAAATCCAGCTCCTTACCAACCGCCTTTGTTAGATTAATAAGCCGACTGGCATGTAACTCCGTCTCATGGCTTTTTTCAAATAGAGCCGTTTTCATGGAGGAGATAATTGAACCATGTATACTTCTTCCTTCTAAGAGTTTTCTCTTATACATATAATCTTCCGCGGTTTTTTGTATAACATCCAGTGATTCCTTAACCGAAGTCTTAGTTCCAAAACCCAAGGATATACTGATGTGATAAACATCATTGGAACTAGTTACATTATACTCCTTACATTCCAAATTGATTTTGTTCATGATCTCCAGAGCTTCCCTGTTACTGGTTCTTGGAAGAAGTATATGAAATTCATCTCCGCCTAATCTGGCAGCTATATCTCCCTTACGGCAGCATTTTTCAATTATATTACCAATTGTTATTAGTAATTTATCACCTTCATAGTGCCCAAGAGAATCGTTTATAATCTTTAAACCATTAATATCACCAACGATAATCGAAAGAGGCAGTTCTTGTACGTGGTCCAGTCTTTCCTTTTCTGCTTCATAGTAGGTACGATTGTATAACCCTGTTAGACAATCATGTTGACTTAAATAAATAATTTCCTTTTCCTTCTTCTTACGTTGAGTAATATCGCTGTAATTAATCAGAATTCCATTGATATTTTCATCTGTGGTCAGATTGACGGCGGTAAGCTCCAAGTATCTGATCTCACCATCCTCGCACAAATACCTTGCTTCTATCGTTTTCTTCATCCCGTTTTCCAATAACAAACCTTGTATTACTTGTTTTACATATTCTTGATCACCAATATAAATTTTATCATAAAAATTACTATTCAATATAACCTTTGACATCCAAGGAAATCTCTGAACAATATTTGGACTACGGTAAGTCACAGTACCTTTTTGATCAATGATAACTATGGCATCGGATATATTAGCAATCATGGCCTTATGTTTGATTTCGCTTTCTGCAAGTAAAACCTCAGATTTTTTGATGCGCTGTGTTTGCCTTTCAAATCCTAAAAAGATTGTATTCATTAAAAGGATTAACATGATACCACAACCCTGCGCTGTTAAGCCGTTAATTAACCATGCTCCTTTATAAGTCTCCATGCTGGAAGCATCAAATATTCCGATGAATAACATGATAGACAAAACAGTAAAGATAAAAATATCGAACATTACAAAATATACAATCTGCTTTTTCTCTAACAAACAGCCTGCAAGGATTAAAGAAAATGAGATAGAAATCATTCCTGCACCCATTACCCCTGTAGAAATAAGCAAAAAAATGCTTAATGAATACAATGCATAAGTAACACATAACTTTTTATATCCTATTCTCATGCCTTTATTCATAAGAATAATCATACACATAACGTACCACAAAACTTCAGACGCAGCAACCAAGATATCTCCATTTTTATAAAACGTATAGGCTGATATAATCATCAAAGGAGAACCAACTACCAATATAATAATTGTAATAATATTAAATATCTTATTCTTCCAGTATTTTGTATCTTCCTTGCTTAGCAGTAAGCTCTGATCATCAATAATAACATTGTCAAGAAAATGGTATATCATCTTTAACAACTTTTTTGTCAAGGCCTGCTTAGATTTTTCCATCCATACATCGCTTCCTTCTTTTGCACCCACAGCCAAAGCTACGGCTTATCTAGGACTATTTTACCATATATTACAGAAAATAAAAGTAGTTATATTGAATTTTTTAATCCACTTCTCTCCACAAATACATTCTTGAAGAAAAATCCCGTAGAAGACGGATGTTCTCATCATAGCCGGTTCCGCCAAAGCCTTGTTTCAATTTCACACCTGCTTGATTAAAGACAACTCCATATGCTATGCAATTTTCAACCTCTCCCGGCATTTTTTTTATCATAGAAATAATATTATGGGTCAGGGAATCCTTTTTTATATGAATGGGCGAAATCATGTTAATCAAATCCCCAAATTCTTTGATATTAAATACATGTTGACGATTTGTAAATTGGTATTCTTTTTCTTCTTTAAGACCCTTCGTCACAAATTTTCCATAAGGACTATTCGGAGTTATCTCTTTTTGCAGAAATAAACCAACTGCATGTTTTTGATCTGTAGCAACAGTTATCCATTGATATAAACCGTTATCACCACTCTTAATGCGATAAAAATCACCAAATTGTAAGGTTTTCCGGTGCTCTTTATAAAATGCTATCTGTTCGGATACAATCTTCTTATCTTCAGAGCTTAGCTCTGACAGATTGCACTCATAACCAAGCAGTCCAAAGGACGCCACCTCAAATCTGGTTTCTAATGAAGTATTTCTGAACGTCTGATGGTTAGGACAGCTTGATACATGCGCTGCGATCACGGACATTGGATATCCATAGCTGTATCCGGTTTGAATTGCGGCTCGACAGATTGCATCCGTATTATCACTTGCCCAGATTTGCGGCATGTAGCAAAGCATTCCAAGATCAAACCGGTTTCCTCCTGAGGCGCAGCTTTCAAAGAGTATTTTAGGAAAACGTCTGGTGAGTGTATCCAATACCTCATACAGTCCCAGGATATATCGGTGGGCGAACTCTTTCTGTCTGTTAGCCTCTAAAGAGGGCGAATATTGATCGGTAAAGATTCGATTCATATCCCATTTCACATAAGTGATATTTGCGACGGAAAATACCCGGCTCATTTCTTCAACAATATAATTGCGGACCTCTGCTCTAGTGAGATCCAGAAACATCTGATTCCTACCAAGAGAATGTTCAATGCCAGGAATTCGTACCGCCCAGTCCGGATGCTCTCGGTAACAGTCGCTGTCTTCATTAACCATCTCCGGCTCCACCCAAATACCAAAATCCATCCCCATGTTGTTGATTGTCTCAGAAAGTCCCTTTAACCCGTGGTTCAGCTTATCTTTATTCTCTCTCCAGTCACCAAGAGAGGAGGAATCATCATTACGTTTTCCAAACCATCCGTCATCCAGAACAAAAAGCTCTACACCGGCATCCCTTGCCGCCTTCGCCTGTTTGATCAGCCGTGCTTCATTAAATTTAAAATAATTTGCTTCCCAACTGTTGATTAATACAGGCCTGACTTTATCCTTCCATTCACCGCGGACAATGTGGTTACGAATAAAATGATGCATATTATGACTCATCCCGGTATATCCCCGGTCTGAAAAGGTAAGAACCGCTTCCGGTGCTTCAAAAGTTTCTCCCGGCGGTATGAGATACTGAAACCCTGCGGGCTGTATCCCCTGTATAATCCTAAGCTTCCCCATACTGTTTCCTTCAACAGCGCTGTAGTGATTACCACTATAGATTAAATTAAAGCCATAGCAATCCCCGTAATCCTCCCCTGTATTGTTTCTACTCACCATAAAGAAAGGATTACACCGATTACTTGACGTACCGGTTTTAGAATCATTCACTAGAATACCGGGCTGAGCCGGTGTATCATATCGGTTCATTTCACGAGCCCAGGCTCCATGGAAGGTGCTGATAACATAGTCATTAGTATCCAAATCCAACTGTGAACTCATAATCCGATCTAGTGTTATGCATTTATTTGATGTATTAATTACCTTAGTACTTCGGGTAATTACATCACTATCATAAAATACAGAATAAGCCAGTAATAATGTTATGCCATAATTCTGATCAAACATTTCTACCTGCAAACTTACATAGTTATCCGTACTTAACGAATTACTGATATCTTTAGTATCCTTCTTTACTGGTTTTTCTATATAGGCGGAAGGTAAGGACAATAATGCTTCTTTATAATCCAAAAGCTTTGCATCCTTGAACAAAAAATCACAGGTAGAGCTTCCATCTTCATGCGTGATTTCGATCATGGGTTCACGAACGTCTCCCTTCCCATAGGAAGACATCTCAAGGCATAGATTCTCCAACCCTATCTGAGGATATTTTTCAGAATAAACAATCTGAGTACCTCCGATATAAATTACTTTCTCTGTAATTGCTTCATAATTATCCTTAAGCGTTATCTTTTTACCATAATATAAATGCTCTAAATGCCCGGATGGCATTACTCTGAAGCAATAAGTATTATTCTTAGTCTCCAACACAAACAATTCATTTTCTTTCCGGATCATAGTATACCTCATTGTTTATCTTATTTTCTTTGATTTATCATGCAAACTAATTGTCCGATGCTTTGTTAGTAATAACTTCGTTTTTACCTTCCTTAACCTCATGAACAATCTTCTCCAGGTAATCCTCTGACAGCTGGTATCTTCTTTTAAAGAAATATACCGCTATTAATAACCCGAAGATGGGGACAACTGTCATAAGAATTCGCATTCCCAGAAGAGTACTGCTACTTTGAACCTCCGCTTTGGAGTCCAGACGGATTAAATCCAAGCCGACACCTGCAATAAAAACCGAAAATGCAGAGGCCAGCTGAACTACGAAGGTCTGCATGGAGAAGATGACGCTTTCACTTCTCTGTCCCGTTTTCCATTCACCATAATCAACTGTGTCCGCAAGAAATACCGTTGATAACACCGTAGCCAGACCAAAGCCAAAATAAATGATAATAGCTGCTAGGCAAAGTAAAATAATATTTGTAATATGTAATGTTCCAAGTAGAAACAAAAAAGCATAACCAGTAATAGCAATTGTGATGGCACCCACAAATATTTTCATACGGCTCCATTTCTTTCGAAAGACCGGGAGCATTGTCATGGATAATATCTGGGTTGCTCCGCCAACAATTCCAAACAATCCGAATAGGGCTTCATTTCCTATATCGAATTGAAAGAAATAGACCGCCAGATTCGAGGTGAGATAAAGAGAGGCATTGAATATAACGATAGTTATAACTACAACCAAAGCCTGATCATTTTTGAATAATGCTGTAAACATCTCCTTTATTTTGGGGGCTTGGAAGGATGCCTGGGTCTTTTCCTTTACATTCTTAACCGTAACGATAATAGCCAGGATAAAGAAGATGCTTATGATACCTGCAAAGATCTGAAAGCCCAGTCGTTTATCCCCATTTCCAAGAATAGGAACCATCAGCATCGTCAACGCTGCAGGAATTGCAAAGCCGAGTCCTGCACAGCTTCTGGCAATTACCGAGATATTTTCTCTTTCCTTACCACTTTGCGAAATAGCCGGTATCATGGACCAATAAGGAATATCCATCAACGTATAGGTAGTTCCCCATAGAATATAGGCTACCGAAGCATACACTAACAACGGAGTTCCTGATAGGAATCTCGGAGGTGCAAACATACCATATAAGGATATAGCGCTTAGTACGGTACCAATCAAGAGCCACGGCCTGAATTTACCTAACCGGGTATTTGTCTTTTCAACGATAATTCCCATAAAAGGATCATTTACTGCATCCAAAATTCTTGCCACCATAAACAAAACACCGATAAAGGTCGTACTGATACCCAAAACCGTATCATAATAAATCATTAGGAAGCCGGATACCAAGGAATAAACCATATCCTTACCGACTGCACCAATACCATAAGACACCTTTTCTTTTACTGTCAGCTTCATACCATTCTCCTTTTTATACTCTTTTTTCGTACATAAACCCCTATCTTATTAATTGAGTAAATTTCATATTATACTAGTCTCATTATTCCAAGGCTTTAATTACTATTTGACGATAAACTTAATTTCCTTCTCTCCCAGATCTGCCTGTATTATTTTTAGACCACCCTCACCTAAGATACCCTTGGTTTTTATATATACACCGGTTGCTCCTCCTTTGAAACTGATTGTCCTTGGTCCAATCAATTCAATGGCACCCCACACCTCTAAATTAATTGGCTCCTGATAATATGGAAGTTGATTCTGGCCTTCATCCACAGCCGTGATGCGAACTTCAGCAACATCATAGGTTTCATCCTCATGAAGTAGTGTATCCTTGACAATAATACTCAGTTTCACATGGTTTACCGGCTTCTTCTCAATCACTTTGATTACTTTATTATTTCGTATTGCTTCAAATCGAAAGGTTGTGGCACTTCCACCCCAATTACCGACATATCGGTAATACAGATTGGTCCCTTCCTGCATGTTCATGCGCTCCTTAATCATTAAAAACGCCATTTTGATCTTGTATTTTAAAGGTAGGTTGTTTGGTCCATACTTTTTAACTGCCATTAAAATATCCTTCAAACGTTCCGCTGTTTTATGTCTAAAATGCTCCTGCTTCTCCAGCAAATTTCCGATAAAATCATCGATTAAAATGGGAGGATGCGGCAGATGAGGATACCTATCCTTATTGGGATAAAATTCTTTGATCAGGGTATTATTTTTATATAGTTTTACGCTATCGGCATTGGTAAAGATATAAACTTCACCAATATTTCCGGCTGGATGTTCTCCGATATCAAGAGAGGAGCTTACCTCAAAAATATCCGTAACGTCACTTTGACTTGCATATACCGCAGCTGCAAGCTTTGGATTGCGAAACATATCCATTACACCGTGATAGCAAATCCGATCTCCGCTCCCGAAATCTTTATGGGTGTTGTAGTCAAACATACACCAGCCAAAGCCTCCTGCAATTCCATCCTGCTCAAATATCCCATCCAGTACCCTGGCATGCCGGAGCGCATGCATCATACGATGTTCTTCGTTATCAAAGGCCTTTGTCGGAAACATATGGCCATTAAATTCTGTTACCAGATACGGTGCTTTTTGATTGGACGTTACGTCTTCTTTTCTATCGACTCCTTTTGTGCTTCCGTTATGAAGAAAATCATTGTAGGTATATACATCCTCCAACAAATTACTCTTTTTCAGATAACGCACACCACCGGTTTGTCTGGTAGAATCCAGCTCGCGGGCTACCCGGTTTGTTCTTTGATAAAATTCATCATTATCCTGGGACTCATTAATTCTTACACCCCATATAATGATGGAAGGGTGATTACGGTATTGAAGCACCATCTCCTTTACATTCTCACAGGCAATCTCCTTCCACTTTGCATCACCAATGTGCTGCCAGCCGGGAATTTCAGTAAAAACTAGCAATCCCAATTCGTCACATCGGTTAATAAAATGCTTCGACTGAGGATAATGTGAGGTTCGAACCGCATTTACCTGAAGCTCCTGCTTCAATATTTCAGCGTCCTGCTGCTGCATCCTTTTTGGCATTGCATACCCGACATAAGGATAACTCTGATGGCGATTTAAGCCCAGCAGCTTTATCTTTTTGTGATTTAAATAAAAACCGTCCTCGCGAAATTCACAGGTACGGAACCCAAATCGGGTAACTTCACTATCAAGAATTCGGTTATTATCTGATAGATCGATTAACTCTAGGTTCAAATGATATAGAACAGGGTGGTCCGGCTCCCATTCATGTATGCCGGTTACTTTAAAGGTAATAATTGGAGCTTGGCAATCAATCTTTGCTATATTCGAATATAGTATGGTCTTATTTACATCAATGATCGAATACTGTAATTCTTTCTGTTGATAGTCACCATGCAACTTAACCTGCAGTTCTACTTCCTTTGTTAAAGTCGGCTCCGTTTGATTGTTACCCTTATTGTCACAGATATCCCGTGTCACTATAAAGACATCCTCAATTGATACTGCTTCCTTGATCGTAAGAGATACTTCTCGGTAGATACCTCCGTAGGTAAGATAATCAATCACATTACCAAAGGGTGGAAGGTTGCAGGTTTCTCGGCTATCCACCACTACTGCCAATACATTTGCAGTAATATCATCAAAGTTTAGATAGGGAGCTAAATCCACCGTAAATGAAGTATAACCCCCGTAATGAGTGGTGATTAACCTTCCGTTCAGATAGACCTTTGCAACATGTGCCACTCCCTCAAAGGTAATTAAGACCCGCTTCTCTTCCCATTCTTTATTAATTATCAGGTTTTTACGATAACAGCTTACAAATTGATAAATCTGCTCGTCAAAATAATGAAATGGAGTAATTACATTCGTATGAGGCAGCCTTACTGTCTGCATCAAATCATCGGGATACAAAACTTCAATCATCTCATCTTGATACGAATGATCAAACTTCCAATCATCATTTAAATTAATATACTCTGACACAAACTCACCCCTTTACTTCATGATTCCATTGAATACAATATCCAACATTTGCTTCAAAGCTTCTTCATAAGCTATATCGCTATCTATGAGAACTCTCCTGCTTAAATAATACTCAATTGTTCCGCTGATCATTGCCTGAAACACCGGAAGGCTGATTCTTCTTATCTTTCCTTCCGCCATCGCCTGTTCCATAATCTGAAAGGTAGGTTCCCAATCCGTCTCAAGCCTGGTCTCAATTTTTGCATAAATTCTGGGGAGTTTCGTTTTTAATTCATATAACTGGCGATAATCAATCGTTTTATATTTTTGCGGCAGTACAATCAGAATTCTCTTAAGCTTTTCTACTATATCCAATGAAGTGTCCTGCATGACTTCTCTCTCACTGTCCTTGATTGCTCCAAACACACAATCGACTGCTTCGATAAACAGTGTTTCTTTGTCCTGTACGACTGTGTATAGTGTTCGTTTACTAACGCCAAGACGCTTTGCAATATCATCCATCGTAAATTTCAGACCCTTATCATTAAATTCCTCAATCACTGCCTCAATAATTCTATCTTTTAAATCCATATAGGTACCCTTCCTTACTACTCTTTATTTACAGCTATAATTATAATAAAACCAGAAAACTATTTTTAGTTTTCTGGTTTTATTATAACAATTATGGAATACAATTACAAGTAAAATAAAATATTCCTACATAAATAAAAGCAACTCAACCCTTAGATTAGAATACTGTTTCTTAAGTTTATATCAATACACCGAGTCCACGTAATTCACTGAGAACAATTTCTCTACCATAGTGACTTTCTTAGCTTGATTATTTCATAGTATTTTGATATGATTTAGAGGATATAATAGTCATGTACAAAGTCAGGAAAAGGAGAACGACATGGATCATTTACATGAGAAATATGAAGAGTTAAAAGATTATCTAAGAAGTTTAGAACAAGCTATAGTAGCCTTCTCCGGCGGTGTAGACTCAACTTTTCTATTAAAAGCTACCAAGGAGGCCTTAGACTCTAATGTAATCGCTGTTACAGCACGCTCATTAAGTTTTCCACAAAGGGAGCTAATGGAAGCAGCAGCATTTGCAGCCTCACAGGGTATCGAACATATCATTGTGGATTCAGAGGAGCTGGATATCGACGGTTTTTCCGAAAACCCCAAAAACCGTTGTTACTTATGTAAATCAGAATTATTCACTAAGATAAAAGAAATCGCAGAGGAACGAGGCTTTATCTCGATTTTGGAGGCTTCCAACAGTGATGATAACGGAGATTACCGTCCCGGATTAATTGCTGTCAAAGAGCTTGGTATCTATAGCCCCTTGCGGCAAATCGGTTTCAATAAAGCTGAAATTCGCGAGCTATCAAAAGAACTGGATCTGCCAACCTGGAACAAACCTTCCTTCGCCTGTCTTTCCTCTAGATTCCCATATGGAGAAAGCATTACACCGAAACGTCTGCAAATGATAGATAAAGCAGAGCAATTGTTATTAGATCTTGGTATATGGCAGGTACGGGTTCGTTTTCATGATAATCTTGCCAGAATAGAAACTGATGAGAACGGTTTTTCCCTACTACTTAATCCTGATGTTCGAGCTAAGGTATATGAGGAATTTAGAAAGATAGGTTTTACTTATGTATCCTTGGATCTGAAGGGCTACCGTACCGGAAGTATGAATGAGACTCTCAATTCCTCCGAATTAAGTTTGGGTAAAAGCATTGTCTGAAAGTGATTTTATCACAGTTAGACATGTAAAATAGCGAGTGAACTACTATCAAAAAGAGACTTGTTCTCTTAAAATAATAATTCACTCGCTACTTATATTAATTGATGTAATAAACGTTCTTATTTAGAGCATCAATCTTACTTATAAGCTTATACCAACTTTAGTTATTGATTAATTTAGCCTTATTTGTCCAGCTCATCATCTGACGAAGTTCAGCACCAACCTTTTCAAGCTCATGCTGTGATTCAATTCTTCTTCTAGCATTAAAGTAAGGACATCCTACCTGGTTTTCTAATAACCAGTTACGTGCAAAGGTACCATCTTGAATATCGGTAAGAACCTGTTTCATAGCCTTCTTTGTCTCTGCGGTAATAATCTTGGAACCTGTGATATAATCACCGTATTCTGCAGTATTGGAGATAGAGTATCTCATACCTGCAAAACCGCTCTCATTAATCAAGTCAACGATTAATTTCATTTCATGGATACATTCAAAATAAGCACTCTCAGGCTCATATCCAGCTTCAACCAAGGTCTCAAAACCAGCCTTCATAAGAGCGGTAACACCACCACACAGTACAGCCTGCTCACCAAAAAGGTCAGTCTCTGTTTCCTCACGGAAGGTTGTCTGAAGAACACCTGCTCTAGCTCCACCGATTGCCAAAGCATAAGCAAGACCTAAATCATGTGCTTTTCCTGTTGCATTCTGATGAACAGCAATGAGGCAAGGTACCCCACGTCCCTCTTGATACTGGCTTCTAACTGTATGTCCAGGACCCTTAGGAGCAATCATTAATACGTCAACATCTGCCGGAGGAATAATTTGTCCAAAATGTATACTGAAGCCATGAGCAAACATCAATGCATTTCCAGGCTCTAAATTCGGAGCGATGGATTCATGATACATTTTTGCCTGTTTCTCATCATTGATTAAAATCATTATAATATCTGCTTTTTTTGCTGCTTCAGCCGCTGTATATACTTCAAAACCTGCTGCCTCAGCCTTTGCCCAGGATTTACTTCCTTCATAAAGACCGATAATAACATGAACGCCTGATTCCTTTGCATTCAGTGCATGAGCATGTCCCTGGCTACCATAGCCAATAACAGCGATGGTCTTTCCTTCTAATAATGAAAGGTTACAATCTTGTTGATAAAAAATCTTAGCCATTTTTAAATTCCTCCTATTTTTGAAAAAAATGTTTTAGGAGGAATTATCCTCCTAGCTTCATATTCTTTTTGGAGACTTATCTCCAATTGATGAAAATTTATATATAAGAGTATTCGATAATCTTTATATACTCTCTATTCCTCAATATAATCCGAAATATCTCCTGAACCCCTGGTAAGTCCGGTTATTCCGGTTCGAACCAATTCTTTGATGGTATATTGATCTAATAACTTAATAAATGCATCAATTTTATCCTGATTTCCTGTTAGTTCAATCATGAGGGATTCCAATGCAACATCCACTATTTTTGCTCTGAAAATATCAGCTATCGAAATAATAGCCTGTCGGTCATTGTCGGAAGCGCTTACTTTTACTAATATTAATTCTCTTGTTACTGATTCACCTGCAGCTAACTCCTTGATCTCTATTACATCTTCTAACTTAAGTAACTGCTTTCTGATCTGCTCTAATATCTGATCATCTCCATGAGCCAATACAGTCATTCTGGAGATTGTAGGATCCTGGGTTTCACCAACGGTCAAGCTATCGATATTATAACCTCTTCTACTAAACAAACCGGATACACGGCTGAGTACACCGGCCGTATTGTCCACCAGAATTGACAATACCATTCTTTTCATAGCAAGCTCCTCTCTCTATGTACATTTATATTACTGTGTCTATAGCTTATAAGAAAAGCCCAACACCACAGGACACTCTGCAATGGGGCTTCTGTTGCTGTATAAAAAGTAAGAATATTAAGTTTTAAGTTATTGTATCAGCAACGTTTCTATTTGTCAAGTATTGATATTACGCTATTTACAGAAATTATTTATTGGTTTAAATTACTAAAGTGTATGCATAAAAATACAAAACTCATATTAATAATAAAAGTCCAACATTTCTTATGAAACCTGTTTTTAGATAGCCATATTGCAGAATTAGCCTTCTTTTTTTCCAGAAATTCATCTGGCTTAAAGTAGAAAAAGTTTGAATAATATCTCTATTTTCTTCTGTAAGCAATTCTTCATAGATGGAAACAAACTCATCAGCCTGCCGTTGAAGTGCGAAAAGGGCTTGTTTTTGCATAGAAAGAGATGCAACTCTATTTTTTAAATAGGAAATAAAACCTGAACCTCCAACAACATTTCCCCCGTGCTGGCGATATAAGAGCGTGCTCTCATTTACATATCCGATTTTTCCAAAGGAAGACGCAATCAAAGCGATCCACCAATCATGATATCTGGCGTGCATAGGAAGTCTGCGGCTTTGTAGAACTTTTCTAAGAGAAGAATTAACCATTACAGTGCAACCGATCAGCTTATTTTCCATTAAAATATGAGCAATATCTGTTTTTTTCGGGCTTAGATGATTTGAGCAAAAGAAAGAGTTTTTAGTCACATTCAGATCCTTATCCGTAACAGTCGCATCCGTAAATACAGCAAGCGGGGTAGTTTTACCGATTTGAGCCTCCATATGTCTCATTCTCTTTAATGTTACAGCTATTTTATTGGATTTCCAGAAATCATCCTGATCACAGAACATAATATACTCCGAAGTCGTCCTGCATAAAGCTTGTAAAAAGTTCAAAGTAACTCCAAGATTCATTTCATTTTGAAAAGCATGAACCTTGTTAGGATAGTGGCCTTCAAACTCTTTTAATATTGTCATGGTATTATCCTTAGAGCAATCATCATATATAAATAGTTCAAAGTCCTGGAACGATGAGGTCAGGATAGAATTAATTTGCTCTCCTACATAATTTTCTCCGTTATAGGTTGTCATTACGATTGCTACGGTGCTCATAATTCGTTTCTCCATTGTTTCATATGCTATGAATACTAGACTTACTACTCTATATCATTTCCAATAGGATTTGTTCATGCTAAAATGTACCACAAGATTCTTTGGTAAGATATCATATCTGACTCCCAGCTGATATCCTGCAAATTTAAAAGCGCTACTTATGATTAAATCCGGCATTAATAAATACTTCTTTTTTCTGATTAAGTACTGAAGTGTGTTTTTAACCATTTTAATACCCTCTGATTCCGATTTAATTCCACCAAACACCTCAGCATATTCATTATGAGATACTCCCAAATCAAAATTTCTTGTAAATTGCTGCAGATAGGAGTAATTATGGGAATGAACTACCTTCGCTTCTGCTACATAGGCTATACGGTAGTTTGCATTTATCATCTCTGAAGCCATAATCATATCTTCATTAAAGATGGTTTTATCAACAAAGCCTCCAAGTTTTTTATAGACAAAATTCCGATAGGTAGCACATACATTTGAACAGAAGAAGGTTTTTATCCCTAGCTCATTGATATCCTCCGAGGACTTAATTCTGCTTTGCTTGGGGTAATTATAATTACGTATATACTTCTCAATTAATTCTGTCTTCTCATCCGGAAGTTGTCTCGCATAAGTAGCTGCTATGAATGAATCTTTATAAGGTGCTAAAAGCTTCTCTATTAAGTATTCATCAGAAGGTACTGCATCCTGAGTCATAAACATAAGTATATCAGCTTCAGATAACGACGCCCCATACTTTCTGGTAGCACCGTGATCAAAATCTGCTTTTTCTATCGGGATTACCGTAATATTACTACCACTGATTTCCGGCAAAGGTTGTACTTGATCTTTATATTCTTCGGTATGGAGAATAATTACTCGGTTCGGTTTTATTGTTTGGCGATATAACATGATTAAGAGTTTGTCTAACTTTTCATCCGAACGATAGGTTGGGATAATTACATCAACTGAATAAGTATTAGGTTGCTTTTGATTCATAGATTCCTGATCTTTTTGTAGCATAGTTTCCCTTCCATTTAAAAGATTTATTCGTGATAAGCGAAGCTCAATATATTCGTGATAAGCGAAGCTCTCAACCTTCGGTTGCTCGCTCGCGTTACTTTCCACAATATATTTGTGATATGCGCACCTCGCTTATATTCGTGATAAGCGAACCTCGCATCCTTCGGTTGCTCGCTCGCGTTACTCGTGCCGTACATTCCAAGCAGTCGTTTGAAGCATATATGCTTCACGACTGTTTGGAATGTACGGCACTTCGCTTATCACGAATATTATACCACATTTTGGGGAAAAGAAAACGTCAAAGTTTGATTTTATTATTTATTTTCAATTGCTTTCGTAATAAGTAGAGGTATGAAACAATCTTTTTACATAAAAGAAGACCCTGAGTTTTCTCAATGGGTCCTGTCTTTTATATCTTTTATTCTCTTATATATAAACCTTAGACTTCTTTCCGCTTCCTCTATGATTGTTTGATGTGTTGATGCCTCTTTTATAGATAACAGTAGGTTCTCACTTTGTTCGATTGGAAATGCCGAACAGCATCGTGCTGTCTTCCATATTATCAACTCGTCTTTCACAAATCGATCATAGGTAAGCAAAATATTGCTAAAATTAATTGAAGTGGCAAGCTCAGGATGATAAAAAATCATATACCCGATTGCATCTATTAATTCACTGACTTTGCTTTTTTCTTCAAATATAAGATATTTTGTTAATACCGGTAATACGCTAGGGGTCATCCTCCCCAAACTCCTGGCTATGAGGTCTCTTGGTAAAGGGTAACACTTTTTCTTTGATACCTCATTAGGTACTAGTTTATATTGATTGCTTCCAATCCCTCCGAGATATTCACACATAATTTCGGCTGTAATTGCATTTCCCATCTCTAGTGAATTACATAATTCTATTCTTGTATACAGAGCCCTTTCCAAACGTAACCGTTCCAGCAATATTCTGATATAGTGCTCATCTCCTGAGAAGTACTTGGATCGTAAAGCAAGGATAATGGCTGTTCTTTCTGATGCAGGTTCAATATTAAGCATATCAATCAGTTGTTCCTGTGTTAAAGCAGAATATTTTCTCTCATCACCCTTTTGTAAATAACCTCGCTTTATTAGTTCCTTATCACTACTCTTCATTATAATCTCCTTCTATTTTTCTCTTGTATCAATGTATCCGATCGATTTTTCTATTAAACTACGATTTCTTTATGTTAACCCTTCGTATCTCACTTGTACTTCATCTTCCAAAAATATTGAGAAAAGAATGTACTAATATACTACTATATACATTCTTTGTCTTTAGCCTGACAAAACCGGCAATGGTTCCATATGCCATACCGATTAATACCTTAAAAAACATCACTTCAGGTATATTAACGCTTTCAAAATTCTGGCTGGCTCTGTAGTAGATTGTATCCCAATATCCCAAATGCCATAAACCGAATAACACTGTAGTTACCAGATAGATTTTCCATTCCTTTACTCCACATTTAACATACTCGCTCCAGATATAGCCCCGGAACAATAGCTCCTCGAATATAGGATACAATAAAACCGCTTCTAACATGAATATAATATCTTCAAAATTAGAATTCACATAGAATACTGGTGAAGAAATAATCAGAAGCACTATGATTAATGTACTTATGATATATAACTTCTTATTATGGCTGAAATTAAATCCCAATTTATTTTTATCAGGTTTATAAATCAAACAAAGTACTATTCCAATTAATACTAAAGTGAAATTTTCAAATAGCGCCGCCGGCTCATAAACTGAATGAAGAATTAAGACCAACCCGGCTCTGGACAATTGAATTAGCATTAATACAAATATCATATTAATTGTTATCATAGTAAATAACTATCCTCCACCACATTCATAAACATTCTTTAAAGGAAGATTTAAATCCTTAACAAACTGCTCCTAAAGTGTAATTTAATACGTGTTTGTTTTCCTAAATTCTCCTTTTCACCGATAATATATCATGCAAAAAAAGAAAAGTCAATCATAAGTTTATCGTTTTTCGATAAATTATTATTGACTTAAGGTAAATTACTATTTTTCTAGCAAGCTTCTAACCAGCGCAATTGCTGATTGTGCATCGGAGGAATAACCATCTGCACCAATTTCTTCGGCGTAACTGTCGGTAATCACTGCTCCTCCTATGATGATTCTAGCTGTCACTCCCTTTGCCTTTGCTACCTCGATTACATGCTTCATCTCTACCATCGTTGTAGTCATCAGCGCTGATAAAGCAATGATGTCTGCATTCTCATCCTTTGCAGTCTGAATAATTTTATCTGCAGGTACATCTTTTCCAAGGTCAATCACACGATATCCATAATTCTTCAGCATCAATGCAACCAGATTTTTTCCAATATCATGTATATCACCGGATACAGTAGCGATCACTATGGTTCCCTTGCTCTTTTCTTGATCACCTTTTTGTAATTTCGGTTCCAGATAATCAATTGCCATCTTCATAGTCTCGGCTCCGTTTATTAATTGTGGAAGGAAATAAATCTGTTTATCATATAAGCGTCCAACTTCATTGATCGCCGGAATCAGTGTATGTTCAATTAAAATATCCGGTAAGGTTCCGATCTCTAATTCCTTTTGCACTAAGTCCAGAATATTCTTCTTATTTCCCTTTACCACTGCATCATAAACAGAACGTTTATAATCCGCAAGCTCCCTTTGATCTTCAAATTCTGTCTGCGTAATTTTCCCTTTCTCTGTTAAGTCTTTCTTAATTTCTGGTTCCGCAAATGTGTTGTTGGAGGTACTTGTTGGCGCCGCGGAGATAACAGAGGGTCTTTGGGTAACCCGCTCAATATAATTCTCTGCTGCATTCTCTATTCCTCTAAGCAAATCTGCTGCCAGTGCAGTATTAACCAAAAGATCCTGGGAGGGATTAGCAATCGCCATCGTCAGACCTGCTTGTATTGCAAAGGATAAAAAGGTACTATTCACAAATTGCCGTTCCGGTAATCCAAAGGAAATATTTGATAACCCTACTATCGTAGCAATTCCTAACTCTTCCTTACAATAACGGATCGTTTGTAATGCTTCAATTGCCGCATTTTTATTCGCACCTACCGTATTCACGAGACCATCAATGATAATGTCTTCCTTCTCCAGTCCCAATTTATAAGCTCTATCTAAAATCTTATGGATAATCTGCTTTTTCTCATTGATATCCTTAGGAAGACCTTTTTCAGAAAGAGGAAGTAAGATGAACATTGCCCCGTATTTTTTAGCGATCGGAATCAGCTTCTCATACTTTTCTGTCTCAAGGGATATTGAATTAATCAAAGCTCTTCCGGGATATAATCTTAAAGCTGCTTCTATGACTTCAACGTTACTGGAATCAATACATAGCGGAAGTTCCCCAGACCTTAATGCTTCCTGCATCACCTGCAGCATAACCTCCTTTTCGTTGATGCCATTCATACCAACATTAACATCAAGAATAGTGGCACCAAGCTCTGCCTGTTCTTCAGACATCTGGGATACCATTGTAAACTTTCCTTCCCTGAGCTCTGCCTGCAACGCTTTTTTACCGGTGGGGTTAATCCTTTCCCCTACAATCATAAAGCGTCCATCCAGTGGAATTTCGAGCGTATTGCTTTCAGTGGTTAACGCCCTGATATGTTTTGCATGAAATGGCTTCGACTCTTTATCCTTCACTGTTTCATATAATTGATTTATATGCTTCGGGGTTGATCCACAGCAGCCACCGACAAGGTTAGCTCCGGCCTCTACAATCTTAATCATTTCAAATGCAAATTCATCAGCTTCCATTGGAAATACCGTCTGACCATTAATCAGCTTTGGAATACCGGCATTTGGTTTAGCCATAAGAGGTACATAAGCATACTTCTTCATTTCTCGGATAATCTCAACCATTTTTTCAGGACCGGTTGAGCAATTTACTCCAACAGCATCCGCACCCATGCTCTGCATAACAATAACAGCTGTCTTTGGGTCCGTACCATATATAGTTCTGTTATTCTCACTAAATGTTAACGATATAATTACAGGAAGATCACACATTTCCTTGATAGCAAGAAGCGCAGCTCTGCATTCCTGTAGACTCATCATTGTTTCAACGACAATCAGGTCAACTCCTTCAGGAAGGATATAATTCATCTGCTCCTTATATACCTCAACCAGTTCTTCAAAGGAAAAATTACCTACCGGTTGAATCTGAACGCCTGTCATGGTAATATCCGCTGCAATATATACTTTTCTGTAATTTCCTGTCTTCGTCTGATATTTTTTAATTGCTTCCTTTGATAATTCAACTAGACCTTTATTAATTTCCCGTGTCCGTTTTTCCAGACCGTATTCTGCCAATTTAATGCGATTTGCAGTAAATGTAGGTGCAAACAGAATATCTGAACCCGCCTCCAGAAACTCACACTGAAGGTCAATTAACACTTGAGGATTTTGAAGCATCCATTCCTCCGGACTAACCCCTGTAGGCATACCCCTTTTTTGCAAATTACTTCCGGTTGCTCCATCTACAAAAGTAATTCTCGATTGCGTTAATTCCAAAAATTCTTTTTTCGTCATTTATCCCAACCTCCAATTATTTTGGAGGTTTCCCTCCATAATTATAAATTATTAGGATTAGCGTGTCAAAAGGTCTACTGTCAACATGGCTTCGTAAATTTGTACATAAAATTAAACTTGATTAATGTTATGCAGTCACTCATTCAATGAGTAACTGTATGAAGTCGTTGGTACTTAGGTCCTGTATTTTAGGACCTTATGTACCACTACGTACTTCATCCAAGCGAAAGCGTGTTGCGAATGAATGAGTTATTGCATCACATGATTAAGATCATTATTGTGCAAATTTAAGAAGGCTACAATGTAGGTGACCTTTTGACTCTCAAATCCTATCATAAATTATATTTTAGTATTTTATCCATTAAACTTACTCGGTTAAAGGGTAGCATAAAATAATAACCGTCAGCGACCGGATCGAGTAGCTTCATCACATCTCTGGCGATGGAGGCTCCTACATTTTCCGCCTCTTCCCGAGACATATCAGGGCGATAACGGTTAACAATCTCTTCTGGCACATGGATACCACTGATTTCATTTTTTATAAAGCAAGCATTACGGTAGCTAACCAATGGCATAATTCCACACAGTATTTTAGTATTGATTTTCTCTTTTATCCTTTTTATCCTTTCAACATCCTCAAGCGAATAAATCGGTTGTGTTAAAAAGTAGCTTGCACCAGCTGCTATCTTTCGCTGCATCCGTTCTACCACCTTATCAACACTTCCTCTGTTATGATTCAGAGCACCTCCATAGCAGATAGGATCTTTCCCAAAATGCTCGATATTCATTTCCTTAACATAATTCATCAGCTGCATTGAATTATAATCAAATACACCGGTCGTACTAACCCTACTTTCTCCAGGTACCGGATCACCGGTTACAATCAAAAGATTTCTGATTCCATGAATATATGCTCCCAAAAGAGTTGAGCGCATAGAAATCATATTACGGTCACGGCAGCATATATGTGGCATAACCTTTAACCCGGTCTCCTCCGATATTTTGATACTCATTAAAATGGAATCCACCCTGCTTCGTCCCATCGGAGAATCCGCAAAGGTAATAACATCAGCTCCGCTGGTTTTTAGTTTATGAGCACACTCTATAACCTGTTCAATATCAGCATTGTAAGGTGGATCAAGCTCTACGGCAATCACCTTTTTTCCACTCTGAAATTGTCTATAAAAATCATTTTCCGTAATCGGACGGATCACCTGGTCAGAATGAATGGTGTTATCACTCCGTACTGTGATATCATCATTTACATTAATAGCCTTGATAAGATTAGCTGTATATTCCGGCGTCGTTCCACAGCAGCCTCCAAGTATATCCACACCCAATTCAGCAATCTGTTTCATATTACGGGAAAAATAATTGGCATTATCCATAAACACCATGCGGCTTTGCATTTGTTCCGGATATCCTGCATTCGGTGCAGCATAGATGAATTTATTCTCCGGTAGATTTAACTTTTTTAGAATTTGGTACATATGACCTGAGCCGATTCCACAGTTC
Organism: Bacillota bacterium; assembly: GCA_023414875.1. Lineage (GTDB taxonomy): Bacteria > Bacillota > Clostridia > Lachnospirales > Lachnospiraceae > Mobilitalea. The sequence goes on along the minus strand of JAEZMV010000018.1, from coordinate 214,106 downwards.
AAACCACAACCATCAATTCCTTCGATTTGATTTAACTTTTCCAGAATACGGGATGCACTGATACCGGCTGAGGTATAACCGTTTTTATTGACAGAAAAGGTTGCCAATACAAACATATTTTTATTCTTTTCTTTAATATATGGAACTAGTTTCTCAATGTAATGAGGATTTGAGAAGGTTTCAAAATGGATACCATCCATTCCTCGTTCAATAAATACATCACACATCATTAGATATTCATCCAGAATTTCATCTTCATTGGTATCAGCATTCTCCGGTATGGGCCCGATATCACCTAAAATCCAAACTGGCATATCTGCAACACCCTCAGCTCTTGATTCGTTGACGGCCATTTTCGCAATTTGACATGCCGCCTCGATTAGTAATCTTTGTTCTTTCTCATCCATATGAAGTACTGCTCTGTTTGCTGCAAAGGTATTGCTTCGAAGCAATCTTGCTCCTGCAGCGATATATTCCTTATGAATTTGTTTTATAGTATCTGGAGCAGATAGGTTCGCATATTCTGATACCTCTCCTGGTCGGTTTACAATGGTGGAATAATAAGTTCCCATGGCTCCATCCGGTATCAATCTATATTCTTTTAAATACTTCTGAATTGTCATAATATTCATCCTCAATGTATCTGTATCACATAATAGGTTCAAATTACGTTTGATTATGTGATTTTGACTGTTGTTTTGGGGTCCGTGTATAATTTTTACTTATTATATCTCATTCCCTTTAACACCACAAGTAATTTATATCTCAGTATATAAGCTCTCTGGAGATTATAATATTTAAATCTCGGGAGATTATAATTTGATTCTGGCATCAAACTCTCCCAACAATATTTCGTAAGCATGTAGCGCTTTAAGGAAGCGCTACTGTTCACACCTACCAGAAATTCGGCTAATGCGACTAAGCGAAAGCGGCTCCGCTTCGGAATCATTTATCGAAATCATATCTGTACCTTAGTTAGTGTGTGAACAGTAACAAGGAAGACGCATAGATTGACAAGTTTATTACTTATTACTTCCAGTAATAAAATTATTATGTTATACTGTTAAAGTTAAAATATCACCCGGGAAACGGAGTATTAAAAATGAAAAGTCAAACCAAATTAAAGCTGTTAACAATCCTAATTCCTATTATAGTTCTTCTAATATACTTAGTTCATGATTCTATTTTTCATTATTTGTCACAATTACCCACATGTCCTTTTTATTCCTTATTTGATCTTTATTGTCCTGCATGTGGAAATACGCGTAGTGTTAAGGCTCTTATCAATGGTGATATTCTCTCTTCTCTTCGATATAATGTTGAACCAATGATATTAATTATATTATCCACTTTGTTATATATTGAATTGGTAACCAAAAGCTTCGGAAAACACATTCGTCTTTTACCGAGAAAATTCAGCTTTTATTTAACCCTTATCATCTTACTCGTCCTTTATCTAATAGTCCGTAATTTTTTCCCTTATTTAACACCGCCAATTAGTGTCAGCTAGTTGACACTTCCAAAGCTTGCTGCCTAATTGCCCCCCCATGGTGGGCAAACGAATAAAAAGCTAATGGAAATTGCTTTCCATTAGCTTTTTTATTCTAATATCATAAAATTCTAATAATTATAATAAGAATCCCAATTATAATCATTTAATAATTCATTCCATGCATCAGGGAATGCCACACAAGCAATGATGATGATTAAAACTAAAAATAATGTAATACCGGAAAGAATGATACCGGCAATAGCCATACCCTTTCCATCATTCTTATTCTTAATACTGAGAATACCTAAAATCAAACCAACAACTGCTAATGGAACTGACAGATAAACACAGCAGCTGCTGACTAAGCTAACAATACCGCATACCATAGATGCGATTGACATAGCATTGTTCTTCTTTTCAATCGGCTGTTGGTATTGAGTGTATGGTTGCTGATACTGTCCCTGAGTCGTATTAGGCTGGTTATATTGTGACTGACCACCGTATTGAGGCTGCTGATATTGAGGCTGTTGGTAAGTTGGTTGCTGGTACTGAGGCTGTGACTGATCCGTATTAGGATTATACGGCTGTTGATTACCATTATTTTCGTTTGGATTGTTAAAATCTCCCATGAGTGTACCCCCTTAAAAGATAAGTATAAGTTTTATTGCTTAATTTATCCTAACATAGTTTGAGACATACTTCAAGAAATATAACAAAATATTTCCATTGAATCTACCGGTCTATTATTATTATCTTTTACATATCCGTATACATTATGTATCAATCTTTCATATGGCAAACATATCAATTCACATTCAATCGAAAGTATGGACAATAATAAAAATTTAAATATAATTTGAATTAAGTTCTTGAAACAACTCGCTCCAAAATACAGTTATAAAGCTACATCCAATAATAAAAAGAACAAAAGCAAAAAGCACTATACTTGATAAGACAATACCTGCGATTGCCATACCTTTCCCACCGTATTTATTTTTAATACTTAAAATCCCAAGTATAAAGCTTACAATTGCTGCCGGTAAAGAAATATACCAGAGGCAGCAGTTAAAAATAATACTTACGATACCGCATATCATTGAAGCCACTGCCATTCCGTAATTAGGCTGACTAGGCATTTGATATTGGTTGTAGGGCTGCTGGTATTGAGACTGCCCTTTATATTGCGGCTGGATATATTGTGGACACTGATACTGATCATTATTGATTTGATTGTATTGAGGCTGTTGGAACTGCGGACTGTTATTTAAATTTCGGTTATTTTGTGGCAGATTATTTTGCTGCTGATTATATTGAGTCTGCTGGTTCTGAGAATTATCTACATTTTGATGTTTCGCTTGCTGGTTGTTGCTTTCATATGGATTATTAAAATCACCCATAATATCCTCCCACTGATAATTTCCTATTTACCAAAACAATCCTACCATAGTTTAAATATTTCTTCAACTAAGTTTTGTATTCGTGAATGACATTTTATGTAAATTCTATACATATACGTTCATATATTGTTATCCGAACGCAATAAATATCAAATTTACTACTAAATCTCTATCAAATCACAATATAATTAATTGACTGAACTAAAAGAAAACATTATAATAATAAAAGAAATATTATAATTTAATATGTAGGAGGATTTATAATGAATATACCTAAAGTAAAGCTTGGTATTATTGCGGTAAGCAGAGATTGCTTTCCTATGGAATTATCAGTAAAAAGAAGAAAGGCCGTAGTTGCAGCCTATGAAAAGAAGCTTGGAGAGATTTTCGAATGCTCTACCACCGTTGAGAATGAGCTTCATATGAAAAAAGCTTTATCAGAGGTAAAGGAAGCCGGGTGTAATGCACTTGTTGTATACCTTGGCAATTTTGGACCGGAAACATCAGAAACCTTATTAGCGAAATACTTTGACGGACCAGTTATGTTCGTGGCTGCTGCTGAAGAGAGCGGAGATGATTTGCTTGATGGCAGAGGTGATGCATATTGCGGTATGCTCAATGCCAGCTATAACTTAAAAATCAGAGGAATTAAAGCATACATACCGGAATACCCCGTTGGCAATCCTGATGAGGTTGCTGATATGATTGAGGAATTTGTTCCTGTAGCAAGAGCAATCATTGGACTTCGTAACCTGAAAATTATATCCTTTGGTCCGCGACCTCAGGATTTCCTAGCATGTAACGCACCAATTCAACAGCTTTATAATCTTGGGGTTGAAATCGAGGAGAATTCAGAGCTTGACTTATATGCAGCATTTAATGATCATGCCAATGACCCGCGTATCCCTGAGGTAATTAAGAGCATGGAGCAGGAATTAGGTGCAGGTAATCAGATGCCCGGTATCCTTCCTAAATTAGCTCAATATGAAATCACTCTACTTGATTGGGCTGAGGCTCATAAGGGTGCCAGAGAATATGTGGCTTTTGCTAACAAATGTTGGCCTTCCTTCCAAACTCAATTTGGTTTTGTACCCTGTTATGTTAATAGCCGCTTAACAGCGAAAGGCTTCCCTGTAGCCTGTGAAGTGGATATCTACGGTGCTCTTAGCGAATACATCGGCACCTGTATCAGCGAAGATGCCGTTACTTTACTTGACATTAACAATACAGTTCCAAAGGATATGTATCAGGCTGAGATAAAAGGCAACTATCAATATGACATTAAGGATACTTTTATGGGCTTCCACTGCGGAAATACAGCAATCTGTAAATTAGGTACTTCCTCTATGAAACACCAAAAAATCATGGCAAGAGCTTTAGAACCTGACCAGGAGCCTAACATTACCCGTGGAACACTGGAGGGCGATATCATCCCCGGAAAGATTACCTTCTTCCGTCTTCAGAGTACCGCTGATGCCAATTTACGTGCATATGTAGCTGAAGGTGAAGTTCTGCCTGTAGCAACCCGTTCCTTTGGTGCGATTGGTATCTTTGCAATTTCCGAAATGGGACGTTTTTATCGCCACGTATTAATCGAAAAGAATTATCCTCATCATGGTGCGGTAGCTTTTGGTCACTTTGGAAAATCACTGTTTGATCTGTTTAAATATCTTGATGTAACAGATATCGGCTTCAACCAGCCAAAGAGCATGCTTTATAAGACTGAAAATCCTTTCGCATAAGCTTATAAAAGTCGAATCTATCTGATGACGGAGGATTTTGCTTATGATGCCAACATTTCAAATATTTGGCAAAACGATTGCTATGTATGGCCTTATGATCATGATTGGTTTGATTGTAGGAGTTGCTATTGCCCTGCTACGTTCTAAAAAAAACAATTTATTAGCTGAAGACGTACTATTTGCTTCCTGTTTTGGAGGCATAGGTCTTCTCATCGGGGCAAAGCTACTTTATATCCTTACCATACTACCAAAACTAATCTCGTACCGACAGATCTTATTTGATAATCCATATCTTCTGGCCGGAATTATTAAGGGAGGATTTGTTTTTTACGGAGGTCTGATTGGTGCCTTAGTGGGTTATTTCATTTACTGCAAAAAATTCAAAATTAATACTGTTCAAATGCTTGATTTAATTGCACCCTCCATTCCTATCATCCATGCCTTTGGAAGGCTGGGTTGCAATTTTGCAGGTTGCTGTTACGGAATTCCCTACAACGGACCGGGCCATGTGATATTTCATAGATCTCTTGTGGCTCCGGGGGACATCGCTTTATTTCCTACTCAGCTTGCAGAAAGCGTTCTGAATTTTATAGCCAGTATACTACTACTTTTATATTCAACAAAAGCTAAAAAGACCGGAAATGTATTAGGTGTCTATATGATCTACTACTCTGTTATGAGATTTTTGATTGAATTTTTACGTGGGGATGTATCCCGTGGAATTTTACTGCAGATATCAACCTCACAATGGATCAGTCTTGCATTGCTTCCAATCGGCATCTGGCTTATTACAGGCTTCAAGCCGTTCAAGCACTCAACCGGGCAATAAATATTATATACCGGAGCGAAACAACCGTACCCAAGTATAGGGCATAGTTGTTTCCTCCGGTTTTATTGATTTGTAGATAGTAATACATATTTTTTTTACTTTCGGTTAATCTAAGCAAGAGGTGATGATATGTCATATGTAGCTCCTGCAATCAAGGATAAATTTGAAACGTTATCTATCGACTTGAAAAATGCTATCTTAGCAAGAAACGTAGAACTTAACTCTATTCATGATCTGATCAATGTACTGGATGATATTGTGAGGGAAGCCGAGGAAGAAGACAGGAAGCGTTAGAATGCGCATATGTATGGCGCACAATAAGGGGCTTTTGCAAAATATTATATATTTTGTAAAAGCCCCTTTCCTATGCCTCTTCGAAATCTTCCTTATTACGCTAATACGCCTTCAAAAGAAGTACCCTACGGATGACCTTCTGCATAAAATAACTATGAGTATAAAATTGAAACATTGTCTTAATATTTATTAATTACTACCGGAGGCATTCAGATGACTGTAAACATCGTTAAATATTTAAAAAAAGTAAGATCGCTGTCCATAAACTTAATAGGATGGTGTGCATTAATATTTCTATGGTATCAATTTATGTTTCATCAAATAGGGCTTTATAAGACCGTTAATGCCATGCAAATGATAGCTTTGTGGGCAATTATTTTATTTATATTTTGTTTTTTATGGAATCGATTAAATCTGGATAATAAATTTTTTCATTCAGATGCGGCTTCAAAGTTCATTCGTAATAATGCAAAGGATTGGTCATGGTCCGAAGTGACCTTAGACCAAAACGATAATATAATTGATAGTAAAGAACGTCTTTTACTTATCTGTAAACAGAAGGAAAATATTCTCTCCTCATCAAGAAAGCATTCTTATTCAGCAATTTTGATAAAAGATGGAAATATAAAAGAGGCCCTCGGGTTTTTGAGGCAAATACTAAACGATCCATATATCGGACAATTAGCGCGTAAAATTGCTGAGAGTGAACTAAACTTAATATTCCTGGAAGATAATCTTTTGAACAGAATAAAGGAGTGCAGTATTATGAGTGAAAGTAATGATCATGAAGAAAAAAAAATCCCACTGTCATTCATAGGGTATAACAAAAAGCAAATGGATGAATATCTAAATGAACTAATGGCTTATAATTGGAATTTAGAAAAGGAAAATAAGGAACTAAAAAGTGATTTAGAAAACTACAACAGAAATACCCAACGTAATAATACAAATATATCTTATGCGAAATGGGAAGAAAGAGAATACTCCTTCCTCTTAGGACTGACCTTGCAGGAAGATTTATTAGATTATAAAGGTAATGTAATTTGTGAAAAAAATACGATAATAACCTCTCAGTTAATTGAAAGCTTAATATCGAAAGGACTTTATGGTGAGCTTGTTTCAGCTGCTGACTCAAGCAAAGGAGTTGAAAGAAATGCACACTGATTTTTTTTATGCTTTATCAAAAATAATATACTCATTTGTATTCTTATATCCTGTCACCTTATGCGCAATATGGCTAGTAAGTGGTATTTATTTTGTATACCTGAATGAACTTAATAAAAGACGTTATAAGGGCCTACACCGATTTTTACCATCCGTAACAATTCTAGTCCCTTGCCACAACGAAGAAAACATTATTCGTACAACCTGTGAAAATCTAGTATTTCTTAAGTATTTAAATTATAAAGTATTGTTTATTGATGATGCCAGCTCCGATTGTACTGCTGATATAATCAGACAATATATCGAAGATATTCCATACTTTCATTTATTAGCTTTAAAAGAAAATCGCGGTAAAGCTAAAGCTCTCAACGCGGCGCTACAATTAGTTAATTCGCCACTTGTATTAGTCCTCGATGCAGATACAATTTTAGAGAAAAATGCACTTAACCACCTAGTCTCTCCATTCATAACAAAACGTAATATCGGAGCAGTGACTGCCAATGTATATCCGAAGGATTGTTCGGATTTCTGGGGAAAATTACAGTGCGCAGATTTTGCATCCATCGTCGGACTTATTAAGAGATCTCAAAGTATCTTGGGAAGTATTTATACAGTATCAGGCTGTGCAACAATTTATAACACCGAAGTTTTAAAGCAAGTTGGCGGATTTTCATCCTACACTGCTACAGAAGATATTGATATCTCATGGCGCATACAGCGAACCTTCAATCGAGTCTTATTTGAGCCTAGAGCCGTTGCTTATATCAGCGTTCCTAAAAACCTGAAGCAATATGTAAAGCAACGTAAAAGATGGGTACTAGGCGGCTGGCATTTATTAAGACAGCATAAAGGAGTTTTTTCAAAGCTACACCTGTTTCGACTTTGGTTAGTGTATGTAGAACTTCTTATAAGTCTTGTTTGGGCATTTTGTTTTATTGGTACTATATTATTTTTATTAATCTCCTTATTAGTCAACCCTCAAATTAATGGTATTTTTCCTGGATGGAATGGAGCCTTTGCCAGTTTTCTATTTATCATGCAGACGCTAGCAGGTATCTTAGTCGGATACCGTTATAATAAGAGCTTAATCAAATGTATATCCACTGCTTGTTGGTATCCTCTTGCATTCTTTATCATCAATCCGACACTGGCAGTAATAACTTCTGTTGAAGGGTTATTCGGTAATTCAGAAAAGAGTAGTAAGTGGAGCAGTCCACAAAGAATTGATCATAATGAATGAATTAAGTCAAGGGGCTGTTGCAAAACAAGACTTAATCAGCATTAATGTTGGAGCAATATCATTTCCTTTCGAGATTTTTCCTGCTCCTCTCGCACCAGTATGGCTTATCTATAAGAAAGCCATGCTGACAGGTGGGAATGTATTACTCCAACATAGTATTAGAAAAGATTTTTGCAACAGCCCCTATTTTTCTAACTTCTTAAATAATATAAATTTGGTCCTAATCCAGATCAAAGCTTACACATTTCCTATAAATATATCAATATTCTGTATTACCTGTGTCTGGACTGTGATCCCTTCGATCAGATATCTTGGCATGACGTATTCACTATATTGAAGACTAATATCTTTTAAACTGCTAACCGGATTATCCCAAACTGCATATCCGGAATCAACTCCGACTCCAAGTAAAACATTTTTCAGATCAGAGTGAATATCCTCTTTTTGATTTGCCGATATCATTGAGTAATATGCTCCAAATGGATAACATATCTGAGTTGGTATTCTCACCGAGCCTGAAGTGCAACCTAGTATTTCCAAAAACACTTTGCCAGGTCCATCATATGCTACATTCGTAACATAGTGGTAATTCGTGCTATTATCTATGATTACTCCATCCGGATACACATCTGTTCCTTCCGTATTCACAACCTCATACAGGGCTTCATGCGTAAATTCGGAAGCCGGGAGTGCAATAAATGTATTCATCTCTTCATTCCATATAGGACGCGGTGAGCTTGGTTGATTCATATACAATCTCATTAGTCCCAGACCATACGGACTTGCATTTCTGGTTTCGAAGCGAATGATATAATCATTACCTGATATAAATTGATATGCTTCTATTTCTATCTCCTGCCAATTCCATTCCCACCAGTTTGATTCAAACCTGCCAACCTTTACATCATTGATATAAACATCCATAATTAAGGGATATCTGCTGCCTAGGCGCGAAGCATATTTAAATCTCAGTATCTCAGCAGTAAAAGTTTCCACCGAATGAAATCTTATCTTAGTATCGGCCAACTGTCCATTGGAATAAGTTCCCCCTAAAACGATAGTGCTCAACATATCAGACTCTTCATATCCGGTAGACCTGGCACTCCAGGAGGCATTCAGATATTTTTGTATTACCTGTTTGTTTTTATTCAAATCTGCCTGAATATAAGCTTGATACTCACCTGACGTCACTGACGTACCGGTGCCATCGGTTAAGATAATACATGCTCTTGCAGGCCATTGTACATTCTTAGGGAATGTCATATCTGTACACGTGGTAGTCAAGCTATAATCTCCTGAAAAGTCAGGAATTACATAAATCATAAAAACAGCATTCCCTGTATTTTGCGTAACAAACTCAATTGTATAGCTATTACCCTGCTGTATTTGGTAACTCTCTGAAAAAGGAATTGTTATGAACTCACGTTCCGGCCACTGGGTTCTAGTTTCATATTCAACAGGATTTATTACCGTATTTACAACGATTCTGCCATTAATCTTAATTTGAACCTGTACGCTGTAACCGCTACCATATGGACTATGCAGACAAGCCCAGACTCTCATTTGATTAGCCAGTACGCTAGTCTTCGCTTTAAATGTAATAGCACTGGTCAGACTTTGATTGGTGTTATGATCCGTACCAAACAACGGAAATCCCCAAGATGCCCTATTGATATGTGACATATCAAAGTATCGCCTGATATCTCCTTCCTCTATATAAACGAAATCCCCATTGTCTACATAGCATGGCCCCTCTAATATAGGCGCTGTGACAATCTCATTGTCTTCATTGATCAAGCAAAAATGGTGCATATTATAAGTGTGATGAAGAATTTCACATAATCCGCTGTCGACGGCTGAGCGAAGCTCCTGCCATGATGCATATCCTTCTTCAGGAGTTTGTTTACATAACCTTTGCCCAATAACAGCTACACCATAAGGTATGGCTTTGCTTTCCAGCCACTCTGCAGCAAGATTAAAGCTTTGAAGAGCGTCATCAAATATTATTGTTGCAATTGGTGTTGGAGGAACTTGAACATTATTATACCATGTATAAAATTCAGAAGGTTTCACAAAATCATAGCCCAAGGTATCTAGGTGATTGATCTGCTCTTTGAAGTCTTCAATATAGGTAATATAATTTGATTTTTCACTTATATTTAATGTAAATCCGTGATAACATAATGCAATATTATTTAATTCTAAAGACATATAAACCTCCATCGAAATAAGTTATTTGTATCCAATAAATTTATCTAAATTCTTAATTACCTGAGTTTGATTCGTACTTCCTTCGATTAAATATCTTGGTATTATATATTCGCTATACCTGAGATTGATATTTTTAAGACTACTAACAGGATCATCCCAAACGGAATATCCTGATTTAGTTCCCATTCCCGTCAGTATACCTTTTAGATCAGGGTGAATATCCTCTTTCTTAGGAAGCAGTTTTGAGGTTACCTGGGATGCATAATAAGATCCAAACGGGTAACATATTTGCTTCGGAGTTACTACTTTTCCTGAAGTACAGGATAACATCTCAAGGAACACTTTGCCAGGTCCGTCATAGGGTTCATAAAATACCCACTTAAAATTCGTATCCTTGCTGACAACTGCTCCATCAGGGAATACATCCGATCCTTCAGGATTAGATACCTCATATAAGATCTCATGTTCAAAATCCGTATCCGGGGGTGCTACAATTCTATTTAATTCTGAATTCCAGATGGGCTGCGGCGATTTTGGTTGTTCCATATAAACCCTGACTAGCCCTTGACCGAAGGGACTCACATTTTTCGTATCAAACCGTATCTCATAATCCTTTCTTGCTAAGAAGTTAAAGGATTTGATTTCAACCTCCTGCCAATGCCAATCCCACCAGCTTGCTTCAAAACTACCCACCTTTTGATCATTGATAAAGATATCCATGATCAGAGGATATTCATTCCCTAAACGTCCTGCGTATTTAAATCTTAATATCTCGGTAGTAAATGACTCGTCTGCATGGATAAATATCTTTGTAGAAGCTAACTCTCCATTGGAATAAGTTCCGCCTAAAACAATAGCACTTAGTGTATCCGTCTCTTTATATCCGGTAGACCTAGTATTCCAGGTGGCATTTAAATATTTCGTTATCACTTGATTATTCATATTCAAGTCAGCCTTAACGTATGCCAAATAATCATTGGATGTAGCCGTTTTACCTGTTCCATCAGCTAATATGATACAGGCTCTCGCCGGCCATTGTATATTTTCAGGAAAAGTCATCGCAGTGCAGGATGTTGTCAGCTTAAAGTCCCCGGTAAAATCGGGTATCGCATATATCATAAATGCAGCATTACCGGTATTTTGAGTAATGAACTTTATCTCATAGGTATTTCCCTTTTTGATATCATATTTTTTTTTAAACGGTATTGTAACAAATTCCCGTTCAGGCCATTGCTTTACTATTTTATATTTTTTAGGCTCTATTACAGTATCTGCAACAATACTGTTATTCAATAGTATTTGAACCCTGGCACTATATCCTTTCCCATATGGGTTATGCAGACAAGCCCATAGTCTCAAACGATCGACCGCAATATCTGTATTGGCTTTAAATTTTACTAAACTATTTATTGCTTTATCTGTTTTAATATCTGTACCAAAAAGCGGAAATCCCCAAGCCATCTGATTGACATGGGACATATCAAAATACCTACGGGTATCACCGTTTGCCATATACATGAAATCACCGTGGTCAATAAACCAGGTTCCCTCGAGTATGGGAGAATTCAAAATTTCATTTTCTTCTTTTTTTAAACAAAAATGATGCATATTATACGTATGATGAAGTACTTCACACAAACCGCTTTCTACTGCCGTGTTAATGTCTTTCCAGGATGCATATCCCGCTTCAGGATCCAGCTTACGTAATCTTTGACCAATAACTGCAATCCCGAAGGGTATTGATTTTTCCGCAAGCCAGATCGTAGCAATACTGACACTTTCCAGTGCATCATCAAATATAATCGTTGCGATCGGAAATGAAGGTTTAGTCAACTTATTATACTGTTTATTAAAATCAGAAGGTTTCACAAATTTATACCCTAAGGCTTCAAGGTGCATTATCTGTCCTTGAAAATCCTCAATATAGGTAATATAATTGGACTTCTCATCTTTATTGGAAGTCATACCATGATAACATAATGCGATATTATTTAAATTCTTAGCCATATTTCACCTCCATATCATCAATTCAACTATTATTAGTACTTCTATGGCATCACTTATACAATTAGATGTTTTAGTATCTCTACCATAGTATGATTTGTTTACAAATTATGTTACAAAAACTCATATTTCGACAATTAACGAAAATAAATTGCACTTTCCTATTATGCTAAATACTGACATTATAGAAATGAATATAAAAAAGACCTATAAAATGGATGATAGATCCATCTTATAGGTCTATGGAATATCTTCTTTTATTTAGAACTTACCAAGCGTTTCTTAGAAACGATTTGCCTCTGCTGCTTCCTGAATAGAAACTGCCAGCATCTATTCTATGCGGTTTTCAAGGCTATTTGTGTGCTACAAGTTTGCTATTCTACAACTCTAACCGCTATTATTAACATTATAACAATAAGATTATTTAGGTTTTCTGTCCATAAATAGTCCATAGAACTATTATTTTTCTCTTGTAAATTTAATCACACCATTATACTTTATTTCAACTTTATTTCCCTCTTTCAAGACTAGGTTGTTGTAACCGCCTTCATCTTTACCTATCTGTTCTGAAATATCAGGATACTCACTGTCTTCAGTTTCATAAATATGTAATCTGCAAAACTCAGTATCCGATGATAAATCATACTTCCCTGCCGGAATATCTTCCCCAACAATATAGACACCTTTTATGAATTCTTTAGTCTGCCCTACAACAATACTCATTTTTTGACTATTTACCACGTATACACTGCACGAATATCCTTTGCCGTCAACTGTAGCAGTAATTGTGGCTGTTCCAGCTTTGACAGCAGTTACCAATCCCTTTTTACTAACAGTCGTAATAGTTTCCTTTGAACTTGTCCATTTAACCGAACTGTCTGTACCCGTTATTTTTAGCTGTAATGTAGCATCAACTTCAAGAGTAGCCTTTGTCTTGCTTAATTTAACCGCAGCGTCCGCTCTAGTTGCCGGAATTACTGTCAAACATAGTGCTAGAATTAATAAAAATGATACTATTTTTTTCATGGATATCCCCCTATTTAATATTTATTCTATTGTATTTCAATGATATAATCAGCCCATAAGCAAGGTTCTCCTTTTGTATAAGCCCCAACAAAGCCATAGAATGTATATTTTGCGTCTATTTCTATGACAACCGGCAAATCCTGGTATTGCACTATAATCTCATACTCATCATTTTCTTCAGTTGATACGGTTATTGAACCACACCTCATATCACTGGCTGCACCAGCTATAACTCGTTCTTTAACATCAACCACAATACCTTCAAGATAAAACTTTTTACCTATATTTAATGTAGACTTCATTTGATCTAACGATGCCTCAGAATAATTTATTACAGAAAAACCCCTTGGAATTATTTCATTATCAGATATAGCATGAAACTCCATATGATAAGATGTAGGTGCAAACAGAAGATTATAGCCATTTATTTCAATAATATGGGTATAGCTGGACCCATCATATGAACTACATAAGTCTACAATTAATTTTTCTGCTTCATCTGAGTTAATAGTGTTATCGATATACATAATTGCTGCTTTTAATGTATCCATTATGAGGGGAGGTGCAACGTTTCCGTATGATGATTCTAAAAAGCTTATACTAAATGATTTTTTATCCTCTTTAATACTAAACATAGCACTTCCATTGCTTGAAGGATTTTCAGAATAGCCAAAGCTAAATTGATAAGCCGAAATTGCATTCTCTGGTTTATTTAAAACTGTATAGCAGAACGTATTACTATCACAAATCGATACAAGTGAATTATATAAAACTTCTACATTATCGGGTAATTCATTTTCAATCTGTGTTGGTGAAGGGTTAGAAGTAAGCATAGGTGATGGAATTTCGGGGCTAATAACAGTATTATTGAAATCAGTGTTAGTTACATCAATGTCACTGCTACATCCTGTTAGCACGAAGCATAAGACTAATAAAGGAATAATTGTTTTCCTCATAGGAACCTTCATCCTCCCCGGTGGTATATTTTCTCTCATTATACCACTTTGTTGGAAATTATTGCAATATGTAAAAATAAGCATAATAATAGGCCTTAAGATATTGCCGTCAAGCGGAATGATCATGCCTTCTTCTGATTATTTATCTTTTACTTTTTCTATATTTTTAATAACAAGGAAAATAAGCTTTGTTTGTTTTGAAATTACCTTCGGCCCTAACCAAATACCACCGGAGTAATTCTCTACAGATCCCTACCGGGATCAATTAAATACAAGCCAGAGCTATTATCCTGTAATTACTAGTTATGCTCTGTTCCATTACTTGGAATGTCAGAATATAATGTTATATAATGTACGAAGCAAATTTTTCTTTATGTTTACGCAACATTTGTTTACTAAAATGAAATAAATGTTGTATAAAACGAACTTCTTTATTGACATTATGTATATAATGGAATACAATATAGTTAAGAAATCCGAAGTGATTTCTCAAAATGCACTTGTTGGCTGTGCTTTAAACGGCAAATCGAAGAAATACACTTGTCATCGGTGTTTTAAATTGATGAATCGAAGAAAAACGCCTGCTGTTCAGCGTTCCTAAATAGACAGATTGAAGAAGGAGCCTATAAATTGGGCTCCTTTTTACTAAGGAGAAGCATGGTAGAACATGGATTATATTCAATTAAGTCTGAATTCTTTACTAATTTAAAAAAAATCGGAATAGAACTTCGAGATACTGACGGGAATAAAAGACCTACATATTGTTGTATTAAAGATAATAAGATTGATGGATTGTATTGGGCTATTCCTACTAGCGACTTAGACCATAGAAACGAAAAACAAAAGAAATATTATGAATTTTGTATATCGTGTTCTGATACTGATTTACGAAGTTGCTATTATCATATTGCGAAGACAACAAAATATTCTTTATATAAAATAAGTTCTTGTTTTCCTTTAACTGATAAATATATAGATCATGAATATACTACCAATGGCGTACATGTAATTATGCAAAATAAATATGACATTAGCGAAATTGAAAGAAAATTAAGAAAAATTTTAGCATTTGAGTTTCGTAAAGTAAACTACTTTCCACATCATATTAGTGATATTAGAAATTATCTTGTATCTGAATTAGAATTTGAGAAATCTGAAATCGAAGCAGCTACGGCAAATGAAATTTTAAAGCATCTACCATAAAGTAGGTGCTTTTTATTATACTTTAAGCAGCTGAAGGGTTCGACATTAATGTCGAGCGGTGATTAAATGACGAATATTGACAAATATTTATTGATAGTTGGAATAAAATTCTATATAATTAACTTAGTAGATTTTAAGAGGGGGATTATATGGATAATGATGTTTTAGCTAAATTAAATGCAGCTATGTCTAAATCAGTAAATATAGATATGTCAAATTTTCACAATATTAATACAGATGATTTAGTAAGTCAATTGCGTTCTATAGACTATACTAATCAAAGCACCATTAACATAATTGATGAGCAACGGCGCTTCAAGGAAGAAAGAGAAGAAGAAAATAGAACTAACTTAAGAGCAACAGCTGAAAGCCTCGAGAGGGTTAATGAAAAACTAGAAGAGCAAATTCAACAGAAAAATGATGATCTACAAAATCAAAGAGAGTTAATACAATTACTCAAACAGCAATTAACGGGGATAAGTAGAACCCTAAGCGATTTATTTATTCTTGAGGAATACAGCCAAGAATTACAAGAAGAAGCGAATATTCTTGCAAAAGAGATATACAGTTTAATGATTCAGGGTAAAAAAATTGATTGGAAGTCAATAGCCCTAGATAAAGGAATTGATATAATCATTGCAGCAATCCCAATAATCCTGCAATTGGCTAAAGTGATAAATTAGCTTCATTCCACTACCAACTATCAATATTCGGTGAGACCGTTTCAAAGTCTGTGTAAACTCAAAAAACTGATATAAAATTTTAATAGTTGCATAAGGGCAAGGCCATTTTTCATTGGTTCTTGCCCTTGTTTGTATTATAAAGCTGATTTTATGGTTGTCAAGTAAAACTCCCTTTTGGCAGCTTTAACACCTTAACTTATTCATTTTTCAGGACAGACGTTCTTCAAAGTAAATCTCCAGCTGTGAGTGTATCTGGCCCCAATCTTGGCGGTGTCCAGTCCATTTCTTAGTGATATCCATTGTAGCAAGGTAAAGCATTTTTAAAAGGCTACTTGCTCTTTGTTACCTTTCGAAGTTGACGGCTAAATCCTTCTATGACATTGGTTGTGTAAATAACTCTGCGTATGGCTTCCGGATATTTGAAGTATGTTGAAAGATTTACCCAGTTATCCCTCCAGGACTTGCCTATCTTAGGATATTTGGAACACCATTTATTATCAAAAAGCTCAAGTTCGTTCAGAGCGATTTCTTCCGTTGGAGCTGCATATACTCGTTTCAAGTCAATCATGAGGAATTTGATATCCTTGTAAGAAACAAACTTAGTAGTGTTTCGGATCTGGTGTATGATACACTGTTGAATTTCGGTCTTTGGAAATACTGCATCAATTGCCTGTGGAAATCCCGAGAGCCCGTCTACACAAGCAATCAGTATGTCCTTCACACCACGATTTTTGAGACCATTCATGAGGGAAAGCCAGAACTTAGCACTTTCATTTTCCCCTACATACATACCAATAACGTCTTTCCTACCGGTCATGTCAATCCCAATAGCTATGTATACAGCCCGTTTCACGATACGTCCTTCACTTCTATCGTGAAAATGTATGGCATCCATACAAAGTACTTCATAAATCTCTTCCAATGGCCGTTCCTGCCATTCCTTAACGGTAGACAGTATCTTATCAGTTATGCGACTGATGGTACTATCAGAGATATCTACCCCATACAGTTCCTGCATATGGCTTTCGATGTCACCGGTTGTCATACCTTTTGCATACATCGAAATGATTTTTTCCTCCATGTCCTGACTGATGGTGTTCTGATATTTCTTTACAATCTGTGGTTCAAACTCACCATTACGATCTCTCGGAACATCGAGATCCATGTCATCATAACTAGTATGCATTGTTTTAGTGGTGTATCCGTTTCGGCTATCATCGGTCTGCTTATTTCGGTAGTCATACTTAGAATACCCGAGGCCTTCGTCCATCTCACCATCTAAGCTTTCTTCAAGTATAACTGACATCATATCCCTCATCATGGCATTGATGTCCTTGCCATCTTTGACTGGGTTCTCTTTAAGATATCCACCAATCATTTCACGTAGAGCCTGCTTTTCAGGAGACTCATCCCTTCTTCTTTTAGCCATAAAATAAAACCTCCAAACTGAATAATATTATATCAGTTTGAAGGTTTACACAAACTTTGGGATAGTCCCTATTCTGTTGTAGTTTTTTGCTACCCTAAAATGCCTTGTTTGTTTTTTGCGGCATTCTGAAGGTGAATACACCTCCCTGGGCCCTCTGCTATATAACCCCTACCCCGGTCATGATGATGTGACCTCGTATTTTGACATTCTAGATGTTTTATTGCTCAAAGATGAATATCCATCAATAGTCATTGAATAACCTAAGATGTCAAATATCATGCTCATACAGTCATAATCTCATACATGCTTATCTATTCGTGAGTATACTGCTATATTCCAAACAAAAGAATAGGCAACAAGAATAATCCTGCTGCCTGTGATAGTTATTTACTTTCATGTTCTGCTATTAATTTATCCAATGTCGGTCTGGTTATCCCTAGTTCCTTTGCTAATGCAACCTTACTTACTTCTCTTCGCATATATCTGTCATAATGCTTACCAAAGTAAGGTATGCTTACTTCCTTCCGACCTTTATATTTACCTTCTTTGACGGCCAATGCAATCCCTTCTTTCTGTCGTTCCAACAAATTACTTCTTTCAAATTCATTTATAGCAGCGATCATAGTCAGCATTAGCTTACCAGTTGAAGTTGATGTATCTAGGCTTTCCTTACCGCTGACTAAGTGAACACCTTTTGCCGTCAACTGATCTACAATATCCAATAGATCCTTTGTTGATCTCGCAAGCCTGGAGAAGTCTTGAATGTATATCGTGTCACCCTCTCGGGCAAACTCTAGCATTTCCTGTAGCTTCGGTCTGTTCGTATCCTTGCCGCTTACCTTCTCGGTAAACCATTTTTCAATATCATATTTCTTTAATCCTTCGAGCTGTCTTCCCTCATTCTGTTCAACCGTTGATACTTTGACATATCCAATCCTCATATAAGTAACCTCCCTCATTTGGTTACTTACATGATACCGTTATGTAAATTTAATGTAAAAGACTTTATTTACATTTTGTAAAATAAATAATATATCAATTTGTATTTTACACAAAAAGAGTATTTCTCTATTGGATATCTAGGGTATACTCTAATTTTACATTTTATCTTATCCATCCTAATTACTTTTGTAATTTTCTTTCTCTTTCAAATGATGCCAACCGCTCAGTTTCGTGATTGACAACTCTATCCCTGAATTCTTTTACTGCTGCCTCTTCATCTTGTATAATTGAGAACGTCGAACGGATACCTCCTGAGCTGGTAAACTCTTAATATTATAATCATCAAATCCTTTGCTGAAGGCATCGTCTTTTGTTCTTTCCCTTTGGTTCCTATACTCAGCGCGAATCTTCATTTCTTCATCATTCATCCAGCTTGTAAAATAGTTTGCATTTTAAAAGGGATGAACCATTACGGAACATCCCTTTTTTTATTAGTTTGGCGGTTATTTTCTTTGTGTGCTATGTCTGTGTGCTACTTGTGTGCTATGTGTGTGTTACTCATTAATATTCATAGCGTATGTTAACTTTTCACAACTCTCCAAAGCCTTGAAAACACAGCATTTTCTTAGAACTTACCTGCCTCAGCTGCTTCCTGGATAGAAACAGCTACAGCTACAGTCATACCAACCATAGGGTTGTTACCAGCACCGATCAGACCCATCATTTCAACGTGAGCCGGAACGGAGGAAGAACCTGCGAACTGAGCGTCGGAGTGCATTCTACCCATGGTATCTGTCATACCATAAGAAGCAGGACCTGCTGCCATGTTATCAGGATGAAGTGTTCTACCTGTTCCACCACCGGAAGCAACGGAGAAATATCTCTTGCCCTGATCAACGCATTCCTTCTTATAAGTACCTGCTACCGGATGTTGGAATCTGGTAGGGTTGGTGGAGTTACCGGTGATGGAAACGTCTACACCTTCCTTGTGCATGATCGCAACACCTTCCGTAACATCATTAGCGCCATAGCAGTTTACTGCTGCTCTAACACCTGTGGAGTAGGATTTGCGGAATACTTCCTTTACCTCTCCTGTATAATAATCCATCTCTGTCTCAACATGTGTAAAACCGTTGATACGGGAAATAATCTGTGCTGCATCCTTACCAAGACCGTTTAAGATAACTCTTAGAGGCTTTTGTCTAACCTTGTTAGCTGACTGTGCAATACCGATAGCACCTTCTGCTGCTGCAAAGGACTCATGTCCTGCTAAGAAGCAGAAACATTCGGTCTCTTCTTCCAGTAACATCTTTCCAAGGTTACCATGTCCTAAACCAACTTTTCTCTGATCAGCAACTGATCCGGGAATACAGAAAGATTGTAAGCCTTCACCGATTGCTGCTGCTGCATCAGCAGCTTTCTTCGCGCCTTTTTTAATTGCGATTGCTGCACCTACCGTGTAAGCCCAGCAAGCATTTTCAAAACAAATAGGTTGAATTCCTTTAACCATAGTGTAAACATCAAGTCCGGCATCTTTTGTAATCTTTTCAGCCTCTTCGATGGAAGCAATGCCATAGCTGTTTAAAGCTGCATTGATTTGATTAATTCTTCTATCATATGATTCAAATAAAGCCATTATATGTATCCTCCTTTACTATTCGTGTCTAGGATCAATGATCTTAACAGCATCAGCTACACGACCATATTGACCCTTAGATTTCTCGAAAGCTGTATTGGCATCATCACCTTTTTTGATGAAGTCCATCATCTTACCAAAGTTAACAAACTGGTAACCGATAATCTCATCATTATCATCCAAAGCAATGCCAGTTACATAACCATCGGTCATCTCAAGATAGCGAGGACCTTTTGCTAAGGTACCATACATAGTACCAACCATGCTTCTGAGACCTTTTCCTAAATCCTCAAGACCTGCACCGATTGGAAGGCCGTCCTCGGAGAATGCACTTTGAGTTCTTCCGTATACAATCTGTAAGAAAAGTTCTCTCATTGCTGTATTAATAGCATCACATACTAAGTCAGTGTTTAATGCTTCCAAAATTGTTAATCCTGGCAGAATTTCGGATGCCATAGCAGCAGAGTGAGTCATACCGGAACAACCGATTGTCTCAACTAATGCTTCCTGAATAATACCATCCTTTACGTTAAGAGTTAATTTACAGGTACCCTGCTGAGGTGCACACCAGCCTACGCCATGAGTTAAACCGGAGATATCTTTGACTTCTCTTGCCTTTACCCATTTTGCTTCTTCCGGAATTGGTGCTGCTCCATGATGAACACCCTGAGTAACCGGACACATCATTTGAACTTCATGTGAATAGATCATGTTTTGAAACTCCTTTCAATATACATAGTCGCTTTTCATATCCTAATCGGAATGATTTATTACAATCTGATTTGGGAATCAAATCAAATGTATGCACGAAATAACAATTTCCTTGTTATTTACTTAACATATTTTCGCATAAAAACTTAGATAAGTCCATAGTTTTTTAAAATTTGTTACTAACTATATAGTTAGATTAGATAAATATCATTTGACATTCAATTACCACAGGAAAATATAGATAAGAACTAATAACATGTCAAAACAAACATGATGATATTGTTGATTATAATTGAGAACCAAATAAAAAAAGAGTCTGTAAAGCAGACTCTCCGCGCCGAACGCGTTCTCGAAGTGATAATTTCCTTACGCGTGAGTGCGCATCCTGCACGGAGTGCTTTTTTATTACATAGGTAAGTTCAGAGAACTTTCCTATGTAATAAAAAAGCAGATCAGATATTCAGCTCTGCCGATTCCGATCTGCTTTTCATTATGTCAATGCATTCTGATATGTTTTTTAGAACTTTGCCACAACTTCTCCGGCTTTTTTATAGATACTTGCTTCCGGAACATAGCCCCTAACCATGGATAAAGGATATACATTGGCATTCCTTCCAATCACTGTTCCGGGGTTCAATACACTATTACAGCCAACCTCTACATGATCACCCAAGATTGCTCCGAATTTCTTAAGACCGGTATCTATTTTCAATTCTCCTGCATGTACAATCACCAACGATTTATCTGATTTCACATTTGAGGTAATGGAACCGGCACCCATATGCGCCTTATATCCTAGAATCGAGTCACCAACATAATTATAATGGGGAACCTGAACCTTATTAAACAAAATTACATTTTTTAGTTCTGTAGAATTACCTACTACCGCACCTTCCCCAACAATAGCACTTCCCCTGATAAATGCGCAATGTCTGATTTCTGCATCCTTGCATATAATTGCAGGTCCGCTGATAGACGCTGTTGGTGCAACCTTTGCCGATTTGTGTATCCAGATATCCTCACCGATTTTATTATACTCCTCAGATGAGAGTGTTGATCCGATGTTAAGAATAACATCTTTTATTTTACTTAAAGCCTCCCAGGGATACGTACAACCTTCAAAAATACTTGCCGCTATTGTTTCTTTCGTATCAAATAGTGATTTACTATATAAAAATTCAGACATTCGTTTTCCTCCGACTACTGCTAATATTCTGTGACTTACTCCACCGTAACGGACTTCGCCAAATTTCTTGGCTTATCCAGATCAAGTCCCTTTCCTATGGATACATAATAGGATAAAAGCTGCAAGGGAATTACTGCAAGAGAAGTAGTAAAATGCTTATCAGTAACCGGGATATAGATCGCTAAATCCGATACTCTCTCTACCTCTTCATTTCCTTCGTTTGTTATACCTAAAACAAATGCCCCTCTGGATTGAACCTCAACGATATTACTTATTGTTTTCTTGTATAATTCCTCCTGCGTTAAAATCGCTGTCACTAGTGTTCCATCCTCGATCAGGGCAATTGGACCATGCTTTAGTTCTCCTGCCGGGTATGCCTCTGAATGGATATAGGATATCTCTTTGAGCTTTAATGAGCCTTCCAGGGCAGTCGTATAGTCCATGCCTCTTCCTATAAAGAAACTATCCTTGACTGCAACAAACTTGGATGCAATATATTGGATCTGTGACACATTGTTATCTAATATGCTTTGGATTTGATCCGGTAATTTACATATACTATGAAGTAATTGATTAAATTCTTCAGTGCTTAAGACTCCACGAACCTTAGCAAAACGCATTGCTAACAGATAAAGTGCTACTAGCTGTGTTGAATAAGCCTTTGTTGTTGCCACTGCTATCTCAGGGCCTGCCCAGGTATACATAACATTATCCGCTTCTCTTGCAATCGAACTGCCAACAACATTTATTATGCCAAGAACCTTTACTCCCTGCTTTTTTGCCTCCCGAAGGGCTGCCAGGGAATCAGCAGTCTCACCGGATTGGCTGATGATGATCGTTAATGTACCTTCTTCCAGGATAGGTCTGCGATATCTGAATTCAGATGCCAGATCTACCTCTACCGGGATTCTTGCCAAATCCTCGATGATATATTTCCCTGTCATACCGGTATGATATGCCGAACCACAGGCAACAATATAAATCTTCTTAAGATTTTTGATATCCTCGTCTTTCATGTTTAATTCATCGATCACGATATCATTGTCACGAATTCTTGGGTTGATGGTATCCCGAACTGCTTTTGGCTGCTCATGGATTTCTTTTAACATAAAATGCTCATAGCCACCCTTTTCCGCTGCCGAGATATCCCATTTTACTGTCGTCATGTCTTTTCCGATAGGTTCCAGATCAGAATTATAGAAGTTAACCATATCCCGTGACATCTGAACAATTTCATTGTTATCAATATAATAAACATCTCTGGTATACTTAAGGATTGCCGGTACATCGGAGGCTATGAACTTTCCGCTCTCTGAAATTCCGACAATGAGTGGACTGTCTTTACGAACAGCAAATAATTCCTCCGGCCGGTCCTTGAATACAATTCCCAGTGCATAAGAACCCTCAAGCTTCGTCATAACCTTAGCAATTGTTGCCAGAGCATCTCCTTGATAGTAGTGGTCTAACAACTGAACGACTACTTCGGTATCCGTCTGACTTTGGAATTGATACCCTTTGTCGACTAAACGTTTCTTTATCTTCAAATAGTTCTCTATGATTCCGTTATGTACAACTGCAATCGACTCATTCGAGTTAAAATGTGGGTGCGAGTTCGTGTCCGAGGGGGCCCCATGAGTTGCCCATCTGGTATGCCCAATTCCAAGCGTCCCCTGTAAGGTGTCTCCTCCTTTTGTTAACTCACTTAAAGCCACTAATCTTCCCTTGCATTTTGCTATGGATACCTTACCTCCATCATGTATCGCTAGTCCTGCAGAGTCATATCCTCTGTATTCCAGCTTTGAAAGTCCCTCCAGCAGGATGGGCGCAGCCTGTTCTTTACCAATATATCCAACAATACCACACATAACAAACCTCCTTTGTTTCTATTTTATTCTGATGTTATTGATGTGGAACCTCATGCTTCTTAAATTCCAGTTACAGCGGATATCTTACCATAATTTGTAAGGCTTGTCACTATAATATAAATGTAATTTTCTGTCTACTTTTTATAAAAAGCAGCTGATTCCTTAAAATATACAGATAATGCCGACTGATTATTCATCTTTTTAACACCTTCTACCATCCTGGCAACAAAGCCCTCCAGTTTGAGCGTATATTCCTCCCTGGTAATCTGCCCCTCGGATACATAGGTCAGACCCTTTTCCCAACTGGCCGTGAGTTCGGCATTTAATAAGGATTTAATTGACGCATTTACAACATCATAGATCAATTCACCCAGGAGTGTCGGAGTGATGATCTGAGTTTTCTTATTAAGATTCAAATATGATATGTTGACTAATTTATTCAGTATCTCCGCACGGGTAGCACTGGTACCAATTCCACTTCCTTTGATCTGAGCTCTAAGTTCATCATCCTCAATCAACTGACCTGCATTCTCCATCGCAAGGATTAATGCTCCTGAGTTATACCTCTTCGGTGGAACTGTCTCTCCTTCTTTGATCGTAAGATTATTTACCGGAACCATCATTCCCTTTTTTAAACTCATGATCTTCTGCAGCATTGCCTGATCCGCACTGTCCTCTTCCTGATTATCGCTATCCTCGGAGCCATTTTCCGCAGTGTTCTTGCCTGAAGCTCCTGTAGGAGCTTTATCATAAATACTGCCGAGTATCTTCAGATAGCCCTCCTTTTCGAGAACACGAACCGATGCAAAGAAACTTTCTCCTTTTAGGATAGCAGTAATTCCTACCTTACGATACTCAGCGGCAGGATAAAAGATACTTAAGAAACGTTTTACAATGGTTTCATAAACCTTGACTGCTGTGTGAGACAGTGAACCCAAGGTATTCAATCCCTGACCAGTAGGCACAATCGCATAGTGATCCGTTATCTGACTGTCATTGACATAACGTGTCTTAGCAATATTTTTATAAGAGCCCTTTTCCAGGATTTCATTTACAAACTCCCTGTACTGATTTAGTCCCTGTAACCCTTTGATATTCTTATGTATTTCTTTTGCTACCGCTGTGGACAATACTCTTGCATCCGTTCTGGGATAGGTAACGAGCTTTTTCTCATAAAGCTCCTGCGTTATCTTTAGGGTTTCATCCGGACTGATTTTAAACATACGGGAGCAATCATTCTGAAGCTCTGCCAGGTTATACAGCAGGGGCGGATTTTTATTCTCCTTCTTCTTCTCCAGCTGACCGATTTCTGCCATAAGCTGCTCAGATATGTCCGGTATCTGTTTTGCAGTCCAGGTTCCGTCATCATTGAGCAATGGAATCTGGCCTGCAAGCTCTGTTATTAATTTAACCGCAGAGGTTTTCTCAGAAAAACCATTTTCCTTATACAGTAATGGAGAATTAAAATACTTTGACCCTTCCACAGCTCTAAACTCTGCAGCTAACTCCTTATCCTCTATCTGCAAACCACTCATTACTCTATAAAAAGGGGTCTTAACAAAGCTGCGGATTTCCCGCTCTCTTCTAACCACCATACCGAGGACGCAGGTCATTACCCGCCCTACGGAGATTGCGGTCCACTTTTCAGACTTAAGAAGCTTTTGAACCTCATTTCCATACTTCAGGGTAAGAATTCGCGAGAAATTAATACCCATCAGATAATCCTCCTGAGCACGCAAATAAGCCGCATCTGACAAATGGTCATAGACAGCTAACGGTTTTGCTTCTCTTATACCGCGAAGGATTTCTTCTTCTGTCTGAGAATCGATCCATACTCGTTTTTTTTGCTTGGTATTAGGAACCTTAGCCTCCTGATCTACCAGGCGGTATATGTATTCTCCCTCCCGACCGGAGTCAGTACAGACATAGATAGTATCAACATCCTTACGGGTAAGCAGTTCTTTTACAATATGAAATTGTTTTTTCACATTAGGAATAACCTCATATTTATATTCCTTTGGCAGAAACGGCAGTGTTTCCATGTTCCATTTTTTCAAGGCAGGATTATATGCCTCAGGATAACTCATGGTAACCAGATGGCCAACACACCAGGTTACAATTGCATCCTCCGATTCAATGTACCCATCTCTTTTACTTCCGGTTATTTTAAGTGCCTTGGCAAATTCCGTGGCAACACTTGGCTTCTCTGCAATATATAAACTTCTATACATATTTCCCCAACTTTCTCTTTACTACCTAAGATTATACCATGCGCGATAAGCAAAGGGAATGAGAAAAATGAAAAATGAAATCTGATTTTGATTTCAATTTTTCATTCTTCTCCATTCCCGCCGCCACGCGAGCGAACAAACGAAGTTTGTGAGCTGCTTATCGCGTAATACTATGAGCTTTAGTTCTCGAGCTGCTTATCGCGCAATAAAAAGAGCTTTAGTTCTCGAGCTGCTTATCCATCTAAAAGCGAGTGATTTTTTAGAAGGTGTCATTTTTTAGTTTTACCTTCCCCAGCCACCCTCCGCTAAAGCGCGACAGTCCGCTGGAATTTTACTTCCAGCGGACTGTCGC
Source organism: Bacillota bacterium (assembly GCA_023414875.1). Classification (GTDB taxonomy): domain Bacteria; phylum Bacillota; class Clostridia; order Lachnospirales; family Lachnospiraceae; genus Mobilitalea. The sequence goes on along the minus strand of JAEZMV010000018.1, from coordinate 187,513 downwards.
GCTTTATATGGTACTTTACCAGCATATGCATATTCACCGGTAGATTCTTTTTATCAACGCCAATCTGTAATCGCTCTGCCAAATTCAGCAACCGTATAGTCCGGTTCATCAATTCCCAACTCTAAAGCTGCATTTTTGCGAACTTCCAAATTCATAAGCCAATATCCCTCATACATCCTGACAATGATTCTATCCGCATCTTCAGGCATATCTTCCATCGGTATGGCATCCAATCGTCTCAGTAATTCCCTATCCATCGTATAAGCATAGGATACAAGAGTATTGTCATTGAAGGTTCCTTCTGGCATCTCCAGATAGTTGCGGACTATCTCCAGCTGCTCCGGAGTAACAAAATCCAGCCAGCTATAATATACACAATCCTCCGTTATCTCAAGACCATCCTGTGTACTTTGCTCAGATAAAACAGCAAACTCGAATTTTAATTCATTCTTATTATGATCAAATTGATCCTCTGACTGGATAGGAACCGAAGGATTATCACCGGTACTCGCATAATCTTGGAATTTACATCCACTCATCATGAAAATCAGAGCTCCAATGAATAACAAAACTATAACTTTGTTCATTCTTCTCATAATAAACCTCCAATCCAATTGTTGATTTACATTATAAAAATAGAGCGGCAATCCGTGTCACTCCGACAATATTGTCTCGCTAACTTCAGTAAATATACGCTTTAATTAGCATATTTATCATGATAATCACATTATACCCCATCTTAGGTGTGAAAGCCAACCATATAATGTAAATATTTTGCATTTCTTCCTTGCTTTTGACTAAGGTATGGGTTCTGTGCAAAGAACTTTAGTTCTCGAGCTGCTTATCGCACATTTCTCATTCTCGATTTTCGCTTGAATATTTGAATCCAATCGTATACAATAGATGTAGTTATTAATACTATCTATATCACCCCAACCCGTATTGGAGGAATGTCATGAAGGCATATCAAATATTCAGTGATTCATCGTGTGATCTACCGGAAAGTTTGTTGAAAGAACATGATATTAAGTTAATTCCGTTCTATGTCAGCTTTGATCAGGATATTTATTATAAAGAAAATGTAGATATTACGAATGAGGCCTTTTATGAAATACTATCTTCGAAAAATGTATATTCAACTACCTCTCTTCCGTCTGTTCAGGATTATATGAATTCATTTAAACAGGCAATAAAAAATAACTTTGATATTGTCTGCTTGTGCCTAACACAGAAATTTAGTGGTTCTTATCAATCGGCAGTCAATGCAAAGCACATTTTGGAAGAACAATATCCGGAAGCAAATATCCATATCATCGATAGTATACAGGCAACCGCTGGACAAGGCATCCTGCTACTTCAGATGGCTTATATGAAGTCCGCCGGCTTTTCTTTGGAGCAAATGGTGCAAACCATCCATAAGTTAAAGTCAACTGCCAGAATTATGTTTACCGTTGACAATCTTGATTATCTAGCCAAGGGAAGACGTATCGGTAAAGTTGCTTCTCTTGCCGGAAATATGCTGGACTTAAAGCCACTGATTCAACTTAAGGAAGCCGAACTGGTTCCCTACTCTAATGTCAGAGGCCGTAAGAAATCCTTAGAAAAAATTTATTCCATGGTAGAAGAATATTTTCAAGAAACCGGTGAAAACCCGAAGGATTATGATTTTGGTATTGCAAATGCAACCACGATGGAGGATGCTCTTGCTCTGCAAAAACAGGTCGAAGCATTCATTGATCGAAGCATCACCTATCCGGTATTTCAGATTGGGGTTACCATCGGAACCTATACCGGTCCGGGAGGAATAGGTATCTGTTTTGTCAAAAAATTTGATAGAATGTAAGGGAGGAAAGTGTGAAGGAATAACATCTTCACACTTAAGAAGAACCCCGAAATGAATTCCATAGGAAATTCATTTCGAGCTTTTTCCCGTATTATTTAAGGAGGAATAGTATGACACCCAAAAAAGTGTACTATGAGAATCTGGCTGACACCATCATTGAGAAATTCAATAAACGAGGAATTGAAGGATATTATTGTGAGAATTCTGAAGAAGCCCTACTTACAGCAAAACGCTTCTTAACCCCCGGATGTTCCATCTCCTGGGGAGGCTCTGAAACGCTGAGAGAAATTGGTTTATTGGAGGAATTGCAATCCTCCGATTACATAATTTATGACCGAAGCATTCCTCAGACTCCGGAGGAAAAATCAATTATGTATAGCAAGATTGTAACCGCTGACTATTATTTTATGAGCTCGAACGCTATAACCATGGACGGTCAGCTGGTGAATATCGATGGGCTTGGCAACCGTGTTGCCTGTCTGATCACCGGTCCGAAAAATGTAATTATAATCGCCGGTATGAATAAAATAGTAACAGATGTAACAACGGGTATGGAACGTGTCCGTAATATGGCTGCCCCACCGAATGCTGTACGACTTGGTGTTAAAACCCCCTGTGCCGAAATCGGTAAATGTGCCAACTGTCTTGTGGATGACTGCCTCTGCTGTGAAATAGTAATAACAAGAAAGTCAAGAATCCCCGGACGTATCAAAGTAATACTAGTGGGAGAAGAGTTAGGTTATTAAGGAAATGAATTTTTTTCGAAATAAAATATGAAAGTGAGGCTATGCTTATGTCACACAAAAATTGCTGTTCTTCAAAAGAGAATGATAACGGTGCTAATGTTATTGTCAATGTGAATGTGGATGTACCAAAAATCGTAAAGTATTCCTGCTTAACCGGTATATTAATTGTGGGAATTATATTTGGTACGAGATGCTTCCAGAAGATGCTGGAAGAAGGCTTTTTTGATAAAGAATAGTATTAAATTAATACAATCTACATCGATAAAGAGTCTGCCTTGGCAGACTCTTTAAGCATGCTTGGACGAGTGCAGGGAGCGTAAGCGAATTACTACAACTCCTGTACACTCCCTGAAGTCCTCTTTATATAATCTATCTCTATTAATACCGTGCTATGAAGTCTAACGAACAGCATGTCGAAACATCTTAGATACTACTCGTTTATTGATATACGGATACAAGACTCCAAGGATAATAAAAATAATCCCCAGTAAAGCTAACCTTAGCTTTTCCTGATACCCACCGTATATCATGGAAAACAGATAAAAATCCTTCAACAATTTCTTACCGGCTCCGACCGCCAGAATATAATACATCAATGGAAACAGATATCCAATTGCTATCTGATCAAAGATGCAATAAGCACATAGCCCCATTCCCCCTAGAAAGACAGCCTCTGCAACCGTGCCCCAGTAAAAATAAAATGTAGGAAACACACAATTATTGTACTGTAATATGAAAACATATACGCCAACCAGTATTAATACACATGTAAATGCTTCTAATATCCGTAGCATTAATACCAAAACCGGTGAAGTATATTTTGCCTCTACCAGATCCCTTGTATCCTTGTCTTGTTCCGGAAGAAATACCGGAGTCATAAGAATGATACCAATTAATGCTACGTACATTTCCAATACTTTGGCTGAGCCGGACCCATCTAAATTCTCTACCCCCATTAAAAAAGGAGATATACATAGGAAAGCTAAGGATATGATTAAATGGGGTAATAAATTAAACCTCAGATTTACTTTTCCGATTTGGAGATATCGTTCCATGGATATTTAACTTCCCCTTTCGTTTCATTTCATACACCCATATGGATGCTGCTATTAACAAGATTGCTGCCACCGAATACGTAATACGGTTAGCTGCCAAAATTCCAAAATTCTCATGGAAGACCTCGTAATTACCCAACTCGTTGTGACGTGGTACCAAGTTCCAACCGTAACCTCCTCTAATACTCACAACACCTGAAAATATACTGATAAACCACCATAACCCCTGTAAAATAATCGCGATTGCGCTATCTGTCAACTCTGTAAAAAATATGCCTAAAGATGTTACTATCATTAGAGTCGGTAACAGCCACCCAAAGATATATTTTGCAAAGCCAAAATAATCTACCGAAATCCCCTCCGTTATACCATAATATATGCACTGCGTTGCAGGTATGGCAGCGATTATGATTACAGGCAGGAGCACCATTGTAAGAAGAGCAAGATATCTGGTTAAAATGATATAACTTGAGGATACCTGTCTTGAATAAATAATCTCCTTAGCTTTTGCACGTTTGTCTCGAAGTCCTCTGGTTACGGCAATAAATATTGGCAATATTGCAAGTACTATACCAATATAATCACTAAACAGTCTTGCATAAGCTCCCGTCAAATGATCCTTCTCCATTATATTGTTATATTCCTTTAGCGCATCCTCATACGACATTGGTACCCTTGCATTCGTAGTAAGAGATGAATCGTTATAGCTGGAACCTCCGCCTAGGAGCTTATCTGCCTTTCTCATTAATTCCAAAAACCGCTCATAGGTTAAATCCGGTGTGGCTTTAATATCTCCTAATGTTGATTTATCATAAGCTGTCATATTACTAGAATGTTTTTCAACTGCTTGATTAAGTTCTGCTTTCGTAAACCCTGCTACCTCCATCAATATTTCAGCCATTTGGTCTTTCTTTTTCTCGTTCAATACAACACTTTTATAAAATCCAATCGGATAGGTTGCATAATTATTATATACATATTCCTGAAACAGAAGCTTGATGGTTTCATCCATGATCACTGCTTCGTCCTTGCTATACATGGTCCCGTATTCAGGCTTACCGGGTAACGGTTTTTGTAGGATATTAAAATTCCCAAGTTGAGTGATATAGAAAAAAACGATACATATCACTACAATATAATAAGTCATACCACTTAATATCTGCTTACATTCCTTTAAAAAAAGTCTGATAAACATTAAAATTCACCTCTCTTTTCCTGCATCAGATACATGTAAGCATCCTCAACATTTACCTCACAGGGTATCGCATGATCCAGCGGCTTATTCTCAGAGATAAAACGTACCGTAACGCGATTCCCTAAGGTAACCATGCTGATAACCGGATACTGTTCCTTAATCCTTGATAGCTCCGATTTACTGATATCAGCCGTATAAATTTTTCCATTTGCTTCGTTGATTAAATCAGACACAGTGCCCTGATAGATAATTTCTCCCTCATCTAATACTGCAATATGTTCACAGGTAGCTTCTATATCTCCAACAATATGAGTGGATAATATAACAATTCTATCCTCAGCCACCTCACTTAGAAGGTTACGAAAGCGCACTCTTTCCTCCGGGTCAAGCCCCGCAGTCGGTTCATCAACAATCAGCACCTTAGGATTATGCAAAATAGCCTGGGCAATTCCTAAACGCCGTTTCATACCCCCTGATAATGCTTTTACTTTGGTTCTTTGTTTACTCTGAAGATTAACCTTTAAAAGTAAATCAGGTATTTTATCTTTTCTTTCCGTCTTAGTTAAGCCCGATAATACCCCAAGGTAATCCAGCGCTTCATAAACCGTCATATTTGCATACATTGAGAATTCCTGCGGTAGATATCCGGTTATTTTACGTATCTGAGCTTCCTTTGAGATGGGGATACCACACACTGTTATGTTACCCTCCGATACAGGTAGCAGGGTAACCAACACCTTCATCAAGGTTGTTTTACCGGCTCCGTTTCTGCCCAGTAATCCGAACATCCCCTTGTTTATGGTCAGATCCACCTTCTTTAATGCTTGTTTTTTTCCATAAAACTGACTTAAATCTTGGATTATAATTTCTGTAGACATAGCAACTTCCTTTCTTATCATTACTCTAATTATCTGATGAAGTCACTCTAATCAGCCCGTGCAAAATTCACAGCAATCTGTATCTCACTTCATCTAAATATAGAATAGGGTATAAATATCTACATTTTATCTACGTTTGTATTAATTTATTAATGATGTGATAAGAATTTTGAAAGATCCAAAAATCATAGTAAGAGCTGCAAATGTTCAAGATATATTTCAATACTATTTATAATTAATCTTTCAGTGACTGAATGCTTTTCAAATCATTTCTGACAGCATTAATATAATGATGAATTTTTAATAAAAAGCTGTAAGGTATTTAGTAAGATTTTATCCGATATCAAAAATCGCTGTAATAATTGCCCCTTTATTCGCTTGATTTGCTAGAGAAATCCATCCGCCGTGTTTCTGACATAGAATTTTACAGATATATAAACCAATTCCAAAGTGAAAGTAGGAATTCTCTGATTTATCTGAATAATACGGCTTCGTTGCCATACTTAAATCCTTCGCGCTAAAGCCCTTACCGTCATCAGCAACAGACAATATAATATGTCGACCTTCTTCGGTATAGGATAGATTTACTTCAATCATTGACTTTGCATAGCGTAGAGCATTTGATAGAAGATTTTCAAACACTTCCATTACCAGGTGAAAATCAATTAAAAATTGCATGTCCTTAGTGATATCTGAGGATAACACAATTGAAATTTCCTTATCCTTCTTCAAAATACTAATAACTTCCTTCAAATTCGTAATTAGTTCTGCTTCCGTAATCATGGTTTTTTGAACCGGAATTTCTTCTAAGCTGCTGATTTCCTTCATGGTATTGCCATAGCTTTCTAAACGCTGTATTTGATTTGACATTAGGGTCAAGGTTGATAAAAGTTTTTCTTCCTTAATTTTTCCCTCCGGGATATATCGGTTCAAAAAATCCGTATATCCACGAAGTACCGTCAAGGGGGTACGCAGATCATGAGCAAAGGCAGCATTCAGACGCTTTTGTTCCTCCATCATATCCCATGTTTTCTGATAATTCATGATCAGCTGCTTGCGCATGTCATCGAAGGAATTGCATAATTCCCCCATTTCATCTTTATTGTCATAGAATAAATCAGCATCTAAATCGTTATTAGCCAGCTTTTGGGTCGCTTCCTTCAGTAGTGCAAGAGGCTCTTTAAGTTTTTTATTGTAAAACAAACCGGTTGCGGTAATGATTCCAATTGTAGAATATATAAAGGTACTCCAAGTTTGTAGAAAATCGATTATACTTGCAGATAACCGCTCCATTTTCGTTAATTTCGTCAAGTCCTCATAATACACAATATTAGATTCATAACCCTGTAATTCAATATTAAAATACTTCGACCAAATAAGTCTGTCCCATTGATCACAGAGAGAAAAGGTAATTACCGACAAGAGAACTACACATAAAACGCATACTATGATATATACGATTAAAGATTTTCTAAGAGATAGGTTATGTAGTTTTTTTCTTAGCTTTTCAAACCTTTCATCTATCCAATCCATTTATACCCAACTCCCCATACCGTCTCTATGAACGGCCTTTCTGTATATTTAGATATCTTCATCCGAATTCTTCTGATGTGTTCTGTAATGATATTACTGTCACCTTCACTGTCATATCCCCAAAGCTTTTCATAAATTCGCTCTTTACTAAATACCTGTCCCTTATTCATGCATAGGTATTCCAAAATATCAAATTCTGTCTTTGTTAATGCGATTGTCTCATCTTTATAATAAATACATCGTTCCTTAAAATTCAGTGTCAATTCTCCGATAAACTTGACTGCTTCTTTTATCTGACTTCTTCCTTCTCTTCGCAGATGAGCAATCACTCTTGCCCCCAGTTCATCGATACTGAAGGGCTTCATAATATAATCGTCCCCACCGATCATTAAACCATTTATCTTATCCTGTTCCGTAATTTTAGCTGTTAAGAACAGGATCGGACATGCCACATAAGAACGTATCCGTTTACACACCTCAAGCCCATCAAACTCCGGCATATTAATATCCAGTAAAATGATATCCGGACCTGAAGCAGCCTTGTCCACCGCTTCATAGCCGTTCCTGCCCTGCATTACAAAATAACCCTGCATCTCAAAATAGTCCTTGAGAAGCAGCAAGATATCCGGTTCGTCGTCTACAATTAGAATTTTATACATACATTAAGCCCTCTTCCATATTGTGGTTGTCCATTATTACTTTACCATATAATTCTCTATAAATTCACTATTTTTTTAGAATTTTACCAAACTGTCACAGCAATGTTCCAAGAAAAGGTACTACATGCTATGATGAAGTTATATTATTACCTTTATATCATTACATATAAATGATAGCATTCATTATTACTTAAAAACTTTCTGTGAAATTTTTACATTATTATGGTAAAATATTAGAAAGTAAATAATAAGGATTCAGGAGGAAGTATGTCAGTCAATAACATTCTGTTAAATGAATTGATCTCAAAATGGCAAGGTATCTTAAGATTAAGGGATTGGGATATCCTCTCTAAAATTGTAGAGGTTGATTGGAGAAAATCTGGTGATATTAAAATTGATGAAAGTAATAAGATGGCTGTCGTTATGATTAATAATAATATCGCTGAAGCTAATCTGGAGGAAGTTGTTATCCATGAATTAATACACCTTAAACTATGGGGTATGGATCAAATGATTGAAGGATATGTAAATATCGTATTTGGCGAGGAAGAAACAGACAACAAAAGAGAATTTGCCATGAATACTTTCTTCAAAGAACTGGAAAGTACGGTTGAGGATCTTACGAAAGGATATCTTGAAGTATGTGGAGGAGAAAAGCCTAGTACTATAAGACTTGAAAGAATGATGAATGAAGAAATCGGAGGTTAGGAAATCCTAACCTCTCAGATTGTTGACTTACGGCTATATGATTTTTGAAAAATCATATAGCCGTATTATGAATAGCATATTTTTAAGAAAATACATATTAGATATGGCTTAATCCATTACCTAATTTTTCCTTCTTCAGTCTCAATCTTATTCACAAAGTCTATATTATAACGCTCTGCACCGTGATCTTTTATTACTGTGCCTCTTGTGATGCGGATCGCCAAAATAACGCAGTTTTCATTCTGTTCGTTGTTTGCGATGTCGTACCATTTAGCAAATGCCTCACGAAGCTTTATCCTTAGCTCAGCGTTTTTTGGGTCTAAAACCCATCCAAGATTTTCGCCAATTCCATTTCCGGAAAACCACTCGCAGTAAACTGAAAATGCTACCTCTTTGTTTTGAGCTATCTGCTGAATTTTCGTTGATTCTGCCCAAGAAGTAACATAAAACACGCCGTCTTCATAATAAGCATCCACATCACGGACATAAGGACGGGGTTGTCCGTCAGCATTTGGTTCCATTGCAATGGTCGAGAGAGAGATAATATTATCTTTTCCGTTGCCACATCTTTCTTCAATTAATTTTATTCCTTCTTCGTACCTGCTCATCTTTACTCCTCCTACATAATTTTTCATCATTATAGCATGATTAATTAGACAACTACATGTCATATTTAAAATATATTTTATGTAACCCCTATAGCGTAAAGCTACTACTCATAACGATGATACATAACTTTTGCAAGATAGATAAGCTCAATAAACAAAAAACCATTAGAGCATATTTGCTATGCTTCAAACACATTACAGCTTCAGCCACAAAGCAGGACGGACACCACCGGTACATCTGCCGTCGCTGATGTTGCCCTATAGAGTTAAAGTCAGGATATCCTAACCTCTCCTTTTCACAATTTTGTTTACTCTCTCGCTGCCAAGTATCATTATAACCAACAATATTAGAATAAATATCGGATAAAGCTCCATTCCTGTCTTACCCATGATATAGCCAAGTAAAGGTGGGATCAGAGTCGTCCCGATATAGGCAAATGCCATCTGTATACCCATCAGTCTGACTGAATTATTCTTACCAAAACGTACCGGAGTCTCATGGAGCATGGATGGATAAATTGGAGCACATCCTAAACCAATCAGTACTAAGCCGAATAGATTAGCATAATACTGAGTGAAAATCATTAATACCAGAGCTCCCAATCCTATGATAACCTGACCTGCGCGTACTAGTACGGCATTGCTAAATCTTACGGTAAATAGTCCATTAATAAATCTTCCTATGGTTATTCCAAGATAAAACATCGAAACCCAACCAGCAGCCACCGCCTCCTGAATTCCTTTCGCCCGTACAAGATAGCTTGCTCCCCACAGACCTGCTGCGGCCTCCAGCGCACAGTAGCAGAAGAAACTCACCATTGCCGGTAAAACACCCGGTAATTGCATAATAGGGATATTCTTTTCCTCTATTTTAACCTGCTCTTCTATCTGATCGTCCTTAAACTTATTCCAGATTGGCAGTGATAGCAGTAAAGTAATAACTAATACAATTTGAATGATAGCTACGATCAGGTACCCATTCTGCCACTTACCACTACGTGATATAGCTAAAGACATAATAATCGGCCCCGTAGTTGCACCAACTCCCCAGAAACAATGAAGCCAGTTCATATGCCTGGCTGAAAAATGCATAGCAATAAAGTTATTTAATGCTGCATCAACCGCCCCTGCGCCAAGACCTAATGGTATCCCAAGCAAGCATAGGCTGATATAATTATGACTAAGGGAATAGCCCAGTAGAGGTAATGCAGTCATAAATACACTGATCAATGTGAGTTTTCCGGTTCCTAATTTTTTAATCAGCTTACCGCTTAATAGGCTGGATACAATCGTTCCTCCGGCTATAATGAAAGAAATGAGTCCGGCACCTTCAACCGGTAAAGATAAATCCTGCTGTATCGTCGGCCATGCTGCTCCTAACATTGAATCCGGAAGTCCCAGACTGATAAATGCTATATAGACAATTATGAGTAATATCGTAATCATTTTGTATTTCACTCCATCATAATACTTTATTAGATTTTACCAGTTAACCCCGCCCTCTGCAATGTGCTATATGATACATTATAAGTAATATTTATCATCTTTTAACACTTTACCGTTTTTAATATATCCTCATATCACTTAAAAAGACTGACTAAAAACCCCTAATATTACAGAGTTCATAATCAGTCTTAACAAATCAATCAGTCTTAGTATAATGGATATTTCTCCGTTAAAGTTTTTACCATTGCCATGGCCTTTTCTTTATTAGCATCAACATCCTTAACAAGAAGGTAAATTGCTTCCGCGATAACATCCATATCTGCTGTATTCATTCCTCTGGTGGTCACTGCTGCCGTTCCAAGACGGATACCGCTGGTAACAAACGGTGAAGCAGGGTCATTCGGAACAGAGTTCTTATTACAGGTGATATTCGCTGCATCTAAGAGCTTCTCGGTATCTTTACCGGTTACGCCCATATTCTGAAGGTCTACTAGCATTAAGTGATTATCAGTACCTCCGGATACGAGATTGAAGCCTCTCTTCATTAAACCATCTGCAAGCGCCTGAGCATTCTCTACAATTCTTCTTGCATAATCCTTAAAGTCGGGATCTAAGGCTTCTTTAAAGCAGACTGCTTTTGCTGCAATCACATGCATCAATGGTCCACCCTGTATACCGGGGAAAACAGCTTTATTTAATTTATATTCCTCTGCAAACTCAGCACTGGATAGGATCATACCACCTCTAGGTCCTCTGAGGGTTTTATGCGTGGTGGTGGTAGTTACATGAGCATAAGGAATCGGGCTTTCATGGTAACCGGCTGCTACTAATCCAGCAATGTGTGCCATATCTACCATCAAAAATGCTCCAACTTCATCTGCAATTTCTCTGAAGATCTTAAAATCTATTTTCCTTGCATAGGCACTCGCACCGGCTATGATAAGCTTCGGCTTGCTTTCCTTTGCAATCATTCTCAAATTATCATAATCAATAAAACCCTGATCATTCACTCCGTACGGAACAATGTTAAAGTAGCTTCCGCTCATATTTACAGGGCTTCCATGTGTTAAATGTCCACCATGGGCAAGGTTCATACCAAGCACAGTATCACCCGGTTTTAATAACGCGAAAAATACAGCCATATTAGCCTGTGCTCCGGAATGCGGCTGAACATTAGCATAGGTGCAGCCAAATAATTGTTTTGCTCTATCAATTGCAAGGTTCTCAGCGAGATCTACATATTCGCAGCCTCCATAATATCTCTTTCCGGGATATCCTTCGGCGTATTTGTTGGTTAACTGACTGCCCATAGCCGCCATTACTGCTTTACTAACAAAGTTTTCGGAAGCAATCAACTCAATATGGTCATTCTGTCTGCCTATCTCCAGAGACATTGCTTCTGCTAACTCAGGATCGAATGCTTTTACATCTTCAAATGAATACATTTTTTCATTTCCTTTCCGGTTTAATTACTGTATCTAACATTTATCGTATAGTATAACATATAAGAATATTATATGGAAGTAAAAATACCAAGATAATGCATGTTTATTCATAATAATATCTAATACTAATTATTCATTGTATAATAACTGCTTGCGTTATAGCGATAAATATAGTCTAGATTGGTCTTCAAGTTCTGCTTCGTTTTAAGATAAAAGCTTCTGTAAATTCGCTGTTATATCTTGATAAACCTGATCTATCATGAATTTATCCGGTAACCCGGCTGAAAATGCCCCTGCACTACCGGCTGCCACTCCTGCTATTAGGGCATTTTTATAATCCTCTGATTGGAAATATACTTCACCCTCCGGGTTAAGCTTAGCCAGATACGCCAAAAAACCAGCTATCATGGAATCTCCTGCTCCTACAGAATTAACAACCTTACCTTTCGGAGCCGGCTGCTTATGATGTATTCCATGCTCGTCCACTAAAATTGCTCCATCACCGGCCAGTGAGATCATTACATTGATCGCACCCTCCTTCTGAAGCTTTCTTGCACAGTATATGATCTCCTGCTCACTGGTAAGCACTTGTCCGAATAGCTTCTCTAATTCCGCTAGATTAGGCTTAATTAAAAATGGCTTATTTATTAATGTATTACGTAATAAATCACCTTCCGCATCAATAATCAGTCTGATACCTTTTTGTTCAACTCTTGTGCAGATTTCACTGTATATCAGCTCTGCATTTGACAGGCTCTTGGGTACACTTCCAGACAACACGAGAAAATCTCCTCTTTGCAGGTTACATAACCTGTCAAAAAAATACTCCAGTTCAATCTGACTGATGTCCGGTCCCTGACCATTAATTTCGGTTTCTAAATTATCGCCTGTCTTTAATTTCATATTGATCCGGGATATTCCATGCTCCAGTACTATAAAATCAGAGTTTATCGCCATATCGTTCAACCGGCGGATGATTTCGTTTCCTGTAAATCCGGCAGTAAAACCTAGTGCAACACTTTCAACTCCAAGCCTATGGAGTACGGTCGATACATTAATACCCTTCCCCCCAACGAACAGGTCCTCCGAATGCGCTCTATGTAAATTACCAAGCTCAAATTCAGTAACCCGTACCACATAATCCAAGGAAGGGTTAAATGTTACCGTATAGATCATGATATTACCTCTTTACTATATATTTTCTGGCCCAAAGCTTAAAGGAAGCAATTCCTCCAGAAGAAATACAACATAATCCTCTTCCGATCTTGCCAGTATCACAAGAAAGTTCTTAGGGTCCACAAACTCGCGGATTACCTGTCGGCAAACGCCACAGGGCGGGCAATAATCGGTAATCAGACCGTTTTTACCTCCTACAATTGCGATAGCGGAAAACTCTCTTTCACCTTCACTAAGTGCTTTAAAAAATGCTGTTCGTTCCGCACAGTTCGTAGGACCATATGCAGCATTTTCTATATTACAGCCCTTATATACCTTCTTATGTTTCGTTAGGAGTGCTGCACCCACCTGTAGATGAGAATAAGGGGAATACGACTGCTTCATTCCCTCGATCGCATCTCTGATCAGGTTTTTTGCTACTGAGTGGCTGACTATTCCTTCTTTCGTCATCAACTCCCCTCTTTCCCGGGGAATTAGGCTATTCTTTTGTTCATTTTCCTGTAATCCATTATTTTGCTGATTCATAAACAAAACCTCCCTGAAAAGAATTATTTTAGGATTAGAGTGTCAAAAGGTCACCTACAGTGTACCCTTCATAAATTTGCACAATAATGTTCTTAAACATGTGATGCAATAACTCATTCATTCGCAACACGCTGTTCCGCAAAGCGCTGCAAAATGCAGCGCTTGGAAGAAGTACGTTACGACTCTCATACAGTTGCTCATCGAATGAGTGACTACATCACATTAATTAAGTTTGCTTAATTTTAAGTTTCGCTAAAGTTTATTTATATTTATTAAAATGTTTCATTAATTATGACTTACTTCTTTTAGCTTGAATTAGTAACCTGTACCCTGTTGATTTTTAGCAAGCTTAACAATTCTGCTGGTTCCGAGTCTGGAGGCACCCAGTTCGATAAACTTCTCAGCATCCTCAAAGGACGAAATTCCACCGGCAGCCTTTATTTTAACCTCTTTACCCACATGCTTTGCGAATATATCAACATCCTCAAAGGTTGCTCCGGCGGTTGAAAATCCGGTAGAGGTCTTGATAAAGTCTGCGCCGGATCTGGTAACAATATCGCACATTTTGATTTTCTCTTCTTCGGTAAGCAGGCAGGTTTCAATGATAACCTTGAGTATCTTTTCACCGCAGGCTACCTTAAGCTGCTTTATTTCATCAAGAATTTGATCGTATTTTTTATCCTTTAATAATCCGAGATTAATAACCATATCAATCTCGTCAGCACCATTTGCAATGGCATCCTTGGTCTCATATACCTTAACGGCAGTTGTATTATATCCGTTAGGAAAACCAATTACTGTGCAAACAGCCATTTTATCCTTAACATACTCCTTAACCTGCTTCACATAGGAAGGTGGGATACAGACTGATGCTACACCGTAAAGAATGGCATCATCACAGATTTGCTTTATCTCCTCCCAGGTTGCTGTTTGGTTTAACAAAGTATGGTCTACCTTCTCAAATATTAATCTTTTTTCCATTATTAACATTCCTTTCTTAGGTTTATGCTATTTCCAGTGCAATCTCCATCATGTCTCTAAAGGTGAGCTGTCTGTCTTCCGCAGACAGGGATTCCCCGGTAAATACATGATCTGATATTGTCAGGATGCATAATGCTTTCTTGCCTGCTCTGGCAGCATTCATATAGAGAGCCGCTGCTTCCATCTCTACCGCAAGTATATTCATTTTACGCCATAGAGTATTTGCATCCTTGTTATCATCATAAAAGGTATCGGAAGAAAGCACATTTCCTACTACAGTTTTTATCTTCATCCTATCAGCTGCCTCAACCGCTTGACGAAGAAGTCCAAAGTCTGCAATGGGCGCATAAGTTCCGGGTAACTGATATTGAGCAGCATAATTAGAATTAGTGGAAGCACCCATACCAATAACAATATCGCGAAGCTTTACATCTTCAGCAATTCCACCGGCGGAGCCGATTCGGATGATGTTATCCACATCATAAAAGTGAAAAAGCTCATACGAATAGATGCCGATTGAGGGCATACCCATTCCGCCTCCCATCACCGATACCTTCTTGCCATTATAGGTACCTGTATAGCCCAACATATTTCTAACGTTATTAAAACAAACCACATCCTCAAGATAGGTTTCGGCAATGAACTTAGCTCTGAGTGGATCACCGGGCATTAGCACGGTCTTAGCAATATCTCCAATTTTTGCTTCATTGTGTGGGGTTGGTATACTCATCGTATTATCCTCCTATAATATATTTCATTCTTAGTCATTTATAGACTAGATTGTTTTTATTTATTGTGTAATTTTAGCATATTTTGAGTAAAAAGGCAATCAACGTTTCCTTTATTACCATTTGATATAATGCATAAAAACGATGTATTCTATACCAATAATTTCAAAAAACTATATATTTGATTTCCTGATGATTGGTGTTATAATCACAATATCGGTCTTTTCACATAAGAATGGGAGTTGGTCTAATTGAACATAATAAAATATCTAGCTGTAGACAAAATGCTAAAAGAATCACAGGTGTTGGGTACATTACCGTCTTCTAAAGACGCTTATCATAATTTTTATAAAATAGCCTGGCCGTCTGCTTTGGAAGCTTTATTGGTAGCAACAATCGGAGCCGTTGATACGATGATGGTAGGAACACTTGGGAAAGACGCCATCAATGCAGTCGGTATTACCAATCAACCTAAATTCGTACTGCTTGCAATGATTTTCTCTCTGAATACCGGGATCACTGCTGTTACCGCCCGAAGAAAGGGACAGAATAATCAAAAAGAAGCAAATCGTACAATTCGAGCGGGGATAATTCTCTGTACAGCCATATCACTACTCGTTTCCTTGCTAGGATATCTATATGCCAAACCTATTCTTTTATTAGCAGGGGCACAGAAATCCTATCTATCCGATGCTATGATTTATTTTCGCGTTCTTATGTTCAGTATACCGTTCACAGCTCTAAATCTTACAATAAATGCAGCCCAACGTGGCTGTGGTAAAACTCGTATCTCCTTAATTACGAATGTAATCAGTAATGTTATTAATATCATTTTCAACTATCTACTGATTAATGGTATCGGCAGTTTCCCCCAGCTGGGAGTCAAAGGAGCAGCTATTGCAACAGCGATGGGAGCATTTGTAGCCTTCTGCATTTCTCTAATTACATTATTTAACAGAAATGGTTATCTATCCTTTCACTATAAAGCAGGCTGGTACTTACATAAGAAGCTACTGCAACCGATTTTTAAGGTAAGCAGCAGTGCATTTGTGGAACAGGTGTTTCTGCGAATCGGTTTCCTTGCCTATGCCGCAATCATTGCAAGGCTTGGAACTACTGAATTTGCCACTCATATGATTTGTATGAATATATTAACACTTTCTTTTTGTTTTGGTGATGGATTATCCATTGCCGCCTCCGCTTTGGTCGGTCAGAATATGGGTGCAAAAAGACCGGATTTATCCATTGTATATGGTAAAACCGGTCAGCGTCTGGCTTTTATGATATCCTGTATTATATTTCTGGTTTTTCTGTTTGGAAGAAGCTTTCTGGTGTCGCTGTTTAGTGATGAAGCTCCAATTATAGCTCTCGGTGCTAATATCATGATTTTAGCTGCGCTTGGAACCCACATGCAAACCTCTCAGGTCGTTTTATCCGGTTGTTTACGAGGAGCAGGTGACACAGCTTATGTAGCTGTTACCTCTCTGATTAGTGTTGCTCTCGTTCGTCCCTTATTAACCTGGTTATTATGTTTTCCGTTGGGGTTAGGATTATACGGTGCCTGGGTTGCTCTATTAGTAGATCAATGTTTTCGCTTAATATCCAGCTACAAACGCTTTTCCAGCGGTAAGTGGGCAGGGATTTCCCTCTGATACCTGCAATTTTACCTAGCTGCTACTTGGGCATTTCTTATTGTGTTTGCTCTCTTATTGAGCCACTTTCCTTATCGACCGAATACCAACCATAGGTAACAAAGTGCCCGATACCTGTATCTGCTTCGTCAAGAACAAATTCATAAAGATGAATTACATAGCTTTGATTCTTTTCATCAGTACCTTCATTCACCAGATAAAATTCAGCTTGTGGTAATTGATAATAATATTCTTCCATCAAGTTATTTTTATATACTTTATCAAAATTAGCAGCGTAATGCTCCTTCACCAAATCTAGAGCCTCCATCGGAGATATCTCTCTGCTCATTTGGCTTTTAGGAGCGAATATCCCCAGTAAAATACATAAGCATACAATTAACCGCCTCATTCTTTGTCCTCATTTTCTGGTTATTATGTCACCTATCGGAGATACTATTATATCATTTGTTTACATAATTTACCATTCATTTCAGACAAGATTAATCGACGCTAAGACACATATTATAAGCTATTTTATTTTTTTATTCTGCTGCACAAGACTTGCTCTTTGAATTGCTGAGGTTCCGAAACGATTGCGTATCCGGTCAATCGCCTGATCTAATTTTTCCTTTTTCTCATCCGTTTCAAATCCAAACAAATTCATCTGCCGGTCCACCTCATCCGAAACCACTTTGCTGGTTTGAATACCAAGATTACGGATCGGCGACCCATCCCATAACTCATCAAATAAAATACATGCCGTTTGATGAAGCATATCAGTATTATGAGTCGGGCTTAACAAGGTCGTCTGATGGGAGCTGTGATGAAAATCCGAATCAACAATACTTACTGAGACTACATTTGCCATCATATCATCTCTTCGAAGTCTGGAGGCCACTGTTTCTGCTAGGGAAAGCAGTATCATCTTTGCCGTTGATTCCTCCTCAACATCAAAGGAAATCGTAGTTGAATTACCATAACCCTTATTCTTTACTTCATCCTGAGAAATAATACAGGTATCCATTCCATTGGCAAACCTGTGGATAACTTCACCATGCTTTTTTAAATGCGCCTTTAGAACCTCAACATCTGTTTTCGCCAATTCACCTATGGTATAGATGCCTAGCATATTCAACCTTTTTACCGTAGATTTACCAACATAGAATAACTCTCCAACCGGTAAAATCCACATTTTTTCTTTGATTTCTTCCGGATACAGTGTATGAACCTTATCGGGCTTTTGAAAATCCGATGCCATTTTTGCGAGTAATTTATTATTAGAGATTCCAATATTAACTGTGAATCCCAATTCTCTTTTAACTCTGTCCTTAATCTTATTGGCTGCCTCAATCGGCGATCCGAACAGCGTTTCCATTCCTGTCATATCACAATAGGCTTCATCGATGGAGCATTGTTCCACAATCGGTGTAAAATCAGATAAAATCTCTATAAAAGCCTTGGAGTATTCCTCATATAACCGATGACTTGGCGGTACCAGAGTAAGATTCGGACATTTCTTTAAAGCATCTACAATCGGCTCCCCTGTTTTTACTCCATATTGCTTCGCTATCATAGATTTTGCGAGAATAACTCCATGCCGCTTGTTCTTATCACCCGCCACTGCACAAGCAATTTCTCTTAAGTCGGTTTCCTCTCCATTCTGTAGACGATGAACTGCCTCCCAGCTCAAAAATGCAGAATTTACATCCACATGAAATATTACCGGATTCATGGCACCACCTCCTTAGTCCATACGCTTTCTCACTCTGTTTTAATCATATCAAAGCAGTCGTTTTATGTAAAGAGTTAGTAGCTTAGAATTGTAACTCAACAATGTTCTAGAAATGGTTACTGATAGGAAGCCCGGTGATGGCATCCTATCACCGGGCTTCCTATCGTTAATTTATAATGATATAGACATTGGTATATGAATAGGTTATTCCTGCTTATTATTACCTTGATCCATAGTTCCTTGATTTATGTTACCAGGGTTTGTTTGGTTTTGATTTATATATGCTTGATTATGCTGCACGGCCTGTTGTTGGCCATAGTGTGGCTGTATAGCAGCTTTTTTTAGTCTATTCTTTTTCAAGCCCCTTCGAGTGAAGAATACAGTTGCACCAATGATAACTCCCCAGATCAGAAGATAGGGCAGGTTAACCACAAACCAGACAAAGAAATTCTGAAAGCCTTGACTGATATCATACATCGTATCACTAAAGCCGTTCTTGATTCTGCTTCCAACTGTCTGTTTTTCTTTTTTTACCGGTGTTATCCGTTCTACCTCCTGAATGTTTAGCGTAACCGTGCTGTATTCGACGAGATTATCATAATATCTTAATTTAGATTCATAATTTTGAAGCTCATATCGGATATCACTTAAGCGGCTTTCCAGTGTAATGATATTATCTAAGCTTTTCTCTTCTCCTAATATCGCAAACAGTCTTTCCTGCTCAATTTCCAAGGTTTCTTTACGACTTTGCATGTCTATGTATTCCAGTGTAACATTCTCCGTATTCTCCTGCTTATCTATAACATTAGCTTTTTCATCCACGGTACTTACAAACTCATCTACCTTATTGCTTGGAATTCTGACTACAATATCTCCATAACGGGAATTATTTGTGTCATAATAACGTTTTCCACTGATTTGCGAGGCTTCAATGTATCCGTTCAAACGACTAATCTCAGCATCAATCTTAGATATCAGGCTGTCAAATTCCTGGGTTTCTACCTCCATATAAAAACGGCGAATAATTTTATCCTGGGTTTGATCCACCGCTGCTCCTGAACCAAGAGCTGAGGTACTGCTTAAGGCAGAAGCTTCCTCTGATGCAACGGTTGCTTCTATATCCAAAGCAACTTCGGAGGATTTCATATCCTCTTTCATATCGGATCCTGCAGAAAAATCATTGCTAGTATCCTTGTCAGCTTTCTTATAAGAATACTTACTACTGCAGGCTGTCAATACTAGTAAAATCAATAAAAAATAACCTAGTAATCGAAACACGTTTCTTTTTTTCATATTCTCCTCCATCCCCGCGCATTATCCTGCGCTAACTTTCCGATAGAAAGGCTTATAAATCCTTCCATCTTCCTGACATAATGCTGTTAAACAGAATCTGAAACAATGTAGAAAGTTGCTTTTCCTTCTAACTTTACTCACCTCTACTGTTTAGACGAAACCTTCGTTCATAACGTTCCACACTTTTAAGTACTTTATTGTAAAATTCCTTATTTTCTGCTGCAACTTGATCAAGGTGATGCTAGAAAACCGGCTCATAAAAATAAGGCTGTAACTTTATTGTGAAACACCCATGATTGGTTTGTTTCATAACGAAAGCTACAGCCTTATTTTATCATATATTCCCTTATATTTCCATTCCGAATAGTTTGTAAATTAAGTGTAGGGCTCAAACATTCTCTAATCGAAATGTTAACGGATAAAAAACTAAAACAAAAAACCTTGATCTGTATAAAACATATTATTTTTTTTGTCGGGTTACTTCTTATTCTCATCTAGGAGCATTTTTTCTACCTGTGGTTTCATAAGCTCCAACAGCCGATCCATCTGATCCGTCAAATACAAATACCCTATCATGGCTTCCAGGCCGGTCGCCGTACGATACTCAACAATGCCTGCATTTTTAGCCGAAGTAAAGGATTTTGCATTCCTCCCTCTTTTATAGATTGCCATTTCCTCCTCTGACAGTTGATCCTTGATGATATGGAATAAATCAGCCTGTGCAGTAGCCTGAACCAGCTTAGAAGCCCTTTTATGAAGCTTATTTACAGGAGCATTTCCGCTCTCAACGACGGAGGTACGTATGATTAAATCAAAAATAGAATCTCCAATAAATGCAAGTGTGAGAGGCGAATAGGTTTTAATATCCGTTTCAGGTAGGTTTAGTGAGCTTTTAATAAACTTATTGAAACCTGTTGTTTCAACTCTGTTAGTTAACTCCGTTTCCATCTTACACCCTCTCTGGTATCTTCTAAGATTATTCCCTTTTCTAACAGAAGATTACGAATTTGATCTGATCTTGCGAAATCCTTATTCTTTCTTGCCGCCTGTCTTTCCTCAATCAACTTCTCTATATCATCATCTAGAAGCTCTTCCTCCTTCTTGGTAGTAATACCAAGAATATTACACAGATTCGTAAGCTTTTCATTGATTTTTGTAACAAATTCAACACTACTGCTTCCGCTGCAATTAGAGTTAGCTAGCTTTACGAGCTCAAAGATAGCGGTAATCGCATCGGCTGTATTAAAATCATCCTCCATGGAATCAATGAATTTACTATTCAAGCCTTCTGCTTCTGTTAAAATCAGTTGTTCCTCCGAAGAAATAAACTCTCTGGTAAGAGCACCGCTTTTTAACAGATGTTCTAATTGAGCAACGGACGTAAGAATTCGGTTTAACGAGCTCTTGGCAGCTTCCATCAAATCCTTACTAAAGTTTAACGGACTGCGGTAATGGGAGGTCAGCATAAAGAAACGAATTACCTGGGGATCATATTGTTCACAGATTTCACGGACCGTGAAGAAATTCCCCTCTGACTTTGACATTTTCTTATTATCTATATTGATAAACCCATTGTGCATCCAATATCTGGCAAACTCTTTGCCATTAGCTGCTTCACTCTGTGCAATTTCATTTTCATGGTGAGGGAATACAAGATCTTCACCGCCTGCATGGATGTCAATCTGCTCTCCCAGATATTTTCTGCTCATTACCGAACATTCAATATGCCAACCGGGGCGTCCATCACTCCAGGGAGCAGTCCAATAAGGCTCTCCCTCCTTCTTTGGTTTCCAGAGTACGAAATCCATCGGGTCTTCCTTTTCTTCACTAACTGCGATACGAATTCCGGCTTCTAAATCATCTATTTTTTTCTTTGATAATTTTCCATAATCATCAAAGCTTCTGGTTCTAAAATATACGGTACCGTTTTTTTCATAAGCATGACCTTTTTTGATTAAGTCAGAGATCATCTCAATCATGCCCTCAATTTCCTCTGTTGCCTTTGGATGAGTGGTGGCTTCCTTTACATTCAGTGCTTCCATATCCGTACGGAATTCCTTAATGAAGCGCTCCGATATCTCTGAAGCACTAACCCCTTCTTCATTGGCTTTCTTAATGATTTTATCATCAACGTCGGTAAAGTTTGAGACAAAATTAACCTCAAATCCACGGAATTCCATATATCTACGGAAGGTATCAAAAAGAATCGCCGGTCTGGCATTTCCTATATGGATATAATTATAGACCGTAGGTCCACAGACGTACATTCGAATCTTTCCTTCCTCCAAAGGTACGAATTCCTCTTTTTTCTGAGTTAATGTATTATAAATTTTCATCTCATTTCCTCCTGCTATATTTTAATGTATCATACTTAACATTATTCCTTCGTACTGTCTGCCTTATGTTCCAATTCATCAAATCGTTCATATAATCTCTTAATTTCGTTTCTTAAGCAAATATTTTCATTCTTTAAACAATACATTTCCTTCTGTACCGGATCCGGAAAATGAACTTGATCCATTTCTTCTCTGGGTATTTTCACATTATCCCGCTTCACAACCCTACCCGGTACACCAACCACAGTGGAATTTGGTGGTACCTCCGAAAGCACTACGGAGCCTGCACCAATTTTTGAATTCTCGCCGATGGTAAAAGAGCCTAATATTTTAGCCCCTGCGCTGATCATAACATTATTGCCGACCGTGGGATGACGTTTTCCATGCTCTTTGCCGGTACCACCCAGGGTAACCCCCTGATACAGAGTAACGTTATCACCAACGATTGCCGTTTCACCGATTACAACTCCATGACCATGATCTATAAATAAACCCTTACCTATGGTTGCTCCAGGATGAATTTCTATTCCTGTTTTTCTTACCGTCCTCTGCGAATACCATCTGGCCAGAAAATAATGCTGTTTTTTATATAGATAGTGTGCAATACGATAACGGATAATTGCACGGAAGCTTGGGTACAGAAAGACCTCAATTGGTGTTTTTATTGCAGGATCCCGTTCCTTTATAATCTGCATTTCTTCTTTAATATATTTAATAATACCCATCATTATATCCCCCTTGCTATCAATAAGACATTTAGGTAATTGCAAAACTATTAAGTCTGCATGTTTTATGTACTCAGTAGATTAAGTTATTCAGTTTTTCAAAAACCAATCAATAAACAATAGATAAAGTATTAAATATATTTCTATCATATTATCCATTTTAGTTTTAGTAATTCAGTATAAAGACAAAAAAAACGCCTCTAAGGATAGAGGCGGTGAATATCGCTGTTCCACTCTATTTGTATGCTTTCTGCCTGATAAAAAACATACATCTCATACAGATAACGGCTGTTACCGTGCCCGGCTAAGCGACTGCCTCACCGAACCAGCTCCCGGATGCACTTCGCTCATATCTTCGTAAAGAATGCTTTCAGCCGATGACATTCTATCTCTGATACTATTCTACGAGCTACTTTTCCGTTCATAGCTTTTTCATATCATCATTCTACTGTTTATTGTATGCAAGGATGATTATTTTGTCAATCAGTTCTTTGACAATCGCAACAACCTACATTCTTTGACCGTCGCAATAACCCACTTATTTTTTAGGGCAACCGCTGCAGCCGCTACAACCGCTTCCAGTATTGCTTTTCGGTGTTGCATCATACTGATAGTTCATCATCGTTTCCAGCAGACATACGGCATTTGCTGCAATCCCAAGCCCGGCTCCTGTAAAACCAAGCCCCTCCTCCGTAGTAGCCTTAATATTAATCCTATCTAATTCGATACCGAGTGCATCTGCTAAGTTTTGTAGCATCTCAGGAAGATAGGGTGCAAGCTTTGGTTTTTGGGCAATCACAGTTGCATCAATATTTTCTATAAAATATAATTTCTCCTCTAGCAGTTCCTTTACTTTTTTTAATAAAGCTATACTTGAAATCCCTTTGTATTCATCGCTCGTATCAGGAAAATGCTTTCCGATATCACCTAGAGCGGCAGCACCCAGCAAAGCATCCATAACTGCATGGACTAATACATCCGCATCTGAGTGCCCAAGCAATCCCTTTTCATATGGGATTTTAACTCCACCAAGGATCAGCTCCCTATCTTCCACTAATTTATGAACATCATATCCCGTTCCAATTCTCATATATATTATATCCTCCAAGTGTCTGAATCTAATTATGTTTTTATTATGACCTTATAATATTAGGTCAAATCTATTATAGCTTAATTAAAGAGTTTCGGCTAGTAACTTATTAATGTTAGTGTACAAAAAAAGATGTGTATGAAACACATCTTCTAATTTGAGTAGCGAAGGACGGATTTGAACCGCCGACACCGCGGGTATGAACCGCGTGCTCTCGCCAGCTGAGCTACTTCGCCATATTATTAATTGTACTGCATAAAAATGGGACCTATAGGGCTCGAACCTATGACCCTCTGCTTGTAAGGCAGATGCTCTCCCAGCTGAGCTAAGATCCCTTACGTAAAAGTACTTTTTTATTATATTCAATCCCTTTTCTTTTGTCAATAGTTTTGCTCCAAATTCTATGAATTATATATGAAATTGCTACAATATATCCAAACTTTAGGAATTTATCCTTGACGTGGCCCTCCTGGGAGCTGCCACGCCATAGGATGACTGTAAAGGAAACCCTTTATATTAATAATCCTGACAAGTTACCCTGATATATAATATATAATTCGTGTAATGCCCGTGTAATTGCCACATATAAAAGCTTCGCATCCTCATCACAGAACCGATAACTGGTCTCCACTGGATTCCATAGGATGACTGCATCAAATTCTAAGCCCTTCGTCATATAAATCGGTAGAATCATCACTCCGTTCTTGAAGATCATCTCTTCCATCTCCTCTTCAAGAGGAAGGGTTGTTATGAACGGCTTTAGCAAATCCTTTACTCTAAGTGTCTCTTCTACTGTCCGACAGATGACAGCAATGGTATCATAGCCTTTTGTTTGAATCTTGTTTATGATTTCAACCGCCTCAGACACCATCTGCTGTTCACTAAGCATCTCGTTAACAGATACCTCTTTCCCGTGTCTAAGGATTGGTTCTATATCATAGGTTTGAAAGGAGCACTTTTTTAGTACCTTACTTGCATAATCCGATATCTCAACCGTATTACGATAACTTTTTGCAAGCAGATAAAACCTGTCCTTCTCGGGAAGAAATACTTCCTGTTTTAGGGTTTCCCAATCGTTCATACCGGTATCATAGTAAATATTTTGCGATACATCTCCCATAATGGTATACGTACAGGTCTTAAACAACTGCTTAAACAAATAAAAAAGCATGACTCCAAAATCCTGTGCCTCATCTATTACAATATGACTTACATAATCAAAATCCTCACTCCATTTCAACTTACGCTTGATTAAGCTTAACATTCCCAAATCATAAATATCCAGCTCCTTATTCTGAAGCTTATGAAGCTGCTGTTTAATACTCTCCTTTTTAGGAAGTATAATCTCATTACTAAGGTATATCTCCCTGTATTCTGCCAAATGCTCTAGAAATCCCAGATAAACCTCCATTAAATTAATTTTTTTGTTACGTACCCCAAAGTAATTCTTGTATTTATTAATCTCCGCTTTTATTTCTTCTTTTCGTTTCAATTCTTCTTCGTTGATAGAAGTAATTTTATAAGCAAGCCGTTTATTTAATAGATCAATCTTCTCCTGCAAGGGTTTTTCCTCAAAGAAATCAAGAAAATATAAGATCTCCTCTTCAGAATAAATATTTATATCATTATACAGAACGGAATTTGTATTTATAGTATTTAACTCATATTGTTTCATATAAAATACTAATGCCTTTATAAAATGGATCGAGCCCTTGAAGCTTTTTAAGCTCGAAAGTTCTTTTGCGTACATCGAGGGATCTAATTTAAGAAAGCTGTTTCCGATGGAATAGTTTCCTTTTTTATAATTAAAATCCTTATCCAACAACATTAATAAGAATTCTTCCATCGTCATTTGATTTACATTATATACATCCAGGTTTGGTAGCACCCCGGTTATATAATTTAACAGCATCTTATTACTACCTATAACAAAAAACTCATCGGGTCTAAACTTCTCTTTGTAATTATAAAGAATGTAAGAGATGCGATGCATTGCTACCGTAGTTTTCCCGCTGCCGGCCACGCCTTGAACTATAACACTATGCCAGGGAACGTCCCTTATGATTTCATTCTGTTCCTTTTGAATGGTTGCGATGATTTCACCAAGCACAACCTCCTTATTTTTGCTTAAATACTTGGTGAGAAACTCATCATTGGTAATCACATCAGAATCATAGAATTCATTTAATTTACTGTCTTCAATGTCATAGGTTCTCTTAAGGTTAAGTGTAATATCAATATTTTCTCCAAAGGGTGTCTGGTAGGAGCTTTCTCCAATATCACTGTCATAATATACACTGGAGATTGGTGCTCTCCAATCAATAATCATATTCTCGGTAATATTTTTACGAATGCCATTTTTCCCAAGATATAAACAATAATTTTGATTGTCCTCCTTATCCATATAATCAATTCGCCCAAAGTAAGGTTTTTTTAAGGCTAACAGATTTTTATTCAGCGTTCGTTCCATCATTGATTTCAAATCAAGTCCAGTGGAAAGGTCATTGTGTAACCCCGGATTATTTGACCTATATTCATCATACAGTTCCTTTGTCTCTTTACTGAGTGCTCTATACTTTAATAAGTATTCATCAATGTTATGCTGAATTACCTTAACGCACTCCTCAAGATAATGCTCCTCCTTCTGTCTCTCACTTTGATACTCCTCTGTCAGGATTTCCCTGACTTCATCCTGCTTAGCTTTTATAACCTGCATACTTCCTCCTTATTAATACGAGATTCGTGACTAAAAACTTAAAAATCTTCGTTCTGATTATCATGTTACTCGAAAATTAAAAAAATACTAGACTTTTTCTTAGAGGTGTGTTATGCTGTTAAATGAAGTTTACCTATATGAAAACATATGAGTTGTCAGAATATTCTGACAACTTTTTTTACGTGCGAGTGCACATCCAAAAGCGAACTACGGTTCGCTTTGCGGAGATGCTCCTATTGAATAAAAAAGGCTTCTGCAGTTATATTTCCTACAGAAACCTATTATTTCATTATTTATGATTTAATTGCCAGATATTCTTCCGCCGATAGGTTAATCTCTCCTAGACTCAATTTCTCGTTCTCATAATGAAGAATATTAATACATGCATTTTTAAGTATTATCTTCCCGGTTCCGGTTTTACCTTCACTCAGTGCGGAGAGAACCGAATTGATGGAAGCTCCGTGTGATACCATAATTATATTATTACCATGGAACTTTTGCGCATATCTCTTTATGCTGGTCAGCATACGATTACACAAGTCCTCCCAGGGCTCTTTATCGTCTTTTTCTCCGGAAGCATAGAAGATCTCCCGTTCTTTAGGAGTCATGCCTGATACCTTCGAAAAATCTCGTTCTGTGATAGCCTCATCTATAATTACCTGATCTATCGATAAACGATCTGCAATAATTTCAGCTGTCTTTCTTGCTCGGCTAAGTGGACTTGTTATAACCGCTTTAAATTGTTCTCCTTTGATTGCATTTCCACATTCCTGTGCCTGCAAGATCCCGTATTCATTTAAAGCAATGTCTTCTCTGCCCTGAAATCTCCCTTGTAAGTTCCAATCGGTCTGACCATGCCTGATTAAGTATATTTTCATTTGTATATTCTCCGGTTCTTATTTGTAACTTATTCTACATGAAGGACGTTAAAATATCTAGTATAATTTAATGGATATACGAAATTACTACGTTTTTATGAGTACTGAACTTTATT
The DNA here is from genome assembly GCA_023414875.1 of Bacillota bacterium. GTDB lineage: Bacteria > Bacillota > Clostridia > Lachnospirales > Lachnospiraceae > Mobilitalea. Next base: position 159,470 of record JAEZMV010000018.1, on the reverse strand, counting down.
TTATCGATTAAAATGTGCCGAGTATTTTGCACCTAAGAGAATTGCTTCCTCCATACTTATCTCACTTGCGATACCTTTTCCTGCGATATCCATCGCAGTACCATGATCCACCGAGGTTCTTAGAATCGGCATTCCTCCTGTAATCGCAATGGTACGCTCAAAATCCAGAGTTTTAGCAGCGATATGCCCCTGATCATGATACAAGGATAATACACTATTGTATCGTCCCTGCAATGCCAGGTGGAATACAGAATCCGCTCCGATAGGTCCGGTAACATCGATGTCTTCTTCAATTAACTCTTCGACTGCAGGAGTTACGTGATCCACCTCTTCCATTCCAAATAATCCATGTTCTCCGCTGTGGGGATTCAGTCCGGCAATTGCCATCGTACCCTCAGACACACCCAGCTTGTTCAATACTTCCTTACATCTTTTCACATAATCTTTAATTCTATCCTTTGTCACCATATCGCAGGCCCTTCGTAGTGATACATGGCGGGTTAGAAAGAATATTCTCATCCCATGAACCTCGAACATCGTTAATGGGTCCTTCGTACCGGTTAAAGCACCAAAGATCTCGGTGTGCCCAATATAATCTATATTACCTGCTTTTAAAGCTTCCTTATTAATTGGAGGAGTTGCAACTGCATCGACTTCACCGTTGCTTGCCAGTTCAATACTTTTTTTAATGTATTCAAAGGATGCCTTACCACACATACCATCAATTTTTCCATATTCAAAGCTATCCATATTAACATTATCAAGGTCGATGAGATTAATAATACCGGCTCCATAATCGCCTTCCTCAGGCTTATGAAGTAAATTAACCCGGAGTTCTGAGTTGGTAAAACCTATGGCATCCTCAATAACCTTCCGATCTCCTATTACAATACACCTGGCTGCATTACATACCTCCGGCTTGGTAAGTGCTTTTACAATAATTTCAGGTCCTATTCCTGCGGGATCACCCATTGGAATCGCAATGATTGGTTTCATATGATAATCTCCTCTTCATTATAAATGTACTCAGTATATCATTAAACTTTTTTATTGTCTAATATAATACATTAATAATAGAACCGGTAATTCAATTAACTGTAATCTGAATATGCCGATCCTATTATATTATTATACATTGGCAGATACTATCTTACCACTAGCTTCGAAGATGGCTTTCACTTCCTGTAATAATTCTTTATCCGGTTCTTTTGTTTCAGATAATTTATATTCCAATCCAAGCTCTTTCCACTTATATTCTCCCATCTTATGAAAACCTAGGAGTTCTATCTTTGATACATTCGGATATTTACCCAAGTGGTTGGATAACAATCTGACACTTTCCAAATTATCGGTTAACTGAGGTACCAATACATACCTTACCCAGGTATTAATATTTTTCTCTCTAAGATAATCCAATAGCTTTAAGGTTGGTGTCAATGAAACTCCGGTTACATTCTCGTAAATCACCGGGTCATAATTCTTAATGTCCAGTAATACAATATCGGTATCATCTAATACTTCTTTAACATAATCATTCCAAACATACCCGGAGGTATCAATAGCAATTGATATGCCCTGTTGTTTTAACTGTTTTGCTACCTCCAGAATGAATTCCGCCTGTAATAACGGTTCTCCTCCGGTAAAAGTAACACCACCACCCGAAAATTCCATATAGGATTTATATTTGATAATTTCCTGAGTTAACTGCTGGGAGGTATATTCCGTTCCCTTGTTAACTTCCCAGGTATCCGGGTTATGACAAAACTGACATCTGAGCGGACAACCCTGCATAAATACAACAAAGCGTATCCCCGGGCCATCCACTGTGCCAAAGCTCTCCAACGAATGTATTCGCCCTATTATGCTCATGGTATCACCAACCTTTCAAAGAGAAACACGGAGGACCTAAGTACCAACGAGTTCATAATCATGCTTTCATTATAAATTAGATTTTATTAAATTATATGATTAATATTATATTTTATCTCTCATGAAATGTACGATGGATTACGTCCAGCTGCTGTTCCTTACTTAATTTGATAAAATTAACTGCATAGCCCGAAACCCGGATTGTAAGCTGAGGGTATTTCTCAGGATGTTCCATTGCATCCATTAAGGTTTCACGGTCAAATACATTGACATTGATATGATGCCCTCTACTATGGAAATAGCCGTCCAGTAAGCCTACCAAATTATCAACTCTTTCCTTATTATCCTTACCTAATGCCTTGGGGATTATGGAGAAGGTGTAAGAGATACCATCTTCCGCATGCTTATAGGGAAGCTTTGCAACTGATAGCATGGAAGCAACGGCACCCTTCTTATCTCTTCCATGCATCGGATTTGCTCCGGGAGCAAAGGGTTCACCTGCTTTACGACCATCCGGTGTACTTCCTGTCTTTTTACCGTACACCACATTCGAGGTAATTGTCAAGACAGATAAGGTCTGAGTCGCATCACGATAGGTTTTTACCTTACGAAGCTTATTCATAAATCGTTCCACGATTTCAATCGCAATCTGATCGACTCTGTCATCGTTATTACCGTAAGCTGGATATTCACCTTCTATTTCATAATCTACAGCTAAACCGGCTTCGTTACGAAGCACCTTAACTTTAGCATATTTGATTGCAGATAAGGAATCTGCTACAACGGAAAGACCGGCAATACCACAGGCTTCGGTACGTAATATATTGATATCATGGAGCGCCATCTGAAGTCTTTCATAATTATACTTATCATGCATGTAATGGATTACGTTCAACGTATTAATATATAATTCGGATAACCAATCCATAGTTTGATCGAATTTCGCCATAACCTCATCATAATCCAGATATTCTCCGGTAATTGGTGCGAACATCGGTCCTACCTGCTCTCCGTAGATTTCATCCTTTCCGCCATTAATTGCATATAGCAGAGCTTTTGCAAGGTTGGCACGGGCACCAAAGAATTGCATCTGCTTTCCTATCCTCATCGCAGATACACAGCACGCAATTCCGTAATCATCGCCCCATATCTCTCTCATAAGGTCATCACTTTCATATTGAATGGAACTGGTATCTATGGAAACTTTGGAACAGAACTTCTTAAAGGCTTCCGGTAGGAACACGGACCAAAGCACTGTTAAATTTGGTTCCGGAGCAGGTCCCAGATTATAGAGGGTGTGCAAAACACGAAAACTGCTTTTGGTTACCAGAGTTCTTCCGTCCAGACCCATTCCACCAATGGACTCTGTAACCCAGGTAGGATCACCGGAAAACAAGTCGTTGTAAGATGGTGTTCTTAAGAAACGTACCATTCGTAGTTTCATAACAAATTGATCTACTAATTCCTGTATGCCCTCTTCTGTTATCTTATTATTTCTTAAATCTCTCTCATAGTAGATATCCAGGAAGGTAGAAACTCTGCCAAGACTCATGGCAGCTCCGTCCTGTTCTTTGATTGCGCCAAGATATGCAAAATAAGTCCACTGGGTAGCTTCAAAAGAATTGGAAGCCGGTTTACTGATATCATAACCATAAGAAGCAGCCATTTTCTTTAATTGTTTTAAAGCTTTTATCTGTTCGGATATTTCTTCTCTTAAACGGATATCCGGTGATTCAAGTATCGGTATTTCAAGGAGCTTCTTTTCTTCAATTTTCTCCTCAATCAAGAAGTCAACACCATACAGAGCCACCCTACGGTAATCTCCAATTATTCTTCCTCTGCCGTAAGCATCCGGAAGACCGGTTATAATACCGGTATGTCTAGCTTTCTTCATCGCATCAGTGTAAGCATCAAATACACCGTCATTATGTGTTTTTCTGTTTTCAGAATAGATCTCCTCTGTCTTTTTATCCAAGCTATAGCCATATGCCTCAAGGGCATTTTTAACCACTCGAATTCCACCGTTTGGCATAATACCGCGTTTTAAGGGCTTGTCAGTCTGGAATCCTACAATTACCTCCTTATCCTTATCAAGATATCCTGCTTCGAACGATGTTATGGTAGAAGGAACTGAGGTTTCAGCATCTATAATACCTTTCTTTGCCTCTTCCTTCATCAGTTCCATAACGTTCTCCCACAGCTTTGTCGTCTTCTTGGTGGGACCAGCCAGGAAAGCGTCATCTCCTTCGTACGGGGTATAGTTATGTTGAATGAAACTTCGAACATTGACATCTGTCATCCAGCTGCCCGGTCTAAACTCGTACCATTCTTGTCTCATAGTTATCCTCCATTCCGCCGCTTACTACGGCATATCATATTATAATAATATATTACTTAATATATATTATGCAGTCAATGGTAATTGATAATAGCAATCAATACTATTTATAGTAATTTTTATTCGTTATGCACAAATACAAATCATACTTTATTTTTAAAAAAAGAGTGTAATTCTTTGTACGGATTATTTCCTTACAGAATTTACACTCATTTTATACCATATAATATTTCTTTTTTCTGTGATTTAAATCACGTTTCAATTAATCGTAGCATTCTTAGTTATCTCTTCTCAAGGGATTTTATTCCATCAAGACTGACCACCACTTGTGAATTTATACAATCAAGTTAGCAGCCTCTTCTCAGCTTCTCCAGTTTACTATTCAATTGCTTCAGTATATATTCTATCATCTCATCCCTTAATGCTTCCCCTACATAACTGGCTATGGAGCTGAAGGTCATACCGCGTAGCATTGCCTTAGCAAGTTGTCCATCTTTATCTCCCAGATTAAACTCCAGAGGAATATTTGCGACCACTTCATTAAAAAAAGGGAGAAAGAGATCTGACAATTCCGGAATATCGAATACATCACCAAACGCGGTGTTACGGGTAATAGGAAGCAGAACTCTGTCACGGGAGCTCAAAGTAACAATCGCTTTCTTTCGAATATCGGAAGAAGAACTGCCAATGAATACTTCATACTGTCCTGTCTCAGCAATCCAATCATGAACGGCTGTATTATAGTAAGAAAAATCACTTTTGTTTAATTTAAATGATACTGTTTTTGACTCCTGCGGATCAAGGCTAATCTTTTCGAAGGCTTTTAATTCCTTCACAGGTCGAATTATTGTGGAGGCTGTCTTACCGATATAAAGCTGAATAACCTCTTTACCAAAGCATTCACCGACATTTTTTACCGTTATACTGACTTCTAAAGTATCACTATCCTGAATTTCAGCCTTGCTTACTCGAATATCGGTATACTTAAATTTTGTATAGCTTAAGCCATGACCAAAAGGAAACAGCGGTTTTATCTTCTTCTTATCATAATAGCGATAACCGACAAAGATGCCTTCCTTATATTCAGCAACATTATTCTCTCCCGGAAAGCTTAAGTATGCAGGTGTATCTTCTAATGTTACCGGAAATGTCTCAGCCAATTTACCGGACGGATTTTTAACTCCATATAACAAATCCACAACCGCTCTTCCAATCGCCTCTCCACCTAGATAGCTTTCAAGAACCGCCTTAGCTTTTGATAACCAGGGCATTGTGACCGCTGAACCATTGGCTAATACTACAATAATATTTTTATTATATTGGGATATCTTATGAATCAGCCGGACCTGAGTATCAGGAATATCCAGTTTCTGTCGGTCAAAACCTTCTGACTCATAGCTTGCCGGTAAACCCGCAAATATCACTACCTTATCCACTTTGGTAGCTTTTTCAGCGATTTGCTCAAACTCTTCCTCTTCAAGCTCCTTCTGATCGGAATAACCTTCTAAAAAGTCAACCTTCGATAAGAACCTATAAAAAGAATCAAGTGGCTGATCAACCTGATAGCTTTGGACTGCCGCACTACCTCCACTGACCTGATAACGGGGACTAACCGCCATAGCACCAACAACCAGAATCCTATCCTCCTTTTTTAAAGGAAGAATAGAATCCTTATTTTTTAATAATACCAGGCTTTCAATGGCTGCCTCATAGGCATCCTGATGAAGCTCTTCATCACTGACGATTACCTTTTCTCTTTGTTTCACTGTTTTCTCGGCAAGTTGCATAATTCTACGTACTGCTTCATCTAACTTCTCTTCCGGTAATTCCATATTTTTCACAGCTTCCACGATCATCTTTGCCGAATAACCATTATTACCCGGCATCTGAATATTAAAGCTTTCCGCTATGGACGAAACTATCTGGTCAATCGCTCCCCAGTCACTGATTACAACCCCGTCATAGCTCCATTCCTCTCTTAGAATTTCCTGCAGGATATGATGGTTCTGGGCAGGAAAATCTCCATTGATTTTATTATAGGAGGACATAAGACACCAGGGGTTCGCCTTTTTAATCGCCCTCTCAAAGCCGGACAGATAAATCTCCCTCAGTTCTCTTTCACCAATGATGACATTGATAGCTTTACGTTTTGTTTCCTGGTTATTTACCGCAAAATGTTTCGGACATGCAGCAACCTTATGCGTTTGCACTCCCTCAATAAAAGCGGCGGCAAGTTCTCCGTTAAGATAAGGATCTTCCGTATAATATTCAAAATTTCTTCCACATAAAGGTGTTCTTTTTATATTCATACTGGGTGCCAGTAATATATCCACATCTTCTGAAGCCGCCTTCCTGCCAAGACTGCTGCCAACCTTAAATAATAATTCCCTATCCCAACTACAGGCCAATGTTGAACCGGAGGGGAAGCAAACGGTCGGTTTACTGCTCTGTTTCTCTTCATCTGCGTTGTTTTTACTATCCTGCTTGCGAAGACCGCTAGGTCCATCACTCATATACATGGAAGGAAGATCAATTGCTTCAATATCATAGGTCTGCCAGTAATTCTTTCCGACGCAGAGTTTTGCTTTATCTTCTAAGTTTATCTGTTGCATTTTTTTATTTACTGTATCCATCCCTTTACACCTACTCACTTTTCAAGAATTCTGGTTCCTATAAAACTCTATATAATAATGATTTTCCACTGGAATTCATTATTATATTTACTAAGAATTCAATTTATTGAATTCTTTTCACACTTCTTATAATCTATTATTACATAAACTTGCTATATATGGAACTGATAATTAATTTTTTACTCTGTTTCTTGCCAAGTTTAGATAATCGCGTCTAGACTTTTTGCGTTTACATTGTCAATCTTAGAAAGTGGCGAAGAATGTGCTTGAATGGTTAGAACAACAAAATAATGAAGCCTATTTAAAAAAAGATTGAGTCCCATATCAAGAGCTCAATCTTTTTATATATTCATTATTTACTAATATCCATATCCTTCATCAGGAATCAATTTGAAGATACATTACAGATAACTAGCTTTTTATAGGTTGCTGTATCCCATCAGACTTGTATCTACTTCCTTCGCGACCTCACGGCCTTCAAGAATTGCCCAAACTACCAAGGACTGTCCGCGGTGCATATCTCCGGCTACAAACACCTGATCAATATTGGTTTTATACTTACCGGCCTCTGTTTTTACATTGGTTCTTGCATCGAGTTCTACTCCAAATGCCTCTGCCACATAATTTTGTGTCCCCAGGAAACCTGCTGCAATCAGCACCAGATCAATTTCTACTTCCTTTTCGCTGCCCACTACTTCAACCATCATGATACGTTTGGTTGCTTCATCAAATTTACTCTCTAGACCTACGGTAATCACTTTGCATACATTCCCCTGCTCATCAGCGATAAATTCCTTAACCGTTGTCTGATATACCCGTGGATCCTCGCCAAATACCGCCGATGCTTCTTCCTGTCCGTAATCCGTCTTACTGACCTTTGGCCATTCCGGCCAGGGATTATTCTCTGCTCTGGTCTTTGGAAGCTTCGGCATCATCTCCAGTTGAAGCACAGAAACTGCTCCTTGGCGGATGGAAGTACCGACACAGTCATTACCGGTATCGCCTCCACCGATGACTAAAACCTTTTTACCCTTGGCTGAAATTGAGAAAGCACTATCTTCGGATACTGTAGTTACTCCGGCATCCAGTAAATCCTTGGTCGCAGCCTTTAAATAATCCACAGCAAAATAGATGCCTTTAGCCTCTCTTCCGGGAGCCTTGATATCCCTTGGATTTGATGCTCCACAGGTGAGTATGACCCTGTCAAATTCCTTAAGCAGCTTATTTGCTTTATAATTTACTCCAACATCTACTCCGGTAATAAAGGTTACTCCTTCTTTCTTCATAATGGTAACTCTGCGCTCGATTACTTGTTTTTCTAATTTCATATTAGGAATACCATACATCAATAATCCACCGATACGATCGGAACGCTCAAATACGGTCACCAAATGACCTCTTTTGTTCAATTGATCAGCTGCCGCTAATCCTGCAGGGCCTGAGCCGATGACAGCCACCCTTTTCCCTGTTCGAATTGACGGAGGATTCGGGGTGATATAACCTGCCTCGTAACCATATTCTGCGATCGCATACTCATTTTCTTTGATTGTAACCGGGTTTCCATGCAGTCCACAGGTACAGGCTGACTCACAGGGTGCAGGACATACCCTTCCCGTGATCTCCGGAAAATTATTCGTTTTCATCAGGCGGGATAATGCCTGCTTCATATTGCCTCTGTATAATAAGTCATTCCACTCGGGAATTAAATTCATTAATGGGCATCCGGATGCCATTCCTCCAATCATCATACCTGACTGGCAGAAAGGAACTCCGCACTCCATACAGCGGGCTCCCTGACATTTTCTTTCTTCCATAGTAAGGGGCTGATGGAATTCATTAAAATGCTTAATTCTATCCTTAGGTGCTTCGGCTGATGTCTCTGTTCTATTATACTCCATAAATCCTGTTGGTTTTCCCATATTAATACCCATGCCTTTCTCGTAACCTGCAAACTTTGGGCCGCAGGCACAAATTTGCGTGTGAAAGATTTATCTTTTACACTAACCTCCTGGTCTTTCTCCAATAACCCGTTTGGTGGGCACTCTATCATCATGAATTCGTATAAGACTATTTATTTTTTGTGTTTGCAAAAAATGCTTCAATCTGCGCCTGTTCGCTGCTCAGACCCTTCTCTTCCATCTGAACAATGGTTTGAAGCATACGTCTGTAATCATGAGGAATGATTTTCTTGAACTTCGGTAAATAAGTAGCGAAGTTATTAAGAATTTCTTTTCCCTTTACCGAATTGGTGTATTTTACATGTTCCGTAATCATTTCCTTCAGTTCAATCACATCGTATTTTTCAACAACCGGTTCAAAAGATACCAGGCCCTTATTCAGCTTCTTATACAAATCGTTATCTTCATCGAGAACATATGCGAAACCACCGCTCATACCTGCCGCAAAGTTTTTACCTGTTTTGCCAAGTACTGCAACTCTGCCACCGGTCATATATTCACATCCATGGTCACCAACACCTTCTACAACAGCCATTGCACCGGAATTACGGACACAGAAGCGTTCGCCGGCAACACCGTTAATAAACGCCTTACCGCTAGTTGCTCCGTACAAGGCAACATTACCGATAATAATATTTTCTTCTGCCTTAAAGATACTAGCCTTAGGAGGGTATGCTACCAGCCTGCCACCGGAAAGTCCTTTACCAAAATAGTCATTACTGTCACCTTCCAGCTCAATGGCAAGTCCCTTCGGGATAAACGCACCAAAGCTCTGTCCGCCGCTTCCCTGTGCCTCTATTACATAGGTATCTTCCTTTAGAGAGGTTCCGTATTTCTTCGTAATCTCAGAACCCAGGATAGTACCGAAAGTACGGTCCGTATTAGAAACCAGAACCTTAATTCTTTGAGCATGTTTCTCGTTCAATTTGAATTTTTTAAGAAGAACTCTTTCATCCACGGTATTTTCCAGTTCGAAGTCATATATCTGGTCCGGGCTGAAGTGAACTACTTCTCCTGGCTGAATAAATGGATTATTGATCACCGCTTTTAAATCAACTAGCTTTGCCCTATCATCGTTTTTGCATTCATCCTTTACCATTAACAGATCCGTGCGTCCAACTAATTCATTTACTGTTTTTACACCGAACTTAGCCATATATTCACGAAGCTCTTCCGCAACAAATCTCATGAAGTTTTCTACATACTCGGGCTTTCCTGTAAAGTTCTTACGTAACTCCGGATTCTGAGTAGCAACACCAACCGGGCAGGTATCCAGATCGCAGACTCTCATCATAACACAACCGAGTGTTACAAGTGGTGCAGTTGCAAAACCGAATTCTTCAGCCCCAAGTAAAGCTGCAATCACAACATCGCGTCCGGTCATTAGCTTACCGTCTGTTTCAATGACAACCTTATTACGAAGTCCGTTCATAATCAAGGTCTGGTGGGTTTCTGCCAAGCCTAATTCCCAAGGAAGTCCTGCATTATAGATGGAGGTTCTTGGAGCCGCACCAGTTCCACCGTCATAACCGGAGATTAAGATAACACCGGCTCCGGCCTTTGCTACACCGGCAGCAACCGTACCAACACCCGCCTCTGAAACTAATTTGACGGATATTCTTGCATTTTTATTTGAATTCTTAAGGTCATAAATTAATTGTGCCAGATCCTCAATGGAATAGATATCATGATGAGGAGGAGGAGAGATCAATCCTACCCCTGCAGTGGAATTTCTGGTTTTTGCAATCCAAGGATATACCTTTTCTGCCGGCAGCTGACCGCCTTCACCGGGTTTTGCACCCTGAGCCATCTTAATCTGAATCTCTTTTGCACTTACCAGATATTCACTGGTTACACCAAATCTTCCGGAAGCAACCTGCTTAATGGCAGAGCATTTATTCAGACCATCTTCTCCTATCTTCAAACGCTCTAAGCTCTCGCCACCTTCACCGCTGTTGGACTTACCTCCAAGACGGTTCATGGCAATTGCCATAGCTTCATGAGCTTCCTTCGAGATAGAGCCATAGGACATTGCACCTGTTTTAAAACGCTTTACTATTTCATCAACACCCTCTACTTCATCAATGGATATTCCATTCTCCGGATAAATAATATCTAACAAGCCTCTAAGGTTAATCTTCTCCTGTTCTGAAGTTACCTCCTTGGAGTATTCCTTGAACATATCATAGCTTCCGGTACGGGTAGATTGTTGCAGCAAATGAATCGTCTTTGGATTGTATAAATGCTTTTCCTTTCCGCTGCGAAGCTTATGGGAGCCTGCGCTGTCCATAGTCAGATCAAGATTTAATCCCAATGGATCAAACGCCTTGGAATGCAGTGCATCTACCTGTTTCTCCATATCTTTCAAGGTTATTCCACCGACACGACTGACCGTACCGGTAAAATATTTATCGATTACTTCTTTTGAAATACCGATTGCTTCGAAGATTTTGGAACCCTGATAGGACTGAATTGTGGAAATACCCATCTTAGAACCTATTTTTACGATACCCTTTAATACTGCTTTGTTATAATCATCCACTGCTGCATAGTAATCCTTATCCAGCATGTTATTTTTAATTAACTGGCGAATGGTCTCCTGAGCAAGGTAGGGATTTACCGCACAAGCACCATAGCCAAGTAAGCATGCAAAATGATGTACATCTCTTGGATCCGCACTTTCGACGATCATGGCTAATGCAGTCCTTTTTTTAGTACTAACCAAATGCTGCTGAAGCGCGGATACTGCCAAAAGGGATGGAATTGCAACATGATTTTCATCGACTCCACGATCGGAAAGTATTAGTACATTCGCGCCTTCCTTGTAGGAACGGTCTGCTTCCAGACACAGATGATCAAGAGCCTTCTCAAGCGAAGTATTCTTATAATAAATCATAGGAAGTACTTCTACCTTGAAGCCCGGTTTCTTCATATATTTAATTTTTAGAAGATCAGTGTTGGTTAAAATCGGATTATTTATCTTAAGAACATTGCAGTTTTCCGCCTTTTCTTCCAGAATGTTACCATCTTCACCGATATATACTGCAGTCGAGGTAACGATTTCCTCACGGATTGCATCAATCGGAGGATTAGTAACCTGTGCGAACAGCTGCTTAAAATAGTTAAATAACGGTGGATTATTCCCTGACAGTACCGGAATAGGGGAATCCGCACCCATTGCAGCTACTGCTTCCATACCTTTAGTTGCCATAGGAAGAATAGTAGTTTTATAATCCTCATATGTATAGCCAAATGCTTTCTGAAGTCTCTCAAGCTCTTCATCATTGTACTCTACAACCTTCTTATTCGGAATATGAAGATCCTTTAGCTTCACCAGATTCTGATCCAGCCACTCACCATAGGGTCTGCTTTTTGCATAGCTATTCTTTAAATCCTCATCATCAATCAAACATCCCTTAACGGTATCCACTAAGAGCATTCTACCCGGACGAAGTCTTTCTTTTTTCACTATCTTATCAGCAGGTATATCCATAACTCCTACCTCAGAAGAAAGAACAAGATAATCATCGTTTGTAATATAGTAACGGGAAGGCCTTAAACCATTCCGATCGAGAACCGCTCCCATGATATCTCCGTCAGAAAACAGAATGGAGGCTGGACCGTCCCAGGGCTCCATCATAGTAGCATAATATTGATAGAAATCACTCTTATCCTGGCTGATTGCCAAATCATTACTCCAGGGCTCCGGTATTGTAATCATAACTGCCAGGGGGAGATCCATACCGCTCATTACAAGGAACTCTAAGGTGTTATCAAGCATCGCAGAATCAGAACCCTCAATATTAACTACCGGAAGTACCTTATGCAGCTCACCCTTTAAATGCTCAGATTCCATGGTTTCTTCTCTTGCCAGCATTTTATCTGCATTACCACGAATGGTATTGATTTCACCGTTATGAACAATCAATCGGTTCGGATGTGCTCTTTGCCAGCTGGGATTCGTATTGGTGGAAAATCTGGAGTGAACAATCGCAATTGCACTTTCATAGGCTACATCCTGTAAGTCTCCAAAGAAGAGACGTAATTGATCCACCAAAAACATACCCTTGTAGACGATTGTTCGGCTGGATAAGGATACTACATAGGTATTATCATTGCTCTGCTCGAATATTCTTCTGGCGATATATAATTTACGGTCAAAATCTATTCCCTTTGCTACATTTGCGGGTTTTTTGATAAAGCACTGCATAATATGCGGCATGCACGCAACTGCTCTCTCTCCAAGAATTTGGGGAGTGATCGGAACTTCTCTCCAACCCAGAAACTTCATTCCTTCTTTTTCAACAATAATTTCAAACATCTTCTTTGCCTGATTACGGCTTAATTCTTCCTGAGGAAAGAAAAACATGCCCACTCCATAATCGCGCTCTGAACCCAAATCAATCTTAAGGGATTTTGTAACCTTCGAAAAGAACTTATGGGATATCTGGAGGAGAATACCTACACCGTCACCGGTTTGTCCATTTGCATCCTTACCTGCGCGATGTTCTAAGTTCTCCACAATTTTTAAAGCATTTTCAACTGTCTCATGAGTTTTTGTACCCTTCATGTGTACCACTGCACCAATACCGCAATTATCATGTTCAAATCTTGGGTCATATAAGCCCTGTGGAACTTGTGTGATTTCCTCTCTGATGATTTCCTTCATAAGCGCTCCTCTTTCTTTTCTATATTTATTTATTATCGACAAGCAAAGTGTCAGATTACTGACACTTTCGCACCCGAGCGGATTGCGAAGCAATAAATTCCATTCTGCAAGGTATGCCTCCTGCACAAAAAAAGACGCCTTAGACTTATATCAATAAGTCTAAAACGCCCTTGTTTTATTGCGATGATTATAATATATAATACAATGAAATGCAAGTGATTTTTTTTGATTTCTGGTTATTTTCATTATTTTATTAAATTATTAACTTAATAAACCTTATATAATAAGGTTATTCTCTTGTATATGTTAATATAATTAAGTTCTGGAAACTTTAATTATGGATAAATATATTATGGTTATTTGTCGATATATAGTAAAGGTAATATTAATCATTGCTTACATCCATTCGTCAGTAAATGAAAAGGAGCCACATTATGGATATTAATAACTCCTCACTTTCGCGTTTTAAAAACAAGCCGGGTATTGCACGTACATCCTTGGAAAGGCAATCCATATCCGAAGTATCAAAACCGAGAGAAGCCTCCCCTTCTGCCGCAACACAAAGTGGCAGACCACCTGCATTGCAGGAAGGGCAAATTATTAAGGGCCAAATTATAGATCGCCGTTACAACGAAGTAAGCATTCAGCTTGAACCCGAGAAACAGATTGTGAAGGCTAGGCTTACCGGTGATTTTCCGTTATCCATTGGTCAGCAGGCACAATTTCAGGTAACCGAAGATACTAATGATCACCTTGTGCTAAAATATCTCCCAAGTGAAACAGCTACTCCTACCGATGCAACGATTCAGAAAGCTTTATCAGCATCTAATTTTCCCTTGACAGAACGTAACAAGGTAATTGTATCGGAGCTATTAAACCATCGGATGCCGATTGATAAGCAAACCCTTCAACTACTGATTAAATTATCCCATACAAACCGTGAGGCATCTCCTCTCACATTAGTTATAATGCATAAAAATAATATCCCGATGACCGCTGAAAACATAAGGCAATTTGAGGCATATCAAAACGGCTCGCAACAATTGCTGGAAAATATCAGAGATATTTCAAATCATATAACAGAACTACTAAAGCAGACAGTTCCTTCCTCCCAAGTAGATTTTCCCCCTGCAAGGAGTGGCAATCTAAGTGAAGTAATTCATATCAACAATCAATTAATTGATATTTTGAATCGTAACCAAAGCATGACAACGGAAGCATCTGCCCTGCCCCTAGATAATCTTATCAGTCAGGAGGAGCTTACTCTTCTTGGTAAAGCCATTATGCAAAAGCTTGCAGAGGGTGCTTCTTTACCCCCTGGTAGCTCACCTGATATCCAGCAAAAAATTATAAATGGAACCGCAACTCTTGATGAAGCTAATCAGTTAATCTCCGACCTCTATCACGAGCTTTCGGATCAAGGTTCCGGGCAACTCCTTGCTGTTACTGCCCATAAGGATCAGTATCAGCTGTCTCTATCCTCTGTATTGCAAAAACTTATGAACCTAACCGGCCAATCACCAAAGAATATGACTGTCCTAGAGGATGTCTTGAATCAGGTGCAAAGGGATTCCCTCCTCGGATATATACATTCCCTTCCTGATACCTATAATCTTAAAGAACAGATACAAAACGGCTCCTCAACATTATATAAGGTATTAAGCTGGATTAAGGAAACCCTTCCACAGGCGGATGGAGATGCTGCCGGAAGACTATTACAGTCTCCTGAATATAGGACTCTCCTAGAAGAGAGCTTTCATCAAAAGTGGATGATTACTCCGGAAAAACTGGCACAAAAAACTCCAGTCACAAAACTGTACCAAAATCTTTTGGAGGATCTTGAAAAGCTCGAACAGATCTCTAAATTAAGTGCCGTTACCTCAGAGACACTTCAAATAAATGAGCCGGTAAAGAACCTGCAGGAAAACCTCCATTTCCTAAAGGATCTTAATGATATATTTACCTTCCTGCCACTGCCGGTTCAATTAAAAGACCGTGAACTTCATAGTGATTTGTATGTATTTTCACGCAAAAAATCACAGCATGAGAAACAGGATAATCCAAGTGTACTCCTACATCTGGACATGATAAATTTAGGCTCTCTAAACATCCATATCCAGATGAAGCATAACCAGATTCAGGCCAAATTCTATCTTGAGAAACCGGATGTCCTTCCACTGCTCACGGAGCATATTCCCCAGCTTGAGGAGGCTTTAAAAATGAAGGGGTATCATTTACAGGCTGAGCTCGATACCTCCTATAAAAAACCGGATTTCAGCCGAGATTTTATTGAACAAAATTCGCAGGAAAGCAACATCCATAGATTTACCTTTGATATTAGGACTTAACAAAAAATGGTATGTCAAGAAATAAACTCGGTGTTCTCTTGACATACCATTATATAAAAGTATTCATAGGTATAAACTGCATCTAGCTGTCCACAAATCCTTGATTCTTTATGTTCGAGGGTTATTGTAACGTTTTCTTCACAGTCTTTAATTGCTACTCTTCACTCACTTTTTTTTCATACTCGTCAAAGATGTAGGATAATACGGTTGCCATTCCTACAAATTCACAACCATATATTGTTTCTTTTCCCTCAGTTGGCTGGCTTCGAATAATCTGTATCACACAATGCAAAGTATCCGTATTATCCAAGTTGATATTAGCATTAAAATAATATCCAAGTGGAAGTACGCTTTCTGAGATAAAGCCTATTCCCGTCTTTGAAATATCAATCACCTTAATTGGTGCATATATATCCCTAACCAAAACATTATCCTGCTTGTACAGGTCAGATATCTCCAACGAAAGTGTCACCGGCATTCGCTTTGCTTTTCTTCTTTCTTCCATTGTGTAGCCCTCCAATTTTACATATATGGTAAGTTAATTTTAATTAATTATAACTTATCTATGATGGAGTTACAAGACAGATATGATAAGAATTATGGACATACTATTATAAAAATTGTTTAATATATACAATTTTTTACATTTGCAATTGAATATTTACCAGCATTTTACATAATTACTCCCTAGCTACAATATCCGATAATGAAACGGTTGGACAGTATCCAGGGAGCATATACATACTAACTATGATATATATTCTATCGTTGATCTCTTTAATTGTATTTTACAGACTATCCAGTAATTCCTTCACAATCTGATTAATTCTGCCCGGGTCGGCCTTACCTTTCATCTCCTTCATGGTTTGACCTACTATGAAGCCCATTGCCTTTGTCTTACCCGCTTTATAGTCAGTAACGGATTGAGGACTGTCAGCGATGATTTTCTCTACTGTAGCTCGCAGTAAGCCATCGTCCGATACCATCCCGAGGCCGTTCTTCTCTACATATTCCTCAGGATCCACATTTTCCGTAAATATCTTTTCAAAGACCTCTTTGGCTACCGTACGGTTGATCTTATTACCGTCTAGCAGCATGATTAAGGCAGAAAGCTGAGCCGGAGTAAAGGTAATTGCCTCGGGTTCTATCTCTTGTTCCTTTAAAAGTCTCATTGTTTCAACCATCAGCCAGTTGGATACTTCCTTCGGTTTTCCACATAATGCAACGGTTTCTTCAAAGATATCCGCAAGATATTTAGAACCTGTAATGATAGAAGCATCATATTCGGGAATGTCAAATTCCTTTTCATAACGCAGCATCTTCTCATCTCGTAGCTCCGGTTGACGAGCTTTAATCGACTGAAGCCATTCGTCACTGATTTCAATTGGAGGCAGGTCAGGTTCAGGGAAATAACGATAATCCTGTGCATCCTCCTTGGAGCGCATTGCGAAGCTGGTATCCTTATTATCATCCCAACGTCTGGTTTCCTGAATAACCTTCTTACCATATTCCAGTAACTCGATCTGACGTTTTCTTTCTCCTTCTATAGCTCTTGCTATTGCCTTGAAGGAGTTCATATTCTTCATCTCAGTTCTGGTACCAAACTCCCTAGCTCCAACTTCACGAACAGATAGATTAATATCGGCACGCAGAGAGCCCTCCTGCATCTTACAATCGGACACTCCGAGGTATTGAAGAATTAAACGCAGCTTCTCAAGATAAGCTACAACCTCCTCCGCAGAGCGCATATCCGGTTCACTTACGATTTCAATCAAGGGTACACCACAGCGGTTATAATCTACCAGAGTACAATCCTCCCAGGGATCATGCACCAGCTTTCCGGCATCCTCCTCCATATGAATTTCATGAATTCTTACGGTTTTCTTTCCTGCCTCTGTCTCTATCTCAATACCGCCGTCCCTACAAATCGGGAGGTACAGCTGAGAGATCTGATATGCCTTCGGAAGATCGGGATAAAAATAATTCTTACGGTCAAACTTGCATTTCTGCGTTATATTACAGTTCAGGGCAAGACCTGCTGCCATAGCAAATTCAACCACTTGTTGATTTAATACCGGCAGGGTTCCGGGCATCCCGGTACAAACCGGACAACAATGGGTATTCGGGTCTCCACCAAACTGGGTGGTACAACCGCAAAATATTTTTGATTTGGTGGCAAGTTCAACATGAACCTCCAAACCAATGACGGTTTCATATGCTTTCATGTTCTATGCCTCCTTTTCCTGTTGCAATACTATCGGTCTCTCATAGCCTGCAGCCTGCTCAAAGCTGTAAGCAGCACGAATGATATCCTGTTCACCAAAATGCTTTCCGATCAGCTGCATACCCACAGGCAGACCCTTATTATCTCTGCCACAGGGAAGGCTGATTGCCGGTAGTCCTGCAAGATTAACTGATACCGTATAGATATCGGATAGATACATTTTCAAAGGATCTGATAAGCTTTCTCCAAGACCCGGTGCTGTCTCAGGCGCCGTCGGTCCTAAGATAATATCATATTTTTCAAACGCTTTTTGAAAGCCCTGATTGATGATGGCTCTTACCTTTAGTGCCTTATTATAAAATGCATCATAGTAACCGGAGCTGAGAACAAAGGCACCGATCATCATTCTTCGCTGAACCTCAGCACCAAAGCCTTCACTCCTGGTTTTCTTATACACATCCTGAAGTCCTTCAAAGCTTGGAGTACGATAACCGTATTTAACACCGTCAAAACGTGACAGGTTAGAGCTGGCTTCCGCACAGGCTATAACATAGTAAGAAGGAACCGCAAAATCAACGGAGTGAAGCTCAAACTCTTCAACAATTGCTCCCTTACTTTTAAATACCTCGGCCGCATTTAAGATAGCAGTCTTAATGTCCTCCTCCAAGCCTGAACCCAGATAATCCTTTGGAATACCGATGCGCATTCCCTTTACATCATCTACCAGCGCTTTTGTATACTGATAGCTCTTCTCAGGTGCAGAGGTTGAATCCTTTACATCATGGCCTGATATAACTTCCAGTGCCGCAGCACAATCAGATACATTTCTTCCAAAGGTTCCGATCTGATCCAGAGAGGAAGCATAGGCGATCAATCCATAACGAGAAACTGTTCCGTAAGTAGGTTTGATACCTGTAACACCACAGTAGCTGGCCGGCTGACGGATCGAACCACCGGTATCAGAACCCAGCGCATAGAAGGCTTCTTCTGCCGCCACTGCTGCTGCCGAACCACCGCTGGACCCCCCTGGAACACACTTGATATCCCAAGGATTTTTTGTTACTCCAAAATGAGAGGTCTCTGTGGTACTTCCCATCGCGAATTCATCCATATTGGTTTTACCGATTAGGACTGCTCCCGCTTCCTTTAATTTCTCTATTACAGTTGCATCATAGGTCGGCTCAAAATTATATAATATCTGTGATGCACAGGTGGTTTTAGTACCCTTGGTACAAATATTATCCTTTACTGCCATTGGAACTCCGGCAAGCGGGGAAGCTTCTAAATCACCGGCATCGATTCTTTTTTGAACCTCGGCTGCCTGAGTATAGGCATCCTCCTCCAGAACCGTGATATAACAGTGATACTCCGGGTCCCTTTGTTTTATTACTTCAAGCTGCGCTTTCACGGCATCGGCAACGGTGATTTCTTTACCCTTTATCTTCTTGGCAAGCTCAAGCGCAGACATTTTTGTGATATCCTTCATACTAACCTCCATTCCTGCCATATGGCAGTTAAATTCACATTACTCGACTGTCTTTGGAACTACAAAGCATCCATCTTTTTGCTTTGGAGCATTCTCAAGTAATTTCTCACGATTAGGCTGATTGATAACAACATCCTCGCGAAATACATTCTTCACCGGAAGTACATGGGACATCGGCTCAACTCCCTCGGTATCTAAACCATTCATGGTCTCGATGTAATCTAAAATTTTATCCAAATCCTTAGCTACACTTTCCTTTTTTTCACTGGAAATTGATAGCTTTGCTAAGGCTGCAACATACTGTACGGTTTCTTCCGTAATCCTCATGGCGTTACCACCTTTCTATTTATGATATAACTTCTTAAATATCACCTACATTTTGTTCCATCATTACTCATTATGCTTTATAGTTAATCGATTAACTGTGTTTTCCTTAGCTTTTTCTTATTCGTTATACCTGCCTTTGAAATAGTAATCTATCTTCATTATGGCTCCAGACGAGACACATCTCTTGGAAACAAGGTTGTTTCTCTTACATTATGCTCATCCAGTAATCTCATCGTCAGTCGCTCCAAACCAATGCCAAGTCCTCCGTGTGGAGGCATTCCGTGCTTGTGAATCATAAGGAAATTCGTAAAATCCTCCGGATTCATTCCTCTTGCCACCATCTTCTCAACCTGCGCATCATAATCATGTATTCTCTGTCCACCGGTGGTGATCTCCATACCCTTGAACAGTAAATCGAAGCTTAAGGTAAACTTGGAATCTGTTGGGTCATCCATAGCATAAAAGGGTCTCTTCTTGGAGGGATAATGGGTAACGAATACAAAATCACTGTTAAATTCCTCTTTAAAGTATTTACCGATCAACACTTCCTCTTCGGGCTCTAAATCATAAGGATTCTTAATTTTACGCTCATATTTTTCTGAAACAAGTACCTTAGCATCATCAAAACGAACGGAGGGGATTCTGCTGATGTCGGGTAAGGCTACCTCCAAAAGCTTTAACTCCTTCTCATATTTCTCCTGCAAGAAAGTAAAGACATAACGTAGCATTTCTGTCTCCATAGCCATGATATCTTCAAAGCCGCTGATATAGCCCATCTCGAAGTCTAAACTGGTATATTCATTCAAATGTCTGGTTGTATTATGTTTTTCAGCACGAAATACCGGTGCTGCCTCAAACACTCTGTCGTATACACCAACCATGGTCTGTTTATAAAACTGAGGGCTCTGCGCCAAAAATGCCTTACTTCCAAAATACTCTAATTTGAATACGTTAGCGCCTCCTTCCGCATTACCCGCTACAATCTTGGGGGTGCGGATCTCGGTGAAGCCCTGAGAGAACATGAAATCACGAAATCCCCTTACGATGCCCTCCTGTATTTTAAAGATAGCTCTTTCTCTGATATTTCTCAAGGAAATCGGGCGGTAGGAAAGCTTTGTCTCTAAACTGGTTTTCATTTTCCATTTAGAAATCGGTAGTGGCATCATCGTGCCTTCCTTGGGGGAGGATAGTACCTCTATCTTTGTAAGTCTTACTTCAAAGCCGTGCGGAGCTCTCTCTTCGACATTCAAAAAACCTTCTGCTTCTACTGTCATACCTTCCTTAAGCTCCTTTAAGGAATTTCCGGTAATTCCGACCTCATAGACACATTGTACGAGACCTTCTCTCTTTCTCAATACTACAAACGCCACTTCACCCATATCTCGTATGGTATGAATAAAGCCGTTTATTCTTACCTTACCGGATAAATCGCTTTGTAAAATATCACTTATTTCACTGGTTTCCTTTTTTTTAATTCCTGTTATAAACTCCATTGCTTTTCCTCCTAGATTAATTAATTTGCTCGACTAATTTAGGTGTGCATTCTTTTTAGGCTATAAAAAAGTCCCAAAGAATGCATTTGCAATTGATTTATTCAATCAATCGTATACATTCTTCGGGACGAGAAGTCGAATTCCCGCGGTACCACCCGCATTGAGAGCAAGGCTCTCCAGCTTTCCTACACTTAACGCGTGTCACGCACGAACCTACTGATCGTTCAATTCGCGGGCTCCGGAGTGTTCCGTATTCTACTTATCACCATAGGTGTGCTCTCAGTCGGTGGCTCACCATTCCTGTCGTTCGATTCTTGGGTAGAACAAAGTCTCCATCTTAGCCGATCTTGATATTTTTCGACAAAGAGTCAGCAAAGCAGACTCTTCGCGCCGAACGCGTTCACGAAGTGATAATTTCCCTACGCATATTCATATGCGTTTCGCGTCGAGTGCGCATCCAAAAGCGAACTACGGTTCGCTTTGCGGAGATGCTTTTTATTCAATAGGGTGCAATTTCCTATTGAATAAAAAGACAAAGGTATTGTAGTTACAACACCTTTGCTGTTGACTTATATTAGCATATAGTTTATGTAAAATCAAGAGGTAATATTATATTATTCCAGACAATTTACATAAACGGTTATAGATATGATTTCGATATATGATTTCGAAGCGGAGCCGCTTTCGCTTAACCATATACTTTTATGATTTACTGCTTCCTTATAACTTCTTATTCCTGAAATACATAACGATAATAGTCCTTATCCAATATACTGTCCGATATTTTAAATTTATTTTTAACTATTTTATTCAGGTTACTGATATAATCCTCCGGAAGCGGTTCCTCCGTAAGGAGAGTAGCTTCTCCTGTTTCCGAATTATACATCACCTTATCCGTGATGAAGCTTCGGTTGGATAATATCACTAGAGGAGGTGCATCCGACAGGATATCCTGACCCATCAGGAGTCTTGAATCATACTCAAGTCCAAACAGATTCGATAGGGTAGGAATAATGTCCAGACTGGAACAGGGTTTATCAACTACAATTTTATCTTCCATACCCTCACACCATAATATAAAATGATTACGGTATACCTCAAATACCGGATCAATCTCATGACCTGCCAGCTCATCCAATCGTTCCTTTTCCCACCCATAAGGATAATGGTCAGCACTTAAGGCAATTACGGTCCGGTCTGCAACTCCAGCCTGCTCTAACTTTGCTATTAATAGCTCTATTGCCATATCAAGTTCCATCTGGCAGGCAATGTACGCTCTGGCATCATCGGAATACGGCAAATCTTTCACCAGATCCTTATTCTTATAAGACATACTGTTTCCTATAAAGGAATAATTCATATGGCCGCTAACGGTAAGGTAATATACATTAAACTGATCCTCTTCCACAAATTCATCGACCGAAGCATTAATCAGCTCAACGTCAGAGGCCGGCCATGCATCGGGATGCTCCAGTTCCAGTCCATTTCCCTTTGCTTTAAAAATATACCCCAGATTCGGATGAGTTTCATTTCTCTGATAATAAGTATAGGTATGGTTATGATAAGCCTTACTGGCTACACCCAATTGATTAAATTGATTACCCAAAGAAAACGGCCACAGATTATCCCTACCTAAATACATACTCCTTGATCCGTTGGGTATTAATCCTGTCATAGCAACATACTCACCATCACTGGTACTTGTTTGCCATAGGGCTGTATAGAAATTATTAAATACAAATCCTTCGTTGACTAGTTTATACAGGGTAGGAGTTTTCTCCGGATTAACTGCATAAGGGGAGAAGCCCTCGGCTGTTATCATAATCAGGTTATATCCTTTAAACATACCGGTATATTCATTCTTATTTGTCGGAGTGGCAGATGCAAAATACTGATGTAAGGTCTGAATTGTATCATTTTTCTCATTGTCAGCCAGCTCATTAAAATCAATATTCATAATATTAGGAGAGGTATCAATTGGTGTAGGAGTCGGTGGTAACGTCGGAGCTGCAACCTCTGGCTTTGGGGCTTTTGTGATATTAGTATTTTCTGGTATCGGAGTAGGAGTTATAGCCGGCACGGTTGGCTCTATCTGAATCATCGCGGTATCGGCCAGTACCAGTTCATCCTTATCTCCCACCAGCCCTGCGATATCAAGTCTGGTCATGGTAGTAATTCCGAGCTGTTTTCCGCATAAATCCTGCACCCTTGTATTATGATATAGATCATAAGGGGTATAATCACCCTTACCAAACAGAAGTAGGGCTACCAAAGCTACAATATGAAAT
Source organism: Bacillota bacterium (assembly GCA_023414875.1). Taxonomy (GTDB): domain Bacteria; phylum Bacillota; class Clostridia; order Lachnospirales; family Lachnospiraceae; genus Mobilitalea. The sequence goes on along the minus strand of JAEZMV010000018.1, from coordinate 135,837 downwards.
ACTACAGATGTACCTAATAAAATCACCTGTTCCTTGATACCTCTGCGCTTACAGTCAAACACTTTATTTGCTATGAATATCAGGAGGAATACCGGGAGAAACAGTAAAAATATCCCTCTGATATTGGCTTTCATCGCAATCAGAATATCTGAACCGAATTCTGATACCGCATCCCCTGCCATGCCAAGTGTCTGAAAGGAAAAATACACTTTAAAAACATAGAAATACACCAGTTGAACATTAAAAACAAAACAGATCAGACCAGTGAACACAAATAGGAGTATTTTATTTATGATTTCTGTGAAAAAACCAGTTAAAAGTCCAAAAATCATACCTAACGGAAGCGCAAATAAAACCGGATAGATCATTTTCATATCAAAACTGCGATAAATTAATAAATGTGTAACCAGCTCCAGATAAATGATGGTACCAATAAAAAACAGTACAGGATAAAGAAGGTTACTGCCGGATATTTGAATATAGCCGTTCCAGATACCTCCCATATGCTTTACTATTTTTGTTGACAGGCTGGCTATCTTATCCTTTTCCTTGGTAAGCTTTCTGTCTGCCCTGTCATCATATTCACTCTTTGCAGCTTCACTAATCAGATTATCTTTCTTCTCATCTTTTTCAATACCCATAGTTAAGGAATCACTGTCTTTATTATCTCCCCTTAAGGTATCTATATTCAGATGATCCGTTTTTATGAAATTTTCTTCATCCGTAGCAAGCAAATCCTTATGCTGATAATCGGTATCTTTATTTTCTTCTGTAGTATCCAAACCGTTATCTTCATTGTCAATGCTAAACTGCTGCTTCTCCATTCCCCTTTTTACCTTCTTTCGAATAAAATACTTCCTTTTCCGTTAAAACTGCGTAATCTAGCAAATGCACCGTTAATCATAGTAAATGCCGGTGGTTTATGGCCAATATCAGCTTCTAGAATGATAGGTACGTTTAATTCACCAAGAACTGATAACACAGCTTCCTCATAGGTAGTATCCGTTTCAGAATGAAACATGGCCGGCCTTCCGAACATAAAACCGGCGGCATGTTCAAACCATCCCGCTTCCTTAAGCTGCCACAGTCCCCTCGTGAGCGCCTCACTACCAAGATCGAAGCTTTCCAAAAACCATAAAATTTTATCCTCTTGATATCGATTAATAAATTCTTTCGTTCTGTCAAATCTGGTTCCTACCAGACAAAGAAGTACATCTAAGCACCCTCCCAGAGCTCTGCCATCTATGGTAAGTTCCTTATCAGTGTCCCAGCCGTTGGGATATACATTAATCCACTTCACTTCTTTTTCCATCGTAAACTCTTCATAACCGGTAATACGTTTTTTATAACCGTCCTCGTATTCCTCAAAGCTATCTTGAAGTATATCCTGGCCTTCCAATATAATGAGATTCTTATCTAGGGAATTATGCCAGTTCTTCATTCCAAAGGAACTGAAATTATAGGCATACAAGGTCGCTATATCTAAATTGGTGGTTAACGTAAAAATGATTCCGGTAGTATCGGAGTACCCCTGAATCCACTTTGGATTAGCTTTCATTATATCAAAATTGATGTAGGATAGCATTTCCACCAGGTAGTCCCCACCACAAGCAGCTATTATCACCCTGATCTTAGGGTCCTGAATAAGCTGCGTTAATTCTCTCGCCCTGGTTGGCCCATCCGAGCTTCTACCCTTAAAGCTTTTTCTGACATTATCCGTAACGATAACCGGATATCCAATATCATTAAAATGATTGATACCACTTTCCAGGCGTATAAAATCTACATCCTTATCTATACCTCCCGAAGTGGCTGTAACACCAATTTTGTAACCCTTCTCCAAGCTTTTCGGATATATCATAATCCGCCCTCCTAATCAGCATTTCTGTCCAATAGTATATCATTTCAGGGAATAATTATCAACCGGAATTGATGCTCATGTCCTATTTCGTTAGCTTATCTACGATACTCCTGATCTCTGTCAGTTTCTCCTCGGTATGCCCGGATTCAATCGCTTCCCTGATGCACATATCAATATGCGAATGAAGAACCTCACGGTTAACCTTACGTAAGATTGCTTCTGTAGCGATGATCTGATTTGATATATCAATACAGTAGCGGTCTTCCTCCATCATATTTAAAATACCATCTATCTGCCCTCTTGCAGTTCTAAGTAGCTGGCTGATCTTGTCCTTATCGGCCCTCATATCCACCCTCCTATTGTTAAATGTAAATTTAATTTATATCATACAGGAAGGGGTCTGTTGCAAAACAGGGTTTTAATTAACAATTTTGCTGATGGAATATTCTAACAAAATATAAGAAAAGAGTTTTTGCACAGCCCCTGATAGTAATGTTATAAACTATTTCAAACATCTGATTAAGAAAATAATCCTTTCTTTTCTTTTATCGAGGTCACCTCGTAACCTGCTTCTGTAACGGCGTTGCTTAAAGTGATATCATCTACCTCCTTGGTGAGGTTTACAATTGCTCTGTTTTTATTCAGCTCCACTTTAGCTTCCACTCCATCTATTGCATTCAGTACCTTCTCAACTCTAGCCTGGCAATGTCCACAGCTCATACCATTGATATCAATTACTTTTTTCATAGTATTATTCTCCTTTATTCTATAGTCTTATGTTTTATTAAATCTTCTTTTATCTTTTCTTATTTATATACCCACCCCCACCACAGGGGGGTGGGTATATAAATAAGAATAATACTTAGTACTCATCTTGTCAAGAGCTATTATGATTATCATTTAGTTCATAGAAAGTATATACCATTTATTACATGTTTATAATACTATCCAGCATCTACTTTGTGGAAATAACTTGCAATAATCTTATAATCTCTATTATAATAACTCATGAATCATAATTTTAATCTTTGTTGGGGGAAAAACAATGAAATTAAAAAACATAGAGGATGTATTTTATGATGCCGGACTAATTTCTTTCTTTTCATCGTTTATTATTTCATCTATCATTGGTGTTACAAAACCTAACCCCAAAATGTACTTAACAGCATTGAATGAGTTAAAGGTTAACCCTGTTAACTCAATTTTTATTGATGATAATATTGGAAATTGTCTCGGAGCTAAAAAAGTAGGAATTAATGCTATCTTATTATGCCGTGACAAAAAACTCTATATCTACCACAAAAAAAGAAGTATAGGGAAAGGTTATCGGGTTATAAATTCCTTGAAAGAGTTAAGAAAATACATATATATAGATTGAATATATTAATACTATTCTTAAATTAAAAAGGAGCTGGAAGTCAGAAACACTCAACAATATTGATGTGTTTCTGACTTTCAGCTCCTAAAACTATCAATAAACCATTAAAATTAGAAATTCTTAATTAAAATCTTTCTAATTCCTATATACGTTCTTACAGCTTTTTAATTCTCTCAATTGCTTCTAAGGTGCCCTCATAAGTTCCGAAAGCAGTCAGTCTGAAATATCCTTCTCCGCTTGGTCCAAAACCTGATCCTGGGGTGCCTACTACATTTGCTTTGTTTAAAAGCTCATCAAAGAAATCCCAAGAGGTCATACCCTTTGGCGTCTCTAACCAGATGTAAGGTGCATTAACACCACCGGATACAGTATAGCCGGCTGATATAAGTCCTTCGCGAATCACCTTAGCATTATTCATATAGTAAGCGATCTGCTCCTTCGTCTGTCTTTTGCCTTCCTCTGAGTATACCGCTGCTCCTGCAAACTGAGTGATATAAGGTGCTCCATTGAATTTAGTCCCATGGCGTCTTGCCCAGAGACTATTCAACATCACGTCACCACATTTTAATTCCTTGGGTACCACCGTATAACCAAGTCTTGTTCCGGTAAATCCGGCATTCTTTGAAAAACTGCGGATCTCTATAGCACAGGTTTTTGCTCCCTCGCATTCATAAATAGTATGGGGAACATTATCCTCGGAAATATATGCTTCGTATGCAGCATCATAAATGATAACTGCGCCAACTTTATTTGCATAATCTACCCATTCCTGTAATGCATCCTTGGTTATCGTAGAACCTGTCGGATTATTCGGGAAGCAAAGATAGATTAAATCCGGCTGCTCCTTCGGTAACTCAGGGGCAAAATTATTCTCCTTGGTACAAGGCATATATATCACATTGGACCATTTACCAGTATCGGTAAGGAATTCTCCGGTTCTTCCTGCCATAACATTGGAATCTACATAAACAGGATATACCGGGTCACAAACTGCAATTTTACTATTTACATCAAAGATTTCTTGAATATTACCGGAATCACTCTTTGCGCCATCACTGACAAAGATTTCATCAATAGCAATAGTAACACCTCGGGATTTAAAATCTTGTTCAGCTATCGCCTGACGAAGGAACTCATAGCCTAACTCCGGTGGGTATCCTTTAAAGGTTTCCTTCCTTGCCATATCATCAACTGCAGTATGCAGTGCCTGAATAACAGCTGGTGCAAGTGGCAGAGTTACATCTCCAATTCCCAATCGGATAATTTTCTTATCCGGATTAACCTCACTAAATTCTTTTACCTTTTTAGCAATTGTTGAGAATAAGTAGCTTCCCTGAAGTTTCAAGTAGTTCTCATTAATTTTAAACATAATAACCAGACCTTTCCGGGAAAAATAGATCAGCTGTCGTCGTCTGATTGTATCATATAATTCTTTTTACGATCAATTGTACTCATTTCCCCATTTGTAATATGATTTTTTATTTCATAGAGGTAGTCAATAGCTAAATTCATGACCAAAACACCTCAATTAATACTAACGATACCCTTCTTAACCAAAATCCTATCTAAAGATGCCCTTTACGGCACCACAAACAATACCTAGAAGAAGTGTAAAATGAAAATCCGAAAAATTCCTTATTACATTCTAAAGATGAATTTCTCCCTCAAACACCGTTACCGCAGGTCCTGTCATATAGATAACATTCTCTATTTCATCATAACGAATATTTAAGTCCCCACCTAATAATGATACGGTAACCTCATTGTCTGTTAAACCATTCAAAATACAGGCCATAGCACTTGCACAAGCCCCTGTTCCACAAGCTAAGGTTTCTCCGGTACCCCGTTCCCATACCCGCATCTTGATATGCTTACGATCTACCACCTGAACAAATTCAGTGTTTACCCTCTCCGGAAACATCTTATGAAAATCAAACAGAGGTCCAATCGTTTCAATCGGTACCTTCTGCGGATCATCAACAAATACCACTGCATGGGGATTTCCCATGGATACACAAGTGACCTCATAGATTTTATCTCCGACAACGATCGGTTCACTGATTAAAATCTCTTTCTCTGAAATAGCAGGTATCTCGCTGGATTTTGTGATCGGAGAGCCCATATTAACAGTAACATAGGCTACTTTACCATCCTCCACAGTTAAATCCAATGCTTTGATACCGCTAAGAGTTTCTATTCGAAGCTGCTTTTTATCTGTCATGCCATAATCATAAACGTATTTTGCCACACAGCGTATCCCGTTACCACACATTTTACCTCTGGAGCCATCATTGTTATACATATCCATCATGAAATCAGCTGTTTCTGATGCTTTTATTAATATCAAACCATCAGACCCGATACCAAAATGTCTGTCACTTACCTTTATTGCTAGCTCAGGTATGTTGTCCAATTCTTGTTTCGTACAGTCAACGTAAACGTAATCATTACCACAACCCTGCATTTTCGTAAATTTCATCACATTACCTCCTACTGCATCCTTGACACAGTTTTAAATTCCTTAAGAGTAAGGAAATGTGCGCCCGCCGGGCGCACCGCCTTTTGCCGCAGGTGCTTCATAGAAAATAGAATTCAACTTAGTTGAATTCTTTTCACATTAAAATCATTTTATGCTATTATAACAAAAACCTTCCAACCGGTAAACCCCTCTTTTTACTCAGCAGAAAATTTAATAAGGGGATGCCACACCATCAATTATAAAAGCACCAATTTTGTTTTATAAGCAAGTACAGGCGCCCTCAAAAACCTAGAATGTTTATCACATCAATATTAAAAGGAATAGCGTGTGACTATTAATCCATAAAGAGACCGTTTGCCGCCATCGGTACTTAGGTTGTGGCAGATGCTTTTCTCTGTCACAACCTTATGTACCGCTATGTGCGGCAACCGAGTGAGAACGTGTCTCTGTTGGATTGATAGTCACACGCTATTTTTCTAAATCTAATATGTGATAAACATCACTAAATTAAAAGGGTGCCGCAATTATTAGTGCGACACCCCCCATTGATATTATGCGTAAAACATCTTAAGCACCATTTCCGACATTTCAACCAGGTTAGTGCCGCTATCCATACTGGTTTTCTGCAAATATCGATGTGCTTCCTCTTCGCTCATATTATTTCTGTCCATTAAGACTAATTTTGCCTTTTGGATTTTTGCTTTTTCCTCTTCCGTCCTGACTTTAGGCTTATCCTTATCTTTTTTCTTTCTGCGTTGGTACTGGTAAGACATCATTTGTATTGTATTTAATAAATCATGTGTCTTAATCGGCATTGGCAAACAGACGATATTATTATCTTGGCAAAATTCTAGTTTCTCAGGAGAAGCTATCAAAAGCATTTCAAAACCTTTTGGCAAATAGTTGTTTAATTCGCTGTAATGCATATCAGAAAATCGGTATCCGCATACCACAATTCCTTCATCCAAATCGTTTGCCAAAGTGATTACTTGTGATCCTAAAGTACAGGCTTCGGTTACATTAAAACCGTTTCTGCTTAACAAAGATCTAATACTATTAGCATCCTCATATTTAGGAAATCCAACAATTATACTATACACATCTGTCCACCTCCATTCTTTACAATAAGTGAGAATTTATGAGATGTTACAGATTACACTCGATACAAATACTGGTCCAACTCCCATTGAGTAACCTGGGTACGATAGTTTTCCCATTCTAATTTTTTTGCTTCGATAAATTTATTGCTGATATGATCCCCTAAAACACTCTTAATGAACTCACTATTTTCAAGGTCCGCAACTGCTTCGCAAAGGTTAGCCGGAAGACTTTTAACTCCTAATGCCTCTCTCTCCTCCTTCGATAATTCAAATATATTCTTATCTATACTATCCGGAGGTGTCAGCTCGTTTTTAATTCCATCCAATCCTGCTGCCAAACATACCGCCAGTGTTAAATAAGGATTTGCTGCAGGATCCGGGCATCGTAGTTCAATTCTTGAGGAGGAACCTCTTCCGGCCGGAATACGTATTAACGGGCTACGGTTAGATGCTGACCAGGCAATATATGCAGGTGCTTCATAATTGGGTACCAGTCTCTTATATGAATTTACAAGTTGATTTGTAATTGCTGTCATACTTTCAATGTGTTTCATTATACCGGCGATAAAGTGATATGCTTCTTTACTTAACCCTAATTTACCGTTCGGATCATCAAAAATATTTTTTCCGTCCTTCTTTAAGGACATATTGACATGCATTCCGGAACCGTCAATGCCAAATTTAGGTTTTGGCATGAAAGTTGCATGAAGTCCATGTCTTTTGGCAATCGTACGGGCAACCAGCTTAAAGGTCATGATATTATCAGCTACCGTTAACGCATCATCATATTTAAAATCTATTTCATGCTGAGCAGGAGCGACCTCGTGATGGGATGCCTCAACCGTGATACCCATATCCTCCAAGGTAAGAACCATATCCCGTCTTGCATTCTCTCCAAAATCAAGAGGGCCCAAATCAAAATAGCCTGCTCTTTCATGGGTTTGCGTTGTGGGTTGACCATTCTCCTCCATATGGAATAAGAAAAATTCTAATTCCGGGCCTACATCAAAGGTATACCCCATATCAGCAGCTTCCTTAATCACTTTCCTAAGCACATATCTGGGATCACCCATAAAAGGCTTTCCTTCGGTGGTGTAAACATCGCAAATAAATCTTGCAACTTTACCTTGCTGTGGTCTCCAGGGAAATGTAACATAAGTATTCAAATCCGGATGAAGAAACATATCAGATTCTTCAATTCTTACAAACCCCTCAATCGAAGATCCGTCAAACATGCATTCATTATTTAGAGCCTTTTCTAACTGACCTGTTGTTATTGCTACATTTTTTAAGTTGCCAAACATATCGGTAAACTGTAATCGGATAAATTCAACATCATCCTCTTCTACCATTCTTAAAATGTCCTGTTTTGTATAATGCTTCATTTTCACCACTCCTTATCTGTATTATATTAATTTAATTGTATATCTATGATATAAAAAAGGACAAAGTATCCATTTTACTAGACTCCTTTGCCCATGTTATCTACGATAATAACAGCAGGAACACCGGTTTGTCAATATTAATATTTAATTGACGTCTATATGATATCCCTAAGTTAATATCCACATAATTATTTAGTTAATACTCAATCTGTAAACTCCTGGAGTAGATATTAATAATATCTTCCTTTGTAGGTACAACCTTCGAATTCGGAATATTCTTGGCATTGATTGCAATTCCCGTAAAACGCTCCAGTTCTTTCTGAGTAATCTGTTCTCTATCTCCTAGCAGCCGAAGGAACAATGCTTCAAATTCATCAATCGAGTCCAAGCCCATATAAGTCAGTATTTTCTTTACAATCTCAGAATTATATTTTGCAGTAAACCGTAAAAAGCTGGGTAATAACAATGCATTAGCTCTTCCATGATCGATATTCTTAAAGTAGGTAAGTGAGTAACCCATGGAATGGACTGCTGTAGTCCCGGTATGCGCAATGACAATACCTGCCAGCATGGAACCATATAAGAGCTTTTCCCTGATATCAATTGTCAGATTTGATATATTATCTCCTTTATCCGGAGAAAGAAAACTTAAGCATTGTGTAATTCTCTTAATGCTTTCCATCGCAATAAAATTGGTCATATCGGTAGACCTGACGGACAATATACCCTCTATTGCATGTGATAATGCATCTAATGTTGTGGTAATAGTAACCATCATAGGTAATTGGTTCATATACTTTGCATCCAGAAAAGCAAGCTTCGGAAATATCAATGGGGTAGAAATACTTGTTTTTGTTTGAGATTTATCATTCGTAAGGATAGAATAAGGAGTAACCTCTGAACCCGTACCTGCTGTAGTCGGTATCATAACTAATGGTAATACTTTTTTCTTAAAATTACCACTGAACAGTTCTTCTTCCTTAATATCTTGGGCTGCAAGTAAGGCAATTGCCTTTGCAGCATCCATGGGGGAGCCCCCACCAATCCCAATGACGAAGTCAACCTTATGATTTTTAGCATAAGCTGCACCTTCATATACGCAAGAGATGGTTGGGTTAGCCATAACCTTATCATAAATATAATAGCGAATATCAAGGGAATCTAGTGCAAACTGAACATCCTCCAGAGAACCACTCCTTCTTGCTGAATTACCCCCGGTAACCAGTAATGCTGTATGTCCCATTTCTTTTAGAAGGGCGCAATTTTTACGGACACAGTCCTCCGCCATAATCACCCTGGTTGGCATAAAAAAATTAATATTCATCTCTATTATTCTCCTTAAAGAGCAACTAGTATATTGTTTTAATTTTACCTTATGTTATCTTATAATACAAGTATTCCATCCTACGTTATCTATGGTAAATATATAACTTTTTATGAATATTATCCCAAATATGGTCATATTTGTCGAAATTAAGTTGTTTTTTACATATAGCTGATATATAATTATAATAGTAAATTCCTTGGAGGTGGATGTTTGCGCGTTGATGAAATTTTAATCGGTGGAACAATGGAAATTGAGGTAAAGTACAACGGAAAAACTATGAACTTTAAAAGTGACGTAGTAGACATCAAAGAAAATTCCATTTTGATCACCAGCATTAAAGTAAATGAACAAACTGTAGGTTTCTCCGAAAAATGTCAGATTAATTTTATGTGTATTATGGACAATAAGGTTTTTATATGGGATAATGTCACAATTAAACTAGTAAAATATGATGGCGCTGTTTTTCACAAAATTGATGTAAATGGCGAAGGAAAACCCTATAACAGAAGAGATGCCTTTCGTATGTATATCGGTGAGGATATGCCCTTATATGTTAATACTGCTTCAGGTCCAGCTGCGCTCAGTGTGCTTATTAAGGATATCAGCGAAACTGGGGTAGGCTTTATCACAAAGGATGAGATTGAAATTAATCGAACCGTCCGCCTCAGAATAAAGGATAACAACACCCTGATCAGCGTATCGGGTATTATCGTCAGAAAAGATTTTCTGCCCAATCTGGACGCCATTTTGTATGGTTGTAAATTTAACGAAAAGAACAATCTACTGGGTAAATATATTGCTAAAAAACAGGGTGAGCAATTACGTAAAAAAACCTCCAACTATTCCTCACCACATCATAAACAGAAGTAATCGCAACATATGATATATCATAACAGAGGTAGGCTGCAAATACAGCCCACCTCTGGTTTTTGTTTATTCATGATCTGCTTTTGTAGCCTCACTAGTTTCTTTGGTAGGTGCAACTAATTCTAACGAAATATCCTGTTGGTTATCCAAATTAACTCCAAGCTTCTCTAGTGTTATAAACTTGAGTAAGGTATCTAATACCGTACTATTATTATTCGTATTACTACTATCATTACTTCCCATGTTCACGACGGTCTTCGGCACAATGTCAACCTTTGCATTCTTAATCGCATCGGATAATTTATCGGTAACTTCTTGAATGATTCTGAATTCTGCTCCACCGTATGCTTTAACCTGAGCATCAATTGCTTGGGCCTTCGCTAAACCGATATTCGATTCCTTGGAAGCCTCTGCTTCACCCTCCAAGGTGATTCTGGAGGAATTCGCTTTTGCAAGTGCTATAATCTGGTTTGCTTCCTGCTCTGCTTTGCTCGCTAAAGCAGCACCATTGTTACGCTCAATCTCAATTTGTATCTTCGATTTTGAAAGAAAGCTTTGTTGCTCGGCAATCGCCTGAGCTTCACGTAAGGATTTCTCACTTTCTGCAGCGGATTGCTGTTTCTGATACGTTACTTTCTTCTCCTCAGCAATCTGTCTTTCTCTTAACTGAGTAAGAATATTCTCAATCTGGATATCTTCAACCGGAGATTTCGGGGTTCCGATCAGTACCTCCTCCAGCTGCAGATTATATTTAGAAAATTTTAACTTCATCTCTCCAAGAGCTTTCTCACGGATTTCGCTACGTTCTTGAATAAGCTCAATTAAGGTTTTGGTCTGAGCCACATCCTTAAAATAAGCACTAACCAGAGGGTCCAGAGATTGGTTAACCAGCATATTGATATCTCCAAAGCGCTGAATTACCCAAGGGGCCTGTTTATAATCAATGTGCATAACTACGGATAAGGGCAAGGAGGGTTCAAAAGCATCTTTGGTAATAATGTCAACTTCCGTAAGATTTTCATCATACTTATGGGTTCCAATTTCGGATTTGTTCCATTTTAAAATAATATTTGTCGTAGGTACAAGTACTACCTTCCCTGCATCTGTATTAAATGCATATTTACCAGGCATTAAGGGTTTCTCTAATACACCCTTGCAGCCTTGCCCTACCAACTCACCATGCTTATACTCACTGCCGGTCGTATCCACGCCCTCTTTACCAAAAAAAGATACAACGACACCGACAAAACCAATCGGTACAACTGTCTTAGGTCTGAACTCAACCGTTGCAAAAAGGCGGTTTATATAATAGGTACCATCGGTTAATACTTGAATCTGTTTACCACGTCTGCCCCCAAGCGAAAGGAATTTCTCAGGATCCTGGAAGCTTGCATGCTCCTCTCCAACATAAGGAGCTATGATCTCTCCATCCTGAAGTGATAAACCATCATGAACGGTTACAATACCCATAACGTCACTGGCTTCACCGCCATGACCCATGATAATCACCGGACTGAAAGCATTTCTCTCCAATAAGGTCTTTTGCATGGCACCCAGCTCCATACGTTCGCTTTTTGAGCTGTTAAAGATAGCTTTAATATCGGTGGGTGTAATCACAATAAATTGTGCTAGGTTAATTGCATATGTACCTTCTCTTAGAATACCTCTTTGAGGTCCTCTTTGACCTCCATTTTTCAAAAACCCTGTTACGTCCTGAAAGTTATTGGCTTCGGTGACAACTTTACCCAAAGTTTGTGTCGGTTCCAGTGGCTTACCGTCACGGGCAAAGATATATGCGATTTGCCCCTGGGGAATTGTAATCAGCGGATACTTATGAACCTTAAACATTAATGCAGATTTAAAATGAATACCACCACGAAGTAAGTAAGGCGAATATCCGGCTTCTCCGTTTAATGCAATAATTGAGTCCTTAAGGGATCCCTTAAAACTCCACCATTTTTCTACTACTGCCACCTGATCCGAGGATATCACCCTTAAACCAAGGATGACAAAGATCAGTAAGTACAGTGCGAAGATTCCTCCGGCAGTTATTAATAACCACAATACGATTGAATCCATAAATTTCTTCCACTTCTTTCTTTTAGAATTTTATATTACAATATGTAATATACACTTTCTGTAAAAAAATACAACTTATTAGTTATTAATAATAGATTAGAATTTGCTAAAAAAAAGGCGTTGCCTATAACGAAGTAAGTTATATGCAACGCGCCTTTTATAATAAATTTCAATATTTATTTAAAGTAAAAATTCGAAACAGTAACGAGCACTCCGTATAAAATCAATGATATGATTAAATCTTAAAACGGATCACATTCCAGGAATGCTTATTTAAGCTAGCAATTGCTTCATTCTTAGATAATTTTGTGATTCCATTCGCATGGGGAACTACTTGATTCGGCTGTTCAGCGGTATTTGCTGCCTTCATATCCTCATGTTCCAGAACCAGATGCTCAATTATTTCTGCATTCTTAAAATCTCTTAAATCAATTGACAGATCAACGCTGTCTTCCAGAGAACGGTTAACCGCAAATACGGTTAATTCCTTCTTTTCTTCATTTAAAATACCGATTGTTTCTACATAGGGTATTTCCTTTATATTTTTTGTACTATATTTATCACACTGGATTACCGGGGCTAAAGCAGTTCCCCTACCATAATTGGAGGCATGCATAAATGGGTAGAAAATTGTCTGTGCCCAGGTAGAGCCGCCATTCTCCGTCATAATAGGAGCAATAACATTGACTAATTGCGCTAAGCAGGCCATCTTAACTCTATCACAATTCTTCAATAGTGTGATTAAGAGACACCCAACCACCAAGGAATCCTCAAAATTATATATATCCTCCAGCTGGTGAGGTGCTATCTGCCAGCGTTCCAGCTTACTGTCAGCCTCGTTGCTGTGGAACCAGACATTCCATTCATCAAAGGATAAATACATTGTTTTATCGGAATGCTTCACCGCTTTTACATAATCGCAGATAGCCGCTACCGATTTGATAAACTTATCCATATCCAGAGAACAAGCCAGGTAGGAAGACGTATCATTATCCCTGTTACCGTAATAATTATGAAGGGATAAATAATCTACATAATCATAAGTGTCCTCTAATATAGTTGCTTCCCATTTTCCAAAGGTTGGCATTGATATAGATGAGCTTCCACAAGCAACCAGCTCAATGGAAGGATCCAGCTCCTTCATAATTTTTGCAGTTTCACAGGCAATTCGGCCGTATTCCTCTGCTGTCTTAGCACATATCTGCCAGGAGCCGTCCATCTCATTTCCAAGACACCAAACCTTAATATCAAAGGGCTCCTCAAAACCGTTAGCACGACGCAGATCGCTGTAATAGGTGCCCTTAGGAAAATTACAATATTCCAGTAGCTGACGAGCTTCCTCAGGACCTCTGGTTCCTAAATTTACTGCCTGCATCACTTTTGTTCCGGCTCTTTTTGCCCATTCCTGAAATTCATCAATACCTATCTCATTGGTTTCAATGGTATGCCATGCTAATTCTGCACGTCTCGGACGCTTACTCTTATCTCCTATTCCATCTTCCCAATTATAACCTGAAACAAAATTTCCTCCGGGATATCTTACAATAGGAACGTTTAATTGCTTTACCATATCGATGACATCAGTACGAAATCCCTGATCATCTGCCGTTTTGTGAGTAGGCTCATAAATGCCGTTATAAACTGCCCTTCCAAGATGTTCAATAAAGGAGCCAAAGAGTCTTTCATCAACCTTACCTACGACGAAATCCTTATTTAATATTAATTTTGCTTTCATTTTGTCCTCCAATCTTCATCTAAATTTATTATATGAGTGATATTTTATACTTTTAAGGTATCACATTGACTTCGTGTAAACAATGATATATAATGTTTTTAAACTGATTTATTATACTTTTTGGAGGTAACTATGAAGATAAATAGAATCGGTATAAATTATACTCATAATGACCGTTTTATGATTAACCGGCCCGGAGGTTCAGGAGACTATTTGCTAATACTTATAAAAACTCCTGCTATTTTCCGTCTTGAAGGGAAAGAGATTACAGCAGTAAAGAATTCAATCATTCTTTATAATAAAAATACTCCTCAATCTTATAGTGCTAGTCAGGGGAGCTTTGCTAACGACTTTATCCATTTTGATACCAGAGGTGAACGTGAAGTCAATAACATCCCCTTTGATACTATATTTACAATCCCCGAATCAAAACAAGTAAGCAGAATATGGAAGGAGATCTATCTGGAATACATCTCAAATAATGCATATAAGGAAGAATCTATGAGTCTTCTGTTGAAACTACTATTCATAAAGCTGGGTGAGTTGATTGCTTACAAACCTCAGAATACCACATTAATGAATTATTATGATACTCTAATCAATCTGAGATCAACAATTTACCATCATCCCGAGGAACGGTGGTCCATCGCCACATTATCACAGAGGGCCAACCTGAGTCCTTCCCATTTTCAAAGGCTATACAAACAAACCTTTGGAATTAGTTGCAATTCTGATGTGATTACCAGTAAAATAGAATATGCGAAGGCTTCACTTACCGATACCAGTAATACCGTTCGTGAGATATCTATCTTGTGCGGTTATGAGAATGAGGAACATTTTATGCGCCAGTTTAAGCGTATCGTTGGCGTTACCCCAACAAATTACCGAAAGAAACTAAATTCATAGAACAGCTTAAAATGGAGGAGATTTAACCAATGAAAACAATAAAAACTAATCATATAGGCTCTATCCTACTTATGGTGAATGCCTTTGTATATATATCTTCCTCTTTCTATTCTCCCTTTTTAAGCTCTTATTATTCAAAAGCCGGGATGAGTGCAGTTCAAATTGGTGTGCTCCTGACCATTGGACCGATTATAGCAATCTTTATTCAGCCTCTATGGGCCGTTCTAAGTGACCGGACCGAACGAAGAAAAGATATTTTATCTCTCGTAATCCTAGGAAGCGGCATTTCGATGTTTGCCTACTATCTGGGGAAATCCTTCCTCACATTTTTTATAGCAACCTTATTATTATCGGTATTCTGTACCTCCATCATTCCTTTAAGCGATGCTATAATATTACATAACACGTATAAATACCGGCTGGATTTTACTAAAATCAGAATGGGTGGAACAATCGGTTATGCAATCGTAGTAATTATTGCAGGTGCAATCGTAAAGCAAAACCCTGAAATACAGTTTATCCTTGGGTCTTTGGGTTACCTGATGCTGCTCTTATTTGTAAGAAAATTACCCGGTGACGAGAGGGAAGAACTAGACAATGTGGTTCCTGAGAAGAAGCAGAATACTAGGAGGTTCCAACCCTCTGCATTATTACATATCTTCGAGACAAAACAGATCTATTTTATACTGGCCTTTGCCTTTATTGGCCAGGTCGGGATTAGCTTCAATAGTAGCTTCATCGGCGTTTACATGGTAAAATTAAACCTAAGCGAAGGTCTGATCGGATATATCAGCTGCATAGCTGCCCTAAGTGAGATACCGATTTTATTTTTAATTAACCGGGTATTAAGAAAAATCAGCATAATGAAACTAACCATATTCTCGTGCTTAATTTTAAGCATAAGGTTTTTCATTGTAACCGGAGGAAGTATCGGTTTTATCATAATCGCTCAATCGCTTCACGGACTGACCTATATGATTATGTACATTTGCTGCGCAGTATATATCAGTAAAAATGTAAAGCAAGAGAACCAATCCAAGGGGCAGAGTATCTTAGCCATCATACAAACAGGTATCGGAAGTATCGTCGGTAATATCGTTGGAGGCTTCTTCGTAGATCAATTTGGTTTAAATTTGGCTTATCAATATATAGCAATTATAATTATCTCATTTTCGGGGATTATACTAATACTACAGTTAATCACCCATCAAAAATCAAAGAGGAAACTTGTATAATGAGCACCAAGTTATACAGGTCCTCTCCCACCTTCTTGTATTAAATATATCAATAATAAGTAAAACCTTTCGTTATATTCTTATTCATCATTTTCATCTTCAGCTATGTTCAATGCTGGCACCAAAGGGCATCAAAGCTAGTTTGGCTATCTTAAAATGCTGGAGTCCAAATGGAATACCTATAATCGTTATGCATAATAAAAGTCCAAACACCGCTGATTCAATCGCAAGTAGAAGACCGGAAAAAATAATCCAAAGTATATTGAGTAAAAAGGAACCGGCTCCTCCCCCATATTTAACTTCCTTCCCAAAGGGGAAAAAACTGAGCTCGGCCAGCTTGAAGCATTGAATACCAATCGGAATTCCTATAATTGTAATACACCATAAAAATCCTACCAATAACCAGCTAATCCCAGTGATAAAGCCACCAAATATAAACCATAATATATTACCCAAACAACCCATATGAATAACCTCCGGCTTTCTAGATACTATAGCTTCAAGTTTATTTTCCAAACTCCGATAATACCAAATCTTTATTACGATCCAAAGCCATCTGTATACTCCAACGGTTTACAAATAATAGCAAAGGATTGCCCTTTAAATCTTTAATTTTCTTCGTATCGGAAGAAACACTTAGCTTACTTACCTCAATATCTTTATTCTCAATCCAACGAATATACTCATATGCTAAGGGCTCTAAACGTATTTCTACCCCATATTCCGATTCCAGACGGAACTTCAAGACATCGAACTGAAGAATACCAACCACACCAACGATGATTTCTTCCATACCTGTATTATATTCCTGAAAAATCTGAATGGCACCTTCCTGGGCGATCTGTGATATTCCTTTTAAGAATTGCTTACGTTTCATAGTATCTACCTGACGTACTTTGGCAAAATGCTCGGGGGAGAAGGTAGGTATCCCTTCATAGGTAAACTTCTTGTCCGTCATACAAAGTGTATCTCCGATGGAGAAGATACCGGGATCAAACACACCAATGATGTCTCCAGCATAGGCTTCCTCAATAATTGTTCTTTCCTGAGCCATGAGCTGCTGAGGCTGGGATAGCCTGATCTTCTTATTTCCCTGTACATGATTCACTTCCATACCAGCGGTAAATTTACCGGAACAGATTCGCATAAAAGCAATACGATCTCTATGTGCCTTATTCATATTCGCCTGAATTTTGAATACAAAGGCCGAGAACTCATTCTCAAGCGGATCTATCTTACCTACGGAGGAAACTCTGGGGAGAGGAGATGTTGTCATAGATAAGTAACGTTTCAAAAAGGTCTCAACACCAAAGTTTGTGAGCGCAGAGCCAAAGAATACAGGTGTCAGCTGACCGCTAAGCACCTTATCAATATCAAATTCACTGCTTGCTCCATCAATCAACTCTATTTCTTCAGTTAAAATATCATGATTATCTTTGCCGATCAGAGAGTCCAGACTTGGATCCCCAAGTTCTACTTCAATGGTATCAACTTCCTTCTGTCCGTTGTGCGCTGCATAAAAGCGGGTAATATGCTTACTCTCACGATCATATATTCCTTTAAAATTCTTGCCGCAGCCTATCGGCCAGTTAATCGGGCAGGTACGGATTCCCAGAACAGTCTCGATCTCATCCAATAGCTCAAAAGTATTCTTAGATTCCCGATCCAGTTTATTGATAAAGGTAAAAATCGGTATATTACGCATAACACAGACCTTGAACAGCTTCTCAGTCTGATTCTCAACACCCTTGGAGGCATCAATTACCATGACTGCAGAATCCGCTGCCATTAAGGTTCGATAAGTATCCTCTGAGAAATCCTGATGTCCTGGGGTATCTAATATATTAATACAATAATCTTCATAATTAAACTGCATAACGGATGAGGTAACAGAGATACCACGTTGTTTTTCGATCTCCATCCAGTCTGAAACCGCATGCTTTTCTGTCTTTTTTCCCTTAACAGAGCCTGCAAGATTAATAGCACCACCATATAACAGTAGCTTTTCCGTTAATGTCGTTTTGCCGGCATCCGGGTGGGATATGATAGCGAATGTTCTTCTCTTTTTTATTTCATTTTCATAATTACTCAAAGTAAACCCTCCAAACAATTTATAAAACCACTTCATCATATAATAAATAGAAGGATATTGTCAAGGCATTTACCATCCTGAGTCTAATTCCATCGTCTGACATGCTTCATTCCTCTGCCTGATATTAAATTTATGGATAATACAATAAAAAATGATAGTAATACAATTGTTATTACCCAGAAACCAGCTATTTCAAAATTACCTCCAGATACCTCCGAAGCGATTGCCACAGACATAGTTCTGGTTTTTCCCAAGATGTTACCTGCCAGCATCGAGGTAGCACCATACTCACCAATGGCTCTGGCAAAGGTTAGAATCGTACCGGATGCAATTCCAGGGCCTGCAATCGGTAACACTATTCTCCAAAAAATCTTAAATTCTGATATACCTAAGGTTCTGGCTGCATAGATCAGATTAGCATCCACCTGTTCAAAGGCTGCTACGGCATTGCGGTACATCAACGGAAATGCTATGACCACAGCAGCGGTGACACAACCTGCCCAGGTCTGAACAATTTTTATTTCAAAATTCATATAAAGAAAATTGCCAAACGGTCTCCTCAAACTAAACAACAGCAGTAGAAAGAAGCCAGCCACGGTCGGCGGAAGCACCAATGGTAATGTTAAGATACTATCTACAACCCATCGAAGTCTTTTACCTAAATTCATCACCAATCTTGCAGCAAATATCCCAAGAAAAAAAGCTACGATTGTGGCAACGATGCCTGTTTTTATTGAAATAAAAAAGGGACTGAAATCAATATTGCTAATAAACTCCTTCATTAGGTATCACTTCTTTCTGTTATAATATGTTCCGATCAATAACCGTATCAGTTTCCTTTATTTCCAAACTTTCATACTAGTTCCATTAATTAACTCTTTACTTAGCTCTTTACTTAACTCTTTACTTAGCCATTTATTTAGCTCTTCACTTAGTTCTTTACTTAACCCTTTACTTAGCTCTTTACTTAACTCTTTACTTAATTCTTCACTTAACTCTTTACTTAGCTCTTTATTTAGCTCTTTATTTAGCTCTTTATTTAACTTAATTTCTTTATCTTATTGTTTGTATATCGTAAAACCATACTTTATGAATACTGACATAGCTTCCTCCGAGGTTAAGAATTCAAGAAAATCTTTAGCTGCTTGCTTCTGAGCCTCATCAGCCTCTTGATTTATCACAAGACCAGCAGGATATACTACTGGACTGCTTACACTATCCTCCGGTGCAATTGCAATTACTTCAACCAAATCCTTCATAGAATTTGCATCTGTCTCATAGACAACTCCTACCTCATTACTTCCTTCACTGACTGCTGCCAGTACAGCCGTTACATTGCTGCATTCGTTGATCTCTGTCTCCTGAACCTTATCCCATATGCCTAAGTTCTGAAGAAGCTCACGGGTATAGGAACCTACCGGAACACTTTCTCCGGCTAATGCGATGCTACTTGCTTCATAAAGGTTTTCAAAACCGGTTACTTTAGTTTTTGTAACAGCGGGCTTTATTAGAACTATTTTATTCTCTAAAAGACTCTTAATGGAAGCTGCCTCCACGTAGCCCTCATCCTTTAGTGTAGTCATCTGTTTCATTGCTGCAGAAAAAAACAAATCACATTCCGCTCCCTCCCCAATCTGCATCTGAAGAGTACCGGAACTGTCTACATTATATGTAATCTTTACGTATGGCTGAAGCTTAGCATATCGGTCAGCAAGCTCCGTCATTGCATTGCTTAGGCTTGCCGCGATGAATACATAAATTTCAGTTTCTTTCTCTTCGTTCGTTGTGGAAGTTGCTTTATTACCGGCACATCCATAGAGTAGAAGGATGAGAAGAATGAATGCAATTAACTTTACCCGAAATCGTTTCATAGAAAGAGCCTCCTTTTCGCTAAAATAAATCAATATACGTATGTTAATAATGGATATTTGTCATTTTAATTCTTATTACAGGAATGATAAAAGGGCTGTTATTGCCTAACAGTCCCTTTTATCTTACTAGCTTATACACTTAATAATAGCTTTTTCAAAAATAGTAAAACCAGCTTCCAGCTGTTCCTCTGTAACCACAAGTGGACACAGAAAACGAATTACATTGCCATAGGTGCCTGCTCCCTCTATGATTAAACCGTTCGAAACACACTCTAAAATGATTCTGTTTACAATCTCCGGATGCGGCTCTTTAGTAACCTTATCCTTTACAAACTCAATACCAAGCATACAGCCGATTCCTCTGACGTCTCCAACCACTTGATATGCTTCCCTCCAGCTGTTAAATCTCGTGAAACATTTTTGAGAGATAGATAACGCTCTTTCGCATAAATGCTCCTTCTCAATCACCTCGATTACCTTCAAGGCAGAGGCACAGGCTACTGCATTGCCACTATAGGTACCTCCAAGGGTTCCTGCCGGTACCGCATCAAAGATCTCTTCTCTGGCTGTGACTGCAGATAAGGGCAGACCCCCGGCTATGGATTTGGCCGTTGTAATGATGTCAGGTGCACAGCCCTCCTCTTCCCAGTAATTTGATACGAACATTTTACCGGATCTTCCAAAGCCGCACTGAACCTCATCGGCAATCAGAAGGATGCCATGCTCATCACAGAGCTTTCTTACGGCCTTTACCCAATCGATTGGCGCTGGCACAAAGCCGCCTTCCCCTTGCACCGGTTCTACCACAATAGCTGCGACCTGACTGGCCGGAGAACACTCATCGAATACCTTTTTTAATTCATTCAGAAAGAATTCTATCGCTTCTTCCTCCGAATAACCCTTAGGTTTCCGATAGAGATAGGGAAAATCAGCCCGGTAGATGCCATCCGGAAATGGCCCCATTCCGATTGCATAGGCTTTCTTTGCAGTCATTGTCATGGTCAAGGCCGTTCTACCATGGAAAGCACCCGAAAACACTATGATATTGGGTCTTTTGGTAAATCCTCTTGCAACCTTAACCGCATTCTCATCTGCTTCCGCACCGCTGTTCACAAACATCGTTTTTCTGACCTCACCTCTGACAGGAACGATTTCATTCATTTTCTCCGCCAACTCTATGTATCCTTCATGAGTAATGATATTCATCATCGTATGGAAGTAATGATCCGCTTGAACCTTTACTGCTTCGATTAATTCCGGGTGGCTGTAGCCAACATTAAGAACTCCGACTCCGCCAACCCAGTCCAGAAACAGATTACCATCCACATCTTCAAGCATTGCTCCCTCACCACGTTTGATTACACAAGGATACATACTCCTAATTGCATTCGGTAATGCAGCCTTCCTTCGTTCAAGGATTTCTTGTGCCCTCGGTCCAGGGAGTGTATCGGTAATAATTTTGGGTAATGCTTCCTTTAACATTTCAATGACCTCTTTTCTATCTTTCTTCATACCAGCCCACAATACCCGGATTTAAGTTGATATTAATCTGCTTAACCTCCTGATATTCTTCCAGCCCCTGTATTCCTAATTCTCTGCCGTAACCACTCATCTTATAACCACCCCAGGGAGCTTCATTATAGGTAGGATTATAACAGTTAATCCAGGTGATTCCGGCTCTGATTTCTTTAATAACACGAAGTGCTCTTGCACCATCCGTCGTAAAGACTGCTCCTGCAAGTCCGTATATAGTATCATTCGCGAGGGTGATAGCTTCCTCTTCCGTCTGAAAGGTTTGAATGGTAACAACGGGCCCAAACACCTCTTCCTTCACAATGGTCATGTCTGCGTTACAATGATCAAAGATCGTAGGTCTGACATAATAACCCTTCGCACATTCTCCTTCGATATATCGATAGCCTCCACAGATGCAGGTTGCTCCCTCTGCTTTTGCAACATCTATGTATTTTAGAACAGTATTCATATGCGCTTCAGATACCAATGGCCCCATATCCGGATTATCCAAACCATTACCGAGGGTCATGGAATTGGCTCTCCTGGCGAGTCGTTCAACAAATTTATCCTTAATGCTTTCTTCAATAATGATTCTGGAGCCTGCCGAGCAAACCTCTCCCTGATTAAAGAAGATACCGATCATTGCCCATTCAATAGCCCCTTCAAAGTCAGCATCTGCAAAAATGACATTGGGTGACTTTCCGCCAAGCTCCAGTCCAACCTTTTTCAGATTACCGATTGCAGCTCTGGCAATATCCTGACCAACCTCAGTACTACCGGTAAAGGTGACCATATCCACCTCGTTGCTGGCAGCAATTTCATTACCAACTGTCTGACCGGCACCCATGACCAGATTAACGGTACCCTTCGGTAGTCCAGCCTCATCCATAATCTCAAATAAGATTACGCTGGATAACGGTGTATTGGAGCTCGGCTTAAATACGATGCAGTTTCCCGCACTTAAAGCAGGTGCAATCTTCCAAACAGCCATTAACAGAGGATAGTTCCAGGGTGTAATCTGACCGCAAACACCGACCGGTTCATGTATCGTATAGGAATGCATCTTACCGAAATTGTCATTTACGTCATAAACTCCGCCATAAGGAGCTTTAATCATCCCTGCATAATACTTAAAACAATGGATGGCATCGTCCACATCACCTTCTGCTTCTCTCAGTGGCTTACCGTTATCCAGTGTATCCGTCCTTGCAAGCTCATCCCTTCTCTTTTCCATCAGTTCTGCTATTTTGAGTATGATATCGGCACGCTTCTGGGAATCCATTCGTCTCCATTCGCCCTTACCGTAAAATGCCTCTTTGGCTGCTGTAATAGCCAGCTTTGCATCCTCCGCGCCGCCTTCTGCGGTTTCAGCGATCACCTCACCATTGGCAGGATTTATTACTTTTCTGGTCTTACCGGATAAGGCCGGAACCCATTCACCGTTAATATAATTCTTCTTTAACTCCATATAAATCCTCCTCTATCTGAATAACTGACGTTTACAAAACAAACTCTACTTTTGTATCTGCAATAGCTTCCTCCAATCGAGCCAGAACCTGATCCATATCCTCGAAGGTAATTACAGCTGCCGGTTCAAAACGGATACATTTTGCATTCACTAAGGTACCGGCTGTTAATACTCGTCTGGCAAACATGCCCTTTGCCACACTGTATCCAACATCACTGGTGACAAACTCAAGACCGATCATTAATCCAACGCCACGCACCTCTTCGATCACCGTAGGATACTTCAAAGCTAATTTCTGTATTCCTTTGATTAGATACTTACCTTTTTCGGCACATTGACCCGGAATATCCAGCTCCAGCATATACTTAATCGTAGCGATTGCTGCGGAGCAGGCAAGCGGATTACCTCCAAAGGTCGGTGAACCAAGGAGCCAAGGATTATTAATCAATTCCTCCGTCCACATATGCGGCCTGCAGATAATTCCTGTAATTGGCATAATACCCCCGCCAAAAGCTTTACCAAAGGTTAGAATATCAGGCACAACATCTTCCGTCTCACATCGAAACATCGCTCCGGTTCTGCCCATACCGGATTGAATTTCATCAAAGATTAATGCAACTCCGTATTCATCACAGATCCTTCTAACCTCTTTCAGATAACCCTGCGGAGGGACTATAATACCTGCCTCACCCTGGATTGGCTCCAGAATCACAGCCGCAACACTCTCTCCAACCGCCATCAAATTACGAATAGCTTTTCTCATATCCTCTGCATTGCCGTATTCTACATGTTGAACCTGCTGTACCATCGGAGCATAGGGGCTTCGGTAAGTTCCTTTACCGCCCATAGAAATAGCACCCATGGATTTTCCGTGAAAGGCTCCTACGGTAGAAATATACCACTTTCCTCCGGTTGCAATTCTGGCTAGCTTTAAAGCCATTTCCACAGCTTCTGCACCACCGTTGGTAAAAAAGCATTTTTCCAAATCTCCAGGTGTAATGTCAGCTACCGCTTTGGCAAGATAACCACGTAAGGGGTCTAATAATTCCTGGGAATGAAGTGCTTGATGGTCTAACTGAGCTTTTACAGTCTCGATAATTTCCGGATTTCGATGTCCGCAAGTATAAATACCAAATCCGCCCAGGCAATCAATGAATTCTTCTCCGTATAAACCTGAGCAGTATGCTCCATAATCCTTCCACTCAACGACAGCGGCATTCGTAGACACGGATTTACGATATTTTAACCATCCAGGGCTTACATAGGTGTCAAAATATTCGATGGTCTGATCCGTTATATCTTTCTTTTCCTCTTCTGTCAATTCATTACTGTGGATAAATTTGATTACTTTGTTCAAGTCATTCAAAACCTGATCTTTATTATTCATATTAACCTCCCATGCTGCATCTTTGATGCCTTTTAATTCACACTATCTTTCTAACCTTTCATTTTTGATCGTGTCGAATTCGATCCCTCTCATTACGAAACCTTTTATAAAGCTTTGTTTGATTAAATGCTCATGATTTGCCTTTACTTTGTGAATTCAGCCCAAATCTCACTATATATATCTACGGTCTTCCCAATGTTCTCAACATAGTGTCCCTTCTTAATCTCCTCCGCAGGTATTGAGATTGCTGGATTCGCCCTATATTCCTCATCCATTAGGGCTACACCTGCTTTGTTTGGATTCAGATAAGGAAACTCACTGCAAATTTCTTTATTTACCTCCGCTTTCAGGACATAGTCAAAAAACTTGTAAGCATTTTCTACATTTTTAGCATCCTTTGTAACACAAAGATTATCAAAGAATAAGTACATTCCCTCCTTTGGATAAGCGACTTCCAAATTCTCATTTTCCTGTAATGCAATTGCAGCTTCTCCACTCCAGAACAAACCAACCGCGGTCTCCTCTGTAATCATCAAGGTCTTTGGAGAGTCACTGTCAAAGCTTTTAATATTCGGTTTTAAGGTTAATAATTTATCTTTGATCTCACCCAGCTTCGCTTCATCCGTCTCATTCATGTCATATCCCATACTGAGGGAGGTTACACCGATGATTGACCTGAAATCGTCTAAAACAACAATTGAATTCTCATAATTTGTTTTGAAAAGCTCACTATAGGTAGTAAAATCAGCATCCGCACGTACGATATCCTTGTTATAAATCAGAATTCCAGCGCCACCCATATAGGGTATTGAATACTTACTACCCGGGTCGTAGCTTGGATTTAAGTATGAAGCATCGATATTCTCTAGATTCGTGAACTTCGATTGATCCAGCTCCAAAAGCATATCCTGGGATATCATATGTTCTACCATATAATCACTGGGGCATACGATATCATAGGTTCCTGCGCTACTTCCCTTCACCTTTGCGAGCATTTCTTCATTGTTTGAATAGGTCTGCATCTGAACGTCAATACCGGTCTCCTTCTCGAAACCTTCAATCACGGAATCGGGAATATATTCTGTCCACATGAATAAATTCAACGTCCCTTTTTTACCGCTGCCGCCCTTACCGCAGGCTGCCAAGGATACCGTAATAATTAAAATCACTGCAAGTACAAGCATTCTCCTAAGCCTGGTCATTCTGTTCCACTTTTTCATTTTTTCCATAGTTAAATCCTCCTTTATTAATTAGATCATTTTGGGTTTCTTTCGATTACCTTTCGAATCTCTTTGTGTAAAAATAACGATACCAATCGTGATTGCTAAAACAATCGTCGACAGTGCGTAAACATCTGGAGTAACGCCTGTTTTTGTTAGCTCCATAACCTTTAATGGATAGGTATTACTACCCGGTCCGGTGGTAAAGAAGCTGATGATAATATCATCCACCGATAATGTAAATGCTAAAAATGCTCCGGATACTACTCCGGGCATAATGATCGGCAGTGTTACCGTAAAGAAGGTTTTTATTCTTCCGGCACCAAGATCCATAGCAGCTTCCTCTACTGATTTATCAAATCCTGCAAACCTTGCATTTACTGTAAATACAACAAAAGGGATGCAAAAAGTCGCATGTGCAATAATTAACGAGATAATTCCCATAGGTATTTGTGATAAATTAAAGATAGCCAGCAAGGAAATACCAAGTACAATCTCCGGGATAACTACCGGAATATACAGCAGGGTATCAATTATCCCTTTTCCTTTGAATTTGTACTTTGACATTCCATAGGAGGCCAATGTACCGATAACGGTCGATATCAAAGTACTCGCGAGTCCAACCATAAGTGTATTACCATAGGCTTCAAGTAAAGCCTCATTTTCAAATAACCTTTTATACCAATCCAAGGTAAAACCTTCAAATACAATATTTCGCTTCGAGGTGTTAAAGGAAAATAAGATAACAACTCCGATTGGTAAATATAGAAAAGCATATATAAATAAATCGTATATTCGTGAAAACGTACTTCCAATCTTCTTTTTTCTGTGCTTCATCTACAGTACCCCCAAATCCTTCATATCTCCGCCGCATCTCTTGTAGATAGTAACCATAATTATGATTAAAAGGATGAGCAGCATGGAAAGAGCTGCACCAAAGGGCCAGTTATTGGCTGCCTTAAACTGATTCTCAATCAGATTACCAATGAGCTGTGACTTTCCGCCTCCCATAATATCAGATACAAAGAAATAACCCAGGGACGGAATGAACACTAATATGGTACCTGAGAATATTCCCGGTGAGGTAAGAGGAAGGGTTACATTCAGAAAGGTTCTAACCTTATTGGCTCCAAGATCCTTTGAAGCCTCCAGTAAGCTTAAGTCCAGCTTATCGATGGATGCAAACAGAGGCAGCACCATATAAGGAAATAATATATATACCATACCGAGCAACACGGCTCCTCTGGTATATAAGATCTCCAGAGGCTGATCCACCAAACCGGTATTTACCAGGAGAGTATTAATAAGTCCGGTCTTACCAAGGATTGTCTTCCAACCGTTCAGTCGGATTAGGGAATTGGTCCAGAACGGAATCATCAGCATTATCATCATAAGGGTTTTCTTTTTTCTGCTTGCCCTTGCCATATGATAAGCAAAGGGATAACCAAAAACTATGCTTACAATCGTGGTCATAAGTGCCAGAAGAAAGGAATTGGAGTAGATTTCAAGGTAAGTCGGATTCAATAATTCCTTATAATTTCCCAAGGTGAATTTTTGTACTACATTATATCCGTCTGTGGACAGGAAGCTTAAATAAAATACATAGATTAGCGGAGCAGCTACCAAAAAGAACAGCCATATGGTAACCGGTGAAATTGTTGAAATCAGCGGAATTGTATTATTTCTTAATTTATGATTTTTCTTCATCGATACCTCCATTCCATTGCCAAGGATGCTTAACCTGCCAAGTTTACATTCTCGATTACATTATGAATCAGATGATCTCTGGATTTCATAATCACTACATACTCCAGACTCCAATAAAGGTAAATCATTTCCCCCACCCTTGGAACATCGTCCATATCCATTCTGCTTATCTTAATGACCTGACCATTACCAATGACAACATTACTCTTAATGATATTTCCAACATAAATCTGTTCCTTGACAATTCCTTGAATATGGAAGCCCTCCACTATAGTTTTAGAGAATTTCATTTTTTCAGGTCGCACACAGGCATGAATCATTTCAGTTTCTTCATAGGTTTCATTGAGATTAACCCGACCCAGTGCCTCGCCTACCTCAATTCGAATTCTCACTAATTCCTCAATTTTATCTTTAATGGTTGCTTCAAAGATATTGGATTCACCGATAAAATCGGCAACAAATTTAGTCTTAGGTTTTTCATAGATGCCCTCCGGGGTATCGAGCTGATCTAGAAAGCCTTGATTCATAATTGCAATCCGATCACTCATAGTCAATGCTTCTTCCTGGTCATGGGTGACATATATAAAGGTAATTCCAAGTCTTTTCTGCAAGTTTTTAAGTTCCAGCTGCATTTCCTTCCGTAACTTCAAATCAAGTGCTCCAAGTGGCTCATCAAGAAGTAAAACTCTCGGATTATTGATTAAGGCTCTGGCAATTGCTACCCTTTGCTTTTGTCCACCTGACAGCTGACTTGGGTAACGTTTATCGTAACCATTCAGTTGAACCAACTCCAGCATTTGCTTTACCCGTTCTTTTATTTCAGGCTTAGGTACCTTCTTCATCTTAAGTCCATAAGCAATATTGTTATAAATATTGAGATGGGGAAATAATGCGTAGCTCTGGAATACGGTATTAACATTACGCTCAAAGGGTTCTTTATTCTCTACATTCTCTCCCTCAACTAATATCTGTCCGCTGGTCGCTTCTTCAAAACCACCTATCATCCTAAGTATTGTCGTTTTACCACAACCGGAAGGACCAAGCATCGTTAGAAATTCACCTTCATAGATTTCCAAATTCAGATCATGAACTACATGATTGTCACCATAGATTTTATTTACATTTTTTATCTCTACAATCGCTTTTCTTTCCCCAGTCATCCTTGTCACTCCTATCAATCACAAAATGTCAAATCCTTTTCTTTCCGTTTCTTATTACTTCCTAATAAGCTTTGGGTGTCTTGGCCTATAACTTTGAAATATCATTTGACAGCCTAATATTATTGAAATGAAATTGAATAAAAAAAAGGCCGACTTATTCAGTCAGCACCTTTGCAATATAATATTTCTATATAGCGTCATTCCCACGCTCTCCGGTTCTAATTCTCATAACATCCAAGACATCCTTAATCACAACCTTACCATCTCCTACCTGACCGGATGCGACCTTCTCACGAATCTCTAATAATATATCCTCCAACATCTCATCTTTAATTACTACCTCGATTTTAATTTTGGGAATTAAATTGATTTTGGTCCGTAGGCCTTTGAATTCTACCGGTGAAATATCCCCTAACTGTATTCCACAGCCCATGATACTCATGACCGACATACCGCCACAGCCCTTCTTCTGTAAAATGTCCTTCACCACTTCAAGTTTCTCAGGTTTGATATACATTGTAATTTCTTTCATAATAACCTCCATTTCTCTGTTAAAGTTACCAAATACGACTTTGCTCATAATCCTGCTTTTTATCAATAGGACGCAACCTATTGAATAAAAAAAGCGCCTAAGCGATGTTCATCTCTTAAACGCATTTGTTTGCTCAAATGTTGCCTATATAATTGTCAATGAATTAAATTAAACGAATTATAACAATTGTGCGTTATAATGTCAACACTATTTTTTAAATTAATTTCACTATATCCTAAAGCGTTTAATCCCAGGTAAAGGTGACACTGAATTTACATACCTCATTTCCCCGATTCATATATTCATGTCTTCCATTGGTGGGAAATCGAATGGAGCTTTCTTCTAATATTTCATGTTGAGAACCTTCCAATTTGAGGGTCAAGGCTCCTGAGATAACCGTAAGAAATTCATACGTATTATCTCCATGACTTTCGGACGAATAGGATGAACCGGTATCAAGTTCCATCATATAGATTTCAAAGGTCCGGTCCTCTTCATACGGAAAGTATTCAAATACCCTATAACCAGACGCTTCAGTGATATAAGGAAGCAGTTCCTCTTTCTTTACCAGAATGACATCCTCTTTGTTGGAACTGATCAAGGAATTAAATGAAATCCTTAAACCGCTGACTATTTTCCCCAATGTTTCAACTGTCGGCGTGGAAACCCCTCGTTCAATCTGACCAAGCATACTCTTACTGATGCCGGTCTGCTTAGCTACGTCATCCAGACTCATTTCCCTGGATTTACGAATTCTTTTTAAATTTCTAGAGACATTTTGCGTTATATATTCCATAATCTTCCTTCTCATCAGCAATGTATGTGCGTTTTAACGCATTCATTATAACAAACTGGTCTACAAAGTCAAGCTTAATCTGTGATGTTATTGTGCTGAAAGCTAATTGACATAATTAATGTCCTATGATAATATACATATAAATGTATCTATTGAGGTGATGATATGCCACGTAACAAATATCCAGAAGTAACACGTGCTCGGATTTTAGAAGCAGCGAAAAAATTGTATTTAGAAAAAGGCTGGGAAGAAACTACAATACAAGATATTGTTGATGAATTGGCTGATGTAACAAGAGGGGCCTTTTATCATCATTTTCAATCAAAGGATGACATTATTGATGCCGTAACTACACAGATGTTTAGTGGTAAATTTGCATCATTGATTAAAGACAATTCAAGCCATAACGTCAATGGCCTTAATAAACTTGGCAATCTTCTCAAAGCTTCTTTTGGTAATGAAGAACAACTGCAATTTGTAAAAGCAGCTCCCTCCGTTTTGCAAAGTCCTATTTTTATTGGGAAACAGGTTAAGGATTGTGTAGAATCGCTTGCACCGCATATCTACAAGTGTATTGAGGAAGGTAATAGGGACGGTTCGATGAATGTTGAAAATCCCAAGCAGGCTGCTGAAACATTTATTTTACTCGCTAACCTTTGGCTAAATCCGATTACTTTCCCTGTTACAAAAGAAGAATACAGGAATAAGATCTACCACTTCAAATCATTGCTCGATGGTATTGGATTACCAGTTATCAACGAAGAACTATTTGGTTTATTTGAAAAATACTATGATTATGTAGTACAAAACAGGTAATTATAATAGGCTGCCTCTGTAGGCAGTTTATTATTAATAATATACATACATTTATATGTATCTTTAAGGGAGGTATCATCATGAAAGAACCAGCTGTAATAATTAGAAATTTATCCAAATCCTTTCAAGGAAGTGAGGTCATCCGCAACTGTTCGATGACAGTTGAAAAAGGCTCTATTTATGGTTTTTTAGGAAAGAATGGAGCAGGAAAAACGACGGTATTCAAAATACTTTTAGGGTTACTTCAACCTACTGCGGGGGAGGTAACTGTATTGGGAATGGATAGCGTAAATCAGAATATTGACATTCTAAAGCGAACGGGCAGCTTAATCGAAACACCTATTTTCTTCGAACATCTATCTGCAATAGAAAATCTCCAAATTCATCTCGACTATATGGGTAAAACAAAGTCAGATATTAATGGAACTCTTGAAATGGTGGGATTGCCAAAGGTTGGAGCACAGCCTGTATCAACTTTTTCTCTCGGTATGCGACAACGCTTGGCAATTGCCCGTGCCCTCATACACAAACCGGAACTCCTAATTTTAGACGAACCAGTTAATGGGCTTGACCCTATTGGTATCAAAGAAATGAGAGAACTGTTTTGTAAGCTTGTGAAAGAACAGGAAATCACCATTTTACTATCGAGCCACATCCTCTCGGAAATTGAGCAAACCGCAAATCGAATTGGTGTAATTGTAAATGGCACAGTCGTACAGGAAGTAATCCCACATGAAATTCGTAAGCGATATGATTGCAGTTTAGAAGAATACTTTATGAAGATCACAAATGGAGGAAATGAGCATGAATAGATTGATTTCACTTGAACTCAAACGGAATAATTTAAAACCCAATCATGTTGCGGTAGTGATTATAACTATCCTTATGCTGAGCTTTTTGTATCTATTAGCTGTTATACCAAGGCTTGACCCCACAGAAGCAGATTTAATTTTTTTTATGACCTACAATAATTTAATAAATATAAACAATATCCTCTGCATGGTTATATTCATTATCTTTTCCTCTGTCCTGTATTCAAAGCTTGTCGTAGAGGAATACGCGGGAAAAAAGGCAATACTTTTATTTTCCTATCCGGTTAATCGTAAAAAAATCCTGGAAGCAAAGATATTTATGGCATTTATCTATACAGTGGTTGCCATGCTTATATGCGGAGCAGTCGTATTAGGAGTATTCTTTATGACAGAAAGCCAATTTCCCATATGTGGTGACCAATTGAGTACAGCGACAATTCTAGGTGGTTTTCTTTCTCTATTATGTTATTCTATAATGGCCGGTGTATGGGGAATTGTCGCCTTATATTTTGGTTTTGGGAAGCAATCCGTTTCTGTAACAATTATCACGGCTGTAATTATAGCCACCATCATGTGTCAAGTACTAGCAGTTACAATGAACATTTCGGGTCTAATCGCTTTTCTGGTGATAGGGATCATTGCAGCAGGAATGACCTTAAACAATTTAAGAAATAGAGTTATGAGGATGGAGGTATGACTTCATACCTTCCATCCACTCATAGATTTTCGGTCAATTGATGGAATATCTCTTGCCCTGTTTGAGTCGCTGCCAAGCCCCCTTCCCCTGTTTCACGAAGGGATCTTGGCATAGCCTCTCCAATGTCTCTCATCGCATCAATCACTTCGTCAGGCGGTATTTTACTTCTAACTCCGGCAACCGCCATATCTGCACAGGCAATTGCATTCACTGCTCCTACCACATTTCTCTTGATACAGGGCACCTCTACCAGCCCGGCTACGGTATCGCATACAAGACCCAGTAAATTTTTTAAAGACATAGCTGCCGCATGGACTATA
This sequence comes from Bacillota bacterium, assembly GCA_023414875.1. GTDB lineage: Bacteria > Bacillota > Clostridia > Lachnospirales > Lachnospiraceae > Mobilitalea. Next base: position 103,092 of record JAEZMV010000018.1, on the reverse strand, counting down.
CTGTCGGAATCTCCTCCATTTAAATAGGCCAGGGCCCCTGCTGCCATAGCACTTGCCGATCCAACCTCCGCCTGACAGCCTCCGGCTGCTCCTGCAAGAAAAGCTCTGACCGCAATGATTTCACCAATTCCGGAGGCAACATACATTGCTTCGATCATTTTATCCTTACTCATCTTAAATTGTTTTTCGTAAGTGAGAAGAATTGCCGGAAGCACTCCACAGGAACCAGCGGTCGGTGCTGCTACAATCCTTTTCATGCAAGCATTGGATTCACCCATTTTAACTGCTTTTTCAATTACCTCACTTGCATAAGGACCGCTGAGCATATTTCCTTTCTTTAATGCGATTGCAATTTTTTCACCATCACCGCCAACCAATCTACTGGCTGATTTAAGCTTCGGATCATAGGCTTCGTCCGCATGCTTCATATTAATGTAAAGCTTTTCCATTTTAGCAAAGGATTGCTCTACAGTTACACTTCGATCATTCATATCATCTTCAAGTATTACTTCCCAGAAAAATTTATCTTTCACTTTGCATTGTTGTACTATTTCCTTCAAGGATTTAAAACTCATTTTTCTCCTCCATACTGAGATAAGTTACTTTAACAACACCCTCTAAGCTTTGAAGCCAGTCTACTACTTCCAGCGGGACCTCTTGATCACACTCGATTACCATCACAGCATTCCCTCCCCGCTTATCCCTGTTTAACTTCATTGTAGCTATATTAATGGATTTATGTCCAAGCATGGAGGTCACATCAGACACATGACCCGGTTGGTCTACATTATGAACGATTAAAGTCGGATAACATGCGCAGATATTTATTTCTAAACCATCTATTTTATTGATTTCAATCGTTCCACCTCCCAGAGAGGATGCAATAATTTCAAGCTCTCTGCCGAATACTCCTTTTAATTGTAAAAGAACTGTATTCGGATGGGCATTTCTAAGTTCAATTCCCGAAAAGCTGTACTTAACGCCTCTCTCATCGGCTATTTTCAGGCTGTCTGGAATTTGCTCATCATCCGGCTTCATACCCAGCAACCCGGCAATTAAAGCTTTGTCCGTACCATGACCTTTTCCTGTGGCTAGAAAGGAACCATGTAAGAAGATATCCGCTAATTGTAATTCTTCCCTTATGAGCTGCCTTGCTACAAAGCCTATCCTTACTGCTCCGGCTGTGTGGGAGCTGGAGGGTCCGACCATCACCGGCCCTAGAATATCAAAAATATTCATATGCAAGCACTATCCTCTCAAATGAATCTATTAATAGGATTGAGGTGTCATGCAAATTGACGAAGCCATGTTGATAGTAGACCTTTTGACACCCTAATCTTAATAAGTAAATGATATACTTTCAGGTTTACTGAAATTCGCTATTACTTATTATCTATATATAGATATATGCGAAATTCTTATATAATATCTTTTACTGTAGTTTAGTATTTATGTATATATACAAGACATTTTATAAATCTCGCAACATCCATACAGATTTTATCGGCAATGGCAGAAAAAGCAGGTTATCGAAAACGAATGCTCTATGGGATTGCATAAAAAATCTCCGGATGATTTAATCCGGAGATTTTTATTATAGACTTTTATATATTTTATTTGTTTATTACTTTTTAACAGGTTCAGCTGCTGTTAATTCAATCAGATGAAAGGTTAACTTAATATCTGGAGATGTTACTTCGTAATTCTTAACACGGTTATTGATTGCATACAACTGAATTCTCCAAAGGGTAGGAACTGCAGGACACTCATCAAAGAAAGCCTGCTGCCAATCCTGATATCTCTGGGATAAGAATGCAGCATCCCAAGCCTTCTCAGAGGAGATATCATTAATGATTGCATCTAAAGAATCACTGGTATATCTTGTATAGTTAGCGGAGGATTGATGTCCCCAAAGTCCTGCAGGATTTGGATCAAAACCTGTCTGCCATGCTGCATCATACATATCAATTGCCGGATCATCCATTTCAACTGCATCATAGAAGGCGTTGAACTCAGTCAGTCGACCATTGTATAATTCAACCTTTATACCAATATCAGACCAGCACTGAATCTTAAATTGAGCATAGGTTTCTTGGTTTTCACCTTCCATGCATGCCCAGGTAACTGTAAACGGTTGACCGTTTGGATCTTCACGGAAGCCATCTCCGTCCACATCCTTATAACCAGCTTCATCAAGGAGCTGTTTTGCTTTCTCAGGATCATAATTGAAGCCTGTCATACCCTTATTCTGATAGGTACCATGTCTAGGAGTGATAACCGTGGTAGCAAGGAAACGTAAGCCGTTGTAGAAGTCTTTACCAAGGGATTCGTTATCAATTGCATAACCCATTGCTTGACGAAGCTTTACATTAGCCATCTTACTGTTAGGATCATATACGTTTGTGGCATTTTCTGCATCATATTTACCTAACTTATAGCCGGTATAACTGAATACTGTCTGAACTTCTCCCAGGTAGGAATAGTTGGTAGGCTCCTTGTAATCAGGATATTGCTGTGAACTAAAATCAGCAGTATCAAATCTACCCTCTTCCATAGCGGAAGGTACTAATTCAGGATTTACAACAGTTACGATAACGCCGTCTAATTTAGGAGCTCCTAACCAGTAATCGTCATATCTTTCAAATTCAACGGATTCACCGGGTACTACGTTCTTAACTTTGAAAGGTCCAAAACCAATCGGAGTAGTACGGGTCTTCTCATGAGCAGCCATATCCTTAACTTCAATACCTTCATAGTAGTGTCTCGGAATAGCTGAGGTCCAGAAACCACCTACTAGGATGGATGGATAGAAATCTTTGAATTGAATTGTTAAGGTCATCTTATCCTCAGATAATACTAAACCGGAGATGGTATCAGCGGTACCAGCATGATACTCTTCCGCACCTACAACATTCATTTCTGACTCACTATAACGTAAGCCCTTATAATCCTTATGACAGATTACTTCATAGGCGAATACTAAATCGTCCAAAGTAACCGGTTGGCCGTCATGCCATTTAATGCCTTCCTTCATATGAAGTGTAACCGTCTTTGCAGCCGTATCATATTCATATGTAGCAGCTCCATCCTGATCAAATACAAAGTTCTCATCAGCGCTGAGAATGCCTTCTGTAAACCAAATTAAAAGCTGGCTATCATAATTATCCTCGTAGAAGCAGGGATTTAATACACCTGCAAATGCTGATTCTGCAGCCATAGCAACGTTTAATACGCCGCCTTCGATGCTTGGATTATCATTCACTACTGCTGCAGGGAATTGTGCAGCAGTTTCATGTGCCTCATCCGTAGTAGTAGTTGCTGCTGCTGTTGGTGTTGTATCATCTGTCTTTTCCTCACCTGCTGCGGTGGTAGGTTCCGGTGTTTTCTCTGTGTCCTTATCCTTATCTTTAGCACATGCTGCGAAGGATGAGGCAACCAGTAAAACTGCCATTAGTAAAGCTAATAATCTTTTCATAAATTCACTCCTTTTCTATATTTTATGCTACCCTTTGTTTTGCATCAGCCGCACGTTTTACAGCCTGCCCAACAAAATTTATACATAACATCATTACTACAATTAGTAAAGATGCCGGTAACCAAAGCCATAATCTGTACTGCATGTTTTCCGGAGAGGACGCATAACCGATTAAGGTTCCTAAACTCGGTGTACTAAAAGGTAAGCCAAAGCCCAGGAACGTAAGTCCTGTTTCCAAACCCATATTGGCAGCAAGATTTAATGTAAGATTTACGATAATCAGTGATCCGATATTCGGAAGCACTTCACGAAACATGATAACAAAGTTGTTGGTTCCTAAGGTTTTTGATGCCTGCACGTAATCAAGACTTCCTTGCTGCAGTGTCTTAGCACGGGTCAATCTGGCATCACCAATCCATCCAAACAAGGTCATAACCGCAACAAAGGTTAATACATTATATTTTGGAATGATTGATACAATAACAATGATAAACATAAGTCTTGGAAGCATAGAGATAAAATCAACGATACGCATAATGATATTATCAATAACTCCTCCGAAAAATCCGGATATCAAACCAATCAATACTCCGATAAATCCGCATAGAATTGTCACTCCAAAAGCAATGAGGAAGGAATTTCTTGCACCCAGGAATAACTGTGTCAACATATCCCTACCTGCCTCATCCGTTCCCAAGATATGCGCTGCAGAAGGAGCTTTATTGATCATACGAAGATTAATCTTCGTGGTGGAGGTTGGATCGATAAAGGATGCTCCGATAAACACTGTAATTAAAATACCAATTAATAATATGAAGGAAACCAGTGCAAATTTATCATGCCGGATTTCTTTCATAATCAGCTTTCCAAAGGATGGGGGCCGACTATATGATGTTGTGGAAATAGTTTCCGGTTGTGCATAAACGCTTGTATTTGAATCTCCCATTAATCAACACCCCTTTCTATTTTATTCTGATTCTAGGATCAACAATAGACATAATTATGTCTGACAATAAAGTACCAAGTACTGTTAGTACGGCAAAAAGTATAATTAAGGCGTTTACTACTGCATAATCTCTTCTTGTGATGGATTCCAAGAATAGTCTGCCCATACCCGGATAAGAGAATACATTCTCGATAAAGATCGAACCCCCAAGTAAAAAAGCGATATCATATCCCATGGAGGATGCTACCGGAAGAAGCGCATTACGGAAGATATGTCTGGAGTAAACTTTTTTCTCCGGCACTCCCTTGGAGCGTGCAGTCACAACGAAATCAGAATTCTTATAATCTATGATCTCACTTCTTAAGAATTGGATCGTACCTACCGTGTACAATAGACCTCCGGTTAATGCAGGCAATAGCATATGATAGATTTTATCTCCATAATATGATAAGGTACCCACTGTATGTTTAACATCTACTGTGCCTCCCATCGGGAACCAATCCAGCTTTAATACGAAAACCAGAATATTTATTAGTCCAAATACAATGGAAGGCATGGCTAAGGCGAAAAACGTATAAAAGACGATTATCTTATCCGGAAACTTATTATTATACCTGCCGGAAATAACGCCAAAGGAAATTCCTACTATATAAGTTATCACTGTAGTTAATAATGCAAGCCAAAAAGTATTACCGGCACGCTGACCAATTAATTCGGTTACGGGAAGCTTATGTGCTGTACTCTCTCCCAAATCACCATGAAGAGCATCCCCAAGCCACCTTCCGTACTTTACATACCAGGGATCATAGAAACCCCATTTCTGACGCAGCTCTTCTAATCTTGCTGGTGTAACATTAGGGTCTATCTTACCGGTTAAGGCATCACCCGGCATAAAATTTGCAAGTATAAATACCAATAAGCTAAGTATAAATACCTGTGGGACTAGTATCAGTAGTCTTCTAACTATCGTTTTCCACATATTCTTATCTCACTTTCTATGGCAAAGCAACATAATGCTTGTTACTTATTTTTTTCAAATCATATACCTGATGATTGGAGTCATAATACTCGTTATATTTTTGTGTATATTCTTCAGCAACTTTGTCTCTGAACCTCTGAGTCTCTTCTCTCTTTAATGGATCAATATCAGGAATTGCTGCAATTAATCGTTTGGTATAGATATGAGTAGGATTTTCATAAATATTCTCCTTACTTCCCATCTCAACAAAACGACCTTTATGCATAATCGCAATATCATTACACATATGTTCAACTACACCGAGATCATGACTGATAAACAGATATGCCAGTTTAAACTGCTCCTGTATATCTTTCATAAAATTTAAAACCTGCGCTTGTACGGATAAATCGAGCGCAGATACCGGTTCGTCAGCTATAATTAATCTTGGCTTTAATGCCATTGCACGGGCAATACCAATTCTTTGACGTTGACCACCGGAGAATTCGAAGGGATATTTTAATGCTGTTTCCGGAGAAAGACCAACGATATCCAATAACTCGTCAATACGTTTTCTTTCCTCGGCACGCGATAATTTTTCAAAATTATGAAGCGGTTCTGCTATAATATCAGATACTCTCTTCTTTGGATTTAAGGAAGAATAAGCATCCTGAAAAATCATCTGTACCCCTCTTCGATAAGGAGAACGATTTTTTCCAACATACTTTGTGATGTCTTCACCATCAAACAATATCTGACCCTTAGTAATCTTAGCCAGACCGATTACTGCTTTACCGGATGTACTTTTACCGGAGCCGGATTCACCGACTAATCCCATGGTTTCACCCTCTTCAATCGAGAAGGAGACACCGTCTACTGCTCTGACATAATCCTGAATTCCACCTAATATACCGCCCTTGATTGGGTAATGCACCTTTAAATTCTTTACCTCAAGAAGTGCCATGACTAATTCTCCTTTCCCTCATTAAAATGAAAATCCTTATAGCAGGAGCAAAGTACAAAATGTCCCGGATTCACTTCATGATATACCGGTTTTTCTTCGTGCTTGGAGGAATCAATCCACTCAATACGAGGTGAAAAACGACATCCGTCACGTTTCATCTTGACAAGAGAAGGTACCATACCCTGAATTACATGTAATCTTGCATTTTCCTCGCTCTGTGAAGAAGCATTCGGAACTGAAGCCAGCAAGGAACGTGTATAGGGATGTTTGGGATTCGTAAATAATTCTAGTGTATCAGCTGTTTCAACAATTTGTCCGGCATACATTACGGCTACCTTGTCTGCCATTTCAGCAACAACACCTAGGTCATGTGTAATTAGAATAATGCCGGATTTCATTTCTTTCTGTAACTTTTTAAGTAAATCCAGAATCTGAGCCTGAATGGTTACATCAAGTGCAGTTGTAGGTTCATCCGCTATAACGAGAGATGGCTTACAAGCAAGCGCAATTGCAATCATTGCACGCTGTCTCATACCACCTGACAATTCATGCGGGAATTGATCATAGGTAAGCTCAGGTGATTGAATACCAACATCGGTCAACAATTCAATCGCACGGGATTTCCTAGCCTTTTTATCCAGATTCGTATGAAACGTCAGCGTCTCCTCAATCTGGGCTCCGACCTTCATCAATGGATTTAATGCTGTTAAGGGATCCTGGAATATCATTCCAATATCTTTACCTCTGACTTTATTGAGCTCGTTTATACTCAAGGACAATAAATCCTTATTATTAAAGTATATATTGCCTTCAATTTTCGTATATGCCTTATTATGTAGATTCATAATAGAAAGAGCCAATGCACTTTTACCACAACCCGATTCCCCGACTATGGCAAAAACTTCATTTTCATTTACACTCAATGATACATCATCTACTGCTGCATAATATTGGCCATTAATACGAAAAGATGTTACAAGATTGCTTATTCTAAGTAACTCCTTCTTCTCCATCATAACCCTCACTTAATAATTTGTATTAATTAATATATGGCAGAATTATAGCATCTATCAGTAAATAAGTCAAATAAATGTATGTCGTGGGAATACATTTGTACCTAATGCGGGAACTTAAATTCTTTAATGTTTATACATTTTTTAATCATAAAAATGGATCAAATATCATATTTCACAGTCTTTCTGTATTCACAGAATATATCATTTTAAGTTATTTGATGTAAATTGGTGTATGTCTGGTGGGGAATTTTGTCTCTTATATTTATAATAATAAACATATAAATATTCATTAATATTTCTAAAAATTTTATTTATTTTTTTTATTTTCTTAGGTGATTGCGGTGTTAAACTTTACATTATTAACCATTTTTTTACTGATTGGTTTCATTTGTTACTTTTTATCTGTTCATTACTTCATGCTTTCAACTATAACCAATCGCTGATTTAATCGAAATCGAACAAAGAGTCTTCAAAGAACGCAATTTCCTATTGAAAAAAGCACCAAGACCAAATTTTCAGGCCCTGATGCTTATGGTTTCTTATTTGTATTCTGCTTTATTAATTATTATCCTCAGCTATAACAATTAAATAATCTTCCTCCCGGAACATTATCTTTTCTGATTTATTTGGATTGGTTACCACCTGAATACCCTCATCAGATATTTTCTTATATCCAACTGCAATTTCATTTCTTTTTCTTGCAATCTCAGTAATTGTATAGAAATCTGTTTCGATTCCCGTTTTTATATAGCGGGATGCCTTTTTCATATACAGTTCAGAGCCATCTGCATCTAAAAGATCCTCAAACAGTAAAGCCAGATTACGATTCTCGGAAACCTGGGTTATGATCAAATTGGTAATTGTACTTCCAACTACGAAGTCGTTAACATTAGCAACCTTAGCTAATTTTTGATTGCTTACCGAGCACATTTCACTGGTAATATTAAATTCTCTATTCCACTTGCCCTCTATATCTCTAAGTTGTATCAGTAATAGCAATGTCTTTGAATCCGATTCATCAGCACCTTCTTCCGGATTGCTTAATAGGAGAATATCCTCTGTTGTATCGTTAATCAATTCTTCTAATTCATTGCGATTATATATATTACATTCAACCTGATCAACAACAATATTCTCATATACATCCTTAATATCAGATTCCTCCGGAAATTCTACATTCGCTATGGTAACCATCGTTCCTGGGACTGCGTAATTATCTAACTCCATAAGAATCTCAGGAAGAAAATTATTATAACCCAAAACCAGAAGTGGTCTCTTCGTTTCAATATCAGTGTTAGTAGAAGTTGACCTCACTGAAATATCTACCTTCGGCTGACTGGTTCTCGGTTTTGAAGTATTATCATCCGAAGCCAGATGAATAATTTGATCTTTGGCACTTAATATGGTATCCATCGGTGGATTCATCATTACGTTTCCATCATGCTGTAAACCGATTACGGTAGAAATCTCAAACAGATTCAGTACATCTCCAAACGTCTTACCCTCCAGCTCCGGAAAGTTCTCAAAATAAAACTCATCTCCGCCAAAATCAAAAAACTCAGTCAGTACAATTGATAATCCAGGCTGCCTACAGGTGTGTGCAATAATTCTTGATAATGCTTCCTCAAAAAATAAAATCTCAGCCTTTCCTTCACCGGCTATCTTAGCAGCATCCAAATTGGCCTTATTATGAATCATAGAGGTAATATGCATATCACTATTAAAAGCATTCTTTGACTTCAAATAATTAACCACAGCAAGAATGATTTTTATAACAGAAAAATCCTCCTCCTGGTTAATGATGATTGATTTACTGGTTTCTAAGGATGCCCTTTCCAAGAGGTATGCTTCGGTCAATTTTCCCGACTTACATATAATTCTTGTTGTTTTGAAGTTTTTGATATTACCCTTGATGCTTTCTTCCATTACTTCTTTTTCTTCTTCACCTAGTACTACGATACAGTTTTTCTTTTGATTTTCCCCTGCCTCAATAAGTTCTGTTAAGATGGTATATATACTGTCACTAAATCCAATGACCACAGTATGTCCTGTTTCTATTACCTTGGAAGTTCCTTTTCTAAGTTCATTCAGTTTTGTCTCAAATCCGGTGCTGATAATACCGATTAATATACTAGTAATAAATATACCACAAATCGTTACCACTGACATTAATACCACATACCACACACTTGAGGTATTATCTCCCGCCAAAGTCCCCGCATCAATAGCATGCATCAAACTCTGCCATATTGATTTTCCGGCAGTCAGCTCAGAATTGGTCACTGCACCTAAAATGCCAGTGATCACTACTACAATCGTCGTAATTAAAAATAACATTGCGACCAGTGCTATGGTACCCTTAGACATCAGATTATCGAATTGATACTTTATTCTGTCCCAAAACTTCGGTTTGTTCTTTTTCATTTAATAGTTTCCTCCCTGGTTTCTCTTTTAAAATCTTTTGTACGCAGAATAAAGTTAATTATATATTTCCGATAACGATAATCTGCAATTTTATATAATATACCATAATATACCATATTTTTCAATGAAAAGGTTTTACTGGACACACAAAAATAAAGAGACCATGAATATATCAACCATGGCCTCTCAATTTTAGTGTGCTCTTTGCAACTTATTATATAATTAATATAATTTCTATACCGTAAATGCATCTACTGCACTTACTAGCTTATCAGAATTGGTATTTAAGCTGCTGGCAGCTTCATTTAGGGTTTCAACGGTCTTTAACTGATCGTAAGCCGTCTGGTTAACTGTATTCGAGGAAGCCGCAGTTTCTTCGAGTACCGCTGAGATATTCTCAATCGAACCTAAGGTGCTAACTCTTGCCTGTTCAATATTATCAATATTCTCAAGAATACCGTTCAAGTTAATTACCAGCTTCTCAACATTTTTATTAATCGTCTGGTACGAATGGGTAGTGTTTTCAACTGCTGTTTCCTGCTGCAGCATAACATTCTCTGCCTTCTTAGCTGTCAACACCGCATTTTTTGTACCATCTTGAATATTCTTAATAATCTTTTGAATTTCACTTACTGATTTTCTGGATTGCTCAGCAAGTTTTCTAATTTCATCAGCAACTACCGCAAAGCCCCTTCCATATTCACCGGCTCTGGAAGCCTCTATGGAAGCATTCAGGGACAACAAGTTAGTTTGATTTGCAATATCATTAATTACACTGATAATTGCACTGATGGATAACGATTTTTTCTCTAGAGCCTCAATTTCACTGATGATTGCAGTTGCTATCTCCATCGTAGCTTTTGTCTGGTTATTCAGATCCTGTGTCACAATGGTTCCATCATTAATACTTGCTTTTGTATCATCTGCAATTTTACTGATTTCTTTTGTATTCACACTTACAACAGCAATTTTACCCGAGAGATTATCCATCTGCAACAGACACTCTTCTGCATCGTTTGCCTGTTGGCCAATACCCTGTTCTATCTCCTTCATAGCTTCTGAGATGCTTTCCGAAGCCTGTAAAAACGCCTCCGAGGTTTTTGCAACATTGGCGGAGGAGTCCGATACCTCGGAACTAAGCTGCTTCACCTGCTTGATTAATCTCTTTACATTCAAAAAGGTATTCTGCATCTCTGTGTTCAGGACATGGAACTCATCCTTACGTTTCGATTGAAACTCTACAGTCATATCGCCCTTTGCCGCACGTTTGAGTCCTGCTATAATATTCTTGATGGCTTTATCGATACCGATGGAAATCATTCCACCAATCAATACAGCTACGATACAGGCTATAACTACAATACTAACAGTTACCTTTTTGATCGTATCGGCCCGGTTTAATAAGGAATCTTTTGGTATCATAGAACAGATAGTTGATCCCGTTTCACCTATCTTTGAATATATGAACAGGTTATCTTTTCCTTTATTTTTAACATAAAAGGCTTTTCTTGTTTCCTTACTGTTCACTGTACTATCAAAGAATTCCTTACCGGTAAATACATGTTCGACACCTTCGTATTTACTACCGCTGATAATTTCTCTTGAATCGGGTGTTACCAGTGAAATAACACCATCCTCACCAATTCCCAGATTCGCTAAGATAGTATTGATTGTGTCTAATTTTATATCAATAACAATAACAGCTTCGACACCATCCAGTCGTCTTACGAGACGAAGAGCACAGTCAGTACCTAACTTATCCATTAGGAACTGGTCCTTTCCGTTCCATATTGACCTTCTTTCATTGGCACGAACTGATTTTCCGTAATCTGTTTGAAAGAAATCTTCTATACTGAATTCCACATCCTTCTTCAAAGTTGTAATTGGTTTAACCTTGTCGGAGAATATATAGATTTCTGAAATAAAATTATCTGTCGTCTGTTTTGCAAGAAGTACACTTCGTATGGTTCGGTAAACCGACTTGCTTTCTTTCTCATCACCTTCATAATTACCCATGAAGTAATTCTGAATCATTACATCCTTTATATATTGTTGCGCCAGAGCATCTGTTGCTTCCAGTCCGAATTGAATATAATCGCTTGTCATATTGATTGACTGGGTGGTAGATTGCTCATAGCTGTTCTTAATACCCTCAGAAGCATTCTCATAGGACTTGATACCCAATAATATAATACAAACAATCGGTACCGAATAGGAAAAAAACAATTTAACCTTGATTGTAGTTAATTGATTTAAAACCTGCTTTAAATTATTTTTTATTATATATGTAATTATATCCTCTTTCCGTTTTTGTTTCTGTAAATCCCGTCCATTTTGCCTTCGTTTCCCCATAGTAATTCTCCTTATCCTTATTAATAAATCTTTGTAAAGAATTAATCAGTAAAGAATTAAATAATTAATCAGTAAATAATTTACCCTTATACTCCTCCGATTAGGTTTGCTCCCCGCTAAACCAACCATATTAATCTGTACAAAAATCCTCCCGTTAGAGGCTCCTCATGATGTGCCTAATACTCATCCTCCTTAATTTTATCTTTTCCCTAAAAGTTTCCTTGGTTTACGAAAAATTTCACAAAACAATATTAATTTATCTGGCAAAATCTATCATAAGTACCAATATAATTATACTTTACAGCAACTTTTTACGGTTGTCTACTAGATTAAAACTAATTATTAAAATTATCCTGTATTTTTAATAAAAAAACCTTGTATCGCAAAAAACAAGCCCAAAATATACTATTATTTTACATAATTATCAAAAATATAGCATCATCTCGTATCTTAGTTGCTTATTCCTATTTTTCCATTGCGACTCTATGAACGTGAAAAAAAGGCCTGTACCAATTTTGATACAAGCCCTTTAATAATTATATACATTTTAATACAAGATTAGTTCTTAACCTGTTACTTAAGCCCCACTAATTATGAGTTCCTTCCGTACAGACTAAGTCGATTCTATTTGAAAAGAATTATTTTAGATTATCTACGGCAGCCCTTTCAATGGCAAGACCCTTCGTATAACGTTTCATAAACTGCTCAAAGCCCTCCATATCCTTGGCTTCAGGATCAATTTTAGAGCCTACTTTATCCGCAAACACCTTCTTGTTAAGATAATCCTCCAGTGTCTCGTTCTCATCCTTATTAATCATGTAAGAGGCAAGTAGGGCAATACCCCAGGCTCCGCCTTCTCCTGCGGTTTCCATCACGGAAACAGGAACTCCGATTGCCGCTGCCATGATTTTCTGACCAACTCCTTTGGTCTTGAATAAGCCGCCATGGCCCAGGATTTCATCCAGTTTTACCCCTTCTTCTTTCAGAAGAATATCCAGACCAATTTTCAAAGCTCCGAGTGCAGCGAATAAATTCACGCGCATAAAGTTTGCAAGGTTAAATTTGCTGTCAGAAGAACGCACGAATAAGGGACGTCCTTCTTCAAAATTCGTCATATGTTCTCCGGATAAATATCCGTAGGAAAGTAATCCACCACAGTCCGGGTCGCCCAAAAGTGCAAGGTTATATAAGGTTCCATATAGCTTATTAGCATCAACCTCCATACCGATAGCCTTCGCAAATTCATCAAATAATCCAACCCAGGCATTTAAGTCTGAAGTACAGTTATTGGAATGTGCCATAGCAACCAGATTCCCGGTAGGTGTGGTAACAAGATCTATTTCCTCATATACTTTTGATAATTCCTTTTCAAGGACTATCATTGCAAATACGGAAGTTCCCGCGGAAACATTACCTGTACGCTTCGCAACACTGTTCGTTGCAACCATACCTGTACCAGCATCACCCTCCGGAGGACATAGAGGAATACCTGCTTTCAATTCTCCGGAAACATCAAGGAGCTTTGCTCCTTCTTCCGTAAGATTACCGGCAGCATCTCCTGCCACCAATACCTTTGGCATAATCTCCTCTAGCTTCCAAGGAAGTTGTTTTGCAGCGGTTAAATCATTAAATTTATTAATCATTTGCTGATTGAATTTTTTAGTATTCAAATTAATCGGAAATACACCGGAAGCTTCACCTACGCCTAATACTTTTTGGCCTGTCAATTTCCAATGGATATAACCGGCTAAGGTGGTCATAAATGAAATATCAGAGACATGCTCCTCCTGATTTAAAACAGCCTGATAAAGATGAGCAATACTCCATCTTTGTGGAATATGATATTGGAACTCCTTAGTCAATATTTCGCAGGCCTTCTCAGTAATATTATTGCGCCAGGTTCTAAAGGGAACTAAAAGCTTCTCCTCTTTGTCAAAGACCATATAACCATGCATCATAGCGCTAAATCCAATAGCACCGATTGTTTGAAGCGTTACTCCATACTGCTGCTTCACATCGTTAGCCATCTTTGTGTAACTATCCTGTACACCCTTCCAAACCTCTTCGAGACTATAGGTCCAGATATTGTTCACATAGCTATTCTCCCAGTCGTGACTGCCGGAAGCAATTGGTACATTATCTTCTCCAATCAAAACCGCCTTGATTCTGGTTGAACCAAGCTCAATGCCAAGAACTGTTTTTCCATTCAGTATAGCGTTTTTTTTATCATTCATCTCAATACTCATGGTTATTAATCCTCCCTTGATCCTATACTTTAATTCTGACCATAATAAGCATTTTCACCGTGCTTACGTAGGAAATGCTTGTCTGCAATAGCCTGAGGGGCCGGTTTTACATTTACTTGAATCAGCTCTGAGTAACAAGCCATTTTAGCCACTTCCTCCAATACTACCGCATTATGCACCGCAGCAAAGGCATCCTTACCCCAGGTAAACGGTCCATGATTAGAGCAGAGTATTCCGGGCATACTCATCGGATTGATGTTATCCTTCATCAAGGTTTCAATAATTACAAGTCCGGTATTTTTTTCATATTCACCGTTAATCTCTTCTACGGTCAGACTTCTCGCACATGGGATTGGTCCATAGAAATAATCCGCATGGGTTGTACCATATAACGGTATGCTTCTGCAGGCCTGCGCCCATGAGGTTGCCCAGGTGGAATGAGTATGTACCACTCCTCCAAGCTCAGGGTATTTTTTATATAACTCAATATGTGTAGCTGTATCGGAAGACGGTTTATATCTGCCTTCAATCCGATTACCCATAAGGTCTACCACTACCATATCCTCAGGACTCATATTTTCATAATCCACGCCACTTGGCTTGATTACTATATATCCGCTGTTACGATCTATACCACTTACATTTCCCCAGGTATAAGTCACGAGTCCTCGTTTTGGAAGCTCCATATTCGCCTGATATACAATTTCCTTTAATTGTTCCAGCATTCGTATCCATCCTTTACCTTAATACAATTTTAACTTCTTTTATCGAAATGCGATGGAATTCCATCTAAGCTCATTCTTAAGATTTCTAATTGTAGTTGCATTATCAATCAATACGGTTTCAATTCCCATAGCTGCAGCCCAATCACACATCTGCTCAGTCGTCAGATCGTAGGAAAAAGCGGTGTGATGAGCTCCACCTGCCAAAATCCAAGCCTCCGCACCGGTGGAAAGGTCTGGTTCAGGACGCCAGAATGCGGTTGCCACCGGAAGCTTTGGCATCGGTGTTGTTTGCGGTAAACATTCAACCTCATTCACGAGCAGACGGAAGCGATTACCCATATCAACCAAAGAGGTCGCAACACCCCTGCCAGCCTTCGAGGTAAATACCAGACGTGCAGGATCTTCTCTGTTACCCATGGATAACGGACATACCTTAATACCGATTTTACTATCGGCTATTGTCGGACACACCTCAAGCATATGTGCCTGAAGAATACCTTCTTCACCCGCAACCAAATGATACGTATAGTCCTCCATAAAGGAAGTTCCCTTCGCACTCTTCATATCCTGAGTCATTAACTTCATCAGACGAACCATTGCTGCAGTCTTCCAGTCTCCTTCGCCACCGAAACCATAGCCCTTCTCCATAAGTCTCTGGATTGCCAGACCCGGAAGCTGCTTAAGACCGGACAACACCTCAAAATTTGTAACAATTGCATGATAATTCTTTTCCTCCAGGAATTTCTCAAAGCCGATCTCAATTCCTGCCTGGACTGCTACATGCTCTCTGAATTCCTTCGGATCTCTTCCCTCCAGAAGTATTTCATATTTGTCATAATATTCCTCAACCAGGGTTTCGATATCACCACTGGATACTTGCTGTACGTATTCGGCTATATCAGTGATATTATAAGCATCGATTTCCCAACCGAATTTTATGTGAGCTTCAACCTTATCGCCTTCGGTAACTGCTACATTTCTCATATTGTCACCAACACGAAGTACACGGATATGGCTACTCTCGATAATACCAATTGCTGTGATCATCCAGCCCGCAATACGCTCCTGAACTGTCTTGTCCTCCCAAAAGCCAACAATAACCTTCCTCTCAATCCCCATACGACTTACAATGTGACCGTATTCTCTATCTCCGTGCGCTGATTGATTCGTATTCATAAAGTCCATATCAATCGTATCATTGGGAATCTCTCTGTTAAACTGCGTATGCAGATGTAATAAAGGCTTTCTGTATTCCTGTAATCCTAAAATCCATGATTTTGCCGGAGAAAAGGTATGCATCCAGGTAATTACACCCGCACAATTCTCATCCCCATTTGCATCATTGAATAACTTTCTGATTGAAGTATTATCAATCAGCGTGGGCTTCCATACTACCTCAAAAGGCAGAAGTCCGGATTTATTAAGTCCATCTACCATAATTCTAGAATGCTCTGCCACTACCTTTAAGCATTCCTCTCCGTATAAGTCCTGTGAGCCGGTTGCAAACCAGAATTGATATGTTTTCTTCTTAAGCATAATAAGTACCTCCTTGAATCTTATTAGAATTAATATTATTCCTAAAGAATATTATATATTCGAATAGGCCAGTCAGCAATTGCGCCATCCTACCGTAAAACCAGAAAAGTTACCTATTCCTACTTTGAGGAAGGTTAATTCAGTAATTATAATTATAACGTTTACCTCTTTATGGTTAATAACATGAAATTCTATTATTTCCGCAGTTTTGACGGAGTTATACCGTATTTCTCCATAAATATTTTATAGAAATATCCCTTGTTTTGATATCCAACCCTGTCAGCAACCTCATCTACGGTCATACTCGTTGTCTTTAGTAACCGATAGGAGTTTTTTAAACGGATGTCCTGAACATACTTTAAATATGTCATTCCAGTCTTCTCCTTTAGAATTCGGTTATAATAATCTTCGTTAAAATGAAATTTAGCAGCCAGATCTTTTACCGTAATATTAGAATAGTTTTCTTCAATATACCTAGTAATTTCCTCGTAAATCAGCCAATTCATTTTTTTACGCTGCTCATTGGAAAGCTTAAACTCATACATCGTGCTGATATAATGCAGAATTCGTATCATTAATCCCTTACTGATGTATTTCGAGGCAGTATCATTATGCTCCTGCTCCGTACACAATTGAAGCAGTAGCTCTTCCAACTTCAGATCCTCCGGATCTTTTGGCTTAAAATGCAGATATTGTCGGATATCCTTTTGTTTCATTAATGAAGTACGAAGAAAATTAAGCAGCTTTTCTTCTCCGATATTCTCAACCATAACTTCATCAAACATTTCAAAAGCTAATCCTATAAATAACACTATACTGTTATGATCATTCAAAAAATCCTGATGAGGACAGTTCTTATCAATCAGGCAAAGCTCACCTTGCTTAAAAAGGATATCATTTCCCATAATACGCTGCTTAAATTCACCCTCAACAATATAAGCCAGCTCTATATAGTCATGAGTATGATACTGGGTCTTTATTCCCGGTTGGAATGTGCATCTGTAAGCATCGGACTGTTGATAAGGCTTTATTGCCGCATTAAGTCTTCCACCCTCTTCGATATTCCAACATAAAATAAAAATATCTTCCTTCCCTTCTAGCGGAAATGTCTTAACATCTATCTTGTCAACAGAGTATTCCGGGCACATGATTCGAAGCCCCAGGTCTGTGTCAGAACCCATGGGGCTGCCCCTATGCTTTGTTATCTCCCTACAATAATTTTTCAATACCATACTACCCAAACATACCTGCCCTCTTTGAACTCTTATCTCAATCCTGAATCTCAAGAATATATATTTATACTATTATAAGTATAATGCTGCAGGTAAGATTTTTCAATGTATATGTAAAAGTTAATTCATTAGGAAATCTGTTAGAGCGAAATCATAATAAAAAAGGTTCCTTAAAAGTTATATCAACTATTAAGAATCTATATATACTATTATATGTATAATGCTGCGGGTAAGATTATTCATTGTATCTATAAAAGTTACTTCATTAGGAACTCTGTTATAATCGAAATTATAATAAAAAGGTGCCTTAAAAGTTATATCAACGATAAAGAACCTTAAATTATGATATTGGAAAACTTCAACAGCATAACTTATGTAGGTTTTTCGTGTTGTAAACTTAAAGACACCTTGTAATATTGTAAAACAATTTCTGCTTTACATTTTATTTCTAATCAATTACTCTTTAACACCACCTATTGTTAAACCAGATACAAAATATCTCTGCAGGAACGGATACAAACAAACAATCGGTAACGCGGTAACAATCGCTGTTGCAGATCGAATAGATATCGGTGTAACTGCATTCGCAGCATTCTTCATCGTACTTGCGCTACCGGATTGCTGAGATACCGAAGAAAGAAGCTTTTGCAGCTCAAATTGTAACGTTGTCAGATCTGGTCTACCCATATTATATAGCATTGCATCAAACCAGGAATTCCATTGGTAAACAGCTATAAACAATGCAACTGTTGCCATTACCGGTTTACATAACGGTAGAATAATACGTATAAATATCTTTAGATGACCTGCACCATCTACCTGTGCTGATTCTACCAAGCTATCAGGAAGACCATTCATATATGTCCTAATTACAATCATATTAAATGCGCTTACTGCTCCCGGAATAATATATACCCAGAAACTATTTGATAGGTGTAAGTCCTTATATAAGAGTAAGGTAGGTACCAAACCGCCATTGATGTACATGGTAAGTACATAAAATAAAGATAATTGCTTATTAAATAAAAACTCTTTTCTTGATAAAACATATGCCAGTAATGCCGTAACAAACATATGTAAAAAAGTGGCAATTACAGTTCTGGCAACTGATACTTTAATAGCAGTAACCAAATTATCCCTTGTAAATACGGTAAAATAATTCTCCAACGTGAACTTTCTTGGTAAGAGATAGATACCTCCACGATTAGCATCCAGTCCTTCATTAAGGGAAATGGCTAACGTATTCAGAATTGGATACAAGGTAATGACACAAAACAAAACTAAAATTATTGTATTTACAGTTACGAATGTAACATTAGCGACACTAGTCCGTTTTCTTCTTTTCATTTTCATTTTACGTCCCTCCCCCTAGAATAATCTTTCTTGACCAAAAATCTTCGCGGCACGATTTGCAAGGAATATCAGCACGATACTGACTGCACTTCTAAAAATACCTGCTGCGGTACCCAATGAGAAATCTACACCAGCTCCAAAGGAATAGTTCAGTACATAGATATCGATAACTTGTGATTTTTCGCGAATTAAGTCACTACCCAACAGGTATTGAGCTTCAAATCCAGAATTCATAATCATACCGATATTAATGATTAACAAAACAAATATGGTTGGTCTGATGCCCGGAAGGGTGATGTGTAACATCTTCTTAATTCTTCCTGCTCCGTCAATGGATGCAGCTTCATATAAATCCGGATTGATTGAGGTGATGGAAGCCAGATAAATAATACTATTCCATCCGGTTTCCTTCCATACCACTGATAAACCTATAATCCACCAGAAGAATTTTGGATCCGCAAAAAAGTTAGTCGCTGTTTCAGCAAGATTAGAATTTACTAATAATTGATTAATAATACCTGTTTCCATGGACAATACATCTCTTACAATACCAGCTACGATAATCCAGGAAAGGAAATGAGGAAGATAGGATACCGTCTGGACAATCTTCTTCCCTTTTATGTTTTTTACTTCACTGAGCAAGAGGGCAAAAAGTATAGCAAAAACGGTGCTTAAAACTAGATTAATAACACTCATTGCTACAGTATTTCTGAATACATTATAGAACTCCCGATTATCAAATAAGAATTTGAATTTATCCCAGGCGACCCATATCTGATCTTCTGCGGCAGGTTTGAATTTCTGGAAAGCCATTTTCCATCCGACCAGCGGACCATAATTAAAAATCAGAGCATAGATAACAAATGGTATGGACATAACAATTAGCTGTTTTTGCATTACAACCATCTTCCAGGTAACAAAACCGGCAACCTGATCAAGATAGGAAACAGCTGTAGCAATTAACCATACGATGGCACTTATTATGATTGTTACAAAAAAACCATTTCCCCAATTCTTCGTATAGAATTCTTCTACCTGTAAGGCTCCTACACTAATCGAATTAGAGCTGATTAATCCCAGAACCGAAATTATCACGGTAGCAAGGGATAATCTCCTCACCAACCCATACTTTTTACTTCCTTTGGTTATTAACATATAACAACCAGCGAAGAGGGGAAGGATAAGGGTAAGTAACAGGCAAACAATTACAAGTACAGAATCTATGAGATCCTGTTCCAGATGCTTGAAGACTGAAGCTGATAATTTTAATAATCCTGTATATGAGAAATCGGTTTCATTAAAGATTTCAACCTCTTTAAGTTCTGCCGTTTTCTTATCAATTTCTGACTTTACATCATCAACTATGTAATATTGATCTTCATTCAGATCTTCTACGATTTTTTCATAATCTTTATCTTTTATTATGTTTTTAGCCACATCATAAATAATAGATTTTTTCACATCTTCCTTGCTTGCTATCTGATCAATGACATGACTCTCCAAAAAAGCTTGTTTCATATCCAGTATATAACCGTCATTTATAGGTTCTCTATCCGGAAGCTTTAGATAGGGAAGAAAAATGCTTATTAAAGTCGAAAAACATGCTATGGCTATTATAATATAATAGGGTTTACGTTTATTCATTATGTACCTACCTCCAGACTCACTTATATTTGTTAGGCTTCTTCTGCACTAATATATTTAAGATTATGCAAAGACCAATCACTCAGTTTTACACCTTCTTGAATTACGAATTTGCATAGTTTATGTTCGTCTCAATAATGGGGTGTCTTCCATGGTTATCAGATAAAATCTCTTTTCGGATACCATTACTAAGACACCCCTTTACAGGTTAAACCCATCTAAATAAACTTAAATATTTATTTGCATTTAAATCTAATTAATTATTCTCCACGTGCTACAGCAGCTCTTCTCTTGATTTCTGCTGTCAGAGAATCAAGGTAAGCATCGATATCTACTTCTTCCTCATAGACTTCCATATAATCATCCCAGATTGAATCAAATTCATCTGCAGGTGCCATCATAGCTTTAGGCAACCATTCGTGCTTAAGTTCACCCATCTTTGTTCTTGCTAAACCTTCAGCTGTATCATTGGTCCATGTGTTAGTATATGACCACATCGGATACCAAGGAGAGTTCTCGACATCTGCGCTCAAGAATTCAAGGAAGGTCTTATAACCATAACCATCTAATAACTGTTTCTCTACAGGATATAATAAGTCGTAGAATTCATTTGGCTGGTTCTTAGGATCTTGTGCATTTTTACCATCTGCTAATTGACCTTCAAATTTAGGGAAGTAATCATATTTGCAAAGGTTATCGGTAGCAAAATCTCTGTTATCATAATTTGCTCTTTGTTCAGGAGTCTTGTAGAATACACCGTCTTCTCCAACCATGTAATCCACACCTTCTTCACCCCAGTATCTCATAGTTGTCACTTCAAGGGAAAGAAGATCATTTACAAATTGTAATGCGCCTTCAATATCTTCACAGCTCTTAGTAACACTTAAACCATTGGAAACATCGAGTGCGGAAGGACTATGCCATCTGTCCTTGATATCCTCGGAGAAGGTAATTGGCAGCGGAACATAGGTCTTACCAGGCATTCCTGCTGTTATTAAGGTTTCCTGTGCTGTATTAAAGTTCCACATCTGATCCAGGGTACCTAATACTCTACCGGAGGATAATAAAGCGATGTACTGGTCATAAGACATGGTATATGTTTCCGGATGAACTAAGCCGTCATTAAAGGCTTTATTCATTCTCTTATAGTATTCCTTAGCTTCAGGTAATGTATTGTAGTCAATTGCTTCTTCCTTCTCAGGATCTACGATACAAGCACCATCATTCGGGTAACCAAGTAAGAAGTAAGGAGGATTCTCAACACCAAAATATCTCCAGTCTTCTGAACTCATGGTGAAACCAACGGTTTCCTGTCCATCCTCTGTTGTAGGATGAGCGTCCTTGTATCTCTGAATCAGATCAAAGTACTGATCCATTGTTCTGATCTTAGGGAAGTTATCCCAGATTAATACATCCTTTTGAATCCAGAATGCTTCATCCCAGTGATATGTAGCCATATCCTTGCCCTGAATGATACCGAACTGAGGGATTAAGTAGATATGTCCATCCGCTGCTCTTACTCTGTTCCATTCTGATTCTGATAAATAGTTCTTAATATTAGGATATTTATCAAAGTATTCATCAATTGCAACTAAAGCACCTGCTTCAATCAATGCAGGAGTTCCGGTGGCACCAGTAACAAAATCAGGGTAATCTCCACCAGCAATCATAAGGCCTATTGCTTCATCAGCTGTCTGTCCGGTCAGCCAGGTAGTTTTAGCCCAAGCACCGGTTTTTTCTGCGATTTTCATCATCATTCTGTTGTCATCCGGAATATCTGTTCCCGGAACCGCATTAAACATAGTAAACATTTTAATTTCTTTTTTCTCTGTTTCAGCTGTGTCAGCTGTATCATCTGTTTTGTCTGTTGTATCCGTTGTTTCTGTTTTGTCACCGGTTTCTTCGGTGGTAGTTTTCTTATCGTCGGTGTCTTTATCTTTTTTTCCACAACCAACAACAAGGGTAGTCATCATTACAATTACTAATACTAAAGCGAGTAATGTTTTGAATTTTTTCATCTTAATCCTCCCTATACTTTTTTGCCAGTGCAGCTCTTAGTTATATTACACAAGATATGCGACCTAGCTAATATAAAAGTATCATTTTTGCACAGTACAATCAATATAAAAAGTATAGATGAAATACAAATAATTATATTTTAATTTGTAATTAATACTATTTTTGTGATTATTGCATATTAATGTTTATGCAAAAACAATAAAAGGATGTAATGTAACTCAAAATTTAGACAGTTCTTCCTAAGCGAATTCTCTAATACGCTTTGTGAATTTAGTTTATCATTCACTCTAACGAAGCATGGCCGCTTTTGCCATATATGCTTCAGCTTTGATGCAGCATGGAACGCCGGAAGAACAAGGTGTGAGTGCCATTGCACGAACATCGCAGTTCTTCCTGTGTAAATTCGCCTTTCAATTTACACTACCCCCCTCGGTTTACTGATACTTTGTTTCCTATACTGATAAGGGGTTAATCCTTTCATTTGGACAAATTTATTAATAAAATAATCGGTATTATTAAAGCCTACGGAGCTTGCAATCAGATAAATCTTCTTATCTGACCGGATTAGAAGCTCTGCTGCTCTTTCAATACGGTAAGTATTTAGATATTCCTTAAAGGAATTACCGAACTGCTTTTTAAATATTTGTCCCAGATAGGCACTGTTAATATAGTATTTTTCACTCATGGATTTTAACGTTAAGTTCTCCATATAATGTTCTGTAATTTCCTTTTCAATTTCTCCCAGTACACCGCAACACACATGAAGCCGCAAGCTACTTAAGTATGTAGAAAACTCCAATATAAACTGTTTAAATAATTTGACATTTAAGAAAATAGATAAGTTATCATATTCTTTCTGATTAATTTTCTTATATATATCTTCCTGTTCAAAGTTAGGGTCCAAATCCTTTGCAATATTAATAATTTGAAACAAGATATAATACAAGTTAATTCTAATAATCGTAGGCTCCATCAAAAGTTCCTTAAAATATCCATAAAGAATATCAATTTCACTATCAATTTTCTCAAGGTTATACTCTTCAATTGCCCTGATCAAATCATCCAAATGTTCTTTATGTACTAATTGTTTATTTGTACCAATCTTTCCTTTAATATCATCATAATAAACCATACTTTTGTCCCGGTTAAAATTCTGAAAGCTTTTAGCAATAGATGCCGTTTTAAAGGAATCTCCGATGGACTCAATATGCTCCTTCTTTTGCCCTAAATAAAGAATAACTCTTAATGGCTGAAGCATGCTAATATTTTTGTAAAGTCTGATTAAGTAATCCTTCTCGTTAAGGCCACTATCATTCGCTAATTTATCAGTATATATAAACCCAACGGATGCTCCCATATCATAATAGTTTACTTCCATATAAGCATGATACCAGTCTTTTCCCAAGTATTCTTTTAGTGAATTATACAAGGTACTTTGAGCTTTACTTTTTTCTTCTTCCGTAAGATTATTGTAAGCATCCTCCATAGGATCAAAATCAATACTTATATAGCGAACCTCACGAACATCAGATAAAACCTCTGCAACATACTCACAGCTATCTTTATCAAATTTCCCCTCAATCAGATTAGTCAGGTATCTATCAAATATTATCTTACCTGAATATTTTAGCTTCCTTAAATTCTCAGCCTGCAAGAAGTAATTTTCTTTATAATCCTCAAGCGCTTTTATCAATTCCTCCCTTTGAACCGGTTTCAGAACATAATCAGCAACATCATATTTGATTGCTTTTTTTGCATAATTAAATTCATAAAAGCCACTCAATATAATAAATCGTATTTCTTTTGAAATATGATGATAAGTATACTCGATAAGCTCTAATCCATCCATTAACGGCATTTTGATATCCGTTATGACTAAATCAAAACTATCATTCTTCATCAGCTCGGATGCTTCTTTTCCGTTAGCAGCTTCACCACAGATTTCAAAGCCATATTGTTCCCAGTTAATTAGTATTTTCAAACCCTGCCTGATAAAAGGTTCATCATCTACTATCATTACTTTTATCATCAGCCTTTACCTCCCTGTTTCATACATATTTTGTCCGTATTCAACACTAACATAGCATAGTGGTATTTGAATCGTTATATCCGTTCCATTCTCCAGCTCACTGTCAATATTAAAAATCATTTTACCTTCACAATACATATTTAGCCGAAGATAAGCATTTAGCATGCCGGTGCTTTTTGATTCATTTAGCAATTTGTTATCGGCATGGCTAAACATGGTTCTTAATTCTTCTAATCTACTTTCCTCAAAGCCTTTCCCATTGTCCGATATTTCAATAAACAGATATCCGCTGTTTTTTGTGATGGTTACTGTAATAAATCCTTCACTTACAGATGCCTCAATTCCGTGAATGCAAGCATTTTCAATGAAGGTACCGATGGATAGTTTAGGGACTCTGTAGCCTTTACAATCCTCCATGATTATGTTGCGATATTTAATCTTATCCCCGAAACGATACTTTTGTATATTGATGTACTTCTCTACAAAGCTCATCTCTTCTTCAATCGTTATAAAGTCGGCCCCCCAATTCATGCTTCTTCTAAATAGTAAGGCCAACTCACCGATGATTTCAGCCGTTTCGTTTTCTTTTTTTATTAAGCTCCTCATACGGATGGTCTCTAGAGTGTTAAATAAAAAGTGAGGATTTACCTGACTTTGAATTGCTTTTAACTCTGCTTGTTTCTTTGATAATTCAAGTGCTTGTTTTTCTGCATTTCCTTTAAATACAACCTCAATCAGGTTTTTAATTTTCATAACCATCATATTATAGCTGAGAATGAGTTTTCCGATTTCATCTTCTCCTTCTCTTAAGCTGATCATCTCAAACTTCTCTTCCTTCACTTTTTCCATATAATCAGCTACCGTTGTAATTCGTTTGCTGATGGACCTGCCTATATAATAGATTAAAATTGTCGGAATTAATATATTTAATAAGATCAAAATAATCAGACCCTTATATTCAGTGATAACCTCCCAAAAAGCTGTATCCTTCGCTATAATAAGGATTTCCCAGTTTTCATTACCGGCAGTAAAGGTGCTCGACATAGTAACCTGATCTTCCTTAATGCTGTCTGCCTTACTAAATTCCTTCATGCTACTTGAACTTTCTTGATCCGAAAACAAGATATAATCCTGATTTCTGACATAAATTTCTCCGTCCAGCCTCTCATTAAGAATATCCGTAAGCATCAAGTTATAATCCAGGTCAATCTTTAATAGTTTCTTCATCCGGCCCCTTCCGTAATTATCCAGTTCTCTGATAATACTGATGGTTCTACTGGTTCCGCCGCCTAAACTGTTCTTTTTCGATTCGTCATAATATGTATATACAAAAATATCATATTCACTCTCCTGAAATGCCTGATACCATTTCTCATCCTTCACTCGATCCAGTGTAGCAATCTTACCACCATTTAGCATCGTATTGTTATCAGCGATTATTTGAATCTTAACAAGTAAACCATGGTTATAATTATAGCTCAAACTGTTACTTCTTAATAATCTGGTATAATGCTCATAATAATCGAGATAGTTTATGTATTTTGTATTTAAAAATGAATCTAATGAACGATCGCTATATAGATTATTCGTAAAGAGAATACTTCCATTAATTGTCTCATTTAGATTATACTCCACACGCTCCAGTGCATGGGTTAAATCTCTTCTACGATTTTCCTTTGAATTATTATTAACGGTTATCAGTATAATCACATCCGTGAGAATTATCGGAAGCAGTACACAACAGACATAAACCAAAAGAAGCTTGTTCCTAATTTTAAGATTATTAACGCTTATTTTTTTTATCATTTTCAACATTTGAGTATGGCCAATTCCCCTTTCAAGTTGCTGTTTAAATTATATATATATAAATCTAACATATTTTTAAAAGTTTTGCATTCATTACTTGCTAATCATAATTTATATTTCATAACCGGCGTTATATTGAGTGTAGCATTCACCAGGAAAATTCCCAATGATTCCTATCTAAGATAATTATTTCATAACAAAAGAGTACTCTAATTATCATAAAGTACCCATTTGCTCCTTCGTTATTTAGCTATCCTAATACTTATAAAGGGCCTTAGCTAAATTGATAGCTAAGACCTTCTAGTTAATAAAATATGCGTAAGGTAATTATCACCTCGTGAACGCGTTCGGTGCGGAGAGTCTGCTTTGCAATTATTACATTAATAAGTATACTTATTGTTTTATTGTAATCTTGTTTTTTTGTTGTTATAATTACTAAAAATGATTATTATAGGAGGAAAACATGGATTATAGAACTTATTTAAGAAATTATCCGGATGCTGATGGTAGATTTGGAAATTATGGAGGTTCCTATCTTCCGGACGAGCTCATTCCGGCGTTTGAAGAGATTTCGGCAGCTTATCAAACAATCTGTCATTCTTCTCAGTTTATTAATGAACTAAGAAGAATAAGAAAAGAATTTCAAGGTCGCCCAACACCTGTCTATCATTGTGAACGGTTATCTTCACATGTAGGTGGTGCTCAGATTTATCTAAAGCGTGAAGATTTAAATCATACCGGTGCTCATAAACTAAACCACTGTATGGGAGAGGGTCTTCTAGCAAAATTCATGGGCAAAAAAAGACTAATCGCCGAAACCGGTGCCGGCCAGCATGGCGTTGCTCTAGCAACAGCTGCGGCCTTCTTTGGTCTTGAATGTGAAATTCATATGGGAGAAGTTGACATAGCAAAACAAGCTCCTAATGTAACTCGAATGAAAATACTTGGTGCAAAGGTGATTCCCGTTTCTCATGGTTTAAAAACTCTCAAAGAAGCCGTGGATTCCGCATTTGAATCTTATGCTAAGAATTATAAGGATTCGATCTATTGTATCGGTTCTGCACTTGGACCGCATCCCTTCCCTATGATGGTTCGTGATTTCCAGTCTGTAATCGGTTATGAAGCAAAGGATCAGTATAAGGAAATGACCGGTTTGCTACCGGATGTTATCTGTGCCTGTGTCGGTGGAGGAAGCAATTCTGCCGGTATGTTTATACCCTTCCTCGAAGAACCTGTTGAGATCATTGGAGTAGAACCCTTGGGCAGAGGCTCTAATCAGGGCGATCATGCAGCTTCCATGACTTACGGTGAAGAAGGAATCATGCATGGCTTTAATAGTATCATGCTCAAGGATGAAAAAGGAGAGCCTGCTCCTGTATATTCCATTGCCAGCGGTCTTGATTATCCTTCCGTTGGTCCAGAGCATGCATTCTTGCGAGACTTGGGTCGAATACAGTATCAGACTGCAACCGATGAAGAAGCAATTGAGGCTTTCTTCCTACTCTCCAGGTTGGAAGGCATTATTCCCGCGCTGGAAAGCTCCCATGCAGTTGCATATGCGATGAAAAAAGCCAAAGACATGAAGCAAGGCTCCATATTAGTTAGCTTAAGCGGCCGTGGTGATAAAGATATTGATTACGTTGTAGAGCATTATAATTACGGCGAACAATATCTATAGGTTATTCATATCTAATTCTCACCAGAAAAGTGGTGTTTATTACCAAGGCATAAAATTATTTGCGTTACCCGGATAAAGGCTCCAAGATCTGACGTGCACCCCAATTAATAGAGTTTTTCCAATAATTGGGGTGCGCTTTAAAGAAAGAATATTCACTTTATTACAGAAGTTTTTCTAGTTCCCTGATATCATCAATGATATAATCCGCTTCCTTTAGTTCCTCCCAAACACCAAAACCATATCTGCAGCCTATAGTTATTAGATTATTCTTTTTCCCTGCTTCGATATCCTGTCTTCGATCACCTACGATAGCCATCTGTTCCTTATAGTCATTTTTTATAGATTTTAATATCTCATACTTCGGTTTATAACCAAACTGCTCGGAGCAGAACATTGCTTCAAAGTAATCCTTCAGATGAAATAATTCTCTATGGCACTCCATATAATAAGCTTTACAGTTGCTGATAAATACCAGTTGATAGCCCTTGTTCTTTAGATATTCCAAAGTATGCATTGAACCCGCATATAGCATTGGTTTACCGCATATAATTTGATTCTTCATTTCCTCACCTATGATTTCACTGCATACTTGCCTGATATGTTCATCAAGATTAGGCTGAAAGGCCTTCCACATATCAGTAGGATTATAACCTAACCAATGGCTGATTTCTTGATGCGACCAGTCTCTTTTATCTGCACAACCATTGAGGACAAGATAATCATATGCCTTTTGAAAGGCAGGCGCATAGATATGAATACTGTTATGTAAAGTTCCATCGTAATCAAAAAAAATAGTCTTAATATTGTTAAGAGATTTCAAATAAATACTCCTTCTAATTAAACTGTTTCATCAGGTTAGCCATCTCTATTGCTGTGATTGCGGCATCATAACCCTTGTTTCCTGCTTTTGTTCCTGCTCTTTCGATTGCCTGCTCAATGGTATCCGTAGTAAGAACACCAAAGATTACAGGAACTTCCGTATCAAGAGATACATTAGCAATACCTTTTGATACTTCACTTGCTACATAATCAAAATGCGGTGTCGACCCTCTGATAACCGCACCTAAACAGATAACTCCATCATATTTCTGTGATTTTGCCATTTTCTTTGCAGCAAGAGGTATTTCAAAGGCACCGGGTACCCACATAAGCTCAATATCACTTTCTTCTACTCCATGTCTTCTTAATGCATCCGTTGCACCGGATATTAATTTACCTCCAATAAACTCATTGAATCTACCAGCGATAATTCCAAACCTCAAACCTTGTGCTATTAGATTGCCTTCATATGTTCGCATATTACTGTTCCTCCTTAAAATTCAACATGTGACCCATCTTATTTTTTTTAGTTTTTAAGTAAAATTCATTTTTTTCATTATGATTCATTTGTATAGGTTCTCTATTAACTATTTCAATTCCAAAGCCTGTTATTCCTTTCAACTTCTTTGGGTTATTCGTCATTAAATTAACTTTTTTCACACCTAAATCTGCAAGTATTTGAGCTCCTATTCCATAATCCCTCATGTCCTCAGGAAATCCAAGTGCTAGATTTGCTTCAACGGTATCCATTCCCTGATCCTGTAGTGAATAAGCTTTAATTTTATTGATCAGGCCTATTCCCCTGCCCTCCTGACGCAAATATAATAATATCCCCTTTCCTTCCTTCTCAATTCTATTCAGGGCTGCTGCCAGCTGCTCACCGCAATCGCATCGCTGTGATCCAAAGGCATCTCCGGTCAGGCACTCAGAATGAACTCTTACGATGACCGGCTCTCCATCCATTACATTTCCTTTCACCAGAGCCACATGATGTTCTCCATTCAGAACATTCTCAAACCCAATCATAGTAAACTCACCATACTTCGTCGGAAGCTTTGCCTCCGTTACTTTTTTTATCAGTTTTTCAGTATTTCGGCGATACGAGATTAAATCTGCTATCGTAATAATTTTTAATTCATGTGTTTTTGCAAAGACCAACAAATCGGGAACCCGAGACATTGTTCCATCATCGCTTATGATTTCACATATAACGCCTGATGGATATAGTCCTGCAAGTGTTGCCAAGTCTACAGCCGCTTCCGTGTGTCCTGCTCGCTTAAGCACGCCTCCGTTCTTAGCTACTAGGGGAAATATGTGACCCGGTCTTTTGAAGTCTGTTTCCTTTGCTTTAGGATCTAAAACTTTCTTTATGGTATCAGCTCTTTCATATGCTGATATTCCGGTACTTGTCTCAAAGGAGTCAATAGAGACAGTAAATGCTGTTTGGTAGCTATCGGTATTATGTATGACCATCGGATTAATATTCAGCTCTCGAAGTCTTTCCTCAATTACAGGCATGCATATTAATCCACGTCCGTACTTTGTCATGAAATTAATTGCTTCCGGTGTGACCTTTTCGGCTGCCATTAGCAAATCGCCCTCATTCTCTCTATCCTCATCATCAACGACAATGATCATTTTTCCATCTTTTACATCTTGTACTGCTTCTTCTATTGTATTAAATTGTGACATGATGCTTCCTCCAATCTTTTATTTTATACAAATCCATACTCACTTAAAAAGTTCATATCAAGACTGTTCTTTACCGGGGTCTGTTCTCTGGCATTTAACATTTTCTCAATATATTTTCCAAACATATCACATTCCAGATTAACAGCTTCATCTACTTTTTTACTTAATAATGTTGTTACCTCCTTGGTATGCGGTATAATCGACACTTTAAAGGAATCCTCATCCACATATGCCACTGTTAAGCTGATCCCATCAATGGCAATAGAACCCTTTTGAATAATATACTTTAATATTTCCTTCTTTGCTGTAATAGTAATCCAAACCGAATTATCTTCCTTTTCCAAGGAGGCCACAGTTCCCATCCCATCGATATGACCGCTTACGATATGACCACCCAACCTGTCTCCAATCTTCAAAGCACGTTCGAGATTAACCTTATCACCTGAAACCAACCGATGCAGATTGCTTCGTCTCATGGTTTCAGCCATAGCATCAACAGAGAAACTATTCTGATGAAAATCTGTTACGGTTAAGCATACTCCGTTTGTACTGATACTATCTCCCAACCTGACTCCATCAAGAACTTTGCTTGCCTGGATTACTATTTTAGCTGATTTTGCAGTCCTCACAATGGATTGAACAATTCCTATTTCCTCTACCAAACCGGTAAACATCCGGGCACTCACTCCTTTCTTATATACGCTTCTATCATAATATCATCACCAAAACGTTGAAGTTCAGCTATTCTTAAATGTAAAGCATCCTTCATAAACTCCTTACCCAAACCACCTATCGGTGTTTTGGCATCCCTGCCTCCAATTAATTTTGGTGCAATAAAAGCAATTACCTTATCCACAATACCTGCTTCTATCGCTGAGTAATTTAATTCACTACCTCCTTCTATTAGAATACTGTCAATTCCTCTTTCACCTAATTCCTTAATCAGATAACTTAGGTCCACTCTGTTGTTTACTAATGGGCAGACAATCGTGTCCGCCCCTTTATCCTCAAGCTCTTCTAGCTTTTGCTTTGATGCCATCTCTGTTGTGGCTATTATCGTTCTTGCTGAGGATTTCATGTTGAGCACATTCGCATCCAGAGGTATTCTTGCCGTAGAATCAACAATAATTCTTGTTGCATCCACTCCATTCTGTTCAAAAAGCCTCGTATTAAGGTACGGATTATCCTTAATCACAGTATTGATTCCAACCATAATAGCAGACACCTTATGTCTTAGCTTATGTACATATTCTCTTGATTTCTCATTGGTAATCCATTTAGAATCTCCGCTGTAGGTAGCTATTTTACCATCCAGCGTTATCGCAGTCTTGAGGATGCCAAAAGGTAGTTTCGTCGTTATATATTTCATGAATACTTCATTTAACCTTCTGCTTTCTGCCTCCATAATACCAGTAGCAACTTCAATCCCATTCTCCCTTAACATATTAATTCCTTTACCCGCAACAAAAGGGTTAGGATCTGTAAGCGCTACCACCACTCTCTTAATTCCTTTATCAATAATAGCCTTCGCGCAGGGCGGAGTTTTCCCAAAATGGGAGCAAGGTTCCAGAGTAACGTACATAGTAGCTCCCTGAACTTTTTCTATTGAATTCAAAATTGCATTTGTTTCTGCATGCTTGCCTCCGTTAATTTCATGATACCCTTCACCGATTATCCTATTATCTTTTACTATGACAGCACCAACCACCGGATTGGGATTCGTAAACCCAATACCTTTCTCTGCCAGCTCCAGTGCTCTTTTCATAAAGCTAATATCATTCGCATAGCTTTTATCCATTCATCATCACCTCCTCCATATTGATATTTAATCAACCGAATGTGCATCCAAAAGCGAATTATGGTTCGCCTTTCATATATGCTTTTATTCTATAGGCAAGTTCGAAGAGCTTTTTTTTACAACAAAAAAGCCCTGAGTTATCAGGGCTTAATAATCATAATCAATTTATCCGCTTGAAATAATGGCGGAATAAACAAATTATTATCTTCTCTCATCCAGACTATACTGTCGGCTTCGGAATTTAACCGAATCTGCCATAAGGCTCGCGGGCTATACCGCCGGTAGGGAATTACACCCTGCCCTGAAGATATTTTTCAATTGTTGAGATTTTATCATACTATTTTTTACGAATCAACTAGAAATCAGTTGAATCTTAAATATATTCATTGCTAATTTCCAGTGAGGTATCAATAAATACTTTTCCTTATTCCTAGATTATAATGATCGTCTTATCACTTTAACACATACTCTCGATCCTTGCTCATCCCACGATGGCGTAACTATCCGTTCAATCTTAGTATTTTCATCCTCTATTGTTTGATACGAATCATCCTCCTCCAGAGATGAATAATCTTTACACAGTAGTCTTACCAGTTATATTGTTACCTCAAAGGGTGAAGCTGGCAAACCTTCCCTGTTATACAGATTAGCTCCCTCCGGATTGTCAGCCCATGCGTACCTTACATGGATCGGATCCGAAACTAGCTCGTGCCATACAACAACAGAATCTTTTTCAATTTTTGCCTCTGCCCAGTAGAATATTTGATCTTCTCCGGCTATGGCGAAGTGTCCCGGTTTCTCAGAACCCTGGCATACTAAGCCGCTACCTGTTTCCTCAAAGGATAGAATCATACAATTCTTATCCCTCTTTGCAGACTTAAGCAAGGGTCCGAAGGCTACCACGGTTTGATCTCCATATGCTACTCTTTGTGCAGCTAGTGCCAATCGAAAGCCCACATCCTTTTTATTTACAGGATGAACATCATTCCATTCTCCAATATCAATGGTGACAGCCATTCCAGTTCCTGCTACAGTTAATGCCTTACGCTGAGCTTCTCTTATGATAGCCCAGTGGGATACAGCAGGACTGTCGGAAGGCTCATTAAAGTTAGGTAATTGAACTATCAGGAAGGGGAAATCACCAAGCCTCCAGCTCTTCCTCCAATCAGCAATCAGTGCTTTTAATAGTTCCTCATAATCATCAGGCTTTTGGGCATTGGTTTCTCCTTGATACCAAAGTGCTCCCTTAATTACATATCGTAACAATGGTGCTATCATGCCGTTATATAAGCCTACGGGCTGCCAACTAACAAAGACGGGGGCAGGCATGGGCTCGCATTTGACACCAATGCTGTATTGCCACTCACCACATAGATCCATCATTTGGTCACCAATCATTAATTGATAGGGCTTGCCTTTATAGAAACCTCCGGAGCCAGCTTCGCTCACAACCCTAACAACGATTGTATTGCTACCTTCCTTTAATACCCCTTCCGGGATTTCATATATTCTCGGTTCATATTGGAACGGTATCTCACCAATCTTTATACCGTTAATATATGTCGTGTCTCCATCAACAACATTACCAAGCTTCAGCCTTGCGGATTGTTTCAGCTGATCCCTGGAAATCTGAATATCCTTTCGAAACCAGACCACACCATTGAACTGCCCCAAGCCTTCCTCACTCCAATAAGAGGGAACCTTTATCGTCGGCCAATTCGAAGCATTATACTCCGGATTCTGATATGGTAGCTCTCCAATCACCATTCCCAAGTCATTTTGATTAATATTCCGATACCAATCCTCCCTGGTCTTGTCATTATTCTTTAAAACGGCATCTTCATAGTTTTTGTTTTTAAATTTTGTTAAGACTTCCAAATAATCAGGAAATGCTGCAAGTCCTTCTTCACTCAACCATGCCTCGGCCGGTGATCCTCCCAGACTCGCGTTGATTAGCCCTATGGGAATTTGATACTTTTCGTATAGCTTTACCGCAAAGAAATACCCTGTAGCCCCAAAATTTAGAATGTTCTGCGGATTCACTGACTCCCAGCTGCCGTTTTCCAATTCCGTCTGTGGTTTTTCAAAATGATACGTTACCGGAACCAGAAATTGTCTGATTGAATTGTTATAAGCCTTCTCTATCTCTACGGGATAAACTTCCTTCAACGAAAGCATCTTCATCTCCATATTGGACTGGCCCGAACACAGCCATACATCACCAAGAAGTATATCTTTAACTATGATTGTATCGTTACCATCCCCGGATTGAATTACCATATCATAGGGACCACCCGCATCACTTGTCTCAATACTAAGCCGCCATTCTCCTTGTGTATCGACCAAGGTACGATACACCCTATCCATAAAACTGACCGTGATATCCTCTCCTACCGGTGCAAAACCCCAGATTTTTACCTCTGCATTTCTTTGTAACACCATACCATCGCTGATCAAGCGAGGTAACCTGATTCTATTCCGATTTTGAGCCATATAAATTACCATGCCTTTCATTTGCCTGCAAACTTTAAGCATGAAAACTCTTATTTTCATGCTTAAAGTTTGCATAATATTTGAATAAAAATTAAAAATATAATTCACCTTATTACTATCTTAACCTTTAAACCTTAATGGAGATTAAGTTCCATATCCACATTATATCGCTTGTCACCTCTTTCAATATTCCCAAAGGCTAATCGGATAAAGTTGTATGCTCCATTATTCCATACCTTAAAATCATGGACACCGTCTTTAATAACAACTCTGTAATAATCACCCAGGCTATCTCCGGCTGCTTCCGACAGACCATCAATCGAATTTGCATAACCGACCTGATAAGCAATTCCATCTTCATCACCACAGGTAAGATAGAGTAAATCCAACTTGTTACCAGCGGATGCTACACTAGAACCCAGTACCTTTCCTTGGCTTGACGTTGGAGCATTTGAAAAGGCGCCAACAAAAGTAAATAAATCCGTCATACCAGGTGCAGGTATTGCTATATCAAGCCCATTATCCCAGCTGCCTGCTGTGCCGGTATAAATCACCGAATCACACCTGTAACCACCCAGAATCAGATTCAAGGACTGCATTCCTCCCATTGATAGCCCTCCAATAGCTCTATGTATGCGATTGTATGCAATTCCTTCCTTCGAGCAGTCTTTTATATCAGCGTAGGTGTGATATTCAGATTCAATAAATGGGATCAAATCATATCTCAATTCATAATCAAAGTAATAAAAACCCAGTATATTTGTTCCATCTGTAGTAAAGGAACGATCCGTCCAATCATATGTACTCCTTCCCTCGGGAAATACAACAATCAATGGCTCTATATCTCCATTCGCAATCAAATTGTCGAGGATATTACATATAGCATAATTCCCATCCGTCTCACCGCTTCCAGATAACCACTCAAAACGATCTCCACCAACTCCATGGAGCAGATATAATACATCATATTTCTTAGTTTTATCATTTTTATCATAGCCGGCAGGCAAATATATATTACATTTTTTTATAATGGCTTCTTCCTGAACCGTTTCTCTTCCAGCCACCTCTTTAGATAGGTTCTGGCTTGATGCCAATTTTCTTGAAGGTGTTATATAGTTACTGACGTGATACGCAACCTCCGAAATTGTTCCCTGCTGTTCCTTTATAACAGCCCTTATATAATTATCCGGTATTTCTGTAACCCTATCAAATTTCATTATAATTTCCTCCATTATTTTTATTTTCAATATTATTCATCCACGCTGATGTTATTTTGGGGTGTCTATATACATAAAGCTTAACTATTTAATAATACCGGTTTCTACTTTTAGTGCAAGAATTCGTCTTACACTTGCATTCAGATAATCCTCACTGATTTCACCGTTTGATACAGCATCCAGGATTGCCGCAATAGCGGAATCCAGGTTCTTAGGACACAGCAGTAAATCAGCTCCTGCCGCAAAGGCTTTTACCACAACTTCCGAGGAAGAATAGTACTTGGTAAGTGCTTCCATTAGCAAGCTATCTGTAACGATAACTCCGTCGAAGCCCAATTCCTCTCTTAGGATTTCTGTTGTAATTTTATAAGAAAGGGTAGCCGGTAAGTCATCCACCTCTTTCAGGATGAGATGTCCCGTCATAACCATATCCGCACCTGCTGCAATACCTGCTTTGAAGGGTAGAAATTCCTCTTCCCTAAGTTCCTTAAGACCTTTGCTTACAAAGGCACTACCATAATGGGAATCCTGGTCGGTATCTCCATGCCCCGGGAAATGCTTGAGTGTACATAATACACCACCCTCCTGGAAGCCCTTCACTGCATGTGGAATCAGCTCTGCTGCCTGTATAAAGTCATCACTGTAGGCACGTTGTCCAATCACCTTATTATCCGGATTTGACCATACATCACAAACCGGTGCAAAGTCCAGGTTAAAACCAAAATCTGCGATGTCACTTGCAATCTGATATGCATTCTTATAAGCCTGCTCAACACCCTCCTCTTTATAAGTATACATCGAGTTAATCTTCGTTGTCCCGAGACTTTTCATTACTCTTGCGACCGTACCACCCTCTTCATCCGAAGCGATAAAAAGCGGTATCTTTGAATATGATTGAATATTAGAGATCATCTTTCTGGTCTGATCCCCTGAAACAAGATTTTTTGATTCATATAGAATTCCACCAACCGGATATTTGGTAATTGCTTTCTTCGTCGTTTCTCCGGCTGAAGTTACAGTAGCTACGTTTGTGATTGCCTCTGGATATACTATAAATAACTGACACACCTTTTCCTGAAGTGTCATATCACTCATAATTTCCTCAACTTTTGTCTTTACCTCCTGACTATTGCCAGGAGGCTCCTTCCCATCACCGATAACGACTTCCCCTTCTCCTGCTTGATTATCTTCTTCCGTAAAATCAGTATTCTCTGTCTCTATTTTCTCTGTATTCTGTGTAATTTCTGTATTCGCAGCTTCTGCTGTCTCTGCCTCTGACCCTTCAGTAACCGTTGCCTCATTTTCAGCCGAATCTAGTATTCCATCCTGTGCAGCTTCTGTCGGTGCACTTATGATGGCAGTCACCTTATCCTCCGGCTTAGAGCTTTCAGACTTATTGTTGTCCCGATTGTTTTCCTTTTGAGAAATTGAAACCGTCAGGACCAGTATTATTACTAATAATAACGCAGATAAAGCTAAAAAAGCATTCATCCGATTTCTTGTTCTCTTCCTTTTCATATGCTACCATAACCTTATTTTTTATGTCTCCCTGTAGTAAAGGAGCGTTAAGGCAAAACGTGGTTAATTACTTATCATATTCACATACATATCATTTTTTTATTAAAATATATTAATCCGGTGTCCCTGATTGGATCGTTTCATCGGCACCGGAGGTACCAATGAAGTATACAGGTACGCTATGGTAAGTTAGCAGAAACAAATCTAACTCAAACATAGATTTCAGTAGACATTTTCCATTTAGCTTCAGATGTCTATATTCTACCATATTTTTATAATTATGACATTATTTTTTTGCCACAATCATAATAAGCAGATAAACAGTCGGAATATATTTATCCATACAGGATGTCTTCCTGTATTTGTCTCTTATTTTCCATCTCCCTTATATGAAATGCAACCTGATAAGGAAACATTTCCTCCACTTCCTTCAGCTCACAACCGATAATTTGTTTTATATTTTGGATGCGATAGTTTACCGTGTTCCTATGAGTGTAGGTTTCCTCTGCAACTCTGATCAGGCTTCGGTCATTCCTTATATAGCTCTGAAGCGTGGCTACATAGGCAGTGTTATGCAATTTATCATATAGCTCTAAAGGTCCTAATATTTCATTCGCATAGCTTGAAAGTATGTCTGAATCGTCAATGGAGAATAATATTTTATAAAAACCCATCTCCTCAAACTTTATTATTTCGTTTCCACTTCCCAGTGCCATCTTCATGGCCGTTCGAGCTCTTTTGTAACTAACAGATAGGTTCTCCACTCGTGTAATCCTTGGTCCGATACCAAGAAAGAAATGATGTTTTTTTGTGAAATAAGCAAAGCTCTGTAAGATCAGCTCCGGTAATTCCATCATATGATTATCCTGCATATTATTAAGGATTAACACCAGAGAATCCTCTAGCCGGATCAATCCATAGGAGGCATTAATTTTCTTATTACCTTTCCATAAACCAAATAAATTCTCAAGCTTAAACACCGCATGATTAAAATTCAACAATTCATCTATGGTTCGTTTCACATAGAGGTAAAACACCTGAAAGGTTCCTTCAATCTCATATCGTTCACCCAAAATCCTCCTATGTTCTTCTTCATTCCCACGTCCTTGAATCACCTCACGAAACACATTACTAAACTTTTTCTCATACTGCGTCTGATCAATAATTCTCATGCAAAAATCCTGAATTAAGCTGGTAATCGAAATCTCCCATGGCATTTCCAACAAAGGGAAGCGATTATCATTACACCAGGTAATAACCTCCTGAGGAATCTCCTCTAGATACTTTCCGGTGTTAATAATAATTCCGGCACATTCACCCTGTGCCATCTCCTGTACTAATTTTAATAACCAATTTGGCTGTCCGGCTTTCATTCCGGTTGTAATCGCTAATTCCTCCCCATGAAATCTGGATACAATCGTCTCATCCTCCAACATATGTACCCAACTGACAACGGTATCCATACCTGCTTTTCCCGCTACAATTCGAAGACGAAACTCATCCTTCGTTTCTTCATATATTTCCCAAAAACGTACCGCCATACATTTCTCCCTCCTGACATGATCTTTGTCTCAAACCTTTTTATGTACTATCAGCACATATTTTTTCCATATTTTTATATTACCAGATTATATACGAAGAGTCAAATTATGCTATAATATACTTAGAGTTAAGGCTTTGACTAACATGAAAAATAATAGTAATAATTAAGGGAGGAGATTATATGTATATTACTAGCACAAATATTGCAGAATATCATGTGAATGTTTATCCAAAATGGTATACCTCCGAGAAGTTTTATAACTGTGAAGATTTATACTCTTCACCAAGACAGCTTCGCAAAAGGGGAAAACTTTTTGGTAAAAGAGAAGCGAACAAAAACAACTAATATTAATTTAATCAATAAGGCTATATTGATTTTGTAACATATAGAAATGCTTTGTTCGTAAAAAAGGGGGCTGTCGCACTAGCGGTTATTCAACTGCCAGTGCGCAGCTCATTTTTAAGGTTTTTTTTTTAGAAATTCTATATTTTTATTTGATAAATCCGAGTATTATCTTAAAAATGATGCACTTTAATAAGCCTACAGAATTTAGACTAATTTCTTATCTATAAGTTTTTGAAACTTAAATTTACGCTACTTCTTTGAGCCGGAATAAGTGTGATCCGGTTCTTCCTGCTTGGATTTTATTGTGAAGTTTATTGACGTTATGTGCCATTGCCAACAGAATACTTTCTGCTAGTACATTCTGTTTACCCTTACACAGGAATCTTCGAAATCCCATATCCTCTTTCAGTTCTCCGAAAGAACCTTCGGCTTGTATACTTCGGTTCATCCTCAATTCACAGCCTTCCCTGCTCAGAATTCTTTCAAGGTCTTCTTTCCGTAACCGGTTAAAAAGCTTTGAGGTTTCAAGATTTTTAACTCGTTCTTCTAAGGGTATTTTATAATTATTACCCTTTGTACAGTTGCTTTTATATGGACAATCGCTGCAATCTTCACAGGTGTAGATGGTTTTCTCACTCTGATACCCGGTTGTGCTTTTCCTCTTTATTACCTTGCTTACAGTAAGCTTTTTATTGTTTTTGCAGAGGTAATAATCATATGCTTCATTGTATTCCATGTTTTCTATGCGACTGATATCATTCTGGTACTTTCTAGTCTTTGATATCTCATAGTTGGATGGTTTGATAAAAGATAACTGACCGTTTCCTTCTAAAAAAACATAATTCTCTTCGCTTTCATATCCTGCATCAGCAACTATCTTCTTGTATTTGAATTTCAGGTGCCTCTCCATACTCCTCAGAAATGGAACAAGGGTTGTTGTATCGGTGGGCTGTGGTCCAATGGTAAGCCATGTGATATATTCTGAATCAACACCGTGCTGTACATTATAACCGGCTTTCAACTGACCATTCCCCATTGCATCTTCCTTCATCCTCATAAATGTGGCATCGTGATCCGTCTTTGAATAGCTGTTACGTTCTCCGCAGATATGTATCTTCTGGGTGTATTCTTTTAGCTTATCCAGATATTCCTCCAGCTTTTCAATGGAACGCTGCAATGGGGTTTTTCTTTTTCCACTACCATTTACAAACTCTATATTTTCTTCTTGTTTTAAGGTATAAAGTTTTTTACGTAGTCTTTTTACATGCTTCATTTTAACCTGGTTTTGATATACAAGTTTTATTCCATACAGTTCTTCGCATTCAGCAACAAACTCAGCCAGTTTCGTTAACAGTTTTACCTGATTCTTAGTAACAGCCTTCTTCCAGACAAAAGTGTATTTATTAGCGCAGGCTTCAATCTTGGTACCATCTATGAAAATGGCTTCTCCTGATATTTCTCCAAGAGCATGAAGAAAGTTTGTCATTTCAGCAAGAATCCTTTCAGAACATGGGGCAAAATGGATACTTCTAAATCTGGCAAATGTTGCATGGTCGGGAATTGGTGAATCTTCAAGAAGGTACATGAAGTTAATATCACGATGGCAGGAGGTCTCCATAGCCCGTGACGAATAATTATGGTTCATGTAAGAATAGAGTATAATCTTCAGCATCTGACGCGGTGTTGCCTGATTTTCCCGAATACGGGAATAAGTCGTATACAAATCTTCTAAATCCATCTCCTCTACAAACTGACTTAGCAAACGCACCGAATCATTCTCTGGTATTATACAATCGATATTTAATGGAAGTTTTAATTGATAAAATCTTTGATTCACAGTATAATTTCTATGTAAGATATTTTGTAATCGCATACTGATATTTTACCATAAATCCCATTCTTTTCGAAGTCTGGGATTTATTTTTAAAAAAGAGGCGGCGCCAACAATGACTTAAAATGTTTATCACATCAGTCATTAAAAGAATAGCGTGTGATTATTAATCCATAAAGAGACCGTTTGCCGCCATCGGTACTTAGGTTGTGGCAGATGCCTTTTTCTGTCACAACCTTATGTACCGCTATGTGCGGCAACCGAGTGGGAACGTGTCTCTGTTGGATAATAATCACACGCTATTTTGATACCTAAAAATGTGATAAACATCTCTAATGAAAAAGGGCGCCGCATAATTTAGTGCGACAGCCCCTTTTTTATTAATTAGCCGTTTGAATTATCTTTAATCAAGAAGAAGCTTTCCATCTGAGATTTTATATGTTCGGTCAGAAGCTTCTGCAACGATCGGGTCATGTGTCACAATAATAAAGGTCTGTTTATTTTCTTTATTCATCTCACGCATTAATTTTATAATATCCCTTGAGGTCTGAGTATCCACTGAACCAGTTGGTTCATCTGCCAAAATCACACTTGGTTTTGTTATTAACGCTCTTGCTATTGCTACTCTTTGCTGCTCACCGCCTGATAACTGAGATGGCAAATGACGTAATCTGTCATTTAAGCCCACCTTTTTTAATATATCTATTGCTAAAGCTTTCGCTTTTCCTTTTGATACCCTTAAATATTTAAGCGGTAACATTACATTCTCTAATACATTTAAGGATGAAACCAAATTATTTTGCTGAAAAATAAACCCAATTTTATTGCGTCGAATATTCAACAGTTTTTTCGATTTCAAATTAGTAATATCATTACCGTCGATTATAATTTTACCCTTCGTCGGACGGTCCAAGCATCCAATCATATTAAGCAAGGTTGATTTTCCGCTGCCTGATCGCCCCATGATAGTTATAAATGCCTGCTCTTCAATTTCTAAATTTATATCATCTACCGCCTTAATCTCCTCTGAGCCCATTTTATATGTTTTTGTTAATCCTTCTATTATCAACATGCTTATCACCTCTATTCACTTTTTATTGCTTTAATAGGATCAATTGTTGCAGCCTTATAGGCGGGATATATACCTGCGAATACCGATATCAAAATTGCAAAAATAAATGTGCCTATTGCCAAATCAGGTGTAATTAGAAATAGTTCCGAGCCAGATGATGATGTAAGATAATTAGCCAGTGTTGTAATCAACCATCCTAAACTCAAGCCAATCAAACCACTTATGAAACCTATGAAGGTTGCTTCGAGGATATACTCCTTAAGAATGTCCCAGGTTCCTGCACCTATTGTCTTTTTTAAACCAATTTCTTTGAAACGTTCCATTACGGACATAAGCATCGTATTAATGATGGAAAGGCCGCCAA
The DNA here is from genome assembly GCA_023414875.1 of Bacillota bacterium. Lineage (GTDB taxonomy): Bacteria > Bacillota > Clostridia > Lachnospirales > Lachnospiraceae > Mobilitalea. The sequence continues at coordinate 59,997 of JAEZMV010000018.1, read as the reverse complement.
CAATAAGTGCAATAAATCCGCAGGCTGTCATAACCAAATTCAGCATAGACATCTGACTCTCGATTTCTGCGATTGATTGTTCCGGATCTATTGCATTTAAATGTGGTAGTTCTGAGTTAATTTTCTCTGTCACCTCTGATGCTTTTCCTTTTTCCGCCACAGCAATCAGACTGGTTACATAATTCTGGTCCTCCAGATTGTTCAATAGAGGTTGTGATTTTGCCAATAGAACTCTGGCATCCTCAAGAGGTATGAACATCATGGAATCCGGTGCAGTCATTGTCCTGTTGAGAATTCCAACTATTTTAAATTTATTTCCTCTGTTTTCGATGGTATCACCTACACTGAGACCTAACTGCTTTGCTAAGCTGATTCCGAATACGGCAGTTCCTGTTTCTCCATCCTCCCACCAATCTCCACTCATAAAGGAGAACTCAAAATCAGAATCCATATATTTTAGTGATTCCTTATATTCATTTATATTAAAACCATTTATTTCACTTGGCATGGACATATTGATAGTACTTTGGTTTTCATCATACAACAGACTAATTTCCGATCTTACTACCTTTACTCCCTCTACCTTCCTAAGCTCTTCAGAATACTTTTCTGAAAATGGTGTCTTTAATCCGAACATCGTCGATGATATCTCCTTTGGAGAAACCATAATATCATTCGACAGATACTGTCTGGCTCCCTTTACTAACATATTTAGGCTTCCGGACATGCCACCCATAATAACCAATGCTAAGACACCAATTACTATTCCTGATATGGTTATAACGCTTCTCATTTTTTTTCTAAACAAATTTCGTAAGCTCTCCATTTTCTCTCCTTTTATCTAATAATTTCGTTCAGATCCTTTCAATCATTTTGTTCTATGCTTTAATATCAATCCTGTAACAAGGCATCATTATCCTTAATGCTACTGTTACAAATTAATTTATGTACATGGCTCCACATGGTCCATTCATAAGGTTTCAATAATATCTCCTTTTCTAGCTCCTGATATAAAACCTGGATATTCTCCTGCAGGTCTTCCTTTTCATTCGAGAAATTAATTTCATTAAATGATAAGTTATAATCTAATGCTCCGCTTTTTCTCATTACCGTAAATAATACAGGCGCTCCCGTCTTCATGCTTAACTGGACTATTCCCTGTGTTGCATAGATCGTATCACTTAAAAATGATACTTTAAAATCACTTAACGGATATTGGGGTATATTCTCCATATCAAACATAAATTTAGGATAGTTTTCTTTGTCGCTAAAACTAGTGGTTGGTAATTCCGGTAAGATTATCAGTAACTCACCTTTCTTTAAACTATCATAAGCATTTACTAAGCTGAAATTACTTACACTAATAATGTGCACCCGATCCAGAAAATTGCTGGTCCATCCCTCAAGCATATCGGACTCAAATAAGGAAGAAGTTTCATAGGATAACGCCATAATATTCGTTTTTAATTTTAAAAATTTTGCCAATATAAGAAATATTGATGTATAAGAACTAATATGGGGTATTGCTATAATGACTCCTTTTTTTTCTTCCATATATTTATTAAATAAATCTTTTCCTTGATAATTAATATGAATCTTCTTGTCCATCTCTTTATCAGTGGCTGACATAAGAGTAAGGAAATCACTGGCCTGTGCATTTCTAGTTTTTATAAACCTAGTATAGAAACCTTTAGGAATAACATCAGAACCCGTTTTCCGCATTAAATATCTCTGATAATTTCTTGTGATTATTTCACGAAACGATTTCATATTCAAAAGGAACTTTTTAAATTGAAATTTATTAAATAAATAAAAATAATAATATCGTAATCGTATTGGGAGCAGTCCACTAATTTTAGTAAATAAGAATACAAACATATGATTATCCTCCTAGTGACCAGATTCTGTCGGTTTCCAATAGTATTACAGGTATTTTTATAATCCTTTGGATATGACGATAGGACTTTCCGGTTATATCCTTGCCCCAAGCACTAAACACTGTGGCTGGTATAACAATAATATCCGGCAGAAGGTCATTTTCAATGATCCATTCCCTGATACCTCTGATAAAATCATCAACCGTCAGAAGATCACCAATAATGACATCCTCCCCCAGGAAATGATTTTTAGGAATTGCTATATGAACCTTCGTTTCAAAATCCTTCTTATTTAGATCCTGATACATTATTTCAAGTGAAGGCTTCACTAATGTAGAAGAAAGCAGTAATACATTGTTATATGCTCCTGCCAGCTTTATAAAAGCTTTTACTGCCAAGGGATCCAAGCTGTCAGATAAGACAATTCCCCAAGGGTAATCCATTCCTAATTTATGAAAAAAATGATAATAGGGATATGCCTCTGCGGATTTCATAATCTCTATTTGTATTATTTTGTTATTTCTTTTTATCTCTAAATGAATACGGTCCGTATTTTGCTCCATGAACCTCAAAACATTTTTAACAGTTTTTCTATATGTCACATTTTTATTATTTATTTTTATTATTTCATCACCCGTTTTCAAATCAGTAAAATAAGACGGTGAATTTTGAATGATACCCTTAATAATCGGTCTAACTTCTTCATTGTATTGATTTTCTTCATACATTACCGGTTGAAAAACAATGGGAGTTTTAATTCTTGGTCTTATTGACCTTACTGTATCAACCACCTGATTCCAATGACTAAATAAATCATACTTTCTGTACAACGGATGATATTTTGAATATCCTTCCAAATTGATACGAATTATATAGGGGCAATAGGAATCAGCAAATTCAATTGTACTATATAAATCATCACAGGATGACTTATACCAATGTGTCAAACTAATGATAAAAGGAATTTGCTTCTTTTGTAATAACTCAAGTGATTGAATGGAATAATTCGGGGTTATATCATTCATTGCATCCAGTCTTACCTCTTTTGAGCTGCTGTTTAGAGAGACAATTAACGAGATAGGTTCGTAATTTTTAAGACTGTTAATTATATCCTCTTTCAAGTCACCTCCGTTTGTTATTATTGATATTGGAGCATCCGACTTCTCTCGAATTTTATGTAATATCTCAAAGAGCTTAGGATGTGAGATTTTCTCATAACTTCCATAGGTAAATTCACTGAAAAGAGCTTCTTTTTGATACGGATTGAAATAATTAATCCTTTCTTCGATTTCACAAATACTGCCCTGCCATTTGCAGGAATTCGTATAATAGCCGGGAGGATCACTTTTGTGTAAGCAGAATTCACATTCAACACCACATTTTTCAGAAAGATATTTCAATATATCCCATTCAACATTACCATGATTCGGATCCATCTTTGAACTAGTTACCCAATCCTCCAAGTTTCTTAGCTTCATACCAAATGGATTTCTCAATTTACCACTTTCATCGTATAGGTATACCAAATCAAACAATGATCGTGCCGTTTTATATACTAATTCCAGCCTTGGTTCAAATGCACCAATCTGCTTTATTGAACTACTGTATTCATTCTTATCCGTTTTCGAAAGCTTGTCCTTGAAGGAAAGCATATGAATATGTATCTCATTTAAATCCTCGTCAAAGAGCCGGATGATACTTAACAGATTGTTTAGCTCTTCAAGGATAATATTTTTTAACAAGTAACTCTTATCCGAATTAACTTGAAGTTCCTTATTTAGCAAGTAGTTCACCTTCTTTATAAATAATCCGTTCCATAAGTTTTAGTTTTTCCGGCCATATTCCATTTGATAATACTTCCTCCAGGTATGTATAGTTTTCAGGATCAGAAAATAAATCCATACAAAAAGCACACATATCACTCTCGAAATATTTCTTATTCTTTAATGCTTCACCTCTACCAGAAGCAATCAGCATCTTTGCTAAGCGGCTTGGGCCTAATACTCTTAACCCTAAGGCTACCTTGTTATTTCGGAACCGTTCATAAACCGTATCAAACCCTTCATCATCCACATTCCCATGACAGAAGGGGTTTATATAATCAAATTTCTCCAATACAGTACAGCATCCAAACAAGTTACCGCTTTCATCAATAACCGAGGTCATTAACGTACATACTCCTTTGGGATATTCACAAACCAAAAGATCTTTATATTCTGCTGCCACATCTTTTGCTCGACCGGTCAAACATAATTCATGTACGAATAGTTCCACATAATCCTGAGAGAATTCGGATAGCTTATCTCTTACCAATCGTTCCAGGGAATCATCTCCCGGTTCGGAGGTTATTACGACTCCACTGTAAAAATCACCGGTTTCCTGAGCTCCTTTTACTAGGTTAATAATATTATCAAGCGGTATAAATTTTTGATGATACTTATCGACGCTTGTATTTATTAATGTGACATCTTTTAACTGACTCAGTTTTTCCCTAACTATGTCAATAGAATTTGCCCAATAAGCATTCGTATATAAGATAATATCTTTATTAAATTCCTTAATTATTTTAATTACTTCCAATAAGAAATTATATTTCGTAAAAGGTTCTCCACCGGTTAATAAAATAGTTTTTACATTCTCATTGCTGCATATATCTATAATTCTGGAAATAATTTTATCATTATCTCCCTTGGAAGCATTCGGTCCACAATTACTATAGCAGTGCTCACATTGTATTGGACATACTCTGGTTAAAACGACTGATACCTGCTCATCCACTGCGCGACTATCCTTTTCCACTAACATTTCCTTGAATGGCTTTCTTATCAACGGCATTACAATATCCTCCTAATCGTTTTATAACCCATCCGTTGAGTGGAATCATATTCACTACTCTTTGATTAATAATTGGATTATAATGAAAAGATTCCACTCATTACGGACTAGTTTATTGGGTCTGCATCTCTATCTTAGTATGAGAAACAACCATTCTTTGATTTTACATTTTCTTTCATCTCAATCGCTTCCATGATTGCTTCCCAGTCTTCTTCCGTAATAATGCTTTCTAAGTATTCTAATGCCATGCCAGTTCACATCCTTTTATTTCAGATTAAAATGCTGTGCACCCTGTTTTGGAATTAACATTATTGTTCAACTCTACTGCTTCCATAATGATTTCCCAATCTTCTTCTGTTAAGATGATCTCCATTTTTTCTTGCATTTTTTGACTCCTTTCTTTTTACATGTTTAGAACAATGTACAACCGGTTTTAGAATTCACAGTTTCTCTCATTTGAATTGTTTCCATAATACATTCCCAATCTTCTTCTGTTAATAAATCGGTATAAAGTTCTGCCATCCTACTTTTCCTCCTTCTTTTAGAATATTAATTACAATTTTTAAATTGTAACCGCACATATTTCATTCCCACTTCCATAGTTTTACCGTAAGTAATGCAGAGACTAGCAAGCTGGCGAGCAATACCGTTACGTTCATGAACATACTATATTCACCTGATATTCCAAGCATTACTTGTCTAATTGCGTCACCTAAGTAAGTAAGTGGAAGTACTTTCATCACTTGTTGTAAATAACCCGGCATTGAAGATGTCTTAAAGAATATTCCTGACAAGAATATCATTACCATCATAACAATCTGTACCAGGATGTTTCCAGCCATCGTACTCTTAGAAGCGTTAACTAATAAGTAGCCAATACTGGAAAATGTCAATGATCCCAGCAGAATTAGCGCTGAGAGTGAGAGTAAACTCCCTTTTATCTCAAGACCAAATATGAAATATCCAATCGATAGCAAAATGATAGCCTGTACATAACCGATCACAACTCTCAGCAGTAAATCGCTGCCCAGATATTTACTTCTTGACAAAGGTGTCACAGCCAAGCTTCTCATTACTTTATTATCTCTTAATTTTAGATATTCCAAGGATGAGTAAAGACCAAGCTGCATCAGCGTCAGAGCCAGTATTCCTGGAAATATGTAGCTGAACGTGCTGGTTTTCTCAAGCTCGTTTATTCCATTGAACAAGGTACTTACCTTCCTTGCATTTCCTGTTACAGAATCTTCAATATCGATAAACGATTGTCTCATATTGCTTAATAAACTGTCACTAATATCATCGTTTGTATTATCATAAAGAACTTCTATACTGTAATCATTTGTATCTTGATATTGTGTTCCTGGTAGTTTAAATACAATGTCTCTTTTTCCCTTCTCCAGGGCTTCTAACTCTATCTCCTCAGAGCCCTCAAATATCTTATTATTACTTCCGTACTGCTCTAGAATTTTATCGTAAATTTGACCTTCTCCATTGATGATACCTATTTTTAAAGAAGGCTCATCCTTACTGTTATCCTTAAAAACAATTCCGAATATGACAGCCAGAATTACTGGAAATAGTATGGATATAAAAATTAATCCACCATCCCTGATGTATTCTTTACAATTAGCAATGAACATCTCTTTAAATGCTTTCATTTTCCAGCCCCCTGCCCGTAAGTTTTAAAAACAGATCATCCAATGTAGGTTTCCTAAATTGCAAGTTTAATATATTTTTCTCTATCTTTTTAATATAGTTAAGGAGTTCAATAATTGTAGTTGTATAGTTATTCGTATATAGAGTGACATTATTATTATCTTGATAATCAGCTTGGATTACGCCTTCTAACTGTTCCATTCCTTGTAGTTCTTCTTCATTAAAATTATCTGCAAAGAATTTAATGGTATCTCCGCCCAAATATTGATCAATCAAATCGCTGGGCTTACCTTTTGCGATCACTTTACCCAAATCAATGATAATGATTTCATCACATAGTATTTCGGCTTCATCCATATAATGAGTCGTTAAAAATATTGTTTTTCCTACTTTCTTTAAATCTAATAAAGAATCCCACAATTTTCTTCTAGATTGCGGATCAAGTCCCGTCGTAGGCTCATCTAAGAAGAGCACGTCTCCATTCGCAATGATAGCTAAAGCAATCGCTAATCTATGCTGCTGTCCACCGGATAATGTATATATTCTGCTTTTCGCTTTATCTTCTAATCCAACCATTCGTATTACATCTTCTGAGCTTAATGCATTATCATAAAATCCTGCATACAAATCTAATAGTTCCCTTACAGAAAGTTTCATAAACAATGCCGAGGACTGAAGCTGAACACCAACTTTTTGTTTTAATTTTCTCATATCCTTGGATGGATCCAATCCAAGAATTTCAATCGTTCCTCCTGATCTTTTACTTAACCCGATTAATGTTTCAATCGTAGTGGTCTTGCCTGCACCATTGGGCCCAAGCATACCAAAAATAACTCCCTTTTCCACTTCAAAGCTGACTCCGTTGACAGCTATATTTTCACCGTAACGTTTTTCTAAACTGTCCACCTTAATAATAGTACTCATTCTTATCATCTGCCCCCTTCCAATTTTAAACTTTGCTAATAGAAATATTACTTTCCATCAATGTAATAACAATTATCTCTATCACATCTCAATTTAAAACCATCAACGGTAACCTCCTTTTCATCATTTGTAAATATAACAACATCTGATAATAATTCCAGCTGTCTACGAATCATCTCTATTAATTTATCATCATATATCTGTTCATCATAGGCATCATCAAATTTGTAAAAAAAAGCCTCATTCATATTTCTCTCCATTTCTACCCTGCTTTTTGTGCATCTAATCAGTGAACTTTTTGATAACGATGCTTGCCAGATTTCCAGCAAAAGCAAAGGAATTTGATAGTATACAATTTACTTGCTTTTTAGAGGTCTCTCGGTCCAACATTTTCTTGCCTTCCTCTATAAAATCATAAGAGTTTTTTGTATGTGGATAAATGTCCTTCGATAAGGCAAATAAGCATATTCCTATTTCAATGCTACCTGCGGCTCCCAAACAATGTCCTACCCGTGATTTTGTAGATGAAACCTTGACATTCTCCTGGAACAAACGATTAATTGCTGAAATCTCCATCTGATCATTTGCTTTTGTACCTGTACCATGAGCATTAATATAATCTACCTCTTCCTTGCCAATTCCCGAATCCTCCAGTGCAGCTTTCATCACTTGATATGCACCTTCGCCGCTGGGATTTGGGCTTGTCATATGATAGGCATCGTTAGCCAACCCATAGCCAAGAACTTCACCATAAAAGCGATCCACTCCCCTATTTCTGGCGCATTCTAACTCTTCAAATATAAAAAAGGCACTACCTTCTCCAATATTTATTCCGTCCCTGTTAACATCAAAGGGTTTACATTCATCACTGCTTAAGGTATTTAATGAATAAAAACCAAAAACAGAAAACATAGATAAATGATCGGTTCCACCGACAATTACAATATCGGCTTCATTATTTTTTACTAAATCAAAGCCAATTCCTGCTCCTGCTGTTCCTGCGGCGCAGGCAGAACTCGTTGTATAACAGCTGCCTTTGACTTTATATTGGTTCATGATTCTGCTCATAAATCTTCTGGAATGAAGAGACCACAAATCACTTATTTCCGGTTCCTCCAGCGTTTTTAACATCTGACTGCTCCCTGCCAAGGACGTAGAAAGTGATAGGGCTGCTCTATCCTCTTTCTTTTCTATATCATCAATCGTAAGTCTGCTGTCAATAAGCGCTTCATCGATTGCTTTCATTGCCATAATTTCTAATCTTTCCAAGGACTGGATATCAGTAAACTCTTTCGTATTGAATTCACATTCACCAACCTTTACATCCTTCAATTCATCATATTTGATACATTGCTTCGACTTTTTTAAGCCACTCTTTTCTGAGATTAAGGCATTCAAAACTTCAATCTTATTGGTTCCTATACTACAAAGCATTCCTATACCGGTAATAACAACTCTTCTATTCATTTTTGGCCCCCCTGTTAATTCTCACAAATCTTTTTTTTGCATAACATAGGTAATCTCAGCCTCTGCAACCATTTTGTTGTTAGAATATAGCTTCGTTTTTGCTTTCCTGAAATTCATAATATTCTCCAAGAAAAACGCTTCTGCGATCAGTGTTTCACCCGGCACAACCATTTTTATCAGTTTTAAATTATTCACCTTTAGCATATAAATTCCATGTGAATCACTGTTATGCCCAACACCGTTATCTATTCTGAAGATTAAACCTCCCGTCTGCGCCATAACTTCCAGTATCAGAGCACCAGGGAAAATCGGCTTATCAGGAAAATGCCCCTTAACCCAGAATTCATCATCTCGAACATATTTCTTTGTCTTTGAATACTCGTTTTGTCTTAGCTCAATCACTTCATCGATAAAAATAAATGGCTCTCTATGCGGTAGTAAATCTTTTGGATTCAACATAAATAACTCCTCTCCAGACGATGAAACGAACAAATTACAAAGCACTTGTAGTCAAACAATTTATAATAAATATGTACATCGTCATAATTATTACTATCAAAATTCTTCTCTATATTTAAACTACCGTTAACTGAATGATAAAATTCAAAAGCTTTAAACCCTCTGGCTAAACCAACATCAAACAACTTACCAAGACTTTCTTTACAACACCAGACTAGTGTTGCTGTCGCTATTGATGCCGAACAATTTATTTCTGACTGGACAAGGCTCAATTCATAGTCGGAGGAAAAAATATGAATCTTATCTGCAGAGATCTTATTATAGTCTTCAATATCAATTCCTATTTTATAATCTGATAAACCAACCGCGATATAAAACCCAGTATAGGAGCAAGAAAAATTCTTCTTTTCATTTATGGTATATATCTTCTTGCCGTTTTCATCAAGGATAAAGTCCTTCTCTTGTAGCATCCGATTGATTATTCTATCTCGAAATACCCTCCTAAGTTTATAAAATTCCTTCTGTGTATACCAATTACATATATTACCAAAGTAATGGATCTGGAAATTCTCATACGTATCATTTAACTCATGAAAATAAACTCTCATATATTATTCACCTGCAATGCTTTTTAGCGTATAGAATAGCCTCCATCAAGTATGATTTCTTCACCCGTCATCGCTTCCTGATTTATTAAATAATCAATAAGTTCGCTAATGTCTCTTTTCTGAATCGTACGTTTTGGAAGCCCACCAAGTAAATGAAACCAGTTTTTCCGATTCAAGGTTTCACTTTTTAATACGTTTTGGAACATTTCTGATTCCATAAATCCGGGACATATGCAATTAACATTAACGTTATAATCCAATAAGTCCAGAGCTAAATTCTTTGTAAAATGTATCAGTGCTGCTTTTGATACACTATAAGCAAATAAATCATAACAGGCCACTTTACCTAAAACGGACCCAATAAGTACAATATGGCCAAAGCCTTGTTTTATTAAAAATGGCACTACTTCCTTACATATCAAAAAATTAGAAGTAAGATTAACCTCAATCGTTTCCTTCCATTCCTCAACTGTTATATTATGAAAAGATTTAAAGCATATCGTACCCGCTGCAAGTATCACTCCTTGAATTATGCAGTCACGATTAGAGATATATTTTCCAATACTCTTGATACTGTTCGGATCTACTAAATCTGCAGTTATAATCTTTATATCTCCTCCATCGTTATTCAAATCATCTACGAACTCCGGCGGAGCTTTTTTATCAATTAATAATAGCTTATATTCCTTATAAAACTTTCTGCAGATTTCTTCACCAAGACTGCCAAATGCTCCGGTTATCATCAATGTTTTCTGATAATTCAACTTGTAAGTCCTCCATCTACAACTATCGTTGAACCAGTGATATAGCTGGCACCGTCGGATAACAAAAACAAAACAACCGATGCAATTTCCTCTGCTAGGGCAATTCTTTTTTGAGGTATTTTTTGAATGATGGATTCCATCATCCTGGGATCTAATTTATCGACCATATCTGTTTTTACATATCCCGGTGCAATGGAATTTATTCTGATATTTTTATGTGCTATCTCTCTGGCTAGTGCTTTTGTCATACCAATCAGGCCTGCTTTCGCAGCACAATAATTCGTTTGCCCGATTACTCCTTGTAGCCCCGCAACAGAGGATATATTTACGATTACGCCTTCCTTATTAGACAAAAGAATCGGAAGAATTCTCTTAGTAACCATAAACGTTCCTGTAAGATCTGTTTCAATCACTTTATTCCAGTTCTGGTCACTCATCAGCATCATATATCCGTCTCTATTCACTCCGGCATTATTAACCAAAAAATTGATCGTTCCAAAATCCTGTTCAACTTTTCTTATCACCGTATCAATGTTCTGCTTATTTTCTATATCCATCTTATACTGATTGATCTTTCCGCTATCAACGGATAAGGTTTTTTTAAAAGCTTCTATGTCCGTTTCCTGGGAGCAATATGTAAAGGCTACGTTCAATTTATAATTAGCTAGCATGGAAACAATACTTTTACCTATTCCTCTGCTACCACCTGTGACTAGAACTGTTTTTCCCTCTAGACCTTGAAACATATAGTCCTCCCTCATCTACCTTTTTATTATGTAGGAAATAAATCCTCCGCTCATTGTATAATTATTAACCAGAATAGTGTGATACGAACCCTCTTGTTCCATATAGTTATTCTTTGGTAATAGACAATCCGGTATCTTTTGATGTTTCAGTATTAATGCTCCTAGGGATATGTTAAGACCCAAGGAAGCTCCGAGAGTATCCCCTAGAATTTCCTTAGGTCGTAATAGCATGATATCTTTAGTAAACATCTCCTTTAATTCCATAAGTTCACCATTACCTACCGCATTATCACTGCCGGCAGTAACCACAAGTGAAATATCTTCCTGATGGATTCCTGCCTTTTCCATAGCCCGTTCCATGACCTTCCTCATTCTTTTGGTATCTACCGTAAACCCGTCTGTAAAAAAAGGGTGTCCTCCTAGGTTACTCTCATGGTACGAGATTATTTCACAATAACTATCCTTACCTCTGTCCGAAGAAAGAACCATGGTCACGCCACATTCACAGGCATGATAATTCATCTTCCTGATCGCATCAAATGTATTCTTACAATACTCTTCTACACCTCCGGCGATTACTGACTTTACTCTATCTTTTTCAATTAGCTGCATAGCGTAACCGATATAATTACTACTAATAAGCATTGTACTGTATCCCTTTATCCCCAAATTAATGCATACATAGCCTACACATGCATTATTGACCGTATTAATAAAAGTAGCGGGGCTAGCTAAGCCCGGTGTTTCATCAACGATAAATTGTCCAAATTTTAGGTTAGAATTACTATGGCAATAGTCACTATTAAACACCGTGCCCACTTCATATGGATCAGTAACCTGAAGCTTTGAATCCTCCAGAGCATTTACCGCACTATAGACAGCCAACGTTGATATCCTATCCATTCTTCTTGTTTTGCTGTTTTTGATAGCATTCAAATCAATAACTTCTTCATGGATACCAAGCAACGGTTTGCACAGAGCATTCCAAAATCCCTCGACGCCCTTTCCAAAATCCGTTATAACACCTATACCATTCACAAAAATTGTTTTCACAGAAATTCACCCTTCTTCATAACTTTTTAGTTTTTCTAATATATATTTAGGTAAATTCAGGTACAGCTGATCTTGTTCATTAATAAATACATGCTCTGTATATGCCTCACAAAAAATATTCTTCTCAGATAAATCCATAACAGTATATTCAAACTTAACATAGGGTTTATGGTATTCATATACGAATTTTGTTTGAATAACATACTCTTTTGCAAACAGGACCGGTCTCTTATACTCTGCACCTAACTTCGTGATCGGTGAACGTATTGACACTGTATCCGATTTCGTGAAATTCAATATTTCACACAGCAAATAAAATCTTGCTTCTTCAAACCAACAAAAATATTTACTATGATGAGCAATTCTATAACTATCTATATCTGCAAATCTCGGGGTGAATTTATATTTGTATAGCAGTTCCACTTATTACCTCCCCTGATTTATCCCTAAGAAATCAATTTAGACTGGTTGGTCTTCTTTATCCGCACTTTGCTTTTCAAGATACTCAGCTATTTTACTGATACTCTCAAAAATATACATATCTTCATCCGTAACATTCGCTTGAAATTCTTCTCTTAAACCTACTACTAACTCTAAGGCATCAACAGAATCTAAGCCCAAACTGTTTTCATTCATGTTTTCATCATATGCTTTGAATAATGGGGCATTACAATCAATTTCATCCACATTCAGATCATTCAACCCCAGTCTTCTTACTATCATTTCACACACTTTCTTTTCTAACTCACTCATTAATATGTTCCCTCCTATCGCTTCTTTTAATATTTTTATTTCAAGAACTAAATTGTTTTTTCAAGAAAGTTAAAAGTCTTCTTAATTATTTCAATCATCTGATTAAGCTCGTCCATATTGCAGATTAGCGGAGGGGCAATGAAGAGCTGTCCATATTCATAGTATGTAATTAAACCAAATTTTTTCATGATACCGGAAGCTACAGCTCCTATACTTATATCCGGTTGAAATTTACTTCTAGTTTCATTAAAGGATACTCCTGCCATGTAGCCAATTCCTTGTACCACAGCAACAAAGGTATACTTTTCAAACTCTTTTAATTTTGATAAAAACTCTCCTGAATTTTTTTGTACGTTCTCTATCACATCACCATTTTCGTATAAATCCATCGCTGCTAAGGCCGCAGAGCAAGCAACAGGATGTCCACTGGTAGTAAAACCATGTGAAAATTCTTTCTTACTGGTATTTGAACCCAAGAATTGCTTATACACATCATCAGTTACTAATACTGCTCCTAATGGAACACATCCATTGGTAATGCTTTTGGCCAACATCATAATATCCGGCCATACTCCAAGGTGTTGGCAAGCAAACAGCTTACCTGTTCGACCAAATCCTGTGGCAACTTCATCCACAATCCATAATATATTATACTTTTTACAAAGTTCCTTAATTGTATGGAAATAGCTTTGCTCAATAACTGCTGAACCATTAGACAATTGAATTAACTCAACCATAATTCCTGCAATATGATCGGGACCTTCATTCATAATAATGTCCTCCAATTCCTTTTTACACTGATGTAAAAATTCCTTTTCGGTCATTTCCTTGGGTTGAAATAAAATGTTTGGAGGGATAGTTTGAATAAAAGAATTTAGTGAATCGCCAAAGGCTCTAGTATCATAGTGATTGCCATTCGCAAACCCTGCTGCTATTGTTGAGCCATGATAAGCACCTTTAAGAGTAATTATTTTTGTTTTACTTGCTTGTCCTTGATTATAAAAGAATTGTTTTGCTATCTTAATAGCAGTATCAGCTGCCTCTGAACCGCTATTTGTATAAAAAACATGCTCAAAATGACGATTGGTTAAGTTTGTTATCCTTTGACTATATTCCACTGAAACATCGCTAGTGGTATACATTAGGGAGCAGGAATCCATTTTATGCAATTGCGTCGATATGTTCTCGATGATATGTAGGTTCTTGTGTCCGAGATTCGTAGTTAAAAGATTGGATACTCCATCTAGATACTTGACTCCTTTTTGGTCCGTATAATAGATTCCTTCACTATTAACAAAAATACTCAATTGATCTTTTAAATAGGTCTCCATCTGTACCCAGCCATTCCATACACTACTTGCATCTGCGCTTGTATACATTTTCTACCCCCTACCACGACCTTAGATCTTAAATCATAACCGTTGTACTAATTATCCAAATTTTAGCATTTTTATAAGTGTTTGTCAATATTTTATAATCATTTCCATATATTTCTAATCACAATTGACATTATATGGTATTAAGTGGTAATATCTAGGGTGTGACTACGGTACTTGTTTTACTTGTAGTACTTTATATATTGAAAGAATTGGAGGCATATATATGAAAATAAGACTGGTTTATCCACGCTTCATGAAATTTTTAGAAGCAAATAAGAAAATTAATGATTTATTACAAGCTCATCAAGTAGGTAATTATACAATGCCACCCTCATTAGCGCTTCCAATTATCGCATCAATCACTCCTGTGGATATTGAGATTGCATTAACTGATGATAATATAGGAGATCCAATCAATTATGATGAGGATGTAGATTTAGTCGCGATAAGTTGTTTTACCCCTCAGGCTCAACGCGCATATGAAATAGCAGACGAATTTCGTAAAAATAATAAACGGGTCGTCCTGGGTGGAATTCATCCAACTGCACTTCCTGAGGAAGCTATTGGACATGCTGATGCGGTTTGCATCGGAGAAGCTGAAAGTACATGGCCTTTTGTAATAAACGATTTGAGGAATGGTTTTCTTAAAAAGTTTTATTATTCAGATAATAATTTTGACTTATCAAAGCTTTCTATTCCGAATAGAGATATCTTTAATCGAGATGTCTATGACTGGCACGCTCATTTAATACAGACTACCCGCGGTTGTCCTATGAAATGTGATGGCTGCCCAATACCCCAAAAGGAAGGTGAAGTAATTCGGTACAGGCCGATTGATGATGTTATTACTGATATTCGTTCAATGCCTTATAACGAATTCTACATTATCGATGATTCCTTATTACTACCGGGCAGAAAGCAAGAGAATTATTTTATGGAATTAATGAGTCATACAAAAGATATGAATGTAAATATATTTCTTCCGACTTCTATGATGATGGCAAGAAATATGTCTCCAGATAAAAAGAATGCTTATTTTAAGAAATTGAAAGAAGGTGGAGTATCTACAATTTATACCGTGTTTGGTTTTGAGCAAATCTCACAAGCTTTATTTAATAAGGAAAAATGTAATCCATATACTTGGCAGCAAGCCATCGAGCTGGTAAATATAATAAAATCTAATAACATTCATTTCTTTGGATCCTTTGGGATTGGTTTTGATTATCAAGATGAAAGTGTAATAGATAAAATACTTCGGTTTTGTGATGATGCAGATATTGATTTAGCAGAGTTTTATATCAATACTCCATATCCCGGAACTCCTTTTGGAATACAAGCCGAGAAAGAGGATCGCCTTTTACATAGAAATTATATGTACTGGAATCAATCAAGTGTTGTTTTTAAACCAAAGCACTTTACCGAGTCAAAACTCGAGGATAGCTATTACGAATTATGGAAGGAATTTTACAATAATAAGCTGCCTGAAGCAACTATTCGGTCCTTTGACATAGACTATAGAAAACAACCCGTATTGAGATAAGTAAACCTGCTAATGAAAGTCAATAGTATTTTAGTTAATCTCTAAGTTGTTTATAAGCACTAACAAACAGGCTGGGTGTATTACCCAGCCTGAACTTTTTCTACTATTACTGATGCACTTCTTTTACACATGCATGATTTCCCATAGATAAGTCATTCTCACTTAATTGCATCCGCTTTAAACAAAATACTGTTTGTCCATATTTCTGAACTTTTCATTACGCTTTGCAACCAGTTCTTTTATGGGAATCCCTTTATATTTATCTAACGTTGTACTTAAGTAATCCATCAGGTATTCTACAACAGCAATTGGATTTGTATGTGCCCCATTTTCAGGTTCAGGTATAATTCGATCAATGATACCATAATCCAGCAAATCATTCGAAGCCATTTTTAATAAAGAGGCGGCTTCCAATTCACGAGTAGGATTTCTCCATAAGATATTTGCACAAGCTCTCGGTGAAATTACACTTAATACGGAAAGTTCCAGCGCAGCAATTTCATCTGAGATGCATAGTGCCAAAGCTCCACCGCTCCCACCATTACCGATCAAAATACTTATAATCGGTGTCTGTAAATTAAGCATATGCATGATATTATTAGCAATTGCAGCTCCTTGACCTCTCTCTTCTGCTTCTTTCCCCGGAAAAGCACCTAGAGTATCAACAAAACAAATAATAGGACGATGGAATTTTTCTGCTTGCTTCATAAGACGTAAGGATTTTCTATATCCTTCCGGTTTGCTCATGGAGAAATTGTAAAGCAAATTTTCTTTTGTATTACACCCTCTATTTTGACCGATAATTGTTACTGATTGATTATTAAAGGTCGCGATTCCTCCCGTAATTGATGTATCATCACCATATAATCTGTCACCACTCATTTCTATATAATCCGGAAACATCTTATCAATGAAATACGCAGTATTTGGTCTATCCTTATGTCTTATATTTTCAATAATATATGATATATCGTACATAGCAACCTCACAGATTATGTATTTTCAATATTCTTAGAAGCATATCTCTCAGAGAACCATGTTGAATCACTAAGTCAACCTGTCCATGTTCTTTCGCATATTGAGCAGATTGAAAATTACTTGGTAATACCTCATGGGTTGTTTCTTCAACGATACGTTTACCCGTAAAGCCATATCGTGCATCTTCTTCAGCTATGATGATATCCGCAAGAGAAGCAAAGCTAGCTGTCACTCCTCCTAATGTTGGGTCACAAATGATAGAAACATATAGAAGTCCTATTCTACTATGTTTATATACTGCTCCTGCTGTTTTAACCATCTGCATTAACGAAAAAATACCTTCCTGCATTCTGGCTCCTCCGGATGCAGTGATTGATACCACCGGGAATTTCTTCTTACTTGCCACCTCAAACAACCGAGTAATTTTTTCACCAACAATGGTACCCATCGTCCCCATCATAAATTTTGGTTCAAACATGATAATCATAAAAGGAATAGTTCCGATTGTAGCATAACCGGTGATAACGGCTTCCTTTTCAAAACTACTGTTTTCTGCAGACAATAATTTTTCATCGTAATCTGTAAATTGAAGAATATTTTTAGACGTATAATGAGCATCGATCTCATGAAAACTACCTTTGTCTATTAAACTATATAATTTATTCCTGGCGGTACTTTTATCGGGTTCTTCTATATTGTCACTATAATAAGCAGGAATAGTATAGTTAGCCAACTCCATTCAATACCTCCCCGTACGATTATGACTCTTGCTAATTATTGATCAGCCAGAATTAACAAGATAAAAACAACTCTTTTTACTTCTACAGCCTATTGATTTAAAATATCACCTCCTGTTAAATTTAACTTAGTTTCATTGAGCCATATCAACGATTGGAGGATTGATACGTTCTTCAACATTGTTTAAGTACGATATCCACGCTTTGTAACCATCCTCCACCCGGTAATTCTTAATCATATATTTTAAAAACTCTATATCTTTTAACAACAACTCTTTCTTCAAATCATATAGAAGAGGGTTACCTGTTTCCATCATTAATGCTTGAATTAAAAAATAAACTCTTCGTATATTATCTTGCCAGTTCTTAATGCTAGCCAGATATAATTTCATTTCTTCATTCACAAATGTAAAACCAAACATAACCTTTTCATCCAGTACGCCTTCTTTTTCTAATTTATAATATAATTCTGTATTGGGGATTACCCCTAATTGCGTAGATATTGATATTGGATAATCCAGATCATGAACATGTTTGAATACCTCTAATTCAAGAAGTGCATCCAGATTGGTATCTAATTCCTGTACCGTCACATAGGGATCAAATAGAATCAATCCTAAGGTATAAGGCAATTCTAATTCATTCAGTATCCTTATCGCTTTCTTATTCTCCTGTGCTGTAGTTTTCTTATTATATAGTTTTAACTGCCGATCTACAAAGCTCTCAACACCGACAAATAATGACGATAACCCTATACTTTTTAAACCTTTTAACTCTTCAACACCCTTAATAATTTCTTTCGTTCTGGCATAAATATATATCTTTATGTGTATGTCCTTTTCCTTAATCATTTCACATAATTTTAATAATGTTTTCTCTTTTGAATAAATATGGAACAAAAAATTATCATCAAGAAATTGTATATTAGTAACGCCCTTATTAACTAATTGTTCTATTTCATTTACAATTGATTCCGCATTCCGATAACGAATGGGATATCCCAATTTTTTATAATATGAATTTATGGAGCAGAAACTACAAGACCCTAAACATCCTCTTGAGGTGACAACTCCTGCATTTTTTGACTTGGATATGTAGGATACCTTCGGGAAATCAAAGGCATGTAAATCTAGTTCCACCTCTCTTTGAGGTGTAAAAATGACATCTTCGTTTTCGATATAAGCAATCCCCTTAACTTCTTTTATCGATTTGTTTAACTTGACAGCTTCTACTATTTCTGTAACTGTATACTCTCCTTCACCAATTACGCAACATTTAACATTGTGAAAGCGATTTAGGATTTTTTCAGGTTCTAAGGATGCGTAATACCCTCCAGCAAATATGTATGGCTTCCAAGATTTTATTTGATCTAATAAGTTTAGTATTTTAATAACATTGTCATAATTGTAATAATAAACTGAAAAACCAATACAGTCGGGAGTTAACTCCTTGATTCTGCGCATAAGTTCATTAACACCAACTTTTTCACAATCACATTCTATAACAGTGACCTCCTGCCCTTTCCTTTCCAGCATTCCTCCTATGTAAGCGATACCAGCATGTTGTATGTCGTTATAGGTTGGGGATAATTCAGTTGCATTATAATCTCCAACCATCGACGGGGGATTTACTAATAATACTTTCATATCCTTTTTCCTTTCCTTTCAGTAGATAACCTGTTATTGAATGTAAATTACTTCTTTTTGTATAATCATACGCCCGCTTCCATATTTTGTCAATTCTTTTGTGCTTTAATATCAACCCCGAACCAGACTGTAAATATAAAATCTCTTTATGCAATAATAATTTATTAAAACGCATTACTATATGTAAAGGTCTCAGCTAATATCGTAAATTCTGAAAACTTTGTGCATATATAAATCAATTTTATGTATGTAAATCAAGAATATAATTTGTTATATTTTAGAAAGCAAACAATTTTATGCTGATAAAAAAGGAGAAAAATATGTTTCAATCAGAATTACATTTGCCAGGATATTATGAAGATCCTACCGCTCTTCATATTGGCTGCGAAGATAACCGTAGCTACTATATTCCCTATTCTCCACAGGACGCTAAGGACAGCTCCCGACTTTATCTCTTAAACGGAACGTGGGATTTTAGATTCTATCATACACCCTTTGAATTGGAGGATTTTACAGCCCCAGGATATATTTATAATAATTATCATACGATTCCGGTGCCCAGCTGTATCCAAATGCATGGTTATGATCATCATCATTACACCAATGTAAACTTTCCCTTTCCCTATGACGCACCTTATGTTCCCAGTGAAAATCCTACCTGTGTATACCACCGCAGCTTTTATATCGAAGATGAATTTAAAGGCTTTGAGCAGTATTTGAATTTTGAAGGTGTTGATTCCTGTTTCTATGTATATATCAATCAATCCCTTGTTGGCTATAGCCAGGTATCCCATTCTACCAGCGAATTTAATATAACTCCTTTCCTGAAAATAGGTGAAAATGATATTACGGTTGTAGTCTTAAAGTGGTGCGACGGCAGTTACTTAGAGGATCAGGACAAGTTTCGAATGACGGGTATTTTCCGTGATGTATACCTTTTAATGCGTCCTAAAAATCATATTCAGGACTTTTTTGTTAAGACACATTTAAAAGATAATTATACCAAAGCAGAAATAACGATAGCTTTTAGCTATTCTGGAGCAGAAATTCCTATTACCTGCACCTTAACAGATGCCGACTGCAATCTAATAGCTACACAAAAGATTGTTGGATCCAAAGCGATTTTGGAGGTTATGAATCCGACTTTATGGAATGCAGAAAACCCATATCTATATACACTCACTCTTACTACTGATGACGAGATTATATATCAAAGGGTTGGTATTCGATGCATCGAAATCAAAAACGATATCATCTATATCAACGGCGTCAGAATTAAGTTCAAGGGAACCAACCGGCATGACAGTGATCCTGTAACCGGTTATACTATCAGCAAAGATCAGGCAATCAAGGATTTATCATTGATGAAAAAGCATAATATCAATGCTATACGAACAAGTCATTATCCCAACGCTCCCTGGTTCACCGGCTTATGCAACGAATATGGCTTCTATGTAATTGCAGAGAGTGATTTGGAAGCTCATGGAGCTGTCAGCTTCTATGGCGGCAGCTATTCGGGTACCTATGGTGATCTGGCGCAGATGGAAATGTTTGAACATGCTATATTAGACCGCAATCAAAGAAATGTTATACGGGATAAAAACAATCCCTGTATCCTGATGTGGTCTATGGGAAATGAAGCCGGATATAGTAAAGCCTTTGAGGATACCGGTCGTTGGATTAAAGCCTACGATCCTACAAGACTGGTACATTATGAAGGCAGTGTTCATCAAACAGGAGGACACATAAATGATACCTCCATGCTGGATGTGTACAGCACTATGTATGCCTCCGTTTCGGATATTGAGTCTTATTTAGCCACTAACCCCAAACCATATATGCTCTGCGAATTTGTTCACGCAATGGGCAATGGCCCCGGAGATATTGAAGATTACTTTAAATGT
Organism: Bacillota bacterium; assembly: GCA_023414875.1. Lineage (GTDB taxonomy): Bacteria > Bacillota > Clostridia > Lachnospirales > Lachnospiraceae > Mobilitalea. The sequence continues at coordinate 38,671 of JAEZMV010000018.1, read as the reverse complement.
ATTTATTCACAGGATCGATTTGTGGGTGGCTTTGTTTGGGAATGGTGTGATCATGCCATTTATCGCGGGATTACGGTTGATGGACGTAAAATCTTCCATTACGGCGGTGATTCCGGAGAGTATCCTCACGACGGTAATTTTTGTATCGATGGAATGGTATCCCCTGATCGTATTCCTCATCCCGCTCTCCTCGAATATAAGAATGTCATCCGACCGGTTCGTGCTTCGTTAATCTCGGCAAATGAGGGCCTTATAGAAATGGAGAATATGCTAGACTTTACAAATCTGAAGGATTACCTGACTATACAGGCTCACCTTTTATATGATAGCGAAATTGTGGAAACTTATGAGCTTGGAGCTATCGATTTAGTACCACATGGTAAAACCACACTTCAGGTACCTTATAATAAAAGCTACCTAACTGCCAAGGATAAAAAATGCAGCGTTACCCTAAAACTGATTTATGTTCAGTCAAAAGAACTAAAGCTCACCAGTAAAGGACATGAGCTTGGTTTTGACCAGCTATTCTTAAGAGAAAGTAATTTGCCCTTCCTCCATGCAAAAGAGCAGAAGGGGTCCACAGCAAGGATTGAAGAGAGCTCTTCCAAAATCATGGTGACCGGTTCAAATTACTGCTATCTGTTTAATAAATTACGTGGTACGTTTGACTCCCTTGTCATCAACAACCATGAGATCTTAAGAAAGCCACTTGAATATAATATCTGGCGTGCTCCTGCGGATAATGACCGCAACATCTGCAACAACTGGGTAAAAGCAGGTTATGACAGACCTATCGTCCGAGTATATGAAACTAAGGTAATACAGGAACCGAACTATACAGCCATCCATAGCCGACTTGCAATTGCCTCAATTCAAATACAACATATTCTTGATCTGAATGCAGTCTGGTATATAGCAGGTGATGGCACCGTCACTTTAGAGATGGACGGAAAACGCAATACCGATCTTCCCTTCCTTCCGAGGCTCGGTCTTCGTTTCTTCCTTCCAAAGGAATATAAAGAGGTTAATTATTTAGGCTTTGGACCAAATGAAAGTTACATCGATAAACACCGTTCTTCCTGGTATGGTAGATTTCATGCTCAAGTGAGTGATATGTATGTTGATTATATCAAACCACAGGAGAATTCCAGTCATTATGGTTGCACTGATGTTACACTCTATTCTCCGTATAACAGAAGCATTCATATCACAGCGGCTGCTCCATTCTCCTTCCAGGCAAGTAATTATACCCAGGAGGAATTGTCCTTAAAAGCTCATAATTATGAACTAAATAAGGCTGACAGCACAGTTCTCTGCTTAGATTACAAAATGAGCGGTGTTGGCTCTAATGCCTGCGGACCTGCTCTTAATGAAAAATATCAGTTATGTGAAGAGATTATCTCATTCAAGGTCACTTTACAATTTAGTTCACATAATTAAACAGGATATCTTTTCATCCTATTTAATACAATCCAGACGCCAGTGTGCAAACCATATCAGAAGCGAATTTACCCCCAACTCGATGGTGGGTATCAGGCCATCCCACCTAAATCTTGCATAAATGACATACAGTATCATTTGTGGGTATATTTCGCTCCATTATATGCAATATATCTCCATACAAAAGCAACATAAGAACATATGAATAATGATGATAAACGCTTATACTCACTTATAGTACAACATTGGTACTATAACATGATACAATATGCTAAACCTAAAGAAAGGTAATAAGTCAATGAATAATGAACGTATTGGTATGACACCTGCCATGGGGTGGAATTCATGGAATACATTTACTTGGGATATCAACGAAAAGCTGGTTCGTGATGTAGCTGATAAATTCATTACGGACGGATATAGGGATGCCGGATATGAATATATTGTAATTGACGATTGCTGGAGCCTTAAGGAAAGAGCTTCGGATGGCAGCCTTCAAGCTGACCCTGTCAAATTTCCCAGTGGAATGAAGGCACTTGCTGATTACATTCATTCGAAGGGCTTGAAGTTTGGAATGTATTCCTGCGCTGGAACGCACACCTGTGCAGGTTATCCCGGCAGCTTCGAGCATGAGTTTCAGGATGCTAAATTATTTGCAGAATGGGGCATTGATTATCTAAAGTATGACTATTGCTTTAAGCCTAGACACATCTCCGGAGAATTGCTCTATAAAAGAATGAGTCTTGCTCTTAGAAACTGCGGGCGCGATATTCTCTTTTCTGCATGCAACTGGGGAGAAGATAATGTCTATCAATGGATTCGTGAATCGGGCGCACATATGTACCGTTCTACCGAGGATATTCGGGATTATTGGGATTCTATTAAATCATTAGCGATATCACAGCTTGACAAAGAGTGTTATACCGGTACCTATTGTCATAACGACATGGATATGCTGATTGTAGGTATGTACGGTGGAAGTAACAGCGAATTTATCGGAAGTAAAATTGGTGGATGCACCGATACGGAATACAAAACCCATTTTTCCTTATGGAGTATCATGGGGTCTCCGCTTATGATTGGTTGTGATATCAGAAATACTAATCAGGTTACTAAGGATATTCTTATGAACCGTGATCTGATCGCGATTAATCAGGATATCGAAGGTCGTGGAGCATACCGTATCAAACCGGAACCACAGTGGTTTCCGTCCAATGAGGTTTTTATGTTAGTAAAAGCATTAAGTGACGGAGATTTAGCCATCGGATTCTTTAACCTAAGTGATACACAAAGAGAGCTTTCCTTACAATTTTGGGATTTGGGACTTTCCTACGCTTCCGGAATATCCCTGTCAATGTATGATTGCTGGGAACACAAGAATTTGGGTGCCTTTTCAGAACGATTTGCTCCCACCATTCCTGCTCATGATTGTATGATAGTGCGTGCAAAGCTGGTGAAGTAGTGGCTGATCAAAATACTTGTAAGGAATGTGGTATTGCTTTATCGGGTGATGATATCGCAATATACCTTAAGTTAGTTACCAGATATGCCAAGGAATATATGTGTATTGACTGCCTTGGTAAAATGTTAAAATGCGGACGTGAGCCAATTGAGGAACGAATTCGTTATTATCGAGAGTCAGGGAATTGTGTATTGTTTCGATAAGCTTACGCCCATGCCGGGCACGACATAAGGGAATACCAAACATCTAACTATGTCAGGTATTCCCTATTAGGTTAGGGTGTCAAAAGGTCACCTAAATTGTACCCTTCGTAAATTTGCACAATAATGTTCTTAAACAAGTGATGCAATAACTCATTCATTATATTGTATCAATAAGTTGCATCCTTATGTTTCATCAAGATTATGCCTATATTCTGAAGGAGTGTAGGATGTAATCCTTTTAAATAATTTAGAAAAATATAACTGATCCATAAAACCCACGGAGCATGCGACAGCTTTAATTGATAGCCTGGAGGATTTAAGTAAAATACATGCCCGATTAATTCTATAATTGGTCAGATAATTTGATATTGATCTGCCTGTGGCCGTCTTAAACAACCGAAATAGATAGGTACGTTCAATTTTAACATAATCAACCACTTCTGCTACATTAAGAGATTCTCTCCAATAATTATTCTCAATATATTCCTTCGCCAGTATGACATAGTTCGTTTTACAATCAATCCTGGTTAATGGATAGTATTCTATATAATAGGATAATAAGAGGTGCAGCTTCGCCTTCGCACGTTCTTTTTCATGAGGCATAATGCCTGTGCTCTCCTCGATGCGAAAGAAGGGCTCTAGATTTTCTTGTATTTCTGGTGTTACCGGAGATTGTTGTGAAAGCTTGGTCTTATGTAGCAGCTCTAATATGTCATTCCCTGTAAAATCTACCCAGATATATTCCCACGGATCATCCGGATCGGGATAATAAAACACTTCAACCTGTGGATAGATAAGGAAGCTTTCACCCGCCTTCAAGGAATAAGTAGTATGATTCGATTCAAAATAGCCTTTTCCCGAAATAATATAATGTAGAGCATAGATATCTCTTACCCCTGGGCCCCAGCTGTGTGAATTTGCAGGCTTATATCCGTATTTAATACATATTAAATTATCATTTGTCCTATTATCCATTTTGCTAAACTATCCTTTTCATCACAACATCATTCATTGCTGTTACTGCATATGCTTCAGACCCAGACGGAACTGTGAGGGTTCCTTTCGCCAGGATTCCATCCTCATACTCTGTAATTTCACTATATATACTATCATAAAACTCACTAATCGCAAATACTGTCTTTACTGTTACGAAAATTCGTCCTTTATTAAAATAGAGTAGGTTATTGTTCCTATGTACTTCAACACCTCCCTCTTTAAAACTCATTCTATATTTTCCAAATATCAGCTTCATATTATCATTTCGGGTTATTTCAAACTAGTAACTATCTAGAACGATATTATCACTTCTTCTCCTGCTGCTAATGTTACTTTTGCTTTCTTATCCTGATATAAAATATCAGCTTCAAAATCCTGCTTTGCCTTCAAGGAACAATTTGTAAGATATCCCTCTTTCCATTCCAAATCAATTTCTGCACCTCCGCGAACACATAACCCCTTAATACTTCCAGCTTTCCATGCTCCCGGCAAAGCAGGAAGGAGTACAATTCTCTGTGGTGAGCTTTGTACCAGCATTTCAGCGATAGCGGCAGTCGCACCAAAATTACCATCGATTTGAAAGGGTGGATGATTATCGAACATATTAGGTAACGTAGATTTTGCGAATAGCTGCTCTAAGTTATAGTAAGCCTTTTCTCCCTCCCATAATTTGGAGTAAAGATTAATGATCCAGGCACGACTCCAACCGGTATGACCTCCACCATTTGCTAATCTTTGCTCAAGCGTCAATTTAGCTGCCTCTGCTAATTTCGGAGTATCAAGCATACTAATCTGTGAGGATGGATGAAGCGCATACAAATGGGATATATGTCTGTGTCCCGGCTCAAGTTCATTATAATCCTGCGCCCACTCCATAATGTTTCCTTTTTTACCAATCTGTATGGGTACCAGTTTTTCCATCGCAGCTTTAATCTGCTTTATCAAATCATCATGAACGTCTAAAATCTCTGCCGCCTGCAGGCACTGACCAAATAGATCTCTGAGTATCTGGTTATCCATAGCAGCTCCTATAGTGACCGCTCCATAAACTCCGTTTGGAAGAACATAAGTATTTTCCGGTGATACGGATGGGCATGTCTTAAGATATCCATTATCCTCAATTAAAAAATCAAGAAAAAATAATGCTGCCTCCCTCATAATAGGGAAGGCTTCCTCCAAAAATTTTCGATCCTTTGTATATTCATAGTGTGTCCATTGATGGGTACAAAGCCAAGCTGCACCCATTACCCAATAGGATGCCGGTATCCAGTGATCCTGGACAGCCGTATCACCCCATAAATCAGTATTATGATGTGCAACAAAGCCACGACAATTATACATGATCTTTGCTGTTCTTTGACCATTAGGTACCATTCTTTTTATTAAGTCGAATAGAGGCATATGGCATTCTGACAGATTACATACCTCTGCCGGCCAGTAATTCATTTCCGTATTAATATTGATCGTATACTTAGAATCCCAAGCCGGATTCATATCCTTATTCCAAATGCCCTGCAAATTAGCAGGAAGCGTTCCCTCTCTGCTACAAGCGATAAGAAGGTAACGTCCGAAATCAAAGTATAATTTTGCAATTCCTTTATCAACTTCTCCATTTTTTGCTTTGGATAAGCGCTCATCCGTGGTCAGCTTTTCATATTCATCGACACCTTCTAATTGAAATGAAACTCTGTCATACAAGCTCTTGTAATCCTTTCTATGACGACTTTTAAGTTCCTCATAGGTATAAGCTGCTGCCTCGGATAAGAGCTTGTCCAGCTGCTTACGGACATCTTGATAACGGAAGGTAGTCCCGGCTGTAAATAACAGCGTTACGGCATCGGCCTTGTTTACAATAAGGTGTTCACCAATTACTTCACAGCTTCCACCCTCGGTTACTGCCCTCAGCATCATAGCAAATTCAATTCCCCCCTGCCCGAGATTTCCGTCAAGTAAGATAGCATCCTGCGCTACTCCATAAACCCGATCATAAAATCGTTCTCTCATGAGTAACGCAGAGAAAGATATTTTACTCCTACCATCAGCTGTAATACGTACCACCATAACATCATCCGCAGCAGAGAAAAATGTTTCTCTTCTATACACACTACCCCCTACATTAACCTGCATCGTGTGAATTGCATCATCAAGGGATAAACTACGTTCATAGTCGCTCTGATCACCCTTCATATCTTTAAAATTGATCAATAAATCTCCAAGAGACTGATAAGGTCTCTGACTCTGTGGTATTCCGGATAAAGCATAAACCATTAGCGCTTCTGCTTCAGGGATTTTACCACTCATAATTAAACTCCTGATTTTAGGCAGATTTTTCAATGCATCCGGATTATTACGATCGATTTTCCTTCCATACCACACGCTGTCTTCATTCAATTGTATATGTTCTGCTTCCACTGAGCCAAAGACCATTGCGCCCATACGCCCATTTCCAATTGGCAATGCTTCTTCCCAGCAATTTGCCGGCTTATGGTACCATAACTTACTCATATCTCTATTCTCCTGTGATCCAAATTTGATATAGCTAGTATAACATTCTGTGAATATTATACTAACGCCCATGCTGCATCTTTGATGCAGCTCAAAACGCCGGAAGAACAAGGTGTGAGTGCCATTGCACGAACATCGCAGTTCTTCCCGTGTGAAGATGCTTTTCTTCACACTAGCTATTATTTTATTCTACTGTAAACTTATTAACTTCCTGAACCAAAATATCAGAGTTCTCATTTAACAATTCTGCGGTTTTGTTCAATGATTCTACTGCTTCCAGCTGCTGCGTGGAGGTGTTGCTCACTGTATTTATGGAAGCTGCAATCTCTTCTAGCACTGCTGATATATTCTCAATCGCTCCAAGAGTACTAACTCTGGATTGATCCATATTACCAACATTCTGAGTAATATGATTTAAATACACCATCAGCTTTTCCACACTGCTGTTAATACTTTTAAAGGAATCAGTAGTATTTTTAACTGCAGTACCCTGAAGCATAAGAACATTTTCCGCTCTTCTCGCAGTATCCACCGCTTTCTTCGTGTCGCTTTGTATACTTTCAATGATTTTTTTGATTTCATTTGCAGAATTCTGGGATTGTTCTGCCAGTATTCTGATTTCACTCGCTACAACTGAAAATCCTCTTCCATATTCACCGGCTCTGGCTGCTTCAATAGAGGCATTGAGGGAAAGAAGGTTTGTTTGATTAGCTATTTCATTAATTACCTTAACAATCTTACTTATGGATAAGGATTTATTATCTAATTTTTCAATATCATTAATGATATCTGTTGCTATCTCTATCGTAGATTGTGTTTGAGTATTTAATGCTTCGGTAACATCAGTTCCTTCCTGGATTTTAATTCTTGTTGCATCTGCTATCTGTCCGATTTCCAGAGTGTTATCACCCACGAGTTTTATCTTTTTTGACAAGTTATCCATCTGCATCAAGCATTCCTCTGAATCTTTTGCCTGTTGAGATATGCCCTGTTCAATTTCGTACATTGCTGATGATATATTCTTAGCTGATACGACAAATTGCTCCGAAGAATTAGTTACATTCTCTGAAGAAGTGGATACTTCTGTACTCAAATTATTTACTTGCTTGATCAATTCCTTCATTTTTGTAAAGGTATTTTGAATTTCTTCAATCAAAATGTGGAATTCATCCTTACGTTTTGAATCAAACTTAACAGTCAAGTCTCCATTTGCTGCCCTTTTTAATGGTTGTATTATCCCTTTGATTGTTTTATCAATACCCTGAGTAATGATCAGAACTATGATACCTGCCAAGATTATAGCGATGGTTACCACCGCAATTGTCACATTTTCAATTTTATAAGCCTGTTTTGTGATTGCATCTTTTGGCATTAACGCACAGATCATCGCACCGGTTTCACCAATCTTCGAATTCATAAAAAGATACGATTCACCCTGATAAGTGACATAATTAGCTTCGCTAGAATTTTCTGAGGCAATTGCTTTCTTAAAGAAATCTTCCTTCGTAAATATTGCCTCTGCACCCTCTTCTCTCTCTACCTCAGTAATCTCCTTACCTTCTGAAGTTACAAGAGCTAAAAATCCGGACTGATCAAATTCCAATCCCTTCAATATACTTTTTACCGTATCAACATTAACATCAATCACAAGACATCCGGTTGATTTAGATAAGTATCTTACAAGTCTCATAGAGTAATCATTTGCACCCGTTGCTAATTGTTCATCCAGATACTCATTGGAACCTGTCCAAACCTCTTTCATTCGATTCTCCTTGAGGTAGCTTCCAAGTTCTGTTTTTTCCAAGCCGGCCAAAAATCCGTCACTTATATCATTTCCACTGGTTGTTATCGGCTTTACACCATCCGCTATTATAGTAATGTTTCCTATAAACTCATCGGATATTTGCTTTGCAGAAAGCATACCTGATATGGATTTATACGCTGCATTATAGCCCGCTTTATCATCTTTATATAAGTTACTAAAGAACTTTGAAATAGTATCGTCGTTTGCATATTGTAAACTTGTTGCTTTTATAGATTCTAATCCAAAACGCATGTACTCGCCTGTCATTTTAATTGATTGAAGAGACGATTTTTCATAATTCTTCTTAATACTATCTGATGCTACGCTAAAAGATATAATACCCAATATTATGATAAAAGCAATTGGGACCATAAAGGCTGCTATTAATCTTACTCGTAATGTTTCTCGTATTTTAAAAATACGTAATATATGAAAACTCTTTGTTTTTCTATCACCCTTGATATTCTTTTCAATGTTAGTAGACTCTTTGTTTGGTTTTTTCGGTTTATACATATTCTTTAATACTTGAGATATTGTTTTTTTCATAATGTACCTTCTCCTTTATATGTTATAACTGATTTTAGAAGTTGTGATTGAAAAATTATCTTACAATCAGTAATTCTGCTTATCCATCTTAATAAGATGAATGTACTTATCACTTATATACGTTATATTTTAGGATACTTTCTCTTGTTGTTATAAGTTTATAACCATATTCTTTCGATACTCCGATTAAAAACTCTTCTATATCATGAACCTTACTAGGATTGTCACATGTATTATCACTTTACTCTTCGATTAATTGATCCTTCAGAAAAAACTAATTTCTTTACCCGCTATCATATTTTAAATTATACGTTTCTCCTTCAAGCTACTTTTTCCATTCTTCCTTCTCCACTGAAAGGACGTAAAATTCTTGCATCCCATTTTAGTATCACCGCCGCCCGGTGCTGTTCGAATTCTGTATACCCTGTAGTTAGATTGACTGTAATTCCGCGTCATATAGGTATTCCGATCTTATACTATTATTGAAACTGTATCATGAAAAATGCTTTCATTATGTATCAAGAATGTTTTTATATCCAATATTGAAAAAGCTCTCTATATGAAACTTTCGAATCATATAGAGAGCTTTTAGTTACAAATCATATTGCTAATGCACTAATTCTTAATATGCATTATCAATTTATTTATTATTGTAATGCTGCAGCTCTAGCATCAACAACCTTCTGGAATTTAGCCTTATCAAATTCTACTAACTCTGCCCATCCAAGACCATCGAGCTGAGTTTTCATATCATCCCACATACTCTCGAATTCAGCTTCGCTACTAGCAAAGATCATTCTCCAGGAGGTATCGCACATTAATTGAGCACACTGGCTACGGATTAATCCAACGTCTGTTGTATCAATCGGCAGAATCAGATTTACACTCGGTACAGGTTTAAGCTGTCCGGTTCCTAATAAATATTCTTTCTGATTAGTTGCACCGTACTTTGCACTCCACTCATTTGTCATAGTAGTCTTGTTTGCCTCAATGTAGGAACTCCAGTAATTAAATACATAAGACTCGCCTGTATTCGGGTTGATGGAAACGGCATGTAAAGGCCACTGATTGATCTTGCTATTACCATCATCAAAACCGCCGCCGCCCCACTCTGCGGGAACTTCACGATTCTCCATTAAACCATATAAACCATTCTCAGTCAGGGTATATTTACCATCAGCACCCTTTGTATAACTCCAATCCGGAATACCGGCATGAAGATACTCAAGTCCTTCAGGACTAGTTAACCAATCTAAGAATTCAATTGCTCTTGCTCTATCATTGCCTTTCATCTTGGAACCGATTGCTAAACATCTTCCATCTCCATAATAGAAGTCTGAAGTCTGGTAGAAATTCATATCAGCTACAGGTGCGTAGATATATGCGTTTCTCTCATTCGCACGCTCTGGTGTATTCCAGAAACCACGCTGCCAAGAATACCACATTAATAATACTTGCTTGTTTTTCATCTTAGTACATGCTGTATTCCAATCCTGTGTACCGGAGTCAGGATCAACTAAGCCTCTTTGATTTGCATCAAAGAAGAATTTTAACATTTTGTAGTAAGCACCATCTTTATCGGTAACTTCCTTCATGTCACCTTGGGTACCAAGAAGAATGGAGCCGTTAACTTCATAGCCATACCACTTAGTAAGCTGGGTCGCTGTTTCAATCGTAATCTGTGTGCCGCCCTTATCCCAATCTGGCCATAAGGAAAGACAGTAGTTAGCATCACCTTTATCATTGGTAGGATGTGCCTTTTGAATTGCTTCCATAGCATTTAACAGATCATCCAAGGTCTTCAGCTCAGGAGCACCGATTTCATTGAAGTAATCCCAAGGTAACATAGGGCTTGAATAAAGCTCTGTTTCTGAATATGTAGAAGGGGAGGTGTTTGTAATCTGGCAAGGTAAACCATAGATTGCACCTGCTTCATTTCCTTCTAATCCTGTATTGAAGGTTTTGTACTGCTCATAATAAGTATTTAAATTAGGGCTGCTTTGTACCTCAGCAGTAATATCTGCTATCAGTCCCGCTTTAATACATTCTTGAAGCGGTGCATTATCAAGAAGAATGATATCTCCAAGATTACCTGCAGAAGTACGTGTCTGATAAAGAGCCTCTCCATCACCGGATGCCTGAGGAGCAATAATGTTTAATTCAAGATTAAACTTATCTTTTACTACTTTACCAAACCAACCAGCTTGAATTCCCTGATAGTTAGCAGCAACGTCATAAACCTCAAGTGTAAGAGTCTTAGAGCGGTCTATCTCTGTTGCACCAGCATCTGTGCCGCCGTCTGTACCACCATCTGTACCACCATCTGTGCCCGATTGAGGGGTACCCGTTGCTTTGTTGTCAGTCTTATCATCTTTTTTACTGCCACATCCAGCAAGTACAGTAGATAATACAAGAAGAACGACCAACATTAATGAAATCAGTTTTCTTTTTTTCATAACAAATCCTCCATTCTTAAAATGTATATAAAAAGGTGATAAGCACCTTCATATATCTTAACCTTTTACTGCTCCAATCATGATACCTTTAACAAAATATCTTTGGAAAATAGGATAAATTAATAAGATTGGTGCAACAACGATAACGGTAACTGTCATACGTATAGAAGTTACTGTTTGTACGGTAGAAAGTACTGCTCCTACCCCTGCACCGCTGCTCGACGAATTAACGAGCTGCTTCAGGGAACTTGCCTGATTAATATATTGATACAAGATAAACTGTAAGGGGTATAATTTAGTATCTGTCATTAACAGTAATGTATCCTGGAAGGCATTCCACTGATTTACAGCCGTAAATATAGCAACTGTTGCCATGATAGGCTTGATAACCGGCATGATTACCTTGTAGAACACCTTCATCGTCCCTGCTCCGTCAATCTCTGCTGCCTGTTGCAATTCCTTAGGAATCGACTCCACAAAGGTCTTTGCAAGAATGATGTAAAACGGTGATACAATCGCCGGTAAAATATAACCCCAAAAATTATTAGTAAGGTGAAGATTTCTCATTGTTAAATACCATGGAATAATACCTGCATTAAAATACATCGTAATTATGACAAACCGATACCAGAATTTTCTGCGCCATAGGCTCTCCCTGGTGAACATAAAACCTAAAAATGCTGTAGCGATAACCGTTAATATGGTACCGATTACTGTTCTGCCAACAGAAATTATAGCCGCATCCATTAAGCCTCGTATCTTCAGTGCCTGAGCATAATTGGAAAAGTGAATTTCCTTAGGCAAGAATATTATTTGTCCTTTATCACTCAATACATTAGAACTAATTGTATTGATAAAAATATAATAAAATGGGTAAATACAAATAAATGCAAATGCTGCGAAAAACACATAGGTAATGATATCTATTAAGATATCAACAGCGCTTTTTTTAGAACGTATCTTTTTTTGTTTACCGATCATTACAAATTCCCTCCAATATTAGAAAAAGCTCTCGCCTCTTATCCGTTTTGAAAATCCATTAGCTATGAAAAGTAGAACAATACTTATCACACTCTTAAGAATACTCAGAGCTGTAGAAACTGAATAACTACCGCTTCCCATCGCTAAATTAAACACATATAAATCCAAAACTTGAATATGCTCTGTATTAAAAGCGTTCTGGAATACATAATACTGTTCCATACCATTTGAAAGGAAACTTGCGATTGATAACATTAATAATACAAAATAAGTGGGTAATATACACGGAATGGTTATGTAGCGAATTCTCTGCATTCTTGAAGTACCATCTACCTTAGCAGCTTCATATAGCTCTTCATCTATACCGGTAATCGCTGCTATATACATAATTGCAGCCCAACCCAGATTTTTCCATGTAAGCCAAAGCCATTGTGTAAACCAAACATGTTCTGAGGACTGAAGGAAAAGAATTGGTTTCTCAATAAGTCCCATTGAAATCAGAAGATGATTAACCATACCTGTACTGTTAAAAATATTAAATGCTACTGAATACACCAAAACCCAACTGATGAAATTAGGTATTGTAGTTACAGTCTGAACAAATTTACGAAATGGAATAAATTTGATTTCATTCAAAAATACAGCAAATAACAATGGTAACCAAGATGTCCCAATTGTAATACCGCTCATTGCGAAGGTATTTTTAATAACATTAAGTACTATCTTTGTCTTTACCGGGTTTTCAACCAATGATTTAAACCATTTGAACCCTACAAAACTATCCATTGAAAAGGGAGCCGGTGGCCTATAATCAAAAAACGCGTAAATCCATCCATAAAGTGGATAGTATGCAAAGACCGCAACCAGTACAATAAATGGTAAAATATACAAAAATTCTTTATAACCTCTTACCTTCCTTTTATTCTGAAAAATCTTCATTACTTATTCTCCTTTTACAGATATTTCTCCATTAATAATGCAGATTACACTTAATATATCTTAAGCTTTAATAATGAATTACTATATTATATATTTGGAGCTAACGCAGTTTATACTTTCACCTTTTTCGTGGATCAATAGAAAGAACGTTAGTTTCTTCCAAATTTATAAACGGACCTGGTAAGCGAAAGTCATCGGTTACCTCATTACCAAAAAAATCATTTGACACGATAGATTTTGTTTTCACTTTCTTAATATCTTCTGTATTTTTAATGATTTTTCGTGTCTTGCCTTGATTCGGAAAGTCCAAAGGATATTCTTTTAGCTTTTGAATCTTCATAGTGAAGTTTTCAGTATCAATACTTATATCCAAATATCCTTCCTGTCCATGAATATCATAACCGTAAAATTCCTGCCATGCCTGTAAATCCAAGCATACCTCAGGTTCGGGATAAAGAATTCTAAGATAGCCTCCGGGCATGTTCATATATAAATTCCCCTCTGCTTCGTTATGTTGAGTAGGGAATTTAATTGCAGCCTCCTTACAATCATAGAAGATATTATTCCATATTTTAGCATCCCTAGATGTTCCGCCTCTGGTATTTCCTATGATACGAAAAGCAACCGTTTTGGCAAAGTACCCTGCGCTTTGGCAATTACCAATAAAATTATTAACAATGTTTATATGGTCAGTGCCTTCACCATACACCGCATAGCCATTGCTTGCTTCGGTTTCTACCGTCTTATACCAGCCCGTAGAACCCGGCTCTTCCTTAATTGCTGCCGGCTCGAAGCGCCCTTCTACATTCCAGAATATATTATTATCTATCAGGTTAATATCATCACGGCTACATTCGATAAAAATCGCTTCTCTTTGTTGTATTCCATCAAGAAAGAGATTTTGGGTAATACGATTATTTTCATTTACCATATCCATCCATAAATGGTCCGCCCTGAGTGTCTTTGTAAATATATTTCTACGTAATAGGCTGTTGGTGCAGGCATGAACTTTTATTCCTCCGGCTTCCCAAGATAACTCCATCTTTTGCCAGCCGGTACCTTGTATTAAATTGTCCTCGATCAACAGATGCTTAGCAAACAGTCCTGCTATCCCACATACTCCTACATCAAAAATCTTGCAGCGCCTGATAACCGTATACCCTAATAATTGATTTTCTTCGTATGTATGATGCCAACATTCGTTACCAATATCGATACCTACACAATTAGACCATTCAATCGTACAGTCTTCGATAATCCAATGATGACCTCGATAACAGGATATGGAACCTCTTTGCGGCACCGGTGCTCCGGTAGCAGCATGTGCACAGGTCAGACCCTTTACCTTAATATAAGATAAAAATGGAACCTTTGGGGCAAAACACTGCTCACGACAGGTTAATTCAATCACATGATCATCAGGATTATCATCATTATATAGCCTGAAGTGAACCTTCTGTCCATTTGCTTCCACCCAGTAAGTGCCTGGTTGCTCACTTAGCTGGTTATACAGGCAAACCTGCTTCAATGGCTTTCCGTCGCAAAAAACCATTCCTCTACGATTTAGATAGGTTGTCATATCTGTCTTTTCATATTCTATAAATAGTCGATCATGAAGAATATTGACGGCACAAAAAGGATTATAACCTCGGAATTCCTCCGGATCGAGGCTAACCTCCCATATCACCGCATTCGTTGTATTCCTTATGCTACCAGGCTGAAATGGTACTGGATTCCAACCTTCACTCTTTATAAAGTTCTTAGCAAGAACGGAAGCCTTAATAATAACGTTATCATTCTCATAGGCCTCATAGCAAATCATCTTATCAGTTCCATCTCCGCCTCTTGCAGGTTGAACACATTCCCGGTATACACCTTCATGGATCCACACACGGGTACCCGGTGTTGCAACTTCAGCAGCTGCATTGATCGTATAAAAAGGATGCTCGGGGGATCCGTCATTTTCATCGGATGAAGCAGGATGGTTACAATTCACATGAAGTTCGTTGTCGTATACCTGTTCCCTTTCCCATAAGTCAAAGTACGTTCCATCAGGTAGTTGTAAAGTAAAATCTCTGTCCATAACTCACTCCTAAGTTTATGACTATTGCATAAAATAGCCTACTTCATTTATTGCACGCTATATAAATAACCACCTAATTATTAAAGATAATGTCTGTATAATATATACAATATAACTATGTATATTCACTTAACTAATTGTACGATAATATATCTTTGTATACAATGACCTATATTCAGCACAATATGAACTATATTAATATGTATGTGATATATAGTCACATCAAGTTGATCTATTCTCATATTACTGGTATTATATAGGGTATCTAATTTCACTTAGATTTCTCCCTTATCAAAATTAAAATGTGCGCCCGTCCATAAGGGGTTGAGCCGGTACTAGCCGACTTAATAAAGCTTTGTTTTTACTACACTGCTTACATTCTTCTATGAATATGGACACACACACTCGTAAAGAAATTCAATAAAAAAACGAAAACCTAAATAGTGCTCTGTCAATAAGTATGAACTTGACATAAATTGAGCCCCCCAATGCAGCTATATGAAACTTCAATACTTATACTTTGTGCTTATCCTCTTCACTTTGTTGATAAGGACTATTTCGAAATCGTTTTGGAGTGACCCCGGTAATTTTCTTAAACTGACGAAAAAAATGCTCCACATTGCGATATCCGCATAAGGTTACGATTTCCGCAATTGTATAATTTTCATACAACAGGTATTTCTTGGCCAGATTAATTCGACTGTTTATAACATCATCTATGCAAGTGATCCCAAAAGTATTCTTATATATTTCCTCAAGATATCCCACACTGATATTTAACTTATCTGCCATTTTTGTTACAGTCCATTCCGAATTTGGATAAAGGTAAATCTCCTTTTTTAGTTCGTATAGGTTTTTGTATAAAGGTGATATTTGTTTGTAATTATAAGATTCTAACAGCTTATTAAATAATACTCTTAGCAGATTATCAAAAGAAATTTCTTTATAGACGTTATTCATTATTTGTTCTGAAACCAGTAATTGAAATAATTTATGACAGAAGGTGGGATCATGAATTACAAACGGCTCTCCGCTACGAATTGGCGCCGTGGTTACATAGGTTTCATCTGTATCAAAGCGTATCCAATCGTTAATATAAGCTTCCCCACACGCCTTGTAATAGATTTTTTGGTATGGCTTGTACAAGACTGCACAATTCGCAGGATATTCAATTAATTCATTATTCACCCAAAAAAATGCAGGTGTCTTTGTCATAACTAGAAGCCAGCAATCATGGCCCTCCGGTACATTAAATTCAAAGTCACTCGGATGCTTTGCATCATATTCTATAAATCTAATATGATTCATAACTAATCCCCCTCCCTACTCCACTCTTCAAGTAATGTGATACGTATCAATAAAACTATACTCGTTTTACCCATCCCAACTATTAAATCAAATGATATTATAATCAACTATAATTAGTTAAAAATATTATAACATAATTACATCAAAAATGTCGAAATAAATATTAATCATATTTAGTACTTACGTGTTCAAAAGCAATAAATAAGCAGAAATATGCACCATAGTTTAAGCTCAGATGTATATTCTATATTCACATCCTTATATTAAAAAACTATGGTGCAATTTTACTATCTTAATTATTAAATTCAATGACAATTATATCCTAATATTAACCGTTACGTCTGCCAACGTCTTGTTCAAGTCTCTGTATTCCGGTAAATCCAGGACCGGATAACCATCAATATCAAAATGAACCCTTCGCATACCGGAGCTTCTGGGTCCTTCTACTCCTGGTCTGGCATGGTAGGTATTCCAGTATGTTCCGTTATCATCTATTACATACGCATTATGTCCAGGACCATATTCACCTGGAATACTTCTGGAGGTTAACAGCGGATAGTTAGTTTTTATCCAGCTATCAGGGTTAAGTAAATCCGAATTAATATCTGCAGTTAATAATCCCACAACATAGGTTTCATCAACAAGGGCACTGGAAAAGGTCATAAATATCTTGTTATCCTTAATAATGGTAAACGGACCTTCATCAACAAATACATGATTATTTGCCCATCCATAGTCAGGTTTCGTTATAACCACCGGATCGCAGCTCAGCTTCCATGGTTCCTTCGGATCAACCTTTGCCAGATATATCCAGGCGCCTAGATCTACGGGTAAAAACTGACGCTGTGACCAAGCAACATAGTACTCTCCCCCAATCTCAAAACATGTCATATCCAGCGATATCGTATTTCCTGCCTCACATAAATAGGATCCATCTTTCTTAAGAACACGCTGAGGTCTTGACCAGTCTGACTTACATGTCGGATTGCCGCCTGCTCGAAGCTTCATGACGTGAGATTCTTCATAAAAGAATTCACCACGGGTGGCTCCGTGGAATAAATACAATTCATCTTCTATGATGTGAAATTCCGGTGCCCAAAGTAAGCCGCCGATTTCTTCATAAGTAACAGAGTCTAGTATTAAATGCTCCTCCGCTTTTAATAAATCCGGAATTGTTTCTGCCTCTCGAATATATAAGGAGTGATTACCATCCGCATCATTCGTTGCAATAAAATAATAGTTTCCCTGCCATTTAGCGATACACGGATCAGCCCTGCTTAACGCAATCGGAAATACAAAATGATCCTGATGCACTTTCCCTTTCACCCTAAAGGATCCGGGTTTGGTCCAATCTATATCCGTTACATCCCAATCGACTAATTTTGTATCTTCTGTCCCATCACTATAGATAGCCGTTGCCTTTACCTTTTTTAATTCCTCTTCTGATTTTACAGTGACACTATCAGGAAGTTCAATTCTAACATTGGCAGGTACCGATAGCCTGCATACCAGGCGATGTGCTACTTCTTTAGAAACACTGATTACATTCCTCTGAATAACTCCTTCTATTCCTGCACATACAGGCTCGATCTGAGACGCTTCCGTTTTTTCCGGATTCGATGCTCCAGATAAATCGTTAATATCAACAATAGTATTTTTATAATAGTTTCCATTCTCATCGCTCCAGGTGATAATATAAGCTTTCTTATCATTATCAAACCGACAGGATATATCATTTACATACGTATTTCCCTTAAGATCAATCAGCCCAATTTCTTTGTACTGCAAAAGATCTGTGGAAGTAAATAGCAGAGCTTGTCCTTTACTTTCTGCATCATTTTCCCCATACGCCTCTGTCCTAACTGCTACAACCCCAAAGGACCCGTTCGCCATATGGAAAATATAAGGGTTTTTTAAACTCTTGGCATCTAGAGTCCCATCCTCTCTTTCTGTAGCCTTTGCAAACAACACACCTGAATTATGATTTAGATCCTTAAAGTATCTACCATCTTCACTGTAGCCCAGATGCATGCTATATGCCAGTTTAGGGGCATAGATTGCTTCCTCCTGTGGTAATCTGGTATAGCATAATACATAACCGACATCATTTTCCATATCACAATCTCCTTGCAGATAAAACAATATTTTTTGCTTGCCAATCCCACTAATAGAGATTGGCATTCGATTTAATTAGGGTTATTTAAAGCAAGTATAATAAAAATTTTTAAAATCTGCTACTCCTCCAACCTGTTTCGTTGAAAACATGAATAATCCAAATCTGCAACCGGCAAAATGGTCCAGTTGGAAGTATATTTTATGAGTAATACCAAGTTTTTTCCATTCATCCTTATTCTGATAGTAAAACTCCACCTCATCAATTCTATCTTGAAGGTTGGCATGTATTTTTAATCTGATCTCACTATTTTCAACGGGAACACGTGCATACTCTTTCCCAAATTCCATATCGAGAGGTTTACCCATGGAATGAGGATCTCCCGGCTCTTTAGCAAGCATGACAAGATAATATTGCTCCGCTTCTTTTGTTAAAGCGATCAGCCCGTAGCATCCCAGTAATGCACAAATTCCTGCATAATCACCATTTCTCAACGCACTTC
Source organism: Bacillota bacterium (assembly GCA_023414875.1). Classification (GTDB taxonomy): domain Bacteria; phylum Bacillota; class Clostridia; order Lachnospirales; family Lachnospiraceae; genus Mobilitalea. The sequence continues at coordinate 19,333 of JAEZMV010000018.1, read as the reverse complement.
CATCTATGGTTACACTTGCTTCGCAGGAAGGAAGCGTCATACGTTGCGTTAATGTATTAACTGCGGATACAACATTGTTGCAGATACTGCCGGATTTTATTCGGTATGCACCGGGTTTTTCTGTTACAGACCACAAGGCATGATCCGGTATATGATTCCATTGCCATACATTTTTCAGGTGAACCCTACCATCTGTATCAGGTAGATAATGGAAGTCATCGCTTTGTGCCAACGGCTCATAACTATGATTCGGCCTTGTACTATTTATAAGAATCTCCTGAGGTATCTTACCATCTACTCCCAGTACCGGGAAGTCATTCTCCCAGCGCATTGGTACGAGCACCGGAATACGTCCGACCGCCCCATAATCCTGAAATAATATTGCGTACCAGTCACCCTCCGGTGTATCAATAATACCTCCCTGGGCAACCCCGGCATTATGATGTCCCATATCATCATCCAGTATATTTCTTCCTGTAAAATTTCCCGTCAAGGAATCTGATACAAAACAAGCCTCAACTCTACGCTTGTTTTGATCCGCAAGCCAATGAATAAAAAATATATAATACTTACCATTGATTTTATATATATGTGCTCCTTCATATCCAAGGATTACATTTTCTGTATCGGATATCAGAAGCCGATGCAGTCCGTCCGGTTTAGGCCCGGATAAATCAGCTTTTAATTCAGTCAGAAAGATATCTCTGTTCCCATAGACAATATATATTCTATCATCATCATCGAATAATAAAGAGCAGTCATGGTAAAAGCCTTCCACAATGCTTTTCTTCCAGGGACCTTTGATATCCTCTGCTTGATACAGATACGTCTTGTGTGTATCGTTTGCTACAAAGCATACATAAAACTTACCCTTATGGTAACGAAGTGATGCTGCCCACATCCCTTGACCGTAGATACATTGATTATCCTGTAGACATTGTGCGGGTGTATCATCTAAGGTATCATAAACATATGTAATGATTTCCCAATGAATTAAATCATAGGAGCGTAATATTACTCCTCCGGGCATAAAATGCATGGTGGTACTTATCATGTAATAGGTATCACCAACGCGGATCGCATCGACATCTGGGTAATCGGTTCCTAAAATCGGATTGTTTTTCATTATTTTCTCCTTTTTGATCTTATAGGATTCGAGTATCAAAAGCAAACTTATAATTTTGTTCGTCAATTTGCACAAGTTCAATTTATGATAATGTAAAACAAAACATAGTTCATGGTCAACACGCTCTCGCTTGGATGAAGTACGTTACAACTCTCATACAGTTGTACATCAAACTATATTCTGCATCACACTTATTTATCTTTCCGGACACGAATAGCCATGTAGGATCTACCCTCGGTTACAATCCGAAAATGCCCCTGAAACGTTCCTTGAGGAATTATTGTCATATTCCATGTGTCGATCAGATCTACCTTGAATTTTGTATCCTCATCAAAATACAAATCCCGGTATAGAGGTCGCAGGAAGCTAAAATAGAACAGATAATAATCCTTGACCTTAGAGTCCTTATCTTCTTCTTTGTCAATCGTGCCCACTACTGCATCCCAGTATTCGGGCATCAACCTCAGACCATATCCATCCGGAATCTCAGAAAGAATCTTATGGAGAAAGGCAATTCTCTCAGGACTTTCCCCCTTCAAAGTACCTCCATGGGACCACCATAGGATGGAATGATCCACTGTTTCATCCGCCGTACTCAGATATGTCTCACCGTGACCCGCGTATCCTCCTCTCATAGAGGCCTCCCAGAAGCGTCTTACCATTTCCTCCCCAGAAATATTCCCCCAACCCAAATTAAGGTTTCCTTCATATAGAATTTCGTCCCAAACGACCGGCTTATGAAATCTCTTGCTCAATTTATCCGTATACTCAGTTGCAATATACCTGTCAGTCCCCTGGCAGCTACAATGGGTTATCCAAGGCTTTGAAAAATCGTAAAATTGTGGGCCATTATGAATAGAACATAGTCTATGGTACTTATCATTTTCACTAATCACAGAAGCAATACGTTCCCAATCCTCTATCCTTTTTGTTTTTACAAAATCATATTCATTGGCAAGCGACCACCATACATTCCTAAAAGCAGAATATCTGGCTACGACATACTGTACATACAAGTCATCATACTCTGCTCCCATCCCATCAAAGCCCCAGCGGTCATAGGGGTGAAAAAGAATCAGGTCTGCTTCAATTCCCATTTCCATCAATTCATGGATACGCCTGTCAAACCTTTTAAAATGCTCCGGATTAAATCTAGTGAAGTCCCAATGATTCGTGCTTTTATCCTCTAAATAATCAAGCATGGTATTTCTGTTAAGTCCTGAATTATCGCAGGGATATCCGTCATAAGGAAATGTAATCGGATCTGTATAATTATAATCGTAATGCTTTGGAAACAGGCAGAATCTAATCTTATTAAATGCATTCTTGCTAAGCGTATTTAAAGTCTGCTCCTGCCTCTCCTCTGGCTGGTGAACCCAAGCGTAGCAGGTTGTCCCTACTGAGTAATAGGGAGACCCATCGGCATACTTAAAATGATACGTATCGGATACATAAACATAGCCATGGTTTTTACCCGTTGGCTTAATTGCTTCAAACTCTCCCTGATAGGAATGATCTGAAAAGCTTCCACTGATATGAAATGTATATCTATCAGCAAAACTTGGCATAAATCTTACTACATACTCACCATTTCCGTCATAAAAGCCTTTGACTTCCTTGCTTTCCTCAGATGATTCAAATAATGCATGAATATAACAATCCACGTAGGGATTACCTTCTGTTTTTCCCGGTACTCTCACCTCAAAAAGTCCCCATTGCTCTACCTGTTTTTTATAATTACAGCTTTCCATTATACCCTCCGATACTTTAATTCACAATGATCCCAGTGATAGAATTACGGTACATCGGCTCTTCTCTGGTAAATTTCGTTTCCAGATCTACCGCTGCTCTCTTATCACTACTTGTTTGAAAAGAAGTCATAGCCTCCAATACATGTAAGGTTTGTTTGTAACCGGCCCTGTAAGAACGTCCAGTTTCCAGAGCCTTAGCCATATCAGCAAGGCCTAAGCCCCTGCTGTTTTCCGCATAATCATACAGGATGGGCATTTCTTTATAATCGCTTTCTTCCTGTCGAAGCAGATAAATAGGGCCACCAAAGGTATTTGGGTCAGGTACTAACAGAGTCCCTTCTGAACCATAGATCTCAAATCTGGCTTGACCTCTGTTATGTACATCAAAGGTAGTGAACAGAGTTCCAACCACTCCGCTATCAAACTCCATAATACCTGTGATATAGGTCGGAACCTCCACATCAATAATATGACCTGCTTTTGGTTGGCTGGTGATTGTTCTCTGTGCAAAGGTAGTCTTAGTTACCCCAGTTACACTTTTAATTCCTCCCAGCAGATTAATGAATGCGGTGAGATAATACGGACCCATGTCCATCATAGGGCCACCTCCATGCTTATAATAAAATTCAGGATCCGGATGCCAGCTTTCATGTCCATGGCAAATCATAAATGCAGCCGCACCTACCGGCTTCCCGATAAAGCCCTCATCAATTAACCTACGGCAGGTTTGAATCCCGGCACCCAAGAAGGTATCCGGTGCTCCGCCTAGCATTAAATTCTTGCTCTTTGCAAGTTGAACTAATTCCAGGCCTTCTTCTAGGGTAGCTGCCAGGGGTTTTTCTAAATATACATGCTTACCGGCCTTAAGTGCCGCACTCGTAACCTCAAAGTGCTCATACGGACGAGTCAAATTTAATACGATATCAATTTCCTCATCTGCAAATAACTCCTGCATTGTATCATATATTTTAGATATTTTATATTCTTCTTTTACTTTTTCAGCCTTTTCCTTAATAAGATCACATACAGCAACGAGTTCTATTTCTTTAAAGACCTCAGTTATGTTTTTCAGATATATTCCACTGATTGCACCGACTCCTACCATTCCTATCTTTACCATGATATCCTCATTTCTGCGCTGCTTTTTAATATCTTGCTTGCAAGATTTTACGCATCTATTAGTTAACTGTAATTTCTTTTAGTACATCTTAGCGTTATTCATAAAACGATCAACCGTCAGATTATGATCTATCGCATATTGCTTACCTTCGCCTGCCCAAACCATACCTCGTTCCATTATAATCTGAGCATTGGGTGATCTATCAAATACGTCGTCATGATGACCCAATGAGGTATAAAAGACTCGTCCGTTCCCCCAGAACTTAGTCCATGCCACAGGCATTTCCACCGGTTTATTGGAGATATGATAATAATTCACGAGAGGAAACTTTGTGGTGGCGAGTACTTCAATTGAGGGATCAATATGCAGGTAATAATGCTCACTACATACAGGGAAATCCTCCAAGCCTTCTACAATTGGGCTTGAGCTGTGACAGATATTAACCATATAGTCGATACCGTCTCCTCCAGGATGGCTGACCCATTGCCCACCTGTTATGAATTGCCATTCTGTATTCTGTCGAAAGGAATCACACATTCCACCATGGCATCCGGCAAGACCAACCCCTGAACCGATTGCCTCCGCTATATTGATAACATACTTATGATCGATCTCATCCATTGTCCAGCATGCTACGATCAGGTCCAGCTGTTTCAATGCCTCCACATCCGCTAAGCACTCCAAGGTATCTTCAATTCTTACCTCATAATCATTCTTTTTAAGAAGCTCTGCAAATCTTTTTGATACCAAAATTGGTTCATGTCCATCCCAACCACCTTGGAAAATCAACGCTTTCTTCATATAAATAACCCAACCTTTCTTCAAAGCCTGCAACATATGGCCGCAGGTACAAATGCGAATTTCCTGTTATCATCAGATATAGCAGCGAAGTCCCATACCTTTTTCCTGTGCTTCAAATACCATATCAATTACCTTCATTACCCTTAATGCCTGCTCCGGTTTTACGATCAAATCCTCTTTTCCTTCCATAACCTTTACGATATTCTTATAGTAATCACACCAATCGGTTTCAACCAATGGTAATTCCTGTACTTGTGTTGTGTAGCTGGGTCTGGGTGCCATCGTACGAGTTGGACCAGCCTCCGTATACACCATATCATCGGACCAGGACATCTGGGCATCCGGTTTCAGCTTAACAATTTTACCATTGCAGCTCCAATCCTCAATTACAACAGTTCCATTTGTGCAGCTTACATGCCAGCGAGGGCAGTTAATCATACAATTAGTAGACATCTCACAGATGGCAGACACACCATTCTCAAATCGGAGCATGATTTTAATATTATCGTCAACCTCATCCGAATACAGGTTAAATAAATGCGCATCCACTGCTACTACCGGAGAGTCAATCAGATTCAGCATTTGGTCAATCAGATGAACTCCCCAATCGAGAACCATCCCTCCACCATTGATTTTATGTCCTCTCCATCCATACATCGCACCTCTCGAACCCTGAACACGGCTTTCAATAAAATAAGGGCTACCAATATCCCCCTGCTTCAGAAGCTTTTTTATGATCACAAAATCCTTATCCCATCTGCGGTTTTGATGAATCGAAAATACTTTACTGCAATTATTAGCTACCTCAATCATCTCTTCCAATTCCTTTGCATTCATCGCAACAGGTTTTTCACAGATCACATTCTTACCCGCCTTCAGGCATCGTATTACATATTCCTTATGAGAATCATTTGGCGTTGCAATCGTAACCAGATCAATCTCCTCATCAAAGAGCAACTCCTCTATACTGCCATATACATAAAAACCTTTATTTTTAGCTTTCTCACAGGCTTCCTCTTGAATATCATAGATACCTTTTACCTTAATCTCATCAATTCGTAAAAGGACATTTTCTTGATGCCAACCACCCATACCACCATAACCGATGATCGCCATAGTATACTTCATAACTGTTCCTCCATGTGTATTTATATTAAAAACTTATTAGTATTTTAACATTATGTATGATATAATTCCTGACATAGAGAATTAATTATTGGACAATTATTGCGTTACCGCATGGATATATCTCTCAATACGATAAGAAGGAGTTTATTGATGTTGTTATAACAGATGCATCAAAAGTGATTATGAAACTATTTTACGAAAATGACTCGACGAGGTTCTTATTCCATACCTATCATAATTTATCCTTCCCTTCTCATATGCACAGTGGTCTGGAACTTTACATGGTTGAGGATGGTGAAATTGAAGTCACCGTTGGAAGCAAAACTACAGCACTACATCAGGGAGATATCAGTCTCGCATTTCCAAATCAGATTCATAGCTATGGGACAAATCCCTGTCATTCCTCAAACAAGGGCATTATAATTCTATGCCCGGCAGAAATCACCGGAGATTATTTATCAACCTTGCTTTCGAGTCACCCAACGAATCCTTTTATCACAAAGGAACAACTTCATCCTGATATCTCCTATGTGTTAAAATCCATCTTAATGACTCCACCGGATAATCCAGATAATATACCACTCATTCGCGCATATATTCATCTACTTCTTGCACACTTCATACCAATACTCGATTTAAAAAAGAATCGTGATATGCCGTCCCCCGACTTAGCAGCAAAATTAATCATCTTCCTATCGGAACATTATACAGAACCAATCACCTTAAGCACTCTGGCAAAAGAGTTAGGTGTCAGTAAATACAGTGTTTCCAGAATATTTAGTGATAAGCTCCATTTAAGCTTCAGTAACTATTTGAATACCTTAAGAATTGATTATGCAAAACAACTATTGCAAGGCAGCAATCATGATATTCTTACGATCAGTCTCATGTGTGGTTATGATAACATACGGACCTTTAATCGTGAGTTTAAAGCATTATGCGGATGCCAACCAAGGGAATATCGAAGGATACGTCTATAATCCAGCATCAACTACAGCTCCGAAACGTCAATGTACAAAAACAATCAGATTTGCATACGTAATAATAAATATTAGCAATATTTGCATAGACTATATATAGTTTATATAGTATACTAATAACATCTTAAAAAATTATGGAGAATTGATACTATGATGAATAATTCAAAACCTAATCAACCCCTAGTTACACATATCTACACTGCTGATCCGTCAGCACATGTATTCGATGGAAAAATTTATATCTATCCTTCTCATGATTTGGATCACGATGGCCCCGATAATGACAATGGTGACCAATATAGGATGGAGGACTATCACATTTTATCAATGGACGGTGTAGACGCCCCCTGTATAGACCATGGTGAAGCGCTGCATATGAAGGATATCCCTTGGGTAAGCAAGCAGATGTGGGCACCGGATGTAGCTTTTAAAGATGGTATTTACTATTTATATTTCCCTGCAAGAGATAAGGATGGCATCTTCAGACTTGGTGTTGCAACCAGTAATAATCCCACCGGCCCCTTTACTGCCGAACAAAATTACATTCCCGGAAGCTTTAGTATTGATCCTGCCGTATATATGGACGAGGATGGCAAGGCATATATCTATTACGGCGGTCTCTGGGGTGGCCAATTAGAAAAATGGCAGACCGGTAGTTTTGTATCTGATGCAGCAGGCCCTTCCGGTAATGAACCCGCTTTAGGGCCCATGGTTGCAGAGCTTAGCAGCGATATGCTCACCTTTAAAAATCCTCCACAGGAAATCAAGATCATAGATGAATTAGGTAATCTCCTCACTGCCGGTGATGAGGACAGAAGGTATTTTGAAGGTCCGTGGATGCATAAGTATAATGGGTTATACTATTTGTCCTATTCTACAGGTTCTACTCATTATCTTGTTTATGCTACCGGCACAGATCCCAAAGGCCCGTTCACCTATCAAGGAAGAATCTTAGAGCCTGTACTCGGATGGACAACCCATCACTCCATCATTGAATTCGAGGGAAAATGGTATTTGTTCTATCACGATTGTTCCTTATCCAATGGTGTAAACCATAAACGCTGCGTTAAATTTACAGAACTTAAATATAATGCAGACGGCACGATTCAAACAATTTCTCCTTATGAGAATGAATAAGCATTAAACTGCTACACATTATATCAGTAATACATAATGAGCTGTGCACCAGTGGTTGAAAAACCGCCGTTGCACAGCTCATTTTAAAGAGTGTGATGAACATCGCCAAATTATACTTCCAGCGTAAAGGAGCAAAGATGAGCACTTCCCTGACCGGTATAAGTAATATAGATGGAGTGAATACCATCGGGAATTGATAAAGCAGAGGAATAATCCTTCCATACATTAGAGAAGACGACCGGTATGGTACATAGCACGGGGCCATCCCAGGAGGTCTTAATTACAAAATCACCCTTACAATATCCACGAACTTTAATTTTTATCCTTTTAATACCCTTACAATCAAAATATTTAAAGCCGGCTGTGGCCGTTTGCTTCATATTTTGTATGTATCCAATTTCTTCTTCACCATCTTTTCCTTCCTGAGTAATCTTCGGAAATTGATTATTCATCCATGATGAGGTAAAATCTGTATAGATTGATTCTTCCTTACAGAATAAATTACAGGCCAGGTATGCAGGGTATTCTCCACAGCCTACCAGCGGACCATTATTGGGACCGCAGGAGGTAAGCTCTACCTGTGGTATTGTGCCATCTTCAAGAATCTCTATCCTTTCCATACAGCCCTGTCTGCTGTAATTGGTTCCATTTGTATGTCTATGATAAAAAATGTACCATTGACCATGAATCTCAATGATGCTACCGTGATTATTACCACCGTAAAACATCGGTTTATCAGCGGGCTTATAAGTATCTATATGAAGATCGCAGTTACTTACTATAACTCCTCCGTATTCAAAGCCCTTGGTAGGATATTTACTGGTAGCATAACACAGCTCATGCATAAGAATTGATGAATACACGAAATAGTAGGTGTCTCCTAATTTTCTCATAGAAGGAGCTTCAAAAAATTCATGTCCCTCAAAACCACTGCCCTTGCTATAAGGTTGGCTGGGAGCTATGATTACAGGATCTTCCACTATAGTAATCATATCCGGGCCAAGTACTGTTGCTATTGCTCCTGATCTGGATTTATCACCAACCGCACAAAAACCGGTATAAAGAAAGGTTTTATCACCTTCTCTTAACACGCCAGGATCAAATTGAGGTTCGTCGCCCTCTCTCTCCCCCAGATTTGTTCCATCACTATAATGAACATAGCCATAAAATTCATATTTACCGGCCGGACTATTACATACTGCGACTGATACAATAGAACGCTTACTATCAACGTAATATAAATAGTATCTTCCGTCTGAACCGACAGCCACATCAGGCGCATATAGACAGCTATCACGGTCTTCATTATCCTGTACATCCGTTGCTTTCAATATAACACCTTCATAACGCCAGTCAGATAGATCATCCTCCGGTGCAGACCAACACACATAATCATTTAAGCAATACGCATATCCGTTAAAACGGTCATGAGAGCCGTAAACATAAACTCTGTTATTAAAAACATAGGGTTCGCCATCAGGTATATATTCCCATGATGGTAGATATGGATTTAGTCCTTGGTTTTTCATTGATACCTCTCCTTTTTTCCAGCGTGAACGATATAATAAGTTTATTCATTAAATTATAAATGACTTCATGTACTCAAACAATGACTTATACTAAGGACTATCTGAACTATATTAATCCGTTCGAACATTTTTTGATATATTTGGTTATTTAACTATAACCTTTAATACAACCTCTGCAAACAGCGGATTTAATTCCCGTTCTTTAGCTACATGAAAGACAGGTTCTTTGTCTACATTAAAATGAATCCTGTGCATTCCTGTACACCTTGTATCCTCCTTGGCAACCATCACTTCTCCATGATACATAATCATAATATTTCCATTATAATCTCGAAAGAAGGAGTTATGCCCCGGTCCATAAATTCCCTCAATGGAGTAGTAGGATAATACCGGAGTACTTGCTTTTTTCCAAGCCTTATTATCTATAAAGTTACCGGTGCAGGGTATACTCAAAAGCCCTAGCGCATAGGTATATCCACCGGCAGCCCCACCGGAATAGGTGATATATACCATATCCTCCGTTACCAGTGCAAATGGTCCTTCATTATTGATGGTCCCCTGAATATTTTCCCATCCGAGCACTGGCCGGGTGAGCAATACCGGCTCACTGGTCAATACGGTAGGCTCCGTTTCATCTACTGTAGCTATATATAGCATGGAACCGGTGTCTAGGGGAGTACCAATATCCTTTCGGTAGGACCATACAACGCAGGAGGTACCATTGGCCTTGAAATAAGTCATATCTAGGGTTATTCCATCCTGAGCAAGAAATGTATGATCCGCTCTCCTTACACGTACGGGAGTTCCCCAGTCCTCTGGCTTCATAATATCTCCGCCCTTTTTCAGCTTCATCATGTGACACTGCGGTCCCCATATCTTACCACCGACAGCAAAAAGGATATATAAGTCACTACCTATCCGATGAAATTCCGGCGCCCAGAAGGTTTGTATGAAATCCTTCTCCTCATCAACATTCAGAATCATACTTTCTTTAAATCCTGGATGAAACAGCTCAGCTATCGTATCACCTTCTCGTACAAACATACCAATATCATTGACATTGTCATTGGTGGCTAGATAGTAATACTTGTGATTCCAAGTTAATATTACAGGGTCCGCATATCCATATGCCAAAGGAAAGGGATAGGTATCCGAAACCACCCTTCCTTTCACCTCATAAAATCCAGGTGTTGAAAAATCAATTCCCTCATCCTCCCACTGCACTTGTTTATCCGCGAATGAACCATCCGAATAAACCGCTGTCGCTTTTATTGTTTGAAGCTCCGAACTCGAAGCTATGCTGACACTGCCCGGCAATTGTATAGCCGTGTTATAGAGGGGCCGCCATTTTCTAAGTATCTTATTTCCGATTTCATCCTCAATACTGATGATATTACCGGGCAGAATATTTTCTAGGCTGACCTTAGGCTGCTCCTTCATATAAGGTTCTGCCTTCTCCGGTACTGATACAATGTCGGTCTGAGTAAGGTCCTGCAATTTGTTAATATAGAAATTACCAGCCTTATCCTGCCAATGGATCTCATATCTATGGTCTTTCTGGTTGAACCTACATACCGCTTCCTTCACATATAAATCATGATGCAGTTTGATTAATCCATGACTGTGAAAGGTAATCAAATCCTTGGAGGTCCATAAAAGTATATGTCCTTTGCTTTCCAATTCCTCGCTTCCGTTTTTATCAACTCTGACTGCAAGAATACCGAAGGAACCATCTTCCATGCGAAAAATATATGGATTTTTTACTCCCTTTTCATGAATGACATTCTGCTGGTCAATGGTTGCCGTTGCAAAAAGTATTCCATAATTTTGATTTAGCGCAGTAAAATCGCTATTCCCAATACTGTAAGCAAAATGAATGCTGTTGCTAAGTGACTCCGTATATTCCCCATTTACCTCACGGGTGTATACTAAAATACTGGCATTTTCTTGTATATTCATACTTATCCTCATTCCTGTGCTTCTTTTAATTTCTTGCTTGCAAGACTATACATTTACAAGTTTGTGTACAGCACTGATACATACTCGCCGAGTGAAAGCTTTATAGATTCAGTCAATTAATCCGTAAAATATCAAGTACATCACTTTCACTCTTGATAAATGCGATGAACTGATGGATTTCAGCCTTTGCGCTAACAGTTTTACCCCCCTCATAGGTAATCCTATCGTTAATGTTTACCCAAGTACCTTGTGGTAGATATACCTCACGCTCCACTTCTCCAAACTCTAGAATTGGAGCAAAGAGTATGTCTTCTCCGAACATATATTGATCTTCCAAGGAATAGCAATTTTCATCTTCATAAAAATCATAAAACATTGGTCGCATAATCGGAGAACCGTTTTCACTGGAGATATTCATATATTTCATAATGTAAGGTCTCAGACGCTCACGTAAAAGAATTAAATTCCTAAGAATCGGATAATTAGCTTCTCCAAAGCTCCAAATCTCATTATCTCCACCACTGCGTTCCTTCACCCCCGGATGGCGGTCAACTTGATTGCTGGTGCGATTTCGCGCTCCATGTAGACGCATAACCGGACTAAACAAACCAAATTGAAACCACCTTACAATAAGCTCTTTAAAATAATCACTTTCAATATCTCCGGAGTGGAAGCCTCCTATATCACTGTTCCACCAAGGAATACCACTCATGGACATGGATAACCCACTGGTAACACTTTGGCGTAAGGCTTTAAAGGTGGAAGGGATGTCTCCGTTCCACACGATCGCACCATATTTCTGGCTGCCCGGATAAGCTGCACGGGTAAGCACAACAATCTCGTCTTCTCCCTCTGACTTTAAGCCTTCATAGAATATCTTTGAGAAATAATAAGGGTATAACAATGCTGTCTGTGCACCGTTACCAGCATAAAAACGCAGATTAGAAAACTGCTGTGGATGAACCTCCGGTTCTGCCTCATCTAACCAAAACGTTTTAATACCGTACTTGTAGTAATTCTCCTTAATCTTTTCCCATAAAAATGGACCTGTTTTTGGATTCGTAACATCGATAAAGGTTTGTAGTCCATAGAAATTAAATGTGCCATATTGACCGTTTTCTGTACGTACCAGCATATTTTCATTGTCCATTGTAGTATAGTTTTCACTATTCGGATTGATGGTAGGCCAAATAGAAACTACCGGGATCACCCCTAAGGCTTCCAGTTCTTCACACATAGCTTTTGGATCCGGCCAGTATTTCGGATCAAACTTCCATTCACCCTGCTCCGTCCAGTGGAAATAGTCAATTACGATTGCCGCCAACGGAACACCTCTTTTATGATATTCTCTGGCCACCTCAAGCAGATCCTCCTGACTTTCGTAGCGTAATTTGCACTGCCAAAAGCCTGCTGCCCATTCTGGGAATTTGGGTGCATAACCACATAGATCACTATAAGTTCTCATAACCTCGACAGGTTTGTCTCCGGTAAAGATAAGATAATCAATCTGATATGCATTCTCCGAGCACCATAAGGTATGGTTCCTAGTGGTTTCACAATAGCCCGGAGATGGATTATTCCATAGGAAACCATAGCCCAGGGAGGAATAGATAACCGGCAGGGTAGATTTCGTATTGTAATGAAGGATATTACAGGTGCAGCCTTTCCGATCAAACTGATCCTCCTGCTCTTGTCCCAGTCCATAGATATGCTCTCCCTGATTACTGTCAAAAATCGCTTTGATCTTATAATCATCACCGCTCAAATGCGTGAACCGAGTAACCGGATCGCCCTCCTCGCGAGTGCTAAGAATCATCTTCCCTCTGCGGTAATAAACGACTTTACAGGTATCCCAGCCGCTCCCATCCGTGATGGTAGCAGAGAGGTCACCGTTCGTGATCGTTGCCTTTGAGGCATCTCCCTCAACGCATACCTGATTCACTGGGAGCGGCTCTAACAAGGTCCACCTTTCATCCGATAGCTTACCGTTCCTGGTAGAACGGTAACGCAAACAATTTGGACCATATGCTTCAATTAAAGTTACTTCGTCTCTTCTTTCATACATAATACCGTTTTTAACCTGTGTAATTTTTCCCATATTCAACTCCTATATGAAAATAACACCCTCCGCTTACAGAAACAGTAGTCCAAATGCCCCCTATATTTAATCTGTTTCGGCATAAATATGAACCATAAGTCCTTCCGAGGTCTCTTCAATATCACCGCTAAGCTGTGCCGTTTCTAACCATGCCAGTTCCGGACTATCCGTAATAATTTTAGGAACCGTCTTAATGGGGTCTTGATTACCGCTTATAACACCATTATTCTCAATAAATATATGACAGGGATTACCTTTTGCATCCGTACCACTTAGAATATATCTGGCTGATAGTGTCCTGATATTTCCATAGTACTGTATCTGAGTATCCGTACCGCTCTGCTCCACTCTACCACGGAACAATTCATCGTCCGTAACGCCACTAAACTGTATCATTAATATCTCTCCGGTAGCTCCTTTGACCTCAGCTACTGATAGAATTTCTATCTTTATCGTCATAATTTTTTTAGACATACTAACCTCCCATGCTGCAACTTTGATGCAGCTTTATATGCTAGTGTAACTATACTGAAAGCTTCTCAAGGCATAACTGAACGCTACAGCCTGTCCTGACCACTTATATACCAAGTGCGCTTAAAACTGTTTGTGCATAGATTCGAACTGAGAAATCATTCGGATGATTGATACAATTCCCTGTTATATCAAAATATTGCTTACCCTTTCTGGCAATTTCTCGAAACATGGAATTAATAGGTGCGGCTGCCACTCCGATCATAGAGCTCTGTAGCTGATATAGTACTTCCTCATGTTTGGGCAGTTTATTATCAGCAAGTGCCTCTATCTCCGAGTTCGCTATCATGGGTGAAAGTAGTAGGAATTCACAATTTGGATTCTGTCCTCTGATGGTTGTTATTATCCCTCTGATTTCACGTTCGAACTTGTCCGGTTCATCCTGCAGATTATTCATACCAAAGGCTAATATTACGAAATCAGGGTTATGGTGGTTTACCAGTTTGTCTGCATTGATATCGCCCCAGGCTGCGGTTGAGCCGCCTGCTCCAAGGTTAACCTTTGTAATATCCTTATCATCGTAATATTCCATAATCGCTTCGGTAACCATGGTTGGCCAGGCTGGCATATAGGGCGGTTGATGTGAATAATTATGAAACTCCTCAAGGGTAGCCATATCAATCACATGTTCATCACAACCGCTAGCTTCCCAGCCCGCTGTAATACTATCCCCGTAAAATACCAGATTCAAAGGTTCCTTCTCTTTTAGTCTACGCATAGTACGCGGTAATAAGGCTGATATATTCTCCGGTATAGTGCCATCCCATACTTCATTATGCTGATAGGTAACCAACACTTGATATTCTACTATTTCAGGAAAAATCTTATAATACTTTTCTCCTCCCTTAATACGCAACCACTCTTTATCCTTTTCTCCGGTAAAGGGGACGAGGCAGGCATCCTTTTGTATGATAGGAATATTACTGGTAGTCGTACGAACAAGCCTTTTACCGCTTATCGTATAGTCCTTGTCTTCTTCGTAGACACAGCTTCCCTCCGCGTCTGTTACCTTCAATATCTTATCCGGCGCATATAACAAATCACCTCCGGTCATATGATCACCGTCTTGTAAAAAGCAGACTGCTTCCTCATAAACCGTATTACCTTCCCATACCCTCTGCAACCATTGTGACATATCTTCATCTCCTCATGTTCCGTTATCTCTTACCTTTTGTATCATCGGTATTTGTAACGACCTCATTTATGAATTTCTTCCAGGTTTACTATTATTTTAATGTAATAGTATTCTACACCAAGAGGTTGTTGCTGACAAGCTAAACAGCTAATAGGCAATTTGTCCCTGTAGCACCGCTTTCCTTTACTCCTATATACAAATCTACTTGTTGGTGCCATGTACTGGTTTTTCAATCACTTTTATTCGGATTAAGAGTTCAACAAATTTTCGAAGGAATATCTTCCATATACTTACGTAAATAAGTGAAAACAAAAAGAAAGTAAGAATAATAAGTGGTAGTGATAATGACCCAGTTATTTCAACAAACCCGGGAACCGCTACTATATACGTCAATACCAACATGCCCAAAGTTAAGGTTACTGCACAAACAATAATTGAGAGGAATCTTCCTTTCCGATATAGTAAAAGTCCTAAAATAGTTCCAAGCAGACCAGTGGTGAATAGTAGAATTAATGCTTCCTGAGGACTCATAATTATTAGAATTAGTGTCGAGGATAATAACACCGCAGCTCCAAGGTAAATACTTAGGACAGCCGCAATAGCAATCGGCATTGTACTGAATGGACTTAACGCTAAACCAATAGCAGGTAAAAATACAGGTGAAGATTGGAACATTACCGTAAGTGCTGTCAATATACCTCCAATCGTGACAAATTGAACCATTTTCATTCTTTTTATTTCAATCCCCCCAGAACACACGATTAATAATAATGTATGAATAAATTATATTACCATTTGTTTTAATTAGTATAATTAATTGTAGATTATATTGATTGGTATGCTTGAATTCAGTGCTAATAGTCCAGTCCATAACATACCTTATAAATGAATAGTAGAACGGAGTGTAATATGTTAGAAAAAGTAAGAGTTAGATTACGACCTATTGTTACTAATTTAAATTTACCTACTGTCATTAAATCAATTATACTTCCAGGCGATCAAGAGGAAAAATTAATTGTTGCCACCCAGGTAGGAGAGATATTTTACATAGGAAATGAATCTATTGGAACCTTTTTAGATATCCGCCCACTAATCATAGAGCTTGGTGCTTCTGGTGGTAAATATGATGAGAGGGGATTATTAGGACTTGCTTTTCATCCTAACTTTTATTACAACGGATTATTTTATCTTCATTATTCTGTAGCGGGAACGCAGGGTCCCGGTGCTTTATCAGGGCCATTTACTCCCAACCCCTGTGATCCCGAGACTCTTAACCTAGAATGGACGAATAGAGAAACTCAGTATGACCATATTGATACAGTTGAAGAATGGGCTTTCCAAGCATCAGGGCAACCACAAAAAAAACGGACGTTACTTAATATCAGAAGACCTTTTTTTAACCATAATGGTGTCAACAGCTTAAACTTTTCACCCGAATCGGGAAGGCTGGTTTTGACAACGGGGGATGGCGGTTCAGGCTATGACCCCTTTAACTTAAGTCAGAATGATATGGAGATCTTCGGAAAGATTATTGAGATTGATGTAGCAAAGAACACCTTCTTCAATAACACTCTGATAATCACCCGCTTTTATGAGCTTCCTGCATCAATTCAGGAAATACTTACGGTCATTTCAAAAGGAGTTCGTAATATCCCCGGCATCTCATACCAAAGATATAACAACCATTATATCAAATATGTAGGTAATGTCGGACAGGATCTGGTTGAAACTATCTTTTCATTCATATATTATAAGCCAATACCGGTGACAGAGATAGTTGCAGCAGCCACTATGAATATGGAACTCGACCAGGAAGGTTTTATTAACTTTGGATGGCGAGGGTGGGAAGGTTCGCTTCCTACTACGGTTATTCGAGATTGTTCTATCAACAGCATTGGTAATGAGAAAACAATTGCTTATTATGATGATGCCCTCCGGACATCAACAAGGCGTCTTCAACCTGTGACCTGTTACTACCATCAAGACTTGCGACCGGATAAATTCGAAGGAGAAGCCCTTACCGGGGTCGCAGTATATATGGGGATGGAAATTCCTGACTTAACCGGAGCCATAGTGTTTACCGATTTTGTCCGGGGTGAGGGAGCAGAACCATCTGCCAGAGGTACCTTAGCTTATACCAGGTTAAGAATGGATTGTAAAACAAGCGATTTTAGTGTTATAGAAATTGACTACGATTTTGGGGAACAGTCAGCATATTATACCAGCTTGGGAACGAATCAAGATCAGACCAGTTTGTATATGGGCGTATATGGCTCCATGAATGTGAGAGATTTTAATCAGGGAACTGTATATGAGATTATTCCGTGATTGCTACAATACTCTGCACAATTGTAAATACCATTTCTTTTATCATGTAGTAACATAAAAACTGGGGGTACCTATTCACCCCCAGTTAGTTTCAACTTGTTTCTATTTATAATCTATTTGATAAGTATGATCTTCCTGAACATGGTAAGATTACCAATCTTATTTTACTGTTACCTTTAGCTTTATATATACCCCGTTCTGTGCATATATATATATATAACAGGTTCCTTTTGCTTTTGCTGTAATCTTACCCTTGCTATCTACAGTTGCGATCTTCTTATTTGTTGTTTCAAAACGAGTCAGACTTGCGTAATCCTTCATTATCCTATTCTCAGGCAGTACTACCTGATAATCCACTTTCTTGGTTTTACCTACTGCCAGCGTTACGGACGTAGTTTTTACTGTAATTTTCGTCGGATTACCATAGATCTTACTCGTAGTAACTGAACGAACCAGCCTAGAGGTTGCTATGATTACCTGTTTTCCGTCAACAATCTTGTAAGCCTTTACCATGAATTTGTAATAGGTAGCCGGTTTCAGATTCTTCACGGTATATTTGGTGACAGCTCCATCGACGTCTTTCAGTTGCTTCCAATCTTGTCCGCATTTTGCTCCATAGATCAGATATCCGTCAGCACCGGATATTGCTCCATACTTAAGTGTCTGCGAGGTCTTTGCTGCCTTGGCCGTCAGCTTCAGATGATGGAAATCATAATAAACGGTAAGCTCATCCTTGGTGGTATCTGTTACTGTTATCTTGGTATCCTGATAGGTCAGAGCATATGTAGAGAAGCGGTCTGTCTCAAATGTAAACAAATGCGTTACAGGATCGTAAGTTCCTTCAAGAATCTCAGCTACATTGTTATGAACACGAACCACACGATAGGTTCTTACTACTCCGGTCTCGGTACTCCTTATGCTTTCCGGCACCTCAATGCTGATCTTGATCTTACCGCTTGTATTAGTCACCTTGACCTCTTCTCCTTCTCCAACCTTCTTGTATAAGGAGATATCAACATAAAGTATTTCGGGAGCGGCGGTTTTCTGCTGTTCTGCTTCCAGCTTTTCTTGAATCATTTTCTTTTCAGCTTCACTGACAGAGTCATTGGCACTCGTTACCTTTAAGATAACCTTTGCAGTTTCGCCGGCTTCTATTCTGGAGAGTTCATTGGTATTAAATACAGTCTTTTTCAAATCCTCGGTGTCATTATTCAGACTCGAAGCAGGAGCCCCGGAAGCTTGCTGCAGTTCTTTAATAATATTTCCGCTATTACTACTGCCGCCACCGGAACCGCCACCGGAACCATCGTTATTACTCGGTGGTTCTACATAGATCCTGTCAATCGTATAGGTTTGTCCTCCCATGAAGCCACCACTGATGGCATTACCTGCAGCGTCTATGATTCCGGTCCCTGAAGCCTTTAAATCCAGTCTTAATGTACCTTGACCTGCCACTGTATTCACTGTTACATCAATAGCGTTACCACTTGTGGACGATACCGACACTATGCTTCCTGTAGCCGTTCCGGTCTTGATTAATTCAAAGTCGCCAGGACCAAATCCACTTACACTTTCGCTGAAGGTTACTCGGTAGATTACACTGCCTGCATTGGTGTTTTCTTCTGTCGGAGTCTGGCGTGTAATTGAAGTTACTGTTGGAGCTACTTGGTCCACCGTATAGGTTTGACCTCCCGTGAAACCACCACTGAT
>JAEZMV010000016.1 GCA_023414875.1 Bacillota bacterium | reverse complement strand
AGTTTTCTTGACATGCTCTTTGTTATTGTTTATAGTGTACCCAAGGATTGGACTGTGTAGAAACAGCCTCAAGATCCTTAATTAATTATCATAGAAAGTTATTTACAGACTTTTCTTCACACACTCATAATATCTAATAATTACTTCAGGACTCGGCAATACATAAAGCGTTCCTGAATAATTATATAAAAAATAAGCTGCCGCATAGAGGATAGACCAATTCCGATCGATTGAAGTGAACCCATTTCAGGGGTTTATCACTGCAATTATATCGTTACTATGCAACAGCTTTAGTTTTAAGCTTGATTAATTGTTAAAATCATTTTGTTCTTTACCTTAGCTTTACTGATATCTTTAATACCAGCACAGAAGATATTTCCTTCCTTACCCATTTTTTTCACAAGCTCACGAGATATTCCAAGCTGCTTGCTGATAATTTTATCCAAACGAATATCCAAAGGATAGTTACAAATTAATTCGATGTTAATTACTTCGTTAGTCTTTGGAAGGGTAGATTTATTAGCATTGATCTGATATAAAATATTATCGAAGCTTAAAATAGATTTATTTTTACTATGAGCTGCGACATCAAACGCATATTGCTTCGCAAGCTCCTTGTCATTCATAATATATTTCTGATATAAATCTCTATCTATAGATCTGGAGTGAACTCTCGAATGAATCTCCATATTCCATGTGCTTTTACATTTTTTACATTGATAAATCAGCCATACATCAATATGGCTCTGATTTGCGTTTACTCTAAAGTTTTCACTGTTTTCATACTCAGCATGATTACCACACTTGGGGCAATTGCGAATGACAGCCGGTTGGGTTAAAGGAATTATTTCCCAGGTAATAGTGTTATGCATTTCTATACGCTCCTTATCTCGACCGTATAGAATTATGAAATTAAATTATAATTATTTATTATCTATGTGTAAACACTGAAGCAAAACATTAATTCCAGGATACAGATACGATATGAACTACAATTATGGTATTAAATGTAAATTATTAATTTTAAATACAAGAATTAGTAAAATTACTGCAATACCTTCATTCTTCTATACAGCCCACACTAATTTTCAAAGATATGTTTTTTAAGCCCTCATTCCTGAAATTCGTTACATACGAAAAACAGGAACAGCGCAGTTCCAAACAGATATGAGTATTCGTTATACTTTGAAAGTTAGTTGTGATCAGGATCGGTCATATAGAAGTTCCTCCTTATTATTTGTCTTTAGAATAACATAGGAATATAATAAGGAAAACCTTAATCTCAGTTCTGAAACTAATTTAAGGTCGGTCTGATTAATAATTTTATAGATTATGAAAGAAAAAACCCCCTGAAATAAACGCGTTTTGCCTTTATTCCAAGAGGTTATTAATTCATACATGATGAAAGCTACTGTGTTTTGGATTGAAAATAAGAAGTTGTAATAAGCTGTTACAATCATTAAAAGCCATATGCAATAACTACTATGTTTCATACAAAGCACTTCTTTCCTTTAAAACAATACGCTGGATACTTTTCAGGGATAAGTAGTATTCCTGTGCTAATTCAGCGGTAGAAATTCCCTTCAAGTATTTACTATAAATTTCACGATCCCTTTGCTGTATTAATAGTTTAGAGGTTGTATTCTCACCCCAGCATTTACGGTTATCAGCTTTCTTTGGGATATAAAGATATTGGCCGTCAGCATACTCTTGAACCAATTTCAAGAGATCCTTCGGCAGTACGATTTCTGCTCTAATATAGCTCATTTTGCTCCTCCTAAAATATAATCTTAAGGATTATGCAAAGGCTACTCTTATTTATTTAAATAAATGCGATAGCCTCTGCTACGCATTGATAATATGTCTTCTCATATAAAAAAATCTCCTTTCATAAAAACAGGACCACGCTACAATAATAGTATAAATTACTATCCGTTCGTAATATTACCACATATAAACACATTTTACCAGTAATAATTTAAAAGAAATAAGTAAAGGGCTGTTGAAATACCCTTGCTGATCTATTCATGGAAAAGATCACAATTATTTTCAACAGCCCCTATTGGTTTCACTTGAGTTTAGACTAATTAAGCGATAGTAACGTTAACAGCCTGCATTCCACGTTGACCTTTTTCTAAGTCAAATGTAACTTTTTGACCTTCTTCTAAAGTCTTGAAGCCGTTGGAAGCGATACCAGAAAAATGTACAAATACATCTTCTCCACCGTTATCGTTTGTAATAAATCCAAATCCTTTTTGTGCGTTAAACCACTTTACTGTACCTTTGTTCATGAAAGATACCTCCTAAATTATTTTATTGTATTTTAGTATAGATAAAAAATCACATATTTTCGTAAATCATTAAACGTGTAATGACTTACAAAAATATGTGAGTTCATACATGACAATTAAAATACTTTCTATAGTGTAGCATAATAACTAATGTTTGTAAAGTGTTCAATTGATAAATTGTTAATTTTAATATATTTTTATATAATTGGAGCCGGTTTCTGTGATTTTCCCTTTGGAAAAAATTCAGTTACCGGCTCATCTTTTATTTACGCAAAACCAAAGTACCTCATGATACCTATGAACATTCCATATGCAAATCCATATTGGTTATCACGAAGCTTCTGTGCATCTGAAAAGTTAGTAAGGTAACCCAATTCAACTAATAATGCAGGCATCTGAGTTCTGCGTAATACATAAAGTATGGGATTTAAACGAATTCCGTTATTCCTTGTTCCGACATTTTGTGTAATTCCAATCATTATTTGTTGAGCCAACCAATTAGCCTGAGTATAAAATTGATATAGATATATTTCAGTACCGTTGATAGCAGGATTTGGATTAGCATTACAGTGGATGCTGATAAAGTAATCCGCAGGCCATTCATTTGCCATTCGTACCCTCTCTGCAAGGCTTGTAGCATTGGTTGTACCCAGTACAGTGGTCGGAGTAGGCCTGGATAATCTGGCTTCAAACCTTGGATCATTATTCAATAGATTAGCCAGATAAACGCCTACCTGAAAGGTAATATCTGATTCTACCAATCCATTACCCACAGCCCCGGAATTATGATAACCGGCAGGATTATGGCCCTGATCTATAAATATTTTAATGGCCAAAGAATCACTTCCTTTTCATTTTACTATTAATATCATATTCGGTAATATACCATATGTTACTATTTGAGGAATTGAGTTGTTTATATAAAGAGCAAATATCGGAGTATTACCTTAACAACGATAAGTAGTATTGGTGTTAGCTTCATTATTATAATTGGATTGATTTACTATAAAATTAATCTTATCAGCTTTCATTTGTATTATTTTAATTAACTTGGAAATAATGTAATTAATGAAATTTATAACATACTATTCCCAAGGAGGATTATAAATGAAAATTAAAGTAACACTTTTTACATTATTACTATTTGGAGTATTACTAGCCGGATGTGGTAAAAAAGATAATACAGGTAATGGTAATCCATCAGTATCTCCTTCTATAGCTCCTACAACAAATGCCCCAAGTGTAACAACTACGGCAGAGGTTTCACCTACACAAGCCCCAAGTACTGATGTAGTGACAACAGCCTCTATTGTCTCAGATGAGGCAGCATTTTTGAATGCAATCAGTGCTAAAGGTACCTGGATTATATGTCTGTTAAACGATTTGTCAGTTAATCAGGACCTAGTTCTGGAAGGTGAGTACACGAACGGTAAAAAGGATGATGCAGGTAAAGACATTATCCAGCGTAAGATCGCGCTCTATACTCAGGACGCAAATCGTGTTGTTACAGAAAGGTATACATTGACAGCCCCAAAGATTACAATCAGAAGCCCCAAAGCAAGTATTCAAAAAGGAACCTTTAAGGGTGACGTGTATGTGGAGGTAGCTGACTTTGAATTAGTAGATCAGGTAATCGAGGGAAATGTATATTTTACAAAGCAGGAGTATATGGATTCCTTTATTATGGATGAAACTAGTAAGATTACCGGTAAAAAGGAAGTAAAAGCACAATAGAAGAAATTAAGAATAATGAAATTAAATAGCTTTATACCAATCATAGCCTCCCATGATATACTTATTATTAAGTCGATCAAATGGGAGGTTTTTAGATATTATTCTTGTAAAAGACTTCTTGGCCATGATAAAATGCAAGTTGTGGTTTACGATAAAATATTTAGTTAGTCGGATAATAATCTTAAAAAAAAATGTCTGGAGGGAATCATATGAATGAAGAGCTGGGACAACTGGATGCTGATTTAAAGGGACTGTTTGTAGAAAACAAGTTGGATGAAATGATGGAACTGCTAAAAAAGCAATCGGATAATGATATCATTGAATTAAGTAATTATAGTTGGAATATTATTAAAAAGTACTATGATACCGAGAAGTTTGAACTTCTATTTGGTCATTTCAAATTTGTAGCATATACCTGCTTTATGGTAGAATATGCACATCAATTAAACTTGATAAGTGATGAGGCATTTAGTATTATGATGATGGTATACAGTGATATCTATGAATTAAAAAGACAGAATCAGTGATCGAAAGAGCCAAAATCTCGAATAGGTGATTTTATTGACAAAGTAGGAATTAAATTGTAAAATGTGCTACATAGCATATTTATAAGAGATTTTTAAGCAATACCCTGCTAAAAAATGTGATTGGGAGGTTTGACAATGAAGTTAATTATCCCGGAAGGTTATCGTGCTCATATTGATATTAAAGAAACTGAGATTGGTATCAAATATGTAAAGGACTTTTTTGAGAGAGAATTAGCAAAACAATTAAATCTAACCAGAGTATCTGCTCCATTATTCGTAAAACCGGAGACTGGTTTGAATGATAATTTGAACGGAGTGGAAAGACCTGTAAGCTTTGGTGTAAAAGAGCAAAATGATGCAATGGTGGAGATTGTACATTCCCTTGCAAAATGGAAGAGACAAGCATTAAAGCGTTATGGATTTGCCAATGGCGAAGGTTTATATACGGATATGAGTGCAATCCGAAGAGATGAGGAAACGGACAATATTCACTCGATTTATGTTGACCAATGGGATTGGGAAAAAATCATTGCTAAGGAAGAGCGAACAACCGTGACCTTACAGGATATTGTTAGAAAAGTATATGAGGCTTTAAAAAACACAGAGAAATATATTGCAGCCAAATATGATTATATAAAAGAAATACTTCCTGAAGACATCTATTTCGTAACATCTCAGGAACTGGAAGACAAATATCCTGACCAAACTCCAAAGGAAAGGGAGCACATAATTGCAAAAGAAAAAGGTGCAGTATTTATTATGCAAATTGGTGGAGCTTTAGCTTCCGGAGAGCGTCATGATGGCAGAGCACCTGATTATGATGATTGGAAATTGAATGGAGATATTATTGTATATTATCCTGTTCTTGACCTTGCTCTTGAGTTATCCTCAATGGGTATCCGTGTTGATGAGGATTCCTTAGTGGAACAATTGAAAATCAGCGGCTGTATGGATCGTGCTGAGTTACCCTTCCAGAAATCATTAATCAATAAAGAACTGCCATATACAATCGGTGGAGGTATTGGTCAATCAAGAATATGTATGTTTTACCTTCGTAAAGCACATATCGGGGAAGTACAATCATCTATCTGGCCAACGGATGTATTAGAAGAAGCAGATAAAAAAGGTATTCCTCTGTTATAGGCAAGTATGGTTTTATTCATTAACCGGAAGAAAGAACGCATTACACATTCTTAGAATGTGCGATGCGCCTTTTTTATTCAATAGGAAATTTCGTCCTATTGAATAAAAGCATCTTTGCAAAGCGAACCGTAGTTCGCTTTTGGATGCGCACTCGACGCGAAACGCATTTAAATACGCGTAATCAATTAATTAGTTGATAAAGTGAGGATATGAATTAATATGAAAGCAGTTATATTTGATGTAGATGAGACACTGATTAGTCGGAAAGAATCATTTCTGAGATTTTGTGAATATTTACTTAATAAATACGCAACTGAATACCCATATGAGGGGACAAAGGCAGATTTATTAGATTATATGGTGGAGATTGATGCCAATGGGTATGGTGGAATTCGTAATTTTATACCTAAACTAAATAAGTTTTGGAAACTGCCGCTTACGATAGAGGAGTTTATCAGGGAAAGAAATCAACTTTTTGGTAAATTAGCGATACCATTTCCTGAGGTATATGAGGTTCTTAAAGCTCTAAAGACCAGGTATAAGCTTGGAATAATTACAAATGGATATTCTTCCGTACAAAGAGATAAGATTGAAACGGTTAAAATAACCGATTATTTTGATGATATTATTGTATCCGGGGAGGTTGGAGTAGAGAAACCGGATCCTCGTATTTTTGGATTGTCCTGTGAGCGTTTGGGAGTAAAACCGGAGGAAGCGGTGTTTGTTGGCGATCATTATCCCAATGACATTGCGGGGGCAATTGGGGCAAATATAAAGCCCATCTGGATTACGAATAATCCGGATGAGCATATGGAGTACAACGGAATTTATATTTCACGGCTGAAAGATGTTATGGAGTACCTTTAATCACGTTGTTCATAAGCCAGGTGGCTACTCCGTCTTCATAATTTGGTCCAATGATTAAATCAGCCTTTTCCTTCAGCTCAGCAACTGCATTATCTACGGCTATTTTATAATCACTGGCTTCAAAAAGAGGAAGATCGTTACGGTTATCTCCGAAGCATGTGATAGAATCTAACTTCAAATAGGAGCGTAGATATTCTACGGCATGATATTTTGAGGCAGTCTTACTAAAGGTTTCTAAATACCAGTATTCAGGTGAGTAATTATCCTTATAAAAGGTACAGTTTAGCTCGGTAATTTTACTAAATTTCTGGAACATGGGTTCCAGAACTTCCTTACGATCCATCAACGAAAAATAAATGATCGGTTCACCGGATAAAGAAGAAAAATCATTAATTTGAATAAATTTTTTACCATATCGATCAACACGCTCTTGATAGAAATCATTCAGTGCTTTGCTGTTTAGATCCTCATAATAGGTAGACATGGTACCATTCTTAATCGTGTAGGCAAAGCCTTTTAGTTGATATTCCTTTATTATGGACAATAAACAATCAGAGCTTTCCTTAGGAAAGGTCTCAACCTTGATGTAGTCATCTTTGCCTAAATCATAAATACATACGCCATTCATAAGGATAATTGGCAAGGATAGTTTTACATCCTTTAAAATTGTTTTTACTGAAGCAATGGATCTGGCAGTGGCAACAGAAAATAACATTCCCTGTTGAAGCAGATGATTGAGGATCTCTATGGTTGTACTTGACAGCTCTACACTTGGTTGAAGCAGTGTACCGTCTAAATCAGAAATATAGAGTTTTTTCATATGTGCTCCTTAATTGTATTTTAGCTAACAGAAAGCTCCATTAATAAGTTGGAATATTGCTACCAAATGCTTCATAGGCAGCGATCATCTGATCGGTCCAGGTATCAAAATCCGGATCGGGTTTTTGCAGCTCTGGATGCGCTTCAATATATGCCAATGTAGTTCTTACGCCCTGATCAAAACGGACGGTAGCATGGAAGCCAGGTACGAGACGCTTAACCTTTGCATTGTCAAAGATAACGGTATGGGCTTTATCACCCAGCAGGCTGCCAATAAACCCTTCACTTGCTTTTGCAAGGGTATCGGAGGGAATATGAACAACCTGAGGTCTCACACCTACAGCAGCTCCGATGATATCATAAATCTGATTCCAGGAGAGGCTCTCATCAGAGGTGATATGAATGGCTTCTCCGATTGCATGAATATTACCCATGAGACCAATAAAAGCTTTTGTAAAATCTGAATTATGAGTTAAGGTCCAAAGAGAATTCCCATCTCCATGTACTATAACCTTCTTTCCATTTTTAATTCGGTTGATCACGCTATAGCTTCCGTTTCTTCCATGGATAGCCAGAGGTACATTATTATTACCATATGTATGGCTGGGACGTACGATTGTGATTGGAAAATTATTTTTGCGGTATTCCTCCATCAAATACTCTTCACAGGCTATCTTATTACGGGAATACTCCCAGTAGGGGTTATATAAAGGGGTACTCTCTGTTATGAATGGACTGGATAAGGGTTTTTGATAAGCAGAAGCGGAGCTGATAAAAATGTATTGCTTTGTTTTTTTGCTGAATAATCGGATATCCCGTTTGATAGCATCAGTATCATATGCAATAAACTCTGCAACAACATCAAAGGTATGGTCCTTCAGTTTTTCTCGAACTTCCTCTTCTCTATTAATATCAGCTTCGATTACTTTAACTCCGGCAGGAACGAGAGAGCTATTATTCCCACGATTTAATAAATAGAGTTCAATTCCACATAATGGTGCTAGCTCAGTGATGGCTGTGCTGATCGTACCGGTTCCACCGATAAACAATGCTTTCATAGTATGGCTCCTTTCGATCTTTTTGATAGATTGATGTGTAAATCGACGAATGTAAGGTATTTATGAGGCTATTGACACTCCAATCTTATTAAATCTATAAATTGTACATATATTATAGATAAATCTTAACTACGGAATCCTCATAAGGTTGTTCCAGGTATTCTTCACGAAGTAATCCATAAATATAGTAATCCGTCATGACATTTAAGATAGCACCCTGTTTAATCAGACCCTCTTGTCGGAAACAGAGTTTCTCTGCAACCCGGATGGAACCATTGTTATTTGCAAAACAACGTAGCTGAATTCTACTTAATTCCAAGGTCTCGAAAGCTACCTTAACCATTGCTTGTCCAGCTTCCGGAGCATACCCCTTACCCCAGTAGTCCTTATTAATCCGATAACCGATATCCGTCTGTTTCATAAGTCGGAAATCGTATAGAACTATTTCTCCGATTACTTTATGAGTATCTTTTAATTCCATTAACCAGGTTAATTCACGTCCGGCTCGGTATTCCTTCATCGTTGCATTATAATGATAATCCAGTTTGATCTTTTTATTAGGACGGCGTCGACCGTCTTTATCATTTGCTTCATCATATAATCCCCAAAAACGATATACACTGTAATCATTGATAAATTCCAGACTATCTCTGCCATCGGAGTCACTATTCGTAATTTGACGTAGTATTAAACGGTTTGTCTCAAGCGTAGGTAATTTATGAAAACATGCTTCATAGCTCATTAAATTCCTCCTTTCACGCATTACCGTTTTATAGATGCATGGTAATATTGATTAATTAATATTATCTAACAATCAGAATGAATTATCAATATAAATTAATCTCTGTATTTCATCAATATTTTAAACGTATTAAAAAAACTGACCTTCCACAAATATTTTCAGACCAAGAACCAATAAGATCATACCTCCAACAAATCTTGCCCTTAATCCTAATAAATTACCAAATTTTTTTCCGATATAGATACCCAGGCCACAGCAAAAAAATGTAATTGTTGCAATAAGAATGGCAGAGGAGAAAATATTTATTTTTAATACTGCTAAACTGACACCGGCGGCCAGAGCATCAATGCTGGTGGCAATACCTTGCATCACTAAATTTTTTGCGGTAAATATGTTTTTTTCTCCTGAGGGAGCGTCGGGGTTCTTACAGTCCTTTATCGCATCAATTAACATATTAACACCGATGGCACCAAGTAATAATAAAGCAATCCAGTGCTGATAGCGACAGACAAATTCGGAAAAGGTTTTACCCAAGGTAAATCCTAAAACGGGCATAAGACCCTGAAAGAATCCAAACGTGACAGCAGTTGTAAGTGCATTCTTTTTCGATACTTTAGAACTACAGATACCGTTCGTTACAGCTACGGCAAATGCATCTGCGGATAGACAGAGTGCAAGCAGAATAAGAGTAATAAAATCCATGATGAGTTCCTTTCCGGTATAATATTTCATGATAATTACTGTATTAAATACATGATTTCAGAAAGTACATTTGAAAAATAGGTTGGCTTAACATAAATAAAGCTCATGTATGGTCGGACAGCAACCATACATGAGTCTCGTTCTTTAAGGCAAGCCAGATTTCCTAGAAGAAATCAATATGTTGACTTGTCACATACTTAATTGTATGCAAACTACTCCCTCATTTAGTACAGGTAATCAAAGTTAACTCAGATTCTACCATGGTTGGACAGAAATATCAAGAATTTTATAATATCAGTTAATTTCTACTTGAACGTTATGTCAAAAGAGTGCATAATGAAATATCAGCAGGCATAAAGATGAGATTTTCAGGACTAAATTGTTGAATGCTGCTGCTGTTTGAAAACCTGTAAAGAAAGTAGGAAGCTTATGTCACTTGCAATTACTGCATTTAATCAGATTATAATTATGTTTTTTATCATAGTGGTTGGAATAGTATGCTATAAAACGAAATTGATAGATAACCCCATGAATAAGAAGCTATCCGATCTGGTTCTGTATTTGGTTAATCCATTTGTTATTTTTGTATCGTATCAAAGAAAATATGAGGCATCTTTATTAAGAGGTTTGCTAATTTCATTATTATTAGCTATTGTAACACATGCCTTTGGAATTATAATATCCTGGTTGGTAATAAGAAAGAAGCAGCACGAAGCAGACATTACTATTGAGCGCTTTGCAGTGATATATTCCAACTGTGGATTTATCGGCATTCCTTTGGTTAACGGTATTTTTGGAGGTGAAGGGGTCTTTTATCTGACCGCATATTTGACGATATTTAATCTGGTAGTTTGGACCCATGGTATGATTACTATGTCCGGTAAAAGTGATAAGAAAACAATTACAAAAGCCTTTTTATCACCATCGATCATTGCTACCTTATCAGGCTTTTTCTTCTTTATCTGTCGGATCTTGCTTCCAGACATTACTGTGGAAGCACTTTCTTATATCGCTAATATGAATACGCCCTTAGCTATGCTCGTAGCAGGAGTAACCATAGCTCAAACTAACTTTATAAAAATTTTTGGTAAGCTTAGAATCTATTATATAGTATTTTTAAAGCTACTTTTTGTACCGATAGCAATGTTGTTACTTTTTCAGTTGTTTGATATTCCCAGAATAGTCATCCTTACCTCGGTACTTGCTGCAGCATGTCCAACAGCCGCAACCATTAATTTGTTTTCCATCAAATACGACAAGAATTACCTCTATGCTTCCGAATTGTTTGCAATGACAACGATTTTATCTTTAATTACAATACCTTTGGTTATGATTATTGCCAAGTTGTTTGTGTGAGGAACAATCGGGTTGTCGACCTATATCATGACATATTATAAGGATTGTTGTTGCGCTATTAAGTATAAACGTTGTAAAATGAATCATAAAATGTTATTATAGATCAATGAGGACTTGATAATATGGAATATAAAGGAGCAATCTAATGAGGGAATATGTAATCGTAAGTGATGCAACACTCGATCTACCGTCCGGTATTGTTGAAGAATATGGAATTAAAGTTATCCCAATGGGTGTAAATATTGATAATGTTGAGTATTCCCATTATCCTGACGAACGCGAGCTGACAATTGAAGAGTTTTATGGAAAGTTAAAGAATGGTGCGGTTTCTCATACAACACAGATAACTCCGGCAGTGTTTATGGATTATTTTAGAGAAATTTTAAGACAAGATCTTGATATTTTATATATAGCTTTTTCCTCAGGATTAAGTGGAACCTTCAATACCTCTCAAATTGTAATTCGAGATTTGATTGAAGAGTTTCCGGAGCGCAAAATTTATAGTGTGGATTCGCTGTGTGCTTCTGTTGGCGAAGGACTTATAGTCTTGAATGCTGCCATGCAAAAGAAAAACGGACTTGATATTGATTCCTTAAAACAATGGGTAGAAGATAATAAAAGACATGCCCGCCATTGGTTTACGGTAAAGGATCTGTACTATTTAAAGAGGGGTGGAAGATTATCCTCAATTGAAGCTTTTGTGGGTACAGCTCTTAAGATCAAGCCGGTATTAAGTACGGATGAGCAGGGTAAGCTGACGGTAATCTCTAAAATCAGAGGTACAAGGGCAGAATTGGATTTCCTTGTAACAAAATTGGAGACAGAGGGTGTCGATATATCATCACAGACGATTATTATTGCTCACGGGGATGACTTACAGCAGGCAACGGAGCTGGAGGGCTTGGTGCGCAGTAAGAATCTGGTGAAGGATATCATTATTTCAAAAATAGGACCAATCATTGGAACACATACCGGACCAGGTATGCTTGCTTTGGTTTTCATGGGAAATAAGAGCTTGTAATAAAGCTTTTATTTTTTATCAGGATACGCTGTGGAATTATGGTTCATTAATCAGATTTTGGTAAGAATAGGTCGGAATATAACGGTAGAATGTATATAAATGCGATTGCTTTCATATTTTAGATTAAGTATAATTATAGTAGAGTCGTATCAAAGATTAGAATAGGATACGACTTTATTCATATCACAGGAAACTGCGTCCGATGATATAAAAGCTTAGCAAATTCTTTGCATTGTAGTACCGGATTTTATGGAGGAAAATAATGAAGAATGACAGGATAACCGCTATTAATAATGAACAACAGACAAAGCCCTATAAAAAAGATTCGGATTATTCTTATACGTTAGGTGCCTTTCCAACCTATGAGTTGATAAAAGCAAAACCGAAGCAGGTAAGAAAGGTAATCGTGGATACCAGCTTTACTGATAAGGAACATCTAATTACATTATGTGAAGAAAATAAGATATCCTTTGAGTTTAATAACAAACTAATTGCAAAAATAAGTGATAAAGAGAATTGCTATGTTGCCGGTGTCTTTGATAAATACACCTGTAAGCTTAGATCGGACAAACCGCATATTGTTCTGGTAAATCCCAGCAACATGGGAAATCTCGGTACGATTTTGCGTACTGCAGTCGGTTTTGGAATTTATGACCTTGCGATTATTTTGCCGGGTGCCGATATATACAATCCAAAAACTGTCAGGTCCTCGATGGGCGCCTTATTTCGTTTAAATTTTGATCAGTTCCAATCTTTTTCGGAATACAGAAATCAATTTAATCAGCATGAGATTTTTACTTTTATGCTAGATGGAGAAAAGCCACTAACGCTACAGGATTGTCCCAAAGCTAAATTGTATTCTCTGGTATTTGGTAATGAAGCAACCGGACTAGATTCTTCGTATTTAGAGGTGGGTACCAGTATCATAATACCCCAATCACCGGATGTAGATTCGTTAAACCTTACGATAGCGGTAGGTATTGGAGCTTATGTTTTTACGAACCGTAATGATTAAGACTGCCTTAATGGGCAGGCTGTAAGGAAAGTTTTTGCCCGTAGGATACGGCAGAATGGAGGAGAAAGTATGAAATTAAACTATAAACGAACTTTCTTTGTTGGACTCGCATTTTTATCAATATGCTCATTTTGGCAGATGTATGACAGCCTTGTACCCCTTATGCTGAAGAATACGTTTCATTTATCAGATACGAAGACCGGTTTTGTGATGGGGATTGATAATATCCTTGCATTATTTATGCTACCGTTATTCGGAGCATTATCAGATAAAATTAATACACCCATCGGTAAAAGGACACCCTTTATCATCGGAGGAACTTTACTAGCAGTTATCTCAATGATTTTTCTTCCGGTTGCTGACCGGGCAAAAAACCTCACTCTGTTTTCAATTTTACTAGGTATCGTTTTAATTGCTATGAGCTCATATCGTTCTCCGACGGTAGCTCTTATGCCGGATCTTACTCCGAAGCCCTTAAGAAGTAAAGCGAATGCAATTATCAACCTTATGGGTGCGGTTGGAAGTGTGTATACCTTATTGATTATCATGTTATTAGTTAAAAAGGATACTCATAATAATTATATGAAAGTATTTTTAGCAGTAGCAACCTTGATGATTGTTGCAGTTTTAATTCTATTCTTCACAATTAAGGAGAAGAAGATCGCAGTGGATATGAAGAAAGTTATGGAGGAAGTAACTCCAGAAACATCCACAGCAACAGCATCGGGAGCTGAAAGTATTGCTACGATAGATAAAGGTAAAGACATGCCAAGGGAGGTCAGGAAGAGCTTTTTTTTCATTCTTGCTTCCATCTTCCTATGGTTCTTTGCATATAACGCAGTTACTACCGCCTATTCCAGATACGCCGAAGTAGTATGGAATTTTAAAGCCGGAGGTTTTGCAAAGCCCCTGCTGATTGCTACCGGTGCTGCACTTATCTGTTACATACCAATTGGTATCATTGCAAGTAAGATAGGAAGAAAAAAGACAATCATCATAGGTATTCTGATGATGACATTTTCCTATCTATGCGGTGCCTTATTAGTTGATTATACTTATAAGGTTAATATAGTATTTGCGATTATAGGTATCGGCTGGGCCGCTATTAGCGTTAACTCGTACCCTATGGTTGTTGAAATGTGTAAGGGAACTGATATCGGTAAATATACAGGGATGTATTACGCATTTTCCATGTCAGCACAGATTGTTACACCAACCGTATCGGGAGCCTTGTTAGAGCATATATCTTATCGTACATTGTTCCCGTATGCGATTATTTTCTCACTGGCATCTCTTTGTACTATGCTGTTTGTAAAGCATGGTGATTCCAGGCCTCTGAAGAAAGTTACATTACTGGAGAATTTTGATACGGAAGATTAAAGGATGGAGTTTTACTATGTTAATTAATATAATTATATTTATTACTGTAATCGTTGGACTGTATTTATTTATCATCATGCCAAAGCTAAGACGTAATCCGGAGGGTAAAAAGCTGGATGATTGGCTTTATGCACATCGTGGACTACATGACAATCATTCAGAGTCACCGGAAAATACGATGGCGGCCTTTCGTCTTGCCGTTGAGAAGGGCTATGGGATTGAGCTGGATGTGCAGCTAACCAAGGATATGGTACCGGTCGTATTACATGACTATAATCTAAAACGTGCCTGTAATGTTGATTTTAAGGTCTCTGAGCATAATTATAAAGAATTGGATCAATTTAGTCTGTTTGGATCAAAGGAAAAGATACCTACATTAAGAGAGGTATTGGAACTGGTGGATGGGAAAGTCCCACTGATTATTGAATTAAAGATACGTTGGATGGCAGATATACTATGTGAAGCCGTATCCGGGGTATTAAAGAATTATCCCGGAACCTATTGTATTCAATCCTTTAATCCTTTTGGCTTAATGTGGTATAAAAAGCATTATCCCAAGATTGTCAGGGGGCAATTGGCAACAGATTTTTCGAAAGAGAAAATGGATGGCAGTAAGGTACAGTATTTTATAATGAAACATCTATTAATGAATTTTCTAACGAAACCCGACTTTATTGCATATCACCATGTTTATAAGAATAACCTTTCCTTTACCATATGCAGAAAGCTTTACCGGGTGAAAACCGTTGCCTGGACAATACAGACCCAAAGGGATTATGATAACTGCCAAAGCTATTATGAACTGTTTATCTTTGATAGCTTTGTTCCAGTTGAAAAGAGTTAGCAATTTTTTGGTTTATTTATACTAGCATAATCCTGATTCAACTTGGAGATGATTTTTCTAAAGAGAAGAGATTGGGATGTGATAAGTTGACTAAATTATTAGTAATATGGTTTTTCGAATGGTTTTGGTGCCTATCCAATTTAATCATGAAACCACGGATGCTAACCTATGATAGGGGTTTAAAAAGAGAAATTAAGCTGAAGCATTTTGATGTGCAGGCTTACGAGAACAGTGAGAAAAAGAACTTTACAATTAAGTCTGATTTTGATTACATGATTTCTTGTGAACTAATGGAGGCGGCTAATAAGGTTAATAAAAAAATAGCTATTTTATGTCACGGCTTCGGACGTGCAAAATATGATAGCATAAAATATGCGCTGCTATTCCAAAAATTAGGTTATACTGTATTGATGTATGATCATAGAAACCATGGTCAGAGTGGAAAAGCCTTTACGACAATGGGTCACTTTGAAAAGTATGATTTGAAAAAGCTTGTTGATTGGTGCTATGAACAATATGGCAGTGAATGTAGAATTGTAACCCACGGAGAATCTATGGGAGCTGCTACTGTAATCCTGCATCTTGGGATAGACCAAAGGGTGAAGTGCGCCATCTCTGACTGTGGATATTCTGATTTAAAACTGTTGCTCTGTCATCAAATGAAGGAGTTTTATCATCTCCCCAAATGTATCATACCTGTTGAGAGCTGTATTGCCTACCTAAGAGCCGGTTTTCGGTTTAAGGATGTTTCTCCGATAAAAATCGTTAGTCAGATCGAGACACCAATCCTATTTATTCATGGAAAATGTGATAATCTGGTTCCTCCGAATATGTCTAAGCAGATGTATGCAGCAAAAAAAACTAAGAAGGCAATCTATCTTGTTGCTAAAGCCAGACACGCTGAAAGCTACTGGAAGAGTGGGGAAGAATATGAAAGAAGAGTAGAGGAGTTCTTAAATGCTTATCTGTAGAAGAGAAAGGCCGCTGCAAAACTATGAATTAGTTTTGCAACAGCCTTTTTGATTCTAGTGTTTTAAATTATGATAAAATTTATTTCTGATCTACGGAAGCCATCTTCATAGCACGAACCTTTAAGGATAAACCAAATAGGTTAATGAAGCCCTCTGCATCGTGGTGGTTATAAAGATCACCGGTGGTAAAGGAAGCAATGCTTTCATTATATAAGGAATAAGGAGATGTGGTTCCCTGCTTAATGATATTACCCTTGTATAATTTTAACTTCACTTCGCCGGTTACATATTCCTGAGTAACATCAATAAATGCCTGATAAGCTTCTCTTAAAGGAGTAAACCATTTTCCTTCATATACGATATCTGCAAAGCGGTTTCCAACCTCTTTTTTTGCGGTCAGTGTAGCGCGGTCTAGGATTAACTCTTCCAGCTGCATATGAGCTTCCATTAAGATGGTACCGCCGGGGGTCTCATAAACACCACGGGATTTCATACCAACAACACGATTCTCAACGATATCCACGATACCAATACCATGCTGGCCACCAATTTCGTTCAACTCCTTGATAATATCCGTTGGAGACATATTCTTTCCGTTTAATGCGGTAGGAATGCCTTTTTCAAAGGATAAGCTTAAGGTGACACCCTCCTCCGGAGCTTTCTCGGGAGAAACACCAAGTACTAATAAGTGGTCATAATTTGGTGCGTTGGAAGGTAATTCTAGTTCAAGACCTTCATGGCTGATGTGCCAGAGGTTACGATCACGGGAATAGCTGTTATCTACGGAGAAAGGTAAATGAATACCATGCTTTTCGCAGTATTCAATTTCTTCCTCACGGGAGGACATGGTCCATATTCTCCAGGGAGCAATGATTTTAAGGTCAGGAGCCAGTGCCTTAATTGTTAATTCAAAACGAACCTGATCATTACCTTTGCCGGTAGCACCGTGGCAAATTGCAGTAGCACCTTCGATTCTAGCGATTTCTACCAACCTTTTTGCAATAACCGGTCTAGCCATGGAGGTTCCAAGCAGATATTTATTTTCATAAACAGCATTTGCTTTTACACAAGGCATTACATAATCAGTAACAAACTCTTCTACAACATCTTCAATATATAATTTTGTTGCTCCAGATAATTTTGCTCTTTCTTCTAATCCATCAAGCTCATTACCTTGGCCTACGTCGATACAGACACAGACTACTTCGTAATCATAATTCTCCTTTAACCAGGGGATGATAGCGGTAGTATCCAAACCACCGGAATAAGCAAGAATAACTTTTTCTTTCATATTAATTTACCTCCTATTATTAAGTTCTGATTTTAATCCATTTACAATTGCATTTTAGTTACATATATATACATGTAGATTTCATTTTTCCTATACAAGTAAGTAATGGAACAAATCAAGATGTAATTGTAAAAATAAATATATTTTTTCCCATTCTTGTATCTGAATGCATTTTTATGTGTTTAAATATACAACACATCTTATTATTATGCAAGAGTAAAAATGAATAAAAGTATAAAAATACATATTATTTCTTTTGGCTGTTTCATATAACCGTAAGAAATTGCAGAATAACTATAATAATTTTATACGTATTCATTCAAAGTTACAAGAAGCATTTCTTATTTATATAGAAGAAACGGTAGGATATTTAGCTGATTGCAATATATTCAACTCTTTACTTATATAAAATATGGATTATAATGAAAAGGTATATATACCCAGATAATACCTTTACTGGTAAATAGATGGATATATCCTATATGAAAGAATAGTAAAAAGAAAAGATAGAAATGATAAGCACAGATAAAAACCTATGAAAGGATGAAAGTCATGTATCACATCATACTAGCTTCAGAATCACCGAGACGAAAAGAAATAATGGAAACAATGGGAATTCCTTATACTGTTATAGCCGCAAACGTAATTGAGGAAGTTGAAGAAACCGTGCCTTCCGAGATGGTACAGGCTCTTTCAAGACTGAAAACAGAAGCGGTGGCTGCTAAGCTTTCCGATAATAAAATAGAGGATAAAGATGTAATTATAATCGGAGCAGATACGATGGTGTTTTACAAAGAGCATGCACTTGGAAAACCGAAGGATAAAGCAGATGCAGAGCGTATGCTTCAAATGATTTCTGATGATGTTCATGAGGTGTATACAGGAGTCAGTATTATAATAAGAAACAATCATAAAGTTCATCATATTTCCTTTGCTGTATGTACGAAGGTTGTTGTACAGCCTTTGACTACTGAACAGATCAGGGATTATATTGCTTATGGGGAACCTATGGATAAAGCAGGGGCTTATGCAATACAGGGTTGGTTTGGTATCTATATTAAGGAAATAATCGGTGATTATTATAATGTGGTGGGCTTCCCGATTGCTAAGATTTATGAGACTTTACTCGGCTATGGAATAGATATAAAAAAATTAAATTAAGTATTGCATAAAATTTAGTTTGGATGTATAATTATGAATACTTATTTTTTGGATGAGTGAATAGAGCCGCTAAAACACTTGTTTTATTGGCAAATTTGGAGGTGATGATTTCATGATACGGCTTTTTACCATGAATGATTATGATGAGGTACTTGAACTATGGAGAAGAACACCCGGTGTTGGGCTTAGAAGCATGGATGACTCAAGAGAGGGAATTGAACAGTTTCTACTTAGAAATCCGAATACGAATTTTATCTCAACGACAGATGGGCAGATAAACGGAGTAGCACTCAGTGGCCATGATGGTAGGCGTGGATATTTATACCATGTTTGTGTGGATGATAACTACAGACATAAGTCCATCGGCAGGCAGCTCATAGAGTATGTGACAGAAGCTATGAAATCAGAGAAGATAACTAAGTTAGCACTGATTTGTTATTCTGAAAATGTACCTGGTAATAAGTTCTGGAGTTCCCTGGGATGGACGAAGCGGGCGGATTTGAATTATTACGATTTAAGTATGAATAAAGATAATAAGTGATTGAAATAAAAGATGTTATATATAGAAGGATGGAGGATTTGATATGAACATAATAGATGGCGGAGTAACAGCAGCACAGGGATTTCAAGCTTCAGGTGTATATGCCGGTATAAAAAAACAAAGGAAAGATATGGCATTAGTATATTCAACCGTACCTGCAGTTGGAGCAGGAACCTTTACAACGAATGTAGTAAAGGCAGCACCAGTCAAATGGGATATGAAGATAACCAAGGAAAGCGAATTTGTTCAGGCGGTTGTTTTAAATAGCGGAGTTGCAAATGCATGCACAGGAGTAGAGGGCGATATCAATAATGAGTTAATGGCGAAGGCAGTAGCGCAAGCATTGAATATACCGACAACTGCAGTTTATACAGCATCAACCGGTGTCATCGGTAAGCAGATGCCAATTGATGTGATCCAGAAAGGTGTAAAACTGCTTGCTGCTGATTTGCAAGAGGGTAATGCAGCAGGAACCTTAGCTGCAGAGGCAATCATGACAACGGACACCTATTCCAAGGAATGTGCAGTTAGCTTTATGGTGGATGGCAAGGAAGTTATTGTGGGAGGAATGGCAAAGGGCTCAGGAATGATTCACCCGAATATGGCTACCTTGCTGGGCGTAGTTACGACTGACCTGGCTATCAGTAAGGAGCTATTGCAGGAGGCTTTAAGTGCTG
The DNA here is from genome assembly GCA_023414875.1 of Bacillota bacterium. Taxonomy (GTDB): domain Bacteria; phylum Bacillota; class Clostridia; order Lachnospirales; family Lachnospiraceae; genus Mobilitalea. Next base: position 211,355 of record JAEZMV010000016.1, on the reverse strand, counting down.
ATGTAAAACGTTCCTTTAATATGATTAGCGTGGATCGTGATACCTCAACAAATGATTCCTTATTAGTACTGGCAAATGGCTTAGCCGGAAATAAAAAAATCACTGAGAGAAATGCAGATTATGATAACTTCTGTCAGGCCTTAAATACAGTAACAACGACCCTCGCAAAGAAGATGGCAGCAGACGGCGAAGGGGCATCCAAATTATTAGAAGTACAAGTGATTGGTGCAAATACAGAGGAGGAAGCAGTAATTCTCAGTAAATCCATAATAACCTCCAGCCTTGTAAAAACAGCAGTGTTTGGTAATGATGCAAATTGGGGACGTATCCTTTGCGCTATGGGTTACTCCGGTGTTAACTTTGATCCGGAAAAAGTTGATCTGTATATCGAAAGTTCAGACGGTAAACTTAAGCTTGCGGAAAATGGTTTGGCTACGGATTATTCAGAAGAGTTTGCAACCAAGATCCTTTCCGGCAAGGAAGTAAAAGCAACCGCAGACCTAAAAACCGGAAGTTCATCAGCAACCGCATGGGGCTGTGATTTAACTTATGACTATGTAAAAATCAATGCGGATTACAGATCATAAACATTTAATGCTAAAGCTTACAACTAAAATATTGCAGCTCAGAAAGGAATAGAAAATGGAACATATGGATCAAATACTGATGAAGGCTCAAACACTGATAGAGGCACTTCCTTATATACAAAAGTTTAATAATAAAAAGGTTGTTGTTAAATATGGTGGAAGCGCAATGCTTGATGAGGGCTTGCAGTTAAATGTGATTAAGGATGTCGCTCTGCTAAAACTTGTAGGTATGCAGCCGATTATTGTACATGGCGGTGGTAAGGAGATCACGAAGTGGCTCGGTTTACTTGGTCATGAGTCAAAATTTGTAGAGGGTCTTCGAGTAACCGATGCGCAAACCATGGAAGTAGCAGAAATGGTTCTTGGTAAAGTAAATAAAAATCTGGTTCAAATGGTTGAGAAGCTTGGAGTAAAAGCGGTTGGTATCAGTGGTAAGGACGGAAGTACCTTAAAGGTTGAAAAAAGAACGGTGAACGGTCAGGATATCGGCTTTGTAGGTAATATTAAAGAAGTCAATGCAGATTTAATTAATACTTTGATTGATAACAATTTTGTTCCGGTCATTGCGCCAATTGGTCTGGACGAAGATTATCAGAATTATAACATCAATGCTGATGATGCGGCTTGTGCGGTTGCAACTGCTATCGGCGCAGAGAAGCTGGTATTCCTGACTGATATCGAGGGCGTATACGCGGACCCCAAGGATAAGAGCAGCTTGATTTCGGTACTTACGCTAGATAAAGCGGATGAGTTACTGGATAGCGGTTTTATCGGTGGAGGGATGCTTCCTAAATTAAAGAATTGTGTAGATGCAGTCAGAAACGGCGTCTCAAGGGTACATATCTTGGACGGAAGAATTGAGCATTGCTTATTGTTAGAGTTCTTTACCAATAAAGGTATTGGTACTGCAATTATTGATAAAGAAAGTATTTTTGAAAATGAGACAGTGGTAAGATAGAACAAACTAGATAGAAGCTTTTGTGTAAGGAGGATATCATATGAAACAACAAATCGAAGATGCTGAAAAAGTCTTAATGCATACCTATAGCCGCTATCATATTGTACTTGATCGTGGCGAAGGTGTTTATCTGTATGATACCAATGGGAAAAAGTATCTCGACTTTGCTGCAGGAATCGCGGTATTTGCTCTAGGATACGGGAATAAAGAGTTTAATGATGCTTTAAAAGCTCAAGTTGATAAATTGTTGCATACCTCTAATTTGTTCTATAATGCTCCTGCGATTGAGGCTGCAAAGAAACTATTATATGCAACAGGCATGGATCGGGTATTTTTTACCAGCAGTGGAACAGAAGCGATTGAGGGAGCGGTAAAGCTGGCAAGAAAATATTATTACAAAAAGAATGGTAATTCAAATAGCCAGATTATCTCTATGAACCATTCCTTCCATGGACGTAGTATGGGTGCCTTAAGCATCACCGGAACAAAGAAATACCGTGAAGCTTTTGAACCCTTAATTGGAGGAGTCGCATTTGCAGAATTTAATAATCTGGACAGTGTGAAGGATCTTATACAAAGTAATACCTGTGCTATCATTATGGAACCGGTACAGGGAGAAGGAGGACTCTATCCGGCCACGAAGGAATTTGTTCAGGGAGTAAGAAAATTGTGTGATGAACATGATATTCTGTTGATCTTTGATGAGATCCAATGTGGTATGGGACGAACCGGAACCTTATTTTCCTATGAGCAGTTTGGTGTAGCACCGGATATTTTAACAAGTGCGAAGGCTCTTGGCTGCGGTGTTCCGGTAGGAGCATTCGCTGCGACAGAGAGGGTGGCTTCAGCCTTTGAACCCGGTGATCATGGAACCACTTATGGTGGAAATCCATTTGTAACCGCAGCTGTAAATAAAGTATTTGACCTATATGAAAGTAAGAAAATCCTTGACCATGTTAAGGAAATCGCTCCATATCTGATTGAAAAGCTTGATGAAGTTGCTAAAAAGTATGATTTCATCGTGGAACGTCGTGGAATGGGTCTGATGCAGGGTCTGGAATTTAAAATGCCGGTAAAGGATTTAATACCTAAATTCATGGAAAAGGGTTTAATCCTAATTTCAGCCGGGGCCAATATTATCCGGTTTGTTCCACCTTTGATTATTCAAAGAGAAGATGTAGATCATATGATTTCGATTTTGGAACAGTGTTTAAGTGAAGTATAAAAAACCACAGGGGCTGTCGTACCAGCGGTATATCAAATCCGCCGGTGCACAGCTCATTTTTCGAATTATTATCTGTGCACTGAATAGAAAAGTCAAAGTTGGAAATGTTAAGAAGGAACTTTTGAAAACATATGAAAGGCGTGTATTTACTATGTGGGGTATCCTTATAGCAATTCTTTCTGGCTCCTTGATGAGTACGCAGGGAGTATTTAATACAGGAGTTACAAAGCAAACGAGCATTTGGGTGGCAGCAAGCTTTGTTCAGTTTACAGCTCTGATTGTATGTCTTGCGGCTTGGTTTATTACCGGCAGGCAGGGCAATTTTGCTGCTTTAATGAAAATTGATAATAAATATATGCTGTTAGGTGGTGTGATGGGAGCTTTTATAACCTATACAGTTATAAAAAGTGTGGATAGCTTAGGTCCTGCCGTAGCTAATATGTTTATCATTACTGCGCAGCTGATTGTAGCATATCTGATTGAGACGTTTGGAATCTGCGGAACTGAGAAGGTTCCTTTTGAATGGAAAAAATTGATAGGGTTATTGCTAATCATTGCAGGTATCATAGTTTTTAAATGGGATCGGAAAAATTGCTTATAATAAATCGCAATTATAGTTATAATTCCTATTGTAAATGATGTGTAGATTATGTAAAATAAGATTGTCTTATCAAAAAAGTATAGAGGGTACTTTTTAAGTCTTCTTTTATGAAAAGGAAGATGATAATGAAACGTAAATTAACAATAGCAGGAATAGCCTGCGGATTTATAGTAATATCAGGTATTTGCTATAGCTGTGCATATCAGAAAGACAATCCGGCTTCTCTTCTGGTTTCGGAGGAAATTGGTAAGAAAGAGGGAGCATTAGAAATGGAAGCTTCGAAAGGGAAGCTAAACACTCAGGATATTCCAGGTTCAATAACAGAAGCGATCATAGACACAGACCAAAAAAATACAGTGATTTATGTCCATATCTGCGGAGCGGTAGCTACCCCCGGCGTTTATAAACTGAAATCGGATGCAAGATTATGTGAGCTAATTGAACAATCCGGTGGACTGTTACAAGATGCTGCCGGTGATTATGTCAATCAGGCTCAGCAAGTCATGGATGGTCAACGAATCTACATTCCTACAAAAGAGGAAGTCGAAGGACTTTCAACTGCCGCATATCTGGAAGGTGACCAGAATGTAACGGAGAAAGAGGAAGAAACCTCTACTTTAGTCAATATAAATACGGCGGATTCACAGGAATTAATGAATTTGCCTGGAATAGGGCAAGCAAAGGCTGACAGTATTATTGAGTATCGTACTACAAATGGAACATTTAAAACGATCGAAGAGCTGATGAAGATCCCGGGAATTAAAGAAGGGCTCTTTAGTAAGATTTCAGCATATATTGTTGCAGAATAAATGATTGAATTATGATATAGTGACTATACTTTAATGAGGTGATAAAAATGGCAAAGAGAGTACTCGTGGTAGATGATGAAAAGTTGATTGTAAAGGGAATACGATTTAGCCTGGAACAGGACGGCCTGGAAGTTGACTGCGCATATGACGGTGAAGAAGCGCTTGAAGCAGCTAAAAAGAAGGAATATGATGTGGTTTTGCTGGATGTAATGCTTCCGAAGCTATCCGGTTTTGAAGTATGCCAGCAAATAAGAGAGTTTTCATCTATGCCTATTATCATGCTGACTGCTAAGGGAGATGATATGGATAAAATCCTAGGCTTAGAATACGGAGCTGACGATTATATTACAAAACCCTTTAATATTCTGGAGGTCAAAGCCAGAATTAAAGCTATCATGAGACGCAGTGCGAAAAATTCAGTGGCGAATAATACGGATTCGAAAACTGTTACCTTCGGTGAAATGAAGATTGACTGTGAAAACAGAAGAGTTTATATTTCCGGAAAGGAAGTAAATTTAACTGCAAAGGAATTTGACTTACTTGAACTGCTTGTTTTTAATCCGAATAAAGTATACAGCCGTGAAAATCTTCTTAATATTGTCTGGGGCTATGATTATCCGGGCGATGTTAGGACTGTTGATGTTCACATTCGTAGACTGCGCGAAAAAATAGAGAGTAATCCAAGTGAGCCAAAATTTATACATACAAAATGGGGTGTAGGTTATTTTTTCCAAAATCAAGACTAAGTTAAGAATTTTCAACAGCATGAGAATATACCTGCTTCTGGTATTCATCGTATTAGGTGTTGTCCCGCTTTCCTTTTTTACGTATGTATTATTAAATACCTATGAAGATCAGGCGGTTAATAACAGAATAAAAGTATTGCAGAACCAAGGGTATATGCTATCCAATCTGTTATCACCTTCGGTATATCTGACCGATGGAGAAGACCCATTGATTTCGGCAGAGGTTACCAGAATAGCGGATATCTATCATGGAAGAATTATAATCGTAAATAATAATCTTAATATAATCAAGGATACTTACTCGCTGGCAGATGGAAAATTTCTAATCTCTGAGGATGTAATTCAATGTCTAAAGGGATATAATAATAGCCCGGTTCATAACAGGAAAACGCATTATATTAGATTGACTTACCCGGTCACCCATAATGACACGAAAGAGATTATGGGTGCTATTATTATGAGCTTTTCGTCGAAGGACATACAAAGCATTCGTGACAGTATGGAGCAAAGAGTGGTTCTTTTTGCTGTGACCTTAGCGGTACTGATTGTGGTATTTGCGGTCTATTTTTCCGGAGTCCTAACTAAGCCGCTGACGAATGTGGTTAATTCAATTGATCACATGACGGAGGGCTATATGGAGGAAGGGGTATCTATTAAAGGATATAATGAAATAGAGAAGATATCCGATTCCTTCAACCATATGATTAACCGGATGCAGAAGCTTGAAAATTCACGTCAAGAATTTGTATCAAATGTATCACATGAATTAAAAACACCGATTACTTCGATTAAGGTATTGGCGGATTCCTTACTGACACAGGAAGACATTCCAATAGAACTTTACCGAGAATTTTTACTGGATATTACGGATGAAATCGAAAGAGAAAACAAGATTATCAACGATCTTTTATCCTTGGTGAAGCTGGACAAAACAGTCGGTGATATGAATATTACCGCAGTTAATATTAATGAACTGCTGGAGCTGATTCTTAGGCGTCTTACTCCGATAGCTAAGAAAAATAATATAGAGATGATTTATGAAAGCTTCCGTCCGGTAATCGCGGAGGTTGATGAAGTAAAATTATCCCTTGCCCTTTCTAATTTGATTGAAAATGCTATTAAGTATAATACTGAAGATGGTTGGGTTAGAGTGTCTCTAAATGCGGATCATAAATACTTCTTTATCAAGGTATCAGATTCAGGAATTGGTATTCCGGAGGAAGCACAGGATTTCATCTTTGAACGTTTTTATCGTGTTGATAAAGCCAGATCCCGTGAAACAGGTGGTACCGGGCTGGGCTTAGCGATTACAAAGAATGTTATACAGATGCATCGCGGTGCAATCAAGGTTTACAGTAAAGAAAACGAAGGGACGACCTTTAATGTTAGAATACCGTTGAACTATGTTGTATAGACCTATGGTAATGAAAGCATGGCCGTTTTGAAAGGCGGATCGGAAGGGAATTATGAAGAAACGAATAGCTTTAATATTTGTCCTTTTGCTATGTGTGCTGCTAGGAGCTTGCAGTAGGGGTAATAAGGATCAAGCCAATGGAAAAACAGTTAACATCTATTATATAAATACTAAGACGAATGGAGTTGTTAGTGAAAAATACGAACTGATTGGGACGAAGAAGGAAGAGCAGATCGAAGAGCTTTTATATATGGTGAAAAAGACTCCAAAAAATATGGTTTACAAGAGCGCATTTCCGGAAAAGGTTACAATTAAGGATTATCAACTCGATGAGAACGGAAGCTTGATAGTTAATTTTGATTCCTCCTATAGTGAATTATCGGGAATCGATGAGGTTCTATGTCGTGCGGTAATAGTAAAAACCTTGAGCCAGATTAATAGGGTTGAGATAATACAAATTAATGTTAATGGTCAGCCACAACAGGCATCGAATGGGGATTTTTCATTGACTGAGGAGGACTTTGTGTTTAACACCGAAGCCAGTACTAATTACAAGGCTACACTGTATTTTGCCAATGAAGATGGGGATGCCCTGATTGGGTATAGTACAGATATTAATTATGCCGGATCTGAAACGATAGAAGAACTGGTAATTAAACAGCTGATTAATGGCCCAACCGAAATTGGAATGTATGATACAATTCCAAAAGGTACGATTCTGCTTGACGTAAACAGGAAGGAAGGTATCTGTTATGTTGATTTTAACGAGAAGTTCTTGGAAAAATTACCGAATATCGATGCAGATATCGCAATTTATTCTGTAGTTAATACATTAGTAGAATTACCGGATATTAGTAAGGTTCAATTTACCATCAACAATAAGGTTGTGAAATCATACTGGGAGGATACCGCTTTTGATATATCCTTTGAGCGAAATTTAGACTTAATAAAGGAAGAAAAATAAAAAATAACTAGGGGCATTCTTATTTCATAAGGGCTGTCCCTAAGGAAACTAATCTTTTTGGAGCGAACTGACATTGTATTGCGTAGAATACTTTAATAATTTCATCTTATAAGGAGTGATCTGATGAAGAAGATTATTGTTATTGGCTCTCCAGGCGGAGGAAAAAGATTTACTGAATTTTGTTGTTAGATTTCCAGATGAAACCAAACCAATGATTGAAATTTTACTTGAAAAGTATACGGACAAAAAAGTGATTCGGTTTAGCTCAAGAGAGCATATGAATAGTTTTCTGGATGCTATTAATTCAAAAAACTAAAAACTTAAAACATTAATAAAGCATGAATTATATTTTAAAGTAAAAAATTATACTAAAGGTTAAAATAAACATAATTATCATTTAAAATTTAATTGACTCATAGATCTCTTATCTAAGATCCTTATTGAAAACTTGATTGAATATTATCTATTATAAAGAATTTCTAAAGCGTACATTCTAAAATATTCTTACTATGTTCTTAATATCCATGTTTCCCTATGCATATATCAATTTTTATAACAAATTTAACGGAGGATACTAATTTGATTAAACGTCCGATGATTTGGATACTTACAGCATACATCTTTGGAATGTTTCTTGCTAAGAGGCTGCTATCAATCCATCTTACAATGATTCTAATGCTTGTTCTCTGTCTGATGATTTATTTACTCATGTACAGAATAAAAAATAAAATCATCAATCATAAGGATAAATTCTTATGGAGTCTTCCGATACTCTTAATTCTTGGCTTTTTGTCGATGAGCGGACAGTTAAAAAAGCCCGCACTATATGGAGCATTTGAACAGGAAGTCCCCTGTGAGCTTACCGGAAAAATAACGATGATTGTGGAAAAACAATGGGGTAAGGCCCTTTATGTTACCAATAATGTGGTCTCATTATCAGAAAATTCTTATTATTTATGTGAAAATGTGATTGTCTTTTGCTCCGGCGATGATAAGGGCGAAGAATATCTAAATAATTCATACAAAGCGAATTATCTTGTTGGTAATCAAATTACCGTGAAAGGTAAGCTTCAAAAATTCTCAAGGCCCTCTAATCCTGGCCAATTCAACGAAGAACTATATTATCAAATTGAAAATATCGATTTTAAGCTGGAAGCCGAGCAGATTAACATAACGGATGCGGGATACTCAGAATTTCATCGATTATTAGGTACGATAAAGAGTAAATTAGTACGGGTTTATTCTTCGATACTAGCGGAGAAGGAAGCCGGAGCATTGATAGCAATGCTGCTCGGTGAAAAGTATCTTCTGAATGAGGAGATCAAACAGCTTTATCAAGAAAATGGAATTTCACATCTACTCGCAATATCGGGCCTACATATATCACTGATCGGTATGTTTGTGTTTCGTTTACTAAGGAAATTAAAGCTACCGATTGTACCTGCCACAGCTTGTTCTATCTTTTTTATCTATAGCTATGGAGTCTTGACGAATTTCAGCGTATCAACGAATCGTGCCGTTGTCATGATGACCATAATCCTTCTTTCCACCTTAATTGGAAAAACCTATGATATGCTTTCTGCAACAGCGTTAAGCGCACTCATTATTCTTCTGCAAAATCCTCTTCAAATTCTCAGTGCGGGTTTTTTATTATCCTTTGGTGCGGTTCTTGGTATCGCAATCCTTCTTCCCTGTTTAAATACACTATTTCCAACAAAAAACTTAGTCGTTAATAGTATATTTATCAGTGTCAGTGCTCAGGCATTTACAACTCCATTTGTATTGTACTTTTACTATCAGTTACCGACATACAGTACCATAACTAACCTTATCATTCTTCCATTTGTTACTATACTTACATTGACCTCGATTCTGGCAGTCATAGTCGGAGTAATATTCATGCCTCTTGGAATATTTTTGATCGGTGGGGCGAACTATATCTTAAAGTTCTATGAGTGGATCTGCAGGATGGGCAGTGACATACCCGGCAACTTGATAACAGTAGGCCGACCTGACCGACTGCGATTGCTTCTGTGCTTTCTGCTAATATTTCTGTTCGTATGGGTAGTGAGAAGATATTGTAAAAAGTATTCTCTTGCACTTCTGGCTCTTTCAATGATAATACTAATACTGCCCCAAAGAAATTCCGGGCTTGAAATCACGATGTTAGATGTTGGACAGGGGGATGCAATCTTTATGGAAAGTAATAACGGTACCACCTATCTGATAGACGGTGGGAGCTCTGATGTATATAAGGTGGGAGTAAATCGCCTTCAGCCGTTTTTATTATATCAAGGAACCGATACGATTGATTATGCCATAATGACGCACTCGGACGAGGACCATATCAGTGGTTTAACGGAATTAATGGCTGGAAAGAAGATTAAGATAAAGAACCTTGTATTACCGGCGATACAGAATAAGGATGAGGCATATCTGGAATTGGAGGTTTTAGCAAGAAAACAGAAGATAAAGCTTCATTATATGAAAGTCGGTGATATCATAAAGGACGATTTACTACAGATATATTGTCTGCATCCCTTCGCAAATTATATTTCAACTTCCGCCAATGCATATTCCACAGTTCTCAGTGTTCGCTATAGTAACTTTGACATGCTCTTAACAGGAGACTTGGAGCAGGATGGTGAGCGGATGGTTCAGGAGATACTTGAAAAGGAGGAGGATAATGATGGGCTGCCGCCGGAGGGAAACTACGATGTACTCAAGGTTGCACATCATGGATCGAGGAATTCAACTGCGGAAGAATTCCTCCAGCTAATTCAGCCAACCTATAGCTTGATCTCCTGCGGTAAGGATAATTTCTACGGGCATCCCCATGAGGAACTGATTGAGAGGCTTAATGCTGTAGAAAGTAAAGTGTTTATTACCACTCAAAGTGGAGCAATTTGCATAAGGACGGATGGGGAAAGAATGAAGGTTGGTACAAATGCAATCTTCAGACTGCCCTAGTGAGTTAGTAAGTATAGATAATCAACCGTATCACCAAATCCGTTAGTTGGTTCTTTGTTTTGAGACATAGGGCATCATCCTTTCTTCATTAAGAAGATCATATATGCCCTTAAAAATTCTGTCTAGTTAATTATAGCCGATCCACCTACTTGTTTAAAAAGAATGTTGGTATGTTCTTTATTTTACATGTAATATAGGTCTCGAAACAAATCTATAAATTAAAGAAACAACAGTTGTAAAGGTATATATAATTGTTGGTAGTAAAGATACATAAGCTAAGTATTTGATAGGATTAAATATATGAAGAATATCTTTTATTATATTGTCAGATTGAGTAGCAGCCATTAATAAGACAAGAAGAATAACCAGGAATAGGTATTATCTGCTCTGTAATCAAAGCCAAGCGAAAGCTTTTTCAATACAGATGAGGTTTTTCCAAGCAAGACTATTTTTCGTGATAATAAATCAAATAAACAATGTAAAATGAATGTTGCAATGCATAATACAGATGATGAAATAAATATAAATAGTAAAACATCAAATATTACATTTACAATAAACAAAAAATCCGAATAATAATCAGCATCTATCATAGCAAGAAGTCCAGCTTTAAAATTAAAAATATAGTTCGCACCCATTAGTGCCAGAATAAAACCTGATAGGTATATCGGGATACCAAGTCTTTTGATATCTCCCTCATGTGATGTGTCAGAAAAAACATCACCAATCTTTTCTTTAGCTTTTTCATTAAAATTTTCAACTAAGTTCATATGTACTTCCTCCTGGAAAATGATCATTAGATAATTGTCCCCTAATACGGAAACAGCTGTCAAGTATAATATGACAGATAGCACCGTAAAAACAGTCAATATTTTTACGTTTGAGCAAATCATATGGAAACATTATGTAATTATATTGTTATATGGTGAAATTTGTTATATTATAATATTATCAATTGTAAAGGGTAGATAAAATGAAAATATGTGAATTTTGTGGAGCAATAGTAAGCGATGATATTAAACAATGCGATGGTTGTGGATCAAAAGAGTTCAAGAATATTTGCAATAATTGCGGAACAATTTATCTGGGTATTAAGTGCCCTTCTTGTGGCTTAATAATAGGAACTAAACCTAGAGTATGTTTTAACTGCGGTAAGAAGACATTCGCAATGTATTGCCCCGATTGTGGAGCTGACTTAATAAATAGACGGAAAGTGCAAGCTGCACCCCAATCTATTTTACAATTACAATCAAAAAAGAAAAGTAAATTACCTGTTATCTTTTTAATGGTATTCATTATTATATGGGTTATTGTGATAAGTTCTGCTTTAAGTTCTGATAATGATAATAGTACAGACACTGTGGCAAATGAAATTGTAGATAAAGACTTATCTTATGTAGAGCTATTGACATTGAAGGATCATCCTAAATTTTATGGAGATTACAGTGCTGCAAAGAGCTTCTGGAAGGGATATGATAAGGTTAAAGTAGTAAATGCAAGATTAACAATCTATAACGAAGATGCTTTACTGCTGGTTACTACTGGAGATGAAGATAATGATATTATCACAAATATTACAATTAACCTTTCAGACATTGAGAAAAAAGAATATCTTGAACTTGATAATGTTATGAAGATGATTTGTGATTACATACCCTTCGATATTATCGATAAATATTATGATTTTAAAGAATCGTTCCATGAAACATACAAAGACGGTGGATATGAAGCATACCACTATGTAATGGAATTGAATGATGAGGGAAAGAAAGTAAATAAATTGGGAGAAAGAAATTTCGCATCTAAATTTGCTTTCAAGATAATTCATAGAAATGAAGATGACTGGATTGCAGAAATGAATTACTTATCATGTGAAGGAAATCATGATAAGTTTAACTCTGACGCCTATGTGGTTGAAGACTGGGACGTTAATATTGAAAAGTACAAATATATATTTGAAAAATTAAGTAATTGATGATTATTAATTATAGGGCTGATATGGAGGGGAGGAAGATATGCAGATTCAAAATGCTTATGACTATTTACGTTGGGAATATGCAAGACTAGATAATAAAAAGCGAAAATACAAAAGCGATGATTTAAATGCACTTTTTGAAAGAAATAAGGAAAGATACGGTAAAGATAAAAATTTATATGAATCCGATAAACTCTTATTTAAGAAGTTGGAGGAAATCTCCTCAAGTATTGTTTGATTCATGATAAAAAGCAAATAGCTGTCATGAAATAAGAGACGAAATAAAATTAAATTAAAAATGGAAGAAAGAGTAATAACTGTACATATTGAGACGATGCAATGAAAATACTATCGGAGTAATTTATGAGAAATGCAGACAAATTAAGATGCCATACTTTAGGATTTAGGTATTAATTTTATCAAAGACACTCAGTGGCTTATGTTGATTTCCAAATGAAGATAGTTATCCTACAGTTTAGGTGCAAGAGGATAACTATCTTTTCTTAAACTATTATTCTATGGCATTTTCCTTTTCAACTCGTCCAATTCTTTCATTATTTGATCGTAATCTGCTGATTTTTTGTCTAATTCCTTTTTCAACTCCGCTTGCTTGCTTGGCTTTGCTAAAAGAACTTTTAAAGTTAACACTGCGCCTCCGCATATTAAAACAAGCATTACTAAATATTCATAAAGATTTCTGCTGCGAAATATAAAATGTGTACTTGCAATAATAGATGCTAAGATTACTACGATGCCAAGGCCAGTTACAATCTTTGCACCTAAAGAATTTGGATCGGCAAATATCCAGCAGATTCCAATAATAAATGGGACAACAGTAAGACCGCCCATGCTTATTCCGAAAAGATGCCAAGAGTAGAATCCAGTGGTTACTGTTACACTGGAGGTAAACCAATATAAACCGGCTGTTAACATAATAATACCTACAAAAAATATTACTAAATCATTTCTTTCTTTTTTCATTCGTTTCCCTTTCATTTTCAATTTTCATTTTAATATATTATAAGTTTTCTCATCGCTTTCAAATATTTTCAGAAATTTGTATAGGCATAACCGGTTCAATTTCCGCTTTCAAGTTGTATGCTGTGTAGCATAGTTATACTACTTATTTTCTTTGACAATCTTCATATAATCCGAGGTGATGTATAATGTTTCCTATTTAATGCAAATATTATAAATCAAAAATAGGGATATGTCTAGTATATATATGCAATAGACAATGCTGGAGGTAGTCGTAATGTCAGATAGCCGTCGTGGATTTATACCAACAGATGAAAAGGAATTCAATAAGGAAAGTCAGATCCTGCTTCGTAAGGCACAGCAGGATATTCTTTATCTTCTGGAACGTGGATATCCGATTAAAAACGCCTCAACCTTTGTCGGTAATCATTATATGCTATCGGAGCGGCAGAGATTAGCTGTGGTCAGAGCTACCTCGATGAAGGAGGTTCTTCAATCACGTAGAAGCAGGCAGCTGACCAAAGATACCTTAGGGAAGAAGGTTTTTATTGATGGTTTAAATGTAATCATTACATTGGAAGTTGCTATGTCAGAAGGTATCCTAATCCAATGCATGGATGAGACAATAAGGGATTTGGCAGGACTACGTGGAACCTACCGCTTAATTGATGCAACCGAGGAAGCAATCCGGTTGATCGGAGATCATTTGGCTAAACTTAGGGTGGATGAGGTGACCTTCTATCTTGATGCGCCGGTATCTAATACCGGGCGGTTGAAGCTGAAGCTCATAGAGATATTATCGCAATATGCTTATCAGGTCTCAGTAGAACTGGTGAATAATGCCGATGCTATCCTAGAAAAGCTTGAGAATGTAATCACTGGGGATGCGATTATCCTTAATAAATGTATCAGTTGGTATAATCTTGTCGCGGAGATTATGAAGAATAGCCTGCCAGGCTTTTCGTATGTTGATCTGGTAGGTGGTAAGGATACGATAGGATAATGTTAAGTAAAGATAAGTTAAGCGGTTTTTAAAAGAATCAGTACGAAGATAAGTCTGGGATTCAAGAGAGACACGGACATATACAATGGACATGCTGATGTAACTGCGCTTATCACAAGAGAGAAAGTTGTTGCAGCAATTTACAAGAATATGGCTTGACGGAGGCGGAATAATAAAAGGCACGATAGGTAATCCTCCAAAAAAATCGTTGTATCTCATAATTACCTGTGATATAATTGCGGAAATATTTTCTAGTAAACCTTAATATTTAAGTATTATATTTGGTGGAGCGGAGGTAATTATGAAATACTATGTGGTTGATGTATTTACAGAAGAGCATTTTTGTGGCAATCCGGCAGGGGTCTGCTTATTAGAGGAATGGCTTGAGGATGAAATTATGCAAAAGATTGCCTTTGAGAATAATCTGGCAGAAACGGCGTTTTTAGTTAAAAATGTTGACCATTATGATCTAAGATGGTTTACACCGGAGGTTGAAATTGATCTTTGTGGTCATGCCACCTTAGGTAGTGCTTATGTACTTATGAATTATGTTGATCCATCCATGAAACGGGTGGAATTTCATACAATGAGCGGTATTCTTACCGTTATCAGAGAGGGAGATTTGTTTACGATGGATTTCCCGAGCAGAAAGCCGGTTCCTTGCGAAAAACCTGACTTGTTAGAACAGGCTTTAGGCGTGCAGGTTCTCGAGACCCATATAGCAAGAGACCTACTTGTAGTTATCAAGGATGAGAAAAGTCTTGCCGAATTACGTCCGGATTTTTCACTTCTAGGAAAAATTGATCAGGTATTTGGATTCATCGTTACAGCAAAAGGAGACCAATGTGATTTTGTATCCAGATTCTTTGCTCCGAACGCAGGGATAATGGAAGACCCGGTAACCGGTTCCTCCCATACGACTTTAATACCCTTCTGGAGTGAGAAACTCTCTAAGGATAATATGACAGCTAAACAACTTTCAAAACGAGGTGGGTCTCTATATTGTAAGAACAAGGGAGAACGTGTGGAGATTAGCGGTAAAGCAGTAACCCATCTGATAGGGGAGATAATATTATAGGGTAATTCCTGCTTCACGATCTATTGCTTATCAAGGCAATAACATATGCTATTTCTTGTATTAGTAATATAAATCATAAAGAAATAGGAGGTAATAAAGTGGTTAAATTAAGAAGTAGTGTTCATCATAAGTAAAGATCCGATATTTGAAAGGAGTATTTTGATGAACTTTGAATTAAAAGAAAATGTAATACCTTGCCTAAATGACTTAATAGATCTATACAATGATGTTGGGTGAAGTAATTATACTAATAATACCAATATGCTTCAAAAAGCGTATGATAATTCCTTATTAATTATAACTGCTTGGTGTAATGAAAAACTACTTGGAGTAATACGTATTGTAGGTGATGGTTTTTCAATTATTTATGTACAAGACATCGTTGTCTTAAGAGCCTATCAGCATTTGGGCATTGGTACAAAACTTATGACAGAAGCGATGAACAAATATAAGGACGTATATCAAAAAGTCCTGTTAACTGATAATGAACCTAAAACAAAAGCCTTTTACGAAAAAATGGGTTTCATGAACTGTGATAAGTATGGATGTGTTTCCTTTGTAAAGTATACAGTGTAAAATTTGTTGGGCAGAATTTTTTTCTGCTCACATTTTATCAAAAAACCAACAACTAGATGTGATAGAGCTAAACTTATAAAATATAGTACTAATTATGATAGAAGCGTAAATAATAAAAGAAATATAAGAAGGCGATGCTCTAGTATTCTCATTTATATATACTTTCAACACGTTAGTGTATATATTAATTAAAAATATAAAAAAGTAACAGATAGGGTTCGGGTTGGCATATTCCGGGATCCTATCTTTTTCTTTACAAATAGGATAATTCGCCTATAATTATATATGTGAAATAATGCTTATAACATATAATAAAAGTAAGGCTTTCTTGTGTGAGCCGACTTGAAGAAATTATAACCGGTTACGGTTAAGGAGGGCATCCTATGTATTTGGATCAATTGTTGGAGAAGATTAAATATTCATGTATACAAGGAGAAATTCATATTTCTGTCACAGAATTAGTATATGATTCAAGAAAGGTAGTGAAGGATTCCGTGTTTGTCTGTATCACAGGAGCGGTAACAGACGGGCATAATTATATAAGTGAGGTTGCCGATAAGGGTGCAACTGCAATCATAGTGGAAAAAGAGGTTGCCGTACCGGAGGGTATCACGGTGATAAGGGTTGAGGATTCTAGACTTGCCCTGGCATATATGTCAGCAGCTTATTTTGGCTATCCGGCCGATAAGCTGACTACTGTCGGAGTTACCGGAACCAAGGGTAAGACGACAGCGACCTATATGATGAAATCAATCTTAGAGAATACCGGTAAAAAGGTGGGCTTAATCGGCACGATTGAAACAATCATTGGGGATCAGGTCATCCCTGCCAGCCATACAACTCCGGAGTCTTATGTGATTCAAAGGACCTTTGCTGATATGGTAGAGGCCGGCTGTGAATGCGTGGTGATGGAAGCTTCATCTCAGGGACTTATGCTAAACCGTCTCGCCGGCTTTACCTTTGATTATGGTGTTTTTACCAATCTGGAGCCGGATCATATTGGAGGAGCGGAACACAAGGATTTTGAAGATTACTTACGATGCAAAAGTAAATTATTCAAGCAATGTAAGGTGGGCTTGATTAATATCGATGACTCCCATGCAGAGGAAATACTGGAAGGTCATACCTGCAGTGTTGAAACCTTTGGTTTTTCAAAGGAAGCTGACATCCGAGCAACGAATATAAAGCTAGTGGACCGTCCCGGATTTCTCGGAATTTCCTACCGAGTAGAGGGCCTCATGAATTTTGATGTGGAGATGAATGTTCCCGGCAGATTTAATGTCTATAATTCTCTTTGTGCTATTGCACTTTGCAGGCATTTTGGAGTTAATACTGAGGAGATTACAAAAGCCCTAGATAATGTAAATGTCAGAGGCCGTGTTGAATTGGTTCCGGTTTCGGATCGTTTTACCCTAATGATAGATTATGCCCATAACGCTATGAGCTTAAGAAGCTTACTTACAACCTTAAAAGAATACAACCCGAAGCGTTTGGTATGCTTATTTGGTTGTGGTGGTAACCGCGCCAGGGACAGAAGATTTGAGATGGGAGAAGTGTCCTCTAATATGGCTGATCTTACGGTTGCGACCTCGGATAATCCCAGAAATGAGGAGCCACAGGATATTCTGAATGATATTATAGAGGGTGTGAAACGTGGACCCGGAAAATACGTAGAAATAATTGATCGCAAAGAAGCAATCAAATACTGTATTGAACATGCCGAGGAAGGCGATGTGATCGTTCTCGCAGGAAAAGGGCATGAAGACTACCAAGAGATAAAAGGTGTCAAATACCACATGGACGAGAGAGAATTAATCGCTGACATCCTGGCGGGAAGATAACCCAGTAAGCAGCTGATCACAGACTAACAAAGGAGGACCTATGTCTTATCAAACCTATGCAGATATCATAATTGATATCTCTCATGAAAATCTAGACAAGACATACCAGTATGCCATTCCGGAGGAGCTTAGTGATAAAGCGGTCATCGGAGCTCTGGCTGTCGTCCCTTTTGGTAAAGGAAACCGACGTATAAATGGTTATATCGTTGGCATTTCGAACGAGCCGAAGCTAAAGGAAGAATTGATTAAACCAATATCGGAACTAGTAGAGGGTGCTACTGTCATCGAAAGTCATTTGATTTATCTGGCCTACTGGATAAAGGAGACCTTTGGCGGAACGATGAATGATTCGCTAAAAACAGTGATTCCGGTAAAAATGGCAGTTAAGATAAAAGAACAAAGAACGATTGAGCTGGCTGTCGGCCAGGAACAGGCGAATCAGCTTTATTATGAATATCAAAGAAAGAATAACAAGGCAAAGCTTCGTCTGATGGAAGCACTTCTTAAGGAGCGTGTTCTTGACTATGAGGTAGCCATTCATCAACTAAACATTCCAAGAACAACCCTTCAGGGACTTGAGAAGCAAGGGGTTATGAAGATAATCTCAGAGCAGATTTATCGTAATCCAATTAAAAATCAAAACGAGCCATATAAGGCAATCCTACTAAATGACGAACAGCAGTATATTGTCGATCAATTTATTAAAGAATATGAGGAGGGACATCGCGTAACTTCTCTGATTCATGGAATTACAGGAAGTGGTAAAACAGAGGTTTACATGGAGATGATTGCCTCCGTAATTGCAAAAGGAAAACAGGTGATTCTACTGATACCTGAAATAGCGCTTACTTATCAAACAGTACAGCGCTTTTACAAACGGTTTGGTGAACGTATCTCGATTATGAATTCTAAGATGTCCCAAGGAGAGCGCTATGATCAGAGTCTTCGAGCAAGAAACGGTGAGATTGATATTATAATCGGGCCGAGATCGGCACTATTTACACCGTTTCAGAATTTAGGGCTGATCATTATCGATGAGGAGCATGAGGGGAGCTACAAAAGCGAAACCTCACCAAAATATCATGCGGTCCAGGTGGCGATAAAACGGGCAGAATTAACCAAAGCCTCTGTGGTGCTCGGTTCGGCAACACCCTCCCTAGAATCCTATGTGAAAGCAAAACAGGGTGCTTTTCATCTTTATACCTTAAACAAAAGAGCGAAGGAAGCACAGCCCTCGACAGTCTGGATTGTAGATTTGCGAGAAGAGTTAAAGAAAAAGAATAAATCAATCTTTAGTGAAAAACTGAAGGAATTAATCATAGACCGTTTAAATAAGAAGGAACAGATTATGCTGTTTCTTAACCGGAGAGGTTATTCCGGTTTTGTATCCTGCAGAAGCTGCGGATATGTTATGAAATGCTCTCATTGTGACGTTTCTCTAACCTCACATAATAATGGGAAAATGATATGCCATTATTGTGGTTACGAGGAAACACAGCCTTCTAACTGTCCAGAATGTGGTTCTAAATATATAGCAGCCTTCGGAACCGGTACGCAGAAGGTGGAGGAGCTGGTTCGCAGAGAGTTTCCGGGTGCAAGAGTCCTAAGGATGGATACCGATACGACTAAGAATAAAGGTGGCCATGATTCTATTTTGGCCGCATTTTCGGAGCATAAGGCGGATATTCTGGTAGGTACGCAGATGATAGTTAAGGGGCATGATTTCCCAAAGGTAACTCTGGTTGGGATTATAGCAGCAGATTTATCCTTATACACCGGTGACTTCAGAGCAAGTGAGAGAACCTTTCAGCTCCTTTGTCAGGCAGCAGGAAGAGCCGGCAGAGATGCTCTACCCGGAGAAGTAGTAATCCAGACCTATCATCCGGAGCACTACAGCATACTTACGGCAGCAGAGGGAAATTATGAAGCCTTTTTTGAACAGGAAATGCTATATCGCAGACTGATGCAGTATCCTCCAGCCGCCCATATCCTATTGCTGTTAATTACAGCAATGGAGGAGGAACAGGTAGGAAAAGCAGCACAGCGTCTGGGTGAAGCAATAAAACTATATCTTACTGAGCACAGTATTCAGGCAGGAATGATCGGTCCGGCCCCAGCTTCCATTGCGAAAGCGAATGACAGATTCCGGCGTGTGATTTATATTAAATTCCATGAGTACGATACTTTAATCGGCATCAAAAATTATCTGGAAGGATATTTCCGTTATTCAGAACAATTTGCAGGTTGTAATCTGCAGTTTGATTTTGATCCGATGAGCAGTTATTAATATTTAATGTAAAATTTGTGGATTGTTTATACTCTTTTAAGATATTTTGTTGATGTAAGGAATATCTTTATGATATTATAAGATAATTATTTTCAGAAATATGATTTTTGTTATAGAAAGTGATAAGAGAGGAATGATGGCGATGGCAATCAGAAATATTAGAGAGTTAGGAGATTCAGTACTGTATAAAGTTAGCAAAGAAGTAAAAGAGGTTGATAAAAAGCTACTTGTATTAATCGAAGATATGCTTGATACCATGTATGATGCCAATGGAGTCGGACTTGCTGCTCCGCAGGTGGGAGTGTTAAAAAGAGTTGTAGTAATTGATATATCGGAGGAGGGTGACAATCCGATTATTTTAATTAATCCGGTAATCTTAGATCGTGATGGTGAACAAACCGGAGATGAGGGATGCCTTAGCGTTCCCGGCAAGGTAGGAACTGTTACCAGACCGAATTATGTGAAGGTAAAAGCCCTTAACGAAAAAATGGAAGAGTATACCATCGAAGGTACGGAGCTTCTAGCTAGAGCATTATGCCATGAGATTGATCATCTTGATGGTAAATTATATGTTGATCAGGCTATTGGTGAGCTTCGTAATACATTTGCAACAGAAGAGGTACAATAAGCATAAGGAAGGACGGATGTCAATGAAGGTTCTGTTTATGGGTACGCCCGATTTTGCGGCTACAATTTTAAAAAAATTAATACAATCCGATCATGATATTATCGGAGTTGTAACACAACCGGATAAACAAAAGGGCAGAGGGAAGACCCTCAGCTTTTCTCCTGTAAAAGAACTTGCGTTGGAACATGGACTTCCGGTTTATCAACCCATTAAGGTGAAGGAAGAAGAATTTATGCATATGGTTACAGAGTTGGCTCCGGATGCAATCGCCGTGGCAGCGTTTGGCCAGATCTTACCTAAGGCATTCCTAGATATTCCGAAATATGGCTGCATCAATGTTCATGGTTCTCTCCTTCCAAAATATCGAGGAGCTGCACCAATCCAGTATTCCATTATCGACGGAGAAGAAGAGACCGGTATTACTATTATGTACATGGGAGTAGGAATAGATACCGGAGATATCATATTGATGGATAAAATTCCAATAACTCCGGAGGAGACGGGCGGTAGTTTGTTCGATAAGATGTCGGTACTGGGTGCTGATTTGCTAATAAAAGCATTAAAGCAAATTGAAGACGGTACTGCAGTCAGAATTCCACAGGATAATGATCAGGCAACCTATGTAAAAATGATTGATAAGGATATGGGGAAGATAAATTTTACACAACCGGCTATAAAGATTGAACGGCTAATCAGAGGCTTAAATCCCTGGCCGAGCGCATTTACCTATTTGGATGGAAGGACCCTGAAATTATGGCAGGCATCCGTGGAAGATGTGAGTGGTGATATGCAGGCAGTTCCCGGTGAAATTATTGAAATCCGTAAGGATTCCTTTGTCGTTAAAACCGGTGCAGGTGTTCTTGTGATAAGGGAATTGCAGTTAGAAGGTAAAAAAAGAATGTCGGTTGAAGCTTTTCTATGTGGCTATCATATCCCGGTAGGAACAAAGCTGGGCTGATAGTGATTTGTAACTTATTGTTGACCAGATGATTTACATGACGATTTGGGCAGATATTAGAAAGAAGGTGTGATATATGTTTGGTTATGGTTTTTATTTTGATCCAACCTATATTTTAGTTTTAATCGGTGTGGTTCTATCCCTGGCGGCTTCAGCAAAGGTAAGAACAACATTTTCAAAGTATTCCCGTGTAAGAAGCATGTCAGGGCTTACCGGTGCACAGGCAGCAGAGCGTCTGCTCCATCAGGCCGGTATTTATGATGTACGTATCGAGCATATACGGGGTAACTTGAGCGATCATTATGATCCAAGAAGTAAGGTACTCCGTTTATCTGATTCTGTTTATGGACAGAGTTCTCTTGCGGCGATCGGTGTGGCAGCTCACGAATGCGGGCATGCGATACAGCATCAGCACTCCTATGTTCCGCTAAAGCTGAGAGGTGCATTGGTTCCGGTAGCCAATATCGGTTCTATGGCATCCTGGCCAATCATAATACTTGGTATAATTATGAGCTATAATCAATTTTTGATAACTCTTGGTATCATTCTATTTTCGGCAGCTGTATTATTTCAACTTGTAACGCTTCCGGTAGAATTCAATGCATCGAAGAGAGCAATCGCAAGACTGGGCGAGACAGGTATTTTGTATGGTGATGAACTCAGACAGTCGAAGAAGGTACTGGATGCGGCGGCGCTTACCTATGTAGCAGCGGCAGCAGCTACGATCCTACAGCTGTTAAGATTGGTGATTTTATTTGGTGGAGGAAGAAATCGTGACTGATAACGTAAATGCGAGGGAAATCGTTCTTGATATGCTGATGGAAGTTATTGAGGGGGATAAGTTTAGCCATACGGTACTTAGTCATACCTTAAAAAAAAATCAGCACCTAGAAAAACAGGAACGTGCATTTATCTCACGGTTATTTACCGGCACCATAAAAATCTATTTAAGACTTGATTATATCATTAATAAATTCTCAACCCTGCCGGTGGGTAAGATGAAGCCGTTGATACGCAACTTACTTCGAATGAGTGTCTATCAACTTCTTTCCATGGATCAGGTACCTGCCTCCGCAGTATGCAATGAGGCTGTGAAATTAGCAAAGAAAAGAGGCTTCACAAAACTTTCCGGTTTTGTTAACGGTATTCTTCGTAATATAGAAAGAAATAAAACAAATATTAATTATCCCGATAAAGAGAAGGACCCTGTATTCTATCTTGAGGTTACCTACTCCTTTCCCAAATGGCTGATTACGGAACTGATCAGTCAATATGATTTTAATACAGTAGAACAGATGTTGTCTGCTTCTATAAAGGAAAAGGAAACAACCATACGCTGTAATCGTAAAAAGATAACTCCTGAGAAGCTGAAAGAAAGACTGCTTCAGGAGGGAGTCACAGTTGAAGAAAGTGAGTATTTGAATTATGCCTTTAAATTAAAGGATTATGATTATCTTGAGAAGTTTGAGACATTTGGAGAAGGCTGCTTTTCAGTACAGGACGTTAGTTCCATGCTGGTATGTGAGGTGGCAGACATCAGAGAAGATGATTTTGTGGTAGATGTATGTGCTGCACCCGGCGGTAAGGCCCTTCATGCAGCAGAGAAGGCAAAAAAGGTAACTGCCAGGGATTTAACAGATTATAAAATTAAACTGATTGAAGAAAATATAATACGTCTTGGTTTTGATAATGTGGAAACCAAGGTGTGGGATGCAACAAAGCAGGATGAGGATATTATTAACCTTGCCGATGTGGTGATTGCCGATCTTCCCTGCAGTGGATGGGGAGTTATAGGTAAGAAATCTGATATAAAATATAAGCTGACACAGAATCAACAAAAAGAACTGGTAGAATTACAAAGATTAATTTTGAATATTGTTCAGAGCTATGTGAGACCGGGGGGTGTACTGATCTATAGTACCTGTACTGTGAACAAAGAAGAAAACCAAGGTAATCGCGATTGGTTTTTAAGTCATTATGATTTTGAAGCAGAAAGTCTGAATCCTTATATACCTGAAAAATTACAATGTCAAACAACAAAAGAGGGTTATCTGCAATTATTGCAGGGAATTCATAATACAGATGGCTTCTTTTTATCACGATACCGAAAAAAGCAGAGGAAGGTCTAATAAATAAAACGGATGGACAACCAATTTGAACAATACTCTATGTTTAGAAAATATTGCAAATAGAAATAGGAGTGGCTTCGATATGATTGGCCATAGTTCTTATAGCATATGAAAATACGGAAGCGGGAATGGTAAAAAGATGGATCACTTAGATATAAAATCCTTAACATTAAATGAATTGACAGAGACATTGAAGAGCCTTGGATTGCCGGCTTTTCGTGCGAAACAGATATACGAATGGCTGCATGTGAAGCTTGCGGCCAGCTATGATGAGATGACAAATTTATCAAAGGATTTACGGGAGACCCTCAGAGAAAAATATCCATTGACTCCGTTACAGGAAGTTGATTCCCTTCATTCTGGAACGGATGGAACCATAAAATATCTATTTCGTCTAAAGGATGATAGAGTAATTGAAAGTGTTCTCATGAAGTATCATCATGGAAACAGTGTTTGTATCTCCTCCCAGGTTGGTTGCCGCATGGGTTGTAAATTCTGTGCCTCAACCATTGGTGGAAAGGAACGAGATCTGCTTCCCTCAGAGATGCTGGATCAGATATATCGGATACAGGTCTTGTCGGGAGAACGTGTATCCAACATAGTCGTTATGGGAACAGGGGAGCCGTTTGATAATTATGATTACCTGATGAGATTTCTTAGATTAATTACTGATGCACAAGGTCTCAATATCAGTGCAAGAAATATTACAGTGTCCACCTGTGGGATACCGGATAAGATTAGGGCTTTTGCAGAGGAAGGCATGCCGATCACATTGGCATTATCTCTGCATGCTCCTAATAATGAAGTGCGGAAGCAGATAATGCCGGTAGCTGCAAAATATGAACTTTCAAAAGTATTAGATGCTTTTTGTTATTATTATGAAAAGACTGGAAGAAGATTAACCTTTGAGTATAGTCTTATAGATGGTATTAATGATGAAGAAGAGCATGCGAAAGAGCTTTCTAGACTAGTAAAGGGTATCAATTGTCACATTAATTTAATCCCTGTAAACCCAATCAAAGAAAGAAATTATAGGAAAACGGAAATCAAAAAAATACAAAATTTTAAAAATATACTTGAAAAAAATAGAATTAATGTTACTATAAGAAGAGAAATGGGCGCAGATATTGATGCCGCCTGTGGGCAATTGAGAAAGAGCTATATTGATAAAAATAGCCTTTAGAGATTGCGGGAGCAAGGAGGTGCAGGCTTGAAAGCATTTTCAATTACTGATATTGGAGAACGACGGAGGATAAACCAGGATTATGTCTTTTGCAGTGATATTGCCATCGGTAAGCTACCGAATTTATTCATTGTAGCGGATGGTATGGGAGGACATAATGCGGGTGACTATGCTTCAAGATTCTGTGTGGAGTATTTTAAGCAAAGAATAGAAGAAACTAATCTTATATCACCAATTGCTTCAATAGAAGCTGCTTTAAAAGAAACAAATGAGATGTTGCGAAGTAAAGCACAAGAGCAGATTGAATTAGAGGGTATGGGGACTACTTTTGTAGTAGCTACTATATTTGAAAAGGAAATGTATGTCGCTAATATCGGTGATAGCAGGCTGTATGTGGTTGGTAAAGAAATGACACAAATTACCGAAGATCACAGCTTAGTTGAAGCTATGGTAAGAACCGGAGAACTGGACCGCAATGAGGCCAGAGTTCATCCAAATAAGAACATAATTACCAGGGCAATCGGTGCCAACGAAACTGTGGAACCTGACTTTTTTGAAGTGACCTTGGAAGAAGGAGATACAGTACTTATGTGTTCGGACGGTCTGACAAATATGTTGGAAGACGAGACAATTGGACGTATCATCAGAGAGAATGATGATTTGGAAGCGACTGCAGAAATGTTAGTTGAGCATGCAAATCAGAATGGTGGAAAAGACAACATAACAATCATTATAATTAAAGTGTGAAATTGTAAGTAGTCAATTTCTAAGGAAGAAAACCAAAATGAATTCCATTGGAATTACAGATTGAATTTCTTCGAAAGTAATAAGATGTCTTAACGGACATCGTATTTTAAAGAATGAAAAAGAGGTGACCAAAAATGTTAAGACCCGGTATGCTTATCAGCGATCGCTATGAAATTGTTGATAAAGTAGGTACAGGTGGAATGGCTGATGTATATAAGGCCAAAGATCAAAGGCTTAGTCGTTTTGTAGCGATAAAGGTATTAAAGACAGAATATTCAAGCGATAAAAGTTTTGTTAATAAATTCAGAGGAGAAGCTCAATCAGCCGCTGGTTTATCACATCCAAACATTGTTAACGTTTATGATGTGGGTGACGATAGTGGTTTGCATTTTATCGTAATGGAATTGGTTGAGGGAATTACCCTGAAGCGATTCATTGAAAGAAAAGGTAAGCTTGAAGTTAAAGAAGCAGTTGGTATCGGTATTCAGATTGCTCAGGGCATGGAAGCAGCTCATGACAATCACATAATCCATAGGGATATTAAACCCCAGAACATAATTATTTCAAAAGATGGTAAGGTAAAAGTAACAGACTTTGGTATTGCAAAAGCAACGAATTCCAATACCATAACCTCCAATGCGATGGGATCAGTACATTATCTGTCACCGGAGCAAGCAAGAGGCGGATATAGTGATGAAAAGAGTGATATTTATTCCCTGGGTGTAACTCTATATGAGATGCTTTCCGGGAAGGTTCCGTTTGCCGGTGATAACACGGTATCGGTTGCATTGCTGCACATTCAAGGAGAAGCAATGCCACTTCGAGAGCTTGATCCTGATATTCCGGTAAGTGTAGATAAAATCGTTCAAAAATGTATGCAGAAAAGGCCGGAAAGAAGATATCATTCCGCGTCCGAATTAATATCAGACTTAAAAAGGGCTATTTCAAATCCGGATGGAGACTTCGTACAAATTCCGGCATTTGTTGCATCTGATTCCCCAACCATAAATATTTCTGATGATTTGGGAAAAATTAAGAGTGGTACTTATCTTGATGAAGATGACATACGTCCTACCAAGAATTTACACCCATCAAAAGGAAAAGATGATGAGGAAGAAGATTTAGATACCGTTGATACTAAGGTAGAGAAATTTTTCCTGGTCGGCAGTATCGTTGCCGCTGTTATCCTTGGTATTGTAATTATTGTAATTGTTGCTTGGTTCTTAGTTAAGAATAACGATGGTGGTAATGATCCAAAACCAGGCCCTGAAGTTACAGTAGCACCTACTGAAGGAGCGAAACCGACTTTGCCTGTTAATCCTGCCGGTGAAAATTACAAGGTTCCTTATGTAGTAGGTTTGACTAAGGATGATGCAATCGCATCACTTAAGAATAGTGATCCGGATGTCTTCATTGATTATTCGGACGAAGAATATTCGGATGAATATGACGCCGGTGAAGTAATGAAACAGTATCCGGAAGCGGGTAATGATTATACAAAAGGCTCAACAGTACTCCTTACCATCAGTGCCGGTCCTGAGACGATTCAGGTTCCTAATTTGCATAACTTAACTGAGGAAAATGCAAAAATTAAACTGACAGAAAAGGGCTTAAAGATGGATTCTAAACTGGTTCCAAGTGATGAGATCGAAAAAGGCCGTGTTGTCTCTACTTTGCCGGATAGAGATGCACCGGTATTTGTCGGAGATACAGTTCAGGTATTTATCAGTGATGGGCCGTCAAAAGTATCCGTTCCAGACTTGTTGGGTAAGACAGAAAGTGAAGCGAAGACTTTATTAAATCAAAGCGGTTTAGAATTAGGAAGCGTAGATTACGAATCATCTGACAAATATGGTGAGGGAAAAGTATTCTCCCAGGATTATTCGATGGGAACAATGGTAGATAAAGGTACCGCTATTGATATCAGTATCAGCACAGGACCTCCTGTACCTACCAGTTATATGGGTAGCGTTATCATTGATATCAATCCGTTTGAATCCTATGAAGGTGAGGAAGCTGAAATTATACTTGAAATGACGCAAGAAGGAAAGACTCCTGAGAATATTTTTGAAGGGTATCTGACTGCTTTGGATTTCCCATATCCTTATTATGATATTTATTCAGACAGCGGGTCTGTAGGTACCGTCAGAATGTATATAAACGGTGAATTATTTGTTGCACCGGGTGATACAGAAGCAACAACCTGGAATGTAGATTTTCAACCTGTGGAGGAATAGCTTGAAGGGAAAGATTATTAAAGGTATAGCAGGATTTTACTATGTTCATACACCTGAGGAAAAGATGATTTATGAGTGTAAAGCGAAGGGATTATTTCGTAATCAAAAAATCAAACCGCTCGTTGGTGATGATGTAGAGATCAGTACCGAGGATCAACCGGAAGGCAATGGTACCATTGTTGATATTTACTCAAGAAAAAATGAATTAATAAGGCCTGCTGTTGCTAATATTGATCAGGCAATGGTGGTATTTGCAGCAGCAGAGCCTAATCCTAATTTGAATTTACTGGATCGCTTTTTGATTATGATGCAAAAACAAAAAGTTGATACTATTGTTTGTTTTAATAAAATGGATATCGTTTCGGAAGAGGAGATATCCTTATTAAAAGTGACTTACAAGAGATGTGGTTATAAGGTGTTGTTTACCAGCATGCTACAAAACGATGGAATCATAATGCTATACGAACTACTAAAAGGAAAAACAACTGTTCTGGCAGGACCCTCCGGAGTTGGAAAATCAACCTTTATTAATATAATTCAACCGGAAGCAAAGATGGAAACAGGAGTAGTTAGCGAAAAGATTAAGCGTGGTAAGCATACTACCAGACATTCTGAATTAATTTATATTGAACAGGACACCTATGTTATGGACACACCCGGATTCAGTTCTCTTTATATCAATGAGATAGAAAGGGAGGAACTGAAGAATTATTTTGTAGAGTTTCAGGAGTATGAGATAGAATGCCGATTTATTGGCTGCAATCATATAAATGAACCGGGATGTGCCGTGAAACAAGCGGTAAAAGATAGAAAAATCAGTCAAATCAGATATGATAATTATATAGTTTTATATGAAGAATTAAAAAATCAGAAACGATACTAAGATGTTTTTTGTTAATATCGGATTAACATAGAATAAAGTGAATTTAGTTCATTCAAATAGATTGTCTTATATCTGATTTCTGAGCACAATAATAGTGTAGTAAGTTCATAGTGATTAGCTTGAAGTTGTTGTGAACTTTCTACTGGAAAGGCTTGGTTTTATTATGATAAAACTTGCTCCATCTATACTTGCGGCAGATTTTAATATACTGGGGGAGCAAATCGGTCTTCTTGAACAAGGGGGAGCCGAATACCTTCATATTGATGTTATGGACGGTATGTTTGTTCCCAGTATAAGTTTTGGCATGCCAGTGATAGCTTCGATAAGAAAGAATTCGAAGCTTATTTTTGATGTTCATTTAATGGTTCAAGAACCGATGCGTTACCTGGAGGATTTTAAGAAGGCCGGAGCAGATATTATTACCGTACATGCGGAAGCTTGTACTCATCTACACAGAACGCTTTCAAAAATTAAAGAGTTAGGTTTAAAGGCTTCAGTTTCTTTGAATCCGGAAACTCCGATTGATACACTAAATTATATTTTGGATGAAGTAGATATGGTATTGATTATGACGGTGAACCCTGGTTATGGAGGGCAGACCTTTATTACGAATACTTTGCAAAAAATAAAGGATTTAAAGAATATGGCTCTTGCCTCAGGGGCATCTTTTGATATTGAAGTTGATGGTGGTATTACCACATCGAATGTTACAGAAGTATTGGAAGCGGGTGCAAATGTGATTGTGGCCGGAACTTCTATATTTAAGGGAAATATACAAGATAATATCAGTGAGTTTAAAAAAGAATTTCTTAAATATAATTCTGTTAGATAGTCCTCTTTACAACAGAAATACCGGTCATAAACAAGAATAGAGGTCGCGGATTCGATGATTCATCCGATCATAAGTTATATTACAGGGAATGGATTGACCATACTTAGATGGAAGTTATGATATAATAAGGTGAAGAGACTATGATGAATAAGGAAAATAAAGTTTTAATTCTTACCGGTGGTAAAATAGAAGATTCCTTTCTGTCAGAACGCATAGCGACGGAACATTATTCGATGATGATAGCAGCTGATCATGGGTTAATTGCTGCAGACCGATTAGGTATTGCATTGGATTATATTGTGGGAGATTTTGATTCTGTCTCGGAAGCAGTATTAAGAAAATACCGTGATACGTCAACTCCAATCGAAACTTTTCCGACAGAAAAGGATAAAACAGATACAGAGATTGCAATTGAGCTTGCTTTAAAGAATAATGCAACTGCAATTGATATCATTGGTGCAACTGGTAGCAGGCTCGATCATGTACTGGCCAATATTCATCTGTTATTGCGACCAATGCAATTAAAGATTAATGTATGTATTATAGATCCAAATAATAAAATTTATTTGAGAAATGAAAGCTTTAAAGTTGAAAAAAGAGAGCAATTCGGAGATTATGTATCATTGCTCCCATATACCGAGCAGGTTAATGGTCTGACATTGAAGGGCTTTAAATATCCGCTGAATAATATTACATTATCCTCTGGAACCAGCTTAGGGATAAGTAATGAAATTAAGGAAGAAACAGCTTGGATTATATTTACCCATGGTGTATTGATCGTAATTGAAGCAAAGGATTAAATGATTTATAATGAATTTGTTATTAAGGAAATCTTAATGGTATAAGGAAGGAAAACACAAATGAAACTTGGTATCGTAGGCTTACCCAATGTAGGTAAGAGCACATTGTTTAATTCATTAACTAAGGCGGGGGCAGAATCTGCTAATTATCCGTTTTGTACGATTGATCCTAATATCGGAATAGTTCCGGTACCGGATGAACGACTAAAGGTACTTGGAGATTTATATCACTCGGAAAAGGTGGTTGCGGCTACCATTGAATTTGTTGATATCGCTGGTCTGGTAAAGGGTGCCTCCAAAGGTGAAGGACTTGGTAATCAATTTTTATCAAACATACGAGAGGTAGATGCAATCGTTCATGTGGTTCGTTGCTTTGACGATACAAATGTAATTCATGTAGATGGCAATGTTAACCCATTAAGGGATATAGAGACCATTAATTTAGAGTTGATTTTTTCTGACCTTGAGATATTGGAAAGAAGAATATCAAGGGTTACGAAGGGTTCTAAGAACGATAAAGCCCTTGCGAAGGAACTAGAAATGCTGGAACGCTTAAAGGCTTTCTTAGAAGAAGGAAAAATGGCGAAGGCATTTACTACAGAGGATGATGAAGAGCAGGAGTTATTTAGTCAATATAATCTGCTAACAGCAAAACCGGTAATCTATGCAGCCAACGTTAAGGAAGATGATCTGGCTGATGACGGAGAAAATAATGACTATGTTAAGGCAGTACGTGTATTTGCAGCCAATGAGCATTCAGAAGCTTTTGTTATTTGTGCTCAGATAGAGCAGGAGATTGCCGAACTGGATGAAGAAGAAAAGAAGATGTTCCTGGAAGATCTGGGGCTTAAGGAATCCGGTTTAGAGAAGTTGATTACAGCAAGCTATCGTTTACTTGGATTAATCAGCTACCTTACGGCCGGTCCCAAAGAGACGAAAGCTTGGACGATTAAAGTTGGTACGAAAGCACCTGGGGCAGCCGGTAAAATACACAGTGATTTTGAACGTGGATTTATCCGTGCCGAAATCGTGAACTATCAAAATCTTGTTGAATGTGGTAATTATAATGCGGCAAAAGAAAAAGGTCTGGTAAGATCAGAAGGTAAGGAATATGTAGTACAGGACGGAGATGTGATTTTATTCCGTTTTAACGTATAAGGAAAGCGGTGGTAAATTTGCTGTATGCTTTAAATACCAATATTAATTTTCCTAATTTAAATATAGAACTTCAAAATGTTGCCTCCGGTATTGATATATTCGGATTCACCATTACGTTTTATGGTATTGTGATTGGACTTGGAATGTTAATGGGGTGGCTGGTTGCTGAATGGATGGCAAAGAGAACCGGACAGAACGCTGAAATATATCTGGATTTTGCCTTAATTGCAATAGCTGTCTCTGTGATAGGGGCTAGATTGTATTATGTGGTCTTTACTTGGGAAGAAGAATTTGCAAATAATCCACTTTCTATCTTTAATTTACGGTCCGGAGGATTGGCTATTTACGGGGGAATTATTGGAGCAGTATTAACAGCTGTTATTTACACCCGAATCAAGAAGTATTCTTTCTGGTTACTGGCAGATACAGGCTGTATCGGTTTAATTACCGGTCAGATTATTGGGCGATGGGGAAACTTTTTTAACAGAGAAGCTTTCGGAAAATATACCAATGGTCTTTTTGCAATGCAGCTCGATCGAAGAGATGTATCCTATGAATTCCGTGCATCCACCTCTGTCTTACAGCTCAAGGACATTTATGCCGGTAAAACTGGTGCTTTGAATCGAATTATGGAGATCAGGAATAATATTGTAACCGTGGATGGTGTTGAGTATATTCAGGTTCATCCGACCTTTTTATATGAAGCCTTATGGAACCTATGTCTATTAATCATTTTGATCTTATATACGAAACATAAAAAATTTGATGGTGAAGTTATGCTGCTTTATCTTGCAGGATATGGACTTGGTAGAGTGTGGATGGAAGGCTTAAGAACAGATCAGTTATTTCTATGGGGAACCCCCTTTGCGGTATCACAGGTATTATCAGCATTCATTGTGGTCGCAGCCATCATTATGCTGATTATAAAACGAAAAAAAGCGGTCACTAAAATAAATAAGTAAATATGAAACAACTAAATAGTATTTTTACAAACCATCTAAGGGGTGCAGGACTTATTTCCTACACCCTTTATTATTTGACTACATATTGACATAATTTGTTCGATTTTTAATTTAAATACAATATATTGTAATTGAATGACAAAAAGGCTCGGAAGACCAATAATTATAAGGGTTTCTGTGCTTTTTTTTTTGATTTCACACTTGATTAATTCCCATTTTTAATATAGAATTAACTCATGAGTGGAGCAAAGTGGTGGAAAGTGGAGTAAAAAGCCATGAAAGTGGGACGAGCTTCTTTGAAACACCATAGAGCGCAAGATAAAGAGGGTGCAGCTATATGTTTATGGGTGAGTTCGATCATTCGATTGATACAAAAGGAAGAATCATCATTCCATCAAAATTCAGGGAAGATTTAGGGGATTTGTTCTACATAACCCTGGGTCTGGATGGTTGTCTATTTGTATACCCAAAAAATGAATGGCTGAGATTCATAGAGGAACTGAATAAACTTCCGGGAACAGGGGAGGCAAGACGCCTGCAACGTTATTTTATGGCAAAAGCCGCTGAATGCGAGGTAGATAAGCAGGGAAGAATATTAATACCTGCAAAGCTACGTGAGAGTGCAGGATTAGATAAGGACATTGTATTTGTCGGAGTACTTAATAAAATTGAAATCTGGAGCAAAGAACGTTGGGAAAATAATAACAATTATGATGATGTTGATGCAATAGCAGAGCATATGTCACAGTATGGTATTAGTTTCTAAAGGAATTCGATTTTATTGAATTCTTGGAGGTAAACATGGCATTTGAACATAAGTCAGTATTGTTAGAAGAAACTATAGAGAATTTAAACATAAAACCGGAAGGTATCTATGTTGATGGAACCTTAGGCGGCGGAGGACATTCCTTTGAGATAGCCAAGAGGTTAACAAACGGAAGATTAATCGGTATTGACCAGGATGAAGCAGCAATTAATGCAGCAGGAGAAAGACTCGCTCAGTTCAAAGAAAATGTAACCATCGTTCATAGTAACTATAGTGAGATCAGCCAGGTGCTTAAGACGTTATCAGTTGATCGAGTAGATGGAATATTACTTGATCTTGGAGTTTCCTCCTACCAGCTTGATACCCCGGAAAGGGGCTTTTCCTACAAGGAAGATGCACCTCTGGATATGAGAATGGATACACGTAATTCAAAGACGGCGAAAGATATTGTGAATCACTACAGTGAAATGGAACTATATCGTATTATCAGAGATTACGGTGAAGATAATTTTGCAAAAAACATCGCAAAGCATATTGTTAGGATGAGAGAAGAAAAGCCGATTGAGACCACCTTCGAACTAATTGAAGCAATTAAAGCGGCTATACCGATGAAGCTTCGAATTAATACCGGACATCCTGCAAAAAGAACATTTCAGGCGATTCGAATAGAGCTTAATCAGGAATTGGAGGTTTTAAAAAGAACCTTACAGGATATGATTGATCTATTATCTCCAAAGGGTAGATTATGCATTATAACCTTTCATTCCCTGGAGGACCGAATCGTAAAATCCTGTTTCAAGACGAATGAAAATCCTTGTACCTGTCCACCGGGCTTTCCAGTTTGTGCATGTGGCAAAGAATCATCAGGAAAGGTAATTACCAGAAAACCTATTCTTCCTTCACAAGAAGAGCTGGAATACAATAAAAGATCAAAAAGTGCGAAATTAAGGGTTTTTGAAAAAAGATAAATTGCATTACTGCAAAAGAAAAGAATTAAATGAATGGAAAATCAACGTAGAAATACGAGAATGTTTTATCCTAGAAAAGGCTTGTAGAGAGGGGTTTCTTGCATGGAGGCAAAAAAGAGACAATACAATAATGATAATATGAGGACAAGCTATATTGAGGGAAACACTGCACGTAAACTTAACGTAGTGCCGGATATTAGGAGAGAGGAACAGCAATATGAGATACCCTCACCCCGAAGACAGGAACGTAGGCAGCCAAAAGCTTTATCCGGAGTAAATCTGGCATCCTTTTTGGTTCTTACAATTGCGGTCATTACTACCGTGTATGTATGCGTGGATTACTTGAAATTACAATATAATGTCAGCCGGATGGACAAGGCCATCATTACACTTGAGGAAGATTTAACCACGTTGACAAATGAGAATGATGCAGCTTATAATCTTGTAAATACAGCCTATGATTTGAATTATGTATACCAAGTAGCTGTAGAAGAGCTTGGGATGGTTTATCCGAATAATAACACTGTTATTTCTTATCAGAGCAGTGAAGCAGATTATGTTAGACAGTATGAAGATATTCCGGAATAGACGATGCATCAGTGAAAGAGGATAAGACACTATGGAAAAATCATACGATAAAACAACTAAAAAATTCACATCACGAATGCAAGCAAATCTATTGCTTGTATTTTGTGTTGTTTCACTGTTGTTAGTTGGTTTAATGGGTAGGTTGATCTATATCATGCAGACTGATGGAGATCGATATGCGAAGCAAGTACTATCAAGAGAATCCTATGTCAGCTCGGTACTGCCTTACAAAAGAGGATCTATTATGGATCGTAATGGGACGGTTCTTGCACAGAGTGAACTGCGTTATCGTTTAATTCTTGATGCAAAGCTACTTCTTCTCAATGAAGAAAATATCACTCCCACCATAAATGCCATTCAGAAAGTATTTGGTATGGATGCCGAGCAGCTGCAAAGTATATTACAAGAAAATCCGGATAGACATTATGTTACAGTGTTAAAAGATTTAAAGTATGATGTTGTTCAAAGCTTTGACGAGGAAAAATCAAAGGATAAAGACATCATTGGTGTATGGTTTGATAAAGAATATGTGAGAACCTACCCATATGATACTTTGGCCTGTGATATTCTCGGGTTTACTTCTGCGGATAATACCGGTTATTGGGGTATTGAGGAATACTATAATGAAGTACTGAATGGAACCAATGGAAGAGAGTACGGTTATTATAACTCGGAACTGGATATTGAGCGAATTGTTAAAAAAGCGGTGAATGGTAATAATGTTGTCAGTACAATTGATGCCAATGTGCAACGCATCATTCAAAAGCATATTATTGATTTTAATACGGAGATAGGGAGTAAAAACATAGGAATACTCATTATGAATCCGAACAATGGTGATATCCTGGGTATGGCTTCAAATCAGGAATACAATTTAAATACTCCTAGAAGCTTGGAAGGTATCTATACGCAGTCAGAGATTGATAGTATGACGGAAGAACAAAAGATGGAAGCCTTAAATGCGCTTTGGAGAAATTACGCGATCAGCGACGGCTTTGAACCCGGTTCTACCTTTAAACCGGTAACCATAGCTGCTGGATTGGAGGAAAATCTTGTTTCCAATAACAGTACCTTTATTTGTGATGGAAGTGAGATGGTACCGGGATACCCCGAACCGATCAAATGTAGTAACAGATTGGGTCATGGGGAACTGAACTTGGAAGAAGCCCTGATGCATTCCTGTAACGATGCACTTATGAAGATAGTAGCAAGTGAAGGCAAAGAAATCTTCTATAACTATGAGGTTGGTTTAGGTTTTGGAAAGAAGACGAACATCGATCTGCCGGGCGAGGCAGCCGGTCTTATCGTCGAGAAAGACAGGCTTTCTGCTGCTGATATGGCAGCCAGCAGTTTTGGACAGACTATTAATACAACAATGGTTCAGATGGCAGCTGCCTTTTCATCCCTGGTGAATGGAGGTTATTATTATCAACCTCATGTTATGAAACGGATAGTAAACGACAACGGTGCTGTTGTAAAAGATTTTGATAAATTACTAATTCGTCAAACGGTATCCGAAGAAACCTCAGAATTTATACAGGAGGCTATGTATCGGACAGTAGAAGAAGGTACGGCGAAGTACGCGAAGGTTGACGGGTATTCGATCGGAGGAAAAACCGGAACCGCTCAAAAATATCCCCGAGAAGCTAAAACCTATTTGGTATCCTTCTTAGGCTGCGCCCCTGCAATTAATCCGGAAGTCGTAATATATGTTATAGTAGACGAACCCCAGAATGTTGAGAAGCAGGCAGATAGTTCAATTGCAACTAAATTTGCAAGCAGAATCATGAACGAAGTGTTACCAGCTCTTGGCATATATCCGGATGGTGACATTGATTATCTCTTAGATTCAGAGGAAGACAGTTCAGATACTGCTGATCAGACTGGAACCGATACACAGAACGATAACGCTACCCAGGATAACAATGATACTGGCGAGAATACTGAGCAGGACGAAAATACACAGGATAATTCAGGAGATAACTCTAACAC
Source organism: Bacillota bacterium (assembly GCA_023414875.1). Classification (GTDB taxonomy): domain Bacteria; phylum Bacillota; class Clostridia; order Lachnospirales; family Lachnospiraceae; genus Mobilitalea. The sequence goes on along the minus strand of JAEZMV010000016.1, from coordinate 174,512 downwards.
GGAGGATACTCAGGATAATAGCAATCCTGAGAATACCGAGGATGATACCGGTGATTCTTCTCAGGAAGAAGACACATCAGGCGAACAAGAGAATGAGCCGGGTACAGAGGATGACACTGATACTCCGGAACAATCGACAGAGGATAATTCTACAGAAAATGACAACGAAACTACAGAAACTTCGGAAGAAGATGAGTTTAATCCTGATGCATTGTAGTAATACATGAATAAAGACGTATCCTTTGTAATAAAATGAAACGATAAGTGATGTAAGGTTATGGTTGAATGGCCAGAAACAGAACATATAATAAAAGAAATGTCTTTATCGTAATAATTATAATCATGATAGCGGCTTTGGGCTTAACAGTAAGACTTGGGTATCTGATGATTTTTAAATCAGAGGAATATGCTGCTAGAGCAGAAGCGCTCCATGAAAGAGAGCGTGTAATTAAAGCTGAGCGTGGTAGAATTTACGATCGTCAAGGAACCTTAATAGCAACAAATAAACCGGTTTGTACGGTTTCAGTCATACATGCACAGATCAAGGATCCCGAACGAGTGATACAGGTTTTATCCGAACAGTTAGGCTTAAGTGAAGAGAAGGTTAGAAAAAGAGTAGAGAAAAACTCCTCCATTGAAAAGATTAAATCCAATGTTGACAAGGATATTGCAGATAAAATCAGAGAATTTGATTTGGATGGAGTTATGGTGGACGAAGACTATAAACGTTTCTACCCATATGCAGCTCTTGCTTCAAAGGTAATTGGATTTACAGGTAGTGATAACCAGGGAGTCATCGGACTGGAAGTAAAATATGATAAATTCTTAAAAGGCATTGATGGAACCATTCTGACATTAACCACAGCATATGGTGTTGAAATTGAAAATGCTGCTGAGGACAGAGTGGAGCCACAGCCCGGTAATGATTTATATATAAGCCTGGATGTGAATATCCAGCAATATGCGGAACAGGCTGCACTTAAGGTGATGGAAGCAAAGAATGCAAATAATGTGAAACTGATTGTAATGAATCCTCAAAACGGTGAAATATATGCCATGGTCAATGCACCGGAATTTAATTTGAATGATCCTTATACCTTGATTGATCAAATTGCACAGGAGTATTCAGGCCAGACCTTAAGCGCAGAAAAAATGAATGAGCTATTAAATGGAATGTGGAGAAATGCCTGTATCAGTGATACATATGAACCGGGTTCTGCATTTAAAATTGTTACAGCAACCGCTGCATTACAAGAAAAAGTAGTGGAGCTTGATGATAACTTTTTCTGTCCTGGCTATAAAAGGGTAGAGGATCGTATCATCCGTTGCCACAAAGCAGGCGGACATGGAAGCCAAACCTTTGTGGAGGGAATAAAGAACTCCTGTAACCCGGTATTTATGGAAATAGGTGCAAGGGTTGGAGTAGATAGAATGTATTATTACTATGACCAGCTGGGACTCTTTCAAAAGACAGGAATAGATCTTCCCGGAGAAGCTAATTCCATCATGCATAAGAAGGATATAATCAAAGCAGTTGAATTAGCAACCATGTCCTTTGGCCAATCCTTCCAAATTACACCATTACAGCTATTAACCGCAACAAGTGCAGTTATAAACGGAGGTACCCTAGTAACCCCACATCTTGGTGTTGATATAAGAACACCGGATGGCACTAAAATTCAGGCGCTGGATTATCCAACCTCGAATAGTGCGATTTCAAAGGAAACCAGTGAAACGATGAAAATGCTTCTAGAGTCAGTCGTTTCTGACGGAACAGGAAAAAGAGCTTATCTTCCTGGATTTCGAATTGGCGGTAAAACTGCTACTTCTGAAAAACTCCCCAGAAGAACTGGTAAATACATATCCTCCTTTATAGGATTTGCACCTGCAAATGATCCTCAGGTAATAGCCTTGGTTTTGATTGATGAACCAACCGGAATTTATTACGGTGGCACGATTGCGGCTCCAGTCATAGCTGAATTGTTTGATAATATACTTCCTTACATGGGTATTGAAGCCCAATATTCGGAGACAGAAATTAAAGAATACAACATTGGATCCTTCCAGGTTCCTGATTTTGTAGGTAAAACGAGGAAAGAGGTAAAGGATCTGTTAAAAATATATGATTTTGGTGAGTTATATCCCTTAGGAGAAGGAGATACAGTAATTGAACAATTTCCCCTTCCCGGTGAAACAGTTGAGAAGGACAGCGATTTGATATTGTACTATAGCAACTAAATACGGCAATAAAAATCAATTAATATGATCATGTGATTTTAGAATAATATTTTTGTCATGATAGAACATAATACTGGTATAAAATACAGCTCGAAGAGGTAATAAATACTGAAATATTATCGATTCAAAAATGATAATATATTTCTATTACCCGGTATTGTTTTTTGAAATGTTATAAAGTATAATAACCTAGTTAATAAGAGAACAAATGATTAATACATAAGAAATAAAGCCGAGAACGTGTAAAAAGCACGTAGATGGAGGATACTATGAACTTCTCAGATTTTAAAGTGGTTTTACCTGTTATCATATCCTTTGGAGTATGCGCGATATTATGTCCACTCTTAATTCCTTTTTTAAAGAAATTGAAATTTGGGCAGACGATCAGAGAAGAGGGACCCCAATCGCATCAAAAAAAATCAGGTACACCTACAATGGGCGGTATTGTAATTGTAATCAGCATTTCAATCACTTCTTTGATTTATATAAAAGATTTCAAAGGAATTGCTCCGGTTTTATTTGCTACGATTGGTTTTGGTATCATTGGTTTTATGGACGATTACATAAAAGTGGTAATGAAACGCTCCATGGGACTAAGGGCTTGGCAAAAACTGTTGGGTCAGATACTGGTAACAGCAATTCTAGGTTATTATCTGGTAAACTTTACAGATGTTGGTACTTCTATGCTAATTCCGTTCTCCGGAGGAAAGTATATGGATGCATCCTTTCTGTTTGTACCGTTCTTCTTTATCTTTGTACTTGGAACAGTAAATGGATCAAATTTTACAGATGGTTTAGACGGATTGGAGTCCAGTGTTACCCTGCTGATAGCAACCTTCTTCTCAGTTGTAGCAATCGCAATGAAGAGTGATATTTCACCAATTACCGGAGCAGTTGCAGGAAGCTTACTAGCCTTCTTACTGTATAATGTATATCCGGCAAAGGTATTCATGGGTGATACCGGATCGTTAGCCTTAGGTGGTTTTGTTGCTATAACAGCTTATATGCTACAGATGCCGATCTTTATATTGATCGTAGCAGCCATATATCTGATAGAGGTCCTATCCGTTATGATCCAGGTAAGTTACTTCAAATTAACCGGGGGAAAGCGCTTCTTTAAAATGGCGCCGATCCATCATCATTTTGAGCTGATGGGCTGGTCTGAGACCAGAGTTGTTGCGGTATTTTCTATTATTACAACAATTCTTTGCTTGATTGCACTCATGGGTATTGACTAATTTAATATTGAAATCTTTCAACTTTTTTTGGAGGAGCTGTATGCAGTTTAAGGATAAAAAGGTTTTGGTTTATGGGGCCGCTAAAAGCGGTATCTCTGCAACCGGGTTGTTACGAAAGCTGGAAGCTGATATCATTTTATATGATAGCAATACAAATCTGAAAAAAGATAATTTGAAAGATAAATGCAATACTGATCAATTTACGCTGATTACCGGTATTTTGCCGGAGGAAATCATAGATACTCTTGATTTGGTAATTATCAGTCCGGGTGTGGCAACCGATCAGCCGGATATCTTAAGAATCAAGAAAAAGAATATTCCGATTTGGGGAGAAATTGAGCTTGCATATCGGATTTCAAAAGGTAAGATCATAGGAATCACCGGTACCAATGGAAAGACTACAACTACAACCTTAGTCGGTGAGCTTATGAAAACATATTTTCCTGAGGTTTATGTGGTGGGTAACATTGGAAATGCATATACCGATATTGCCCTTACTACATCGCAAAATTCAGTAATAGTTATTGAATTAAGCAGCTTTCAACTGGAGACGATTCATAAATTCAGGCCGGAGATCAGTGTTATTTTAAATATTACTCCGGATCATTTAGACCGTCATTACACGATGGATAATTACATAGCTATGAAAGAAAGAATTACCCTTAATCAGGAGGAGTCGGACCTATGCATCCTCAATTATGAAGATGAGAGCTTAAGAGCCCTGGCAGACAGGATACCCGCAAGAGTAATGTTTTTTAGCAGTATGAGGCGCCTTCAGGAAGGGTTATACCTGGAGAACGAAGATATCGTTTTTGCTGAACATGGAGAAAAGCAGTTTATCTGTAATGTGAAGGAGTTACGTGTTTTAGGAAAACATAACTATGAAAATGTAATGGCTGCTGTGGGAATTGCTATTACCTTGGGAATACCGATTGAAATAATCCGTAAGGCAGTTGTTAATTTTCAGGCAGTTGAACATAGAATTGAATATGTGGAGACAATAGGAGGAGTAACCTACTATAATGACTCCAAGGGTACAAACCCCGATGCTTCCATTCGGGCAATCCAAGCAATGAATTCACCTACCATCTTGATAGGAGGCGGTTATGATAAGAACAGTTCATTTGATGATTGGATTAAAGCCTTTGATGGAAAAGTGAAATACTTGATATTATTTGGCCAGACAAGAGAGCAAATTGCACGTACTGCATTACAACATGGCTTTCATAATATTATAATCGTAAAGGATCTCCACGAAGCGGTTAAAATCAGTGCCCAAAAGGCAGTCTCAGGAGATGCGGTACTACTTTCTCCCGCTTGCGCAAGTTGGGATATGTTTGAAAACTTCGAACAGCGCGGTAAAATTTTTAAAGAATATGTCAGAGAGATGCTTTGAAACAAAATGACTTGTAAATCCATCATGTAGGTAGGAGAGAAGCTATGGGCAAAACTGCAGGTGAAGTGAATAAAAGAAAAATGCATAGCTACTATGACTATAGCCTACTATTTTTGATTATCTTTCTTGTATGCTTTGGATTAGTTATGATTTATAGTACCAGCTCATATAATGCGCAAAGACTTTACGGTAATCCAACGCATTTTCTGGAAAGGCAGGCCTTGTTTGCAGGTGCAGGAATTATAGTTATGATTTTTGTATCTAAAATAGACTACCGGATCTATGCAAAAAAAATACCGATTATTAAATTGAGGCCTCTGACCATATTATATGTCTTGTGCTTAGTTCTCCAAACCTATGTACTCGTTTTTGGAGATGAAACAAAAGGTTCAAAGCGCTGGATCGATATGGGATCACTCGGACGCTTCCAACCTTCAGAATTAACAAAAATTGCGGTTATTTTGTTTACTGCTTACATAGTTAATGTTGCACCAAAGAAGCTTGATAAATTCACCGGGTTTTTAAGGATTTGCTTATTTATAGCACCACTTCTTGGATTAATTGTAGTAGCAAACCTTTCAACTGCGATTATTATTGCAGTTATCATGGTTTCTATCTGTTTTGTAGCAAGTAAAAAGAAGGCATACTTCGTAATTATAGGGCTGCTTCTGGCCGGACTGGGTGCCGTATTTATATTTTTCTTTAATTCCTACCGTTCCGACCGTATTGATGCATGGCTTAATGTGGAAACTGCGGATAATGGATATCAGATTCTTCAAGGCTTATATGCAATAGCCTCAGGAGGAATCTTTGGTAAAGGACTTGGTGAGAGCATGCAGAAGCTGGGATTTATTCCGGAGTCCCACAACGATATGATATTCTCGGTTATCTGCGAAGAGTTAGGACTTTTCGGAGCCTTTGCACTAATCCTTTTATTTATATTAGTTATATGGCGTATTTTTATCATTGCTATAAATTCCACAGATTTATATGGTGGCTTAATCGCTACCGGAGTACTGGCTCACATCGCAGTTCAGGTTATCATCAATATTGCGGTTGTTACAAACACCATTCCTTCCACCGGTAATACACTTCCTTTTATCAGTTACGGAGGAAGCTCCGTCATGGTTATACTCTTTGAAATGGGAATTGTTTTAAGCGTTTCGAACCAGATTAAAGGGGAACGATAGCGTGATTCACGCGGACAAATAGGAATTCATATAGTAGTAGTATATTTCCTTCATGTCTGAGGTGTGCTATGTCGAGTATCGAGGTCATCGGCGGAGAGCAATTAAAGGGTGAGCTAAAAATACAAGGTTCAAAGAATGCAGCATTACCTGTTATTGCTGCTACTATTTTGAATAAAGGGATCTCCAAACTTAAGAATTGCCCTAAAATACTTGATGTGTTCCATATGATAAAAATACTTGAGGAATTGGGATGCAAGATTTCCTGGGATGGAAATACCTTAATTGTAGACAGCAGTACGGCGTACGTAACTCACGTATCAGAGGATTCTGTTCGGAAAATGCGAAGCTCTATTCTGTTCCTGGGAGCAATCCTTGGAAGATTTCATGAGGTTACCATTGCTTATCCGGGTGGATGTTCCATTGGAAAACGTCCGATTGATTATCATCTAAATGCTATTAAAAAGATGAATGTAGTACAGGAGTATTTAGGAGATGATGATTGTATCATACACTGCTATACCAATAAAATTCTTGGAAATGATATTTTTCTTGAGTTTCCGAGTGTTGGAGCTACCCAAAATGTGATATTAACGGCAGTACTTTCTGAAGGTGTCACAAGAATTTTCAATGCAGCACGAGAGCCGGAAATAATTGAGGTTTGTAATTATCTGATTGAAGCAGGTGCAAGGATTTGTGGGAAGGGCTCGGCCTTTATTGAAGTGGAAGGGGTAAAACATTTACACGATGCAGAATTTCAGCTTTCTCCTGATCGAATTGTTGCAGGAACATATATGGCAGCGATTGCGGCTACACAAGGTGATGCAGTACTAAGAAATACCCCATGCAGACAATTAGATTCAACGATAAGAATACTGAAAAAAACAGGTTGTAATATTGAAACCATGGAGGATGTGGTCAAAATTAGTAATAGTAATAGACCATTACCAATAGAGTTATTAAAAACTCAACCGTATCCCGGCTTCCCGACCGACATGCAGTCGCAGCTTATGTCTGTATTATGCTTGGCCGAGGGGAAAAGTACTATTATGGAAGAAATATTTGAATCGCGTTATCAAAATGTTGACGAACTTATGAAAATGGGATCAGATATCCGTCTAGAAGCAGAAGGTAATAAAGCAATTATTACCGGTGTAAAGCAATTACATGGTGCAGTTGTTCATGCACATGATTTAAGAGGTGGAGCGGCACTTGTTATAGCAGGTCTCACTGCAAAAGATAAAACGATTGTTTGTGATGCCACCTATATTGAACGAGGATATGAAGATATCTGCAGAGATTTATCGATTTTAGGTGCGAAAATCAGGTATTGCAGTGAAAATATCTTAGGATAAGAATACTTCATGTTTCAACACCAGTAATAGATGTCTTGTTATGGCACCATGGGGGTAAAAATGAGTAGAATTAGGCAAAGGAATTCAGATAACGTATTGTTTAGAATATTCAGAAAGACATTGCTCCTTCTGCTTATTATTGGCATTCCTTCCCTGTTATTTCTTTATTCATTTAATATTAAGAAAGTGGAAGTATTAGGAACTCAGCGTTATTCACAGGAACAGATTAAGGAAATGGTGTTACAGTCAAGACAGGATTACAATTCCATATATCTATATTTAAAATACAGATTTTTTGATAATCCAAAATTTCCGTTTATTGAAAAAATAGATGTGGATATGGTTGATAATCATACGGTTACTCTTACGGTATATGAGAAAATGATAGCCGGATGTGTAGAATTTATGGGCCAATACCTTTATTTTGATAAGGATGGCATCGTAGTGGAAACTTCCTCGAAGAGGCTGGAAAATGCGCCATTGATAAAAGGTCTTGAGTTTAATCAAATCGTATTAAACGAGAAGCTTAAGGTACAAAAGGATGAATTGTTTGATGTCATTGTAGATATGACTCAGCTGATTGAAAAGTATGAACTTGATGTGGATTCCGTTGATTTTAATAATAACTATGAGGTTACGTTAATGTGTAGCGACATCAAGGTTCTGCTTGGAAAGAAAGATACCTATGATGAAGTTCTCTCTGAGCTAAAAAATATACTGTTAGAAGCTGAAGGAGTGGAGCTAAAAGAACTCGATATGAGAAAGTATAAAAAAGGGACAGGCTATGTAATAGGAAAACCAAAAGAATCGACAGATTAGATAAAAAAGACTTAAATAATTCGCATTTTTTAAAAATTATACTTGATTATTTGGGAATTTAAAGATATTATATAAAGTAGGATTATGGGACACCACAAATTGTATATGGAAGATATTTTATCCCATTATAATGTGGTTTTGGAAGAAAATTGGAACGATTTATCAGAGGGATTTGTAGGTTAATACAAGGCGAGTAGGTAAGCTATTCACTTGTCATGAATTAGAAGAATACGATAAAGGAGGAATAAACCTTGCTTGAGATAAGAACAAATGAGGCGGATACCACAGCAAAAATACTTGTAATTGGGGTAGGAGGAGCAGGTAACAACGCCGTTAATCGAATGATAGAAGAAAATATTCAGGGTGTTGATTTTATATGTGTGAATACGGACAAGCAGCATTTAAAGAATTGCAAGGCTCCACAGGTAATTCAGATCGGTGAGAAGCTAACCAAAGGACTTGGCGCCGGAGCACAGCCGGAGATTGGACAAAAAGCTGCAGAAGAGAGCAGAGAACAGCTTGCTGAGTTAATCAAGGGTTCTGATATGGTGTTTGTAACCTGTGGAATGGGCGGCGGAACCGGAACTGGTGCAGCCCCTGTCGTTGCGCAGATAGCAAAAGATATGGGGATATTAACGGTTGGTATCGTAACCAAGCCCTTTAAATTTGAAGCAAAGACCCGTATGACGAATGCTATCAGTGGTATTGACCGTTTGAAAGAGCATGTGGATACCTTAATCGTTATTCCAAATGATAAATTATTAGAAATCGTTGACCGTAGAACGACCATGCCGGATGCTTTAAGAAAAGCAGATGAAGTATTACAGCAGGGTGTTCAGGGAATTACAGATTTGATCAATGTACCCGGACTGATTAATCTTGACTTTGCTGATGTTCAGACCGTTATGAAAGATAAGGGTGTAGCTCATATTGGTATCGGTATAGGAACCGGAGATGATAAGTGTATTGACGCTGTAAAGCAGGCTATCACAAGTCCATTACTTGAAACAACCATTCAGGGAGCATCCCATGTTATTATTAACATTTCCGGTGATATCAGCTTAATCGAAGCAAATGATGCTGCAACCCTAGTACAGGAATTAGCGGGTGATTCAGCTAATATTATCTTTGGTGCTATGTTTGATGATGTTAATCCTGATACTGCAACCATTACGGTTATTGCGACCGGCTTAGATGCAAGATCAAGGGAGATGGTAAAGACTCCTGACTTCTTAAGACATCCTGCTACTTCAGGGGGTATGAGACCTTCTCTTAAGCCTGAGGTTAGTATGAACAGAGCATTTACTTCCAGTGCTTACAGCGGGCCAAGCCAATCAGGTATGAGTGGTTCTGGAACTAGCTTCCAGACGGATCCACTTAGACGTCCGGTAAGTCAACCAGCAAAGGCACCTGTAAATACAAATACTGATCCGAGCGGAATTAAAATACCTGAGTTTTTACAGAAAAATCGCCATAATAAGTAGTTGATATATAAAAACATAAAAGTGCATGTAAATAGAAAAATCAATATACATAAGAGATTAAGGCTGTCAAATTATTTCATTACGAATAATTTGGCAGTCTTTTTTGTTCCTAATAAGCAGATAACCTCAAATGATGTAATAATTAGTAAATGAAAACAAAGATTTAGACTCCAGAAATTGACATAAAATGGAAACCAAACAAGTTATAATCGAGATGTACCTTAAAGGTATGTTTTATGAGATCTGACAGTCTAATAATGGAGGTGAAAATTGCAACTAGAGGTTTACCCTGACATAATATTTTTCCTAAATTTCTTCGTTGATTTTATCCTGCTTTTTTTATTAAAGAAGGTAAATCGAAAGAGCAGTAAAAATAGAAGATTAATCGGAGCAGCAGCTACGGGAGCGCTGTTTGCTGTATTTGTAAGCATTTATCCTTGGATCAATGTACTCCTTCGATTCGTATTAATGAATATAATTGCTTCCATTGTTATGCTACTGATTGCCTTTGGAAGAATGAAGAAAAGGGAGTTAATAAAGCAGATGGTGGCTTTATATCTAATTACATATTTTGCAGGTGGATTACTGAATTCTATTTACTATCATACGAATTTGCGAAATCATCTGATTAATTTTGGCAATGCACTTATCTTCAGTGATATATCCTGGCTATTTGTCATAATTATGATGCTACTCCTAATACCGATTACGATATCAATTTTATGGTTGTATCGTTGGTATAAGAGTACTGAACGTGAAATATATGAGGTGGAGTTATTCTTCAATCATCAGATTGTTCAAACAAAGGGTTTTATGGACACCGGAAATTGTTTATATGATCCTATTTTTAAAAAACCGGTGATGATAATTGAGAATTCGATCTTAGAACGCTTAGTAACATCTGAATTACTGAAGGATATGAACCATGTAAGGCTTACCATGGAAGGACACAATTTAGACGGAGAACAATGTAATATCGGAGGTGAGTATGCACATCGTATTCGATTTATACCATATCAATCAATAGGAAAAGCAAGGGGAATGATGATTGGACTGATTTTGGATAAGGTGCTGATTCATACTGATAAAGAAACCATATGTAACGAGAAAGTGACCGCGGCTATTGGTGATAACCACCTATCCACTAAGGATGACTATCACGTAATACTACATAAGGAGCTTTTGTAATAGGAAAGTTTGAATGATAAGAATTTTCAAACTTATGTAAAAATGGGAGGTTTATCTATGCTATTAAAGTTATCGATACAAAATAAATTTCAGTTCCGGATGATTCCGGATTTAAAAACTATCATATTCGGTCATAAAGGGGAAATTCACTACATCGGTGGTGCGGAGGTACTACCACCTCCTCTGGATTCCATAAGGGAAGCTGAAGTGATTGCAGAACTGGGAACAGAGCGGGATACAGAGATGAAATCAATCCTGGTAGAACATAATTTACGACTTGTCGTATACATAGCAAAGAAGTTTGATAATACCGGTGTAGGTGTTGAGGATTTGATTTCCATAGGCACGATCGGACTTATAAAAGCAATCAATACCTTTAATCCGGATAAGAATATCAAACTTGCTACCTATGCCTCCCGTTGCATTGAAAATGAAATTTTGATGTATCTGAGACGAAATAATAAAACGAAGCTGGAAGTATCCATTGATGAACCTCTGAATGTGGATTGGGATGGTAATGAACTGCTATTATCAGATATCCTGGGAACCGAGGAAGATGTCATCTATCGAAACATAGAAGAAGAGGTTGACCGAAAACTTCTTCGAAAAGCATTATCAAAGCTATCAGACCGGGAAAGAATTATTGTTGATCTGCGTTTTGGGTTAAATACCGATGACGGAATGGAACGAACGCAAAAGGAAGTGGCAGATTTGCTCGGTATTTCACAATCCTATATATCTAGATTAGAAAAAAAGATTATTAAGAGATTAAAAAAAGAGATGGTACGTTTTGAATAATTAGTGCTATATGGAAATTATTTCTTATTTATAAATCGTATAAAGAGGAGCCAAAAAGTGAATCATTTTATAATGTAAAATGATATGATTCGGAGGTTTCGTTATGGCTCTTTATAAGGTTGAGATATGTGGTGTAAATACATCTAAGCTGCCATTGTTGAAAAACAGTGAAAAGGAAGAATTGTTTCAAAGAATTTTAAAGGGTGATAAGGAAGCTAGAGAGCTTTATATTAAAGGGAACTTAAGGCTTGTGCTTTCGATCATTCAAAGATTTTCCAATAGTAATGAAAATGTAGATGATTTATTTCAAATAGGTTGCATTGGTCTCATGAAGGCAATCGATAATTTTGATATAACACAAAATGTGAAATTTTCTACGTATGCTGTTCCTATGATTATCGGTGAGATTCGAAGATACTTAAGGGATAATAATGCAATACGCGTCAGCAGATCCTTACGGGATACCGCTTATAAGGCGATTTATGCAAAGGAGGCTCTCGTTAAAAAGAATGAGAAAGAACCGACAATCAGCGAGATTGCAGCGGAAATCGGTATCAGCAAGGAAGATATTGTATATGCACTGGATGCAATCCAAAGTCCGGTATCACTCTATGATCCTGTCTATGTAGAAGGCGGCGATGCTCTATATATAATGGATCAGGTAAGTGATAAGAAAAACAAGGAAGAGAATTGGATAGAAGAAATCTCTTTAAAGGAAGCTATGGATAAATTGACAGCCAGAGAGCATAATATCATAAAGCTTCGTTTCTTTGAAGGTAAGACGCAGATGGAGGTTGCTAAGGAAATCAATATATCTCAGGCGCAGGTTAGCCGATTAGAAAAATCGGCGTTGAAAAACATGCGAAACCACCTGGTTTAGTAATAGGCTGGAAAATCATTTCATCTTAGGATGAATTGATTCATATAGAATAGAATGAAGGGGCAAATATCTGGGTGCAGATCCGGATATTTGCCCATCATTCGTTTCCTTAGCTTTAAGTCGAGTTATTAATCCCGGTATTATTTATGATAATAAGAGCAACTTACTTCTGTTCTTATATTAAATCATATTGGCAAGCTAAATTATGTTGTGTATGATAGTATTCATAATACAACAAAGAGGACTGGGATAATAGAAATGAGAGATTATATGATAATAAATACTTGATTTTATGATATGTGGTTATAATGGAGAGTGAAGATACTAACCAACAAAAACTATACGAGGGAGAGTAAGATTGAAAAAAAATATCCTTATTATACTATTTACAATTATGGTATTGTTTTTCTTGAATTCCTGTAATAAAACTGAAAAGGAACAAGACTATACTGAAACAGAAGAAAACAAAAATCCGTTGGTAGATGAGCATGCATCAGGACAGATGTCATTCACTACTGAAACACAGGTTAATGAAAGTATTTCTAATGATAGTGACCATTCATCTACAGATATTCCATATCAAATAAAAGAGGATAAATATCAAGTTGAGGACTATATATTAATTAATTATCCTCAGGTTGCTGCATTGGAGGATACGGATCTCCAAAATAAAATTAATGAAATGATAAAACAGGAAGCCTTATTATATGTGAAAGATTTTGAAGAAGACGAGATAAAAGGTAACCTTCAGGTTAATTATGTGATTACCTGGAAGAGTAATCACTTACTAAGTATTCAAATGATCGGGTGTCGGAATAGCCACTACACTGCATATCCAACAGACTATATTCATACACTTAACATCAATATGACAACCGGGAAGAAAATCTTACTGAGTGAGTTATTTCATGTTAATGATGAATTTATTCTCAGGTTAAAAGACAAAAGTGAAATACAATTATATTATTACTCTAGTAACAATGAGCTGATGAAGGATCAGTATTTTAATGACCCTGCAAACAGAAGCATTATCATTGATTATATCTTTGGCAAGGAAAGTTATTATAATTTTAACGAAGCAGATAAAAATAATTCGGGAATTTATACTTACCTAACAAAAGATTCGCTTGGGATCAGTTTCGAAACGATTAATGTGATGGGAGATCATATCGAGCTTGAGATAATTTATGATGATATCTTAGAGTTTATGAATGAAGAAAATGAAATCTGGAATGATTTCCCTGATAAATGATGGGGACAAAAAAGTTAAACTTGACTGGGTGCTGAATGGAGGGTTTTATGAAGCATTTTAAAGATCGTGCAAAAGGACATTTTCGATTAAAGGAAAGTGTTTATGTCTATTACAACATTTCTTTATTGGAACAGGAAGGCTACGATATCAAGCAGCTTCCTTTTTCGATTAAAATATTACTGGAATCAGTCCTACGACAGTATGATGGTCTTGTTATCACAGAGGAGCATATTGTGAATTTGGCCGATTGGATTCGTAATCGTACTGACGAGGCTGAAGTACCCTTTAAGCCAGCTCGAGTAATTCTTCAGGATTTTACCGGTGTACCTGCGGTACTTGATTTGGCATCCATGAGAGCCGCAATGGAGGAAGCAGCATCGAAGATTGAGAAATCTAAGGATAGTAAAGAGTTACTGAATAAAATCAATCCCGAGGTTCCGGTGGATTTGGTTATCGACCATTCCGTACAGGTGGACTACTATGGTAGAACAGAGGCGTTAGAGGAAAATAGCAGACTGGAGTTCGAACGTAATTTGGAGCGGTATCAATTCCTCCATTGGGCGCAAAGAGCATTTGATAATTTTACAGTCATTCCGCCATCAACCGGAATTGTCCATCAAATAAATCTGGAGTATTTGGCTAAGGTTGTCATAGAAAAGAATGATGACGAAGGAATGATAGTTTTTCCGGATACGTTGGTAGGTACGGATTCTCATACCACAATGATTAACGGACTGGGCGTTCTTGGCTGGGGAGTAGGCGGCATTGAGGCGGAAGCCGGGATGCTGGGGCAGCCATCCTATTTTCAGACACCGGAGGTAATTGGTGTAAAGCTTATGGGTGAATTACCGATAGGAGCTACGGCAACTGATCTTGCTTTACGAATAACTCAGCTGTTAAGGCAAAGAGGGGTGGTAGGTAAGTTTGTGGAGTACTTTGGTGAGGGTGTCAGAAAGCTGTCACTCGCTGATCGAGCTACCGTTGCAAATATGGCACCGGAGTATGGTGCAACCTGCGGTTTTTTTCCGGTTGATGAAGAAACCTTAGAGTACCTTCATCTAACCGGACGTAGTGATGACCGGATAGATTTGATACGTGAATACCTGATAAAGAATGATATGTTCTACGATTATAGCTATGAGCCTGTTTATTCAGAGATAATCGAGCTTGATTTATCAACGGTACAAACGGCTTTATCCGGCCCTAAGCGTCCACAGGATTTAATACCCTTAGAACGGATGAAGCAGAATTTCATCGATTCTATCACTGCACCCATTGGTAATAATGGTCATGGGTTAAAAGAGGAAGATTTGCATAAGGATGTAACAGTTACGCTTTCAGATGGCAGACAAAGTATTATGAGAACCGGTTCACTGGCGATTGCCTCCATCACCTCGTGTACCAATACCTCGAATCCATCGGTGATGTTAGGTGCGGGTCTATTAGCAAAAAAGGCAGCCCAAAAAGGTTTATCAGTTCCGGCTCATGTAAAGACATCTCTGGCACCGGGATCAAGAGTGGTATCGGGATATCTTAAGAAAGCCGGGTTGCAAAAATATCTAGATCAGTTAGGCTTTCAGGTAATCGGATATGGCTGTGCCACCTGTATCGGTAATTCCGGCCCACTACTTCCCGAGATTTCGGAAGCAATTAGGGAAAATAACCTTCTGGTAACCTCAGTCTTATCCGGTAACCGTAATTTTGAAGGACGGATACATTCATTGATTAAGGCAAATTATCTTGCTTCTCCACCTCTGGTGGTAGCGTATGCCCTAGCCGGGAATATGAATATTGATCTTCTTACAGAGGCAATAGGTTTTGATCCGGAGGGGAAACCGGTGTATCTTAAGGATATATGGCCAACAGCTGAAGAATTAGAAGAAGTGATGAAGAGTAGTATAAGCGCAGAATTATATGAAAAGGAATATGAAGCGGTATATGACAATAACCCGATGTGGAAGAAGATCCGTTTTGACAGTAATAAGCTGTATCAATTCGATCATACCTCAACGTATATTCGAAAGCCTCCGTTTTTCTCTGATATGCCAATGGAGCCGGAAGAGATTAAGGCTTTATCAGGACTTAGGGTGCTGGCTAAGTTCGGAGATTCGATTACCACAGATCATATCTCACCCGCCGGAGCGATTGGAAAAAATACGCCGGCTGGAAAATATCTAATGGAACATGGGGTTCAAGCTCAAAATTTTAATACTTATGGTGCCAGAAGAGGTAACCATGAAGTGATGATGCGGGGAACCTTTGCCAATATTCGTATTCGAAACCAAATGGTTCCAGAAGTAGAAGGTGGTTATACGTTTTACTGGCCAACCGGTGAGATACTAAGTATTTTCGATGCCTGCATGAAATATCAGGAACAGAAAACAGGGCTTGTTGTTCTTGCCGGTAAAGATTATGGGATGGGATCCTCAAGAGATTGGGCGGCTAAGGGTCCAAGCCTGTTAGGTGTAAAAGCAATAATAGCGGAAAGCTACGAAAGAATTCACCGCTCAAACCTTGTTATGATGGGAATTCTACCCCTTCAATTTATGGAGGGAGAGAATGCAGATACTCTGGGATTAACAGGAGAGGAAACCTTAGAAATCAACATCGAGGATACAGTAAAACCAAGGCAGCTGATTACAGTTACCGCCAATAAAAAAACGGACCAAGCAGTAGAATTTAATGCACTTGTCCGTTTTGATTCAGATATTGACGTTCATTACTACCGACACGGCGGTATTCTAAAGATGGTACTAAGGCAGAAACTATCAGAGTAATTTGTTTTATTTTAATTCCAGCTTTGCTAATTGGAGGCATCCCATTATACCCTGATTATCCTTTAACGAAGCTGGAACGATATACTCATCAAGCTTTTCAAGCTGTGGAGTTTTAATGTAACCATTTAAAAGCTTTTTTGCATAATTTCTAATCAGAGGAAAGAGCTGCTCCTGATGCATGATACCGCCGCCTAGAACAATTCTATGAGGAGAAAGGGTAAGAATAAAGTTGACAATCCCTTGCGCCAGATAAAAGGCTTCCATATCCCAGACCTCAGCCCTATCTTCTAATTCATAAGCTTTTTTATTCCAGCGTTTTTCAATGGAAGGGCCGGAAGCTAAACCCTCCAGGCAATTAGGATGGTATGGACAAACTCCTTCAAAGGTATCCTCAGGGTGTTTGGATAAGAGGATATGTCCGGCTTCCGGATGCAACATTCCGTGGAGCAATGCTCCGTTACTGTAAACTCCGACCCCGATACCCGTTCCAATCGTGATATAGATACCGGAGGGTAGACCTTTTAAGATACCCCAGGTAGCTTCTCCTAGTGCGGAAGCATTAACATCAGTATCAAAGCCAATCGGTAGCCTCAGTTCTTTTTTTATCGTTCCGACCAGATCAAAATTCGCCCATGCAAATTTCGGAGTAGAGGTAATATAGCCATAAGTTTTTGAATTGCGATCAAGATTAATCGGGCCAAAAGAGCCGATGCCCAAAGCTTCTATTTTCTTATCTCTAAAATAATCAATTATTTCTTTTACGGTAGTATTCGGTGCTCCGGTTGGTATTGTTAGCTGCTCCAGTATTTCACCGTCCCCATTTCCGACTGCCAAAACCATCTTTGTTCCGCCTGCTTCCAGTGCTCCGAATAACATAGTATCATACCTCCTGAAGTGTTTATTGATAACATTGATTATCAAATCTAAAAACCATATTCCAATGTTCTTATCTACTTAGTTACTTATCTAACTTATTAATATAAATTATAGTTATTATATACGAAATTCCAGTCTAAAAACAGTACTGAATTTTTGTAATTATCCATTACTTTGCAAAACTTAGTAGTTCATAATTAAATTTATCACGTTCTTCGTAAAAAAGAGCATGACCGCTATTTTCAAAGGGAATCAATATAGAATTTCGGATACCCTCGTTTTGTGCTTTTGCCAATGGAAAGAAGCATACCTGATCATGAATTCCGTGTAATATTAAGGTGGGACGATTAATCTTACCCATATCATAGAATAACTCTTCTTCACCCAACCACGTATTAGCTACAGCTGCGGTAGCCCAACCGGCTGCTTCAAGTCCTATTTGGAAAAACCATTCGATTAATTCTTCACTTACATTTTGATAGAAAAAGATCTTTGAAAAATTCTTCAGCATTTTTGGGCGGTCGTTTAAGGTTCCCCGTATGATATCCATAATAGCTTCCTTGGTCTGCCCATAAGGAAAATACGGCCGTTTGATCAGACTTGGTACTGCGGCAGCACAAAGAACAAGCTTGTCAACTCTGCAGCTGTTATGCCGTGACATATATCGGACTGCGATTGCACCACCTGTTGAATGGCCAACCAGTACTACATTTTTTAAATCCAAAGTCTCAAGGACACACCTTACATCATCTGACAATCGATCATAATTATATCCATCGATGGGTTTATCGGAATTTCCGAAGCCCCTCTGATCGATGCCGATACAACGAAATCCGGCGGTAAGCTGAGTAAATTGATATTCGAATAATCTGTGACTCCCTGGCCAACCATGAAGGAAAACTATTGTCCTTTTGCAGTTAGGATTTAGATCCTCCACATAGATATTTACCCTGGGTTCCACCTCTATATAATATCCCATAATACAACCTCACAAAATATACCGTTTATTCATTGTATTCTTTAAACAAAATACCGTTCCTAATTTTTTTAAGAAGGATTTGTCCGATGCATAGGCATTCTCAGAAATATCTTATCATTATGTGAGTAAAACTGATTATAATATGTAGAAACAGGAATAAACTGTATCATTAGTATATAAAAGATGGTGTTTATAATGAATGGACGGTCCAGATTTATACTTGTTATAGTCTTTTTTTGTTTCATGTTTTCTTCCTGCTCAGCGAAAGAACCAGCCAATATTCAGGAGCTGTCTCTTCATGATCAAAGAGCTGATATAGACGAGATAACAGAAGCAAAGTATCAAAAGGATGGAATAGAGGCCAGCTACCCCGTGTTCCTCTACGGAGCAGATGAGGAGAAACTAAAGAAGTGGAATCAAATAATTTTGCAGGATTTTCAGAAGATTTTACAAATCTATGCTTTTAATCCTTTTCCGGAGTTAACTCCGAGCCCAACAAATATACCGAACATTTTAACTATAGATTATGATATTATGCTAAACAATGATCAGTTTATCAGTATTTTATATAGAGCTTCCTTCAACAGTCCTTACTCTGCACATCCTACAAACCTGGTTTATACAACGAACATTGATAAAACGAGAGACAAAAGGATAAGCTTATCAGACATAATTCAGATAAACTCCGATTTTGTAAAGGCGTTTCGTTCCTGGGATTTTATCGCTGCTGAAGAAGGAAACAAAGAGTATAATCAAGCGATAGCAGACTATATTGCCAACCTGAGTAATGAGGATTTAATGATGGGGTTTTTGAACGCAGACAAGATTGGTTCTGAAAATCTGTTGGGTATTTTTAGCTATTTGACTACAGAAAGACTGGGTATCAGTATTCAAGTACCCAATTATATTGGAGATCATGTGGAATATGAGAGTGATATTTCAGGACTCACTGATTACTTTAATCCGGATTATAAGTTGAATAATCCATAAAATAGAAAGGAGTATCTTCTTACTCTGATATATATCAGGGAAAGAGATGCTCCTAATTTGCTTTGATCCATTGTATATTTAATTCTCTAAAATCTTCTTTAACTCATCCATAAAGGTGTTTACGTCTTTGAATTCACGGTATACTGATGCAAAACGAACATAAGCAACCGGATCAAGATCTTTTAACTTATCCATTAAAATTTCTCCGATTACATGACTTGGGATTTCTTTATCCTCCCGATTGAAAATAAGGGTTTCTACTTCATCTATAAGTGCTGAAATCTGATCCACTGAAATCGGTCTTTTATGACAGGAACGGAAAACACCTGCTTCAATCTTGGATCGATCGTAGGGTTCACGGTTATTATCCTTCTTTATTACAACAAGTGGGATTGTTTCCACTTTTTCATATGTAGTAAATCTTCGTTGGCATTCATCGCACTGACGTCTTCTTCTTATTGAATTATTTTCGTCAGCCGGTCTGGAATCAATAACCCTTGTATTATCCTTATTACAAAACGGGCATTTCATAGTAAAATCCTCCTAATCTGTCTAGTCAAGTGTATGCATGTCTAAAATAGATCGTATTGACTATTTACATGATATAACTAGATTATATTGAAGAATTTCCAAACGGTCAAGAAAATTATTACAAATTTATTGAAATAGTGGGAAAAGAATATAATAAAGTTGAATTCTTTGGCTTCGATGAAGCATTTGCGGCGATAGCAGCCAGGCTTCGTTAGTGTATGAACGCCTTACATATTTAGGAAATATGTAATGAAATGCTATAACAAAAGTTAACTAAATAATTTTTAACAGACATTTTTCAGCATCAATATCAACAAGAATGATATCAATGCCAATCTGCTTTATGTGGCTGCAGCTGATAACATATTCATGATCACGGCCAAGTATGCCCCAGACCTTACAGGGGCCGGGTACGATAATATGAGTTACCTGCCCGGTACAGATATCGAATTCAATATCGCATACATAACCCAGTCGCTCGCAGTCTCTGCAATTAATAACCTCTTTTTCTCGAAGCTCACAAATGCGCATATAATCACCCTTTTAATCACAGGGGCTCTTGCCGAAAAATCAACAGGCAACAGGCCCATGTATTATCTTGGTATATTATATGCGCATTATCAGATAAAGTCTCTTATTTCTAAAAATCCTTAAGGCTTCACATTTTTATTATATTTTGGTTGATACTACAGAAGAGCTATTTTATCTTCAAGCTCTGCAAGCTGTTCCTTGGAGGGAATATAATTAATCCTGATAGGCTCTGTAATAATCTCGATACCGAGTTCCTCCATCGCTTGGTTAACAAGCCCGACACTCTGACCACCCCAACCATAAGAACCAAAAGCAAACCCTTTCTTATTCTTTGGCTGCAAGCCCCTTAAATAAGTTAATAAGGCAGCAACATTCGGAAGCATATTATTATTTAAGGTAGGAGAGCCAATTACCAGGTAACGTGCCGTTAATACGTCCGTGATGATGTCTGAAAGATCGGTTTCCTTTAAGTCAATTAATTTTACCTGAGTTCCTCGTTTGTCAAAGCCTTCAGCTATGCTATGAGCAATCTTTTCTGTGGAATGCCACATCGTATCAAAGATGACTAATGCCAAATCCTCGGTAATACCATCAGCGAAACGACGATACTCTTCGATAATATCTTTTACATAGCTTCTCCAGATAATACCGTGGCTGGGAGCAATCATTTCGATGTCTAAGCCTTCTATTATCGCGAGTGCTTTCTTGGCCTGACTTCCAAAGGGCATCAGGATATTAGCATAATAGCCCTGTGCATCTGCCATAACCTGTGCGAGATCCACCTCATCATCAAAATGCTTACTGGAGGTAAAATGCTGGCCAAAGGCATCGTTAGAAAATAAAATCTTTTCTTCGGGGCAGTAGGTTACCATATTATCCGGCCAATGGAGCATTGGTGTGCCAACAAAGCTTAAGGATCTCTTTCCAAGAGAAAGCACATCTCCCGCCTTTACCTCTTGGAAGTTGAAATGATCACCATAGTGAGCCTTTAAGCCTTTCAAACCGCTTGGTGAAGAAGTTACTAATACAGCATTCGATGCTGCCTGCATAACCGCTGGAATGGAGCCGGAATGATCCATCTCAACGTGATTGGAAATGAGGTAATCAATCTTAGCCGGATCAATGATTTCTAAGATGCGGTCTAATAACTCCTGGGCGAAGGGTGCTTTCACCGTATCAATCAGCGCAACCTTTTCATCAACAATCAAATATGCATTATAAGTGGTTCCCTTGTGAATGGAATATCCATGAAAATTACGGAGATTCCAGTCAACAACACCAACATAATAGATACCGGGTTTTAATTCAATTTTATTCATAGGGTTATATACCTCCTTAAAATTTTAAAAACAGGAATAATTATCATTAATAATAGTATTTTATATGGAGTTTGTCAAACGATTCATGGGTCTATTTTTATCAAAAATAGATAATAATATTTCATATTTTGCACAAATTGTATAAAATTACCAATCATGTCTTGCCAGTCGGAAGCACCTCTGTTATACTTACTAGAGCAAATGATTCCTTCATTGTAGGAGAGACAGTGAGAGGAGCAATAAGAATTAAGTGTTCAGTAAAGCATATAGCGCAGCAATCCATGGTATAGATGGTCTTATTGTTTCTGTGGAGGCTGATGTAAGTGATGGACTGCCAATTTTCGATATGGTTGGATATCTGGGTTCGGAGGTTAAGGAAGCACGGGAGAGAGTGCGGATTGCCCTTAAGAATTCAGGATATATGCTTCCGGCGAAGCGAATTACAGTCAATTTATCTCCGGCAGATATTCGAAAAGAGGGCACTGCCTTCGATTTGTCGGTAGCAATCTCAATTCTGACGGCCTTTGGCCATCTACCCGAAGAGAACTTAAAAGGGGTTCTTATCGTTGGGGAACTCAGCTTAAACGGTAATGTGAATAAAATAAACGGTATTTTACCCATTGTATACTCCGCTAAACAGCAGGGTTTTACAAAGTGCATCGTTCCTAAAGAAAATGCCAGAGAGGGAGCGGTTGTTAATGATATCACCACGTATGGTGTCGCTACTCTGATGGAGGCGGTGGAGTTACTTAGCGGCAAGGAAACTATTGAACCTGAGCATGTGGATTTGAATGAATTGTTTTCTGAAAGAGGCAGAGAGAATATGATTGACTTTGCTGAGGTCGCCGGACAAATGGCAGCAAAACGTGCGATTGAAATAGCGGTATCCGGTATGCATAATATTTTAATGATAGGACCGCCAGGTTCAGGAAAAACAATGCTGGCAAAGCGAATTCCCTCCATCATGCCGGAGTTATCCTTTGAAGAAAGTATGGAAATCTCAAAAATCTATAGCATTGCTGGCCTGATGGATCAGCAGGCTCTGATTGCCAAACGACCCTTTCGAAGTCCCCACCATACAATTACAACCACAGCCCTGGTAGGTGGAGGTAGGATACCACAGCCCGGCGAAATCAGCCTGGCGCATCTAGGGGTATTATTTCTGGATGAGCTACCTGAATTTCAGAAGAATACCATTGAGGTATTGCGACAACCGCTTGAGGAGAAATCAGTTACGATAGCAAGGCTTAATGCATCCTATAAATATCCTGCCGGTTTTATGCTGGTAGCAGCTATGAATCCCTGCAGCTGCGGCTTTTATCCTGATCGTAATCGGTGCAGTTGTTCCATCAATCATGTAAAACGATATCTAGGTCGCATCTCACAGCCTCTTTTGGATCGTTTCGATATCTGCATTGAAGCTTTGCAGATGAATTATAAGGAGCTTCAACTTCAGGAGAAGCAGGAAACTTCAGATGAAATCAGAAGACGGGTTAGTGTTGCCAGGCAGATTCAGCTGGACCGTTATCAAGGCCAAAACATCTATTTCAATTCTCAACTCACCCCCAAAACGATAAAAAAATATTGCAGGCTGGAAGCGAAGGAGCAGTCACTTCTTGAGGAAGCCTTTATCAAAATGAACCTCAGTGCAAGGGCCTACCATCGCATTCTCAAGGTTGCCAGAACCATTGCAGACTTGGATCGGAGCAAGGAGATAAGGACAAAGCATATCAGCGAAGCCATCTGTTATCGTTCCATGGATCAGAAGTACTGGGGCGATTAGAACAAGACTACGAATTTAACGATACAATACTCTTCTTTTATGACAGCAATACGACTTATGACAAAACCCTTAACATTAATAATATACATGCAATTAACAATTTATAAGCAAAAATCAATTTCAAGCGACAAAATAGGCACTAGTTTTACGTTTTAATAGACAATAAGTGGAAAATATATGTATAATATAGAAATAAGTCTCAAATATTGTAATTTAATTAGAAAATCATAAAGAAACTAGTAATAAAACCTGTGATGAAACTATGAAACATGTATTAGTGGATGCATTTTATTGCACCTGACGTATAGATTAAATGATAAACAAGTAACAATGTAGGAGTTAGATAATGGATGTTATAGGAAGATACACTGCAATAGTGTTATCCGTCATATTAATAATTTTATTTCCTTTGCAATACATTGCCCAGTCCCAGGATGAAACAATGGAAAACGTAGTTTATACATATGCTGACGAATTAGCGAATTTGGTAAGGCACCAAGGGTTTATTACATTGGACATGTACGAGGAGTTTGTTCATAAGCTTAATATGACCGGAGAGGTTTATGATATCACGATAGAATCATCTCATCCTATAACAGGAAAAGAAGCAGCTAAACAAACCGTTGGTGATACCATACCGGATATAAAAGTGGAAAATACATCGTTCATAGATAAGTGTAGCTGTGAGGATTATGCCTGTGAAGGAAATATTTGTGGAGATGACTTCTGTAATAACAGTAAATGTAATGAGAAATCAGTTGGAGAGTGTGATACTTGTCAATACCAGGAAAGAACGAATGAATTATTATTATCATCAAATGAATTGTTATCATCTCATAATGAAATAAACTCATTAGCTTCACATTCCCATACAAATGCATGCTATGCCGGACATAGACATATCTCTTCTTGTTCAACAGGTTACTATACTGGCCCTCCTCTAACTAATATAAAGACGCAACATTATTATTCATTCGATGGTGTTTATTCCGCTCAATATGCTTATTTTTTATGTGATAAAGATCATGTTTTTGCTTCTTTGTGTATAAACAATCCGGAACACTTTGTAGCTAATGTTACATGGGACCAATATTATCTGAATGATCAAAATCAACAGACATGCAAAGGTAAGCGGGTAGATAAATGGTTGCAGAGTACAGTACCCTTACCTGGATATACTAAAATTTATGAGAATTTTTATACTAAAGATAATCCTGAATGGAGTATTTGGAGAAATATCACCGCTACCCTATATTGTTTACCTACTAATAAGGTTTTAAATCAAACAGAACTGGATTATTTGACAACGGTTGGTCTTGATTCATCCCTGAGCTGTCCTCATTGCTTAAACCTCGGTGAGTACCCAAAAACATTGGCACGTACTATCACTTGTGGCCAAGAAGAGGATGTAACACCTGTTTGTAATCAAGTTGTAACAGCTATTACGGCAACTTATTCGCAGCAAACAGTATCTTTAGGTAGTGATATTATAGCTACTGCAAATGCAACTATGCTAGATGGATCAACAAAAAAAGTAAGCTGTTCTGTAACCGGATATGACAGAAACAAATTAGGTAAACAAATGGTTACGCTTACTTATTCAGGGCTTGTTGATAATGCAATAAAAACAAGTACAAAAACATGTACAATAATAGTAACAGTAACTCCAAGTACCCTTACCGGAATAATAGCATCCCCGGAAACCGTAAATGTAGAACGTTATAATCAACCGGTATTAACCGTCATAGCTTCTTATGATGATGCTTCAAGTAGAACGGTTACTGATTATACCTTAATTGGGTATAACAGCGGTCTCTTAGGAAGACAGGAAGTAACCGTATCCTACACCGAAAATGGAATAACGAAAACGGTGCCGGTATCAGTGACCGTTAATAATATACCCGTGATCTGCCCTAGCTGTGGAAAGTCATATACTCTTGATGATAATGATTTGGATAACGGATGCCCTTACTGTAAAAGTGAGATAGTTAAAATAATGGTAAATACTGATTTTATCAGAGTGCCAAATGGAAGTGAATTACCGATCACAGTCATAGCTGTTTATACAGACGGCAGTCAATATGAGGTAGGGGTATCCGAATGGAGCAGTAATTATAGACCGGAGTTAGTCGGTTTACAGGAGATCACTATTAGTTACCTTGGTTTAACGACTGCGATAGTTGTTGAAGTAACCGCCCAAGAACGAAACTGTCCGGTATGTGGATTAAACTATAGTTTTAATGAAGATGGAACGGATCCAGGCTGCCCGTATTGTAGTAAGGAAGTTATAGGCATAGATGTTCTAGAAGAAAGTGTGACGATAGAAGCGCATATGAATTTACCTATCACTGTTATGGTTACCTTCAAAGATGGCCATACAGCACCAATTACGGATTGGACTACAAACTTAGTTGCCGATTCACCAGGTACTTATGAGGTGACAATCTACTACCAAGCTGCCACAGACACTATATCAGTGACCATTGTTGAAGAAGGTAGAAGCATTTGTCCGTACTGTGGACTAGCATATGATTTCTCAGACAGCCCTGCTGGCTGTCCGGATTGCTCAAAGATCTTAGTTGGGTTAGAAGCCAGTTTACGGAGCGGTGGTACAAAAGTGATGTATAAGAGTCAATTAAATCTTGAATTGGTTCTAATCTATAAAGATACACATCGCAGGATTACCTATACCGGCTGGACAGTAGATGGATATCGGTCGGATAAATTAGGCACACAGACAATTACGATACACTATGAGAATTTAGTCTCTACAATGATAATTGAAGTGGTCGATGAACTTCCAAAAGCTGTCTGCCAGGAGGGGCATGAATATTATCTTGACGGAGACGGGTCGGACCCGGGATGTCCGTACTGTAATCAGGAAGATAATAAGGAAAAAGCGGTATTTTATTTTGAAAATACATATACAACAAAGATAATTGAGACTCTGTATCGGGATGGTATTTATCAGCTAAGGGAAGGAGATTACTTAACTATAACAGTAACAAAAAGGAATACTTCCCTACGTTCTAAAATCAAAAACTTATTTTTTGGTACTAATCGAGAAGTTGCAGGGAAGAAATATACATTCGGTGGGGAGGTTTTAAAATGAATTCCATCGAAAAGATAGTTGATTTATTTGTTGCAGTTATAATTATCTTTTTATTCCCCCTATTATATTTTGGACAGAAACAAGATTCAATTACTCAAACATTAGTTTCTAATCAAACAGAAGCATTCGTTAATGATATAAGAAGCAATGGGTACCTAACCAAGGAAATGTATGATAATTATTTAGAAGAACTTTCGAAGACAGGACTAATCTATACTATAGCAGCTGAGCATAGACAGCTGGTATACGAACCGGAATATCGTTTTCGTACACCGGAGGAGGTAGCCAAAGATCAAGACTCTGCATATACCGGAACTAATTATTATACATACCATCCGATACATACAGACATACCGGTTGTATCCGATCCGGTCAGCGGGAATTTAAACACTGAGACTAATGAAAGCGTTCTAGCCTCCGCAGTTAATTCACCGGCTTCCTCCACGCACATTCATGTTGATACGTGTTATCACGGCACGAAACATATCCATTCCGGCAGTTCTTCAAGTGGGGGAGGTTGCTATGGAACATTAAATAGTGGAACTAGCTGTTCGTTTTCAGTAAGCAAATATTCTTCGAGTTCATATAATATAAACTTTCCATGCAGTAGCTGTAAGAATGGCACATGTACTGGTCTTTCGGTGAGCGATTGGTATAGTTGTCCAGCGGGTCATTCTCGATCTACAACGGTTCATTTTGCTTGGTCATGTAGTAGCTGTGGATCCGCTTATTATAGAAATTCTGATTCTGCTCCATCGACTTGTGGAGTTACTACTTACGGATACTTAATGAATTGTGGGAAAACCGCTAATCATTATTATAATGGTAATACAGAAGTTTTTTCGGTATGTAATCAAATAGTTGATAGTATTGTTCCCACGCATCCGATACAAACAGTTGCAACCGGTGATCCATTAATCACAACCGTAACAGCCAATTTTATTGATAATTCTACAACTGTAGTAATTGCTGAGACTGCTTTTTCAACATTAAATATTACACAGAATCAAACAGTTACATTAACCTATACTTACATATTAGATGGAGTATCCTATTCAAAAACCTGTACTATCAAGGTGACAGTAATACCTAGAAGTAAGACCTGTGATAACGGACATGTCTATAATTTGAACACGAACGGATCAGATCCCGGTTGCCCATATTGCAGGGAATGGCTTAGTTCACTTGTAATAACCTTTCCGGCAATCGGAACCATAACGATATATAAAGGAACAACACTACAAGATAACGGGATAACATTGCTTGCTACCTATATGGACGGAAGAACGGAATCCCTTCAGACAGAATTCATAGATAATCTTGATACTCAGTATGTGGGATCGCAAGAGGTAACGATAAGCTATAAAGGTAAATACATTACGCTAAATGTTATTACAAAAAGAAACCTGAGACTATGTACGATATGTAACAAACAATATGAATTATATTCGGATGAATCCGATCCGGGATGCCCCTTCTGCCTAAGTCTTACACCTATCTTTAATAATAAAGTGATGGAGTATTATAATAAAACATTCACTGACGAAATACTAAAGGAGCTTTACGAGGGCAGCGGTATTTATTATTTTACAGATAGGGATTATATCTTGTTCAATATCAAAAGCTGTAGTGTTAGCTGGGCAACAAGACTTCGAGCAACTTTTAATAAGAATATTGGGTATAGTGGGATTCAAATCATCTGTGGAGGAAATATCAGAGAAGAGGGTCGAGAATAAATCGGATGAAATACAGAGGAGAAATATAAAATGAAGTTACATCATTTTGCCCTTGTTTTTATGCTGATTAGCATTGTAATTGTTGTAATAACCGATATAGAGTCAAACAATCTGAAAGCAGTAATCGAGAATAGAAAACAGATTGACCGATGCCTTGATACGGCCATTGATGATGGTGTTACGAGGCTTGTAGAGGTTGATGAAAGCAATCATATAGTTATTAATAAGGAAGCTGCGATAAACAGTTTTTTCATGTCGCTTAATTCTGCTTTCGGAGTTTTATCAGATAAAGATAATCAGGAGAAGCTAAATTTATATGTGCCGGTCATTTCCGTTACAGTGGAAGATGGTTTTTATGTATTTTACAGTGATGAATTTACCGCCAAAGATGGATTTACGTATGTATCTAAAAGATGGAGTGAAAAAATCCCTTACTTTTATGAGGATGATGACTTTGTCTATCGCTTTACCTTGGGGGATATCGTAAGTATTTATGATAAAAATAACCTACTTGGAGGAGAGTCGGACCAGCAGGTATATTGCCTGGATTATCGTGATTTTCAAACTAAGGCAGAGTTTACCGACTTTCGTGACTTACGGTCAGAAAGCTTCCTTTTAAATAATGAATCCTTTGAGTTGCTACGAAAAGGAATCATTATTAACTGTATAGAAGATTCTATGGCCTACTATACAAGTAGACATAATAAAATAGCTTCACAATATGGAATTACCTATAATTTCTCGCTTCCTGCAATTCATGATAACGAGTGGGCACCATTTATCAATGATGTTAATTTGTTTGTTATATTCCAAGGGTACCCATACGGTGACGGAGCAGGAGAAACCTACAATAGGGTAGCAACCGCTGGTGCTAAGGTAACAAAGAACGAGGTATATTACATTGAGCAGAAGGACTGGTATTTAGTATATCATAGGGATACATGCCCAGAATTATTAAAGGGTGAAATAATTCTACGCAGTGAGCAATATTATGATCCTCTTATGTGCGTAAAGGAAGGCTGTTATCAATGTCCTGTTTGTAATGGGGGTAACGGTGCATATGCGCCAGAATATATTCCATCAAATAAGAGGGATTAAGAAAAAAAATAAAATTATTGAAGAAGGAAGTTTGGGATGAAAGGAGTGAAGTATGAAAATATATAAACAAAGAAAAAGAATTCAATAACAGTAAGGAGGAAAAGTTATGAAAAGGAACACATATAGAAGAGTTATTTCCTTAATACTCTCAGTAGCTTTATGCATTATAATAATACCTTCAAATCCGATCAAACGTGTTGAAGCCGCAACTACAAATATTTCTGTAGGATATTTTTCAAAGCTTCTAGGTAAGGAGATTGGTATCACAGCTAAGGATAATACAAATATCAGCTATGTAAATGCTTTAATGGAAAAAGGCATTATCAAAGAAGGCGATTTTTTATCATACACAGATTGGCTTACCCGAGGTGATGCAATGCTTCTTTTAAACCGTGCTGACGAATATCTGTATGGTGATAATCTTGATCCAGAGCTCGTCCAGACTGCGATTGATAAACGTATTTCAGATATCAGTAAGGTAAAGGAAAATAAAAGAGCAGATGTCGTAAAAGCATATCTGAAGGGCTATGTGAAGGGTTATTCTAACGGTGAGTATAGTACGGATCGGCTGATGAAGGTGGAGGATAAGATTTCGAAATCGGCAGCCCTTGGATACCTTAAGATGATTAAGAAGAAGAGCTTAAGATCAAAAATCAGTCCGGATGGTCAGTTAATCAGAACGACAAATCTTCCGAAAAGTGCGGACAAGTACCCTTATATCCTAGCAAGCTATCCGAATGAGTATTATGATTGGGAGTTCCTTTACCAAGGAGCAACCAGAACACGCTACAACCCTGTCGCAGGTAGGATGGAAGATGTTCCATATGTATATTTAGAAGAGTATTCTTCTCCGGTTGATATTGATAAAATGACTAGAATAGAAAATTTTAGTGAAGTGAAAAATGAGATGTTGGACATATGGGTAAATAAAGTTAGGGTTCATATGGAAAACATCTTCAATGTGGATTATCGTACTATTAATCAGGATTGGATTGATACCGTTGCAGCCGCTAATTATACATATGGGTATTGGGGAATGGAGGATCAGACAAGGGCTAGGCTAGAGAAGTATATTGTCAAGATGAAAAAGAATATGACAAAAATAGAGAGCAGTAAAATATCTGTTGACGGGTCATCTTTATACTATTTTAATGGAGATTATTATTTACGAGTTTATGTAAGATACCGAATAAACTCTTCAAAAGACATATATAAATCAAAAGAATTTTATGAAGAGATTGATAATAATTTAATTTATACTAGCTATCCAATATCTTTCAATGATTTTGAGTTAGGAGAATGGAAAGAATGTTGCTTCGATGTAGCACTTACAAATTATAAAATTGAAGACAGAAAAAATATCGGTATCTTTCGAGCAATTATTGCTGAAAAATTCTATACAGACCGTAAAATTAAATAGGATAATAAAAAAGGTATGTAATAAGTTCCCAGCAAGTGACAACCTTGCTGGGATTTTTTTGGATTAAAACGAGAAAGAAGGTATTTAAATGAATAAAAGTTTATTGAGAAGACAAGTTTATAAATCTAAAATATTTGTTTTATTTACATGCCTATTGATACTAATGACATTTAACAATCCTTTTTATTTGATTGTAAAAGCAGATGTTAATACAGAAAATTGGGTAATAACAGATGCAGATGGCCAGGAGGTTAGAGATAACTATATCGTATGGGAAGGTATACATAACGCTGGTAGTGTAGGTATACCTCGTTATAGAACACTATTTTATCGAATAAGTAGAACTTCTTATAATACTGATATTAAATTTACTAGCGGAGAGAATAAAATCATTGATAAAGAAGATATATATGTTGATATAGGGGGGCTAGGCACTAATGCAGATGGTACAAAAACACGTACATACTCTATCAGTAGGGATGATTTTATTAGGAAAGCAGTCAAAGACCTTAAAATTACCGCCAAGGATGTCATTCAAGGAAAAGCAGTCGTATATCTGAACCCTGTATATGAACGTTATGTTGAAAAAGAAAACGGTACGGAAGTGATACAAGCAAGCAGTGTATATGGTCTTCAAGAGATGTTAGCCCTGGGCTGGAGTTCTTCAACTGAAGCAAAACTACCAAACCTTTATAATGTTAAGTACACGATTACAACAGCTAGTTTATATAATGTACAAATAGTATTTATCGATGAGGATAAGAAAAGCCTAGAAGGTGCTCTGGGTACAGATGGATCTTCGATAACAAATCCTGAATATACTCAAAAGATCATGCCCTATGAGGAGTTTTTATATAAGATAGATAGTAAACAGAAGGAGATAAAAAAAGGTGGTGTGGATTATACATTTGATCATTATGAGTATGAATATACCAACAAATCTCCTGAAAAGCTTATGAAAAGTGATAAATATACATCGTCAACTGTATCCTTTGAAGCACCGGTTGCAAAACCCAATTCCACCCTTACGGTATATATGGTATTTGGAAAGCAGAAAGAGCCTTATAACTACAAAATCCAAGCCGTAGATGAAACGAATAAATTCCTCAAGGACATTGTAAAAGGTCCTATAGCAACGGAAAGCGGTAAAACGGTTGAATATAAGAACACAGCCGATATTACGGTAAATAATACTTTATATAAGTATAATTTTAAGTGGTTTCTGACATACTCCAACCTTGAAGGAAAAACCATCACAGAGCCGGTCAAATCAGGTACGATTTCAAAGAAAATGCCTGCTGCAAAAGAGGGAACAACAGCAATCTTCTCAATGATTTATACGACAAAGCCAGTCACTCCGGAAGTACCGACTTCGGAGATACCCGAGATTGAAGTTCCGGAATCGGATTCAGCATCCCTGGATTTCACTACCGTCGTTACAACCGGCAATCTAAAAGCAGATGTCAGGGGAGCGGAGAGGTTTATCGCCAAGCAAGGTGTTCCTACTACAGAAAGTTTATATGGCGATGTTACCGCCATGGAATATCTGCTTGGTTATAGTTTTGTTAAAAGGGTCGGAATTGAATACTATGAGGTAGAGGTTTCGAAAGATTATATCTTGGAATGGAATACTGCAACCCCTGACTCGGCAGGAGGCTCAAAGAAGGTTACAGAGACCGTTACGGTGAGGCAGACGATTACGGTACCGAGGGCTTATGGTTATTGGGAAATAGAAAATCTAGAATGCTATCAGATCGATAATGCGATCATCAATAATTACGCACTTCCCGGTGGTTCCATCACCATTTATCCAAATTATACTTATTATAATCCTCCCACCGTCGGTGTATATCATTCAGAAGATAAAAAGTATCATATCATTCCTCCGGATGAGGTTGAAAATGGAATAAAATTAGAGGCGGTAACAATAACAGCCGATCAGGGACAAGAAACACGGAAGCCTGCTGTTCCAATGGAAAGCTTTTCGGAGGAAGCAAAAAATGCTGCATTAGCGCTGACTGGAAAGGCAAAAGTAAAAAGCGATTCTCTCACTTTCAATGGTAGAACGGTAATAAGCAGCGAAGTGAGAGAGACAGAAGCTCCCGATATTAACATCTCGGCTATTCCTCAATGCGAGGCTTCTACTCATGATAACGCTTTATATAAACCGGGTAACATCATTGAAGCAACAAAGTTGAATGGTACATATCCGACTACCGGAACAATCACGTATACAGTGCTAGCTAAAGTAAAGTCTCATAAACCGGATCGACCACAATACAATATAGATGGATTAGATAAAGTTGTCATTCACACACCAGTTGTATGTATTCCAACGATTGCAGCGGACAATGACAAATTTGTCCAGCTAATTAATCCCACAAAAGGATGTGTGCAGCTGGTATTAGATCCGGAACCAACGTTGTCTGATTTTACCGTACATATTTCGAATATCGGCTTCCATACCGGTAAGCAAGGATATTTTACCAGAGATTTTTCAAAGTCACTAAGAGATCCTATTAATTCATATATAGCTTCAGAAAATGGTCTTCTTAAGAACCAGGTAAAGTTTCCTTTCGATGTATATATAGACTCAGGAAATAATAACGATAGCACCGATGATGATTTTATCAAGGCTGGTACCTGGATAACGATTGATCGCAGCACACCAAGGTTTTATTTACCTATGACGGTAAATGAGGGAGTCTATACTGTGAATTTCCGCACAATAGCGGTAAATGGAACACCTTTTTTGACAAATACTGAAATCTATGCGAATACACAGCTGATTAACTATGTGGCTACGGATACCCTTAACGTGGAAGTATCGGGAAGAGTTTATGGACTAACTATTTACGATATAACAGATTATCCTACATGGGAAAATACGTTTCGGGTACCTAATTCCTTAGATTTTAAGAAAGACAGCAGTAAATATCCTATCGGAACAAGTATTGCAGCATATAACAGTGGTCGTTCCTATACCTATACAATTGGTACGAGCAATCAATATGGAATAGATACCGGTAGGAATAGTAAGTACACGTTCCCCTTGGTGAATGGCAGTCATCCGCAATATAGCAACCAAGGGATTTTAAAAACCGGTTATATGTTTCGGTTTTCTCTGGATACGATTGGAAATATGTTTTCAGATTCATGTAAGGTTTCGATAAAACCGAATTTCTACTTTGTGGATAAGAATGGTAAGAACCGGGTTGCAGTGGATTTATATTACACAGAGTCTATCAATAATAAAACACATTATCTTGTGAAGGTTGGATCGGGGTTGGATCAGACAAATATTAAGAATGTAAAAATCGGTGATTTATACCTTGGTATTCCAAAAGGCGAGCTCAAACAGACAGCAACCCTTCGAGGTATTCCATATAGGCAATTTTCTACTAAATATTCACCCATGTTTCATTTCTCGGAAATTCGATTAAACTGGGCATTCCGAACCTATGTGAATAATGAGTATTTATTAAAAGTGAAATCTTATGATTCTTATATAGATGTCACAGCTAATGGTATAAGCCAGGGTGATATCCTAGAGCGTATGCAAAGGTGGTATGGCCAATACTATATCCCTAATGAGGTTCATGTTGTTGAAAAAGGGTTTGACGTGATGGATTATGCAGATAAGCACGGAGTTGATTACAACGAGAAATTCTGGCTGAAGGACGGATATATTATTGTTAATTTTACAATAGAAACGGTCGGGGAGAATGGAAGTCGTAGACTTAGCTATATTAATGCCACGAATTATAAAAAAAATGATAATTGTAGTATGTGGTTATTGGAAGGGGCAGCAACTAGTAAATCAAGCCATAAGGGCCCGATGTTTAGTTTCTTTGCAGGTGATTGTATCATTTACTATAGTAATACGAAAATGTCGGATGACTATGGGACAGGTGCAATTTACTAAAAAAAGTTTTAATTCTAAATTAATCACACATGACAAAGGAGTAAATAGTATGACAAAGGAAGAGTATAATTACTGGCTGGATAACATAAGTAATATCGGAATTAAAAGAATTGAACTGTTGTTACAGGTATTCGGAAGTGCAGAGGGTGTATTTCGCGCTACCAGAATCGAGCTTGAACAATTTATGCAGGACTGCACTGCCTCCGGAATACGATTTACCATGGCTGAAGTCGATTCCATCTGCATGAGTAAGGATACCTCAAAAATACAAACGAATTATGCTAAACTAAAGAAAAGTGGCATATACTTTGTTTCAAGGGAGGATGAGCGCTATCCGAATAAGCTTCGATTTATCTATGATGCTCCGTTTGCCCTTTATGTGAGAGGAAGGCTACCAAAGGATGGAGATAAGCTTCTGGCAGTAGTCGGTGCTAGAGAATGCTCACCTTACGGGAAGGAGATGGCAAAGTACCTTGCAGCGGCAGTAGCCAAGGAGGGAATTGCTGTAATCAGTGGCCTGGCAAGAGGAATAGATGCTTATGCACATGAAGGAGCCTTAATCTCCGGTGGTATTACCTACGGAGTTTTAGGCTGTGGTATTGATATCTGCTATCCGAAAGAAAATATTAATCTTTATATGGAAATGCACAAGGAAGGCGGCTTATTGTCTGAATATGCTCCCGGAGTACAGCCAATTGCCGGTAACTTTCCGATGCGAAATCGAATTATTAGCGGTTTATCGGATGGGATTCTTGTGATAGAAGCAAAACAGAAGAGCGGATCTCTCATTACCGTTGATATGGGACTTGAACAGGGTAAGAATATTTATGCCCTTCCGGGTAGGGCAACCGACCGAGCCAGTGAAGGCTGTAATAATTTAATAAAAATGGGGGCAAAATTAGTTACATCTCCTAAGGATATTCTGGAGGATTTGATACCAAATTATGAACAAACTATGGACGAATTGAAAAAAAACAATAAACTTCTTGAAACGAATGGTAAAATAGTGTATGCTTGTTTAAGCTTAGAGCCAATACACATCGAAGAAATAGCCGTAAAAACAGGGCTTTCAATGGATTTACTGATGGAGCAGTTGCTCCTTCTTGAGCTTCGAGGCTTTATCAAACAGACAATGAAAAATTATTATGTAGCGCAGGACTGACATTTATTACCATCCGTACAGCGAATTATCTACACATAGAAATGAGGGAACATCAATATGCCAAGATATCTTGTTATCGTTGAATCTCCGGCAAAAGCAAAAACGATTAAGAAATTTCTGGGAACTAATTATGAAGTTCTTGCCTCCAATGGACATGTAAGAGATTTACCAAAGAGCCAATTAGGTATCGATATTGATCATAATTTTGAACCAAAATATATTACAATTCGAGGTAAAGGCGATCTTCTCGCAAAACTCCGCAAAGAAGTAAAGAAAGCTGATAAAGTATATCTCGCGACTGACCCTGACCGTGAGGGAGAGGCGATATCCTGGCATCTTTCTCAAACCTTAAAACTAGAGGAGAAGGACTCGAGCCGAATTACCTTCAATGAAATCACGAAAAACGCCGTGAAATCCTCAATTAAACAAGCAAGGGATATTGATATGGATCTTGTGAATGCACAGCAGGCAAGAAGAATGCTGGATCGTATGGTGGGTTACCGTATCAGTCCGCTTCTCTGGGCGAAGGTAAAGAGGGGATTAAGTGCCGGAAGAGTTCAGTCCGTTGCACTCCGCATAATCTGCGACAGAGAAGATGAAATAAATGCTTTTGTTCCTGAGGAGTATTGGAATTTGGATGCAGAGTTTGATATGAAAGGTAAGAAAAAACCTTTGGTTGCCAAATTCAGCGGTTCCAAGAAAGAAATCCGTACCGAAGCTGAGATGAATGAGATATTAGATCAGTTGGAAAATGCTTCATTTGTGGTAAAAGAAATTAAAAAGAATGAACGCATCCGCAAAGCTCCGCTTCCGTTTACAACAAGTACCTTACAGCAGGAAGCTGCAAAAACCTTGAATTATTCCACCCAAAAAACGATGCAGCTTGCTCAACAGCTATACGAGGGTGTTGATATTAAAGGGCATGGAACGGTAGGTTTAATCACCTATCTTCGTACTGATTCCATCCGTATCAGTGATGAGGCTGATGCTTCTTTAAAGCAATATATTAAGGACACCTATGGAGAGGCTTTTGTTGCACAGGAAGAGAATCAGGGACGTACCGGCAAGAAGATACAGGATGCGCATGAAGCAATACGCCCTACCTATGTGGAGTTTTCACCGAATGAGATAAAGGAATCCTTAAGCAGGGATCAATATCGTCTTTACCAATTAATATGGAAGAGATTCGTTGCCAGCAGGATGCAGCCCGCAAAATATGAGACAACAACGATTAAAATAGACGGAAATGGATTACGTTTCACAACCTCCACTTCAAAACTAGTATTTGAAGGCTTCATGAGTGTATATACACCGGAAGAAGAGGAGGAAGAAAACGGAGTTGCTTTTGAGAGCTTGCAAGAGGGAGATCGTTTAAATCTGTTACAGCTGAATAAGAGCCAGCACTTTACACAGCCTCCCGCTCATTATACCGAAGCCTCCCTTGTTAAAACACTGGAAGAGTTAGGTATCGGCAGACCCAGTACTTACTCACCTACTATTACAACAATTATCGCCAGACGTTATGTGGCTAAAGAAAATAAGAATCTATATGTAACAGAGCTTGGTGAAGCGGTGAATAGTATTATGAAATGCGCCTTCTCTAGTATCGTGGATGTGAATTTTACGGCAAACTTGGAATCGTTACTGGATTGTGTTGAGGACGGAACTGTTCCTTGGAAAACAGTAGTAAGTAATTTTTATCCGGATTTAGAAGAGGCAGTGAATAATGCTCATTCCGAACTTGATAAAATACAGATTGAAGATGAGGTTTCTGAGGAGGTCTGCGACCTATGTGGCAGAAATATGGTGGTGAAGTATGGACCCCATGGTAAATTCCTGGCATGTCCCGGATTTCCTGAATGTAAAAATACAAAACCTTATCTCGAGAAAACCGGAGTTACTTGTCCGCTTTGTAATAGCGACATTGTAGTCCGCAAGACGAAAAAGGGCAGAAGATATTATGGTTGTGTGAATAACCCAGAATGTGAGTTTATGACCTGGCAGAAACCCTCAAATATCAGATGTGAAAAATGCAGCGGTGTTCTGGTGGAAAAGGGTAATAAACTGGTTTGTGAAAATGATAAATGTGGTTATGTTGTAAGCAATATAAGATAGTTTGATTGTGTGTATTTTTTTTGAAAATATTGAAAATTGGTCTTGAATAGATAAAAATTGTTCATAATGTGTGTCAAAACAATGAAAAGGCTATTGTTTTTAGGAATAATATATGATAAAATTGAAAAGGTAATACAATTAGTAATAATTTCTAATTGTATTGCCTTCTTCCAATAAGACATATTATAGTGTTCAACATAGTTTTTGGAAGCCTGAGGGGGAACAAAGAAAGCTGGGAGGATCTATTTAATGAGTGTACAGTTATTGGATAAAACAAGAAAAATCAATAATCTTCTGCATAATAACAATTCGCATAAAGTAGTGTTTAATGACATCTGTGTGGTCCTGAGTGAAATACTTACATCTAATGTTTTGGTTATCAGCCGTAAAGGTAAGGTGCTTGGTGTCAAGAACCGCAATGATATTATTGAAATTAAGGAACTGATTAAGGATGCAGTAGGAAGACATATAGACGGCTTATTGAATGAAAGACTCTTAAACATTTTATCGACCAAGGAGAATGTGAATTTACGAACACTTGGATTTGAATTCGATAATGTTGATACCTATCAGGCTATCATTACTCCGATAGATATTGCAGGAGAAAGACTTGGTACTCTATTCCTGTATAAGAACGGTCCTCAGTATACTCTGGATGATATCATTTTAAGTGAGTACGGAACAACCGTAGTCGGACTTGAGATGATGCGTTCCGTGAATGAAGAAAGTGCGGAAGAAAACAGAAAAGTTCAGATTGTAAAATCCGCGATCAGTACATTATCCTTTTCAGAGCTGGAAGCAATAACACATATCTTT
The DNA here is from genome assembly GCA_023414875.1 of Bacillota bacterium. Classification (GTDB taxonomy): domain Bacteria; phylum Bacillota; class Clostridia; order Lachnospirales; family Lachnospiraceae; genus Mobilitalea. The sequence continues at coordinate 135,507 of JAEZMV010000016.1, read as the reverse complement.
GAAGAATTGAAAGGGAATGAAGGTATTTTAGTAGCGAGTAAAATTGCTGACCGTGTTGGAATCACCAGATCGGTAATCGTTAATGCCTTAAGAAAATTTGAAAGTGCAGGAGTAATCGAATCACGATCCTCCGGTATGAAGGGAACCTACATCAGAGTCTTGAATGATGTGGTTTTTGATGAGTTGAAGAATATGAGTAAGAATATGTGAACTTAAAAATAAAATCTGCTGGTAATTCATTTTGAACTTCTTTCAGGTATAGTATATCATACCACGAAGCGACATCATGTTTGAAAGTGCGAAAGGATTTGTGGGAAGTAATTCCTGTAAATCCTTTTTTATTTACATATTTCTGGCATAGAAATAATTACAAGATTTTCCATATTATATATTTTTACAGCATATGATAATTTTTGAGGGGAATTGCCTTTAGGTGTCAGCCATAAATTCAATCATACTACAAAATTATACAAGTTCTAGTATTATTCTACTAGATTTTCAAATATATCTTGTGTTTTTAAAAATATTAATTATAATGAATTATATATGGAAAGGAGTGTAGAAATGATAGGTTCTAACGCTTTTAACTACATCAACGTACTAGACAAAGCAGCAGATGCAAGCTGGAAGAGAAATGAAGTTATTACGAACAATATCGCGAATGTGAGTACACCCGGATATAAGAGAAAGGACGTGCAGTTTGAAACATATCTAAGATCAGTGCTGATTGGTGACAACTCCTTGGATGAACGGGTAGGGAATGCTGATCTGGACAAGCTGGAGGCTTCTGTGTATACAGATAATGCATCCCTTAGCTACCGCCTTGACGGTAATAATGTAGATATTGATACAGAATCAGCTAATCTGGCAGAAAACCAAATCCGTTATTATGCGTTATTGGACTCTATGACTCAGGAATTTAGCAGGATAAAAACAGTTCTAAATGCCAGATAACTGAACCAAAACACACGATAAGCTGATCTACAGACAGCATTGGCTATGATAAGACTTTCAGGAATATTATCAATGAAACAAATCGAACATGAAAACGGACATGATTTTAACAGTTAGAGAGCAAGTAAGGATAACATTTGAATACTAATAAAGAGGATTACTCAAATAACATGGATGTTAAACAAGTGAAACGAAGAATCGTCTAGCTTGCAAAAATAGAAAAGTACAGGAACTAGAGATAAGTAAGTGATATAGGAGGAATAAATATGTCGGCGATGAACGGAATGAACGTCAGTGCTAGCGGTATGACCGCTCAGAGACTCAGATTGGATATTATATCACAGAATATAGCGAATGTTAATACAACCCGTGATGAGAACGGAAATGTGTATAGAAGAAAATCAGTTATCTTTGAAGAAAAGGATGTCACACCTTTTGGAGATATTCTGATGAAAACAGGGGGAACCTCAGGTAACGGTGTTAAGGTAACCGAGATTATTGAGGATACTTCCTCAGAAATGCGTAAGGTTTATGAACCTTCTAATCCAGATGCTGATGAGGACGGATATGTAACTTATCCTAATGTAAATATTGTTCAGGAAATGACAGACATGATTGATGCATCCAGATCCTATGAGGCAAATGTTACAGCATTTAATGCGACCAAGAACATGGCTCTTAAGGGCCTTGAGGTTGGCAGATAAAATACGGAGGTAATCAATGAACATATCTTCCATCAGTAGTTTAAATGAATTAAATAATTTAAGTGGACCATCTGTTTTAGGTAAGAAGGAAAACCGGAATGCGACCTTTGAAGATTTATTCCAAGCAGCTGTTAACATGGTTAACGAAACCAATGGTTACACGAATGCGGCAGAAGAGGCGGAAACAGCTTATGCACTCGGTATAACCGACAGTACCCATGATTTATTGATAGCTCAGCAAAAAGCGAGTTTGTCACTTCAGTATACAGTGGCAATACGTAATCATGTTTTAGATGCATATAAAGAGATCATGAACCTGCAGTTCTAAATCATGATAAGGATATAACGAAGAGTTAATATACGCAGAGGAGCAAGGGTAATGGCAGAGAGATTGCAGCAAATACCAAAGAAGCTATTAGATATATGGAATAAATTTACCAATAAACAGAAGACGATGATTATCAGTGTATTCTGTGTTATTGTTATAGCGTTTGCATTACTGATTTTTCTAATTAACCGTGTTGAGTATCAGAAATTAAAAGTCTGTGAGACGGAAAGTGAAGCCAATGAGGTTAAAAATATTCTGGATGATGAAGGAATTGCCTATAAGTATAATGAAAATTCATTGACCTTCCGGGTAGATGAGAAGAGTTATCAAAAAGCATACTTTGCCCTTCTGGATAACGATATTCCTAGTACTGGTATTACCTTGGAACAGCTTTTAAACAATGACATTACCTCAACCAAATATGATAAAACATTAAGACTTAATTTGTATTTACAGAATAATCTGAGCGACCTGATTAGAGATATCAAAGGAGTAGATAACGCAGAGATAATATATCTCCCGGAGGAGAGCAATAAGTCCATTCTGACCGAAGTGAAAGATACCAATGCCAGTGTATTTCTTATCGTTAATGATGATTTTGAATATGATTCGGCGGAAACCATAGCGGAGATGGTAGCAACTGCAATTGGAAATGATAATGCTGAAAAGATTAAGGTGTCTGATCAGAACGGAAATCTATTATTCGGTGGAGAACAGGATTTATATACCGGAAGTGCTAATTCTAATGAAGATTTTAAGGAACGACTGACCAATACATATATCAATAATATTTATAAGGGCTTGATCAAAAGAGGTTATGATGATGTGGAAATCATGCCTCATTTAGAATTAGATATGGACAGAGTGGAGGAGCTTCAAAAAACATATACACCGGCGGAAGGTCAGGAACAGGGACTATATCAAAAAAGCTATACCTATACCTCGGAAAATGCTGGTTATTCCGGAGGTGGTGAACCTGGTACCACACCAAACGATGAGACAAGTTATTTGATGCCGGATAACAATTCACAAACGGGAAGTGTAGAGATTGAGGAATTTGATTATCTTCCAAATGTAACGGAAACAAATACAAAGTATGAAGTAGGTGCTGTAATTTCAGAGGAATCTTCAATCGCTATTGTTCTTCGTAGGGTTAATATCGTCAAAGAAGAGGTTCTTGAGAAGCAGGGTGCATTGGAGGATATTTCTTTTGAGGAATATGCACAGGAACCTGAAAACAACAAGTTACAGGAGGAAGAAGTTGAGCCTTCAGTAAAGACGCTTGTATCGAAAGCTACCGGTATTGCGGAAGAGGATATTGAAATTCAGGCCTTTGTTCAATCGGTATTCGTACCCAAGGTAGAGAGAGTTAGAGAATGGACTGATTATCTTCAGATCGCTTTAGCTGTTCTAATCGTAGGGTTATTAGTTTTTGTCGTATTTAAGGGAGTTGGCCCGGTTGAAGTTACTGAGCTGGAACCGGAGCTTTCCGTTGAACAACTTCTTGCAACCACAAAAGAGAACCAAATTGAAGATATTGAATTTAATGAGGTCTCTGAGGTTCGTAGAATGATAGAGAAATTTGTTGATGAGAAACCGGAAGCGGTTGCTCAGTTATTACGAAATTGGCTTAATGAAGATTGGAGCTAAGGGGAGGTATCTATGGCAAAAACTAGTGGTGATATTTCCGGAATTCAGAAGGCAGCTATCCTTTTAATCTCCCTGGGACCGGAGCGCTCCGCAAGTATTTTTAAACATCTTAAAGAAGAAGAAATAGAAACAATGACTTTGGAGATTGCCAATACACGAAGTATTTCTCCGGCAACCAAGGATCAGGTTATGGACGAATTCTATGAAATATGTCTGGCGCAGCAATATATTGCTGAGGGCGGTATTGCATATGCGAAGGAGCTATTAGAGAAAGCACTCGGTGTGGAAAAGGCAAGAGACGTCATTGGGAAGCTTACGGCATCTCTTCAGGTTCGTCCGTTTGAATTTGTACGTAAGACGGATGCATCCCAGCTACTTAACTTTATTCAGGATGAACATCCTCAGACGATAGCGCTTATTTTATCCTATCTTTCTCCGGGGCAGGCTTCTACCATTATATCCTCCCTGGCTCCTGATAAGCAGGCGGATGTTGCAAAGCGTATTGCTCAGATGGATCGTACTTCACCGGACGTAATCAAGGAAGTGGAGAAGGTATTGGAGAGAAAGCTGGCTTCATTAGTAAATCAGGATTATACCATTGTCGGTGGTGTCGATTCCATCGTAGAGATCTTAAATACAGTTGATCGTGGAACCGAGAAACATATTATGGAGACCCTGGAAATTGAAGAGCCTGAACTTGCAGATGAAATCAGAAGAAAAATGTTTGTATTCGAAGATATCCTTAGTCTGGATGATAAATCAATCCAGAGAGTACTCAGAGAGGTTGATAATAATGAGCTCGCCATTGCTCTTAAGGGCTCGAACGAAGAGGTTCAGAATGTTATCTTTAACAACCTGTCTAAACGTTTAGCTGCTATGATTAAAGAAGACATGGAATTCATGGGCCCTGTACGTCTGAAGGATGTAGAAGAAGCACAGCAAAAGATTGTTAATATTATCAGAAAACTGGAAGATTCCTCTGAAATTATCATTTCCAGAGGTGGAGGTGACGAGATAATTGTCTAATATGATTAAAGCATATTCCGTCCGTTATGATGAGATAGCAAAAAAGACAATTGATACTCATCTTAGGATAGATAAAGAAATTGAAAACGAGCGAAATAATGTTTTAAAGGTTATAAACACCCAAGAATCGTATAAAGAGGGCTTTGTTGAAGGATTAAATGCCGTGGTAGTAGAGGAGCTTTCGCAAAAAGAAGAGTCAACTCAGAAGGCATCAGCTTTGTTAGAAGAGGTAAAACTTGAAGCTGAGAGTATCTTGGCCAAAGCTAAAAAAGAAGCAGAGCAAATAAAGAACGATGCTTATGCCGCCGCTCAGAAACAGGGTTACGAGGATGGCATGCTGCAGATAAAAAAAGAATTAGAAAAGCTGAAAAAGGAATATGAGGAGAAAAGTCAGAGGCTTCATAAAGAATATGAGGCGATGGTACAAACCTTTGAACCTCAGATGGCTGCTATCATAGCCTCTTTAGTAGAAAAAATTACTGGAATTATGGTAGAGGATAAGGAAGAGGTAATTCTGTATCTGATTAATAAAGCAATAAAACAGATGGATAAGAATGATGAGTACACGATAAAGGTATCCAAAGAGGATTATGAATATGTTTCGATGAAGAAGGATTTAATTCTAAATGCTATCGGAAGGGATGTTCCGTTATATGTCAATGAGGATTCTTCCTTGAAAAAGAATCAATGTATGATTGAAACAGAACTGCGTGTCATTAATTGCAGTTTAGATATTCAATTGAATCAATTGATCATGGATCTTAAATTAATTGGTGGTATTTAGTTTTTATCGAATTTTGCCGATAAACATATTAGTGAGGATTACGTAATGATCGCAATCGATTTTGATAAATATAGACAGCTGCTTGATAAATCCTATGAACAGGAGATTGGCAAGGTTATTAAAATGGTTGGACTGACCATTGAAGCATCGGGTCCAAGTGCGAATCTGAACGATGTATGCTATATAACCGGAGAGAATGGAACGGATAAGAGGATAGCTGAAGTAATCGGTTTTCGTGAAAACAGGATACTTCTAATGCCCTATGATGATATGACCGGAGTCGGTATCGGCAGTCTGGTTGAGAATTCCGGAATGTCTTTTAAGGTTCCTGTTGGAGAGGAGCTTCTTGGGAAAGCCTTGGATGGGTTGGGCAATCCCTTGGATCAATCGGAATTTAAATGTAGTACATATTATCCTGCTGAAGCACCTGCACCGGATCCTCTAAAGAGAAAGATTATAGATGAGGTGTTACCGCTCGGAGTAAAGGCGGTGGATGCCATGCTAACGATTGGAAAAGGGCAGAGAATTGGGATATTTGCAGGTAGCGGAGTAGGTAAAAGCACACTGCTCGGTATGTTTGCTAGAAACACAAAGGCAGATATTAATGTGATTGCATTGATTGGAGAGCGGGGTCGAGAAGTTCGTGAATTTATGGAACGGGACCTTGGAGAAGAAGGGTTAAGACGCTCAGTGCTTGTGATTGCGACTTCTGATAAACCTGCTTTGATTAGAAAAAAGGCGGCGCAGACGGCGACAGCGATTGCAGAATATTTCAGGGATCAGGGGAAGGATGTTTTGCTGATGATGGACTCCCTAACCCGTTTTTCTATGGCTCAACGTGAAATTGGTTTGGCTTCCGGTGAACCACCGGTTTCCAGGGGCTATCCACCGAGTGTTTATTCTGAGATGCCAAAGCTTCTCGAGCGGGCAGGAAACTCGGAGCATGGTTCCATAACCGGACTTTATACCGTATTGGTAGACGGCGATGATTTTAATGAACCGATTACAGATACGGCAAGAAGTATTCTTGACGGACATGTTATGTTATCCAGAAAGTTGGGCCATAAAAACCATTATCCTGCAATTGATGTCCTACAAAGTATTTCTCGTTGCATGAGTTCAATTGTTTCAAAGGAACATAAAACTGCAGCTGGTAAATTAAAAAATGTTCTTGCAACCTATCATGATGCCGAGGATTTAATTAATATCGGTGCATATAAAAATGGATCAAATTCCGATATCGACTATGCAATTGAAAAGATCAAGGAAGTAAATACATTTCTTCAGCAGGATGTAGATTCAAAACTTGGATTTGCAGAGGAAATCGATATGTTGATGGAGATTTTTAAACAATAATGAAAAAATTTCGGTATAGTATGGAAAACATACTTCAGATAAAAAGAAAACTGGAAGATCAAGTTAAAATCGCTTACACAAATGCCAGAACGCGGCTTACGATAGAAGAGGAAAAACTTGAGCTGATGGAACAGAAGAAAATTTCCTACGAGGACGAGCTAAGACAGCTTAGGTATGATAAGCTTGATTTACTTAAAATCAAACAATGTGAGCATGCCATAGAGGTCATGAAGTTGAATATAAAACAGCAGACTACCGTTGTAAAGAATGCAGCGCACCGATTAGAGGTTGCCAGAATAAGATTACATGACGCTATCGTTGAGAGAAAAACGCAGGAAAGACTGAAAGAAAAAGCATTTGAAGAATATTTACTGGAATTTGATGCAGAGGAACGAAAAGAAGTTGATGAACTTAACAGCTTTCAATATAACAATCCTACGTCACATGAGGAGGACAGATAATGGCTAAAAAGAACAAAGCCGGTGTTAATGAGAAAAAAGAAAAAGAAGGCAATAAGGTACTGACAATACTCATATCACTTATGATTGTTATAATATGGCTGGCTATCTTTGGAATATTAATTAAATTGGATGTCGGAGGCTTTGGTTCTGGAGTTCTTAGGCCGATATTAAAGGATGTACCGTTGATTAACCGAATTCTGCCGGATGTCTCTGAAGAGCAAATTGCAGAAGAAAACAATTACGAGTATAAATCACTACCGGAAGCGGTAGCTAAAATAAAGGAATTGGAACTGGCTTTGGCAGATATGTCAAAGAACACTGATGACATTAGTACAAATACAGCGGATTTACAAGCTGAAATAGACCGTTTAAAGGTATTTGAGGAAAACCAGAAGGCATTTGAGGAAAGAGTTGCAGAATTTGATAAAAATGTAGTGTTTGCCGAAGCAGCTCCCGATATAGAAGAGTATAAAGCTTATTATGAAGAAATTAATCCTACCAATGCAGAAAATATTTATCGCCAGGTAATTGAACAGCTACAATACTCCGATGCAATCAAGGAAAAAGCAGACATCTATCGAAGTATGGATGCAGAAGCTGCGGCTAAGATCCTTGAAACAATGACCGCCGATGTTGAAGCAGTGGCTCAAATCCTCCTTAGTATGAAGCCAAAAGAAAGTGCGGCTATCTTAGCGGAGATGGGTGAAGTGGTTGCAGCAAAAATTACGAAAAAAATGTTGGATATGGACGCAGAGAAACTTGCTCAGGAATAATTTTTAGGTATACAAAAAATTCTGAGATGTTTTTATCTGAGAACAGTTTATCTTCTTATTCACTTTGTTTATAAAAGTTATTATACATTTTATAACTTAAGTAACGAGTTTATAAATTTGTATGATAGCTTTTTATAATAAATATAATGAGGGGCACTGATGTATCTTTATAACAGGCCTGGAAGAAAGGAGGAGAACAATATGATGACTCAAAGCGTTATGACACAGACTGCGAATCTATTTGGAAGTGTTACCGGGGGTGTTCCTGCTAAAGGTAAACAATCAGGAAGCGGTTTTGATATGTTGATTGATAACAGTATGAAGGCAGTACGATCATCAAGTAATTCTGATACCGTCACTGCAAAAAAAACGTCCATAAGAGATACTGAAACAAAAACCAACAATCAGAGCTCCATGTCCGCAAAGGAAAGTGACACACAGGATAATGTAAAGACAGAGAATACAGTAAAGTCGGATAATGCGAATAAAACTGATAGGACAGAAACAGGCCAGTCTGAGAGTACGAAAGTCGCCTCGAACGCGCAAGAAACTGAGGATGTAGACGGTGATGAGATGTCAAAGGATCAGCAGATTTTGGCTGAAATCGCTAGTATGCTGCAGTCAATTCGTGAAGCTGTCATGGAAGTTTTGAACTTATCAGCTGAGGAGCTGGATCAGTTGCTGGTTGACCAGGGAATGTCAATTGCAGACTTAATGCAATCCGAGAAATTACAGCAGTTGGTGCTTGCTAATCATGGAGTTGAAGATATTCTTAATGCGTTAACAGATGAGAATCTCGCTGATACATTAAAGCAGCTGCTTCAGACAGTAGATGGAATTAAAACAGATGCCAATCTGGGACTTACGGATTTGCAGGTCAAATCATTTTTATCAAAAGCAGAAGAGCTGTTAAAGGCTCAGGATGTAGCAGTCGGGAAGGAACCTGATTTAACCGGACAGGCTGTTTCAAAGGAAATGAATCCACTGCCGGAAGAGTTGAATTCATCAAAGGTTTCAGAGAATGAAGGCAATAAATCAGTAACAGATGTGGACAAGAGTACTTTGAACGATGCTTCGCTGAAAACTGACCTTAGTGAAAACAGTGCAGGTGCACAACCAGACACAAGCAGCGATAATAACCGGGATATGAAAGCACAGGATCAGTTTCAAGTATTTGTAGATAATTTGGTACAGGTTTCTCGGGATGTACAAGTTAACTTTTCAGGAAATCTGGAACAGGTAACAGAGCTGAGAAATATTGCAAACCAAATTATAGAACGAATTAAAGTATCCATTACACCCGACCAGTCATCAATGGAATTACAGTTAAATCCGGAAGACCTCGGTAAAGTAAATCTTTCCGTGCAATCCAAAAATGGTGTGATGACAGCTCAGTTTGTGGTTCAAAACGAAGTTAGTAAGGAAGCAATAGAAAGTCAGTTACATACCTTACGTGAGACGTTAAACCAGCAGGGCATAAAAGTTGAGGCGATTGAAGTAACAGTTTCATCCTATGCCTTTGAACAGAACAGTAATGAAGGATCTGGGAATGAGTCTGGGACGAAAAAACAATCAAGTAAACAGATATCCTTAGATGAAGCGTTAAACATGACAGAAATTCCTGAGAGTAATACAGTAGAAGAAACTGTAAGAGGCGATATTGGTAATACAGTTGATTATACTGCATAAACGAAAAACCTGAATGGAAAGGAGGAATAACATGAGTGACTTGATTCAAGCGGTTAAAGATGGCGTGGTTCAACAAAAGAAAGCATCAAATACAGAAAAGAAAAATGAATTAGACAGAGATGCTTTTCTTCAATTGCTGACAACACAGATGAAGTACCAGGATCCGCTTAATCCGAATACGGATACCGAATATGTAGCTCAGCTTGCTACATTTTCACAATTAGAGCAGCTTCAGAATTTAAGCTCAGTTACCACGAATACGCAGGCCTTCAGTCTGGTTGGCAAAGAAGTTATGATTAGAACAGAAAACGTAACTGGTAAAGAGACTTATGTAAGCGGCAGAGTAGACTTTGTAAGTATGAATGGAACAAAGACACAATTGTCGATTAACGGAAATCTGTATTCCATCGATCAATTGGACAGCGTTATTGATAATACTTATATTATTGAACAAGGGCTGCCGAAAATACCTGAAAAGCTTGAATTAAAATACGATGGTGCAAATCCCAAGGATATTACTTTTGAGGTTAATTTGGGATCAGGTGATACGATTGCCAATGACGTAGCTGTGATAGTCAATGATTTTGTTATAAACACGGATTTGGTAAATGTAAAAGGCAATGTGGTAACAGTTGATAAGTCCGCCTTCAGTATTTTTGGAAACGGAGTACATAAGGTAACAATTGCATTCAATGACTCGATGCTTACTCAGGTAAAAGATATGGTAACCCTTAAGGTACAGAATGCGGTTAATCCTACTGAGGATAACACAGGTACACAAGAGGATAATTCAACAAAAGAAGCAGAAAAAACAGATACAACTGCTTAAGAAAACATGGATTTAACACCGTGCAACGGTGGAATGGAGGTAACTATGAACATTCCTGTAAATCAATTCCCTTCCATTGAGCAAATGACACAGCAGCTAAATGCCGGTAGGAGTAATTCCTCGACGACGGGTAATCAGATAACTACACCCTTTAGCGAAATCTTAAAAAGCAAGCAGGCTGTTAATGAGTTAGGTGAGTTAAAATTTTCTAAGCATGCCAATGAGCGTTTGGCCAGCAGGAACATTGATTTGACGGATGATCAGCTGGTACGACTTGAGAGCGGAGCTAGAAAAGCGGGAGAAAAGGGTATTAATGAATCTTTAGTTATGGTAGATGATCTTGCGTTTATCGTAAATGTTAAAAACAATACGGTAATAACAGCCGTTAATAATGGCGAAGACAAGGTATTTACAAATATTGATGGTGCAGTAATCATGTAAAGCCGGACCTTTTGGAGGCTTTCGTATCCATGACTGACAGATTGGATACAATGAATGATTGCAGAAGATGGAGGTCAAAAATTATGATGAGATCATTATTCTCTGGTGTTTCGGGTTTAAAGGTACACCAGACAAAAATGGACGTAATTGGTAATAATATTTCAAACGTAAATACAGTCGGATTTAAATCTAGTTCCGTAACTTTTTCCGATGTATTTTATCAGACAACACAAAGCGCTTCCGGCCCAAATACAACAACCGGAACAACCGGACGTAATGCGATGCAGATTGGTCTTGGCTCGAATGTAGCCTCTGTAACAGCAGCAATTACAACGAGTGGTGCTTCCCAAAGAACAGATAATCCATTTGATGTTATGATCGAAGGAGACAGCTTCTTTATTGTAAATAGCGGTGGCACAAATTATTTTACAAAAGCAGGTTCCTTTAATATAGATGCTCAAGGTACCTTATGTACAGCCTCCGGTGCATCCGTTATGGGATGGCAGGTTGATAAGAATGATCCGACGAAGACGGTAGCAGATGCAGTGTCTCCGTTAAACATTATGGCTCCGGAGAATCTGTATGCAAAGCCGGAAGCAACTTCAGCAGTATATATATCAGGAAATATTGATAGTAAAGATACTCAGATTACCAGTGAAACAGGTAAAATAGTAAACGTCACATTTTTTGACAAAATGGGACATAGCTATACGGCTGATTTAAAGGTATGGCAATCTGAAGATGCGAACAACCAATATCATGTAGCAGTAACCGACATCAAAGGCAAAGATGGTCAATCAATCTTTGTGGATAAAGAAGTGGATCCGGATTCCGGTGAAGTTACATATAATACAACAGCCTATAATGGCTTTACCTTAGGGGATATGCAGGTTCAGGTAGATGTGGATGAAACCACGGGTGAGGTGACATATGATATGGATGATGCCCCCATGATTACTTTTAATGGCTCTACCGGAGAATTTATTGGAATTGGCGACGCAACCCCTCCGTTAAAAAGCTTAAGCTTTTCAATTACAGGAGAACCCAGTCCTTTCGAAGCTATCGATATTGATTTTTCTTCTATAACAATGTATTCCACCAGTGGCTCATCTTCTCTTGAGGCTAACAAAGGAAGCCTAAAGGGAATCGGAGCAGGTAAGGAAGTAGGTAATATGACCGGTATCAGTATTGATGCATCTGGTAAGATCTATGGTAAGTATGATAATGGTGATAGCAGATTATTGGGACAGATAGCGGTTGCAAGCTTTTCTAATCCGGCCGGATTAGAGGCTGTAGGTAACAGCATGTTTGCAGCAACGCAGAACTCCGGTGATTTTGATGGAATTGGACAGGATCCTACGCAGGGAGGCGGTAGTTTAACCACAGGTGTATTGGAGATGTCAAATGTAGACTTATCCCAACAGTTTACGGATATGATTACTACACAAAGAGGCTTCCAGGCGAACTCTAGAATAATTACTACATCTGATACCTTGTTGGAAGAACTGATTAATTTGAAGAGATAACAAAGGGCTGATGTATGAATAGGTATGCCATATGTCAGTAATGATGGGTGGCAGCAATAAAACTGCCACCTATTTTATGCTTCATACGAGAAAGTTCTCTAAATTAGGTACATTCATTATTCTAATTGCTTTCTGAGCTATGTTGATTTAGAAAGCTTGATACGGTATCGAATGGAAGTAGCCAGGAGGGGGGGTTATTAATGATCGAAGTAACCAGAATAAACGATAAAAAATTGACGATTAATGCGGAATTAATCGAAAAAATAGAAGAGTCTCCGGATACCATAATTACATTGGTAAATGGTAATAAAATAATAGTAAAAGAAAGTAGACAAGAGGTCAAAAATCTTGTAATATTATACAAAAAAGAAATATCAGGTCGAGAATTGTAAATAATAGGGCATGGTTACAATAAGTAATTATCAATCAAGGATGGAAGGTGACTATTTTGGATTTAGCGTCCATATTAGGGTTAGTATTATGTGCTATAATCGTAATATTCGGTATTGTGTATTCACCGTCGGCAGGGTTTGATTTTGGAGTATTAATAAATTTCTATGATCTTCAATCGGTATTAATTACAATTGGAGGATCATTATGCTGCGTTCTCTTGATGTCACAAAGCTTAAAAGCATTTTTAGCTAGCCTCAAAAGTTTTACATTAATTTTAAAAGTATTACCTTCAAATGAAGAAGAGACGATTAAAAGCATAATTGATTTATCAAACGTGGCAAGAAAAGAAGGATTGCTTGCCTTAGAAGAAGCTGCCAACGGCATCGATGATGAATTTTTAAAAAAGGGAGTTCTGCTTATTGTAGACGGAACAGATCCGGAATTGGTTAGAAGTATCTTGGAAACGGAGCTTAATTGTATTGAGTCCAGACATTCAACTACAATAACCTTTTGGGAGGCATTAGCATCTATGGGACCTGCTTGGGGTATGATAGGTACCTTGATTGGTTTGATTAATATGTTACAAACGATGAGTGATGTAAGTACCGTTGGACCAAACATGGCAGTTGCATTAATTACAACTTTTTATGGTGCTTTAATTGCTAACTGGATCTGTATACCGATAGTAACAAAATTAAGAGCGAATAATTCTCAGGAAATCATGGTGAAAGAAGTAATGGTTGAAGGACTTTTATCAATACAGGCAGGAGAAAATCCCAGAGTTATTGAAGAAAAATTAAAATCCTTCCTGTCACCGGCCCGTAGAGCGGCGATGAAGGAAGAAGGCGGTGAAAACGTTGGCTAGAAAGAAGAAAGACTCTGGCGGTGGAGTTAAATCGGAATGGATTAATACCTTTGCTGATTTAATGAATTTGCTTCTTTGTTTCTTCATAATGATCTTTGCTTTCTCCACTATTGATGGTGAGAAATTTGAGAAATTATCAATTTCAATGTCAAATTCCTTCGGTGTCTTTAAAGGGGGAGGGGTGTCGATCGGAAACGGGCCGCTTGTATCCTCCGGTATGACTCAGATGACAGAGCTGAGTAAGTATTTATCCAAAATGGCGGAGAATAGCCATAAATCAGATGCTGAGAATGAAAACGATGATAATCAAAAAGGTAACATTAATTCAGAGGATTCGCAAAATCCTCAGGGTTCAAAAAATAATGAGAATGTAAATCTAGAAGAAGCAATGGATAAAATTGAAGAAGAAATGTCAGAAGTAACTTCTGGAATGTATGATGAAGTAGCTGACTTGACGGAACAGTATAATTTGGGTGATTATGTTGAACTAAGTATGGATTCGAAATATCAGTTTGTGCAGCTCACCTTAAAGGGATCCGTGTTATTCGACTCAGGTGCTGCTGATATCAAAGAAGTAGCAAAACCTATTTTATCAAGAATCGGTGATATCCTTAATCAATTTGAGGGGTATCATATTGAGATAACCGGTCATACAGACAATGTACCGATGAATGATTCAAGCTTTAAGGATAATAACTGGCTATCTTCGGCACGAGCATTGAATGCTGCAGAGTATTTAATCAACGTTAGTGGTATTGATCCTGGAATCCTGAAATATTCAGGAAGAGGAGAATATGAACCGATTAGCAGTAACACTACTGCTGAAGGACGAGCTAACAATAGGAGAATCGAAATAAAATTATATAACAATATAGCATCGGATATGCAATAAGATAAAGTTATCTTAGATTTGTACTTAAAATATAGTCAGAAGATAAAATAAGTATGCATTGTGTGAAGTGTTACTAATAATTCCCATACATTACAGGGGGATCTAGTGTGAAAGATAAATCTTTCACGCGCAAATTTGTGCCTGCGGCCCAAAGTTTGCAGGTTACGAGAAAGGCATGGGTATTAATATGAAGAAGAATATATTGACGATAATCATTATGGCGGTTGTACTAATTAATGTAGCTCTTTCCGGAATTTTAATATTTACAATTGTTCCTGCCACGAATAGAACCAATCAATTAGTGAATAAGGTGGCTTCTATTGTTGATTTGGAACTGGAATCCCCGGGAGAAGGAGAGGAAATAGCGGTATCCGATATTATAGTACATGAAATTGAGGATCAGCTTACCATCAGTCTTGCCAGTGATGACAGTGACCCTCATTATGCCGTGCTTACAGTTTCGTTATCTATGAATAGTAAGCATGAAGATTACAATACATTATCTTTAAAAATAAAAGAAAATGAAAATGATATCAAAGAAATCATTAATGATGAATTTACTAATTTAACGATACAAGAAATCAAGTCAAAAAAGGATGAGATTAGGGATCAGGTACTGATACAAATTCGGGAACATTTCAAATCGGATTTCATTATTAGTGTATCCTTCGGAAATATTTTGTTTCAATAAGAAATATGGTGAATTTATTCTTATTTTGTGTTATTATGTAACTAGTAAAACAGGGAGGAAATGACAATGGGCGATGTCTTATCCCAAAACGAGATAGATAATCTGCTGGCTGCAATTAGTAGTGGTGAGCTTGATGCGGATGAATATAAACAAACGAGCGAGAAGCAGATTAAGAACTATGATTTTGCCAGACCATCGAAGTTCTCTAAAGAACATCTGAGAACGTTGAATATCATATTCGAACACTATGCCCGGTTGCTTTCTACCAACTTACCGGCGTATCTTCGAAAAAATGTTCAGGTAGAGGTACGAAATTCCGAAGCGGTTCAATATTCTGAATTTACAAACGCCCTTTCTAATCCGGTATTATTAGGCATTATTGATTTTTCTCCTTTGGAAGGAAATATCATAATTGAATTAGCTGATAATCTAGGTTATGCGATTGTAGACCGAATGCTGGGAGGCGGAGGGTATCCGCTGGAAAAGGTCAGAGATTTCTCTGAAATAGAATTATCAATTATCGAGCGTATTTTTAATGTATGTACGAACTTACTCCGTGAACCCTGGGCAACTGTGCTTCAACTGCAACCCAGGTTATTGAGAATAGAGACAAATTCCCAGTTTGCGCAGATTATTTCACCGAGTGAAATGATTTCAATCGTAACACTGAATATCAAGATTGGTAGTATTGAGGGAATGATGAATATCTGTCTCCCTTATGTTTGTCTGGAGCAGGTTATAGATAAGTTGAATACGAAATACTGGTATTCCACAATGCAAATGATCGATGATAAATCATATCAGGATATTATTGAAATTGCGATAGCAAAGGCCAGAGTTCCACTTCGGGCAGTATTAGGAAAGAGTACTATTTCTGTTAATGATTTTGTTAATATGCAACAAGGTGATATTATCAAATTAAATTCAAAAGTAGAAGATGAATTAACCGTCTATGTCGGCAACTTAAATAAGTTTACGGCGCTCCCGGGTGCATCCTCAGGTACTTATGCGGTAAAAATTTCATCAATTATCAGAGGAGAGGAGTAACAGGCTATGGATGGTATGCTATCTCAAGAAGAGATAAATGCTTTACTTAACGGCATGAATACGGATGATTCAGCCTCTAGTGCTGTGAAAGAGCAATTGACCGACGCTGAAAAGGATGCGATAGGTGAGATATCGAATATCAGCATGGGAACAGCAGCGACGACACTGTTTTCCTTAGTTAATCAAAGGGTTAATATCACGACACCGGTTGTAGAATATGCCACCTGGAAGGATATTGTTAATAGTTATGACAAACCCTGTGTTTTTATTCAGATTTATTATGAGGATGGTTTGGATGGTAACAATATATTAATATTAAAAGAAAATGATGTTAAAGTCATCACCGATTTAATGATGGGTGGTGATGGAACGAATATGGCTGGTGAATTATCAGAATTACACTTGAGTGCAATCAGTGAAGCGATGAACCAAATGATGGGTTCCGCTGCGACATCAATATCTTCCATGTTGGAGAAAAGAGTTAACATAAGTCCTCCGACTTCAGCAATTGTTGATTTATATGAAAACATGAATGGCGAAAATATAGCTGATTTCCTTAAGGGCAATTTTGTAAGAGTATCTTTTCATATGGAAATCGGCGATTTGGTAGACAGTGTATTAATGCAGTTATATCCTTTTGATTTTGCCAGAGATTTATATAAGCAGTTTATACAAGCCTCCACAATGGAGCCAGATATTCCAACCAGGCCGCCTTTGGAGAATACTTCTAAGAAAGCTTCAACACCACCACAGGTGAATCCTGCACCACAGCAAGCACCTCCCGGTGCTCAGATGCAGATGCCGCAGGGATTTAATCCCTATGCAGAGATGCATTATCCTAACCAAAATGGTATGCCTCAAGCCATGCCATATGTGATGCAGCCTATACAGGATGTGAATGTACAGCCGGTTCAATTTGCTCAATTTGCACCAATGATGAGTGGGATAGTGCAGCCGGAGAACATTGATTTACTAATGGATGTTCCTTTGGAGGTAACAGTAGAGCTTGGAAGAACCAGTAAATCAATAAAAGAAATACTGGATTTTACACCTGGTACTATAATAGAATTAAACAGGCTTGCTGGTGAACCTATCGATGTACTGGTTAACGGAAAATTTGTTGCTAAAGGCGAAGTAGTGGTAATGGAAGAAGCCTTTGGCATTCGAATCACCGAAATCATAAAGCAAAACAAGTAAACTAAATTAGGATAATAAGATAGGAGAATAATATGGCAAAAAATATTTTAATATGTGATGATGCAGCGTTTATGAGGATGATGATTAAGGATATCTTAACAAAAAACGGATATAATATCGCCGGTGAGGCTGAGAATGGATTAAAGGCTGTTGATAAGTACATAGAGACGAAACCGGATTTAGTAATGATGGATATCACAATGCCAGAGATGGATGGTATTCAGGCGTTAAAGAAAATTAAAGCAACCGATCCGAGTGCAAATGTTATTATGTGCTCCGCAATGGGACAGCAGGCAATGGTAATTGAGTCAATTCAGTCCGGAGCTAAGGATTTTATTGTTAAGCCATTTCAGGCAGATAGAGTATTGGAAGCAGTTAAGAAAGCAGTGGGTTGATTAAGCGATGTATGGAAAGATTATGGTCATTTTGCAAGGGAAAATTGATGAAATAAAGAAAATATCCCCTACGCAGGCAGTTGCAGAAGACGTAACCAAAAGAGTTACAGAAACAGGTTCAACCTGGGATAGTTTTATGCAATTGGTTGGCTTGGTCCTTCTATTGATTGTTATTCTGATTGCTGCCTTTTATACCTCTAAGTTCGTTGGAAAGGCAACCTTAGGACAGCTGAAAAACAGTAATTTTCATGTAATTGATGCTTATAGAATCAGCCCTAATAAGTTATTGCAGATTGTGAAAATTGCAAATAAGTATATCGTCATTGCAATTAGTAAGGATACAATCACTTACATTACTGAATTAGATGAAGCTGAAGTTCTTATTAAAGATACACAAAACAAGGAAAATCTTAATTTTAAGCAGATTCTTGATAAACTGAAAAACAAGTCAAATGACAGCTTATAATCATTTATAAAAAAGTAAAGGTTGGTATCCATGAATACACATGTTAAAGAATGCTTAAGAACAAAGCCCGCTCTCGTCGTTTTAATACTGACGATTTGCATATTAGCCTTTATCCCGGGTAGTAATGCATTTGCAGCAACTGTGGAAGATACCGTTACATCGGACGATACCAAAACAGCGGAGGAAAGCAGGAACAGACTCAGCGGAGAACTGGGACCTCTGGAAATTTCTTTAAATACTGATGAAGATAGTGAAGGTTTATCATCAACCTTACAGATGTTATTAGTACTGACTGTAATAAGTTTGGCACCATCTATATTAATAATGGTAACATCCTTCACTAGAATTATTATTGTTCTACATTTTGTTCGATCAGCTCTGGGAACGCAAACGACTCCACCGAATCAGGTTTTAGTTGGGCTTGCGTTATTCCTTACCTTATTTATCATGTCACCGGTATTAAGTCAGATTAATACCGATGCCATACAGCCTCTTTCCGCCGGTGAAATATCGCAGGAGGAGGCCTTAGATGCAGGAGTTAAGCCTCTTCGTACATTTATGCTAAATCAGACTGAGGCCAAAGATTTAAAATTGTTTTTGGACATTGCAAATGTCACGATTACAGAAGATAGTACAGAGGAGGATATTCCAATTACTGTAGTAATACCCTCTTTTATTATAAGTGAATTAAGAAAAGCGTTTATTATTGGTTTTTTAATTTATATACCATTTATCATTATAGATATGGTAGTGGCATCAACATTGATGTCCATGGGTATGATGATGCTGCCGCCTACGATGATTTCAATGCCGTTTAAGATATTATTGTTTATTATGGCTGACGGATGGGGTTTAATCATCGGTGGAGTTGTCAAATCGTTTTCATAGCGGGAGATGAGTTATATGGATGAAGCAGTCGTTATCGATATTGCGAGACAAGCTATATACATAGTATTAAAGACAGCGGCTCCTATGCTGATCGCCTCACTAGTTGTTGGTCTGATTGTCAGCATTTTGCAGACAGTTACCTCAATACAGGAACAAACCCTCACATTTGTTCCTAAGCTAATTGCAGTCTTTGTGGTGATGATGCTGTTTGGCAGTTGGATATTAAATTCGATGAAAGAATTCATGATAGAATTATTATCCAACTTCAGCAATTATTGGTAAACTATGACCTATACAATTGAAAGCTTTGAAATTTTTCTATTAATACTTGTGAGGATCACCGGATTTATATACACGGCTCCTTTTTTATCGTTAACAAATGTGCCGTTTCGAGTTAAAACAGGTCTATCGATTTTTATGGCCGCAATTCTTTTTTATATGGTTCCATATGATCAACCTGAATATACAGGGATTATCGGCTTTTCAATTCTTGTTGTGACTGAGGCTTTAGCAGGAGCCATCATGGGACTTTTTGCTAATATTGCAAGTCAGATCGTATCGTTTGCAGGTCAGCTCATTGATATGGAAATCGGTTTTTCCATGGTAAATATCTTTGATCCAGTTACTCATACGCAAACAACAATCACTGCCAATCTCTATACTTATTTAGTTCTCTTAATGATGATCATTACTGATTTGCATCATTTTTTTATTCGAGCAATTATCGATTCCTTTCAAGTAATCGGTATAGGAGAAGTAGCGATTAATCCTAGTATTTATCAGCTGATGGAACAGTTTATTACAAACTACTTTATCATCGGATTTCGAATTGTGTTACCGATTTTTGCTGCAATCTTAATCGTAAATACAATATTGGCAATCCTGGTTAAAATAGCTCCACAAATGAATATGTTTGTAATAGGTGTGCAAATTAAAATTTTCGTTGGTTTATTTGTATTGGCAATGATCATAGAGTTAATACCTGCCGTTTCAGACATTATTTTTGAAGAGATGGTTACAATGCTGAAAGCTTCGATAGAGCTGTTACATTAAGACTTTAGATCACATCGAAGCACACGCATATTTATGAACTGCTAAACTCTTAAGTTGCATAAAGTTTGCAGGCATTTATGAAAGGCATGATAATTAGTATGATACAGGATGATCAAATCTATTACGGTGCATATCTAATTTCGTATAATCTTCAGTTCTTTGCTGATAATGGAGATAAAACAGAACAACCTACCGCGAAAAAGCTCAGTGATGCCAGAGAAGAGGGACAGGTTGCACGAAGTAATGAGTTGATTACAGCCTCGGGTCTGGCAACTCTTTTTGTTGTACTTAAAATATTAGCCGGATCAACCGGTAAGCAGTTTATGGAGGTTTATCAGAAAGCATTTCGTAACATTGATAAATTCGCTACAGAAGAGTTTACTATGGGTATGGCGAAGGATATATTTTCGGATGCTATTATTTCTATCATAAAAATCTGTCTACCGATATTTGCAATCGTGATATTAATCTCAGTAATAGTGATTGTATTTCAGGTAAAATGGCAGATATCCACGAAACTCATAAAACCTAAGTGGAGCAAGATCAGTCCTACAAGCGGTTTCAAACGAATTTTATCCAAGGAAAAAATCGTTGAGCTTCTATTAGAAATAGTAAAAATAGTAATCATTTCCTATATCTCCTATACTACCCTGAAGAATGAGTGGCCTATGTTGCTCAATCTATTTTTTATGAAGTTAGAACAGGCAGTAGTATTAATCGGTAATTTAGTAATCGATTTGGGTCTAAAGGTAAGTTTAATATTTCTGGTAGTTGGATTAGGAGATCTGATCTATCAGAAATTGAAGTTTAGAAAAGATATGAGGATGTCGAAACAGGAAGTAAAGGATGAATTTAAGAACAGTGAAGGTGATCCTGTTATCAAGAATAGAATCCGTGCTAAGATGAGAGAAGTATCCATGCGACGAATGATGCAGGCCTTACCTCAGGCAGATGTTGTTATTACAAATCCCACGCATTTAGCGGCGGCGATCAAGTATGATAAGGCAACATCAGAAGCGCCGGTATTATTGGCAAAGGGAGCAGATTTCCTGGCACAGAAGATTAAAGAGATTGCTAAGGATAATAAAATTGAAATAGTTGAAAATAAACCACTAGCCAGAATGCTCTACTATAATGTGGAAGTTGGTCAGGAAATACCGCCGGAGTTATATCAGATGACGGCAGAGGTACTTGCTTATGTATATGGGCTTAAAAAATAAAGTTGGATAAGGGCGGATCATATGCTGCTTATATATAGATTGGAGGTTCAGGAATGAAGAAAAATGATTTGATTGTCGGAATGTTTGTCTTATCTGCAGTCGTATTTTTAATTATTCCCATGAACTCGATAATACTTGATTTATTATTAGCTTTAAATATTTCCATTGCAATGGTTGTATTATTTAACTCCATGTTTGCAAAGGAAATCCTGAATATGTCGGCATTCCCGACTATTTTATTGTTTACAACGTTATTTCGTATTTCTTTGAATGTATCCAGTACCAAATTGATTTTATCCACCGGTGATCCCGGTAATGTCGTAGCAACCTTTGGAGAATTCGTAGGTGGCGGTGATTTGGTTATTGGTCTCATTATATTTGTGATATTAATCTTAGTTCAATTTATGGTTATCAATAAAGGCTCGGAAAGAGTTGCAGAGGTAACCGCGAGATTTACATTGGATGCTATGCCGGGTAAACAGATGGCGATTGATGCGGACTTAAATGCTGGTTCAATCAATGATGCAGAAGCAAAGCAGCGTCGAGAAAAACTTCAGGATGAAGCAGCCTTCTTTGGTTCCATGGATGGTGCCACGAAATACGTTAAGGGAGATGCAATTGCCGGTCTGATTATCACAATCATTAATATGGCCGGTGGTACAGTCATGGGAGTAACCAAGTTAGGTATGTCCGCAGGCGAAGCCTTCCAGCATTATTCAATTCTTACGATTGGTGATGGACTGGTAAGCCAGATCCCCTCCTTAATGATTTCCTTAGCAACCGGTATTCTGGTAACGAAGGTATCTAAAGAAGCAGATTTCGGAGATATGCTGATAAGACAGCTATTTTCCATTCCGAAGGTGCTTTATATGGTAGGCGCAAGTATGGCGCTCTTAGGTATTGTGACACCATTAAGTAACCTAGTATTTATAACCTATGGATTAATTTTTATCATATCCGCAAGAATTATTTCTACTAAGCTTGCAGTAACCGCAATTGAAAATGAAGTTTCCCAAGAGGAAACCTCTGCGAATGAGATCAGGAAACCTGAAAATGTAGTAACTCTATTGCAGGTGGATCCGATTGAATTGGAATTTGGGTATGGAATTATCCCTTTGGCAGATACGAATCAGGGTGGAGATTTACTGGACCGTGTCGTATTAATTCGTAGACAGGTAGCCTTAGAACTTGGATGCGTAGTACCAATGATCCGCTTAAGAGATAATATCCAGTTAAATCCGAACCAATATATCATCAAAATCAAAGGAATTCAGGTTAGTGAAGGTGAAATTCTATTTGATCACTATATGGCTATGAACCCCGGATATGTGGAGGAGGAAATCACAGGAATTCCAACCTTTGAACCTTCCTTCCATTTACCCGCAATCTGGATTACAGAAGGGCAAAGAGAGAGAGCAGAGACTCTTGGATATACAGTTGTCGATCCTCCTTCTATCATTGCAACCCATTTAACCGAGATAATACGAAGCCATATCTTCGAGCTTCTTACCAGACAAGATGTTCAAAACCTTGTGAATAATATTCAGGAAGCACATCAGACGTTGATATCAGAATTGGTACCAAAGCTTCTTAGCATAGGTGAAATCCAGAAGGTACTGCAGAATTTATTACGGGAAGGCATCTCGATCAGAGATCTTGTAACGATCTTTGAGACCTTGGCAGATTATGCTGCCACTTCAAGAGACACCGATGTACTGACCGAATACGTAAGGCAAAGTTTAAAGCGGGCTATTTCGAATAAGTATTTCCCGTCAAATGAAATGACCAGCGTAGTTACTTTAGATCCTAAAGTAGAACAGGAAATCATGGGATCAGTGAAACAATCAGAGCAGGGGGCATATTTAACACTTGATCCGGGCGTTACACGGGAAATCATTGAATCGGTTCAAACAGAGATACATAAACTGGAGGAACTTGGTAGAAACCCGATTATAATTACATCACCGATTGTCAGAATGTATTTTAAACGCTTAACGCAGGATTATTTTAAGGACTTAATTGTAGTATCATACAATGAGATAGATTCAAATGTAGAATTACAGTCAGTAGGGATGGTGACCGTTTAGTGATTATTAAAAAATTTCAAGCGAATACGGAGACAGAAGCGATCATGCTTGCCAAGGAAGAACTTGGTAAGGATGCGATTGTGATGAACATAAAAACAATATCGCCAAAGGGTATCTATAAACTGTTCCGTAAGCCGGTTGTAGAAATAACCGCAGCTGTTGATGAAAACATCGTATACAAGAGTGAAAAACAAAAACCGCCTCAACAGCCTGCTCCACAACGGATGCCAATGAAGCCGGATATCATATATGATGAGCCAAAGGATAAGCTTAGCGACAAATTAAATTTTGAAACTACTTCGGAACAGTCTGCGATTGAATTAAAATTAAATAATCTGCAAAGCTTGTTAGAAAAACAAATTATTGAAAAAGAGAAGAGCAGTCAGGAAACGGCAGAAGTTAAGACGGCTGAAACAGGTAAGAATCTTGCATGTATCCAGCTTATCTATAATCAGCTTATTTCTAATGAGGTGGACGAAAAGTATGCCAATCAAATCATCTCGGAAATTGAAGGAAATTTAAAGAAGGATGCATCGATGGATAATATTCTGGCCAGCATCTATCAAAAAATTATTCTTAAGCTGGGGCAGCCTAAAACAATTGAATTGACAGGGAAAATTCCCAAGTACATATTTTTTATCGGACCTACCGGAGTTGGAAAAACAACAACGATAGCCAAAATTGCTTCAAAGTTTAAAGTAAACGAAAAGGCAAAGGTTGCTTTCTTAACGGCTGATACATATCGTATTGCTGCAGTAGAGCAGCTTAGAACGTATGCAAATATCCTTGGAATTCCTTTAAAGGTAATTTACTCCGAGGATGAAATAAAGCAAGCAAAGGAAGAATTTTCTGATTTTGATATTGTGTTTGTAGATACGGCTGGCCGCTCCCATCGTAATAAGGAACAGCGAGATGATATTGAAACAATGATTAATACAATACCGGAAGATGAGAGGGAAGTTTATCTGGTATTAAGTGCAACGACGAAATACAGGGATTTAGTGAAAATAACCGAGGCTTACGCTGAAGTTATTAATTATAATCTAATATTTACTAAGTTGGATGAGACCAGTTCTATTGGGAACCTGTTTAATATTAGGATGTTGACTGAAGCACCCTTATCTTATGCTACGTTTGGGCAGAATGTACCGGATGATATATCACGGATTGATGCCCAAAGCATCGCCAAGCAACTTCTAAGGGGGCAATAATATGGATCAGGCTGAAAAATTAAGAATGATGGTAAAAGAGCAGATCGCTCCCAGGAGGGTAGCAAGAGTTATTACTGTTACCAGCGGAAAAGGTGGAGTTGGCAAATCAAGTATATCAGTTAATTTAGCAATTGCATTAAGTAAACTGGGAAACAGGGTAATAATTCTTGATGCTGATTTTGGATTAGCCAATATTGAAGTAATGCTCGGAATTCGTCCACAATATAATTTGGCGGATTTAATGTTCCGTGGGAAAAGCTTATCAGATATAGTGACCGAAGGTCCTGAGAATATTGGATTTATTTCGGGCGGTTCGGGGATTCAGGAACTTACGAATCTAACCAGAGATCAAATAGTATATCTGATACAAAAACTGGTGGAATTAGATGAGAAGGCAGATGTTATTATTATAGATACGGGAGCAGGTATAGCAGATTCTGTTCTTGAGTTTGTTGCAGCCAGTTCAGAGGTGCTGCTAATTGCTACACCTGAGCCTACGTCAATTACGGATGCCTATGCTTTACTCAAAACCTTAAATCGTAGAAAGGATGTATCCATGCAGGATACCGTAATTAATATGGTTGCGAATCGTATAGATTCCTATGATGATGGAAAAGAGCTATATGACAAATTAAGCCTGGTTGTAAAAAAGTTTTTAAATCTGAAGCTGGAATACCTGGGTGCTCTGCCTCAGGATAGTTGCGTTTCAAAAGCGGTTATGCACCAAAGACCGGCAATTACGTTATATCCAAACTCACAATTTTCGAAAACACTTTTAACCTTTGCTAATATTTTATGTGAGAAAACAATTGATAATCCAAAGAGCAAAAAAGGTATCGCGCAATTATTTACCAATCTGCTCCGTTCTAGAATTAAAAAATAGACCATTATAATTAAGTAACAACTTAATATCTATGGTTAAATAATCCTGGGGGTGGTATATACGTGCTTCAAGAGATATTAACATTAGGTGATAAAATTGATATTAAACATATTAACCCAAACGGCAGACTGGTTCACAATGCAAAAGCAATGGTGAGTCAACTGATCGATATCATTGACTATAACGTGATACATATTGCGGCGCCCATCATATATAGTAAACCTATTCTACTAAAAGTTAGTGAAAACTATAATCTTTGTTTTTACTCGGCTAAGGGCTTATATCAATGCAACTGTACGGTACTCAGCAATCACAAAGAAAATAATACAATTGTTGCTGTGGTCAGAATTACGACAAATCTTGAAAAGTTTCAGAGAAGACAGTATTATCGTTTGGAATGTATCCATGAAATTGAGTATCGGATAGTAACAATGGAAGAAGAAATTTTAGAACGGAAACTTATGGCGGAAGATTTCAGCAGCCCGGAAGAGCGTAATGACTGCAGAAAGAAATTGGCGCTGTTTGATAAAGATTGGGTAAAGGCAGCTATTACCGATTTAAGCGGTGGCGGAGCCAGAATTAATTCAGAATTGTTACATAATAAGGGAGATAATATCCGTATCAAACTTGATTTGATTATTGGAAATACTATAAAGAAGATGATATTAGGAGCAGATGTGATTTCTTCTGCGCGAATAATGAATCGTCTTGGAGTTTATGAACATAGAGTTGAGTTTAATAATATTGTGAAGAGGGACCGGGAAGATTTAATTAAATATATATTCGAACAGGAACGTAAGCGCAGAAAAAATGACAAAAGTTAACATCATTTGATTTCATGGTAAGAATAAAGAGAGGTTAATTCGAAATATGAAGAAAAATATTTTAATAATAGATGACTCTGCACTTATGAGAAGGGTCCTCTCTGATATAATTAACTCAGATGATAGATTCCACACTGAGCATTTTGCAGTGAATGGTTTGGATGGTCTAAGTATTCTTCAAAGTAGAGGGAAGGAATTTGATGCAGTTTTATTAGACATTAACATGCCTAGAATGAATGGTATTGAATTACTTGCCGAATTGAAAAAGCAGAATATCAAGGCGACAATCATTGTGGTCAGCACAATAGCAAAAAAGGATGCAAAGGAAACCATCAGAGCGCTAGAATTGGGGGCATTTGATTTTGTTACAAAACCAGATAGTTATGTTGAAGTAAAAAACAATCTGTTTTCTGACCGGATTTTAGAGTGTTTGACAACAGCAACGAAGGCAGAACCTAATTCAATTAATGTAAGAAAGACTGATATTGTAGACTTATTCAAAGTAACGAGGGATTTACCATTAAAAGGTAATAAAGTTCAATTGTCACAAAACGCAAGTAAGTTAGTTGCAATCGCATGTTCAACCGGAGGACCTAAGGCACTTCATATGGTAATCCCAAAGCTGCCGAAAAATCTGGATGCAGGTATCTTGATTGTACAGCACATGCCAGGAGGCTTCACTAAATCCTTGGCAGACAGACTGAATGAGTTGAGTCAACTTACGGTGAAAGAAGCGGAAGATGGTGATATTGTTGAAAAAGGTATGGTGTATATAGCAAAAGGCGGATATCAAATGAGGATGATAAAGCAAGTGGATGGCAAATACACCATTTCCATATCGGAAGAGCCTGCTCGACATGGATTATTACCATGTGCCGATATTATGTACGAATCGTTAGTGGATACTAAATTTGATCAGATTACTTGTGTCGTACTTACTGGTATGGGCGGCGATGGGACCGCTGGGATAACGAAATTGTATAAAAACCAAAATGTATATGTGATTGCACAGAATGAAGAGACAAGCATCGTGTATGGTATGCCTAAGGTTATTAAGGATGCTGGTCTTGTAGATGAAGTAGTTGCATTGGAAGATATTTCTGATGCCATCACTAAGAATGTGGGGGTGCGTTAAATGGACGTTAGTCAATATCTTGAAATTTTTATTGAAGAAACAAAAGAGCATTTACAAAATTTGAACGAACATTTATTAATTCTGGAACGTGAACCGGAGAATGAGGCAACCATTAATGAAATTTTCCGTGCGGCACATTCCTTAAAAGGTATGGCCGGTACTATGGGTTATAAAAGAATGCAACATTTGACCCATGATATGGAAAATGTATTTTCTGAGATACGCAATGGTAAAATGAAAGTTTCCTCGGAACTCGTGGATGTATTATTTAAAGGTCTTGATGCATTAGAAACATACCTTAGTAATATCCAATCTGATTCAAACGAGGGTGAAGATGATAATGAAGATATCATCAATGCATTAAATCATATATTAAATACCGGATTAGGAAAGTCTGTAGCTGAAAAAAGTGAAGCCGCTGATACTAATTTGAATACAGCCGCTAATGCAGTTGAGGTTAATTACGGCACAATGAAGTTCAAAAACATAAAGATAGAAGATCATGAGAAAAAAGCTATGGTTAAAGCTGGAATGCTCGGTCTTAACGTAATCGGCCTGACCGTATACATACAGGAATACTGTGTGTTAAAAGGTGCGAGAGCATTTATGGTAAATCGTACTCTCGAAGAATACGGTGAAATTATTAAACTAAATCCCAGCGCACAGGATCTTGAGGATGAAAAGTATGATTTTGATTACTCTGCATTTATAATTTCAAAAGAAAGCCCGGACAAGCTTGCCAAAGTGGCATCGAGTGTATCTGAGGTAAAGGAAGTAGTAGCAGATCATGTTCAGCTATCTGTAGAAGATATTGAAAGTTATACAGCGATATTAAAACAGGATGAAGCAGCTATTACACAGCCCAAACAGCCAAAAGACAGTAATTCACTAAAAGCAGGAAACGCTCCGGCTGCGAAACAGGCGGCAAAACCGGTAGCAAACCGTTCTGTACGTGTCGATATCGATAAACTCGACGTTCTTATGAACTTGGTTAGTGAGCTTATTATTGCGAAAAACGGATTGGTATCTATCAGTAGCACGAATAATATCATGCTGGATAATTCCTATCATGAGCAAATAGAATACTTGGAGCGCGTAACTACGAATCTTCATGAATCTGTTATGAAGACCAGAATGGTACCGATCGAAAGTGTTGTAAACCGTTTCCCGAGAATGATTAGAGACTTATCAAAGAAGCTAGAGAAGGATATGGAGCTATACATGACCGGTGAGGAAACAGAGCTGGATCGTACGGTTATAGATGAAATAGGTGACCCGCTCATGCATTTACTGCGTAATGCAGCTGACCATGGTCTTGAAACCAATGAAGAAAGACAAAAAGCAGGTAAAAATCCAGCAGGTTCCATCTACCTGGATGCTTATCAGGACGGTAATAATGTAGTGATTGAAGTAAGGGATGACGGAGCAGGTATCAATACAGAGAAGATTAAGAAAAAAGCAATTGATAAGGGAACTATCACAGAAGAGCAGGCTGAGAGAATGACGGATAAGGATATTATTGATATTTTATTCCAGCCAAGTTTTTCTACTGCTGAGCAGGTAACGGATGTATCCGGACGTGGAGTTGGTCTTGATGTTGTTAAGACAAAGATTGAAGCGTTGGGCGGAGAAATAGAAGCGAAAACTAAGCTTGGAGAAGGCTCCAACTTTATTATCCGCTTACCTTTAACACTTGCGATCATCCAATCACTGATGGTTATTATCGGTAATGAAAAATATGCACTCCCGCTTGGCAGCATTCAGACAGTTGAGGATATACCAAGTAGCGAAGTAAAAACTATCCAGGGTAAGGAAGTTATCAATTTAAGAGGTACAGTAGTTCCGATTGTTCGTTTGGGTAATATATTAAAATGCATACAGCCGGATACAGATCCCGAGGAATTACTCATTGTTATCGTAAAGAAGGGTGAGAGACTTGCCGGTATGGTGGTTGATGAATTAATTGGCCAGCAGGAAATTGTTATCAAATCCATAGGTAAATACATTAAGAATCATAAGATTATTAGCGGTGCTACCATATTAGGTAATGGTGAGGTGGCACTGATTCTCGATGTAAACTCATTAGTATAAGGGGGTGTGTCATAATGATAGCATTAGATTCAAAACAGTATATAGTGGCTTATCTTAATAAAGAGCAATACGGAATTGAGATCAAATTTATTGATAATATCATTGTTATGCAAAATATTACTAGAGTACCGAAGGCACAGTCTTACTTTAAGGGGGTCATTAACCTAAGAGGAGAAATCATTCCGGTTATGAGCCTTAGAGCTAAGTTGTCTTTGCCGGAAGATACGTACACTTCTAAGTCACGTATCATTATACTTCGACCCGAGCCGCAGGCTGCACCGGTAGGTATCGTCGTAGATGAGGTCAGGGAAGTAGTAACCTTGGAGAATAGTCAAATTGAAAAGATGAATTATGATGAAAAAGATGATAAAGCAAACTATAGTATCGGTGTAGGTAAGTATGGTCTAGACTTAATTAATATTCTTAATGTTCAGGCAATTATAATGGATAAATATACAGTAATCTAATAATTGAAGGAGAGGTGAATGTTGTGTCACACATTAATTTAAACCAGATTGATCATATGCAATTTGATGTTCTGCGGGAGATCGGCAATATAGGAGCTGGAAATGCCACAACAGCCCTCTCTCAAATGATTAATGCTAAATTAGATATGAAGGTTCCTAAGGTAGATTTGTTAGAATTTAAAGAGCTTTCTGATATTGTTGGCGGAGCTGAGAATCTAGTAGTGGGAATTCTTTTTACATTGGAAGGCCAGATTGAAGGAATGATGATGTTCATGATGGATATGAAAGCATCCAGGCATCTTGTAAACTTATTGGTAGGTAGCGCCTATGAAACCGTTACGGGTGAATTCTCTGAAATGGAACTATCGGCATTGAATGAAATTGGTAATATCATTGCCGGAGCGTATCTTTCCTCACTCTCTACTTTAACTAATATTTTAATTACGTCCAGTATTCCCTATATGGCAATTGATATGGCAGGAGCAATTTTAAGTGTTCCTGCAATAGAATTTGGAAAAATCGGTGATAAAGCATTACTGATTGAGACGGAATTTGGAGACGATAACAGATCAGTAAACGGATATTTTATATTGATTCCTACTTTGGAATCATATGAAGCAATATTGTCATCATTAGGATTATAGAGGTTAATACATGAACGATATGATAAAAGTAGGAATGGCTGACTTAAATGTATGTACCTCACCAAATGTATTGACAACATTGGGACTTGGATCCTGCGTGGGCATTGTACTTTATGACCCCATAAGGAAAATAGCCGGAATGGTACATATTATGTTACCGGACAGTACAAAAATACTAAATAATGAGAATAAAGCCAAGTTCGCTGATACTGGAATAGATTTGTTAATTAAACAGATGATATCCATTGGAGCAGAACGTAGGGTACTAATATCTAAAATTGCTGGTGGAGCTCAAATGTTCGCTTTCAATAATAACAATGAAATGATGCGAATTGGTGAACGAAATATCGAGGCTACAAAGCTTAAGCTACAGCAGCTGGGTATTACAATTATAGCAGAAGATACCGGAGCGAATTATGGTAGAACAATAGAGTTTTATCCGGAAACCGGTGATTTACTAATAAAATCAGTTGGTAAGGACAGAAAAATTATATAATAACCCATTACCATAATTACTTCTGATACAATATGTATGATAATTTTTAAAAATGCTTGAGTGTTTTACGCGTAGATGGAGGTTAACTTGAAGGAACGATATATACCAGCATTTATTATGCTGATAGCCGGTGCAATCACCAGCATTATTAATATTATGAATAAGGTTGAAGTGATTACGGGCTTAAAGCGCTTACTGCTCGTTATTATTATTTTTTATATCCTAGGATTAATCGCAAAAGTGATCATAAAGAAAGCCTTTACTATAAATCCGAAAAAAGAAGAAACGGAAGAAATTCAAGAAGACGAGGGAAAACCATCGGAGGAGAATAAAGAATAATTTCTGCATTAATACAGTTGAATTTCAGGAGGAGATATGAGCGCTGAAAATAAACAAAAGCTCTGGGAAGATTATTCAAGAAAAAGAAGTCCGGAGCTTCAGGAGAAAATTATAATTGAATATGCAGGATTAGTTAAGTTGGTGGCAGGACGGCTGAGTATGTATTTAGGCTATAACGTTGAATATGATGACTTGGTTGGTTATGGTACCTTTGGTTTAATTGATGCAATAGATAAATTTGATTATGCCAAAGGGGTAAAATTTGAGACGTATGCTTCTTTAAGAATCAGAGGTGCTATCCTAGATCAAATCAGAAAAATGGATTGGATTCCTCGAAGTATTAGACAAAAGCAACGTAAAATCGATATCGCTTGCCAAAACCTTGAGGTAAAATATGGACGAATGGCAAACGATGAAGAGATTGCCTCAGAGCTTGAAATTACTGTGGATGAGTTAGAGAATTGGCAGAATCAGACAAAAGTTACAAACATAATTTCCTTAGATGAATTTATGGAACAGGGTAGTGAAGGTAAGGTGGAACAAAGCTTGACGGCAAGCTTTGATCAGCCTGATAAGCTATTTGAAAAACAGGAATTAAAGGAACTTCTTATTAAAACGTTAGAATCACTGACTGAGAAAGAAAAAAGAGTAATTATACTCTATTATTACGAAGAATTAACTTTAAAGGAAATTAGTCGAATTCTTGAGGTTTCGGAATCTAGAATTTCCCAATTACATACAAAAGCACTCCATAAGATGAAAGTTAAACTGGGAAACAATATTGAACTCTTAGCTAGTTATTAGACATCCATAGGTATGACATAATGTTTTCATTGGATGCAATGGAAACTAAGATAGGAGGTAAAGATGAACGGTAAAAATGGCTATTTTCAATTACTGATAAAAGAAGATGGTACGTATTTAAGAATATTTGAAGAAGAGGCTGGCGGAGAAGCTGTCTTTTATGACGAAATCAGTAATTATTTATATGATATTAATATATATAATTTTGATAAAATTGCAATTGGTAGGGCGATAGCTTCAATGAAAGGTCAGGTAGATGTCAGAATAACACCTTCTATCAGGCCACCGATAAACGAGATTATTAAAATTGTTATCAACGAGGAAAGAATGTTTGCCAATGCTAGATTCTATCCACCGTCGAATAATGGACACGTACTTACAAAGGATGATATCGTAAATGCACTAGTTCGTTCCGGTGTAAAGTATGGTGTGGATGAGAAGGTAATAGCAGAATTTTTGTTGGAGAGACAGTATTGTACAAACTATATATTAGCCAAAGCTACCCCTCCTATCCAGGGACATGATGCAGTCATCGAATATCATTTTAATACAGACTTAA
The DNA here is from genome assembly GCA_023414875.1 of Bacillota bacterium. GTDB lineage: Bacteria > Bacillota > Clostridia > Lachnospirales > Lachnospiraceae > Mobilitalea. The sequence goes on along the minus strand of JAEZMV010000016.1, from coordinate 102,339 downwards.
CATTAAAGCCAAAAAGAAATGATGACGGCTCGGTAGATTTTCATCAGCTGGACATGATAAGTCACTGTAATAAAAATGAGTTGCTGGCAACCCTCACACCGATGTACGCTGGTAAGCCCGGTATTGACGTTTGTGGTAATATGATACGTCCTTTAAAGGTAAATAATCGTGTGCTCAGACACGGTAACAATGCTTACCTTTCTGAGGATGGTTTAAGAATGTACTCAAACGTGGATGGACATGTAAGCCTGGTCGACGGAAGAGTATTTGTTTCTGATACCTTCGAAGTAGGAGCGGATGTGGATGCATCTACCGGTGATATTATCTATGAAGGAAACGTTATAATCCGTGGAAATGTAATCACCGGTTTTGTTGTAAGGGCAAAAGGTGACATTGAGGTTAATGGTGTTGTAGAAGGAGCTTATATAGAGGCAGGCGGGCAAATTATATTAAAACGAGGTATGCAGGGTATGAATAAAGGTATCCTGAAGGCAAATAGTAATATCATTACCAAGTTTATTGAAAATGCAGAGGTAATTGCCGGTGGATATATATCAACTGAATCTATTTTACATAGTAAAGTATCCGCTAAAGGAGAAGTAATTGTAGGAGGAAGAAGAGGCTTCGTAACCGGTGGTGAGATTAGGTCAGGGACTATGATCACTGTGAAAACGGCAGGTTCTCATATGGGAACATCTACATTACTAGAAGTAGGAATTGATCCGAAGATTTCAGAGGAATTTCGGGAACTGGAGAAAAAGCTTGCCATTATGATCGCTGATAAAGAAAAGCTGGCACAAGCATTGATTATGTTCCGAAAGAAGTTTACCATGGGGATACAGATTACCCCTGAAAAGAAGGAATATCTAAAGCAGGTAACTCAGAATAATATTATGTTGGAAACTCAAATCAAAGAAGCAAGAAAACGTTATGAAGACCTAAGAATTGAAATGGATAATAACTCCTCCGGCATAATAAAAGTCTCAGATATTGTTTATCCCGGTACGAAGCTCGTCATTTCAAATGTGGTTCATTTCATAAGGGAGGAAACGCATCACAGTAAATTTGTACGTGATCGTGCAGATATTAAGGTGTTGCCGTTATAAATTATCTAGAGTATTACATTGATTTTCAAAGTGAAATGAAACGATATTTGGATAGTGAAGGTATCATATAAACAGTTACACATAATTTTGTAAACTTCAGAATGGAGGTGATCCTATGCCGATTCGACCTATTGACATTTTGAGAACGCAAGAGGCGACACAGATAAAGCATACGGAGATCCAGAGAACGCAGCATGCGCAGGAACACCAAAGCAGAAGTTTTCAAACAACGATTAAGCAGGAAAAGTATAAACCGACACAAACTACGAATGCGGAATATAACGAATATCGTTATGATGCGAAGGAAAAAGGAAATAATATGTACAAAAAAGAAGATAATAAGAAACAAAAGAAAGAACAGGAAGAAGAAAAAAACCCCAAAGCTCCATCAAAGAACGGAAATTTTGATATTTTGATTTAGGGCTTTGGTACAGGAAATTGATTTGTTAGAAATGGAGATTTAAAATGAGCCCATTAGAGATAGCCTTAATTATTATTGGAATTATAACAATTTTCATAAGTTGCATCCTTGTGGATAAGAATGAAATTTCAGCAATCCAGCCAACTGGTAAAGCATTATCAGTGGAAAACAGCTTGACTGAAGAAGATATAAAGCAAATAAAGGATAAGATGGATGAAATCTTTACAGAAATAAGTGAAGAGGTAATTATTCGAACCGATGATGCGTTAAGTAACTTATCCAATGAAAAGATAATGGCTGTCAGTGAATTTTCTGATCAGATCTTAGAAAAGATCAATAAAAATCATGAAGAGGTTGTATTTCTTTATAGCATGTTGAATGATAAGGAAAAGGAATTAAAGGCAGCTGTAAGAGAAATAGATTCATCCAAAAAGAAGGTTCAGGATATCATAGAAAGCAAAAACATGATTGAAAAAAATGGGTCCGGTAAGGAGCAGAAAAGCCAGTCAGCTGTAAAACCGACATCTCAAACTATCCGAAATGAAAAAACGACGAAAGCGGTAACAACAACTCCCTCGGAACTAACTCAGGATATTCAATCGTTAACCAGTTTGAATTCAAATAGTAATTCGCAAATATTGACGTTATATTCTAGAGGAAAGTCAATCATGGAAATATCCAAGTTATTAAATCTTGGACAAGGTGAAGTTAAACTCGTAATCGACTTGTACAAGGGTAAGAAGTAATTGAAAGGCTTGGTGTAACTATATGAAACTGAAATATTATATGAGAGGTCTGGGATTAGGAATTATTCTTACGACACTTATATTCGCAATAGGAGTTAAACAAGAAAAATTAAGCGATAAAGAAATAATTAAAAAGGCTAAGGCCCTTGGGATGGTTATGGAAGACGGTAATAAGAATCTAGAAGAAGTACTGGATTCAATTAATCCTTCAATTACACCGTCTGTAATGCCTTCTATAACGCCTACGGCTGAACCTACAGCAGAGCCATCGGTAGAGCCAACGATAGAGCCTACAGCACAGCCAACAGTTGAGCCAACAGCACAGCCAACAGTTGAACCAACAGTACAACCAACAGTTGAGCCTACGAAATCGCCGGAGCCATCACCGACTGGTACTCCAAATGATGAGGAGCAGGCTAATACGGAAATATCGTTTGTAATTAAGAGTGGAATGTCTTCCGGTAAGGTAGCTACCATGTTGGAGGATATTGGATTAATCGACGATGGTGAAGATTTCAACCAATATATAGTTAACGTTAATAAAGCAAGTATTATCAGAGTAGGTAGCTATTCTATAAGAAAAGGTGCTTCTTATGAAGAAATTGTTACTATGATAACCTCAAAATAATTTGATGAAATGTTACATTTTATTATAATTCGAATAAATAAAACTTGCTATCCAAGAAATGTTATGTTATAATTTCGTAGTCAAATTACACGCATATTGATTCCAGACAAGGTGCCACAAGCAAGAGGTCTGTCAGGAATATGACATATGCGGAAGAAAACAACCAAATGGAGGAATATTATGAGCGTTATTTCAATGAAACAGTTATTGGAAGCCGGTGTACATTTTGGACACCAGACAAGAAGATGGAACCCGAAAATGGCGGAGTACATCTACACAGAGAGAAACGGTATCTACATTATTGACTTACAGAAATCTGTAGGTAAAGTAGACGAAGCTTACACTGCAATCAAGAATGTAGTTGCAGAGGGTGGAACCGTACTTTTCGTTGGTACAAAGAAGCAAGCACAGGATGCAGTTAAGACTGAAGCTGAGCGTAGCGGTATGTATTATGTTAATGAGAGATGGTTGGGTGGTATGTTAACTAACTTCAAAACCATCAAGAGCAGAGTTGCAAGATTAAGAGAAATTGAAAAAATGTCAGAGGATGGTACCTTTGACGTTCTCCCTAAAAAAGAAGTTATCCAGTTGAAAAAAGAATGGGAAAAGCTTGAGAAGAATCTTGGTGGTATCAAGAACATGAAGAATATTCCGGATGCTATCTTCGTAGTAGACCCTAAGAAGGAAAGAATTTGTATCCAAGAAGCTCACACCCTTGGTATTCCGTTGATTGGTATAGCAGATACTAACTGTGATCCTGAAGAATTAGATTTTGTAATTCCAGGTAATGATGATGCAATCAGAGCTGTTAAATTAATCGTTTCCAAGATGGCAGATGCTGTTATAGAAGCAAATCAAGGTGTTCAGTTAACAGATGCTCCTAGTGCTGAGGCAGAAGAGGATGCAGAGGTTAATTTAGATGAAGCTGTAACGGAGTAATTGTATATTTCGTTTACACCTCACACTTAAAGGTGAATTAAGTTAACTCACATTTTGTATTAGTACAGAATGTGAGTTTTCATAAAGGATAAAGTGTGAAATGAATTCTAAAAACAAGAATTCTTGGAATAAACTCCAAATTGAATTCTATTGGAAATTCATTTTGAACTTCTTTCAGGTTCTGTTTGAGATGTCCCAGTGCGGCATCATCATAGTTAAATGAAAATTTACGCTATTATTTGAATACGTGCTAAAGCATGTAGAAGGAGGTAATATATGGAAGTTACAGCTAGTATGGTAAAGGAATTAAGAGAAATGACAGGTGCCGGAATGATGGATTGCAAGAAAGCTCTTGCAGCTACAGAAGGTGATATGGATAAAGCAGTTGAATTCTTAAGAGAAAAGGGACTTGCTGCAGCTGAGAAGAAAGCGGGCAGAATCGCAGCTGAAGGTATTGTTGATACAAATGTAAGCGCAGATGGTAAGGTTGCATCTATCGTTGAAGTTAACAGTGAGACAGACTTTGTTGCTAAGAATGAGAAGTTTAGAGATTTCGTAGCTGCTGTTGCTGCTCAGGTATCGAACTCAACAACGAACGATTTAGATACATTCCTTGCTGAGAAATGGGCATTGGATACATCTAAGACAGTAAAAGAAGAATTATCTACCATGATCTCGATTATCGGCGAAAACATGAACATTAGAAGATTTGAAAGAGTAGTTGCTGATAACGGATTTGTAGTGTCCTATATTCACGGCGGCGGTAGAATTGGTATTCTTGTAGATGTTAACTGCTCCGTTAACAATGCAGAAGTTCAGGAAGCGGCTAAGAATGTTGCAATGCAGATTGCTGCGTTATCCCCTAAGTATGTTGATCAATCTGAGATCTCTGCAGAATTCATCGCTCATGAGAAGGATATCTTAAAGGCTCAGATCATGAATGATCCTACCAATTCCAAGAAGCCTGAAAACATTATTGAAAAGATGTTAGAGGGACGTTTAAGCAAAGAGTTAAAGGAATTCTGTCTTGTTGATCAGGCTTATGTTAAAGATAGTGAATTGACCGTTGGTCAGTACCTTGCAAATGTTTCCAAGCAGGTTGGTGCTACTATGACAGTAAAACGTTTCGTACGTTTTGAGACTGGTGAAGGCCTTGAGAAGAAGTCTGAAAACTTTGCCGAAGAAGTTGCAAAGCAAATGGGAAATTAATGAAGAGTATATCCCGACTTCTTTGAGAAGGTTGCAAAGCAAATGGGTCAATAATGCTAATTTAACATTATGAAAGATAGGAGGCTTGGAAGCCCCGAAGATGCGTTATATAGCGTGTTTAACGGGTTTTCAAGTCTCTTTTTTATTTCTTGTAAACACCGTAGAACACCGTCTAAAGTTGTTAAAAATTGCTTCATAATGTGTTAAAAAGTATGTCGTAAGCATCTTTAGTTTGTATTTTAATCTAAATAGTTTTCCTTGTAAGATTTACATAGAAGCAGGGGGTAACATTTGGAGTGGATAGCTGTTATTATATAAAAGGATTTAATAATGTTATTTTATGGTATATTATAAAAAATATTGACGAAAAAAGAACATAAGTGTATAATTAAGCATGTAAAGAGTACACGTGAACGCATCAATACAAGAAATAGAGAAGGACAGACACATTTTTTTTAGTGGAAGAAATTCTCTTAAATTTCAATATGAGTACACGTGTACACATTTAATAGAAAGTTCGTAGATCGAGTTTTCTATCATACTAATTAGGAGGTAAGTATTATGAAAAGGTTGTTAAGTGTAATATTAACAGCAACAATTATTTCCATGTTATTAGTTGGGTGTCAAAAGGATACACCTGACACAACAAATGAAGAAAATGTAACTGAAGAAAAAGTAACTGAAGAAAAAGTAACTGAAGAAAAAGTAAATGAGGAACCTGTGACACTTCAGTTCTGGAATGTATTCACAGGATCAGATGGAGACATCCTACGTGAAATTGTAGACAAGTACAATGAAACTAATACTGATAATATCAAAATTGAGATGGACATCATGCCAAATGACACCTTGCAGCAGAAACTTCCGGCAGCCATCGCAACAAAAACAGCACCGGATCTAGTTTTATTTGGAGTGGAGAATATTGCACCTTATGTTAGCAATGATTCACTTGAGGATATCAGTGATTTCTGGGAGACAACTGGTGTAGATAAAAACAACTTTTTAGAAAATGTTACCGAATTATCTTATGTAGATGGCAAGTTATATGGTACACCTATGCAATACAATGTTAGCTATTTATATTGGAATAAGGATTTGTTCGAAGCAGCAGGTCTTGATCCAAACACACCGCCGACAACCTTAGAGGAGCTTGCAGATTATGCAGTAAAGCTTACAGATCCTTCAAAGAATCAATATGGACTTGCTTTACCTACCAATGCTACATACATGCAGTTCCTTTGGGCAAATGGTGGTGACGCAGATGATCCAAATACAAATACAAATCTGTTGAATTCAGATGCAAACCTAAAAACCTTAGAATGGCTTCAGGATTTAACTGTGAACAAGAAAGTAACACCGCTCAATATTACAGGCGCTGATGCAGATACGATGCTACAGGCTGGGCAGATTGCTATGTACATGAGTGGACCTTGGCAAATCAATGGTTTAAGAACACAAGGAATTAACTTTGGTATTGCTCCTTGCGTAGCAGGTAGTGCAGGTGCTTTCTCACCAGCAGGTGGATGTAGCTATGTCATTCCAAAGGGAACCGATGCAGCCAAGAAGGAAGCAGCTTATAAGTTTATGAAATACTGGCTTAATGATGAAATTTTAAAAGAATGGTCTCAAAGAAATGGTTTCCCTGTATGGTCTAAAACACTTGCAGAGGATAATGATATTAAAAATGATGAGGTACTGAACTCGATATCTGTGGCAACAGAGATTGGACGTGCTTATAATCTAGGTTATTCATTAGCAAGTCAGATTGATAATGATGTTATGATTCCTATGTTTGAAAAGGTAATTAATGGGGGCGCTACTCCAGCAGATGCTTTAAAAGAAGCTGTTGCAGCTATGGATAAAGTATTAGCGCAGTAGATATGCAAATGAAGATTGTATTATCTTATATTTAGATTATAGCTGTACTATGTTAGAAAGATAACTCTATGATTTTTATTTCTTGTGAACTGGTGTTATCATAACTTGCATCAGTTCACAAGAATAAAAACATTGATGGACATAACGTTATCTTAATAAAGAAAGGATACAGTATGAATCGAAAGACAAAATTAAAAACACATTACCAGAATAGTGCATATCTTTTTATTCTGCCTTCGATGCTGATACTTGCAGTATTTGTTTTTATCCCGCTCATTGCATCATTTATTATAAGTATGTTAAACATAAACATCTTTATGAATGATATTTCCTTTGCAGGATTCAAGAATTTTACAAAGCTACTTAACGATAGCAGAGTAAGTAATGCTACGTTAAACAGTCTATTCTTTGCATTGTTTGAGGTGCCTCTACAGATTGGGCTTGCTTTAGTATTAAGTATTTATGTTGCACAGAATAATCGATATACCAAAGCTTTACGTGCTATTTATTATGTACCGTTTGTATGTTCTATGACAGCTATCGGTATTGTCTGGTCAATGTTGCTAGATCCAAATCTTGGATTAGTACCATATTTATTACGACAAATTGGAGTGGAGAGTGTATCATTTCTAAAGGATCCTGACCTTGCTATGCCTACCATTATTATGGTTAGTGCTTGGAAAGGGTTCGGATATACATTGACATTAATCACAGCAGCGATTCTTAATGTACCAACTTCTTTATATGAAGCAGCAGATTTGGATGGTGCAAATATTTTTAAGAAGTTTGTAAACATTACAATTCCTAGCATATGGCCAACCATTAGTTTTTGTATTGTAACTACAACAATCAGCGCAATACAAATGTTTGACCAAGCTTACGTAATGACACAGGGTGGTCCCTTGAACAAGACTGAAACTTTAGTACAGTATATATATGATCGAGGTTTTCAAACAGCTCCATATGATTTAGGTTACGCTTCTTCTATTTCCGTATATCTTTTCATCATTATCGCTACGATAACATTTGTTCTCAGAAGATTTATTCTAGAGAAAGGAGAAGAAACAGATGAATAAGAAAAAAATTACCTTCGGTAGAGTCATTGGTTTTATCATCACGAGTGGTATGCTTCTTATAATATTAATACCTATAATTTGGCTGTTTGTTTCCTCCTTTAAAACCGATTCCGGTGTAATATCGTATCCACCTGAGTTTTTCCCAAAGAAGTGGACGCTGTCCCAGTATCTCTATGTGATTAAAAGTATACCGATTTTTGATATGACAAAGAGTACAATCATATTTGCCGGTGGTGTTACTATCATAAGTGTGTTGTTCGATTCAATGGCAGGTTACGCATTTGCAAGAATGGATTTTAAAGGGTCAAAGCTGTTGTTTTCCATCATTCTTTTAACGATGATGGTTCCATTTCAGATTATTATGACTCCACTTTATATAGAGATATATAAATTGAATCTATTGGATACCTATCTTGGATTAATTCTTCCTAGAGCAACCAGTGCATTTGGTATCTATATGATGAGATCCTTTTTTGTAGGGCTTCCAAAATCCTTGGAGGAGTCTGGACGAATGGATGGCGTGGGAGAATTTCGCATATACCGTTATATCATGCTACCACTTTGTAAGCCGGCACTCTTTAGTCTTGCAATATTCCATTTTATGAACAATTGGAATGATCTTCTTTATCCATTGATGCTCACTAGTTCACCTGACAAGAGGACCTTATCCGCTGGACTTGCCATATTAGTGGGTAATAAGGTTATAAAATACGGCCCTACCTTGGCCGCAACGATGATTTCGCTTACGCCATTACTGGTGTTATACTTAGGGTGTCAGAAATATTTTGTTGAGGGAATTGCAACTGCAGGCATTAAAGAATAATGATAAGGAGGTTATTCATGAAAGCTGATATTATTGTAAATAAGGATTACATAAAGGGAAGAATCGATAAACGGATATATAGTTCCTTTGTAGAGCATATGGGTAGAGTTGTATATTCTGGTATCTATGAACCAGGACACCCAACAGCTGATGAGGATGGCTTTCGGAGAGATGTGCTTGAGAAGGTTAAGGAAATGGGGGTAACAGGCATTCGTTATCCTGGGGGAAATTATGTTTCATGCTACGATTGGAAAGATGGAGTTGGGCCTGTGCAATATCGTCCTAAGCGTTTAGAAATTGCTTGGCGAGCAATCGAAACCAACGAATTCGGAACCAATGAGTTTATGAAATGGGCAAAGAAAGCAGATATTGAACCGATTTTTGCAGTAAATCTAGGAACGAAAGGAATAGAAAATGCAGTATCGCTAGTTGAGTACTGTAACATAAAAGAAGGAACTTATTATAGTGATTTAAGGAAAGAACATGGAGTCACACAGCCCTATCAAATTAAAACGTGGTGTCTTGGAAATGAAATGGATGGCGATTGGCAAATTGGGCATAAGACAGCAGATGAATATGGAAGGCTGGCACAAGAGACAGCAAAAGCTATGAAACAGGTAGACACAGATATCAAATTAGTGTCTTGCGGTAGCAGTAAATCGGATATGATTTCGTATCCAGACTGGGAAGTGATTACCTTAGGCTACACTTACGATTATGTAGACTATATATCTCTTCATCAATATTACGGAAATCAAGAGAAGGGAACAAAATATTTTCTTGCTCAATCCATTGATATGGAAAATTATATTAATACAGTAATTGCTGCCTGTGATGTTGTAAAAGCAAAGAAACGTTCTAAGAAGGTGCTTGATATCAGCTTTGATGAGTGGGGAGTATGGTCCATTCCAGATAAAGAGGTAGCAGCTCAAGTGGATGAGAAACCATGGCAGATTGCACCCCATATAAGTGAGCAGATTTATACTATGGAGGACAGCTTACTTTTTTCCAGCATGATAATGAATTTTGTTAAACATGCGGATCGTATTAAAATAGCGTGTCAGTCTTTATTAACAAATATCAGTGCTGCCATTATGACGGAAAGAGGTGGTGAGGTATGGGTACAACCAATATTTTATCCCTTCTCGTGGATGGCGAATTATGGCAATGGGCTTGTGATGCAGGAGTTGTTACAGTGCCAAGCTTATTCCTGTGAAGGCTTTGAGAAGGTACCTTACGTGGACGAAGTGGTTGTATACAATGATGAAAAAAATGAGCTGGTAATTTTCGCAGTTAATAGAAGTGAAGATGAAAGTGTTGATTTAAACTTAACGCTTCAGCAGTTCCAGATAGAGAGTATTAAGGAACATCTTGCATTAAGTCATAAAGATAAGAAAGCTAGTAATCTCAAGAATCATAATGAGGTTAAGCCATATCAAGTAGAGGATTCCGAAGTGGTAGATGGATCAGTAAAAGCAAAGCTTCAACCACTTTCTTTCAATATGCTTCGAATTCAAGTTATATAATTTGTAGGTGTTTTGCTCAAAATAGAAAATATTATGCTTTTGTTCGAAATAGAAATACTGTGTTTTTGTTCGAAATAAAAATATATATATCGATTTTTGTGATTTTATGGTATAGTAACATTATACTGTTATTGATAGTAATATTATACTATTATTGATAGTATTAAGAAATGACTTAAGAAAGAGATTTGTCTATTATGGGTATAACAACGAAGGACATTGCTAAGATATGTGGAGTATCACGTACAACAGTACATCGTGCGTTATCGGATACTGGAAGGATTAATCCACAGACCAAGGATTTTATTTTAGAAACTGTGAAGAAATATGATTATCGACCAGATTTGTTAGCAAGAGGACTTGTCAAAGGTCAGACCTACAACATTGGTGTAGTAGTACTTGATGTGAATAACCGATATTTTGCGCAGATGTTAAGTGCAATCGAAGCAGAGGCTAAAAAGCAGGGATACTTTGTTAACATTGCGCTACATGAGAAAAGCCCTGCTATAGAAAAAGAGCAGATTGCAAGACTTGTGGATTATCATGTGGAAGGGATTATTTTATCCTCGGTTAATCAAGGAGAAGAGTATAAAGAGTATCTTTATAGTTTAAATACACCGATTGTAACCATTGATAATAAAATTGAAGAAGATATTCCTTTTGTTGGAATTAATGAACGAGAAGCAGCAAGAGCAGCAGCTGTTCAGATAATCGAGAAGGGCTATCAAAAAGTGGTATTTGTTTGTCCGCCATTGTTAGACCGTGGAAAAGAGAATATCTATGTTCATGAAGAAAGAGAAAAGGGCTTTAAAGAAGCAATGATGTGTTCAACAGAAGTTGAGGTAGTTGTTATTGATCAAGTAGACTATTTGAGCTGTTGTGCAAATCAATTAGCAGATGGTGTGAAAACTGCTTTTTTCTGCTCTGGTGATATGTTTGCATTGGACCTTATGAAGCATTTAAAATCACTTGGCAAACGAACACCTAAAGATTATGGAATTATGGGCTTTGATAACATTGATGTTTTAGATTATGTTACACCAAGACTTACTACAATAGACAATTCAGTAGAAAGAATAGCTCAAAATGCAGTGAAGATGCTCTTTGACCTGATCAATGGGAAAACTACTCAAACTGAGATACTCTTAGATTATCTTTTGGTGAAAGGGGAAACCATATAATACTCCATCTCGTCAGGGACAGACACCACAACGTTCTCTGCCTTGGCTAATTCCTGACCTGCTTTACTATCCTATACAGTAATTATTGCAAGTTGATAAGAGTTGAGATTTTTACTACCATATTTGACCTTTTTTTAAAGTTCTACTTTTTCTCTTAGAAGTTGTTCAATATCTTTATTATTTGTGGGATTTTCCCGTCTTAAGAGCTCTCTCCTCATCAAACAGTTACTTTCGCCATACAGATAAGTTTTAGAATATGGAATCAGGACATCCCAATTTCCTGACAGTATCAGCGGCATACCTTGATTAGTATGCCATACATATAAGAACACAATTGGCACCCCACCTTATTGATGATATCATCAAAAGGAAGGAGTGCCTTAGTTATAATCGTTTCTTTTGTATGTTCAATAATAAAATGATTTGATAATATATTTTATCTTCCCTTTCCGTGTATTTTTTTGAAAATATATGTTCTTTCTTATCAAAATGTGATAAGATATTTAAAAGAATTTAAACCAGGGGTGAGGACTTGCAAAGCGTAAATGATGCCACAACTAAAGATTTCGTCAGCAAAGAAAAGGTAAACAACAAGAGAAGAAAACGAATTATTCGTATGAAGTTGGTAATCGTAATCATCGTAACCTTGCTAATGATCTTGCCTACCATAGGCTGTATTTTATTAGGGATTCAAGTAAGCAGGCTTCAAAGACAAGTGGAGCTATTATCATATACAAATAACGAAAATACTTTAACGGAGTCAATCACCGGAGAACATATTGCATATGCAGCCGAGGTGCCTGATGCTGTCAATGAAGAACTAAACAAGGATCCAAAGTCCATTCTTTATGAGGAAATAGAAGGAACACTTACGAATAATAGTTCTGAAGATCAGACAGCTGATGAAGAAACTGCTGCGGTTTCAAAGGACCCAGCGGAAAGTGCTGATATTGTACAAGAAACATCACAACAAAACCAGATGAATGATGGAAGCGATATGGATAAAAATCAAGAGAAATCACTTGATCATGCTGAGGATAATAATTCGGAGCTTAATCAATCGGAAAATAGTAATACTAATTCGCAAGATGTAGATGATGATAATGATGAGAAGGTGGAAAACAGCTTGGACCGTAATGAAAAATCCGAGCAGTATGCTGGTAAAAAAGTCTATCTGACCTTTGATGATGGGCCAAGCAAATATACCGATGATATATTGGATATTCTGAAGGAATATCAGGTAAAAGCAACATTTTTTGTTGTAGGTAAGTCAGATAAAAGATCAAAAGAGCTGTATCAGAGAATTGTTGATGAAGGGCATACTTTAGGAATGCATTCATATTCTCATATATACAAAAATATATATAATTCCATAGAAGATTTTGATAAGGACTTTACAAAACTATGGAAACTGTTATATGATACTACTGGGTACAAGCCATCAATTTTCCGTTTTCCGGGTGGTAGTAATAACCAGGTAAATAAGAACGGAATGGAAGATTTTATTAAATACTTAAATGATGCTTCAATTGTTTATTATGACTGGAATGTTTTGAATGGAGATGCAACCGGCATAACCTATACGAAAGAACAGTTAATTGATAATGTGCTGAGTGGAGTAGCAATAAAGAAAACCTCGATTGTACTATTACACGATGCACAAGACAAAGAAAAAACGGTAGAGTCACTTCCCGAGTTATTAGAAGCTTTGATTTCTGGGGGTGCAGAAATTTTACCTTTAGACAAGGATGTTAAACCGATTCAGATGATAAAGGCGAATTCAATTAATTAACCATTACATAGGGAGGTATTTACAAATGGGTTTTTTTAAGGACTTTAAAGATGATTTATCCCAAGCAGTGAATGAACTGCTTCCGGAAGATGTATTGGTCCAAGAGGAGAAGGAGACAGAAGAAATCGTGAATACTTTAGATACTTTTGATGTTTCTTCTGAGGATACTTCGGACAATGAGAAAATGAAAGAATGGCTTGAAGAATTTGCACAGGATGATATGACCGAGGAACTAGACAACGATTTGGACAAGCCGGAAGTTGATCAAACTGTATTAAATTTAAATTCAGAGGATAATGTGGAAGAAGAGGGAGAAGATATGGAGGATAATATTGATTTAGATTTACTTGATGCTTTAAATGCGGATGAGGAAACAGAAAAGGTGATAGAGAATAAGGAAAAAGCTGTTCCTAAGGTAAGAACAACATCTGTGTCCGACGAAGATGAAGTAACAGTAATATCAAAAGGTACAACCATCAACGGAAGCATTTCTTCCGATGGATCTTTGGATGTCATGGGTTCCATTACCGGTGATATCGAATGTTTGGGGAAATTATCGATAACAGGTAAAATTGTGGGTAATTCTTCAGCGGCTGAAGTATATGTTAATACAGAGCGTCTGGAAGGCAGTATCTCCAGTGAAGGTAGTGTTAAAGTAGGCTTAGGAACCGTGGTTATTGGAGATATCGTTGCAACTTCTGGTGTAATCGCAGGAGCGGTAAAGGGTGAAATCGATATCAATGGACCGATAGTGATTGATTCTACTGCCATTATTAAAGGTAACATCAAAGCAAAATCAGTTCAGATTAATAACGGCGCTGTAATTGAAGGTTTCTGTTCCTTGAGCTACTCAGCGGTTGATGTTGACAATATCTTTGAATAAATAGTAGAAACTATTCAGAACAGGCTCGAAAATCCTACTGATTTCCTCGCTGTATTGGATTAATCCAATAGAAATATTTAACAACAGTCCTTAGAAAGCAAGCTTTCACGGCCTATTTTATAAATATTTCTACTGCCCTGAATAGTTACAAATAATATTATTATTTTAACTGGTAATATGCTATGTTTTGTGATAAATTATTATAGGAAAATTAATGATTGAACGTTAAAATATAATTTACAGACGGAGGCATATTATAAGTATGAAAACATATGAAAGAGTACTTTTAAAATTAAGCGGTGAAGCATTGGCAGGAGATAAGAAAACCGGCTTCAAAGAAGCAACCTGTATCGGAGTTGCGAAGCAGGTGAAGCAGCTAGTGGAGGAAGGTATTCAGGTAAGCATCGTAATTGGTGGCGGTAACTTCTGGAGAGGAAGAACCAGCGAGACGATTGACCGTACGAAAGCAGATCAGATTGGTATGTTGGCAACTGTTATGAATTGTATCTATGTATCAGAGATATTTCGTTATGTAGGTATATCAACAGAGATTTATACTCCGTTTGCCTGTGGAAGTATGACAAAGCTTTTCTCAAAGGATAGCGTAATTGATTGTATGAAACAGGGCGGTGTTGCTTTCTTAGCAGGTGGAACAGGGCACCCCTATTTTTCTACGGATACAGCTACAGCTCTTCGTGCTATTGAGCTTGATTGCGATATTATCTTAACGGCAAGAAATATTGATGCTGTTTACGACAGTGATCCCAAGTTAAACCCGGATGCTAAGAGATTTGATGAGATACCGCTTCAAGAAGTTCTTGATAAAAAGCTTGGAGTTATTGATTTGGCTGCAACCGTTCTCTGTATCGAAAATAAGATGCCGATGCTATTATTTGGATTATCAGAGGAAAACAGTATTGTAAAAGCAGCACAGGGTAAATCGAACGGGACAAGAATGACTGTATAATGAAATGATAATAAATAATTGGAGGGATGAAAATGGACGCAAAGCTAGAACAATTCAGCAACAAAATGGAAAAGTCTGTGGAGGCTCTTAGAGAAGAGTATTCTACAATACGTGCAGGCAGAGCCAATCCACATCTTTTAGATAAACTCAGAGTGGATTATTACGGACAACCTTCTGCATTACAATCGGTAGCCAATATATCCGTACCTGAGGCTAGAGTAATTCAAATTCAGCCATGGGAAAGTAAATTAATCAAAGAAATTGAAAAAGCAATTATTAATTCCGATTTAGGCTTAACCCCGAGTAATGACGGTAAAATAATTCGCCTTACATTTCCGGAATTAACAGAGGAAAGAAGAAAAGAATTAGTTAAGGATGTTAAAAAGAAAGCAGAAAATGCTAAGGTAGCCGTTCGAAATATCAGACGTGATGCCAACGAGCTTTTCAAAAAACAAAATAAGGCCAGTGAAATCTCTGAGGATGAGTTCAAACATCTTGAGGATAATGTTCAAAAGATTACTGATCGCTATATTGTTGAAATTGAAAAGGTTATGGAAGAAAAGTCCAAAGAAATTCTTACCGTATAATGATGAGCTATTTATAGAAATTCAGGGTGTATCAAAAGTCTTATTCATGGTAACAGCTGGTAGTGAATAACATATTCTTTTGAGACACCCTTATTCTTGACAATAATATAAGATTACCGAGTTATAGACAGGTGATTAAAGATCATTGGTATCTACTTTAGAGTAGAATGGGAGATAATAGATGCAGGATAATGAATTAATAATACCGAATCATGTGGCAATCATAATGGATGGTAACGGCCGTTGGGCAAAGAAGAAAAGGATGCCCCGAAATTACGGGCATACTCAGGGAAGTAAGACTATAGAAAAGATATGTGAGGAAGCATATAAAATCGGTATTAAATACCTTACCGTCTATGCATTTTCTACGGAAAATTGGAGACGCCCCAAGGAGGAAGTGGATGCATTAATGAAGCTTCTGAAAACTTACTTGTCGACAAGTATTAAAACAAGCATGAAGAATAATATGCGTGTACGTATTATTGGAGATAAATCGGTTTTACCGGAAGATTTCCAGAAAAACATCGAGGAATTAGAGGAAGCTTCAAAAAATAATACGGGGTTAAATTTTCAGGTAGCGATTAATTATGGTGGCAGGGATGAGCTTCTTCGTGCAGCCAAAGCGTTATCGAGGGATATAAAAGAGAATAAAGCAGATATTGATCATATAGATGAAGAAGCCTTTCATAAATATCTGGATACCAATGATATTCCGGATCCGGATTTACTCATCCGTACCAGCGGAGAGCAGAGATTATCTAACTTCCTGTTATGGCAGCTTGCTTATACGGAATTCTATTTTCCGGATGTTCTTTGGCCGGATTTTAATAAGAAGGAGTTAATCAAGGCAGTAGAGTATTATAGTAGCAGAAATAGAAAGTTTGGTGCAATAGAATAATCAGATTCTCATTTTGGAGGTAAACTATGTTTTGGACAAGATTATTTAGCAGTATTACGATACTGGCTATAACAATCGCCATGGTGGTTCTGGGCGGAAATTATCTGTATGCTACTATATTTATCATATCCTTAATCGGTTTGATGGAATTAAATCGGATTGTTAAGGTTAATAAAGCGATTCCCGGTTTTATGGCATATGCGGCAGGCATCGCTTATTATGTATTAATTTATTTTGATTTACTGGAGTACCAGATGCTGTTATTTATCATCTTCTTATTGCTTTTAATGTTTGCTTTTGTATTTGGTTTCCCAAAATTTACGACAGAACAAATTGCAGTCCCATACTTTAGTCTATTCTATGTGAGTATATTGTTATCTTACATATATCAGGTTCGTATGCTTGAAAATGGGTCTATTCTAGTTTGGTTGATCTTTATTGGAGCATGGGGGTCGGATACTTGTGCTTACTGTATTGGTATATTATTTGGAAAGCATAAAGTTACACCAAAGCTCAGTCCCAAGAAATCTCTTGAGGGTTGTATCGCAGGTGTGGTTGGAGCTGCCTTAATCGGTTTCTTATTTGCTACGGCTATAAAGGGTCAAATGGAAGGAATGAATAATCCTCAGCTGACCTTTGCTATTATTGGTGCTGCTTCCAGCGTACTCTCACAAGTGGGAGATCTGGCTGCATCTGCGATTAAGCGTAATCACGATATAAAGGATTATGGCAATTTAATTCCCGGACATGGTGGAATCTTAGATCGGTTTGACAGTATTATATTTACAGCTCCGGTTGTTTATTATTTAGCGGAATTGTTATAGAGTTCCTTTAGAGCAATTTGTAACATAACAGATTACTGATAAGATTATTAAACTATTGATTCAGCAATCTCTTTGATTAAGGGTAACATTACAGATTTTAAAGAAAATTACTATAATTCATACTTTAGGATGATTGACTATCATGACATTCGTAAATGACGGAGGAATAGAATGAAGAATATAGCTGTCCTTGGGTCAACCGGGTCGATTGGGACTCAGACCCTGGATATTGTAAGAGAGCATAAAGAGCTCTTAAAGCTTACTTCGCTTGCCGCAGGGAGTAATATAGAATTATTGGAGAAGCAAATTCGAGAGTTTTTGCCTGAGATTGTTTGTGTATATGATGAAGAAAAGGCAAAGCAGCTCAGAAGCAATATTATAGATTTACCTGTTAAGGTAGTTGCCGGTATGGAGGGTTTGATTTCCTGTGCGGTCATACCAACTGTAGATACAGTAGTAACAGCTATGGTTGGCATGATTGGAATTAAACCAACGATTGAAGCAATTAAAGCGGGTAAAAACATTGCCCTGGCAAACAAGGAAACCTTAGTAACCGCAGGGCATATTATTATGCCATTGGTTAAGGAGAAGAATGTTTCGTTACTTCCGGTGGATAGCGAGCATTCTGCAATATTTCAAGCATTAAATGGAGAAGATAAAAAGCAGGTAGGTAAGATATTATTAACTGCTTCCGGCGGACCCTTCCGCGGTAAAAAGTTAAATGAGCTTAAGAATAAGAAGCCAGAGGATGCGTTAAAGCATCCGAATTGGTCCATGGGTCAGAAAATCACAATAGACTCGGCAACTATGGTAAATAAAGGTCTTGAAGTAATGGAAGCAGCTTGGCTGTTTGATGTGAAATTGGATCAGATTCAGGTGGTCGTACATCCTCAAAGTATCATACATTCTATGGTGGAGTATATTGATGGAAGCATTCTAGCTCAGCTTGGAGTGCCAGATATGAAGCTCCCTATACAATATGCGTTATTCTATCCCAACAGGCTTCCACTTTTACAGGGAGAACGGGTAGATTTTTCAAGGTTAAAGCAGATTACCTTTGAAGAACCGGATATGGACACCTTCTATGGACTTAGATTGGCTTATGAAGCCGGTCATTTGGGCGGAAGTATGCCTACGGTTTATAATGCTGCAAATGAATGGGCGGTTGCAGAATTTCTTAAGGGTAACCTTGAATTTTTAGATATTCCTCAATTAATTGGGGAAGCTATGAAACAACATGTACGGATTAATAATCCGACGTTGAATGAAATTCTGAATACCGAACAGCAAACATATGATTTTGTAAGAGAATATACTGAATCCGGATTGCTAAAAGGCTGATGGATCATTACAATTATTATTAATAATCCAGTCTTTTTCGGATAACCAGAAAGGAATGTATCTATGAATATTATTTTATCTATATTTATTTTAGGTATTATTATTTTTATCCATGAGTTGGGGCATTTTCTACTTGCCAAGAAGAATGGAATCACTGTTACTGAGTTCTCACTGGGTATGGGGCCAAGGATAGCAAGCTTTGTAAAAAATGGAACCAGATACTCCCTAAAGCTCCTGCCAATCGGTGGTTCCTGTATGATGCTAGGTGAAGATGAGGCAGTTGAGGATGACGGAGCTTTTCATAAAAAGGGTGTTTGGGCAAGATTTTCTGTCATTTTCGCAGGAGCATTTTTTAACTTCTTACTTGCTTTTATCCTGGCACTTATTTTACTTGGAGATGCAGGGGTTGATAAGCCCTATGTTACGTATGTGAAAGAAGGAAGTCCGGTAGATGGTATTCTGCAAGAAGGAGATACCATTGTTGAAATTGATAATTCGAAGATGCACTTTGGTCGTGAAATCAGTTATCACTTTTTGTTTAATAAATTATCGGAAGAACCGGTTAAGATAACTTATAAAAGAGCTGGTCAAGGAACGAAAACTGTTACTGTAACTCCTGTTTGGAAGGACCTCTACCAGATGGGCTTTAACTATACCGATGAGGGCGAGAGTGCCAAGATAACCTATATTGTCGAGGATTTTCCGCTTGCACAGGCAGGTCTGTCGCTCGATGATGTAATTGTTAATATAAACGGCACAGACATCGTGAAGGGAGAAGATCTGGCGGATTATCTAGTTGCTAATCCACTTAATGATAAGGCGGTTTCTCTAGAGTATCTGAAGGGTGGTAAGGGAAATCCAATTGCGGTAACCTTAACACCGAAATTAGTTGACAGTGGTTATAGTCTGGGATGGGACTATAACAGAGTAGCTGAAAAAGTATCTGCACTGGAAGTTGTTAAATATAGTTTCTATGAATTAAAGCTTAATATCGTAAATACATTAAAGAGTGTATTTTATCTGGTTACCGGTAAATTTAGTATTAATGATATTGCGGGTCCGGTTGGTATTGTAGATTATGTGGGGGAGATTGTTTCTGAAACAAAGGATTACGGTGTTAGGGTGACCTTACTCTCCTTGATACAATTTAGTATTTTAATCAGTGCAAACCTGGGTGTTATGAACCTGCTACCGCTGCCTGCGCTAGACGGAGGTAGATTAGTGTTCCTTTTGATTGAAGCAATCAGAAGAAAACCGGTACCAAAAGAAAAGGAAGCTATGGTTCATATGGTGGGCATGGCCTTGCTTATGTTATTTATGGTGTTTGTACTATTCAATGATATTCGAAATATAATTCAGTAAGAGTAAGAGTAAATAAGTCTCTATGTTTATTAATTTGAAGCTTCTTAATTAAAAAGTTTGGAAAGAATTCAAAATAATTATCCAAAAGTGTTAAGAAAAGCATCTTAGCACTCGTAATTAATTTTGAATATCTAACACTTATTGTTTGTGAGGCTGCTAAGCAACATCATGTTAAAATGTGTAAGTATACCTGGTATTAACTAAAATGTGCAAAATACCTGCGCAGGAATGGGGGTTAATATGTACCATGACCATACAAAAGTGATTCGGATTGGAGACCGGGTAATCGGAGGTGGTAATCCGATTTTAATCCAATCGATGACGAATACTAGAACAGAGGATGTTAAGGCAACCATCGAACAAATCCATCGATTAACGGATGCTGGCTGTGAGATAGTACGTTGTACTGTTCCATCGACGGAAGCTGCCTTAGCATTGTCAAAAATAAAAAAGAATATTACGATTCCTTTGGTGGCTGATATTCATTTTGATTACCGGCTTGCAATTGCTGCGATGGAAAACGGAGCAGATAAGATAAGAATTAACCCAGGTAACATAGGAAACGAAGAGAAACTTAGGGCAGTGGTGTCTGTAGCAAAGGAAAGGGGCATTCCGATTCGTGTTGGAGTAAACAGTGGTTCCTTAGAGAAAGACCTGATTGCAAAATATGGAAGAGTAACCGCCGAGGGCTTGGTGGAAAGTGCTCTGGATAAGGTAAAGCGGATTGAAGCGATGGATTTTGACCAGATGGTTATCAGTATTAAATCCTCAGATGTTATGATGTGCATCAAGGCTCATGAACTGATTGCAACCCGGACGAATTATCCGCTTCATGTCGGAATAACCGAAGCTGGTACTGTGAATGCAGGTAATATTAAGTCCGCTTTGGGCCTCGGAGTAATTCTATATCAGGGTATCGGTGATACCATACGGGTATCTTTAACCGGAGATCCGGTGGAAGAGATTAAATCTGCAAAGCTAATTTTAAAGACCTTAGGGTATCGAAAAGGCGGAGTAGAGGTAGTGTCCTGTCCGACCTGCGGAAGAACACAGATTAATCTGATTAAACTGGCAACTGAGGTTGAGGAAATGGTGGCCGATTTAGATTTGGACATCAAAGTAGCTGTCATGGGATGTGCGGTAAATGGCCCGGGGGAAGCAAAAGAAGCAGATATCGGCGTTGCCGGCGGCTGTGGAGAAGGTCTCCTGATTAAAAAGGGTGAGATTATTAGAAAAGTTCCGGAGGATGAGCTTCTGAATGTACTTAGAGAAGAGCTTCTAAAGTGGAAATAAAACGAGGAATAAAAAGGGGAAACATTATGTTATTCTTTGAAGCGTTTGAACAAGTGTCTGCAGATCAGGAATTACAGAAGCTTTACAGTGAGGTGGATGTGGTTAAGGTCATATCCTCCAAGCAAACGAAAAAGATTTTCGTATGCGTAAAAAGTAATAGACTGATCAGCAGACAGAGTATAAGAAAAATGGAAGAACTGCTGAATCGGCAGCTCTTTTTACATACGGGCAATAAGGCTGTAATTAGACCTCAGTTCCAATTATCGGCTCAGTACACTCTGGACAAGCTGTATCCGATTTACCGTGACAGTATCCTAGAAGAACTGAAGGAAGAGAGTGTCGTAACTCATCATATTTTTTCAAGTGCAGATGTTAAGATTGAGGACATGAACATGACAATCCGGGTTACCGACAGCTGCATTGTGAAGGATAAGATGTCTAAACTGAAGGATTATCTGGAGACTATGTTCCAGGAACGGTTTGATTATACGGTTCGTGTGTTTTTAGAATATGCAGAGCCGATGGAAGCAAACGATGATCATGAAAAAGAATACCGTAAGCAGATGCTTCGCATGTCTGATAAGGAAGCTGAGGAAGAAGGTTATATTCAGGCTGGTTCCAAGGCACAATCGGAACATTCTTCCGAAGCCGGTAACAACGAACATATTTTACAGAGTTTTGGTGGGAGAGAGGAATCGTCTTTAAGCGTCAATATGGCGTCGTCAAGCAGCTTAGCTGGTAATCAGGCAGTTCAGGCTGGCAAGGAATACGCTGCCTCTGATAACCAGGCTAACGGGATAAAACCGGAGGTTATTAAGGTTAAGACAAATACCGAGAAAATACCTCAGTCAGCAGGAAAATCAGGTGGATCAGGTAAAAGTGCATATGAAAAAGGAAAAGGAAGCTACCGAAAGCTGCCTACCGATCCTTCTGTGATTTACGGTAGGAATTTTGAAGGGAATGTGATGCCAATCTGTGATATTATCGGTGAGATTGGCGAAGTTGTGATTCGCGGTAAATTAATTAAACCGGATACCAGGACGATCGGAAATGAGAAAAGCATCATAATGTTTGTTCTAACGGACTTTACGGATTCCATCAAGGTGAAGCTATTTGCTAAGACGATTGAAGTGGAAGAAATCAATTCCATGCTTCGTCCCGGTGGATATTATATGCTAAAGGGCATTGCTCAGATGGATACCTTTGAGCGTGAAATTGCCATCGGTTCAGTGGTCGGAATTAAAACCATCAATGACTTTACCTCCTCAAGAAATGATTTAGCACCGAAAAAGAGAGTAGAGCTCCATGCTCATACTATGATGAGTGATATGGATTCTGTGGTTGAGGTCAAAACACTGGTGAAAAGGGCCTTTAAGTGGGGCCATTCTGCGATTGCTATCACAGATCACGGAGTAGTTCAGGCATTTCCGGAAGCAAACCATGCGTTGAATCCCAAGGATTATAAGGATGAAGAGGAGCAAAAGAGAGCAAAGGATTTTAAGATTATCTACGGCATGGAAGCATATCTGGTCGATGATCTCAAGGAGGTTGTTACAAACGCAAAGGAGCAGGAGCTTAAGGATCCCTGTGTGGTATTTGATATTGAGACCACTGGCTTTAGCCAAAATCATGATAGAATCATAGAAATTGGTGCGGTAAAAGTTATAGGAGGTCAGGTGGTTGACAACTACGGTACCTTCGTTAACCCGGAGGTTCCTATTCCGTACGAGATAGAGCAGCTGACATCCATCACGGATGATATGGTAATCAATGCCCCGAAGATTGAAGTGGTATTACCTGAATTTATTGCATTTTGTGAGGGCTGTAGTCTGGTTGCTCATAATGCTTCCTTTGACGTGGGTTTTATCAATAAAAATGCGCAACGTATGGGGATTGCTACAGATTTTACTGTGATTGATACAGTAGGTCTGGCACGAATTTTACTCCCGGATTTAAGCAGATACAAATTAAATATTGTTGCAAAGGCTTTAAATGTTTCACTGGAAAATCACCATCGGGCTATAGATGATGCTGGTGCTACCTCGGAAATATTTATTAAGCTATGCGCTATGCTGAAGGAACGTGACATTCATATGGTGAAGGAGATTGATAAGCTAGGTAAGCTCTCCCCGGAAGCAATCCGTAAGCTGCCGGCTTATCATGCCATTTTACTTGCCCAAAATGATGTGGGAAGAGTCAATCTTTATAAAATGGTTTCACTGTCCCATATTGAATATTATAATAAGCGTCCCAAGGTACCAAAGAGTTTACTTATGGAATGTCGGGAAGGAATTATCTTAGGTGCTGCCTGTGAGGCGGGTGAGATTTATCGTGCGGTACTGGAAAACCAGTCCCAGGAGAAAATTGCAAGGTTGGTGAACTTCTATGATTATCTAGAGATTCAGCCGCTTTGCAATAACGAATTCTTGATTCGCAGTGAGCGGAGTGATGAGAAGGATATCACTTCGAAGGAAGATTTGATAGAAATTAATAAAAAAATTATTGCCCTTGGTGAAGAGTATAATAAGCCGGTGGTTGCTACCTGTGATGTGCATTTCCTTGACCCGGACGATGAGGTATACCGTCGTATCATCTTGGCAGGTAAGGGCTTTAAGGATGCGGATAGTCAGGCAGCCTTATATCTTCGCACCACCGAAGAGATGCTTGAGGAATTTTCGTATTTGGGAAAAGCAAAGGCAGAAGAGGTAGTAATCACGAATACTAATCTGATTGCTGATCGAATTGAAAAGATATCACCGGTGCGCCCGGATAAGTGTCCCCCGGTACTTCCAAATTCTGAAGAGAACCTTAGAAGTATCTGTTATGAGAAGGCGCATTCCATGTATGGCAATCCTTTACCGAAGCCGGTTGAGGCACGTCTGGAGCATGAACTGAAATCCATTATTAACAATGGCTTTGCGGTTATGTATATCATCGCACAGAAGCTGGTATGGAAGTCGAATGAAGATGGATATCTCGTTGGCTCCCGTGGATCGGTAGGCTCTTCCTTTGTTGCTACGATGGCGGGTATTACGGAGGTAAATCCTCTGGCGCCACATTATTATTGCTTAACTTGTCACTACTCCGATTTTGATTCTGACGAGGTTAAGAAATATGGTGGAAGCTCAGGTTGTGATATGCCGGACCGTGTGTGTCCCGAATGCGGGCAGCCCATGATGAAAGATGGACATGATATCCCTTTTGAAACCTTCCTTGGCTTTTATGGAGATAAAGAACCGGATATCGATCTTAACTTCTCAGGAGAATACCAAAGTAAGGCCCATGAATATACAGAAGTTTTATTTGGACAGGGTTATACCTTCCGAGCAGGAACGATTGGTACACTCGCAGATAAAACAGCCTTTGGATATGTTAAGAATTATTTTGAGGAACGTGGAATACATAAACGAAATGTTGAGATCGATCGTATCGTGGGCGGCTTAGTTGGTGTTAGAAGAACTACGGGACAGCATCCCGGAGGTATTATCGTAATGCCACATGGTGAGAATATCTATTCCTTTACACCGGTGCAGAGACCGGCAAATGACATGACGACGAAGACGATTACCACACATTTTGATTACCATTCCATTGATCATAATCTACTAAAGCTTGATATTCTAGGACACGACGATCCGACAATGATCCGTATGTTGGAGGATTTGACCGGACTCGATGCCAAGAAAATAAGGCTGGATGATCAGAAGGTATTAAGCCTATTTCATGATTTAAGTGCCATGGGAATTTCTCCTAAGGATTTAGATGGCTGTGAGCTGGGATGCTTAGGTATCCCAGAGTTTGGTACGGACTTTGTTATGCAGATGGTGAAGGATACGAAGCCGAAATCCTTCTCCGATCTGGTACGTATCTCCGGACTATCCCACGGTACTGATGTATGGCTGAATAATGCCCAGACCTTAATCCAAAGCGGAACCTGTACCCTGACTACTGCAATCTGTACCCGTGATGATATTATGATATACCTGATTGCCACCGGAGTGGAGCCGGGACAAGCCTTTAAGATCATGGAGAGTGTACGTAAGGGTAAAGGACTAACTCCTGAGATGGAGGCGGCGATGGTAGAGGCAGGAGTACCCGATTGGTACATCTGGTCCTGTAAGCAGATTAAGTATATGTTCCCGAAAGCTCATGCAGCTGCTTATGTTATGATGGCTTTCCGAATTGCGTATTTTAAGGTGTATCATCCCTTGGCATATTATGCAGCATATTTCTCCATCCGTGCCTCAGCCTTTAATTATGAGCTGATGTGCCTGGGTAAAGATAGGCTGGAGCAGCATATCGCTGACTATAAGAGAAGAAGTAATACCTTATCAAAAAAGGAGCAGGATACCTTCAAGGATATGCGTATTGTTCAGGAGATGTATGCCAGAGGCTTTACCTTTCTACCGATTGACATTTATACGGCAAAAGCCCATGCCTTCCAGATTATCGATGGTAAGCTGATGCCTTCCTTAAGTACGATAGACGGTCTTGGAGATAAAGCTGCTGACGGTGTGGTTGAAGCTGCCAAGCTTGGTAAATTCCTATCCAGGGATGATTTTAAGATTCGTTGTAAGGTCAGCTCTACCGTGGTTGATAATATGGCTAAGATGGGACTCCTGGGAGATCTCCCGGCTTCCAATCAGATGTCATTGCTGGATTTCTTGTAGCAATAAAAATAAATGATTTAGCGGAATATGTTTTGATTTATTCCGCTAAATCTTTTTAACTTGAAAGTTTTCCGAACTTGTCTATTAGCTATTAAACAACATAATCAGGTTCTCTTTTTGCTTATTTCATAAGGGCATCCGGTTCTTTATTCGAACGAAAGTAATAGTACTAGGAGTCAGTTCATCCTTCAAAAGGATATGTGGATATAAGTAAGATTATTAATGAAAAAGGAAAATGTTTTAATTGGTAAAACAATTCGAAAAAATTATAAAAAAATGCTTGCTTTTTTTCACGTTATAGTTTAATATAAATATTGTTCTTGAGGCTCGTTGGTCAAGGGGTCAAGACGCCGCCCTCTCACGGCGGAAACAGGGGTTCGATTCCCCTACGAGCTGCTAAATTAATTATATATTACATGTAAAAGCCTCTTTCAAGAGATAAGAAAATCCTTGATTGTGGCTTTTTTCATTTCACATAATAGATCTAATATCCTCTAGTCATTATAATTTAGTTATTTAAATATTTCAAAAACATATAATAATATGAAACATATAAGCCATCCATTTTTAACTTATATATCAATGTATGGATACAGAACTTCAGTGCTTTTGTTTCCATACAAATGTAGGAAAGCGTTTACCTAATATTATATTAAAAACTAAATAATATATGATAAAAATATTGAAAATGACGTCAATGCTGTTAGGAAACCGTTTACCTAATTTTGCATTGATTTTTTAAATAACAGGTGATAGTATAAATATGTAAATGACTGGAAGAAATAACCATTAGCCTCTAGTCAATACATCGTTAACAATAATCCAGAATAAGAATATGGATTATAAAATTTTGAAAGGAGACAGGGTATGAAGAGAAGAAAAAGATTTGGGGTATTTTTATTAACATTAATTATTAGTTTATCGATTACGGTACCCGCTTTTGCTGCTGAGGAATTTACTGTTCATACTAAGGCACCCAGT
The DNA here is from genome assembly GCA_023414875.1 of Bacillota bacterium. GTDB lineage: Bacteria > Bacillota > Clostridia > Lachnospirales > Lachnospiraceae > Mobilitalea. The sequence continues at coordinate 75,208 of JAEZMV010000016.1, read as the reverse complement.
GCATGGACAGAGCCTGGTCTGTGGGCATGGTCCGCACCGGATGGAACCAATGTATTTGATGCTTGGCCGGGACAAAAATTAACGAAGGATGAATCAAATGAAGGCTGGTTTTATTACTCCGTTCCTGACTGGACTAACTCCATTATTATTAACGAGGGAGTTGACGGCGGAGGACAGACTGCTGATGTTTCTATAGAATCAAAAGAGCTTTGGATTACTGTTGCTGATGATTTTTCTACAACTGTAGTTTATGAAGCACCGGAAGGCTTTACAGCTGCTGCAGTAGAAACAACGGAAGCAGTTGAGACAACAGAGGAGGTTCCTAAGACCGGTGCGATTGCTACCTCCGGATTATGGCTTGGAATGGCTACATTATCAGGCTTAGGTGTGATTGTTGCAAAACGTCGGAAAGCTGCTTAATCTTATTGCATGTAAAATAGTAAAATGATCTTTCCTTAAGTAAGTACAGAATACATTATAAGTTACATATAAATATGACATCATTAGTAGATAGGATTTCATTCGCATTAAAATGAAAAGCTTCTATTGAATTGGCTTTGGAGCTGTTGTACTACAACAGCTCCTTTCTATAAAACAAGATAGCATTGGTAAGCAAAATAAGAGTGAAACAGTTTTCTTATTTTTCATTCAGCAAGTTTGTGTTAGCGCTGCACACACAAACATATATATGCAAACAGTCTTGCAAGCAAGACATTAAACAGCAGCGCAGATATGAGGAAAATTATGAAAAAGAAAATAATGTTTTTATTGATTATTATAATGTTTACGTGCTTATTCACTGGATGTTCGAATAAGGGAGAGGATAAGGAAGATCAGTCGATAATTGCGAATGAGGATCAAAAAGATTCACCGGATAACAAAAAGGATGACCAGACCCCTGATACTAACAATGCGGACAAGAAAGATACAGAACCTACCGAAGAGGTAGAGACGAATAAGGATCCGGTACAGATAACAATATGGCATGATAAAGAGGAAGCAGTGGCAGAGGTATTACAGAAGGAATTAGATCAACTAGCTCCTGAAATAGTAGTCACTTTGGTGAAAAAAGAAGGGCTTACCGATACCTTGAAATTAGTAGGAAACGATCCGAAAGCGGCACCGGATATGTACTTTTTCGCCCATGATAAAATCGGTGTATTTGCTGAAATGGGTATCTTAGCTCCAATCACAGATTTTATATCAGAGAATGTATTGCAGGATTTTATGGACGTTACCGTATCGGCTGCTACCTATAAGGATAAAATATATCAGCTTCCAATCTATTTTGAGACCTTATTATTTATGTACAATAATGAATATATGAGCGAAGCGGAGGTTCCAAAAACTACGGAAGAGCTTTATACCTATATGAAAAATAACACGGATGGAGAAAGGTACGGTTTCGTGGAACAGCATAGTACAGCATACTATAGTGTTCCTTGGCTTCATGCCTTTAAGGGATATATCATCTCTGACAAGGGAGAATTAGGCTTAGAGCTTCCTGAGACGATTAAAGCTTTGAATTACCATAAAAAATTCATTGAGTATATGCCGGGAGAAAGTGATTACAATACGGTAAATATATTATTCATGGAAGGCATGGCGGATTCTATCATTGGTGGTCCCTGGCTGGTTCCGAGTGTCAGATCTCGGGGCATTGATTTGGGATTTGCTAAGATGCCGGTTGTAGACGAGACCGGAATGCCATTAGCTCCATATTCCGGGACACAGGGGCTTCATGTCCTAAAAGTAGCAGCTAAAACAAAATCGGAGGCAATAACAAAGATATTAACGCTTTTAACCGGTACGGATATTGGTATCGCTATGGCAAATGCCAGCGGTTGTGCCCCTGCGAACAAATTATGTTATGAAAACGAGTCCGTACTACAGGATGAGATGGTTATGATGATGAAGGAGACGGCAGAAAGTGCTATTCCTATGCCTAATATTCCGGAAATGGATGTTATGTGGTCCGTCACCGGCAATATGTTATCTGCAATTAATATGAGTGACGGTAAACCCGAGAAGGAAGCAAGAAAAGCACAGGATGAAGCAAGGGAATTAATTGCAGCCATGCAATAAACCTGTAAAACAAAAGCTCCACTATATAATTAGCTATAAAATCATCGTAATAAGATAAAACTGAAAGGTTAGGGTGAAAATGAATAAGAAGAGCATTCGTATCAAACCATATCTGTACTCCCTGCCATCCTTACTAATCATTGCTGTTGTCGTGGTATTTCCGATATTATATACCGGTTACATATCCTTTACCAATATGAACATTTATCACTGGTTTGACTATTCCTTCCATGGTCTCGAGAACTATAAGAAGGCGCTACTGGTTGCAGATTCGGGCTTTTTTAGGTCCCTAATCTCTACCGTGATTTGGACCTTCATGAATATGCTTCTTCAACTGTTGATAGCATTTACTTTAGCTCTTTTACTTAATACAAAAAATCTAAAGCTGAAAAATCTTTATAAAACAATTCTGATGTTCCCCTGGGCTATGCCTGGATATGTCTCTATTCTTTTATGGAAGACCGGTATGTTCAATTCAAAATTTGGGTTATTAAATCAATGGCTGGATAAGATGGGGCTTGATCCGGTGAGATGGCTGAACAATGATGTTTCGGCATTCCTTTCCTGTACTGCTGTCAATCTATGGCTTGCCCTGCCATTTATGATTATGATTATTGATGGAGCCTTACAGAGTGTGGATAAAGCCTATTATGAAAGCGCGGAGTTGGATGGTGCTGGCTGGTTTAAGAAAGCATTTTATATTACGATTCCTTCGATACGCCACGTAATTGCTCCGGCGGTTATCATAACAATTTTTACTACCTTTAAGCAATTCGATATTATATATCTGCTAACTCAGCAGGCAGGGGCTAAAACAGGAGCTAACATACATACAGTATTAACTTACGCTCACGAAAATGCATTTATCACGAATAATTATGGCTACAGCTCTGCGATTTCTGTATTGATATTTGGCATATTGATTCTATTCACACTGTTTACCAGAAAGGAACTGAAGGGAGAATGAGTAGAAAAGGTAAAGAAATTATTAAGCTGTCCATCATCAATCTGGTTTTAATTATTGTGTGCCTTATTAGCCTGATCCCTATTTTATATGCATTTTCTGTATCCCTAAGTGGACAGAATAGTCTGATTAGTACTAATTTTTCGTTTATTCCAAAGGAGATAACAGCCAATAATTATAAATCCGTGCTTTTTGATGAGCCGGTGCTGTTATGGTTAAAAAACAGTGTAATACTTGCAGTGTCAACTGTGGCTATTGCCCTTACGTTTGCCATTCCCGGAGCATATGCTTTTTCCAGATACCGGTTTCCGGGGAAAAAGGCAATTCTGTACATATTACTGATGCTCAATGCCTTTCCTCAGATTTTGTCCATGTTAGCAATCTATAAGCTGTTAAGTGCGATTGAACAGACAAATTCTATGGTAGGCTTAATCATCGTTTATGTGGGAACCATGTCCATCTTTGGATTATGGAATATGAAGGGATATTTTGATACCATTCCGAATGAAATAGAAGAGGCAGCCAAGATAGACGGTGCCAATGATCTAGTGCTGGTAAGAAAAATTATTCTTCCACTGGCAAAACCATCAATTATCGTTACACTGGTCATGATTTTAATCTTTGTCTGGAATGAGTATATCTTTGCGGTAACCTTTATGACAGGTGAGGGTAATTATACATTAGCGGCCGGCTTATATTCCCTCCAGGCAACGGAAATGTCTGGTAACTGGCCGATCTTTGCAGCAGCATCACTTTTAATTTCTCTCCCCATCCTAATTGTATTTTTCAAATTCCAAAAACATATGGTATCCGGATTAACAGTCGGAGGAGTGAAAGGATAAGTATAACTATGAAAAAAGAAGCAATCTTACATATACCAATGTCAAATTATGCTCACGGCATAGATACGAAGCATATCCTGTTCCGACTTCGCTCGGCAAGAGAAGATTTGGTATCCTGTCGATTATATTATGGTGACAGGGCCTGTAGAGTTACACCTGTTCTCTTTTCAAATACTGATTTAAAGGTGATAGCTCAGGATGAGTATTTTGATTATTATGAGGTAATACTCGATAGTCCTTATCAAAGAATCTGCTACTATTTTGAGTTGGATGATGGTCAGGAGAAAATACTATATTATTCGGATTTATTTCATAAGAATACGGTAAATGACAGATCGGAGTATTATCAATTCCCTTTTAATCGCAGGGAGGATATCGCGGATGTTCCGGCATGGGTAAAGGATGCAATTATCTATAATATATTTCCTGACAGCTTTGCCACCTCAAGGCGTGAAATTAGTAACAAAGGTTTGAAGCTGAATTATGAGGGTAATGTCATTCGTAGTAAAAACGGAGGTACCATTCAAGGGATAACCGATAACATTGATTATCTGCTGAAATTAGGTATTAATTGTATTTATATTAATCCGTTTTTTGTGGCAGGAGAATATCATAAATATGATTTGATTGATTATTTTCATGTGGATCCCTGCTTTGGGACGGATGAAGAATTTAAATTCCTGGTAGATATGTTCCATAATTGCAATATGAAGGTAATTATAGATGGAGTATTCAATCATTGCGGGTGGAATTTTTTTGCCTTTTTGGATGTGGTTGAGAAGGGAGAAGCCAGTCAATTTAAGGATTGGTTTTATCGTCTTGAATTTCCAGTCGTTAAGCCTGACAATATGGAGGATATTCCGAATTATGAATGCTTTGCCTATGAACGGCTGATGCCAAAGATGAATACCTCGAACCCCGAGGTGATTCAATATTTTTGTGAGGTATGCAGCTATTGGATTACGAAATTCGGTATTGATGGATGGCGTCTCGATGTAGCTAGTGAGGTAAACGATGATTTCTGGAGAGAGTTTCGTAAAACTGCAAAAATGGTAAAGCCGGACTGCTTTATCATTGGTGAGGTATGGGAAACCGCTCAGCATTGGCTGATGGGGGATCAGTTTGATTCGTCCATGAATTATGATTTTCGAAAGAACTGTAGAGAATTTTTTGCTCATGGCACGATTGATGCTTATGGGTTTGATGGACGTGTAACCCAGATGCGGATGCGATATCGAAAGAATATGCTCTATGGTCAGTTAAATCTTCTGGATAGTCACGACGTATCAAGATTTCTATCATTATGCAATGGAAATCTATTACGGTTTAAATTAGCGATTCTTTTCCAAATGACCTTTATCGGAACTCCATCCATTTTTTACGGGGATGAACAGCAGATTACCGGTATGAAAGAGGATGAGTATCGTAGTCCTATGAGATGGGATGAAGAGAATGAGATGTTCTCCTTTTATCAGATTGCTATTATGTTTCGGAGAAAATTCAAAGCCTTACGTCATGGAGATTTCCGCACTGCATTTGCAGGGAAAGGTAATGGACTCTATGCATTTGAACGTTTTCATGAAGGGGAACACCTTATCATAATACTGAACGCGGGAGAGGCTGATGCTGAGATTACAGTTTTTATGGAAGATAAAATCATTTTATGGCAATCCGGTTATCAGGCACCCAAACTATCGGGTTACGGGTATGTGATTGCGAAGAGAGGTTAGTGTGAAAAGAATTCAACAAAGTTGAATTCTTAGTAAAAATAATAATGAATTCCAGTGGAAATTCATTATTATTTTTACGGGTTTCATATGAAGCATTTACGGCAAAAGCAGCCATGCTTCGTTAGTGTGAATTTTAAAGCAAATTCACAAAGCGAATTAGAGAATTCGCTTTGGAAGAACTGCGATGTTCGTGGAATGGCACTCACACCTTGTTCTTCCAGCGTTTTGAGCTGCATCAAAGATGCAGCATGAGAGGTTAGTGTGAGAGGAGGAGAGAAATGTCAGTTACGATTAAGGATGTGGCAAAAGCAGCAGGTGTATCTACGGCAACCGTATCAAAGGTAATTAATAAAATACCTACCATATCAGAAGCAACAGCGGAACGGATTATACGTATTATGAAGGATATGAATTATCATCCTAATTTACGTGCGCAAAATTTTGCCAGGAAATCCACCCGTACTATTATATTTGTAACTAGTCTGGAACGTAATACTGTATTTTTAAATCCTCATATGTTTGAAATAATGTCAGGCTTACAATATCAGCTAAACTTAAAGAATTATTCCTTAAGCCTCCTAAATGTAAATCTGGAGAATGAGTTGGAAGTAATCGATCGTATCATTGCTCAAAATAGTGCGGATGGGATGGTGATTCATGCCTCTGTCATAACCAAGGAAATGTCTCTACGTATTTTAAAGGCGGGCTTCCCCCATATCGTGATAGGATGTCCTAACTTTGAGAACCAGCTATGTTGGATAGATAATAATAATTATCTCTCCGGTGAAATTGCCGCAAACCATTTGATTGATGAAGGTTATCATAAGATATCCTTCATCGGAGGTTTGGAAAATGATATGATATCAACGCATCGCCTTCAGGGAGCGATCACTGCATTAGCAGATAAAAAAATGTTATTGAATGATACCTTTATTAAACGTGGTGATTCTTCCAAACAGGAGGGCTTTCGAATGATGGATGAATTATTAAATAAAAGATCACTTCCGGACTCCGTAATTTGTGCCAATAATTATCTGGCATTGGGAGTTATGAAAGCCATTACAAAGCGTAATATGCGGATACCAAAGGATATAGGTGTTATTACCTTTGATGATTACCCGTTTTCACAGATCACAGATCCTATGATGACAGTCGTAAATATTGATGTGTATGAAGTTGGTGTTCAGGCAGGTAAGCTGATCTTATCAAAAATTAAGAAGCCTAATCTACAGGTCCAATCCTATACAACACTTCCAAGTCTAATCGTACGGGAATCAACGAAGCGACATTAACCGAGTATTCTGATAACTGTAACCAAAGGCTCCAATGGGAGCAATACCTTTACCTATACTGTGCTATCGGGAGACCAGAATCAGGTAAACAGGTGTACATTTCCTTCTAAGTTAATTGATTTTTTATAAAATTTATAGTGGTAATTATTTTGTAAAACAGATATAATATAGAAAGGCTATGATTGATAAAATTGCAGTCTAAATGAAGCAAATTATACGAGGAGAGTTATTATGATACCAAAGGATATAATGATATCGGTGATTGATGGTCAGGGTGGAGGAATTGGAAGAAGCATCATCTTCAAATTAAGAAAGCTTATCACTAAAGAGACCGGTATTACTCTGTGTGCCCTCGGTACAAATTCTACTGCCACGAATAATATGTTAAAATCCGGGGCTGATATTGGTGCAACCGGAGAGAATGCAATTGTACGGACCGTCAACCAGTCCGATATTATACTGGGTCCGATAGCAATCATTGCTGCTAATTCCATGTTAGGCGAATTAACGCCGGTAATGGCTGCCGCAGTCAGCTCCTGTGATGCTTTAAAAATATTAATTCCATTGAATCGTTGTAATATTATGATTGCGACAGATATAAACGATACGACGGAAACGTATATCGATCATAGTGTAAAACTGGTGATGGAATATATTGAAAAAGTAACAAGAAGAGAGTAGCGGCAAAGATTAAAGTATTAAAAAAGATAGCAGCTTTCAAGGGTAATCATGAAGATACCGGGCTGCTTGCGAGTGTGAAAAGATTATTATTAGAACCAAAATTCTTGAATGGAAAATTAAATCCACTGGAATATTATGCACGACATAAGTAATACTTGTAAGTATTTAAGATGATTTTCATATGGAAAAATTAGAATCATGAAGATTCTGACGGCTGAGAACAGCTGTTGGTTTTTCATGCTTTTTTATTGCTTATCTATTTGCGAAACAGTAAGAAAGTTACGAGCTATTCCTGCATCAAAGATGCAGTATGGGAGGTTTGGATGGATATTCATAAGATATTAGAACAGGTACAAAACAATGAAATAAGTATTTTGGATGCAGAGGAAATGCTAAAGAAACTACCGTATGAGGATTTGGGCTTTGCAAAGCTGGATCACCACAGGGAATTACGTTCAGGCTTTGGTGAAGTTATCTTTTGCCAGGGAAAGAATAGTGAGCATCTTCAGAGCATCTTCAAAAGCTTTTATGAGAAGGGTACCAATGTACTTGGAACCAGAGCTACAAAAGAGCAGTTCGAGAAGGTGAAGGAAGTCATTCCTATAGCAGAATACGACCCGTTATCAAGAATAATTAAAGTAGAGTTAAATAAAAAAATTAGGAGCGGATGCGTAGCAATTTGTACCGGCGGTACATCCGATATTCCAGTTGCGGAGGAAGCGGCTCAGACTGCTGAATTTTTCGGGAGTAATGTTATTCGCATCTATGATGTTGGAGTTGCTGGAATTCATCGATTGATTTCCAAGCTTGAGGAAATAAGAAAAGCAAATTGTATCGTAGCTGTAGCAGGCATGGAGGGTGCTTTAGGAGGAGTCATTGCAGGTCTGGTAGATAAACCGGTAATCGCTGTCCCGACTTCAGTTGGCTATGGTGCTAATTTTAACGGTATCTCCGCATTGCTTACTATGTTAAATTCCTGTGCGGAGGGGTTAGCTGTTGTGAATATCGATAATGGATTTGGTGCAGGATATCTTAGCACACAAATTAATCGTATGGCAATCACTTAAGAAAGAAAGGAAGGAAAAATTATGCATATGTCAGACGCTTTAGTGTCAGCGGCAGTTGGCACAACTATGGCAGTGGCTTCTACTGGAGCAATAGGCTACAGTATTAAAAAATTAAAGAATACAGAATTATATGATAATCAAATTCCAATGATGGGGGTTATGGGGGCTTTTGTTTTTGCAGCACAGATGATTAACTTTACCATACCTGTGACCGGTTCCAGCGGGCATATAGGCGGAGGTGTTTTACTGGCAGCATTATTAGGGCCTTTTCCGGCATTTTTAACCTTAACTTCGGTATTACTTATACAGGCCTTATTCTTCGCGGATGGTGGATTATTAGCACTTGGCTGCAATATTTTTAATATGGGTGTTATATCCTGCTTAATTGCATATCCACTGATCTATCGACCCCTAATTAAAAAATCAATGACCCCAAAACGCATCACAATTGCATCAATACTTACGGTGGTGATAGGCCTGCAGCTTGGTTCACTAGCTGTTGTTGTTGAGACAGCAGCCTCCAATGTCGTCGGTCTACCATTTACAGTATTTCTTGCTCCGATGCAATTAATTCATCTGGCAATTGGAGCCATCGAGGGAATCATAACCGGAGCTGTTCTTTGCTTCATATATCGTACCCGTAGTGAGGTATTATTAAAGGCGCTTGATGATCATAGTAGTATAAGGACTGCCAGGAAGAAGGTTATAACTATTTTTATCATAGCTACTGTTTTTGTCGGAGGAGCTTTATCCTTATATGCATCTTCCAAACCGGATGGACTAGAATGGTCAATTCAAGGCATTCTAGGAGAAAAAGAGCTTGAATCTACTTCCAAGCTTCATAATAATGCGAAGGAGCTGCAAGAGAATACAGCAGTTCTTCCGGATTACGCGTTTAAAGAGGGAGCTTCTGATAATCAAATAGGCACCAGTGTATCAGGAATTGTAGGAGCTTTCTTGACTTTAGCAGTTACGGTAGGTTCAGGTGTCCTAATTCTAAGTATTAAGAAGAAAAAGCTAAACAAGGTTTCTGCCAAGTGATGCTTAATCAGTATAATAAATAAATTATTTGAAAGGTATTACTATGCCATCATTGAAACATTCCTTACAGAGAATAACTGCACTCGAGAATCTGACAGAAAAGGATACAGCAATACATAGACTTTCTCCGATGATTAAGCTGATGGTAACGATATTCTATGTTATTATCGTAATCTCGATTCCTTTGGAAGAGTTTGCAAATTTAATGATATTTGCATGCTTTCCTGCATTCTTGATGATTATTGGAGAAGTACCTTTGAAGCCCTTGGCCATTCGTTGTGGTATTGCACTTCCTTTTGCTTTTTTTGCAGGACTTTCGAATTTATTTGTTCATAGGAACATCCTGTTTTATATTGGTGGTTTTGGAGTAACTAAGGGGATGCTTGTATTAGCATCCCTTATGTTAAAGACAATATTAACGGTTTTATTTGTTCTTCTTTTAGTTGCGACAACCAGTATGAATGATTTGATTTATACATTAATTCGATTGCATATACCGCATATTATTATAATTCAGATTATGATGACTTATCGTTATATGAGTGTATTATTAAAGGAAGCATCACTGATGTATCATGCCTATATTCTTAGAGCTCCAAAAGAAAAGGGTATTAAAATGAAGGATATGGGTATGTTTTTAGGGCAATTAATACTAAGGAGTATGGACAGAGCAGAGAGAATATATCAGTCAATGCAGTGCAGGGGATTTGACGGCAGGTTATCCTTTGTAAAAAAGGAAAAGCCGGTAGTTACCGATTGGATCATTATCATTATGATTGGAGCATTTTTTATAATCTTAAGGGTATTCAATCTTGGGACAAGGATAGGAAGCTTGCTTCTATGATAAATATAAGGATAGCCAAGGTGGAGGATACATGATCAATATTGATAAATTATGTGTAAGCTATATCGATGAAAATAAAGCACTGAAAGAAATTAGTTTTCAGATAAAGGAAGGAGAAACCATAGGGATAATCGGTGCGAACGGAGCCGGAAAATCAACGTTACTTAAATCTATGGTGGGAATTCTACTTCCCGAAAAGGGTAGTATTGAGATTGATAATATTTCGGTAAGTAAGAAAAATCTGAGAGCTATCAGAGAAAAGATCGGGGTAGTATTTCAAAATCCTGATGACCAGCTGTTTATGTCCAGTGTCTATGAGGATGTTGCCTTCGGTTTAAGAAATTTAGGAATGGATGAGTATGCGGTGAAGGATAAAGCCACTCAGGTATTAGGGGAGCTTGGAATTGAGCGGCTGCTAAATAAAAATTCCTCCAGGCTTTCAGGAGGTGAACAGAGGATGGTTGCCATTGCAACGGTACTGGCTATGGAACCCCGTATCGTGTTATTTGACGAACCCACCTCATTCTTGGACCCGAGAACCCGAAGGAAGCTTATTCATATGTTGAAGACCTTTACCGTTACAAAGCTGATTGCAACACATGATTTGGATATGGCACTGGAATTATGTGACCGGATTATTATCCTTAGAGAGGGTGAACTTTTTCAACAGGGAACGGCAAAGGAATTATTATCTAATAAGGAGCTTATGGAGGAAGCTGGCTTAGAGCTACCCTATTGTCTACAGCAGTAGTCTCTATTTGTCGATGCGTAAATCCATGCTGCCGGAACGAAAACCTTCCAGATCTAAGGTGATATATAGGAAATCCAGACGTTTTAACTCAGCAACGATAGGTTCTTGGTGATCTAAGAATAGATTGAAATCCTTCTTGTCGATTTCAATACGAAGTATATCCTGATGTAGCCTCAGACGTACATTATAGAAGCCAAGTTTTCGAAGGAATTGTTCTCCGGCATCGATGCGTTCTAAAAGCTCATAATCAAAACGGGTATCATAGGGAAGCCTGGTTGCCAGGCAAGGAGCTGAAGGTTTATTGGAAGAGGGTACGCCTAGAATGGAAGCTAGGGTTCGAATTTGCTCCTTCGTAATCTGTAGCTCTAGAAGAGGGCTGTGAATCCCCAGCTCCAACAAAGCCTTCATACCGGGCCGATAAGCATTTAAATCGTCATAATTACTTCCATCAATTAAGTAGGTATATCCCTCAGAATTCGCATATTGAATAAAGGTTTGAAATAAAAGCTTTTTACATCGGTAACAGCGATCGACCGGATTATTTAATATTTCCGGATCAGTGAACTCGTCAACCTCAATCGTCTTATGAACAGCTCCCATAGTAAGGGCCATTTCTCTGGCTTCATCTAAATCCCCATGGGGATGAAGCTTTGTCTCAAAGGTAACGGCAAGTACCGTGCGACCAGCCTTTTTTCCTACATCGCAAGCAACTTTCAGTAACAGGCTGCTGTCAACTCCGCCGGAAAAGGCTATCGCGATGCCTTCCTGAACATGTTTCTCAAGCAGCTTAGTTAGCTTATCTAAGATGTTTTTATTGATACTTGTATCAGTGCTGATGTTACCAATATCCTCATTGATATAGGTATTTTTATCATCTTTTTCTTTCATTAATAATCCCCTATCGTTGTTATTATTATACAGTATGCAAGATAGCGTTACAGGCAAGCTCCTGAACAAGGTGATACATAGACAAGTAATCCTGTCCTGATTTCTGACATAATACTTTCAGGCTCTCATATTCAGGATAGATAAATGTTTTATCCTGATAAAAGCATGCCTTAACCAGAGCATCGCCGTAGGGTGTAGTAACCAATCTTTGCTCTCTGGGAAGGACAGTTCGTTGCATTTCCTGCCTACGGATTCCGATTGTTGTTGTATTGGTAAATATAATACCTTCCAGCTTTTCAATCATTTCTTGACTACATAGTACGCTCAACATATAGGCAGGTCGGTTCTTCTTCATAAAGATGGGAGTATAGTATACATCCTTGGCACCGTTTTCAAACAAATAATCCATCGTAAATGCCAGAGCTTCCCCCGGGCAGTCATCAATATTTGCTTCCAGTAGCCATACGTTATCTTCAGTAGGTTTTTTTTCAGCTGAAGCATCCTGTACCAGCAGGGCACGAAGGATTCCACTGGCCCCGTTATAACTCCTCTTGCCGGCACCTAAACCAATTTTTAATACTTTCATTTCTTTGGGTAGGGCATCCTCTGTTTTAATCGCTGCCACTATGGCTGCACCGGTAGGTGTTACCAGTTCTCCGTTTACCTGTGTAATATGAAGGGAAAGCTGATGAGTGGAGGCAATATTAATGACAGCCGGTACCGGGATAGGAAGCAGTCCGTGCTGACATTTGATTTGCCCGGTTCCTTCATAGAGTTCAGATATAAATACCTTCGTTATATTTAGATTGTCCAGGCAGATTGCTGCAGCAACAATATCTACGATAGAGTCAATTGCACCAACTTCATGAAAATGAACATCCTCTAAGGATTTTGCATGAGCTTTTGCCTCTGCTTCAGCAACAATCAGGAAAATCTTCTTCGCAATAGCTTTTGCATGATCGGTAATCTTTGATTGATCAATGATGGTGTTGATATCGGATAAATTTCTATGGTCATGATGTCCCAGCTTTATATGGATAGGAGAGCTGCTGTGGATGATCTCATTGCTATGATCATGGTGATGATCGTCGTGATCGTGATGATGGTGATCATGATGATGGTGGTCGTGATGGTGATGGTCGTGATCGTGATCATGATGATGGTGATCGTCGTGACCGTGGGAATGACCTATAATAACATTAAAATCACAGGCATCGATACTGCTTTTTAATGTTCGTCCGATTTCTATTTTATATCCATCTACCTTCAGACTATTTAAACCCTCCAGTAATACGCTTTGATCTGCTCCTAAATCGAGAAGAGCAGCGACGGTCATATCTCCGCTGATACCGGAGTAACATTCTAAATATAATATTTTTTCATCCATTAGTTTACCTACTTTCGAATTTGATAATTTTCTCACCTGAGGATATTACGCTATTATTAACAAAATAGTAATGCTATAGTCATTATAACATTATAAAAGATGTTATGGCAAATGGTTGAAAAATAAACTTTAATAACAGAAAAAATTACAATATACTTAAAAAAATACAAGAATTATTTATAAAAGGTTTACATTCATTACCAATCATAGTATAATATTAACATTGTGAAACACATGGGAGGGATGAATAACATGTTAAGGATATACATATGCCCAAAGTGTTATAATATTCGAATGGTATCAAGAAAACCGGATGCCATTTGCTTTCATTGTGGTATGAGACTGGTACAAAGTGAATTGGAATATGGTGCTTATATGAACATGACTGAGACAGAACGTAATACCTATAAAGAAAATTTTAAGAAGAGAATGATACATTATAATGAAAAAATGCTTGAAGTAAACTCAATAAAAAAATAAAATTATGGAATCTTTTATAGAGATATCATTTCTATGAAAGATTTTTTTTAGATATAAAACAACTATGATTGAACTTAGTTATATTCATAGAGAAATTATCGATTTTGGTAAATCTGGGATTTATATTTTTCTAATTTGTTTTATAATGGTACAATATAATATGCGACACAGAAAGGAAATAATAATGGAAATTGAAAATATGAAAAACCTTAGTACTATCATTCAAAAGGAAATAAATGATGGATATATCGGTGGTGCAGCAATTAAAGTGTTTCAAAATAATGAGTTATGTTATGAGGATGTGCTCGGTTATGCTGATATAGAGAATGGTACCTTGATGAAAAAGGATACAATATACCGGATGGCCTCAATGTCGAAGCCAATTACAGCTGTTGCTACTATGATTTTATACGAAAGAGGTATCATAAATCTTTTTGAACCCGTTTCGGATTATCTGGAGGGCTTTCAAAATCAAAAAGTGTTGACGGAAAATGGATTGGTTGACGTAAATAGACCCGTTACTATTCAGGATCTGCTTAATATGACAGCAGGTGTGGTATATCCTGACGAAAGCTTTGAAGTCGGTAGAAGAATGGGTGAATTGTTTTCTGAAGTAGAGAATGCCTATCACCGGGGTATAGGGATCAATACGATTGATTTCTGCAATCGAATGGGTCAAGTACCGTTGGAATTTCAACCGGGAGAACGTTGGAGATATGGAGCCTGTGCCGATGTGCTGGGAGCGGTGATAGAGGTTGCTACGGGTCGAAAGCTCAGTGAATTTCTAAAGGAGGAAATATTCCTTCCTCTTAATATGGTTGATACGGGATTTTATGTTCCGAAGGAGAAACACAGCCGATTTTCAAGGATTTATGATTATAAGAATGATAAGAAATGCTTAGAACACTTTACCGGTGATTTTTTGGCATTATTTGATTTCATGTCTTCACCGGCATTTGAATCAGCTGGAGCAGGGCTGGTGTCCACCATGGAGGATTACTCTCACTTTGCTTTAATGCTTGCCAATGGCGGAACCTATAACGGAAGAAGAATATTAGGACGCAAAACAATTGATTACATAGCAACACCACAGCTTACCAAAGAACAATCAGAAAGCTTTAATTGGGATTTCCAAGTTGGGTACAGCTATGGTAATCTAATGCGAGTTATGGTGGATCCGGCAAAAGCTTACAGCAATGGTTCTATAGGTGAATTCGGCTGGGATGGCTGGTGCGGTAATTATTTCTTCGTTGATCCCAAGGAAAAGCTTGTAATGCTTTACATGGTACAGAGGTGTGGTGGCTCCGGACCGAATTATATGCGCAAACTTCGTTCTGTTGTATATAGTGCATTATAATCTATTCTGAGATTTATAAGAAATAGAAAGCATAAAGTTATGTAATGTAAAGGACTATTGATTTGGTGAATTAACTTCTGAAGGAAGGCACCTTATCATAGTCCCTTTTTTTAACAACTAACGGTTGACTTATGGATGCACTTCTTTTCGGTATGTAATTTTGTAAATTCTATAGCTTTTTTTATCGAAAATTTCTTTTATTTTGTTTAAAATATTAATTGAAAAGTACACGTTATTGTGGTAGTATGGTAAAGTGCTAATAAACAAAAGCGAAAATAGGGACAATTATCCCCAAATATTAAGGAGGAGATTTTATGAAAAAAAGACTAATAAGCCTTGCTATGGTTGCTCTCATGATAATAAGCCTTGCAGCCTGCAAAAAAGAAGATAACGGTGAAGATAA
Organism: Bacillota bacterium; assembly: GCA_023414875.1. Lineage (GTDB taxonomy): Bacteria > Bacillota > Clostridia > Lachnospirales > Lachnospiraceae > Mobilitalea. The sequence goes on along the minus strand of JAEZMV010000016.1, from coordinate 59,396 downwards.
CTCATTAAAGTACATACAGGATAGAGGAAAACTAATTCTTGGATTAGATGATTCATTTCCTCCGATGGGATTTAGCAAGGATGGTGAAATAGTAGGCTTTGATGTTGACCTTGCGAAAGCTGTTTGTGAAAAGCTCGGAGTTAAATTAGTACTTCAACCGGTAGATTGGAAAGCAAAAGAGCAGGAATTGAATACAAAGAATATTGACTGCATCTGGAATGGATTATCATTAACACCGGAGCGTCAGGAAGAAATGACTATGTCAGAGTCTTATATGACAAATTACATCTCTGTTGTTGTTATGAAGGGAAGCGATATTAAATCTGTAGCTGATTTGGCTGGTAAAAAGTTGGCATTACAGAGTGGTTCCGCAGCAGAAGAAACTTTAGACGCAGAAGAAAATAAAGAAATAAAGGCTAGCTTGGATCAGGTTAACCCCTTTGGAGAATATTTGACAGCGCTTATGGATTTGGAAACTGGTAATTCCGATGCAGTATTGATGGATTCTGTAGTTGCAACATATTTAATTGAAACCGGGAAAGATTATGTTGTTCTGGAGGATAATCTGCTGGTAGATGAATATTCAATCGGCTTTCGTAAGGGAGATGAGGCTCTTTGCGAGGCTGTTGAAAACGCATTGAAGGAAATGAAAGAAGACGGAACTATGGAAGAAATTTCTACAAAATGGTTTGGGTCCGATATCACTACGATAAAATAATATAGAACATTTGACTTACTTTAATGTATAATAAATGATTTTTAATATATTATGGGACTGTTGCGACAGTCCCATTTTGAGACTAGTAATATGTAAAAATTGTTAGAATGAATAAATTGAAATAGGCACAATGGTATGGTAATATGGTAAAGTGTAAAAGAATGAAATATAATTACTTTAGATTACATTAGGCAATTGAATCGGAGGATTTTATGATTATAGATAGAGTACCTTTAAATTTATTAATACCGGAAATGTTGTCAGCCAGTGTTACGGCTCTTAAGATTTTTTTCTTGACAATCTTATTGTCGATTCCCCTGGGTTTTTTAGTTGCTCTTGCTAGAAGAAGCAGATTTTGGTTTATTAGTTTTCCAGTTAGAATCTACCAATTGATTTTTAGGGGAACACCCTTGATGCTGCAACTAATTTTCTTTATGTATGGACCTTATTACATATTTGGATTTGGCTTTGGGCGTTTTACGGCATGTATTCTGGCATTTGTAATTAATTATGCGGCTTATTTCGGTGAAATCTTCCGTGGTGGTATTGCATCTATACCAAAAGGTCAATATGAAGCAGCTAAGGTACTTGGATATACAAAAATTCAGACATTTATGCGAATTGTTCTTCCCCAGGTGATTAAAGCAGTTATTCCTGCTACCGGTAATGAATTAATGACATTGGTAAAAGATACATCTTTGGCACAGGTCATCTCCGTAATTGAGATTTTCCATGTCGCTACGAATGCAGGATCTCAATATGTATCCACTGTTCCGATTATTGTAGCGGCTGCATTTTATCTTACGATGAATTCAGTGGTTGAAGTTTCCTTTAAGCTGATAGAAAAGAAATTTGACTATTATAAAAATTAAACTTGATTTGCGGAGCCAGTTTTCCTGTCCACATGGATTTGAATTGAATGTGTGAAAAGAATTCAACAGAGTTGGATTCTTATATTTCTATGAAGCATTTGCGGCAATTGCAGCCATGCTTTGTTAGTAGATTGACATACAGATGGAGGTTATCATGTTACTGAAAGCAGAAAATTTACAGAAAAAATTTGATCATATCAATGTGCTGAACGATATTTCCCTGGAAGTTAATGAAGGTGAGGTTGTTGCTATTATTGGACCTTCCGGTTCCGGTAAATCAACACTCCTTCGCTGTCTGACACAACTTGAGAAGGTTAACAGCGGTAGGATTGAGGTATGTGGGAAGCTTATGGTGGACACTGTATCAGGTCAGGGATATGCAGATTATAAAACCTTACATGAAATTATTCTTGATGTTGGCTTGGTTTTTCAGAATTTCAACCTGTTCCCGCATTACTCTGTGCTTCGTAATATCATTGATGCTCAGATTAATGTTCTGGGAATAGATAAGAAGAAAGCAGAAACTAAGGCGTTGGAGCTGCTTGAGAAGATGAATTTAAAAGAACGGGCTAACGCCTACCCCTGTGAAATGTCAGGAGGACAGCAGCAACGTGTAGCGATAGCCAGAGCACTTGCTCTAAACCCACGTATTTTATTTTTTGACGAGCCAACCTCAGCACTTGATCCGGAGTTAACCGGTGAAATCCTTAAGGTCATTCGTTCTCTTGCTGAAGATAAGATGACAATGGTAATAGTTACCCACGAAATGGCATTTGCGAGAGATGTTGCGGACAGAGTTATCTTTATGGATGAGGGTGTAATTGTGGAGCAAGGAACACCAGAAGCTGTGTTTGGTAATACTGTCAATCAAAGAACGAAGGATTTCCTTCAGAGATTCAACCAGAATTAATAAGTGTTTTGAACTATATTCTTAAACATGCAGGAGTAAAATTATTAAGTTAAAATAACACTTGCAATTTTTGGTTACATTTGATATAATAACTATTGTGCTAAATGATAAGACTAATTGGGAGTGGACGAAAGTCCACTCTTATTCTTTGCCTTACACCGGTGTGTAACTTAAAATTAACGATTCTAAGAATGAAAGTAGGGATTTGATTGACAAAACATGAGGAATATGAACAAAAGACAGAAAAACTATTAGAACCAATACTGGCGGCAAATCATTTTGAATTATATGATGTCGAGTATGTAAAGGAAGGCGGTAACTATTTTCTTCGAGCCTATATTGATAAAGAAAATGGAATCACTGTAGATGATTGTGAAATTGTTAGCCGATCTTTAAGTGATTTACTGGATAAGAATGATTTTATTCCGGATTCCTATATTCTAGAGGTCAGTTCTCCCGGTCTCGGAAGGCAGTTAAAAAGAGATAAACATTTTGAAAAAAGTATCGGGGAGGAAGTTGAAATCAAGCTTTACAAACCGGTAAACAAAAAGAAGGATTTTGTAGGAATTCTTGCAGCATATGATCAGTCTTCAATTACCATTGAATTTGAGGATAACACCACAATGGTCATTCCGAGAACTGATATAGCTACGGTAAGATTAAGTTTTGATTTTTAAGTCATTTAAATATTACATTTAAAGATTTAGATATAATAACAATTGAAGGGGAGGCAATATCCTCCTGGCTAAAGCAGTGAAAATTCTAATGAATCATAGGAGGATATGAAAAGAAAATGGATGCGAACAGGGAACTAATTGAAGCTTTAAACCAAATAGAGAAGGAAAAAGATATCAGTAAGGATATTTTACTCGAGGCATTGGAAAACTCATTGGTTGCAGCATGTAAAAATAATTTTGGCAGAGCTGATAATATTAAAGTGAATATTGACAGAAATACAGGTGAAGTAAATGTCTATGCAATGAAGGAAGTTGTAGAAGAAGTTACTGATCCCGTAATGCAGATCAGCCTGGCTCAGGCTAAAATGAAGGATGCAAAGCAGGATATCGGTGATATTGTAGCAATTGAAGTAACCCCGAAGAACTTTGGACGTATCGCTGCACAAAAAGCAAAACAGGTAGTTGTTCAGAAAATCCGTGAAGAAGAGAGAAAAGTACTCTACAATCAATATAGCGGTAAGGAAAAGGACATTGTAACCGGTATCGTTCAGCGTTATGTGGGAAATAATGTTAGTATCAATCTGGGTAAGGTGGATGCAATACTGACAGATAACGAACAGGTTAGAGGAGAAGTATTCCGTCCGACTGATCGTATCAAACTATATGTTCTTGAAGTAAAGGATACGACAAAGGGACCCAAAATCACTGTTTCCAGAACTCATCCGGAGCTTGTTAAGAGATTGTTTGAGGCAGAGGTAACGGAGATTCAGGATGGAACCGTTGAAATTAAAAGTATTTCCAGAGAAGCAGGCTCAAGAACAAAGATGGCTGTTTGGAGCAATGATCCGGATGTAGATGCTGTCGGAGCTTGTGTTGGATTAAACGGTGCGAGAGTAAATGCAATTGTACATGAACTAAGAAATGAAAAAATCGACATCATTAATTGGAGTAACGACCCTGCAAGATTAATCGAGAATGCTTTAAGTCCAGCAAAGGTTGTATCTGTTTCCGTTGATGAATTAGAGAAAAGTGCCAGAGTAATTGTACCGGATTACCAATTATCACTTGCGATTGGTAAAGAAGGTCAGAATGCAAGACTTGCTGCAAAATTGACAGGATTTAAGATAGACATAAAAAGTGAATCTCAAAGTATGGGATATTAAATAAAAATGCGACGATAAAAGGTTTATAATGAAAGCCGACTTTGAAGTCTTCATTAATCATGTATTAAGGATGTGAATATTATTGGCAAAAAAATTACCATTAAGAATGTGTACCGGATGCGGTGAAATGAAAACAAAAAAGGAATTGATCCGAGTTTTAAAAACTCCGGAGGAGGATATTATCATTGATTCGACCGGTAAAAAGAATGGTAGAGGAGCGTATATCTGCTGCTCACTAAACTGTTTACAGAAAGCCGTTAAAACAAAGGGGTTGGAGCGTTCTCTTAAGGTTAACATTCCAAAGGAAATAGTAGAAACATTAGAGAAGGAGATGATTTTACTTGAATCCGGAAGAAAAGAAGATATATAACCTGTTGGGAATAGCAACAAAATCAAGAAAATTGGTAAGCGGTGAATTCTCTACAGAAAAAGCAGTGAAGGAACATAAAGCAGCCTTAGTAATAGTAGCAAATGATGCTTCAGACAATACAAAGAAAATGTTTACCAACATGTGTACTTACTATAATGTGCCAATTTACTTTTTTGGTGAAAAGAACGACTTAGGTCATGCAATGGGTAAAGAATTTCGTGCTTCTTTAGCAGTGTTTGACAAGGGCTTAGCGGATGCAATTGAAAAGCAACTGAAAACTATGATAGCGGAATGAGGAAGCACAAGCTTGTTTGCAGATTCCGGTTAAAGTGACAAGATTATGAACACGCTTAATGTTCATCGTAGGATGCAATGAAATGAACGGAGGTAGTAAGTATGGCAAAAATGAAAGTCTTTGAGTTAAAGAATTTAATAAATGAACAAGGAAAAACTTCAATAGAGAGTAAGGATATCTCTGACTTTATAGAAAAAAGTTTTGGTGTCAAGAAATCACATAGCAGTAATCTGGAGGATAATGAGGTTCAATTTGTAAAAAACCATTTTATCCAGGCAAGTAAAGCTTCACAGGTATCTGCGTCAAGACCGGCGGCAGAGGCGGTGCAAAGGCCTGCAGCTCAGGCATCTCAAGCTCACTCAAACCAAACCGGTGCAAAACCAGCGATGATGGGTCAAAGCGCGCAACCGTCCTCAGGAATCAGACCAACAGGACAAAATAGTAATCGTCCCGGTGTAACCGGTGAACATGCTACTCCCGGAAGCCAGAAACCGGTGAGCAGTCAAAATACTATGCGACCAGGTCAGCCTACAGGGCAAAACAGCCAAACTGGCGTGAGACCGGCTGGAACACAGTATAGTGGAATGAAACAGTTCCAAACCATACAAAATAATGGGCAAAAACCATTAGGAGAACATGGACATCAAGGTACATCCGGACAGAGACCGGCAGGAGGACAAGGAGTAATGAGACAAGGACAGCAAGGATATCAGAGCCAACAAGGCAGACCATCAAACGATGGAAGATCATCAAACGATGGTAGACCTTCAAATGAAAGTCAAGGATATCAGAGCACTAATTCTACACAAAGAGTACCAGGAGAGCAGAGTCAGAATTATACTTCCGGACAAAGACCGGAAGGACAAAGAAATCAAGGCCAAGACGGTCAGAGATATACAACAAGACCTGATGGTTATCAGGGAAATAGGCCACAGGGTCAAGGCTATCAAGGAAATAGATCCTCCGGTGAAGGTTACCAGGGAAACAGGCCACAGGGTCAAGGTTATCAAGGAAACAGACCACAGGGTGAAGGTTACCAGGGAAATAGACCACAGGGTGAAGGTTACCAGGGAAATAGACCACAGGGCCAAGGTTATCAAGGAAATAGACCGCAGGGTCAGGGTTACCAGGGAAACAGACCACAGGGTGAGGGTTACCAGGGAAACAGACCACAGGGTCAAGGTTATCAGGGGAACAGGCCACAGGGTCAGGGTTACCAGGGTAACAGACCACAGGGTGAAGGCTACCAGGGAAACAGACCACAGGGTGAAGGTTATCAGGGTAACAGACCGCAGGGTCAAGGCTATCAAGGTAACAGACCACAGGGTCAGGGCTACCAGGGAAACAGACCACAGGGTGAAGGTTATCAGGGAAATAGACCGCAGGGTCAGGGATATCAGGGTAACAGACCGCAGGGTCAGGGCTACCAGGGTAACAGACCACAGGGTGAAGGCTATCAAGGAAATAGACCACAGGGTGAAGGTTATCAAGGAAACAGACCGCAGGGTCAGGGTTACCAAGGAAACAGACCGGGAGGTGGCGGAGCTCGCCCTTCTGCAGCCGGTGGACAGCAAGGCAGAGGCGGTTATGGTGGCGGAACAGGATACTCCAGACCAAACAGCGGACAGAGACCGGGAGGTGGTTTTTCATCACGCGGTTTTGAAGATATGGGTAAAGATGATGACGATAAGCCAAGCTACGGTAATCGTGCAGCAGGAGCAAAAAAAGGCCCTGGTGCTGGAAGAGCAGGCGGTGAACGTAAAAACTTTGATCAGCAGATCTTGGATCAAAAGGTAGCTGAAAAGAATGATAATAGCAATAAGAGAAACAGAGACAGAATTAATAAAGAAAAGAATTATAAAGAAAGAAATCTGATTGAGCGTGAGGACGATTCCAATATCAAGACAAAACTTGCTCCAAAGAAGGGCCAGTTTATTCAGCCTAAGCCGATTCAAGTGATTGAAGAAGAAATTAAGACTATATCTATTCCGGAAGTTCTAACGATAAAAGAACTGGCGGAGAAGATGAAGAAGCCTTCAGCTGCCTTGATTAAAAAGCTTTTCCTTGCTGGCAAGATTGTAACACTAAATCAGGAAATTACATTTGAAGAAGCAGAAGAAATAGCTATAGAGTATGAAATCATCGTTGAAAAAGAAGTTAAAGTGAATGAAGTGGAAGAATTACTAAAGGAAGATGAAGAAGATCCTGAGACAATGGATAAGCGTCCTCCGGTTGTATGTGTCATGGGGCATGTTGACCACGGTAAAACCTCTCTTCTTGATGCGATCAGAGAAACAAATGTAACCTCCAGAGAAGCCGGTGGTATTACTCAACATATCGGTGCATATGTGGTTGAAGTAAACGGAGAGAGGATTACCTTCTTAGATACACCGGGACATGAAGCATTTACTTCCATGCGTAAGCGTGGTGCAAAGTCAACTGATATCGCAATACTTGTGGTAGCAGCTGATGACGGTGTTATGCCTCAGACGGTAGAAGCAATCAATCATGCGAAAGCAGCTGGAGTGCAAATTATTGTAGCAATTAACAAGATAGATAAACCAAGTGCGAATATTGAGCGTGTAAAACAGGAATTAACTGAGTATGAATTAATTGCCGAGGATTGGGGCGGTGATACAATATTTGTTCCGGTTTCCGCACATACTAAGGAAGGTATTGAGCAGCTGCTGGAAATGATATTGCTAACAGCTGAAATGATTGAGTTAAAAGCAAATCCGAATCGTAATGCCAGAGGTATCGTTATTGAAGCTGAGCTTGATAAGGGTAGAGGTCCGGTTGCAACTATATTAGTTCAAAAGGGAACACTTCATGTCGGAGACAACGTAGCTGTCGGAGCCTCCTTTGGTAAAGTACGTGCTATGATGGATGACAAGGGTAGAAGAGTAAAGGAAGCAACGCCTTCTACACCTGTAGAAATTCTTGGTTTAAATGAAGTTCCGGATGCAGGAGAAACCTTCCTGGCTACAGATAGTGAAAAAGAAGCTAGAACTATTGCCGAAGCTTACTTGTCACAGAGCAAAGAGAAGCTGATTGCTGATACAAAAGCGAAGTTATCCTTAGATGGATTATTCTCGCAAATTCAAGCAGGCAATATAAAGGAACTTAATTTAATTATTAAGGCTGATGTTCAAGGTTCCTTTGAAGCAATGAAACAAAGCTTACTAAAGCTCAGCAATAAAGAAGTAGCTGTCCGTATTCTTCATGGTGGTGTTGGTGCCATCAATGAATCCGACGTAATACTTGCCAGTACCTCGAATGCAATCATTATCGGTTTTAATGTTAGACCGGATAATGCTGCAAAGGAAACTGCGGATCGTGAAATGGTAGAAGTAAAATTGTATCGTGTCATTTATAACGCAATTAATGATATTGAAGCTGCTATGAAGGGTATGTTAGATCCAGTTTTTGAGGAGAGAATTATCGGTCACGCAGAGATACGTATGACCTTTAAGGCTTCCGGCGTTGGAACCATTGCAGGTTCCTATGTTCTTGACGGAAAGGTAATCAGGGGAAGCAAAGCCAGAATATACAGAGATAATGAACTTATCTATGAGGGAACATTAGCATCCTTAAAGCGATTCCAGGATGATGTTAAGGAAGTTGCTACTGGTTACGAATGTGGTTTGGTATTTGAAAAGTTTAATGAGGTCAAGGAAGGTGACAAGGTTGAACTTTATATTATGGCAGAAGTACCAAGATAAGAAGAAGTAAGCTTTTTCTACTTGGTATAATGGCAAGAACCATCTTGCCCTGACAGAAAGGTAATGGTTAATAGTATGAGGAAAAATAGTATTAAGAACACCAGAATTAACGGTGAAGTTCAAAAAGTGCTGAGCACATTAATCAGCAGGGAGATAAAAGATCCCAGAATAAATCCGATGACCTCAGTGGTCTCGGTTGAAGTATCACCTGACTTAAAGAATGCGAAGGTATATATCAGTGTTCTGGGAGATGATGAATCCAAAGCTTCGACCCTGCGCGGATTAAAAAGTGCAGCTTCCTACATGCGAGGACAATTAGCAAAGACGCTTAATTTACGAAATACACCAGAGCTTTCTTTTGTCATTGATAATTCTATAGAATATGGTGTTCATATGTCTAAATTAATTGATGAAGTTAATAAGAATTCTTCCGAAATCATGATGGAAGCTACCGAAGAGGACGATTATTACGATGAGGATGAACAGGATTCGGATGAGGAAGAAGACGACGAAGGTAATGAAGAAGACGACGAAGGTAATGAAGAAGATATTAATTTAGAAGATACAGATGATGACAATAGGGAATGAGGAAGATAGGCTTATGGAAAAGATTAATGCAGAAATCGTCGGTGTAAAGAAGATTGCAATTGCAGGTCATATCAGGCCGGATGGCGATTGTGTCGGATCCTGCACCGCACTTTACCAATATCTGAAACAGAATAAAGAAGAATTCGGGATTGAAATCGTTGATGTATACTTGGAAACCTTCGGGAACGAATTTCATATTTTAACCGGTGTGGATGAGATCAAGCATTCCTATGAATCCGACGAAGTATACGATGTATTTATTTCTTTGGACTGCGGAAGCTTGGATCGATTGGGTAATGCATTAAAGTATTTCAATACAGCAAATAAAACGATTAACATCGACCACCACATCAGTAATCAGTTATTCGGAGAGGTGAATCATGTGGTGATCGATGCTTCATCTACCTGTGAGGTATTATATACTTTGATGGAGGAAGATCGGGTTACGAAAGAGATTGCTGAAGCACTCTATGTAGGCATTATTCATGATACCGGAGTGTTCAAGCATTCCAATACTTCGGAAAAAACAATGAATATAGCAGGAAGACTAATCGGAAAAGGTATTGACTTCTCATCCTTAATTGATGAGTCCTTTTATGCGAAGACATATATACAAAATCAAATACTGGGTCGCTGTCTGATGGAGAGTATATTAGTCCTTGACGGTAAAGTTGTATTTGCTTCGCTTAACCGAAGAATGCTTGACTTTTATGGTGCATCTTCCTCTGATATGGATGGAATCATTGATCAACTCCGTGTTACAAAGGGCACGGAAGTTGCGATATTTATTTATGAATCGGATTTTCGTGAATTTAAAGTAAGTATGAGGTCAAATGGTGAAGTTAATGTCAGCAAGATAGCAGTATATTTTGGGGGTGGCGGACATATTAAAGCGGCCGGCTGCACCATGAGAGGATCTGTTCATGACGTGATCAATAATCTGACTCCTCATATTGAAGCACAATTAAAAGAACTCAAAGAATTTTGTAACCAAAATTCTTAGGAAGCTACTAAGCTATATGAATAGAATTTTGTAAAGCCAATATTCATTTATTAAGCAGCATCTACAATGCAGCAGATATATTTGTGTGAAATTATTTTGTAAGCAAAATTCATTATGTAAAGCCAAATTCATTTTGTTAAGCATAATTCTTAGTTATTTAAGCTACCTTAAAAAGACATCATGTTAGTAGTATATAATAAGGAGCGCAGTAAATTGATGAATGGAATTATAAATGTTTATAAAGAACAAGGATATACCTCTCATGATGTAGTAGCAAAAATGAGAGGTATCTTAAAAATGAAAAAAATAGGTCATACCGGTACTTTAGATCCGGATGCCACGGGAGTACTTCCTGTATGTCTTGGTAAGGCAACGAAACTGGTGGATATGATAACCGATAAGGATAAAACTTATGAGGCTGTTCTTAAGCTGGGAATAACAACAGATACTCAGGATATTACCGGGACCGTTTTAAAAACCGCTGAAGTTACTGTGGATATAGTACGAATAACAGAAGTGGTAAAAAGCTACATAGGAGAATATTTTCAATTACCACCCATGTATTCAGCGATTAAAGTGAATGGTAAAAAGCTCTATGAACTTGCAAGACAGGGTAAGGAGATAGATAGAGAGCGACGAAAGGTAATCATAAAGGATATTCGCATTCTGGCTTATTCAGAAGAAGCGAAAGAAGTATTATTGTCTGTTGATTGCGGAAAAGGAACCTATATAAGAACCTTACTACATGATATTGGTGAGAACTTAGGCTGTGGTGGTACTATGAAAAGTCTTGTACGAACGGCTGTCGGCAATTTTCAAATAGGACAAGCCTTGAAGCTGTCGGAAATTGAAGCATTGGTGCAGGATCATAGTTTACACGAGTATATCATAGCAATTGATCACTTTTTTCAAAGCTATACAAAAATTAATATTGACCGTCAGCACCACAAATTGATCTATAATGGTAATTCTTTTAATAAGGAACATTTGATACAGACTGAGCTGGAGGATGCGACAGAATTCGTTAGGGTTTATGATGCTGAGGATAACTTTGTTGGTATATATCGTCATGACAAAGAAGAAGACCTGTATAAACCCGTAAAAATGTTTTTGTCATAGCATCGATTTATATGGTGCTAGTGCCATAGTAAGCATGACAGCTTAAATCAGCTTACATTTACGGGAGAGTCTGGAGGAAGCGATGGAGTATATTGCAGGAAATACGAATTTTAAATTGAAGAACAGCGCTGTTACCCTTGGAAAATTTGATGGACTTCACCTTGGACACCAGCAGCTGATTGACTTAATTATATCCTATAAAGAGCAGGGATTGAAAGCTGTTATGTTCAGTTTTCTTTTGCATCCCGGTAATTTATTTTCTGATAAGGAATTTGAACTCATTAATACGGAAGAGGAGAAACTTGTAAAGCTAAACCATTGCGGTGTAGATGTGCTGGTATCTTATCCATTTACAGAGGAAACCAGATCAATGGATCCGGAAGATTTTATCAAAGAAATACTTGTGGAGAAGTTGGATGCAAAGATAATTGTTGTGGGTAATGATTTTCGCTTTGGGTTACATCGAAGAGGTGATGTTGCTCTTTTAAAGGAATATGAAACAACTTATGGTTATAAGGTAATATCCTGTGAAAAGAAAAAATGGAAGAATGAGATAATCAGTAGTTCTGCAATCCGCGATGCACTAAAAGTCGGCAATATGGAGGCTGTTAATGCGATGCTGGGATATCCCTATACGATTCGAGGTGAAGTAGTTCACGGCAGAAGAATAGGGAGAACCTTAGGTATGCCGACAACAAATCTGATACCACCTTCCACGAAGCTGTTACCTCCCTGCGGTGTATACGCATCTAAAACACTGATAGAGGGTATCTACCATACCGGGGTTACCAATGTCGGATATAAGCCAACTGTGGGAGAAGAAGAATACATTGGCGTTGAAACCTACATTTTTGATTATGACAGTGATCTGTATGGTAAAATGATTGAGGTAGAGCTATTTTATTATATCCGCCCGGAAATGAAATTCGGTTCCTTGGAAGAGCTTATGATCAAAATGAGGGAAGATATTATATTGTCCAGGGATTATTTTAGGAAATGAGACAGTCTGTCCTTATGCAGGGTTATACTTATGCATAAGCGGCAGATTTTTTTGATATCTTATTAGAAAAATGTTATTAAACGATTAAAATTGGGTCTAAAGTATTTTATCTGCACTCAAATTATAGTATACTGTAAAAAGTTGATAAATTATATAAATGTTTACAGCTACTGGATAAGAAGAATGGAGGGTAATATGCTTTCAGTAAGAAATGTAACAAAAAAATATGGAAAGTTAGTTGCTAATGACAGTGTAGATTTTGAAATCAAAGAAAATGAAATATCTGTTTTGCTGGGGCCGAACGGTGCCGGTAAATCTACAATTATTAAGTGCATCGCAGGTCTTTTGAAATTCAGTGGTACAATATTAATTCATGGACATGAGAATAAATCGCTGCCTGCGAAAAGAGAACTTGGATATATACCGGAGATTCCAGCGTTATATGATATGCTTACTGTATGGGAGCATATGGAGTTTATTGCCAGAGCGTATTCTCTGGAGAACTGGAAAGAAAGTGCAGAACAGCTGTTGCAAAGGTTTGAACTTGATGATAAAAAGAATAAGTTTGGTAGTGAGTTATCAAAAGGCATGCAGCAAAAGGTATCCATCTGTTGTGGTTTACTTCCAGGCCCTAAGGTAATATTATTCGATGAACCTATGGTGGGATTGGACCCCCATGCGATTAAGGAACTGAAAAGTATGATTGTGGAGAAAAAAAGAGAAGGTGCAGCCATATTAATTAGTACACATATGCTGGATAGCGTTGCGGAATTCTGGGATAGTACTAATATCATGATGGATGGCAGAATTGCGGCTAGAAGGACAAGAAATGATATCAGAGGTTCAGGAGAAAACCTGGAAGAACTATTTTTTGCCATTACAGAAAGGGATAAGAGAAATTCGGAGGGAGATAAGCATTAATGAAGGCATTATCATATTTATTGATAACTCAGATTAAAAATAAGATATTATCCTTAAAGAAAAAGCCAGCATACTTAATCCTTTATGCTATTATTCTTGCCTTTATTATCTTTTCCGTTGTAACCTTGTTGGTATTCGGAAAGGATATGCCGGATACTAAATTCGCAGATGAACGGATACTCAATCTGGTTATAACCGGGTTTGGTGTGCTATTCTTATATACCTTTACAGTAACCGGCTTATCTACTGGCTCGAGCTTATTTACTATGCCGGATGTAGGCTTATTATTTGTAGCACCTATTTCGTCCAAAAAAATATTAATTTATGGATTGCTCAGTACCTTAGGGAAATCCTTACTTGGTTCAATTTTTATCTTTTATCAGATTGGTAACCTAAAGTCCAGCTTTGGGTATGGTTTTACTGAGATATTTGCTCTGTTTCTTATCTTTACATTAATGGTTTTGTTCTGTCAGCTGATATCAATAGGGATTTATATATTCTCGAATGGTAATCCTATGCGTAAAAAAATAATTAATGCAATCCTATATATTTTTCTTGGAGCCTTAGTGGCTGTTACTCTGTTAATACAGAGGCAGGAACAGGTCGGATTACTGGAAGCGTTATTTCGCATGGTTTCCTCAAAGGGCTTCGGATATATTCCAATCGCAGGTTGGTCAGTTATGTTCTTCACGGGTGTTGTTCAGAACACTTTGATATCCATTGTGGTGTCGATAGCTATGTTTTTTGTAATTGGATTAATAATCGTTGTCCTTCTCACCATGGGAAAAGCTGATTATTATGAAGACGTCCTTCGCTCAACGGAATACACCTATCAAGTCAGACTTGCAGCGAAAGAAGGAAGAAATATTCCTCAAGCCACGAAGAAAAAAATAAAAATCAAAGAGAAGGAACTAGGAATTCGTTATGGCAGTGGATCGATGACCTTCTTATATAAGCATATACTGGAGATGAAACGAAGGAGCAGGTTTATTTTTATTGATGGATATACAATTTTTATGATGCTGGTAGTGGGAATTGCAGGCTACAATATCAAGCTTAACAATGCCCCGGAAGCAATCAGCTACACCATATTAGCTGTGGCAATCTACATTCAATATTTTCTGACGGTTATGGGAAAGTTACAGGGTGAGTTGCTGAAACCTTATATTTTTCTCATACCAGAGAAATCCATCAAAAAAGTATTTGCTTCTTCCTTGACATCCATATTGAAGCCCTGTGTTGATGGAATAGTTATTTTTACTGTTTATGCAATTTTTAGTAATATTAATCCGTTAACAGCTGTCTTTTTTGCTTTGGCATATGCAGCATCAGGAGCGGTATTCGTTGGGTTAACCATCTTATACCAAAGAGTCCTCGGCGGTCAGCCAAACAAAATGATACAAATGCTACTGGGATTGGGATTATTAATTTCTATTATGGCTCCAGCGATCGGTGCCTCGGTGTTAGCTGCATTTTTACTCCCTGAAGCCCTCGATTTTCTTTGTACATTACCCTATACATTATTTTGTATATTGTTTACTCTATTGTTATTTACAACATGTGGAAATTTAGTTGACAAAACGGAATATTCTGGAAAATTGTAACAATTGTCATATTCTAATAATTGACGTAGTTGGCATAATGTGGTAGAATTAGTTAAAATCGTTATTAAGGAGAGGACAAATCATGGAAAAATTATTTGACAAGAAAAACTTAGGAATTCCTGTAACAATCTTATCACTCTTAGCGTATTTTATAGGTTATTACCTAACGCTCAATTTTAGCGGATTATTAGTCGCAGTTGTATTTGCAGTTTTAGTATTTGCGTTAGATTTTGATGATAAGGTTAAGACAGCTGTGAAACAATCTTATATCTTTGCCCTGTTTTTCAACCTAGTTTATCTCGGATTAGCAATATTAAGCAACTTAAGTGATTTGGTTACACCTTCAGATTATAATGACGAATTCTTTTTACAAAAAGCATTTTTCAACATTCATAAATATGCATCTATTTTGTTCAATATAGCTGTTATCGTTGTTTTTGTATTATTTATTATTTGTGTTCTGATAAAGAAGGATATGAAGCTTGGTTTCATTTTAAACTTATCTGGTGAAGGTACAAAACAACAGAAACCGATGCCTCAGGTAGGTCAACCAGTGCCTCCGATGCCTCAGGTAGGTCAACCAGTGCCTCCGATGAATCAACAGGTTCAAGGAACGGTTTGTCCTAAGTGCAATACTGTTAACAGAGATAGTGCAACTTTCTGTGCATCCTGTGGACAAAAACTCCAATAAAATACTACATACGACAGCCATAATTTATACTTTATGTTTTAAGTTATGGCTGTTTTTATATAAAAAAATAAATAATTGTTTACAATATGAAATGAATATGTTAATATACACAAGTGATATTAGCCAATACTCAGAACTTGGACACTCCGACCTTTTTCTTGGTATTAGGCGTTTACCAGAAAGGAGAATTTTACTATGATTAGCAAAGACAAAAAACAAGAGATCATCAAGAACTTCGGAAGAACACCTGAGGATACAGGTTCACCTGAGGTTCAAATCGCACTTTTAACACAAAGAATTACAGAGTTAACAGAGCATTTAAAAATCAATAAGAAGGATCATCACTCCAGAAGAGGTCTTCTTAAGATGGTTGGACAAAGAAGAGGTTTGCTAGAATACTTAAAGAAAACGGATATCGAAGGATATCGTAATCTTATTGAACGTTTAGGTTTAAGAAAATAGTAGAAATCACGTTAATTATAAAGCTGTCCCATTTTATAGCCATTGATGCTGACTATGGGGCAGTTTTTTCTATCTTGGAAATAGAGGGATGTATGAATCAAATTAAATTAATGCTAAAGGATAAAAGCTTTCTAAAGAAAACCTTTTCAATTGTAGTGCCTATAGCACTTCAAAACATGTTAAATAATATACTAAACTTAGTTGATACCCTAATGATTGGTCAGTTGGGAGAATCCACAACTGCTGCGGTAGGGCAAGCAAATAAGGTGTTTTTTGTATTTTCACTATTGATGTTTGGAATCTGTAGTGGGTCAGGAGTTCTTGCCTCACAATATTATGGAAAACGTGATATGATTGGAATCAAGAGAGTATTACGTATGTCATTACTCCTGGGTGTTAGCTGTTCCATTCTGTTTTTAATTGCCGGTGTATTTTTTCCGGAAACTGTAATGCGTATATTTATAGACAGGGCAGGAACAATTGAAGTTGCTGCAGCATATTTGACTATTATCGCACTTAGTTATCCGCTCACTGCGGTCACCAATGCTTATGTAGCGATACTTAGAAGTATGAATTATGTAAAACTTCCGATCATTATTACTTCTATTGCAATTGTAGTTAATGTATCCTTAAATTATTCTTTAATCTTTGGGCATTTCGGTTTTCCTAAGATGGGGGTAGCCGGAGCAGCACTGGCAACACTGATTGCCAGGGTTGTGGAATTTGCAACGCTCCTTATTATTGTATACAGACATAAAATTGGGGACGATGGGGTAGGAGATTTTATACATCAAAAATTTAATAGTTTGAAAGAAAGCGGCAGTCGCTTTATTAGCAGAGCTTTTCTTATAAAGTACTTCCATACCGCAGCCCCGGTAATCCTTAACGAATTTATGTGGGGACTAGGAGTTACTATGTATTCTGTAGTTTATGGCAGGATGGGAGATGATGCGGTGGCAGCAATAACAGCAACCAGTTCAATCGAACAGGTCGTAATGGTATTTTTCTTTGGGATATGCCATGCTGCAGCTGTAATCCTTGGAAATGAATTGGGATCGGATGAGCTAAAGAAAGCAGAGGAGCATGCCAAGAATTATTTGATTTTACAGTTTTCCCTATCAATAATTATTGCAATTATTACAATTGCAAGCAGGGAAGCCATATTATTATTATTTCCATTCACGGATATAGTTAAAAATTATATACGGCTTAGTATCAGCGCATTTGCAATCTATATGCCAATTAAAATGCTTAATATGTTATTAGTCGTGTCGATCCTAAGAAGTGGTGGAGATACAAAAGCTTCACTATTCCTAGATGTCAGCGGTGTATGGTTGATTGGAATACCGATGGCAGTACTGGGTGGTTTGATACTTCATTTACCTATTTATCTTGTATATGCGATGGTAATGATTGAGGAAATTTATAAGTTAATCATGGGTTATATCAGATATCGTAAAAAAAAGTGGTTAAAAAATATCGTAAAAGAACCAATTATTTAATAAATACTTCGGCCGTATAATGCTAATTACGGGAGTTCTATAATAACAATTATATCTATTTAAGATGGCACAAAAACACTCTTTTCGGCATAAAATGTATAGTAAACTTGATTTATGCATGATTAAGTCTTTGAAGTTAAAGGACAATAAGAAAAGGAGTGATTTATTTGGGTTTTAGAAATACAAATTATCAAGGAGGACATTGCCCTGACGAACAAAAGCATGTTCATGAATTACAGGGAAGTGTTAAAACAGCCGATCAAGATGATCCACATCAGCATAGATTTTGTACGGTATCTTGTGAGGCTATACCGTGTGGTGAACATGACCATGTTCATGAGGTAATATTTCATACCGATTTCTTTGAAAATCATTTTCATGAATTCTGTGGAAAAACAGGCGGTGCAATACCGGTAGGTGACAGACATGTTCATTTTATTGAATCGGTTACCACTGTGGAAGATGACCACAGACATGCATTTGAAGCCGCTACATTGATTGAAAATCCAACCGGAAAAGATTATAAAAAGGATTGCGATCAGTATGAGGATCACAAAAGCATGCCATATCGCAGAAATGATTATTTCAGGAGATAATTATTAATTTATTATGAAAGCAACGTGTTATCATCGTTTACCTATGCCTTGGTAAACGGATAACCGTTGCTCTTTTATTTTCATAGTAGACTTAAGAAGAATATGTTTAGGATTAGAGAGAAATGAGGATACTGAAGAAATATTAAAAATTTTTTGAAATAATCGCTTGTAATACAAAAGCTCAGTATTATGTTGTGGAAAATCCTCTTAAAAAAAAGTAGCATTATGGTAATAACAATGTTATAATATTGTAGTTAGAGTGACGGGAGGACAACCCGAGACTTCTGAAAAGGTTATCGGATTTAAGCAGTTCGGTAGATTTTTCAGTTGTTTCGGTGCCTCCGACTCTGAATAAAACAAGATGATTCCATGATTAGTGTTCTCATTTATATGATGTATACATTTTGGATTCACTTGTGATAAATGAAAAGGAGACATAGTATGTACAAAAGTTTTTCTATGGAATTAGCTGGCAGAACACTTACTGTAGATATTGGAAGAGTAGCAGCGCAGGCAAATGGTGCGGCTTTAATGCATTATGGTGATACTGTTGTTTTATCAACAGCGACAGCCTCTGATAAGCCGAGAGAGGGTATCGACTTTTTCCCTTTAAGTGTAGAGTATGAAGAGAAACTGTATGCAGTAGGTAAAATACCTGGAGGCTTTATTAAAAGAGAAAGCAAGCCATCTGAAAATGCAATTCTTACCTCTCGTGTAATTGACCGTCCAATGAGACCGTTATTCCCGAAGGATTACAGAAATGATGTAACCTTAAATAATCTGGTTTTATGTGTTGATCAGGATTGCTCACCTGAAATTACAGCAATCCTTGGCTCTGCCATAGCAACGGCAATCTCTGATATTCCTTTTGATGGCCCTACAGCATCAACTTATGTGGGTATGGTAGAAGGAGAGCTGGTGTTCAACCCTACATCAGCGCAGAGAGAAAAGTCAACGTTAACTCTTACAGTTGCTTCTACAAAAGATAAGGTAATTATGATTGAAGCAGGTGCAAATGAGCTTCCTGAGGATAAAATGATTGAAGCGATATTTGCAGCTCATGATCTAAACAAGAAGGTTATTGAATTTATTGATACGATTGTTGAAGCTTGCGGTAAGCCGAAGCATGACTATATAAAATGTGATACTCCTCTTGATTTATATGAGGATATGGTAAGCTTTATTACTCCTGAAGCGATGGAAGTAGCAGTATTTACTGACGAGAAACAGGTTAGAGAAGCTAATATTAGAGAAATTACTGACAGACTGGTTGCACGATACGAAGAAACTCATCCGGAATGGATACCCTTACTTGGTGAGGCTATTTATAAATTCCAGAAGAAGACTGTTCGTAAGATGATCCTAAAGGACAAGAAACGTCCTGATGGAAGAAGCGTTGATCAAATCAGAAAGCTTGCAGCTGAGGTTGATATTTTACCTAGAACTCACGGCTCAGGTATGTTTACCCGTGGTCAAACTCAGGTTCTTACGATTACAACCTTAGGTGCCCTCGCTGAAACTCAGAGATTAGATGGTATTGATGAAAATGAGACCGGTAAAAGATATATGCATCATTATAATTTCCCTTCCTATTCTGTTGGTGAAACAAAGCCCTCCAGAGGACCCGGAAGACGTGAAATCGGTCATGGTGCATTAGCTGAAAGAGCTCTTGTTCCGGTACTTCCTACAGAGGAAGAATTCCCTTATGCAATTCGTACGGTATCTGAAGTATTAGAATCGAATGGTTCTACCTCACAGGGTAGTATCTGTGCTTCAACCTTATCCCTGATGGCTGCAGGTGTTCCTATTAAGGCTATGGTTGCGGGTATTTCCGTAGGTTTGGTTACAGGCGAGACGGATGATGATTACATTCTGTTGACAGACATTCAAGGTCTTGAAGATTTCTTCGGAGATATGGACTTCAAGGTAGCAGGTACTCATAAGGGTATCACAGCAATTCAGATGGATATTAAGATCCACGGACTGACCAGAGAAATTATTGAGAAGGCTATTTATAGAACAAAAGAAGCAAGAACTTATATCCTAGATGATGTTATGGCTCCGGTTATCGCAGAGCCCAGACCTGAGGTTGGACCTTACTCACCTAAGATTGTTCAGATTAAAATTGATCCTTCCAAGATTGGTGAGGTTGTTGGTCAGAGAGGTAAGACCATCAATGCAATTATTGATCAGACCGGTGTTAAAATTGACATTACCGATGACGGTGCCGTATCTGTATGTGGTGTTGATAAAGATAGCATTCAGAAAGCATTAGAAATGGTTAAGATGATTGTTACTGAATTTGAAGAGGGTAAACAATACACAGGTAAAGTTATAAGTATTAAGGACTTTGGTGCATTTATCGAGTTCGCTCCCGGAAAAGAAGGTATGGTTCATATCTCCAAGATTGCTAAGCATAGAGTAGAGCATGTAGAAGATGTGTTAACCTTAGGCGATGTTGTTACCGTTGTATGCCTCGGACAGGATAAGATGGGCAGAATTAGCTTCAGTATTAAGGATGCACAGTAAAGGTTTATTTGGGAATATTATTTCAGATTTAGAATGTGAGAGCTGTTTTGCTATCACATGCAAAACCTAGTTTCCTACAACGAAGGAATGTCCGTAATAGGTATGACATAAAACATATGTCAACCTGTTTCGGACATTCTTTATGTACATAGAAATTGCTTTCTATGAGATATTTCTAATAAACAGCAAATGAAAACACAATTAGTTTTACTTAAATTATTAATTCCTTATTAATATATTAAAACAAAATTAAATCGTAAAGGATAATATTGACACTAGAGAAAAGAATTAATATACTTATCCGTAACATGCAAGTAAGCGAGTGAAGGTATTCTAGGAAATAAAGAACTTGAATTACTTTCATTCATATAAAGGAGAAAATAAATGCTTGAACTGAAAAAAATAAAGAAATCCTATACCGTTGGAGATTTTACAACGGAAGCCCTAGACGAAATATCTGTTTCCTTTCGTCAAAATGAATTCGTAGCGATATTAGGAGCGAGTGGTTCCGGAAAGACTACCTGTTTGAATGTCATTGGTGGTTTGGATCGTTATGATTCCGGTGATTTAATTATTAACGGAAAATCTACAAAGAAATTTAAAGAGAAGGATTGGGATGCATATCGTAACAATACGATTGGTTTTGTATTTCAAAGCTATAACTTAATATCTCATTTAAGTATCGTTGCAAATGTTGAGATGGGTATGACCCTGAGTGGTGTATCTAGAAGTGAAAAACATCGCAAAGCTCTGGAGGTTCTCGAGAAAGTTGGATTGAAAGACCATATTCATAAAAAGCCCGGTCAGTTATCCGGCGGTCAGATGCAAAGAGTTGCAATTGCAAGAGCCCTGGCAAATAATCCTGATATATTACTTTGTGATGAGCCTACGGGTGCTTTGGATACAAAAACCAGTATCCAAATTATGGATTTGATTAAAGAAATTGCATCGGATAAGCTTGTTATCATGGTTACCCATAATCCCGAATTAGCTCATAAGTATGCAGACCGTATCGTTGAATTTCAGGATGGTAAGGTCATATCAGATACAAATCCCTATACGGCGGAAGAAGCTAATGATACTTTTAAGTTGAAAAAGACCAGTATGAGTTTTCCTACCGCACTTCGATTGTCCTTTAATAACATCAGAACTAAGATGGGAAGAACCTTCCTGACCGCCTTCGCTTCCAGTATCGGAATAATTGGAATAGCTCTTATATTAAGCTTATCCGTGGGCTTTCAACTTCAGATTGATGATTTCCAGGCTGAAGCTATGACAGAATTCCCTATTCTGATCAATCAACAGACGCAGGACTTCAACTCAGAAGCGCATAGAGAAGCGGATGAAGAAATGATGGATCAGATGAAAGGTGAACTGGAATATGTAGATTCTGATGAGGTATATCTATATAATACCGAAGATAGATATTCGGTTCATACAAATAACCTTACCGAAGAATATGTATCATATTTGGAGGAGATTGATCCTGAGATCTGTAAAAGTATAGGTTACACTAGAACAGTTGGATTAAACCTTTTAAAAGAGAAGGATGGAGCAGTTGCCGCTGTCAATACCATGAATATTAAATTCGCTTCTTATCCTACTACCTTAGCAGGTGAGAGTTATCTTGAGAACAATTATGATCTTCTCGCAGGAGAGTATCCTAAGGATGAAAAGGGTCTAGTAATTGTCGTAGATAATAAAAACAGAATTGAA
Organism: Bacillota bacterium; assembly: GCA_023414875.1. Taxonomy (GTDB): domain Bacteria; phylum Bacillota; class Clostridia; order Lachnospirales; family Lachnospiraceae; genus Mobilitalea. The sequence continues at coordinate 36,938 of JAEZMV010000016.1, read as the reverse complement.
GATGTTGTGGCGTCTGAATTAGGCTTTGATACAGGAAAGCTTGAAGCGATTAAATTCACCGACTTGGTAGGTATCCAGGTTGAAGCAGTCATGAACAATGACTATTATACAGCTACGGAATACGGCGGCTATACCATGAATCTGGATATAAATTCACTGGCAAAGGCAGAGAGTAATATTCCGCTCACAATTGTTGGTATCCTAAGAGCAAAAGAAAGTGTAAGATTTCCTGTAATTTCGGAAGGTATCGCTTACAGTGATGCCCTCGCACAACGTATTATCGACATCTCTAGGGAGTCAGATATAGTAAAGAGTCAGGCAGAAGCTAATTATAATGTTCTCACAATGCAAGAGCTTGATGATGAAAGTAAAGAACAAATTATGAGTTTCCTTGGTGGAAATGCAAAACCGTTCATGATTACTTTATATCCGATCAATTTCCAAACCAAGGATCAAATATTAGATTATTTGGATGCTTATAATGAAAAGCTTACCGATGTAAAAGATCAGATTGTATATATGGATTTGGCTGAGACGATTACCGGAATGACCGGTGGTATCATGGATGGTGTTACTATGGTTTTGGTGGCGTTCTCCTCGACAGCCTTAGTCGTGAGCTTAATCATGATTAGTATTATCACTTATACCTCTGTACTGGAACGGACTAAGGAAATAGGTATTTTGAAGGCGCTTGGTGCCAGAAAGAAAGATATATCTCGTGTATTTGATGCAGAAACCTTTATTTTGGGTGTATTTTCCGGTACATTAGGTATATTAATCGCATGGCTTTTGACTATGCCGATTAATGCACTGATCTATGGAGCAACCGAATTAAAAGATGTTGCACAACTCCAGTTATCTCATGCAGTAATTCTTATTATTGTCAGTACCATATTAACGATGCTAGGAGGACATATCCCCGCTAGAATTGCCGCTAAGAAGGATGCGGTTGAAGCATTAAGAAGCGAGTAACTCCTATACTATTATAGTTGCCATAAAACAATAGCTTTCATTCGCCTATTGTTTTATGGCAATTTTGTGCTCTTTTTGATATTTAAGCTCATATTGTATATTCAAGGTTGCATGACGTTTTTTATAGAATTCCGTCAGTTTGACTGGATTAATTTGTTCTTATGTTTCTTTTTATCGGATTTTCTTATACGATTCTTCTATTAATTATAAAATATTATAGATTTAGAGAATTTATTATGCTAACATGAAAATGTAAAAATATAACAAATAGTTTTGATAAAAAGATTATTTTGTGATATTAGATATATAATATAAAAGCCTAATACGAGATTTATCATAGAGAATAACCCCTTGCCGGCAGCTGGGCCAACAAAACGATTGTTTTGTATTGGCCCAGCTGCTATTTCCACTAACAAATTAAGCAATTAAGTTTGCCCTTTTAATGATACTTTAATTTGACTATCTTTATGATGTGGGATATTATGGTTTATATCAATAGGAAAGGATATGAAATAAATGAAAAAACGAATTTGGGCATTATTAACAGCGTTAATCTTATTAATTTGCATTATTCCTGTAAATGCGTATGCTGCTGAAGCTGAACAACCTTACAGTAGCTGGGCATATGGAGACTTGTTGATCGGAGATACCTATGGAATCTATCCGTTGTCCTGGTACGAAAAGGGTATGACTTCACCGATTACGGAAGGGCAGTTTCGCATACTGATTAGCGGAATGCGCGAAAAGCTGTTGGATACCGATTGTGTAACTAAAGTACCTGATTACGCATATAAAATAAGTGCCCCTTTGACTGTAAAAAATGTTCTTACATCTTTATATAATAACCTATCAAGCTATGAGTTCACAAAAGATCTGGGTTTCAAAAATAATAATGTAATTTCATTTATGAAAAAAAATAAAATATATAAAGGTGCTAAACCAGAGCAATTATTAAACGAGAAATGCTCCAAGGAACAGGCCTGTATCTTTGCAACTAGGCTAATAACGTATGTCTTTGATAAACTGGATGCGGGAAGCAAAGGGTTTTTGTGGGAGACAAAATCAGGTGGTAATACGGTATATATGTTAGGTTCTATCCATTTTGCTTCGAATGATATTTACCCCTTCAGCAGTAAAATACTTGAGGCATACAATAAATCCGAGGCATTAGTTGTGGAAGCCAATACTTTAAATCCGGAGGAAGTATTAAAATTCACCATGTATGGTATCTATCAAGACGGAACCACGTTAAAGGATCATGTTCCAGCGGATACCTATCAAGAAGCAGTAAAACTTGGAGCTTTGCTTGGATATGATGAGAACATTGTTTCAATGATTAAGCCCTGGTACCTTTTCAATATGTTTAATTCGCTTAATCTGACTGATTCCACAGCAACTGCTGATGCATCTCAAGCTGCCGCGCTGGGTATTGATATGAGTTTTATTTTAAATGCTATGACCTATGATAAACCTTTATTTGAAATTGAAGGTTTGGATTATCAGGGGCAGATGTTTGACAGCTTTTCTGATGAATTAGAGGAATATTTATTAGATGGCATAATAGCCTCTGTGAATGAAATCCTTGAAGGTAAAGCATCGGAGGAGACTGTTAATCTGGATATTATGCTTAAGCTATGGAGCGAAGGTGATGTAGAGGGGTATAAAGCATTATTTTCAGATAATGACACTCAGGCCAATTCAGATGTTGATGTTGAAGTTATGAAGCTGTTAGAGGAATATTATGATAAATTATTTACACAAAGAGATAAGAAAATGGCCGATTATATTGATGCGTTGCTAAAATCGGAAGGAAGTCATACTTATTTTGTAATCGTAGGAAGCAATCATTACATCAGCGATTACAGTGTATTGGATATTCTTGAAGAAAAGGGATATACAATGTCTCAGATAAGGTAAAGTGTATATAAAATAATATATAAAAGAATATTTAAAAGAATTTTAAAGAATTTAAAAGAATAAATGGTTGTAAGCTGCTGTTATATGTATATAGGTATATATAATAGCAGCATTTTTTATCTCATGGGAGTGTTCTTATAAATAGAAGCCCCTTCGTTTTATGTAGATAGAAGCCCCTTCGTTTTGTCGGTTGATAAGTGATTTAAAATATGGTAGAATCGATTGATACGATTCATGTGAAAATGGTCAGCATAATAATACAAATTATTTTCACATTATGAAAAAATAAGAAATAATACTTGAATATGGTTTAAGTTGTATGGATAAATTACTTAAACAGATAGGGAGGAACCTATATGACAAACATTAATCAGTTATCCAACAAAATTACCGTAATTACGGAGGTATTACCTTATCTGCGAAGTACATCTTTCGGTATTTGGGTGAAGGCTGGATCGTCGAACGAAGATGATAGTAATAACGGCATCGCTCATATCATAGAACATATGCTTTTTAAAGGCACCAGTAAACGCAATGCGAAGCAGATTGCTGACGAAATGGCTAAAATAGGGGGGAACATGAATGCATTTACCAGCAAAGAATGCACTTCCTATTATGCAACCACCCTTAGTGAGCATCTTCCAATAGCGATTGATATTATATCTGATATGTTAAATGCTTCGTTAATCGATGAGAAAGCATTAAAAAAGGAAAAGGGAGTAATTCTTGAGGAAATAGATATGTACGATGATTCCCCGGAGGATCTGGTGCATGAAATGCTACAGCAGAGAGTATGGAAGGATCATCCTCTGGGTTATATGATCTCTGGAACAAAGAAAGTTGTAAGAAAGGTTACCAGAGAGCAAATTCTAGAGTTCATGGATAAATACTATGTTGGCGAAAATATGATAATATCAGTGGCAGGACATTTTAATGAAGCTGAGGTTCTAAAGCTTCTGGAAGAAAAGTTTGGGGTTATTAAGTCAAGCAGTACGACAACCGAAAACATAGTAGGAAAGCCGGTCTATCACCGGGTGGTATGTAAAAGAAACAAAGATATAGAGCAAGTACACTGTAATATTGCTTTTAATAGCATTTCCTACTTGTCAGAGGAACGTTACATTCTATCGGTACTGAACTCAATCCTAGGTGGTAGTATAAATTCGAGGCTTTTTCAAAGAATCAGAGAGAACAGCGGTTTAACGTATTCCATTTATTCCTATGGAAGCTCATATCGTGAGACTGGATTATTTCATATTTATGCTGCGATGAATCCTTCCCAAACCTTGACAGTAGTAAAAAAGATTTATCATATAATTAATGAGATAAAGAAAAAAGGAGTAACAGCCGAAGAGCTCTCCATGACAAAGGAGCAAATTAAGACAGAGCTTATCCTTGGGAATGAGAGTGCAAAAAGCAGAATGAATTCGAACGGAAAGTCAATTATTAATCGTGGAAGGATTGTTACGATAGAAGAATTGATTGAGGGGATTGAAAATGTGAGTCTTACTAATGTAATGGATTTTTCGAACCGATATCTTGATCTTCCGACCGCCTCAATCTCGTTGGTTGGTAATTTAAAGGATGTCCATTTAAATTCAATCGAAATCTAATTATTAACGTAATTAGGGATAGTTACACTTTTGAAATAACGAATAACCTCCAGGTGACTTATAATATTACAAAAAATCTAATTATTCTGAGAATTTATCAGTGCAATTTTGTCCTTTTTAATTAAAAAATCTTGAAATAATTTATAAAATGGATTATAATTGCTATTATTAGGATATTTTTTATGGAATAGTCACAATGGTTTCATGCTATATTAGTAAAACTAAGAATTTAATAATAATAATATAGCATTTAATAAATTAAACTTTGGGAGGATAGTAATATGAAATATGAAATAGTTGGTGAGCCGTTACCAGTCGTAACCTGTCATGTGAATCCAGGTGAAACGCTGATTACGGAAAGAGGTTCCATGAGTTGGATGAGTAACAATATGAAAATGGAAACTTCGACAAATGGAGGAATCGGTAAAGCATTAGGTAGAATGTTTTCAGGCGATTCAGTGTTCCAAAACAAATATACAGCTATTGGAGGAGAAGGTTTAATAGCATTTGCTTCCAGCTTTCCAGGTTCTATCCGTGCTTTAGAAATCGGACCAGGAAATAATATGATTGTTCAAAAATCAGCATTTTTAGCATCCGAAGCAGGCGTTACTTTATCTATTCATTTTCAAAAGAAGCTTGGCGCAGGCTTATTCGGCGGTGAAGGTTTTATTATGCAGAAATTATCCGGTCAGGGTACTGCATTTATTGAAATTGATGGCTATGCAATGGAATATGTACTTCAACCTGGCCAGCAAATGATCGTTGATACCGGTTATCTGGCAGCGATGACAGAAAGCTGCTCCATGGAAATTCAGACTGTACCTGGTGTAAAGAATATGCTATTCGGCGGTGAAGGAATCTTTAATACAGTGATTACAGGCCCTGGAAAGATCATATTACAGACTATGCCGGTAAATAATGTTGCTGCAACCTTAAGACCTTTCTTACCTGCAGCAAAATAAATGTACACAAATAATAATTAAAGGGGGTGCGATAGCACCCCTTTTGTAGTATGTGCTTTTATAGGCATATACTATTATCTGATGTTAATACATTCGGTTGTATTACCGACTTTCTGATCACAAGGCCATTATCATCAATATACAGGTAGTGGATTACTTTGGCTCTATCAACATAAGTTTTCTTTACAAACCCAAATATGAAAAAAAAGTAAAAGTTTTGAGTTACTGACTGGATAATTGGAAATTAGAGGTTGGATAGCTGGAATTTAGAGGTTGGATTACTGGAATTAAGATCATAGGTTGGATTACTGGAATTAAGATTAACTTGACATTAGAAATAGGGGTGATATAATAAATCCTAGTAATATGCAGTTGAATAAAATAATATTGAATTATTTATAAAACGTTGATGAGACGAGTAATATGTGGAAGAATACAGAGAGAGATATGATTTGGTGCAAATATCTTATTCATTACAAGTTAAGCTGACCTTCGTTTGTCTTGTATAGAAGCATATGAAAACTACCTCTGAGTGACCCTAATCCGGTCCGGTGATTCCGTTATCAATCAGAATGAAGTGGGTGTTACTTACCAAAAAGGGTGGAACCGCGACGTATACGATACGCTCGTCCCTTTCGAAATGCAAAATAAGCAGATCGAAAGTGATGGGCTTTTTATTTTGCAGACTTGGAATTATAACTTTTTATTAGTCGCTATAAGCGACAGAATGGAGGATTTATGAAGATAACTTTAAAAGACGGCTCTGTAAAAGAGTACGACAAATCAATGACAGTGTATGACATTGCAAGTGACATCAGCGAAGGCTTAGCCAGAATGGCATGTGCCGGAGAATTAAATGGCAAAGTGGTGGATCTTCGAACTATGGTGGATGCAGACAGTGAATTGAATATATTAACCTTTAATGATGATGCAGGTAAAGCTGCATATCGCCATACAACTTCGCACGTCCTTGCTCAGGCAGTGAAGAGATTATACCCGGAGGCAAAGCTGGCAATCGGACCATCCATTGATACGGGCTTTTATTATGATTTTGACATTGCACCACTTGATCGTGCGGCTCTTGATGAAATAGAAAAAGAGATGAAGAAGATCATTAAAGAAGGTGCTGAATTAGTTCGTTTTACCCTGCCACGTGCAGAGGCTATCGCTTTGATGCAGCAAAAGGGTGAGCCCTATAAGGTACAATTAATCGAAGATCTTCCGGAGGATGCGGAACTTTCCTTCTATCAACAGGGTGATTTCGTAGATCTTTGTGCAGGCCCTCATTTAATGAGTACTAAGAATATAAAAGCAATCAAATTAATCTCTGCCTCAGGTGCATATTGGAGAGGTTCAGAGAAGAATAAGATGCTTACCAGAGTCTATGGAACTGCATATACAAAAAATGCAGAGTTAGAAGAGTATCTGGTTCACCTGGAGGATATCAAAAAACGTGATCATAATAAGTTAGGCCGTGAGATGGAGATATTTACAACCGTTGACGTTATAGGTCAAGGCCTTCCCCTTTTGATGCCAAACGGCACGAAGATGATACAGACCCTGCAAAGATGGATTGAAGATGAAGAAGAAAGACGCGGTTATGTAAGAACAAGAACACCTTTTATGGCAAAGAGTGATTTATATAAGATTTCCGGTCATTGGGATCACTATAAGGAGGGTATGTTTGTTCTTGGTAATGAAGAAGTGGATAAGGAAGTATTTGCGCTTCGTCCTATGACATGTCCATTCCAGTATTACATTTATAAGAACAGCCAAAAATCTTATAGAGATCTACCGATTCGTTATGGTGAAACTTCAACTCTTTTTAGAAATGAAGATTCCGGTGAAATGCATGGACTAACCCGTGTTCGTCAGTTTACAATTACGGAAGGGCACTTAATCGTAAGACCGGATCAGATGGATGAGGAATTTAAGGGCTGCCTTGATCTGGCCAGATATTGTCTGAAGACATTGGGTGTAGAAGAAGATGTTACCTATCGTTTATCCAAATGGGATCCTAATAATAAAGAAAAATACATCGGAACAGAAGAAGTATGGGAAGAGACCCAGGGTAGAATACGCAAGGTTTTGACAGAACTTGAAATTCCATTTACGGAAGCTGACGGTGAGGCTGCATTCTACGGACCGAAGGTTGATATTCAGGCTAAGAATGTGTATGGTAAGGAAGATACCATGATTACAATCCAATGGGATGCTATGATAGCAGAACAGTTCGATATGTATTATGTGGATCAGAATGGTGAGAAGGTTCGTCCTTATATCATTCATAGAACCAGCATGGGCTGCTATGAGAGAACTCTTGCTTGGTTGATTGAAAAATATGCTGGCTTATTCCCGACCTGGTTATGTCCGGAGCAGGTTAGAATACTTCCTATTTCTGAAAAATACCATGACTATGCAAGAAAGGTAAAGGCAGAGCTTCTGAAAAATAATGTTCTTGTAACTGTGGACGAGAGAGCAGAAAAGATTGGATACAAGATCAGAGAAACAAGACTTGACCGTGTTCCTTATATGCTAGTTGTTGGGCAGAAGGAAGAAGAGGAAGGACTTGTATCGGTAAGAAGCCGTTTCCTTGGTGATGAAGGACAGAAACCTCTTTCCACCTTTATTGATGAAATCTGCAAGGAAATCAGAACAAAGGAAATCAGAAAGATTGAGGTTATTGAGGGCGAGAAGTAGGCTTAATAAGCTGGTGATACTTTAGTAGTTAATACAAGGTTAAAGGTATCAGGAATCTTAACAAATTATTAATCTATTGGAATAAAATCGGTTCTTATGCTGTTTACAGATAGGAACCGATTTTTTATCGTATTTTCCAGTATGAGTTTATTAGAAGATGGGATACTAACAATAATGATTTTAAGGTAAATGCCAATCTTTATAGTTTTACAATTATCTATGAAAATCTTATTTTAAGGAGGATTCAATATGGCAAATGACGATAATAAAATGAGAAGCACTAAAAATCACAAAAAGGAAGACGGAACCTTTCATGCAAAGCATATAAAGCATGATCCTCAGGCAGAAAGTGCTCGTGCTGTATTTGGATTACGTGATGATAATGATACAAAAAGAAAAAAGTAATGATAACGATACGTCAAATCTAATCTGATTACAATTGACTGATTAAGATATGGCGTATTCTTTTATACTTAAAAGTTATTACTAAAGGTATTATATGCTAAAAGGATCAATTATTATAGTTATCAAATAATGAAGCTTATCCTTATAAATGCTATTAAATTTTGAATTATCAAATATAGAAAGTTAATAAATATAAAAGTTATAAGGAATAGAAAGATATAAGGAATAGAAAGTTATAAGGAATAGAAAGTTAAATGGAATAGAAAGTTATAAGGAATAGAAAGTTATAAGGAAAAGATAGTTATTAGATATAGAAAGTTACAAATAAAGAAATTGATGAATTGCTGAATACATATTCATAAAATTGAAATATTAAATATTTATGATTTTAAATAGTTCTTGACAAGTATGATTGTATTTCGATATGATATCCTATAAAATATAGGAATTAGTGAAAGTCATGGAGGGATGGATATAATGAATAATTATCATATCGAAACTAGATGTATCCAAGAGGGATATCAGCCAAATAACGGAGAGCCCAGAGTATTACCGATTTGTCAGAGTACTACCTTCAAATACGATTCAAGTGAACATGTAGGTAAATTATTCGATCTTACAGAGGAAGGCTTCTTTTATACCAGATTAGCTAATCCGACCGTGGATTGTGTTGAAAGAAAAATTGCTTCTTTGGAGGGTGGTATAGGTGCACTATGTACCTCCTCGGGACAGGCAGCAAGCTTGATTGCAGTTTTAAATGTCTGCAGTTCAGGGGATCATATGATCTCCTCGAGTACAATTTATGGAGGTACAACAAATTTATTTGCAGTTACCATGAAGCGAATGGGGATTGAAGTAACCTTTGTTGACCCGGAGGCATCACTGGCCGACCTGCAAAAAGAAATCAAAGATAATACGAAACTAGTATTTGTTGAAACAATAGCGAATCCTGCGCTTATTATCACGGACATAGAGAAATTTGCTAACTTTGCACATAGTAACCAGATACCACTATTTGTGGATAATACATTTGCAACACCGATCAATTGTCGCCCCATTGAATTTGGTGCAGATGTTATAGTTCATTCAACATCAAAATATATGGATGGCCATGCAGTTGCACTTGGGGGTGTTATTGTTGACAGTGGCAATTTCAACTGGGATAATGGCAAATTCCCTGGTTTATCAACCCCGGATGCATCTTACCATGGAATTATTTACACCAAAGATTGTGGACGTAATGCTTTTATTGTGAAGGCAAGAGTTCAGTTGATGAGAGATCTAGGATCTACTCCTTCTCCAAATAATGCATTTTTATTAAACTTAGGTTTGGAAACGCTTCATTTAAGAATGGAACGTCATTGCAGTAATGCTCTTAAAGTTGCACAATATCTTGAAAAAAATGATAAGATTACATGGGTTAATTATCCTGATCTAAAGTCAAGTAAATATTATGAGCTTGCAAAGAAGTATCTTCCGAACGGATCCTGTGGTGTAATCTCATACGGAATCAAGGGTGGAAGAGAAGCTGCTATTAAATTCATGGACAGCTTGAAGCTTGCTGCTATCGTAGTTCATGTGGCAGATACCAGAACCGGAGTGTTACATCCTGCCAGCACCACTCACCGCCAGCTTACCGACCAGCAATTAATTGATGGCGGAATTACTCCTGACTTAATTCGTATGTCCATCGGTATTGAGAATGTAGACGATATTATAGCCGATATTGAACAGGCATTGGCACAGTTATAAGAAGGTTTCTTCCTGATATAATGATTGAATTAATTAAAAAATAAAACAAGAAAAGAACGGTTGATTTGAGTCAATCGTTCTTTTTTTAAGTGGATACTTGGTGTCTTTATAAATTTCTGTCAAGGTAGACTTTTTTATTATTATCTTCAGGAGATTTTCCTACGGATGCTTCATTATTTAAAATGCTTTATCTTGCAACATTACGAAGAAATGGGTTGAAAAGCCTTATTTTTCATTAATTCAGAGGGTTTACACAAAATTAAATACACTATCACCTACATCCTCGTATTATATAGTCATAGTACTTCGATACCTTTTTCAGTAGGTATGTACTATACTGTTTAAGATGCTGTGGATTAGTTTCTGCCTCCTACCACCAGATGGTTTCGAGTAGGCTCTAACCACAGCTCTTTGTTACATTGTTAATCAGTTAGATACCGCATGACGGTTTATTTAGAACGAGGTTACAATAGCAGAGAGCCCTGTGGTCCTAAACAGTATTAAATACTTTCAAAGGAGTTTTACTATGATATACGTTGGAATTGATGTTGCAAAAGACAAGCATGACTGCTTTATTACTAACTCTGATGGTGAAGTGCTTTTCAAAGCATTTACTATCAAAAATAATAAGGAAGGATTCAATGACCTTATGACCAAAATCCTATCTGTTTCAGATGAATTTTGTAATGTAAAAGTAGGGCTTGAAGCCACTGGACATTACAGTTATAACATTTTAGGGTTTCTTCTTGATAAAGGTCTGACCACCTATGTTATCAATCCGTTACATACCAATCTTTACAGAAAAAGTCTAAGCCTTAGAAAGACGAAAACGGATAAAGTTGATGCCCGTACTATTGCTATGATGTTAATGTCTGATGTAAGCATTAAACCCTACTCAAACACATCATATCACAATGAGGAACTTAAGTCACTTACCCGATATCGTTTCGATAAGGTTCAGGAGTGAGCTAAATTAAAAATCTCTATTACAAGACTGGTAAATATCCTTTTCCCGGAGTTAGAATCTTTGGTTTGCAACCTACATATGGTTTCAGTGTATGCACTTTTAGAAGAATTTCCTGGTGCTTCACATATCGCATCTTCTCATCTGACCAGATTGACTAATCTTTTAATATCACATCTCGTGGACGTTATGGAAAAGAAAAGGCTCTTACCGTACGTGATTCCGCAAAAAACTCCATTGGTTCAGTAATGCCCGCCAAATCCTTGGAACTAAAGCATACCATTAAGCTGATCCAGGAGCTAACTTCTGAAATAGATGATATCGAAAGTGAAATCAAATCAATTATGGATGCGCTAGCAACACCTATACTTACTATTCCTGGTATCAGTTATCGTATGGGGGCAATGATTATAGCTGAGATTGGTGATTTCAATCGCTTTGATTCACCGGATAAAATCCTCGCCTATGCCGGTTTATCACCGTCTACCTATCAATCTGGACAATTGGAATCATCCTATGCTCATATGGAGAAACGAGGTTCAAGGTATTTACGGTATGCTCTTTATAATGCAACAAAATATGTCTGTTTCTGGGATCCTACATTTGCAGCTTACCTTGAGAAAAAACGTAAAGAAGGTAAACACTATTACGTAGCAATTTCACATGCCGCCAAAAAGTTGGTACGTGTAATATATCATATACAAAAGACGAATCAGCCTTACATAAAAACAGCCTAATAAAAGTCTTTCTAAACTCTCTTTTTGAGCACCTTATAGATGCTCTTATTGTCATGCAGTTTTCAATGTTCATAGAATTTAAGAATTATGCAATATTAGTTTTTGAAAATATTAAATTTTAACTTGACTTTTAATAGTTAGTCTACTCGTCTACAGGTTTAATCTCTTTCTTATACCTTCCAAAGCCTTATTTATCTCCATACTTAAATCAGGGTATTTTTTACTTTCTTCAGCAATGTACTTGTAAAATTCCTCATTAGTAACTATTGCTATTGTATCTGTAGACACGGCAGGGTAATCTATGCTAATTTTTACACCAGTTTCACCAAAGTATCCTTCCTCCCAAGACTGATAAGTACTAGCAAGACTACAGCATACACACTCATGTCCGTAGCCATCATAAATTTCAAACGCTTTTAATGCTTCGGAAAAGTATCTTCCCTTTATACAACTAAAATAAATTTTGAATAACTCATCCACATCATTTTTGTCTTTTGCTTGTTTAACCATTTCATTTCCTCCTAATCAAGTATTAGATAGAAGTTTGTTACATCAAATGCATCAGTTACATTACTAAACTGCTGATAAAGATAGTATAGGCTTCTTATATATCAAACAATGATAACTGATGATAATTATAGTTTTGTTGATAAGCATTTATGATATCCTTCATCTGATATAGGATACCTAACTTCTGACATTCCTCGGTAAAGATCTTATGAAGCTCTTTCTCTTTTGGGCTGTGGCATTCATAGGAGGATCCACATAACTTCATATAGGTCTGTTTAAGGTTCTGACCAGGAAAGATATGATCAAGTGCTTGATAGAAATATTCCCTTTGACCTAAACGAAGGGTAACACCAAAGAGGGAGTAGATAAATTTGGCGCCGTTTTTATGGGCGGACTGAATGATACCTCTTACATTTTCCGGTGTATCTGTGAGGGAAGGAAGTAGGGGCATCATGAGAACTCCTGCAAAGATTCCGGCCTCCGAAAGCTCAGCGATGGCTTCCAGCCGCTTGGAGGATTCACAAACATTGGGCTCAATTTTTTTACTAAGTGCATCATCAATTGCAGTAATCGTTATCTTGCATATCACCGGAGAATGTTCTTTGATTCGCTTCAATACATCAATATCACGAGTGATCAGATTGCTCTTAGTCGCAATAGCTATTCCAAAATGATACGTATCTATTAATTCGAGAGCCTTTCTAGTTAACTGGAAGGTTTCTTCAAAGGGATTATAGGGATCACTCATCGCACCGGTTCCGATTACCCCGGTCCTAATTTTTCTTCTCAATTCTTCCTCTATAATTTCTATTGCATTCTCCTTGGCTCGGACTGTATCAAAATCGTGAATTTGATAACAATCACTTCGACTGTCACAATAAATGCAACCATGGCAGCAACCCTTGTATATATTCATATTATAATCGCATCCGAACCAGGAGTTATCCGTCTTTTTAGACAGTATGGTTTTTGCAGGGATGGTGTTCATGCATTCTGCCCTTTCAGTAGCTTTAAAAATTTAGATTCTGACTGTATTTCATGGGTAATGAATTTACCATTATAAAATAAGCTATAGATGGTAAAGGGAGAGGGTGCAGCTTTCGCCTGTTCTCTGGTTAGTAACTTAATCAACTGAAGCCTTTCTCCGTTTTCCTTGGCGATATTAGCAATCAGGTTGGCATATTTATCGGGATAAGTACATTGATCGGAGTAATATAATACAAAACCTTTATCCTCAATTATGCCTTGACGGCAGCAATCCTTAAATACTGGTTTTGGTGCATGATCAGACAGGGGCAGATATAACAGTTCAAAGTAGGGAGAAGCAGTATCAGCAGTTAAAAAACCCTTATACTTTAAGTATTTCGGATCAGATAAAAAGGGCATCTTTTTTGCGGAGGATAGGATGACCAGACCATTCTTTCCCCCCGCTTTAGCATCCTTGATGCACTCCTCAAGGAGCTGATCAGCATAACCCTTTCCTTTATACTGACCGGATACCCAAAAGCATTTAACGAAGAGATAACCCGGTGCATCTATCGGACACCAGGCATTTTCAGCAGGAAGATACTCGATAAATACTTTGCCGTTTACATTTAACTTCTTAAACACCAAGCCATCACAAAGTTGACTCTTAATCCAGGCTTTTCGGCTTGCAACACAGGCTTCCCCCTTTTTTTCGCTAATAGCGCAACAGACATGTTCACTATGTATGTTGGATGAATTAACAGTGATTATTTCCATTACATTTCCTCCAATCAAGGTGGTTCTTTTTAATAATATAATTCGGTATTTTATGAGGCTTATGATATCTTTTTTACTGGGTGTCGCAGGATGGTTTTCATAGTTGCAGGATTTACTTTTCTTGGATCATTCAAATATATTTCGTGATGTCTTCGGATACTACCGTCCGGCAGTAAGGAACCGATGTCATAGGAAAAACCGTTTTCTTGAATAAATGTATCAATTTTTGCAATCGTTGCTGGTTCTGTATCATAAGTACCGATATGCATGCATTGAACACAGAGACCTTCTTCAAAGGATAGGAATCTGGCGTTAGAAACCTCAAGATTAGGCTTTTTCTTTCTTGCCTCTTCTTTCGCGTGATTAAACAGATCCTCTGTAATAAAGTCCGGCTGTCGAATCATAGAGGTCCAGCAGTATTTACTTTTTTGAGAAAAATCCATGTCGCTCTGATCATTCAGCCACCATAATCCCTCTAAAGGAGCGACTTTATAATTTATAAAGTGCTCGTTGTTTGTTTTCTTGGAGTCGGCTAATCTGCTAAACTTGATTATATTGGAGAGAGTATAGAGCAGTTCGATGGCATTTTGATATTCCCCGTTTGAATCATTAGGATTGCCATGTCCGTCCACCATAATAAAGTTCATTGCAGGAACCGTAACCACAGAGGGTTCATTCTTAGGCGCGTAAAGCTCCTTATTTGATTTTTTGAAATCGATTTTTTCCATTGATAAATCATCCTTTCTAATATTACATAAGACACAATTAGTAAGCCAATAAGGGCGTTCATCCTCGTTTCATATGTTATGATAAATCAATGTTACCATACGTAATATGACAACTAAATGTCATATTTATATTTTTTAATTGCATTTTTAAATGTATTCAGCATCTCATTTCGTAGCTTGGCAGGTTCCAAAACTTCAAGTTGATCTTCATAGGACATAAGATAGCCGATAATCCAGCTTCCAGCCTGTAATCTAGCATGAACCAGAAAGCTCCCATCTTCATTTCTTTCGATGGCTTCCTGTGGAAATTCGTCAAAAACCCGATATGCCATTGTAGCATCTACCTTAAGCAATATATCAATCATATGATGAGTTTCGGGCGGTGTCTTTACTTCCTCGGATTTTAGCGGCGCTGAAATGCTGAATACTTCCGTAGTGACAATTAAGTTCTTGATTCGGGATATTTTAAAATATCTAAAATCTTTCTTATCTTTACAATAACCATATAAATACCAAGCCTGTCCCCTAAAGGTCAGTTTTTTTGGCTCAATGCTCCGGCGGGATTCCTGACCATAGGAATTAAAATAATCAAATTGAATGATTTTACGGTTTATAATCGCACCTTTCAGTTGGTGAAATTTATTCTTATCTTCCTCACTGCTGTTCCAATAGGAAAAATCAACTTCGATCCAGTCGGTATTATGATCGCCAAACAATGAGTTCAGCTTTGTTAATACCTGGTCGGTTTCAGCATAATTCGTAGCCTTAAGGCCTTGTAAGGCAGAAAGTATATCACTTTGCTCCTGGACAGATAGTACTGATTTGTTCAGAACAAAATTCTCCATGAGTCCTATACCGCCACCTTTTCCTTTGCTGGTATAGATAGGGATACCTGCTTGGCATAAGGTCTCTATATCACGATATATCGTTCTTTGTGATACTTCAAAATGCACACATAATTCCTTTGCGGTTACAGTTTTCTTATTCATAAGAATATATACGATTTCAAATAGTCTATTAATTTGCATAAATCACTCCACCTGTTCTATATTAGTTATATTCTATCAGATTAAATATGACAATACAACGTCATATTAAAATCAGAAAATGTATTATTTTAGAGTAAACTTAAGAGAAAGATAAGAGGAGCACATGATAAACGAAGAACACATGTTAGTAATAGTAAACTATTGATATGACATAACTTTATTGATATGATAGGGGATAATAAAGAAGAATAGTAGGTAAATAACCCTACAACAACAAACATTACATTAGAAATTTGAAAATAATATATAAATTTTTAGCTTATTACTTCATACAGAAAACAAGATCTGAAAACATATCGCTATGATGTTCAGAATATTATCAGATATGGGAAAGGAGAAACGATGAAATCAACAAATAAATTAAATAAAGTGAATATACTTTTTCTGCTAAAAACAGGTATCGGTTCAGCCATCGCTATTATCCTGGCTCAAAGCTTGGGTCTTGCTTACAGTCCCTCTGCCGGTATCATTACATTACTAACGATTCAGAATACGAAGAAAGAGACAATTTATATTGCTCTTAGAAGATTTACTGCCTTTATCATCGCAGTAAGCATTACCTATGTGATGTTTCGCATCTTTGGTTATTCGGCCTTTACCTTTGGAGGAATCATATTTTTATTTGCCGGAGTATGTAGTTTACTGGGGCTTAAGGATGGACTATCCATGAATGCGGTACTTATGACACATTTTCTTATTGAAAAGACTATGGATATATCCTTTATCCTAAATGAAGTTGGTTTGTTGGTAATTGGTATGGTAATTGGTATTATGTTGAATTTAATCATGCCAAGATACCGTGAACTTATACGAAGGGATCAAATACTCCTAGAGGAGGAGATAAAAGCAACTCTGAGGGAGCTTTCGCATATGCTTCAGGAAAAGGACTCCTGCTTAATTCAAAATCAAAATATTGGTAAAAGAATCATGGATACGGATTTACTTGATTATTCTCCTAATATTTTTACTCAAGACAATATGAAAGATAGCACAAATAACATAACAAAAGATAAACTTAATGATAGAGTTGAATTTATAACAGAAGAAATAGCAAAAGTTAAATTAAAAGATAAATTAAAAAATGATTTTAAAGATAAATTAAAGGATAGAGAAAAAACGGAGCACTTAGCACAAGATGAACAAGCTTCCCCACCTAATTTCATAAAACTGGAACATATGTTAGACAATCTCTTAAAGAAGGCATATGAGGATGCAGGTAATACGTTACAAAGCAATACGAAATACCTGGTATCTTACTTGGAAATGAGAAAATTGCAAATTGAAGTACTAAAAAATGTTGCTGAAAATATAAAACATATTCCCGTGATACTGAGACAGACTTATCCAATTGCCGAATTCTTGGAGAATATTGCAGAATCCTTTCATGAGCTGAATAATGTAAAAGGGTTATTAAAAGAACTGGAGGAGCTTCAGGAGCATTACCGAAGGGAACCGCTTCCGATTACAAGAGAAGAATTTGAATATCGTGCAATACTTTATCAAATTTTAAAGGAATTAGAGTATTTTTTATTGTTGAAACGAAATTTTATTAAAGAGTTAGAAAACAAAAACATGAAATCTTATTGGTCTCCTTATTAACAGGGTATAAAAAGATATCTTTATCACATAATAGGAAGGAATAATTACGAAAAATATATCTGTAATTATCCCTTCCTGTTTTTTGTGCACTGTAAAAAATTTATTTTTATACTTATTCCTGAGGATTTCTAAATATGGGATGTATTCCTTGGGAGGAATTACTGAATTAGTAATTCTTCTTATTTGCAATAATAATATCTGAAGATAGAATTTGAAGAAAAGAGGAGTAAATCATGCAAAAGGATTTATTAACGGAAATTGCTATGCAAGATACAAATCAAAACAACCGGCAGCAATTGAAACAGTCTCAAGCGAATCGACAGCAAAATAATCTACAATCGGAAATACAACGTCAGGATGCAAAACAGCTAAGTGTAAATCAGCAGCCAAACGTAGATCAACAGCAAAGCGTAAATCAGCAACAAAGCATAGATCAGCAGCAAAACGTAGATCAGCAACAAAACGTAGATCAGCAGCAAAACGTAGATCAGCAGCAAAGCATGGATCAACAGGAGGCTTCAAGGGAGAGAAAGACTAAGGATGATAGTGGACGTGGTGATAAGAAGGAAAAGACACAAGAAAATGAAGAAAAAGAAAAGGTTATTAAAGAAAATGAAGATTTAAAAGATAATAAAATAAGTGAATATGGTCAGACTGTTTTAGAAAACGGTAAAAAGGAGCATAAAATTCATTTGTTATCAATTATTGGTGAAATAGAAGGACATGAGGTACTACCTCAGCATAATAAAACTACAAAATACGAACATGTTTTACCTCAGTTAGCTGCAATTGAAGACAGTAACGAAATCGACGGTTTGCTTATCCTGATTAATACGGTCGGAGGTGATGTCGAGGCGGGTCTTGCGATAGCGGAAATGATTGCGTCCTTAAGCAAACCAACGGTTTCCTTGGTTCTAGGAGGCTCACATTCCATTGGAGTTCCGCTTGCAGTCTCTGCAGACTATAGCTACATCGTTCCGACGGCTACGATGATTATTCATCCGGTACGTATGAATGGCACGGTTATTGGTGTCACCCAAACCTTTGAGTATTTTGAAAAAATACAGGACCGGATTATTAACTTTGTGGTATCTCATTCCAGTATTGATTATAACAGCTTCAGAGATCTTATGTTGGATATAAAGCAGTTGGCTAAGGATGTCGGTTCCATTCTTGTGGGTGAGGAAACTGTAAAAAAAGGTATTATTGATTCAGTTGGGGGCATCAAGGAGGCTTTAAGTAAAATCAATGAAATGATTGATGCAAAAAAAGGAGAGGGTTGATCAGTATGCTGTACACAGTAAGACCATTAGAACGTATTTATGCGGTTCCGGGAATGTTTGATTCCAGTAGGAGTGAGAAAGAAGAGGATAAGGAAGCAATACCTCAATTTAAGGAAGTATTATTACCAAACGGTAGAATCGTAACCAGAAGAAATGGTGACAATGATATTATTGAGCATATCAATTCAACCGATATGAAGGACTACCTAAATGAACAATATCTCCCCGGGAAAAGTTATAAAAAATAATAGAAAGGTCCGTTAAATGGAAAAATCCCATATAACGGACTTATTTATTTAGTCTTGCATATCATTTTTATTAAAGGTATAATTAATTTCGGAGACGATTTTACTTATATTAGTAGCGATACAAATATATGTGAAAATGGGGGGCTACAATGGATTTATTTAAATCTGTTATTATGGGAATCGTACAAGGGATTGCTGAGTTTTTACCAATCAGTAGTGATGGACATCTAGCACTGATGAAACATATCTTACATATGGAAACTGATACAGGCTTACTGTTTGATGTATTATTGCACTTAGGTACCTTAATCGCGATTTTTATAGCCTTTTGGAAGGATATATGGGAATTGGTTCTGGAAGGATTAAGAATGACCGTAGATTTGTTCTGCAATCTTGGACGATTGTTAAGAAATTCTTCATCCCCCGGTAAAGTGAAATATAAGAAAGTAGTTTCTACACCTTACCGCAGATTTGTAATGTTAATTATCGTTGCCACAATACCGACCGGTATCATCGGAGTGGTGTTTGAGGATATGATCGAAGTTGCAGGAGCAGCCTTATTGGTACCGGGGCTATGCCTGGTATTGACAGGACTTCTTCTCTTGATAGCAGATCGTGTTAAAGCTGGAAAGAAGACAGAAGCTGAGGCTGGTTATCATGAGGCAGGACTGGTAGGAGTAGCTCAAGGTCTTGCAATTCTTCCCGGGCTATCCAGATCCGGAGCAACAATTACAACCTCACTTTTATTCAGCTTTGATAAAGACTTTGCAGTGAAATTTTCCTTTATTATGTCGATCCCGGCTGTTCTCGGAGCGGTTGTATTACAGCTAAAGGATTTTTCAATGGCAACAGTATCTACAACGGATTTATATAGTTATCTGATTGGAACAATAGTAGCTGCAGCGGTTGGATATATTAGTATCAAAACAATGCTTATTATTGTCCGAGGTAAGAAATTTAAGTTTTTTGCTTATTATTGTTTCGTAATCGGAACCATAGCAGTTATCAGCCATTTTGTATTATAAGGAGGAAATTAAGCCAATGGCTCCCAAACATAAATCGAGAAAACCATCGAATACACAGAAGAAAAAGAATAACCTAAAAAAACAAAATAATGTGAAAGAAAAAGGAGCGATGCAGGATGAAATCATTCTGGTAATCGCATTGGTCATATCAGTTTTATTGTTTTTAAGTAATTTTGACTTAAGTGGTAAGGTTGGTAAGCTGGTGAGCAGCGTTACCTTTGGATTGATAGGCCTAGAGGCATATATTCTGCCCTTTATTATCTTTTTGACCACGGCATTTCATTTGTCTAACCAGGGTAATAAGAAAGCGGGCAGGAAAATTCTTAGCGCGTTTGTGTTTTTAATTGCATTGGCGGCTCTCATTCAATTAATATCAATATCATCAAACCCTGAGGGCTTGAGAATCCTTGATTATTACAAGAAATCCTCCGAGAATCGTACCGGTGGTGGTATTATCGGTGGAATTTTTGTCATGCTATTTTGTGAATTGTTTGATCCGGTTGCTACCTATGTTATTCTGATTGCGGTAATGCTCATAACAATTACGATTATTACCGGTAAAGCAATTCTTACTTATATCGCGAATAAGAGTAAGAAATCTCTGGATGAGAGGAAAGAATACCAGAGACTTCGTATGGAAGAAAAAGAAGAAATAGCTGCGGAAGCAAAGAACTATGATTATGGCAGAAGACCGGCTAAAACCTTTGTAATCGATCAAACGACGCAAGCTGCTCAGGATACGAAGAAGGGGTCTGCGGAGAATAAAGACAGCAAGGAAACTGTAATTAATTTAAAGGACCGAAAAGCAAAAAAAGAGAAAAGTAAGGAAGAGCAGGAATTGCCTGTGCTTAATTTTCATAACCTGTTTGATGACAAGCCAGAAGAGGCTGAACAGGTCATGATACCAACCTATGAAGAAGAACTGCGGAATAAATTCGGGCGTGTGCAGCATAATGAGGAAGAAAATCACGAGGAAGCAGAGGAAATCATACCCGAAACAAATCTGGCACAACAAGAGACTCGTCCTGAGCCGGTAACCCATAAAAAAGAAAAGGTTACTACTGAGACTGAGGATCTGGAAATATCTCAGGTCACAAAGCAAAAGGAATACATATTCCCTCCGCTTAATTTGCTATCTGCTCCAAAGCCGAAATTAAATAAAGGTGGGAATTCTGACAGAGATTTGAAGGATACTGCAATGAAGCTTCAAAGTACCTTGGATAGTTTCGGTGTCCATGTAACTATTACGAATGTGAGTGTAGGACCCGCCGTAACCAGATATGAGTTACAGCCGGAACAAGGTGTAAAAGTAAGTAGGATTACCAGTCTTGCGGATGATATCAAGCTTAATCTGGCGGCATCGGATGTTAGAATTGAAGCACCGATTCCGGGAAAAGCAGCGGTTGGTATCGAGGTTCCGAATAAAGAAAATTCCATGGTAACCTTCCGAGAATTAATTGAAAGCAAGGATTTTTCTGGTCATTCCTCCAATATTGCATTTGCTGTTGGTAAGGATATCGGGGGACAGACTATTATAACTGATATAGCTAAAATGCCCCATTTATTAATTGCAGGTGCAACGGGTTCCGGTAAATCAGTTTGTATCAATACCTTGATTATGAGTATTTTATATAAATCCAACCCCTCGGATGTCCGTTTAATCATGGTGGATCCAAAGGTTGTAGAGTTAAATGTTTATAACGGTATACCTCACCTGTTAATTCCGGTCGTGACGGATCCAAAGAAAGCATCTGCCGCATTAAACTGGGCAGTTATGGAGATGACGGAACGCTATAAGAAATTTGCCGATGTCGGAGCAAGGGATTTAAAGGGCTATAACGAAAAGGTTTCCGAAGTTGCTTATTTAAATGATGAAAACATTCAAAAGCTTCCACAAATTGTTATTATCGTGGACGAGTTAGCTGATTTGATGATGGTTGCACCCGGGGAAGTAGAAGATGCGATCTGTCGTTTGGCTCAGTTAGCACGAGCGGCCGGTATCCACTTGATTATTGCTACACAAAGACCGTCCGTAAATGTAATCACTGGCTTAATTAAAGCAAATATTCCGTCCAGAATAGCATTTGCCGTTTCCTCTGCTATCGATTCCCGTACAATCATTGATGGTTCAGGAGCAGAGAAACTACTTGGAAAGGGTGATATGTTATTCTTCCCATCCGGATATCCAAAGCCGGTACGTATTCAAGGTGCGTTTGTCAGTGACAAGGAAGTAAGCTCGGTGGTTGAATTCTTAAAAAAGAATAATAATGAAGCCATCTACAGCGATGATATACATGAGAAAATCAACAATGCAAAATCAGCAGAGAGCATGCTGCAAGGTCAAAGTGGTGATGATCGAGATGAATATTTTTCAGAAGCAGGGAAGTTTATCATTGAGAAGGACAAGGCTTCCATTGGAATGCTCCAGAGGGTTTATAAGATTGGCTTTAACCGTGCCGCAAGAATTATGGATCAATTAGCAGAGGCAGGAGTAGTTGGCCCGGAGGAAGGGACTAAACCCAGAAAGGTACTAATGTCAATTGAACAATTCGAACAATATCTTGAAGAGTATTGAAAGGCTACAACCTTTCCTGGTAATACTTTACCTATAGAATAAGATTAGGGTGTAAAAAGGTCCACTATCAATTTACTAAGGATACAAAGCAAATGACCTTTTGACAATCCAATCAGAAAAAGCATGAAAGTAAGGAAGCATATGACCGGTATCTTAGTAGTGAATGAATTTTTATACACGAATAAATTTAATGAAATCCATCAATGGTTACTGGAAGCTGGAAAAAAGAGTAATATTAACCTGCAGCTAAAGACGAATGCGGAGCTTATGATTGATATTAACAGTGATCAAAGGGATAAGCTTGCTGACTTTATTCTGTTTTGGGACAAGGATATCAAATTAGCTTATTATCTGGAGAAGCTAGGTTATCCGGTGTTCAATTCTTCAAAAGCAATTGAAATCTGTGATGATAAGGCCTTAACGCATTTAACCTTGATGAACAGTGGTTTAGCCATGCCAAGGACTGTTCTGGCACCTAAAACCTTTGATAACATTGGCTATTCCAATTACAAATTTCTACCGAATGTAGTAAAAGCATTAGGGTTTCCTATGGTTGTGAAAGAAAGCTTTGGCTCCTTCGGACAACAGGTCTATCTGGTGCATAAGGAGGAGGAGTTACTGGAGCAGGTACAGCTTATCGGTACTAAGTCAATGATATTTCAGGAATTCATTAAATCCAGCTTTGGAAGAGATATTCGTCTGCAGGTGGTCGGTAATCAGGTAATAGCAGCAATGTATCGCTATTCGGATAATGGAGATTTTCGTGCTAATTTATCAATCGGAGGCAGGATGAAAGCATATCAGCCGACCAAGGAGCAATGTGAGATTGCCCTAAAATGCTGTGAAATCATAGGACTTGATTTTGCAGGAGTTGATCTTTTGTTTGGAGAAAAGGATGAACCTATTATCTGTGAGGTGAATTCCAATGCACATTTTAAAAATATCTATGATAGTACGGGGGTCAATGCGGCAGATGCTATTATGAAGTATATCAAAGAAAAGTTACTAGGATAGTAGAATTATTATAAGAACAGGATAAGATACTGTAAAAAGACACTGTTAAAAAGACACTGTTAAAAAGACATTGTTAAAAAGACACAGTATATTATTTGATAATATTATATGAGAGGGTTAAACTGTACCCCTTGTCAAGGACATTTTAAAAAAGAGAGGAACCTGATTTTTGGACACCTTCACTTAGCTAGTACCTTGATTTTAGACACTGTATTGTGGGGTGTATCCACAGTTTTAGACACAGCCCCTTTGATGACATGGTATTCTATGAAATTTATTGGTTTTTAGTATCTTTTTGCTCTGCCTTAACACCAAGTTCCTCCGGCTTTTTGACTATAACCGGTAAGGCAGGCACGTTGGAAACATCTAACGGATATTCGCCTGTGGTAACAAATTTGTAAAACTCATTAGGTGCAAGCTTAGCAAGATGCCATTGATAACGCCGATTGTTGTAATAATCCATGTAGTCATCAATGATGACCTGGACTTCGGCAAACTCTATGCATTCAGCCAATTTTGCTATGATGTGATCCTTCATATGTCCGAAGAAGCTTTCCTGTGGAGCATTATCCCAACAGTTGCCACGACGCGACATAGATTGGCGAAGCTTTTTGTCATAAAGGATATTTATAAAACTATGACTAGTATAGTGACAGCCTTGATCACTGTGGACAATGGTTTCTGCATGTAGCGAGATACCATGATCTTCAATCAGTTTATTAACAGTTTCGACTACGAAGTCCACTTCCAGAGAGTTGCTCAGCACATATGAAAGTATCTGCTTGGTGAAAGCATCCAGGATAGTAGATAGATAAGCAAAGGTTCCGTTATAGGGGAGATAGGTTATATCTGTTAACAAAACCATTCTTTGACCATAACATTCGAACTCACGCTGGAGTAGGTTATCTGCGACAGTACTCGTTTTGAGCGCCTTCGCCATCCTTTTATAAGGATTAGGGCCACGGTAAGGACAGGAAAGATGAAATTTATCCATCAACCTACGAATCTTTTTAAGATTCATGATTACCGGCGGATCCATATGTATCAAGGCCATATAGATGCCTCTGGCTCCTTTGGTATAGCCATGCATCTTGTAGGCAACCAGAATCAGATCGAAATCTTCATGATCTTTTTGTTCCTGAAGTTCACGAGTGAGAGCTGCTTTTACCCAGGCATAATAACCACTCCGCGACACATTTGCTATGGAGCAAAGCTCCTTAACAGAAAGAGAATTATTGCTTAGCTGTATCGTATTGTAGATGATTTCGAATACACAAGAAGAATCGTTCATGAGCCATGCACCTACTTCTTTGTAGTTCTGATCAAGGAAATTTTTTTTAAAAACTCAACTTCCTGTTTCAGATAATCGACTTCATGCTTGAGCTGCTTTAATTCATCTTTTTCAGATGTGGGTTTATTAGATGTCAATGTATTTAATTTTACCAATCTGTGAGAAGCATGACCTTCGTGAAACTCACCGTGTTTTTTGTATTGTTCCTGAATGCGGTTAGCAATGCCCCCTATCCGGTTATCACCAAGGAGTTCAGGATCATAACCATGGTCTATTAGGATCTGTCTTGGAAATTCTCCTGCCTGGTATTCAGCGTGGAAGATTTCCTTGAACTTTTTGGTAAAGGATAATCTAGTCCTAGTAACGCTGTGAGTGTATGGATTTTGACGTAGTAACTGCATTTGCTCATCAGTAAACTGATTTCTGCTCATGATACTCCTCCTGTTCTGAATTAAGAATACCATGAACAAAAGGAAGTGTCCAAGAAAAAGGGAACAATAGATGCACAGTGTCCATAATTAAGGATCTATTTAGTAAGGATGTCTGAAAGAAAGGTCTCCACTAAATAATGTGTCCACAGTTATGGGTACATTATAGGTTAACACATATTTAATTTTCATAATAATAAATAATTGACAATAAATAATAAGCAATAAATAATAAACAATAAAAAAAAGTAATAAGTAATAAATACGGAATACTCTTGAGAGCGGTGATCACATGATTGCTTGGATAATTTATAACAGAGAAGCCGCCGACTATAATCGGCAGTATATACAGTATTATATAGAAGAAGGTTCTAAGCTTGACATTGAAGTCAAGCTTATTCTGGTTGAAGAGTTGGAGTTTGGAGTAAAGGAGAGCCGCTGGTTTCTAGCTTATCGAAGGCAGGAGGTTGTCTCCCCGGATTTTGTGATCTGCCGTTCGATTTATCCTCTGCTGAGTAAGCAATTGGAGCTTATGGGTATCCGAGTTTTTAATAACTCATTCGTATCTGAAGTGTGTAATGATAAGGCGAAGACCTATCAATATCTTGTAAAGACGGGAATTAAAATGGTTGATTCAACCTTTATCCGTAACCAACAGGTGAAGGAAATTCTATCAGATATACAGAAGCCGACGGTAATCAAAGCAGTGGATGGACATGGCGGAAGCCAGGTGTTTCTGGTTGGAGGGCAAGCAAAAGAAATAGTATTAGAAGAAGGGGTTAAAGAAAGAGTTGTTAATACGGAGGAAATCTTTAGAAACATAGAAGAGGGGCTGGGTAGCTCCGATGTAGTAGTACAGCCATTGACAGGTAGTAGGTATCAGGATATGAGGGTGTATGTCATCGGAAATGAGATAGTTGCCGCAGTACTTCGAACAGCAAGGGATGGATTTAAGTCAAACTTTTCTCTTGGCGGAGAGGTCTGCATATACCACCTTTCCGAAAAGGAGAAAGATATCGTTCATCGCATCATAGATCAATTTGAATTCGGACTGGTGGGTATTGATTTTATTATAGGGGACGAGGGAGAATTGATATTTAACGAGATTGAGGATGTAGTTGGTTCAAGGATGCTGTACCAATGTTCAGAGATTAATATTGTAGAACTTTATTTGAAATTCATAGTCAATGAATTGAGTAATGAATGATAGTAAAGAATAAGGTATTGAAAAAAACAGGGGCGTATAAACAGCCCCTTTATAGAAAAAGAATACGGATTATTATTTGGTTATATTAATGTTAGTAATTCCTTTGGGGTATCAATCAGATAATCAGCACCTTCCGATCTTAATACCTCCCTGCAACGAAACCCCCAGGTTACGCCGATGCATGGGATGCCTGCATTTTTAGCAGTTTGAACGTCAGTCTCGGAATCCCCGACTAATATGGTTGAACTCAGATCAGAACCTAATTCCTTAATAGCGGTGAAGATACTGTCGGGAGCTGGTTTACGTTTAATCTCAGCGGTTTCTCCAATAGCAACCGGAATCAAATCACCAAAATAAGTCCTGGATAATTCTTTTACAGCAGAATCATATTTATTTGAAACAATAGCAAGCTTATAGTTAAAACGGTATAGGTCTAATAGTAACTCCATAATACCATTATAGGGACGGGTTTTGTTCTGCATATTATGCTTATAGTTTTCCTTAAATTCTTCAAGAATCAGAGTGACTTCATCATCACTGCAATGTTCAGGCACTGACAGACGAACCAGATTTCTAACTCCATTACCTACAAAACGTTTGACATCCTCGATACTCCTGGGTTCGTAACCTTTTTGTGTGAGGATATCATTCAAGCTATCCCTAAGATCATCAAGGGTATTTAATAAGGTTCCATCTAAATCAAAAATCACGGTATTATATTTCATGGGAGTATCCTTTCCTATCTGCGTTTAGTAAGTTGATTGTTTTATAAGAATTAATATAACATTTATACTTTGATAAAAATTCAAAAATCGATCTATTTTACTATATTCTTAATAAACAAATTTGGAATGTTATGTTAATTGCATGGGTATTATGAAATAATTACTTGTTTTTTATAAAATTATTATCAATAGTATATATCTATCTGATTTCATAACGCAAGTGATTTTTTTCGTATTGAATTTTTTCTTGATAAAAGATGTAAAAATCCTGTATAATTATCATAATAAGTAATCATATATCCGAATGGAGGTATAGATTATCGAAACATAGTAATTAGTATCTATCTCATTAGATACGGTGAATGCAAATTATATTGAGGTTCAGAATGTTTTACAAATACAACTTCAGGAATATTATTACAGGCTGATATATGATAGGAAATTGTAAAGTAAAAAAATTAATATAACATTGTGAAAGGCAGGGTACACAAATGAAATCAGATATCCAGATTGCACAGGAGGCAAAATTAAAGCATATTAAGGAAGTTGCCACACAGTTGAATATTTCGGAGGAGGATTTAGAATTCTACGGTAAATATAAAGCGAAACTTTCGGATGAATTATGGGAAAAAGTAAAGAAGAACTCTGATGGAAAGCTGGTATTGGTTACGGCAATAAATCCAACACCTGCCGGAGAAGGTAAGACAACGACAACGGTTGGTCTCGGCCAGGCTTTAGGTCTTATGAAGGTAAAATCTGTAATTGCACTTCGTGAACCTTCCCTTGGTCCCTGCTTTGGCATCAAAGGAGGCGCGGCCGGAGGAGGATATGCTCAGGTAGTTCCGATGGAGGATTTGAATTTACATTTTACCGGAGATTTCCATGCAATTACTTCAGCGAATAATTTGCTGGCTGCGATGTTGGACAATCATATCCAGCAGGGTAATGCACTGGATATTGATACTAACCAGATCGTATGGAAGCGCTGTGTTGATATGAATGATAGAGTTCTTCGTAATATTGTGGTTGGTCTGGGACGTAAAGCGGATGGAATTGTGAGAGAAGATCATTTTATTATAACAGTTGCTTCTGAAATTATGGCAGTCCTATGTCTAGCTGATAATATGAAGGATCTGAAGAAACGTTTGGGAAGAATTGTAGTGGCTTATACCTATGATGGTAAGCCAATAACCGCAAAGCAAATAAATGCAGTAGGTGCGATGGCAGCCTTACTTAAGGATGCCATGAAACCGAATTTAATTCAAACGCTTGAAAATACTCCTGCGATTGTTCATGGTGGACCCTTTGCTAATATCGCTCATGGCTGCAACAGCGTAAGAGCAACCAAAACAGCGTTAAAGTTAGCCGATGTGGTAGTTACAGAGGCAGGCTTCGGAGCCGATCTCGGAGCTGAGAAATTCCTGGATATCAAATGCCGAATGGCAGGCTTAAAGCCCGATGCGGTTGTACTTGTTGCTACTGTCAGAGCCCTAAAATATAACGGCGGAGTATTAAAAACAGAGCTTTCTAAGGAAAACCTGGCGGCCTTGAAATCGGGAATTGTTAATCTTGAGAAGCATATAGAGAATCTCCAAAAATTCGGAGTTCCGGTTGTCGTTAGCTTAAATCGTTTTGTAACCGATTCCGATGCCGAACTACAATATGTGAAGGAGTTCTGTGAAAGCCGTGGTTGCGAATTTTCCTTGTGCGAAGTATGGGAAAAGGGCGGTGAAGGCGGACTGGATCTGGCTAAGAAGGTTATCTCAACAATGGAAACCAAAGAAAGTTATTATAAGCCGATATATGATGTTGATTTATCAATAAAAGAAAAGATCGAAACAATCGCCAAGGAAATCTACGGAGCAGAGGGTGTAACCTATGACCCGGCTGCTGAGAGTGCGATCAAGACAATTGAAGCCTTGGGTTATAAAGAGTTACCAATCTGTATGGCAAAGAATCAATATTCCCTATCTGATGATGCAACGAGGCTTGGCAGACCTACCGGCTTCACGATAAACATTCGTGAGGTATATGTATCTGCAGGAGCTGGCTTTGTAGTAGCAATCACAGGAACCGTTATGACGATGCCAGGACTTCCTAAGGTACCGGCGGCGGAAGGAATTGATGTAGATGAGAGTGGAAGGATTACAGGATTGTTCTAGAGTAGAAGATTAACTAAGGTAATTATATAAATAAAAGGTGATGGAGGAGTAACATGGATATTAAATTAAATAACGAACTTAATCCTATTTATGAGACGATTCTGCTCCTCTATCAGGGCTACGATCTGGAAAATCTTAAGAATAAAGTTATTGAAGAAATTACAGCGACGGGAGGTAACGGAGAGGAATTCTATCAGAAAAATTTTAAATTAATCGATAAATATTGCCGATCCTTCCAGCAATATAGGATTACAAGTGAACGGGATGCTTTTTATTTTAAGGATACTTCATTAGATTTTTTTAATTCCTTTATCACTCCTTATTTATTAAACAAAGATTTTATCAACAATGTCAATCAAATGAGTAATGAAGAAATTCTTCAAATTATTATGAGCTATAGTAATGAGATATTTGAAATTGATATATCAGATTATATCAATATGCCATACACTGAGTTTATAAGGGCTGAAAATCTAACTAAATTCATCAATATGTTAGATTTAAATGAAAATGAAAAGTGGAAAATGCTGCTTATCCTTCAAAATCTTAAAGATTATTATGGACATTTTACAGAATTGATTCATAAGAATATTCCGGCATTTGAAAAGTCGATTGAGGCTATAAAACCAAAATTTGATAAAATACTGGCACAGTATAGAAAGCAATTTACGGATTATGATAAAGTCATGAAATTTCTAAAGGAATTTAATTTCTCGAATTGTGATATTCACACTGTTGGTCCTTCGATGGTAACTGCTTCAGGAGTTTATATCATAGCGAATCATTGTTATATCGGTCTGTTATGGGAAAAATCAATGGCAGATCTTGGTTATTTGACCCAGGGTAATGCATATATAATTACCTGTTTAAAGGCACTAAGTGATAACAGTAAATTTGAGATATTAACCTCCTTAAAAGAAAGTCCCAAATATGCTACAGAATTAGCACTACAGTTGGGGCTTACATCTGCCACAGTTTCGCATCATATGAATGCACTTCTGGTGGCTCAGCTGGTTTATGTTGAGAAAAGTAATGGTAAATATTATTACCATGTCAATAAGGAAACAGTGAAAGATATGTTAGAGCGACTTGGTAAAAAACTGTTATGAACAAAGAACTTGCATGAAATCAGGATGTTCTAAAGTATCCTTAGCAGTACAGAAAGCAAATTATGCTTTTAGAATGTATCAAAAGGTTTGATTTCAATTGTTGACAAGTAATTCTATAAAAAGATCATGAAAAGGTTAAATTGAATTGAAACCTTCTAAAAAGGGGGAATAAAAGTGTGTTATAAGTCTGATATTGGACTTATAACACACTTTTAACTTATATAACGTTCAAAGATACCTTGGTGTTTACTTGGTTTATGGTTTGGAAAAGAAAACATTTCATTTCAAATTGGCTAAATATAATGACTTCGTCTTAATATGAAATAATGAGGGAAGAGATGATAATAGTTATATAATTATAAATTAATGTTAGATGAACGTCTAAAATAGTTGACATGAGTCTAAATGTATGTTATATAATTATTATGAAATGGCAATACAGCAAAAGTATGGGAGGTAATAAATAATGAAAGCAGGAGATAGAAAAATAACAACCAGAGATAACAAAACAAGAGGTAACAAAATAAAAACCAAAGATAGCAAAATAAGAAACAGCTACTATTTGAGAATATTTCAAAAAAATCGCTTGTTGTTAGGTATCTGTATATTGGTATCTATTTTAACCTCAGCAGGCAGCGCTGCGATAGCTCTATTGTTAAAGAATATCATTGATATAACGGTTTCGAAGGATATGACTAAGTTTACCAGAACTTTATTATTTAATCTTGTTTTCTTAGCTGTATTTGCTTTGGTATGTTACGCAAACTCTTTACTAAGTAAATTTCTCATGAAGAAGGTTATTAGTAAAATGCGTAATTCGGTATTTAATGGAATATTTCGGCGTAGTTATCAGGATTTTTATGAAGTAAATACTGCAGATTATATCTCAGTTCTTACCAATGATATTAAGCTGGTGGAAGAGAACTATATGCAACCCTTGATGGGTATCATTGAAAATATGATGTCCTTCCTATTTACATTGGCCTTACTAATCTTTATCAGTCCGATTATCACAGCGATTTTATTTATTGGTATGATATTAATGTTCGTTATTCCGGGCATGATTGGTACAAAATTGCAGAGTAAACAAGATGCATTATCCGCGGGATATTCGGTATTTACATCAAAAATCAAGGATTTATTCTCCGGTTTTGAGGTTATCAAATCCTTTCATTTGTTTGGGCATATGAAAGAACAATTTCAGCAGGAAAATGAATTATTAACTAATAAAAAATTTCAATCAGATCGGTTATTTGTATTAAATGAAACAGTATCGCAGTTTTTAGCAGTATTCATGCAGATTATAACGATATTTGCCGCGGCATTTCTAGTAATCAAGGGAGATATCACCATGGGAACATTGATTGCTATTATGCAATTAGCAGGTAGCTTTGTTATGCCCTTAGTGTTTTTGATGCAGAATTTCCCTAAAATCCAAAGTGTAGCACCGATTATGAAACGAATGCAGCAATTTGATGATTATATTGAGTTATCTAAAGGAAATATGGAGCCGGAGTTTAAGGAGAAGGTAAAGATTACTGATTTATCGTATGCTTATAAGGAAGAGCAACCGGTGCTTGAAGATATTAATCTAGAAATTATGAAAGGAAAAAAATATGTTATCGTCGGGGAAAGTGGCTGTGGTAAAACTACCTTAGTTAAGCTCCTGATGGGATATTACTCTGATTACAAAGGAGAGATATCTTATGATGGATATAAGCTGCAGGAGTGTGATGCAGGAAAAATCAGCGAGCTGGTATCAATCATCCATCAAAATATTTATATGTTTGATAAAACAATAAAAGAGAATATATGCTTATTCCAGGAGTATCCAAAAGAAATTCTGGATCAAGCTTTAATACAGAGCGGAGTGGATAAATTTTTACCGCTTATGCAGGATGATTTGGAAACCATGGTAGGTGAAAACGGTGCAAACTTATCCGGAGGACAGAGACAAAGAATAGCAATCGCCAGATCCTTAGTTAAGGGGACACCGATACTTATTTTGGATGAAGGAACTTCGGCTTTGGACCAGCAGACTTCAAATGAGATAGAACAATATTTACTACAAAATAAGGAATTAACGTTAATCACAATAACTCATAAATTAAATGAAGAACTTCTTAGTTCGTATGACCAGGTAATTTTCATGGATAAAGGTCATATAGTGGAGTCGGGAAGTTATAAGGAACTTTATTCAGCGAAGAATAGCTTTTATCGTTTTTGTGTAGCATAGTTAGACGCTGATAAAAATCCAGAGATATAATATCTATGTATGTAATTTGGATTATGCAAATACATTAGTATTATATAAATTCTTTAAATTAGAGGATAGAATAACCTAGCAAAATTAGAATCCTTTTGCTAGGTTTATTTCGTTTTCGGGTGCTTTGCACAAAGTAGTGACTGAGCCTTCATGGAATAAAGTGATGTATAAATTTTATATTTATGAGTTTGTTTTGAACTTAGTATTAGAGGAGAGTTATTTTGTATTCTTCTCAAGATAGATTAATTTCAATTGAGGGGTTACTAATATCTCTTTAAATATGCTATAACCTAGATGTTCATAGATAGCAAGATTTTTAACACTTTTATCGCTGGTAAATAACTCATACCGATGGTTTGGATATTCGCCTTCAATCATTTGCATCAGTTTAGTGGAAATTCCCCTCCCCTGATACTCTGGATGTACGATCAATTTTCCTATGTAGAGAGTATTGTCCTTAGTATAACCGCGCACGGAACCAATTATTACTCCGGCATCGTCAGTTGCTTTTAGTATAATGCCGTCCTGGAATTCCTTCTGAACCTCTTCAATGGTCTGCACTAAAGGTGGTATTGAATAATTGTTATGAAGCCTTGCCTCACTCTGGTATGCTAAGTATTGAAGTTTAAGGATTTGTTCTAAATCAATTAAATCAACTTTTGTAATAAACATGATCAACCTCTTTCCATTACATTTAATATTTTGGTCTTGCCAATATTTAAGATATTATATCATAATTTTTATAAGATAACAGGAATATTTTAGTAGAAATAGGCTTGAGTTCCAAAAAGTAATATTCTATTTGCATAAAAACGGATAAGCCATCGTATGATATAAAGGATATGCACAAGTATAGAATGTGAAGGAGTATTGACATGATAGAAAAAGTACCGTTTACTTATACCGATGATATTAAAGTGATTAACAGAGAGCAATTTGAAGCTCATATGAGGTTATATGAAGGTTATGTTACAAGCATCAATAAAGTTGATGCAGAACTTCTGCATGGGAATGCACAAAGAGACCAGTCGAATACAACCTTCAGTTATTACAGAGAATTGAAGCGTGGTGAGACCTATGCTTTGAACGGAGTCATACTGCATGAACTTTACTTTGAGAATATTGGGGGTAATACTGCAAAACCTCAGCCGACGACCAGAGAAATGCTTGAAAATGATTTTGGAAATATTCAGAACTGGCAGGCGGATTTTATTGCAACCGCCAAAGCCAGCAGAGGATGGGCAGTGCTATCCTATGATCAAAGAAGTCAAAGACTCCGTAATATTAGCCTTGATGCACATGACGTAGGTAATATTGCGTATTCAGCACCAATTTTAGTTCTTGATATGTACGAACATGCTTATTTTCTTCAATATGCAGATAAAAAGGCTGATTACATAAATAACTTTATGAACAATATCAATTGGAATGTAATAGAGGAAAGGTTAAATTATTAAATATTATCTGATATAGCTTATGAATATCGTATCATACATCAAAAATAAGGTACTGCATGATTGTGGAGTTATATAAAAAGCCCATAGAATGGACACTAGAAAAGTGTTTCATCTATGGGTTTTTTGAGTTCATTTATCTGCGATCAAAAGCCTGTTCGCAGTAAATACAGCGGTATTTACCATTTGCACGATCAGTCAGCTTAAAGGAATGTGTTAAGCCGGGTTCCACGGAGGTGATACATCTTGGATTTTTGCATTTTAAGATATTGGTAACCCTATCAGGTAACTTGGGATTTTTCTTCTCAGTAATGACGCCGCTTTCAATTATATTTATTGTGATTTGATGATCGAGTGCACCCAGAATATCAAGATCCAAATCCTCTAAGGTTCCTTCGATTTTAATGATATCTTTCTTACCCATCTTATTGCTTTTCGCATTTTTAATTATGGCAACGGAGCAATCCTTGTTCTCAAGATCGAGATAGGTGTAGATGTTCATTGCTCCTCCTGCTTTGATATGGTCAATTACAATTCCCTGATTTAATACTCCAATATTCAGCATTATTTCACCTCCAGCAACTTCATAATCAACGCCATTCTAACATACACTCCAAACTCTGCTTGTTTAAAATATACGGCACGGGGATCGTCATCAACCTCAGTAGCGATCTCATTTACCCTTGGAAGGGGATGAAGAACCAGCATATCTTTCTTCGCATGTACCATTTTCTTCTCGTCGAGAATGTAAATATCCTTTAATCGGATATAATCCTCCTCGTTGAAGAAACGTTCTCTCTGTACTCTGGTCATATAGAGTATATCAAGCTTTGGCATAGCTTCTTCTAAGTTTCTGGTTTCTTCGAATGGGATATGCTTCGTATGAAGTACTTCCTCCCGAATATATGTTGGAATTCGAAGCTCTTCCGGTGAAATCAAGACGAAATTAATATTTTCATATCGAGCTAAAGCATTAATCAAAGAATGAACGGTACGGCCGAATTTTAAGTCACCACAAAAACCAACGGTTAATTGATTTAATCGTCCTTTTAGATTCTTTATTGTTAATAAATCAGTAAATGTTTGGGTGGGATGATTATGACCGCCGTCACCGGCATTGATTACAGGAATAGAAGAATAGGTAGAAGCAACAAGGGGAGCGCCTTCCTTTGGATGGCGAATAGCACAAATATCAGCATAAGATGAAATAACTCGAATGGTATCGGCGACACTCTCACCTTTGGATGCCGAACTGGAATCAGCGGAGGCGAATCCTAAGATGTTACCACCAAGATTAAGCATTGCAGCCTCAAAACTAAGTCGGGTTCTGGTACTTGGTTCATAGAATAAAGTAGCTAGTTTTTTTCCCCGACACACGTCCGAAAACTTTTTCGGGTTTTGTATGATTTCTTCGGACAATTCAAGCAGCTCATTCAGCTCAGAAACAGTAAGGTCAGTAGGACTGATGATATGTTTCATAGACACCTCCGTATGTTGTTATGATTTGTATATCCTAACTAGATATTGTACTCTAGAAGCTTTAAAAATTCAATCCATTATTAGTAAAGAATTATTGCAACTGTTTAATATTCAAGGGAATAAATATCGGATTATTAAATAATAGTGGGATAATAGTTACTAAAAAAGGTAATAACCATTTCAAATAATAGATAATACAACCATAAAGTTGTAATAATGACATAATTTAATATTAATGACAATCAATAATAAAAATATATTTAAAATATCAGATAATAGTATTGACAAAATGTAATTTGCAATGTAAAATAAACTCATAGAAACAAATTAATAAATAATTGTTACTAGAAATTATCTTAGATGAAGGGTGTGAGTCCAATGAAGTAGTAAGCTGATTTACCCAAA
The DNA here is from genome assembly GCA_023414875.1 of Bacillota bacterium. Classification (GTDB taxonomy): domain Bacteria; phylum Bacillota; class Clostridia; order Lachnospirales; family Lachnospiraceae; genus Mobilitalea. The sequence continues at coordinate 616 of JAEZMV010000016.1, read as the reverse complement.
GGTAATTACCTTCGGTAATAGGAGGGATTACATAGATATAGTTTTAAGTTTTAAGTTTTAAGTTTTAAGTTTTAAGTTTAAGCTTCAAGTTTCAAGTTTCAAGTTTCAAGTTTCAAGTTTTAAGTTTTAAGTTTTAAGTTTTAAGTTTCAAGTTTTAAGTTTTAAGTTTCAACTTTAAGTTTATGTTTCAAGTTTTAGTTTTTGTTTTAGCTTTATGTTTTACTTTTTGTATTAACCTTATTTTAATGAAAGGAAGGTACAGACCGCCGAAAACGTAAGCGATTTACCTCAAAAAATTAAGAAAGGACGGTACTAACCACCAAACAATTTAGATGGAACACCTCAAACAGAGTTCAATGGTAGGTACTGACCACCAAAGGCTTTGCGATATTGATCAAAGCATATTCTGAAAATGAGATGGCAGTACCAAAAAAAGAATGGATCGTGTTAAGTGAAGAGAGTATCCGATTAATACATAAGGATACTCTCTTTTTTGGTGCGCCCGGCGGGCGCACGTTTCAACGGGTGTAAGTCCCGAGTCCGCCTGGTAGTAGGAAGGACATAGCCAATGGCAAGGGTGTCGTGGGTGACTACGAATCTGAAGGAAGCCGGACGG